>NZ_CP012333.1:2400000-3600000 GCF_001263205.1 Labilithrix luteola
AAATCGCCGGCGGAGAAGGTCGTGCTGGTGGGCGAGGACGGCGACGTCAGCACCTACGTGGGCGGTCGGCGCGAAGACGAAACCATCGAGCCGCGCCCCGTCATGATCCGCCATGCGCGCGAGATCGGCGGCGAGGTCTTCGTCTGCGGGAGCAAGCGCCAGGTGTTCCGGCGTGTCGGCGAAGCGCAGTGGGTGGACATGAGCGCGCCGCGCGCCGGCCAGACCGAGGCGCTCGGTTTCGAGGCGATGGACGGCTACGGCTGGAACGAGATCTATGCGGCCGGCTGGGGCGGCGAGATCTGGCGCTACGACGGCGCCACGTGGACCCAGTGCAGCAGTCCCACCAACGTGATCCTCTCGGCCGTCTGCTGCGCGGGCGACGGCCAAGTGTATGTCGCTGGGCAGGGCGGCGTGCTCGTCAAGGGGCGCGGCGATGCGTGGGCGCCCGTGGCATGGGAAGACGAGGTCGACGCCGACCTGTGGGACCTGTGCTGGTTCCGCGACAAGCTCTACGTGGCCACCATGTCGGGGCTCTACACGCTCGACGCCAACCGCCTGGTGCCGGTCGACTTCGGCGCGATGGGGCCGGTGAGTTGCTACAACCTCTCGGTGGCGCAGGGCGTGATGTGGTCCGTCGGCAAGGCCGACGTGGCGTCGTTCGACGGCACCACCTGGCGCAAGTACGACTGACGGGGCCGTTGCACGGAATACGGCCGCGGCCATTCCGTGCTACGCCGCCCTGCCGGTCTGATGTGAAGGGAGAGTTTGCGCCGCCGCCTTGCGGTCGCTGGAGAATCGATGAGCCGTTCCATCGCGCTCTTTCCTCCGCGTTCCCTCTTGATGGTGGCGCCCTCGTGTTCGCGGCGTGCTCAGACTCCAGCAGCTCGACGGACGGCCGCCCGGAAGCCGGCGTGGACAACGGATCTGGCGATTCGGGCGTGAGCAACGCCGGGCAGAGGGATGCCGCTTCGCCTTCAATTCGAGAGCGTTCTTCGACCCGCTGCGCGATCATCCTCTTGGGGTGTCCATGAGATGATTTCTGAACTACCGATGATGAACAGCGTCTCGCGTTCGGTTCGCACTCGAATGCCGACGCCGACGCTGCTGCTGCAACTGAATCGCGCGCTCGCAGAGTTCTATTCGCCAGGGCTCGCGACGGAAACGTTGATCGCACGAACGTTCGCGCTGACCTCGCGGCTGCTCGACTTCTCGCTGAATAGCCATGGCGTGCTCGACCATGCCACCGGCGAGCTCCACGCCAACTTCGATTGTGAGCTACCCGCACTCGCCGATGCGTTCGTGGCGTTCGGACGGCACATGCGGAAGTACGCGCCGTTTCGCTTCGACCCGCATCTCAACGACGGGAAGCCGTACAGCGCTCGCGACTTCTACGGTCAAACCGCGTTTCGCGACCTCGACATTTACCAAGAAGTCTACCGGCCGATGCGCTTCACCGACCACTGCTTCGTGCACGTGCCGTCGAGCACCGGCTCGACCGTGTTCGTCGGATTCATGCGGGACGGGCGCCCCTTCGACGCGGACGAGAAACAGCTCCTCGCCGCGATTCAGCCGCACCTCGCGAACGGACGCGAGCTGGCTCACGCCTTGACCTCCGCGAAGGATTTACTCGTCACGCCGGAGCTCTTCGGGCGCGTCGGTTTCACGCCGCGCCAAAGCGAAGTGCTCTTCTGGCTCACCCAAGGCAAAGACACCTCGGACATCGCTCGCATCCTTCGCCTGCGTGCCGACTCCGTGCGCCGCCTTCTTCAAGCCGTCTACGCCAAGCTCGGTGTGAACCATCGCGGTGCCGCGACCGTGAAAGCCATCGCGCTCGCGCGCCAATTGCTCACCACGGAGCCCAGCGCTCGCACCGGCGTCTTGCTCCACGTCGCGACGCGCACCTGACCTCACGCCACACCTGTGGCCTAGAAAACCGCGGCAGGTTTGGCGCACGATCGGCCATGTGTTCGGCACGCCCGAGGCGCTATCCAGCAGCCGCCGTTGGGTGCCGAACGTTCGCGTCCGACCGTCACTCCTAACGAGGGAATACTCATGCCCGTATCCGTGAACGACGTCTCGCGGTTCGCCCCCGCGGTGTACTTTTCCCGCTATGAGTCTTATCTACCTTGCTCGATTGAGCACTTGATTCAAGGCGCTACGCTCCAGCGAGGAACGCCGAATCCATCCGCTGGCGAAACGGGCGCCCCGGTCATCAACTACGCCCCGACCCCCGTGACGGTCACCGGCCAAGCGACGCTCGCGGACCATGTAGACACGGCCACGACGGGCTACGTCCTCGAGATCAACCCGTCGCAGCATTCCGGAATGGCGTTGGTCAATGGCGCCGTCACCGCGCCGATGTACTACGCCATCCAGGAGTTCATCGACTGCGTCGAGATCACTTACGTGATGCTCTTCGCCTATCAGGGCGGCCAAACGATCAAGGGTCTGCGAGCCGGAACCGAATTTTACGCGATCCTCAACGACTACGGCCAGCACGAAGGCGACTACGAGGAATTCGTCGTGCGCCTGGTCCGCCACGGTGACGACTGGCAACTATCCGCCGTCGCGTACGAGGCGCACGGGGATTTCACTTGGTACAAGCCCGGCGAGTTCGACACCGAGGGCGGCGATCACCCCATCGTTCACTCGGCGCTGAATGGGCACTCGCTCCACAACACCAAGGATCAGGGTTTCTGGCATACCGAGGACCATTACCCCGGCGCGTTCGACATCGGCTCATCAATGAGCACCGGCATTCCCTGGCGCGCGTACGAGGTTACCAACGGCTTGCGTCGTATCGGGCTCGACGCCGACGGCAACGTGATCGGCGATCAACAGTGGGCCAAATTCAGTGGCCGTCTGGGGCGCTTCCAAGACATCGGATACACGGGCGCCACGCAGCTCGACGGCAGCAAGCTCAACGCATTCGACGGAAAGTGGATCGACACGGACCGCGAAGTTGCCGACATGTTCAACAAGATTCCCCCCCAATTCAAACATGGCATCGGCCCGAACGGACCGGCGGCGCGTCCCTACATCCGGCCGGGGCACGGCTATCGACGCATCGCGCCGCTCATGGTGCTTCACCAGAGCGGCGGGGACACTGGCAGCTTGTGGTTCGAGACGCGCGATTGCACCACTTGGAACGGTGCCGAGCGGTTGTCCTTCGTCACCCTTTCCGAGAGTCCTTCGCCCGTCGTCTTCCAGAACCAGTTCCTCGTATTCCACCAAGGTGGCGGTCATAATAAGGAATTGTGGCGTCAAACCTTCGACGGAGTCTCGACCTGGACGTCGAGCAAAGTCGCCAACGTGCTACTCACCGGAAGCCCGGCCGCGATCGTCTATCTCGATAAGCTCCACGTCTTTCACACCGGTGGTGGTGGAAGCGATCTCTGGCAGTTGACGACAAGCGATCTCTCGAATTGGGCGGACGTGCCGTTGCACGCCGGCATTACGGGCAGTCCTTCGGCCGCCATTTTCGGCAACCAGCTCTATCTGTTTCACCGCGCGGGCGGTAACGGCGACGGGCTCTGGCGGATGGTCTACGAGGGCGAGCGTTGGGTCGCAGGAGACTGGCAAATTCCGAACGTGGCGATGTCGGGAAGCCCGGCGGCCGTGAGCTTCGAAAACAAGCTCTACGTCTTCCACCAGGGCGGCGGCAACAACGGCGAGCTCTGGTACCAGTGCTTTGATGGCAGCAATTGGGTTTCACACAAGATTCCGAATGTTACCGTCTCCGACAGCCCCGCGGCCGTCGTGCATTACGGCTTGCTCTGGGTGTTCATCCGGGGAGGAGAGCACAACGACGAGCTCTGGTACATGACGAGCAGCGATGGCGTGACCTGGTCCGCGGCGCAGAAGCGAGAGGACATTGCGCTTTCCGGTAGCCCTGCCGCCATTGTCTGGAATACCGCGCGGCCGCTCCCCGACGGCGTCTACACCATCAGGAATCAGGGCAGCGGCAAGGTGATCGATGTGACCGGCGCCTCGATGGACGACGGTACCGCGATCATCCAATGGCCCGGGAGAGACGCGGCCAATCAGCGCTGGACCTTCACCTGGCAGGACAGCGGCTTCTACAAGATTACCGCCTTCCACAGCGGCAAGGCCCTCGATGTGTCGGGCGCGTCGACCGACAATGGCGGCGCGGTCATCCAGTGGCCATTCCACAATGGCGACAACCAGCTCTGGCAAGTCTCTCTGTATTGGGACGGGAGCTGCCGACTCATCAACCGGCACAGCCGCAAGGACTTGACCGTCGGGGGAGCTATCACTCAGGACGGTGCGCCGCTGGTTCAGAACGCGTGGGACAACAACGACCGTCAAAAGTGGATCATCGTGCCCGTGACCACGCGCGTACTTCCCGACGGCGTCTACACCATCAAAAATCAGAGCAGCGGCAAGGCGGTCGACGTGTCCGGGGCCTCCTCGGCCGACGGTACCGCGATCATCCTTTGGCCCGGGAGAGACGGCGCTGCCAATCAGCGCTGGACCTTCACCTGGCAGGGGAATGGCGTTTACAAGATCACCGCCGTTCACAGCGGCAAGGCCCTCGACGTGTCAGGAGCCGCCATGAACGATGGTGGCGCCGTCATCCAGTGGCCATTCCACAATGGCGACAACCAGCTTTGGGAGGTCGCCCTCAACTGGGATGGTTGTTACAGGCTGACCAACCGACACAGTGGCAAGGTCCTGACCGTCGATGGCAGCCAGGACGGCGCTCCTCTGGTGCAGAGCGCTTGGACCGAGACCGCCGGGCAGAAGTGGGTCATTAACCTCGTGAACGCCTGATCAAGACGCCGTCGTCCCTGCGTCCGGGGCCGGACCGGACGCAGGCGCGACCTGGCCAATCAGTCCGTCGTTTCAACCCGGCGAGGCGAGAAGGAACCGTATCGGTTCGCGCGGAACTTTCGACGCCGCTCGCAGCCCCGGGCTCTCGTCTTCGGTGTGCGCGGGGGCATCCTTCCCCCCTTCGTCGGTGACGCCCGAGGCCCAGCCCGGCAGCAGCTCGAACGTGTCGGCATCGATCGCGTGCCCGCCGGCGCGGCCGGAGGGCGTCTTCTTGATGAAGAGCGGCCTCGATTCCTCGAGGCTGGACACGCTCGTTGCCGTCATGGATTCAAGCTACCCAAACCACGCGCGCGACCCGCGCGCTACCGTTCCACGACCGGCTAGCCGGGACGTAACCGGGCTGCAGTCGGCACTCCGTCTCGAGGAGAGAGCTGCCAGAGCGCATGCTCGACGCAGCGGCAGGTCGTCGACATCGCTCGTCACCTCGACGCTCCACTCGCGCCGAGGCGACCAGGACGGATACGTCGACCACGGAGGTGCTCGCGCGAGCGCATGTGATTCGCTATCCGAAGCAACCGACGATCGTGCGCCGTTCGGCGAGGACACGCGTCGCGGGGATCCTGACTCTCGTCGTCAGCGATGGGCGACGAAGCCGTCGGCGAGCGTCCCGTCGCGCTTCAGGCGGTACAAGAAGGGGTGCGGCTGGTAGCAGGGGCAGGCGTCCGCGCAACTGGAAACGTCGGTCGACCCTGCGAGGACCACGTCGGTCGAGCCGGGCACAGGCGCGACGAGTACCTTCGCGTCGGTCAAGCCCGAAAAGCGGCGCGTCCAGGTCCGCCTTCCCGCGGAGTCGAGCGCGGCGATAGAGACGCCATCAGCAGCTGTGAAAGCGACCAACGGGTTCGCACATTCGTCCACCGCCAGGCTCACTAGCCCGGTCTCGCCCGCACGGGCCAGGTTCTGCACCCAAGCCACGGCGCCATCGCCGCCGATCTTCGTCAGGAAGACGCCCATCGGCACAGGACTGCCGTCGCTGGGCGCCTCCAGCGTGCTCGGACCGACGACGACCCGCTCGGCGAAGGTGCTTCCAACAAATGTGCTTCCGGCGCCGGCAGACTGCAGATAGCCGTAGCCGGCCACGAGTCCGCCCTCGAGCGGCACCCGCCACCTTTCGGTGCCGTTCGTGTCGAGCTCGGCGACGAAGGCCCGCGGTGACGGCTGCATCTGGATGGGGGCGGAAAAGCCCGTCAGGATTCGCCCTCCGGTTTCGCCTGGGATGACGCTGACCGGCACGAAGTAGTCGTAGTCGATCTGGAACAACGTATTGCCCGCGGAGTCGAACTGAAACAAGCGGCCCGGGACGGCGACGTTCCAGCGGCCCTCCGCGTCGGAGCCAATCGAAACGCCGCCGTGTTCCTTTCCGTCTGCAGATGTGAAGTTCCGCGTCCACGCCAGCCGTCCTGAGGCGTCCAGCTGATCGACGAGGATAACGCCGGGGCCGGGCTCGTTGATGGCTCCGACCAGGGCTCGAGCCACGCCCACGTTCCCAGCGCCGTCGACCGCGATCGACAGGAACGTGCCGGCGCCGAGGTCACGGCTCCAGCGCGGCTCGCCGTGAGCTCCGAAGGAGGCAACGAAGACGCCCCCTGCCAAGGGACCGGCGCCGAAGTCGCCACGGCCGCCCGCCCCGGCGACAATGATGTCTCCCGTCCGCGACACGGCGATCTGACTGATGACAGCGTTTGGCACATCTTGGCAAAGCGCCGCGGGTGAAGCTTCGAACCAGGGCACGGTCGACGGCAGGGCGCGCGGAGTCTCGATCACATCCGCGGCCTCCATCGTTTCACCGCACGTCTTGCCGGTCGCCAATTCATGTTCATTGGTGGTGCAGCCGTAGAACGCGCACGCGAACGGCGCGAATGAGATGAGGCGGACGAGCGATCGTGAGGGCACGGAAGCGTGCAAAGCACACTTCGTGCCTCGGCGTGCATAGGTCGGCTTCGTCGACTCAGACGACGGATTGTCGGCGCGATCCTTCGCGGACGAGCGCCGCCTCCGCGGGCAGCAGCAGGTGCACATAGCCCGGGTTCATGCCGCTCGAATAGTAGCAGATCACCTCGAACGCCAAGGTCACGTCGAGCTTGCCGGAGGGCGTCTTCTTGATGAAGAGCGGCCTCGATTCCTCGAGGCTGGACATGGTCGTTGCCGTCATGGATTCAAGCTACCCAAACCACGCGCGCGACCCGCGCGCTACCGTTGTCGAATAGCAGCAGGTTGCACAGAAGCTCGGGTCAGAGCGGCCGCTATTGCACGGGCGTTCCGGGACCGAGCGAGTCGAGCCGGATGCGCGCCACGTGCCAGAAGCTGCCTGCGGTCGCCTTCGTGAAAACCTCGTCGCAGGTGACCGCGACCGGCCGGGTGAATTGGAACTGATACGCCTGCAACTGGCTCTCCGTCTCGATCGTCCATGATCGGCCGTCGGAGAGTCGGATGACGTGCAAACCGGTTGCCGTACCCCAGGAGCGGTTTGCGTGAATGCCGACGACGGCGTAGCCACAACCCACGACGAACTGGTCGGGCCAGCTGTTGAGCTCGTCGGCAAGAAGGTGACGTTTGGTCGCGATGAGCGCCGCGGGATCGGTGGTGTACTTCGCCGTCCACACGTCGACGTTCTCGAAAACGCCCGACGAGGTCTGATTGGTTCCCTCGAACCAGACCATGTCGACACCGTCGGTGCCGAATCCGGCAGTGACGCGATTCTTATTGAGTGGTTCGCCCACGAGCGTCTTTTCACCGCCGGTCGGATTCCAGACTTTGATTCCTTCGGAGGCGGCCGTCTCGGCGCTCCAGTAGGCATCATCGCCCTGGAAAAAGTATCCCCCGTAGAACAACCCGTCATCCTCGGGAGGACGGGTGATGGTGGTCACCGGCAAACCTGATGTCATCGAGTAGATCGTGTCGCCCGTGCCGACCGACTCGACGAAGTAGTTCCGGCCCACGATGAAGCTCTGCGAGATCGACGTCGGAGAGCGATGGCCCTTTGGCACATAGACGCGGGGCTTCAAGTCGTCGACCGAACCTCCGATGGCCCCACCGGGGGGGGATGATCCGGTCCCCCCGGGATCGAACATCCGATACATGATGTTGCCGCCCGCCATCGACCCGCCGCCCATGGCGCAGCCGCCGGTGAGCAGAAGCGACTGGCGAACCGGGCCGTTGACATCCGCGACGAGCCGGTAGCCGCGGCCCGGCATGAGACGTCCAACGTTGAGGCGAGCCACTCCGTCGACGACCTCGGCGTTCGTGACGACGTCGAGCTGCATACCGGTCGAGTTGCCTGTCCAGTCGAGGACCATCTTTCGGCACGCCATGCCGTCCGGCCCCGGGAGACCTGCCCCCGTATCCATGACGGCGCAGGATTCCCACTGGAAGGGCGCCGGCAGGTATTTCTTGTCGCTCGGAACGTAGATACCGCACGCGGGGTCGTAGTCGGCATACAGCTCCCACCCTTCGGGAATTCCGACTTCGGGCGGCAGCCTCGCGTCGGTGCCCGCATCTCGATGGGAAGTCGGAGGACGCGCGCTGTCGACCGAGCCAGCATCGTCGACGCTGGCATCGGCGAACTCGGCGCTCTCGGGCGAATCGCATCCCCCAGCCCAGATGAAGGTCGACGATACGACCAACAAGCCGATGCCGACAGCGCACGTCCGTTGATTCATCGCGCGAAACTCCAGATCTGGCTTGAGCTGATGGGGACGTGCACTCCAGCGCTTATTGTACCGGTAAGCTTTCGCACGGGCGCGACGTTGGATGTCGACGTCCGGCGTCCGGCTCACCCCAGCTAAAGCTCGATACGCAAACGCCAGTGGTGTTCCACCGCGCGCGCAAGCACTCGCTCGATCGCGTCGACGAACTCGTTCATCTGGCCTGGCTCGTACCGCTCGCCGGTCGCACTCCATTCTCGCCACGAGTCGAAGACTGCGCGACCGTCCACGCCGTCGAGAATCTCTTGCCCGCTACAGATCCGACGAAGTCGTCGGAGTTCGGCCAGGACACCTACGACTGCGTCCGCCTCGAGCACTTGTATCTCGTCAACGTAGAGCGACGAGTCGATCTGAATGCGCTTGAGCAATGGGAACTGCCCTTGCACATCCGGAGGGAGGGCTTCAATCGTCAAGAAGAGGGGGCCAGGCCAAACCTCGTCCCTTACCTCATCATCCGCGGGGCCCAGCGATACCATCCATCTTCCCATTGCAGCATTCCATCCTGCACGACGACCGGCGGAGAGTCGACGTATAGACGAATCGGTGGGGTCGCTGCCCGCTAGCCAACTGCGCGAGCGGTCGCAAACCATCACGGTCTCCTTGTAGGAGACGACCTGCAGCTTCGGGCTGCTGCTCGTCTGGAGCCTCGACCGGCTCCACCGGAGCATGGTCGGGGCGCTTCAATTCCAATGGTAGAATCCACCCAATGCGCATGCCGCTCCGAGTCATTGCATTGTTTTCAGCGGCGTTCCCCCTCTTGGTGGGTTTCACCCAAGCTTGCGGCGGGCTGAGTAGCAATCGCACCGACAAGATCGACGCTTGCAACAGCGATCAGGATTGCGTCGGCGGCACGTGCGTTTTCCCAGGCTCATGCCCCGGAACGTGCCTTCCGTACCGCACGCAAGACGAGTCTTGTGGCGCGAACGTCAGCAGGCCGGATGATGGCAGCTGCACGGTCAACGGCGCGCCGACGCCCTGCGCGCCGGACCCCGTGGGCGAGTGCACGCCCGATTCCGGTCTCAGTTGCGATCCGATCGCCCATCGGTGTTTGCCGACGCCGCCCATCGTCATCGCCGAGGCAGGTCAGCCGTGTTCCATCTTCGGCGCACGGTGCGATACCGGGCTTTACTGCTCCGGCCTAATGCCCACGGGCGGGGTTTGCGCGCCCATCGTCCAAGACGGCGGCACCTGCCTTCTCCACAATCCTGGATGTGCCGACGGTCTCGTGTGCGCCGGCTACGGGACGGCGGCGGATGCCAAGGGCAACTGCCGGGTCCCAGCCCTGGTAGGAGCCGACTGCCTGACGCCGACCGGCAGCGGCACAGGGAATTCGGGCTGCCAGTGGCCGCTCCAGTGCGTCGAGGGAAAATGCCAAGAGCCACCGGCGAGCGGGCCTTGTCTGAACGGCGTATGCCAAGAAGACGTGGCCTACTGCGACCAAACAACGCGCACCTGCCAGCCTCTCAGGGCGGACGGCGCGCCCTGCACGGCCCCGGCTCAGTGCAGCCACCACTGGTGCGATCTGACCAAACACTGCGGTTCGGCCATCTGCCCGAGCCATTAGGAAACGTAGGGGGATTGACGCCCCGCGCTCCTGAACAACCTTCACGGCGTCGTGGCCGACATGACCGGCAGCGGCAAGACGGGCCTGCTCATGGGGACCCGTCGAGGAAGCGCTGCGAAGCGGCGTGCCGGTGCTCGCCATCGACGTGAAGGGCGATTTGCCCAATCTCCTTCTCGCCTACCCCTCATTTGCACCGGAGGCGCTCGTGCCGTGGGTGTCGGGCGTGATGTCCCCGAGCGAGCAGCGCCCGGCCGAGGAGGTGGCGCAGGCACTGGCGGCGGAGCGGCAGCAAACGCTGACGGCCTGGGGGGATTGGCGAGCCGGAGCTCGTGGCGTATCGCGCGAGCATCGACGTGGGCGGGCTCACCGGGCTCGAGCGCGGGCGAGCCGCTGCACATGCTGTCGGCGCTCGAGCGTCGCTCGGCGCGGTGGGATCACGATCCGGAGTCGGCACGAGCCTCGCTCAGCGCAGCGGTGTCGCTCGTGCTTCGCCTCGTGGGGCGCGATCCCGATCCGGCAGCCAGCAAAGAGCACGTGCTCTTGTCGGTGCTCGCCGAGCGTCGGCTCCGTGCCGGGGAGGCCGGCAACAACGTTGACGCTCACCGCTCTCGATGTGTCCTCCGTGGAACACGACCTCGAACGGCGTCCATTGGCTAGCCGATCCGCCGCCACTGAAGGTCGGCGATCTGGGCGAGCGTGTCTTCCCGCCCCCGGCGCTTCTTCGACAGCGCACGAGCCAACGCTTGAGCTCAGTGCGACAACAGCCTTGACGCTCACCGACCAGCGGACACCGCCAGCATCATCCGCGTCGCGCGAGAAGACGTCGCTCCGGCATGGCAATCCTTACGAGCGGCTCGACCGCGGCGCTTTCACGTGCGGTCACGGCGAGACTGTAACGTCGCGCTGAAGGCTTCTGTCACGGCGTGAAGAACGATCCATTCGCGAAGCCGAAATCTGACTCCGTCGTCTGACCGCCGTAGACGAGCATTCGACTTCCAGTCCAAAACGCAAAGTGCTCGCCTCGTCCGAACGGGGCGCTCTCCATTCGTTGCCAGGTATCCGTTTTGGGATCGTAGATGCCACCGTCGGCTCTATCGCCTTCGCCAAAGCCGCCCCAGACGATCATATTGGTGCCGGTCCACACGGCGGAGTGTTCCGTCCGTTTCGACGGCGCTCCCACCATAGAGAGCGGACGCCAGCGGTCTAGGACAGGATCATAAGCAAATCCGTCTTGGTGGGTTTCCACGTGACCCGACCCATCCGACGTCGTGCTGAGGCCCCCCCAGACCAGCATCTCTGTCCCAGTCCATACTGCGGAGTGCCATCCCCTTTCCGAGGGCGCTCCGATGGAGGAGATCGGGCGCCAGCTATCCGTTGCCGGCTCGTAAATGCCGCCGTCGGCGAGGAAGGCCGGCACTCCGCCTCCGCGCCATTGTCTGCCGCCCCATACGATCATGACCGTGCCGGTCCATATCGAAGTGTGTGCGTCGCGCTGCGCTGGAGCGCCAGCATTCGTCATCACTTCCCACTCGTTGCTTACCGGGTCGTAGCTTGCACCGTCGGTACGCTGCTCACCGTGAACGGAATCAAACCACTGGTCGCCTCCCCATACGAGCATCTTCGTCCCCGTCCAGATCGCCGTATGATCTGTGCGACCGGGCACGGGAGCGATGGACGAAATCTTACTCCAGGACTTGGACAAACGATCGTAGATGTAAGCTTCGTCACACGATGCGGAGAGGGAATCTCCGCACCCCATTCCGCCCCAGAAAATGGCGCGATGTTCGTCAACCCAGATGATCGAAGGGGCAAGTATCCCGAGTTGAGTTCTACCGATAACGTCGAACGGTCCGCCTGAATCACTCACCGGATCCCACGTGTCCATGTCAGGCGAATATACGGCTCCGGACTTTCCCAGCTCCTCCCAAACAAATACATTCTTCCCATTCCAAGAAGCTGCGCCCGTCCCCTTGTCGGTATTCACCGTTCCTGCAAACGGAGGCGACCAAGAACCGACCCGAGGCCCCTCATCAATGACGCGCGCTGGAGGTGAACTTTCCTCGCTGCACGCAGCGATTCCTAGCGCTAGTCCCAAAGGCAGCGCCATGGCACGCAAGATGCTTGAGCGATACGAGAGTTCGACGTCTTTCATCCGAGGGGCCTCGCGCGCGAGATTAGCAAACGTACGACGGCTCGAATCACCGGACCACACGACGTGATTCGGCACGTCGCCGACGATCTCGACGTTCGATGGTTGTCACCGGTATCTTCCCGAGCTCTCCCTCCGACACGCCCTCGTCGGCGGCTACGGGTGTGGCGCATGCTTGCGGAAGCCGTTCTTTCCTGAGCGCTCGGCGCTTCCCACCCACCGATGCCACCTTGCCAAGGTGGACGTCGAGGGTTCGAATCCCTTCTCCCGCTCAATAGCGAGGCCGCCGATGGCGGCCTTTCGCGCTTCTGGACGTAACGGAGCGTCACGCCAGGATGGTCGGGCGAGTGGTGTGGCGCCGGGCCCGACTGGTGTGGCGAGTGGTGTGGACGGTCGAGGCGGATAGAAGCTGCCCGAGCTTGGAAAACGCTCGCTACTCTCGCTCTCCGATGAACGCAGTCTCCAATCTCCTCATCGCTTGCATGGGCATGGCGTCCATCGGGGAGGTCGTCCTCTACTTCGCGTCGCCGTTGCGGCTCGCGCCGCTCGCTGTCCTTCCGCTGGGGAAGCCCGAGCGGATTCCGCTTTCGTCTGCCGCAGTGCGAGGAATCGCGGCTCCGGAAGAGCACGAACTTAAAGACAGGAGTGGCGTTGCCAGGTGCCTCAACATGATCGGCGAGCGAACGGCGAACGGGTTGTCCGTCTTCCTCGATCCCGCGCACGAACGCGCGATGCTGAAATTGAACATGTATCCAGGAATGGGCTGCGCCCTTCTACGCTTTCGCCGCGTAGACAACGGGCTCGAGATTCATAAATCGTTTGTTCCGATCCCACTCGCGTGGCTGATCGGCATGCCCTTCTTCGCGCTCTCCTTAGAGACGCCGGACATCCTGTTCGCGACGTTGTTCTTCGCACTCATCAGCCTCGCCAACACCATGGTGATCCGAGCCCGGCTGAACGAGAGCATCGCGCTCGTCATGGCCGGTATCGCCACTCGTCTGGAAACGCTGAGCTGAGCTCGCGCCGACAATTCGCGGAGATGGTGATGAAGAGACGCTCGCGATGTCGGATCATGACGGCCGTCGCACTCGGCGAAGTCGGTGAGCGAGACCCGTCCTGGGTTCCTTTCGCCACCCCTCTCGCCGGCGCGATACTCGAATAGCTACCCCGTCTTCTTCGCCCGCGCCGCCCTCGGCTTCGCCGGCGCGATCCTCACGACCTTGCCGATCGCCTTGGCGACCTCCGGCGTGGCCGCCGTCGAGTAGCGGACGCGCATCGCGTCCGGCGAGCGGCGGCCGAGATGGCCACACGCGCCTTGCGACGGACGTGCGACGCCCTCCACGAAGGGGCGGGACCTCGTCTTTTCCGAGGTCCCGTGGTCGAGGCGCCGGGAATCGAACCGCGCGCGTCAGGCGAACGGTCCGGTCATGTGAACCACGTGTGAACGGAAACGCCGCGGGATCACGGGACCTCGTCTTTTCCCGTGTCTCGCGGCGGATGGGTCGGGGAGGCGGGATTTGAATGGGCCTCCGCATCGAACTAGAGGCCTGTTTTCCCGAGGGACCGTGCGCCCGAAAACATTGGGGGCATGAGGGGGGCATAGCGCCGGTCAGAGTTTGAGCTGGTCCCACGGGTACGCGTAGACCTGCAACACCATCCCGCGCCACCACAGGAACTCGTCTTCCGGGCTCTTCTTGCGTCCACGGGCACCGGGAGGAATGAAGCTATCACCAGGAAGGAAGGTCTGCTTGTTGACGGCGAGGGCGTTGAGCCAAGGCAACCCCTTGGGGCGACAGATGTAGTCCCTGATGAAGCCGAGAGGACGGCTCAGGCTCACGGCAGAAGGACGCTTCTTGTCACGACGCACCCGAGCGACGCTGTTCGCGAGGTCCTCGTACGTGATGGTGTACATGTACGCAGCACATTCCGTGAGGACCTTGTAGGTCTCCGCAGAGTTCTTCGGCGCATCGATCCAGATCGACATGACCGACCATCATCGCCTCGGGGGGCGGTGCTAGCAATGGCGCTAGGCCTACTTCTGCGACGCCAGCTTGATGACCTTCACCCCAGCCGTAATCCTCGGAGGAAGGCGGGGAAAGGGAGTCCCGAACGTCGCCTTCGCGAGTGCCGCAGAGTCGAGGTACCTGCGGCTCATCTCGCTGTGGACATGACCATACACGATGCGCAAGAACGTCTCGTCGCTACCAGCGATGTACGCGTGCGTGACCGCCGTGTGCCTACACCCATGAAATGTGAAGGGCATGTGCTGAGCGTCGTCGCGCACGAGATCCGCCCGAGTGACTTTCGCCCTTGCGAGGTCCTCGTTGATTAGCGCACTGGCGCCGCTTCCTCCATCGCTGCGCGGACAATCGACGAGCGGCCCCGCGGGACGCTCTTCCACGAGGATTTTGAGAAGCGGACGGAGCGCAGGCTCGATCGGAACGTGACGCGTCGCCCAACCTCGCCGAACACGACGACCTCGCAGCCAAGCCATCCCTGGAGCGCTAGGAGGAGGGAGCTGCGGGCTCTTCGGCAGCGACTGGCGTTGCTTCAACAGTCGAAGGACCGATGCTCGACGGGTAGCGCTTAGGCGCCCCGCTCTTGAGGGATTCAAGATTGCATTTCACCACGGACGCCATCTCCTCCATCCTGCTCGGATCGAGATCGACACGGCCCGCGACGTAGCGCGCGGTTCCACGCTGGCGGATCAGGTCATTGAGGAGTGCGACGAAGGCACGGTCCACGTTCCCCATGTGACCGTGATGGTTGATCTTCGCGGCGATGAACGAGTGCTTCTTCGACCCCAGGATGCGCTCGTCCGGCTCGAACATGAGCCGCGCATGTGCGGTTAGCTCCGTCGCCGCGAAGAGATTCTCCATGAACGCCCTCTGATGGTTCTTGAATCGCGCGCTCTCTGCCGCCTCGAAGAACTCGTTCGCCGCGTCTAGTAGCTCTCGCACTCGGCTGGCGTTGTACCGAAAATCGAAGTTGATAGCCCAACCCGAACCAACACGGAGAATGGTCACGTGCCCCGCGTTCGGATCCTGATCGGTCAAATGTATCTCATCGATCCCTTCGATCTGGTCCCAATAGACCGGATCGCCGTTCTGAAGGCCGACGGAGCCGCCCTTCAACTTCGTGATCATCACGGCTCGCACTTCGTCGTTCAAGCGGACGATGTTCGGCTCTCCGACATTCATGATGACCTGCGCTCCGCGCAGGTCGAAGTCTCCCGGCAGCGTTCCAGCGTTCTTCCTTCGCTCGATCTCCGGCGTCACCCACAGGTCGAAGACCTGCTGAAGGAAGGTCTGACCCCACTCGGGGGCAGACTCTTCGGAGGCAGTTTCTTCGTGCGTTTCGTCGTTCACTTGATGGTCCTCGCGACCTCGGCGCCGAGAGAGTACGGCTCTTGGCCGCAGCGGTTCAAGGCTGTACAACGTTGTGCGTGACCAAGAGAGCCGCCCGGTCGAAGACGAAGCCGAGCGCGCCCGACGTGATCACGATCGGCGAGGCTGCCGCGATCCTCGGCGTGTGCGAGATGACGCTTCGCCGTTGGCATCTAGCCGGGAAGTTCAGTCCGCACCGGCACCCGGTGAATGGCTACCGGGTCTACAAGCGTGCCGACGTGCTGAAGCTCCGGAAGCAGATTGAGACGGGGAAGGCCGCGTGAAAGGTGCAGATCCCGTGAGGAACTCGGGCCGCGACGAGATCAAGAAGCTCCTCCAGGTCGCCTTCCGCGAGGAGGTGGAGGCCATCGGCACGAGCCAGTGGACCACCGTGTACTCACGCCACCGCGGGGCCGATGGCAACGGCGGCTACTTCTGCGCTCTCGTCGACGAGAAAAAGGTCCCCGACGTGATGAGCCGGGATAGCTGGGACCTGATGATCGGCAACGGCCTACCAGGATTCTCCCAGAGCTACGGCGGCAAGAAGCCCGTGACCAAGTACCACCGTTTCGGCGGACATGACGGGATCGAACCGCTCGTGCTGGTGCGGTCCTTCCACGGCCTCAAGGCCGACTACATCGAGCTGTTGGAGGAATTCCGTCACCTCCTGAACCTGTACTACGACAAGCATAACGACCGTTACTTGCGGTTCGACGACAGCGGCGGAGAGGAAGTCGTTGCCGAAGTCTCACGTGACTCGGTGCGCATAAAGACGCGGCCACTTCGGCAGTTCTTGGGCGTTCGTGGGATGTGCCTGGCCGTCTTCTTCGATTCCGTGGCTTTCTCATCGGCGGGGGTGGACGACGTGGCTCCGGCCATGCGTGAACAGTCCGTCACGCGCCCCGACCTCAGATACTCATTCCACATCGGTGACCGGACCTTGGGGGATCGGCCGTTTTCCAGGCTCCTCGGGAAGCGCCTGGTCACCCCGCTGCCAATCGAAGAGTGCGGGATTTGGCCGTACGAGGAGAAACCCAAACCCCACATCGAGTTCATCATCGGGCTCGACAAGGATGGGAAGGAGGTCTCTCACACGTGCGACCCGGAAAAGCTCGCCAACTTCTTTGGGAAGAACGCAGGCGCCCCGCACTACCTCACGCCCGTCGTGTTTCGGCGGGAGGTCCTGCGCAAGTATTACGACAACCCCGAGAAGTACGAGGTCGATGACGGATACCTCCATTGCGCTGGGTTGTGGGCGCTACGCCTGGACAACCACTCCGAGGATCGGGTGACCGTGTTCCTCGGTGACCTGGGGCAGAGCCTCGGACATGAGGAACAACTCCATTGGCGCAGTTGCAACATCCCGCCTCTCGGGGATGGCAAGGACATCAGCGAGACCACCAGGCGTCGTGCGTTCGATGCCGAGTTTGCGGACCCCACGGCGCCCGAGTTGGTGTTCAAGTCGGCGCTCGCGTCCTTCCAGGAGCAGTGGGAGAAGCGTTTCGGTTGGCATCTTGTCCGACCCGTCCGCGAAGAGGACATCCACGTTTTCAAGAAGCTGCACGTGCCGACAACGAAGAGCATGGTCGAGTTCGAGGACCAGCTCCTCGGTCTGACGAAGCTCCTCGTGGACTCCCTGAACGACAAGGAGATCGCGAAAGCTCTTGGCGGGGCGCTCCCCGACGAGAAGAGCATCGCGAAGTTGGAGAGGTTCCTGATGGGCAAGAACTACCCGTCGACCAAGAGAGACATCGATTTGCTCCGGCTACTTCAAGAGGGACGTTCATCCATTGCGGCGCATAGGAAGGGTGACTCTTTCAAGAAGGTGGCCGAGAAGCTGGGCCTCGCGACTCAGACGCCCCAGGACGTGTTCTCCACGCTGCTTCGTGGGGCCATCGAGATGCTGGAAGACCTCACGGCGTTCTTCCTGGCTCCCGCCGCGGAGTGACCGCTCCTTCAAGCGGTTACGCGCGTGGAACCCGTATCGGGCAAAGCGCGGCGCGGTCGGCGCCCAGTTGATCGCGTCCACACCGTCATCCTGGTCCCGCCGTCGGGAGCGTTGGCTGCAGCCCCACGCAGCGGGCGCATGTCGACGAGAAGGATTCGGAGCGTCAGGCGGCAGAAATCGGCCCCAAAATCGCGAGGGTCAACGGGTACTTACGACATACCTCAGTCACGAGGTTGATTCGGCGGATCGCGCGGCTGTATCCCCGGCATGAACAGCAACTCGCCCCGCGACACGGAATACCGGTTCACCCCTGAAGAGATCGTCATTTGCGTGCTGCGGACGCTTCAGACTAATTCCGCCATTGCGCTCCTCACGATTGTCCGCGGACGCGAGAGCGGCGCGACACTCGCGGCAATCAGGAGAGCACTCGTCGAGGCAGGCACCTTTACGAATGAGATGCAGCCGGACTCCGTTGCCGCCGCGCTCGTCGATCTGGGCCTCGTAGCCAGACGCGTTCGTCCGGACGCGAGAGGGCGGCACGTCAGGGTCTATGTCGCGCTCGACCCGATGACGACGGCGAGAAGACCGGTCGCCTGACGACGGCTCTTCGCGCACCGTCATGACCCAATCGTTCCCACTTGGACAAGTGGGAACGATTAGCGAGCGCAGGGCGCCGGTGTGCGACCCCGATTCGTTCGTAACCGTCCGACGAACAGCGTCGTGACGGCCTAACGATCTTGCGGGAGCGTGCGTCGGGAGGTCCGATGGCGCGCAGTCAGTGGTCGGAGATTGAAGCTCGCGGAGTTCTCGAGGCGTGGCGGCGAAGCGGGCTCCCGCTCGAGCGATACGCGCGGCAGCGAGGGATAGTTCCGCAGCGGCTTCACTGGTGGAAGCGCAAGCTCTCGGCCCTCGAGAAGCTCAGCGCGCCGACGCCGGAGCCGGAGCTGCTCCCTGTGCGAGTGAAGTCAGACTCGCGTCGCGGCGAGCCGGTGACTGTACTGCTTCGCACTGGCCATATGCTGAAGGTCTCCCACGGCTTCGATGAAGACGCCTTCGCACGCGTCGTCGCGTTGCTCGAGGGCGCGTGATGCTCGGACTGCCGCCGAGTGTTCGCATCTACTTTGCCGCCGAGCCGACCGACATGCGCAAGGGCATCGACGGGCTCCGGGCGATTGTCGAGGCGACGTTGCGCCGAGATCCGTACGAGGGTCACCTCTTCGTCTTTGTCGGCAAGTCGAAGGACAAGGTGAAGATCCTCTTCTGGGACAGATCCGGTTTCGTCCTCTACATGAAGCGCCTGGAGAAAGGCAGATTCCAGCTTCCCTTGGTCGACGAGCGACGCAAGCACGTCGAGATGGAGCCCGCGCAGCTCGCGATGCTGCTCGATGGGATCGACCTCAACTCGCGTCGCCTGGCTCGGTGGAATCCGAATCCGCAGAAGGGGATCGACACAGATCGGCAGGTGTGATCAAAGCTAGTCGATGGTCATGCCGCCCATCGACCATGAGTGCTCGCTGAAGCAGTTCGTGACCGAACTGGCCGAACGACTCGAGAAACTCGAGCGCGAGAACGCGCAGCTGAAGAAGTCGCTCTACGGCGCGCGCAGCGAGCGGAGCAAGCTGCCGCGAGTGAAGACCGGTGAGCCGGTGACGCCCGAGGAAACGAAGGCAACGCGGCGCGCACGGGCCGAGGCAAAGCTCAAACTCCAACTTTGAGGTTTGAGCACAAAGTGCCGGAGGTGCTCCGCCGCTGCACCGCGTGCGGTAGTACCGAGCTGACGGCGATGGGGCCGGGCAAGAGCACGTTCGTGTGGGAGTTCGTGCCGGCGAGCTTCGTGCGCCACGAGCATGTGCAGGAAGTCCTGCGTTGTCGGTGCGGAGGTTGCGTCGTGACCGCGCCGGGCGCACCGAAGGTGATCGAGAAGGGGCAATACGGCGCGAGCTTCCTTGCTCACCTGGCCGTTGCGAAGTGCGCCGACCATCTGCCGATCTACCGGCTCGAAAAGGAGTTCGCGCGTAAGGGAATGCCGGTCGCGCGGTCGACGATGAACGAGCTGCTTCATCGCGCGTCGACGCTGCTCGAGCCCGTGTGGAAACGATTGCTCGATGTCGTTCGCGAGCGCGACATCGTCCTCGCAGACGAAACCCGACTCCGAATTTTGAAGGGTGACAGCGGCAAGCCCAAGACGGGATTCGTCTGGACGTTCGGCGCAGCCGATGCGGACGGCGGCTACGACATCGCCTATCAATTCGCCGAAAGCCGCTCCGGCTCCACTCCGAAAGCCGTTCTCGAGGGCACGAAGGGCGTGCTGCTCGTCGACGGCTACAGCGGTTACAACGACATCGAGAAGATCTCGAGTCGCAAGCGTGCCGCCTGCTTCGCCCGTGTTCGGCGCTACTTCTTCGAGTCGCTGAAGACCACGCCCGTCGCGCAAGAGGCGCTCGACATCATCACCGAGCTCTATCGCGTCGAACACGACGCGAAGGAACAACGACTTTCCGAAACCTCACACTTGGAGCTTCGGAAACAGCGCGCCGGTCCGATCCGCGATCGACTCAAGGCCTGGCTCGACGAGCACCGCTCCCGCCATCCGCCGAAGAGTCCGCTCGGCACGGCGATCCGCTACACGCTCGCTCAATGGGACGAACTTGGCGTCTTCCTCGTCGACGCGCGCGTTCCGCTCGACAACAACGCCTCGGAGCGCGCTCTCCGCAGGATTGCGCTCGGCCGCAAGAACTACCTCTTCGTCGGTGACGTCGACTCGGGCAAGAGCCTCGCAGGCCTCTACTCGCTGGTCGCCACGTGCGAGTCGCGCGGTATCAATCCGTTCGACTATATCGTCGACGTCCTCGGCCGCGTGCAGGATCACCCGATGAGCGCCATCGACGAGCTGCTGCCCGGGCCCTGGGCCACCGCGAACTGACGGCCATCTGTCAGGACGGTGTTCGTCGGACGGTTACAATCCGCGCTGTGATTCGCCATGTGCGAAGTGGATACGATGAGCCCGAGCCGCGCACGGCGCCATCCCCCGTACGGTTACCTCTCCAAGGCCGCAGTGGCCGAGGCTCGTCCACCGAAGACTCGGGTGCGGAGCCGGCTGCGAGCCCGCGGCCGGCCACGCCCGGCATGGCCACTCGCGCGACAGCGGCCATCCGGACTGCGGCTACGGGAACCGTACCAGCCTCGCCCACCCGGGCGGCATGGCTGGTGGCTCGGCCCTTCACCGACAACTGGACGCTTGAACGCCCGTGCCCCGCCGCCGCAAGCGGGACCGGAATCCGGCGTTTCGTCCACGACATCCGTTACCTAGCGCGCGGTCCCCTCGGTCACAAGACCCCAACCACACGACCACATTTGGTTTTACGAGCGGGACAAATACCTTCTTCCGTGCCGAAGCCCCGCAGTTCTAATTACGGCCCTAAGATTCTTCTGAAACCGACTTGCTTCGGAAGTAACGATCGGCACAAGTCGCTCAATCACAAATCTCTCCGTTGCAATACCACCAAGCAAGTGCCCATAGAACGAATCGGCCGGGACATGAAGCTCATCAATAAGGAACAGGAGTTCCGTTTCGGCAAATGCATCCGAGCTCAAATCAGACATACGCATAAAAACAGTTCTCGCCAATACGCGTTTGTAGACGACGCCTACATCGGCAAAACTCGCAACGAGGCGGCTCTTCTGATCGGCAGACATGTGCGCTACCAGAAATCTCGATAGCCGGTCCGCGAACCAGGCGTGTTCATCCCCGTCAGATGCAGATTCGACGAGCCAATCGGTCCACCAACCAATGGGGCCAAGCTCAACTCCGGCAACTTCCTCGTCCAGGGCTCGCTCAAGCACAGGGCCGGCGACCGTCGCATCCCGCAGCTTGAGAAGATCTATCAATAGCTTTCCGGTGCGCTTCCAGCTGAGATCGAGCTGCGCTACGAAGTGTAGCGGTTCATGGTGACGTTGCTCCGCAGAAAGCCCGACGAGCTGGCGGAGCACATCGAATGCCAGTTCGTCATCGTTCGAACGACAAAACAGAACGATTGCGTCGCAAACGACTGAGGATGACCTGGGGAGGGTCGCCAACCGCTCAGCGAGATCTGGACGATTCCGACACAGGGCGTAAAGAGCCCTCACTGGCCAACCCAGCTTTTCTCCACTTCGGATCATTTCCAGCAAACGGTCGACATGGCGAACATCAAACGACGACCATGAAAGCTCTTCCTTGGCAAAACGAGAGATAAACCAAATCGACGTGGCGGCACTGACCACTCCTGCGAGAAGCAATTCACCGGCCAAAATCAGTGTTGAAGTAGAATATCGATCAATAAGAAGCCTGCACAATACATCTGCGCGAACTCTTGAAATCGGCGCTGTGGTGCCGCCAGGCAAGAACGCCGACCGAATCGCATCAACCTCAAATCGAACGAGCAGTTGGCCACATGCGGAGACTAAGCCGGCCACGTCCTCTTCTGCGACCTCGCTCTCTGTCTCCTCTTCGGGGAGCTTCTCTGCTCGCTCGACCAGCTCGAGTATGGCCGCAATGTCGGTGACCTCAAGATGCGGCAAGAGCGCCTTCACAATACCGTTGCAACAGTAGTTGTAGTCGTGTCGATTGGTATACAGCTCTTCGAAGAGCTCTCTCTTCGAAGAGGCTCCCTCGAGTTTGACGAGTTGCTGGACGGCGGCGGCTGCAAGCATATTCCCCGTCTTCATCAACTCTCGCAATAGCGGGATGTGGATACGCGAGGTCTCAACGCCTCTTTCCAATGCACTTTCCAGCTGATCTTCGAAGAGCTGCCTCCCCGGTGCACGAGAGAGGACTTCCGTCAGAAGTCGTGAAACGACCGCGTCTCGTCCGTATTCCATATATTTGGACGCATTCAGCGCAAGGGCGAGATCCGTATCAATCACGGCTTCAATGAAAGCGTCTGCATCAACTTCGGACATCACGCTCAGCGCAAGAAACAGTGCCTGATCCATCGAGTGAGACGCAGTGTCTTCTCAAGGACGGATCGATCAAGTCGAAACTTTCGCGCAAGCTCGCAGGCGGCGAGGTATTCCGTCGCCGATTGATGAAAGAATACAACCCGCGAATTTGGACTTGCCACAAGCACATCATTGGATACTAACCAGTTAACAACTTCGGACGCGTTGACATTTTTGATCTCAGCGCGCCGCAAGGCTGGCTCAAGAAGATCGAGAATATCCGCGAGAGTTCGTGCTTCTTCACCGCGGTCGACCGCTTCGTATGCCACCTTCGACAAGACTTCAACAAGATCGAAATGAGCACCAAACTTCACTTCAAACTTCACCGTCACTTCGTCAAACACGGCCTTAAAAAGGTCCCTTGGCCGCGGTTCAAGAGGCAAAGACACTCGACGAGAGACAATCAAATTAAAATAAAACGGCTTCTGGAGAAGCTCTCGCGCAGCCTCCCGAAATCGCCCTCGAGACTAAGGCCAAGCCGATTGAGGGTCGCGGATACAAACTCCGCATCAATCCGGTCGAGATCGTACGTGGGGAAGTCGAGCCTATCGAAACCATAGGCGCTGCGAGAGCCAAGCACTACTGTGGCCGACGGATATCTATCAAGGACATTGGCAATATTGGATACGCATACCCCACTATCCAAGTACTCCCTAGGAAGCTCATTGAACGAGTCCACAAAAAACTTTAATCTGCAAGTGCGCGAAAGTCTGTCTAGCGACAATCGTGGCGGGAGCGCCTCCTCGATTTGTTGTTCGAGATCTCCGCGATAGAATTTTAGGTCGACATAGACTGGAACAATTACGCTCGATGACGCTAGGGGCTCCGCAAGGCAAGCATCATGAAGCTGTTCCGCCAGTGAAGCGACTGCGCGCCGGAGGGCATAGGTCTTTCCTGCTCCTGGCGGCCCCACGAGCGCCGCCCGCGGTGGTCCATCGACGAGGAAGGTTTCGGACAGTTGCCCTTCGTGGCAGAAATCGACCGAAGTTTTGCCCCGGCTCCAGGCCACTCGGTGGGCATGGACACGCAGTGGGAACTCGCGTTCAACGCGAGGAGCCCTGGTAAGCCCGTCAGCATAGCGCGCAAGGCGAAGCAGTTCCTCAGGTGACAGCGTGGCATCCAGCGCGACGCTTGCACAAACGCTCGAAGAGGGAGCGAGTTCATCGAGAACTTTCAGTAGCGCTCCATGCTGCCCACATTCAGTAGGATACGACACCAGATGAATTCCGTAATTCCTCCGCCAGAATCGTTCCTCGTCCGTGGCAGTATCAGGCATGACCGCATAATGGTCACGCGTGCCCCCCTTGAAAGTGTTCGCGAGGAGATCCCTGATAAAATAGAAGTTTGGGTCTCGCAGACTGAATCCTAGATAGACAACAGGCCGAGTCGCCATCAACATCTTCAGCGACTCGAGCGCCGCGTGTCGATCCCCGCCGGGCAATAGCGCTCGATACTGCTCACGAGTCAGAATGACACTCTCAACGTCCTGGATATCGCCATGCGGCTTGAATACAAAATCAAGACTTCTAGCCTGAACGATATCGGCAATTTCCATCAGCTGCCGATTTGTTATAGGCCCACGAACGGGTCGATCCGGCAGCCATGTCTGAAGGGCGATTTCGAGAAGATTGTCGTAATTCGTGGTGATAAAGCAACGCGGCCCCAACCCGATGATCTTGCGATGAATCTCGTGGGGTCGTGCGATGCCATAGCGGCACGAGCGACGCAGGAACTGACCAGTCTGCGGCTTTGTCAGCAAGTCGAACCCTAGACTTGCTGCTTGCAGTAGGTCTCCGCGAGACTTCTCGCGCCGCACCGAATCTGCGGGCAACCCCTCGGATTCGAGAAACTCCGCGAGTTCGCCAATCAGGTCCGGCCAAGAGGGCAACCCTGACCACATTGAGATGCCAGCGCCTACAAATATCACAGCGTCGTCCTGAGCCAGCACTTGTCGAAGCTTCTTCAGATCCATACCTGGCCATCTTATCTTTATCCGCCCGCGCGGGCGGGCTAGTTACTTAGGTGGCTGCATAGCTTGGCCCATTTCGCATTTGGGCACTTATATCATCCGAAATGAAGAGTAAGCAGCACTGCTCGAGGGTATCCAAGCATGTGAAAGGTCCTGCCACCGAGGGCGGACCACTACGCCGTCCGACGCTTGATGACTTGAACGGGCATCCCGCAAAGGAGCGCTGGGCCATAGACGAAGGACTGCAAGGCGAATATCAATAGACTTTGGCGAGAGCCCAGTCCGTAACACGACGCTGTCAACGATCACCATTTTTAAGATTGCTCACACGAGGGTCATCATGAGCTCCAGGTGATGTGGATCGAGAGTCGCTTGACCTCACCAAGGCCAGGGAACGTCCCGTTCGCGTGATGTTGCAGAAGCTCCTGACAAGCATTGGTGAAATCCAGTTTTCCAGGGTTGGCCGTAGAGTACTGGGCGAGCGAAGCGACTGCCTCTCCGAACTTACCGGCGGGATTCGCTGGAGTGGTGTTACTTGTGGACAAGAAATGATGGCAATAGACGCCTTGTGCCAGCCGATCCTCCGTCAAATGAATCGCTACCGCATAGGCAGGCCCACCACCATCTGTGTAGCGCGATCCGATCGTCTTGTTGTCTCCAAACCCCACATAGCTGCGCGTCATGTACGTCAGGTGAAGATCGCTAAAGAAGCTTCCTGGCGGGTAATTGGCGTTACGTACTTGAGAGTTGAACCCATCCCGCAACACTGCGCGATTCGGGAATGGAGTTTGATGGTTGGTACTGGTAGCGTTGTCGACAAATAGATTCAACGCTGGGCCAGCTGTGTTGAGCGCGGAAATCGCTCCGATTGCGGGAACGCCGTAGTGAAGGTAGATCGGCTGCGCTTGCTGAACGTGCGCACCGAACGCCGTCACTTCCCCCGGCTGGAGCCCAGGGTGGACAATCAAGACCGGCGTTACGGAGGCCCCCACCCTCCGCATCTCGGCGAGGAGCTGCGTGGTGGCTTGTGGTGCACCCGACAGCTCGCCGACGTGTGGATTCATCACGAGACCTACTGAGAGCCCTGCCGAAGCAAACCTCGCGGAGCGCTTTATGATCGTGCCGGTCGCCACGCGAACGGGCTCGAAGAGGGGAGTAATCTTCCCGTTTGCTACGAGCGCACTGGACGTGCGTTCGACTGCCTTGAGTTCAAACGTCTTCGCCCTGAGGAATGGAAAGTATTTGCTCATCGTGAGCGATGAGATCGCCCAACGTCACGCTGGTCAAGCGTTCGGTGATTCGGTTCCACATCTGCGACTTTGTGCCGCTTTCGAGGTAAGCGCTTAGAAGCGGTCGCGGGACGCGTGCAAGTTGTTCGCGAGTGCAGCGCATTCGTCGCTTCAAAACAGCCACCATTGCATCGTGAACAGAGCGCGGAGTGCATGTCGCAAGCGCGTCGGCGCATTCCTGACGGATGGTCACCTCCGTTGCACAAGGAGCCCGGCCAACGACTCGCCGAGTCACCTCGATAACCTCATCGCGACGTAGCGCGTCGACGATCATGCGAGGGCGGACGTTCTCCGCGTTGGAAAGCGCATCGCGAACAACTTGAAACGACAGCGTCCGAGTCAGAACAAGGATTCCGACGTGCGACGGAAGCGTCGCTCGCAATTCCTCACCCCGCCCATCGTACGTAACAACGAAGATCCGATCGAAGACCGCCGAATAGTCAGCGAGCTGAGACTGAAGCCGATCAAGATTGTCCAGCTCCGTCTTAATCTCGTAGGCGATGGAAGTGCCGTTGAACACCGCCATGTCGGCTTTTGATTTCCAGACGCGAAGCTCCGGAATCAGGGCGCTCGTCGTAGGAGAATGGCGCCCAAGGAACAGCTTGGCTGCGATTGTCGACCGGTACACGTAGTCGCATCGATACGACCGCTGTAGCAGTTCGAATACGCCCGCCAACGCGTCCTTCACCGAGCACTGCATTCCGACGAGATCGGCGAAGCCGGTCTGGTCGACAGCTGCGGCGAGGTATGCGGACCGTCCGTTCAGCCCGAGCTCACGGATGACAGGGCCAGACAGACATCGACCGAGGGTGGGCAAAACCCCCAGGCCCGACGGCGTCGAGGTAGTGCCGCCATTTGCTGCGGTCTATCATACGCGCTGGATACTACGCCGCTGGCCCGAATGAAGAGGAAGAGTCTGACGATGACACACGGCGGCCATTCGAGCCTGCCGTCACTTCATCCAGATTCCAGGATCCTGGAGACGTCCAGTTCGGGGGATTAGAACGCCGAGCGAGCCATGGCCGCGGCACACCATCAAATAATGACAGGAGCCGCCTCGCGGTGTGGACGAGACGCTTGAAGAATCTACTTGTTCAGAAGCTGCGCGCGCAGACGCCGTGGCGTTTCGGAGCACAGAAGGCCTCACGAATTTGGCGAAGGGCGAGGCGATGAAGTGGCAGGAGACGGGCTAACGATCGAGGGCGTTCTCCAGCCAGGAGGAACAGGGCGCGGGGGGCGAGACTTTGTCGCTTCTACAGCGTGGCAAGTCCTCGGTTGCGGCCACCGTGCGCGACTGCGCCAAACGACAGAAGCCCGCCTCATCTCTGAAGCAGGCTTCTTGAAGACCCTTGGGTCGGGGAGGCGGGATTTGAACCCGCGACAACAAGCACCCAAAGCTTGTGCACTACCGGGCTGTGCGACTCCCCGGAAACAGCATCGTTCTAGCACGGCATGAGCGCCGGTGCTGAGGTTTGCGCGGTGCGCAAGGGCGGCCGGGGGTCACGTCCCGCCGCCCTCCCCTCCCCCGCCGTCCCACACGGCTCAGATGGCGTCGCGGAGCTTGCTGGCGGCCTCGAGGAGGCCGGTCGGGGTGGCGCGGAGCTTGACGTAGAGGTGGTCGCGGTCGGTTTCGATGGCGCGGATGCCGAGGACCGGGGAGACGATGCCGAGAAGCTTGCGGACGCGGGGGTCGTTCGCGAGCTTGGGCATCTTCATCAGGTCGAGGACGATGCGGTCGCCTTCGGCTTCGACGATGGCCGCGGGCTTCTTCGGGACGAATTTGACGAGGTTGCCCGGCTTCGAGAGGTCGAGGGCGCCGGACTTGATGAGCGTGGCGACGGGCGAGTCGCTGTCGCCGGCGAGCTCGAGTTTCACGTCGCGGAGGCGCACGCCGATGCGGACGGAGTCTTCGGCGATGGTGACTTCGTCGATCTTGATCGCGGCGGAGGCGCGGACGGCGGTGCCCATCGCGTCGACCGTGGCGGCGAAACGGAGGGCCGGCGGGACGCTCGCGATCTCGACGTCTTTCGGGGCCTTCTTGCCGTTGATCTGGCCGGCGAACCAGCGGAGCGTCGCGAGCGGAACGCCGAACCGGAGACCGGTGGCGTTGACGGCGGCTCGAACGACCTCGTCGGGGTTCTTACGGACGTATCCGACTGCAGCCTGAAGCATCGCGCGCGGACGAAACATTTTGGTTACCGAGCCTACCGCGCTAGCGATCGCGATCTCAATCGAAGTCCTCACGACGCAGTGCGACGGATCCCATGCGCAGCGTGCGTCGAAAGCAGGCAGCGAACGCACGAGCTCGCCGCGAAGAGCTCCTACTTTGGAATACGGAGGAGACTGACGGTGGGGTCGGCCTCGAGGAAGTAGAGGTAGTCGCCCGCAATGCCGAGCTCCGTCACCACCTTGCCCGGGCGGTCGGAGACCTTCGACGGCGACGAGCAATCGGTGTGGCTGCAGCGATAGATGGTGGAGTTCGAGGCGAAGTAGACGCTCTTCTGGTCGGCGACGATCGGCCCGGTGCCGCCGACCTTGCCGATCTCCTGGAGCCCCGGCATGGCCCCCAGCTTCGCGGCGTAGACCCCCTGCGGACTGACGACGAAGGCGGAGTCGCCCGCCATGGCGACACCGACCGAGTCTGGATCGATCGGCAGGTTCACCGTTCCGCTGCCGTTTGCGTCGCACACCAGGCCGAACGAAGCCTGGGAAGCCGAGCCCAAGAAGCAGATGCGGCTGCCGTTCGTCGTGATCGCACGAGCGTTGGTGCCAACGGTCGTGAGCTCCTTGCACGTCGAGTCCGTGCATTGGAATTCGTGGACGGTCCGGGCGTTCGTCGAGTCGATGAGGAGGACGCTGGTGGCGGCGGCATTGGCCGCGAGCGCGAACGCGTCCGGCGCCGCGGATTGGGTGCTGGCCGCCCCGGGTCCGCGCGCCGACGACCAGAGGCTCGAAGTCGTGCCCATCGCGGAGCTCGAGGTGCCCCAGAACAGGCGTTTCGGAGAGAGCGCCAACGGGCTCGGCGTCAGGAAGGTGTCCCTGCCGTTGGCCAGCTTGGGGGTCCAGCTGCACGCCAGCCCGAAGCCCGGAGTCGCGCACTCGTAGATGTTGCTCAGGTCGGAGACGAAGATCGACGTCTCGTCGACTACGAAATGCGCGCCCGTCGGGAGACTCAGTTTCGGGCCGCCCAAGGGGAGCGGCTTGCACATGCCGCTCTCGCACGACGTCTCGCAACGACGACCGCACGCACCGCAATTGAGCGTGTCGGTCGCGAGCTTCGTCGTATCGCAGGGGCCGGCTTCGGCGTCGGTCGATGCGCCATCGGGCAGCGAGGTCTCGCCCGACGAGACGTCACTTCCGCTCGCGTCGCTGCTCTCGGACGCGCCATCCTCGGCGCCGAAGGACGAGCACGCGCCCAGGCCCGCGAGACCAACAAGGCCAACAAGGCCAACGAAACTCGAGGCCGCGCCCCACCTGACCACCGAAGGAAGCATAGACACGAAGTCTAGCGTCCCTTCCCTGTCGAGCTAGCTCCTACTTTGGAACACGCAGCAGACTGGGGATGCCGTCGGACTCGAGGAAGTAGACGAAGTCGCCGCCAATGCCGAGCTCCATCACCGTCTTGCCCGTGCGCTCCGAGATCTTCGTCGGCGCCGAGCAGTCCGTGACAGGGCAGCGATAGATGCTGTAGAGCGAGGCGAAATAGATGTTGTTCGCGTCGACGGCGATCGGGCCCGTGCCGCCAACGTCGCCGATGTGCTTCACGTTGGAGGTCGCGGCGCCCCCGCTGACGGACGTGATCCCCGAAGGACTGACGACGAACACGGCGTCGGTGCCGACGGCAAGACCCACGCTGTCCTGCTCGACGTTGACGGTCCGCATCTCCGAGTTGCCCGCGGTGCAGACGAGGCCAAAGGGGCCCTGCGAGAAGGTGCCGAGGTAGCAGACCCCCGCGGTGCTCCCGGCAACGGCACGACCGTTCTTGCCGAGCACGCTCGAGGCGTAACACTTCTGGTCGTCGCACATGATGGCGTGGACGGTTCGCGCGAACGATGTGTCGATGAGAACGACGGTCGTGGCGTCGGCGTTCGCCCCGAGCGCGAAGGCCACCGGCGAGGCGGAGATCGTGCCCGCGACCATCACGCCATCGCGCGGGTTGGACCAGAGACTGCCCGTCGTGGCCGCCAGGGAGTCCGGCGTCGACCAAAACAAGCGCCTTGGGCCGAGCGCCATCGGGCTCGTCCACGTCGTGTCGTTCTGCGCCACGCTCGTCCAGTCGCAACTCGCCCCGAAGCTCGGGTTGGCGCACCGGGAAATGTTGGACTTGTCCGAGACGAAGACATCCTTGTCGTCGACGGCGAGATGCGCGCCCGTGGACAGGTTCGCCCCCATCACCTGCGGCTCGCACATGCCCTGGCTGCACGACACCTCGCAACGATGGCCGCACGCTCCGCAATTGAACTTGTCCGTCGCGAGGCGCGCCGGATCACATTCGGTGGGTTCGGCATCGCCCGACGCACCGTCGGGCAACGACGTCTCGGCGGTCGCGACGTCGCGAGCTCCCCCCGCGTCGCTGCCTTCCGACGCGCCGTCGTCCGCGCCGAAATCCGAACACGCCCCGAGCGAGGCGCCCGTCATCCCCAGAGCCGTGACCAGCAGACCGGAGGCCACGCCCCAAGCGACGACGGAACGAAGCATTGACGTAGCTTAGCGTCGAACCGTCCCGCTGCCGAGCTTACTCCGCGGTCGCGCCGCTCGCGAACCGAGCGCCTACTTTGGAATACGCAGCAGGCTGGGGGTGCCGTCGGACTCGAGGAAGTAGACGTAGTCGCCGCCGACGCCGAGCTCCATGACCGTCTTGCCGAAGCGGTCCGAGATCTTCGTCGGCGCCGAGCAGTCCGTGCGGCTGCAGCGATAGATCGTGTAGAGCGAGGCGAAGTAGATGTTGTTCGCGTCGGCGGCGATCGGCCCCGTACCGCCAACCTTGCCGAGCTGCTGGAGGGTCGCCGCCGATTGAGGGAGCGTCGAGACCCCCTCCGGACTGACGACGAACACGGCGTCGCCCCCCACGGTCAGACCGACGCTGTCCTGGTCGACCTTGACGATCAGCGGTCCCGCGCTGCTGCCGGGATTGCACATCAGTCCGAAGGCGCCCTGGCCGAACGTGCCAAGGTAGCAAACCCTGGAGCCACTTCCCGCGACGGCGCGACCGCTCTGGCCGATCGAGGCGGGGTACCCGCACGTCTTGTCGTCGCAAGTGATCGTGTAGACGGTTCGCGCGTTCGTCGAGTCGATGAGAACGACGGTCGTTGCGCCGCCGTTCGTCCCCAGCGCGAAGGCCGCCGGCGCATCGGATTGCGTGCCGGCGATCATCACGCCTTCGCGTGGACGCGACCAGAGGCTGGAGGGCGAGCCCAGCGCGGAGCCCGCCGCGGACCAGAAGAGGCGTTTCGGGCTGAGCGCCATCGGGCTCGGGGCAACGAGCGACGACGTGTCGTTGTTCGTCACGTTGTTCCAGTTGCAGCTCTCCCCGAAGCTCGGGTTGTCGCACTGGTAGACGTTGAACTTGTCGGAGACGAAGATCGCCCTGTCGTCGACGACGAAGTGCGCGTCCAAGGGGAGGTTCAGGCTCGCGCCCATCGGCAGCGGCTCGCACATGCCGTCGTTGCACGACGTCTCGCAGCGATGACCGCACGCGCCGCAATTGAGCTTGTCGGTCTTGAGCAAAGCCAGATCGCACGGGCTCGCTTCGGCTTCGACCGACGCGTCGACGGGGGACGAGGTCTCGCCGGTTGCAACGTCGCTCCCGCCTGCATCGGCGGCGGAGATCTCGGGCTCGCCGTCTTCACCGCCAAAGGCCGAGCACGCGCCCAGGCCGAGCAACGCCAGACCAACGAGGCCAACGAGAGCAAAAAGAGTCGACGCTGCGCCCCGCCTGCCCTGCCTGACCGCCGAAGGAAGCATAGAGCTCAAGTCTAGCGTCCTGCCACTGTCGAGCTAGCGAGTCCCCCGCGCGAACGGAGAAAATCTCGTGAACAAAAACACTCGAGCCGCTCGAGACAGGTTGTCTCGGCGGCTCTCGTTTCGAGCTTCTTCAGCCCTCGACAGGATGGGCGTCTCTCGACGGCCTGCCTTGTCTTTCTGTCTTCCCACTAGGAAAAAAGAACCTAGTGGAGCAAAGGGGGATCGAACCCCTGACCTCCGCATTGCGAACGCGGCGCTCTCCCAGCTGAGCTATTGCCCCTAACGGGTCACTGCTTACCGTTTTTCGCTAACGATTTCGTCGTCAGCGGCGCGCACTCTACGCGGCCAGACGGATGTGTCAAGCACCAGATTTGATCGACCGTCGCACTCAGAGCTGAATGTCGTTCGGCGAGGCCGTGACCGAGGGCATCGGAGCGGGTCGCGGGCCCTGGCCCGGCGGCTGTCCCGGGCCTTGGCTAGGTGCCGCATTGGGGCTGTTTTCGCCCGCGCGAACGCAGATGCCTTCCGGCTCGCCGGGACGAATCTGGCAGGCTCCGCCCAGCGGGCAGTCCATGTCGATCTGGCACTTCACGGTGGCCGTCGGCGTCGACGACGCGGGCTTGTGCTTCTTCATGCACCCCGTCGCCCCGACGAGCACCAAGCTCACCGCGGCGAGCACGGCGAACGAGGCGAACGAGGCAAGCGCAGGTTTGCGGGTCATGCGGGTCGTGTTCATGGGTGAGCCGGACCTCATCTGTAGCCTGATACCAGCGCCTGGGCCAAGAGCCCCCAGCCGTCGATGGCCACGAACAAAAGTAACTTGAACGGCAGGCTCACCTGCGTGGGATTGAGCATCTGCATGCCGAGCGCGAGCAAGACGTTCGCGACGACGAGATCGATCACGAGAAACGGCAGGTAGATCAGAAAGCCGATGGCGAAGGCCTCGGTGAGCTCGGTCACCACGAAGGCCGGCACGAGCACGGTGAGGTCGTCTTGCCCGATCTTCGCGCGCTCGGCCTCGGGCCGCGCATTCTTGGCAACCTGGAAGAAACGGACGCGCTCCTTCTCGCTCGCGTTGTTTTTCAAGAAGTCGCGCATCGGCTCGCGAACGGCCTCGACGCCCTTCTCGATGAGCACCGTGGTGTCGTTCTTGGCGCCGATGAGCGGCGTGACGCGGTCGAGCATGCGCTGACCGACGGGCGCCATCGCAATCATCGTGAGCGACGTGGCGAGCGCCATGATGACGGTGTTCGAAGGCACCGACTGCGCGCCGATCGCGCTCTTCACGATCTGGAGCACCGTCGAAATCTTCACGAACGCCGTGACGCCCATGAACACGAACGGCACGAGCGAGACGAGCGCCAGCGCGACGACGAGCGCGATGGGCTTGCCCAGGAAGTCGTCGGGGTGAAGCGCCTCGGCCGGTGCCGCGAGCGAGCTCGTCGCCCACAGCGAGCCCAATGCGAAGGCGGCGACGCCGAAAACACGCGGCAAGCGCTTCATCATGAGCCGCCCTTGCCGCTCCCGCCGAGTACGCGCGCGAAGACTTCGCTGAAGGGCGTTCCGCTCGACGAGGGGTTCTCGGGTAACGCCGCCACCTCCGCTGCGCTCATCTCACCGAGCTTCGTGAAGCCCGCCTCGGACGAGCCGACGATGATGACCTGCGTGCCGACCTTCACGAGGTAGATCTGCCGACGCGCATCGAGCGGCAGCTGCCCCACGAGCTCGACCGGGCCGCGAGGGCGCCCAACGCCGAGCTTCCGGGCACCGTAAAGCACCACGAACGCCAGCCCGCAGACCGCGAGCAAGGTCACGAACGTCTCGACCAGATACCCCGCGTACGACCCCATCCCTGTCGGCTCGCCCCTCTCGGTGGTCCCCTCTCGACGGCCCCTCTCGAGACAGTGGTATCGGCGACCGAGCGGCCGGGGTCAATCCCCTCCAGAGGTAATGTAGGAGATAGCGTAACCCCAGCTTGGCGGCACTGTTGACGTGCTTCCCGCGGGGTCCTATTCCTCGCCCGCCTTGGCCCTCGTCGTCCAAAAATTCGGTGGCACTTCTGTCGGGTCGATCGACCGCATTCGCAACGTGGCGCGCCGCGCGATTGCCGCTCAAAAAGCGGGCAACGATGTCGTCGTGATCGTCAGCGCGATGAGCGGCGAGACCAATCGTCTGCTCGGGCTCGCGCACGAAGCCTCCAAGCTTCCCGAAGCGCGAGAGATGGACGTCATAGCCTCGACCGGCGAGCAGGTCTCGGCGGCGCTCACGGCGATGGCGATCCACGCCGAAGGCGGACAGGCGCGCTCGCTCCTCGGTCACCAGGTGAAGATCCTGACCGACGGCGCGTTCACCAAGGCGCGCATCAAGACCATCGAAGGGTCGAAGATCTTCTCGACGCTCAAGAAGGGCCAGATCGCCGTCGTCGCCGGCTTCCAGGGCGTGGACGAGCACGGCGACATCACCACGCTCGGTCGTGGTGGCTCGGACACCACCGCCGTGGCCGTCGCGGCCGCGATTGGCGCCGACGCGTGCGAGATCTACACCGACGTCGACGGCGTCTACACGACGGACCCGAACATCTGTCCGTCGGCCCGTAAGATCAACCGCATCTCGTACGAAGAGATGCTCGAGCTGGCTTCGCTGGGCGCGAAGGTTCTTCAAATTCGAAGCGTGGAGATTGCGATGAAGTACGGCGTTCCCGTTCATGTCCGCACGTCTTTCTCGGATGCCGAGGGCACCTGGGTCACGGGCGAGGACAAGTCGCTCGAAGACGTTGTCGTTGCCGGCGTCGCGTACGACAAGAACGAAGCGCGCGTGCACGTCGTCGGTGTCGACGACAAGCCGGGCGTCGTCGCGGAGCTCTTCGGCTCGATGGCGGAGAAGAACTTCTCCGTCGACATGATCATCCAGAACGTCTCGAAGACCGCGCAGGACCGCGCCGACGTCACGTTCACCCTCGCCAAGACGGACCTCGCGCGCGCCAAGCCCGCGATCGAGGAAGTGGCCAAGCGCCTCGGCTCGAACGAAGTCCGTTACGACGAAGAGGTCGTGAAGGTCTCGATCGTCGGCCTCGGCATGCGCTCGCACGCCGGCATCGCCGCTCGGATGTTCCGCATCCTCGCCGAGGAAGGCATCAACATCCAGGCGATCTCCACCAGCGAGATCAAGGTCTCCTGCCTGATCCATGCGAAGTACACGGAGCTCGCCGTGCGCGCCCTGCACGACGGCTTCGGTCTCAGCAAGGAAGCCTCGGCCTGATCGTTTTCTTCTGAGCTCGCCGTTCCGGCGAGCTCGAACGTAACCAGAACGCGGAATGTCGCTGAGGGCGGCACTTCCGCGTTCCCTCATTTGGGGGAAGCTCGTTCGGGTGACGCGTGCGACCTGCATCGCCGTGTCATCGTCTCCGTCTGCCTTCCCGCTCGCCGTTGGAATCGGCAGAAGAATTTCACAGGAAGGTCGGAAGATCGGAAGATTTTATTATCACGCCGCACAGAGGGCGAAACCCCACTTGGTGGGGACTGGAATTGCGCCAATGCCGACGCGACGGCGCGCGATCCCTCGCTCTACGCCCCCCCAAAAACCTTCCGCCCTTCCGACCTTCCTGTGAAAACTCTCGTGGCGGATGCATCGGTGTCAGCCCGATGTTGGCTCATCGCAACGGCGTCGAGCGCCCGAGGGCTTCAGAAACCCCAGGCGTATTCGACGCGCGCGAAGATGGTCGTGTACGACGGGTAGTCGGTGAGCTTCGTCGCGATCAGATGCTGACGCGCGCCGACGCCGACGGCGAAGTGGCGGCTGAACTGGTAGTCGAGGCCGACGGCGAGCTCGAGACCCGCGGCATACACCGAGTTGTCGAGCGTGCCGCCCGCGAGCCAATAGCCGGCCCCGAGCGCGCCGATGTACGGCACCCACTGGATGACGTCGATCACGTACCCGATGCCCACGCCTGCATGGCTCACGGTCGAGGGACTCGTGCGCGGAGTGTCGGGCGAGTCTTTCCCCGACCCTACGATGGCGCTTCCGACCTCGGCCATCAGGTTGAACTGATCGCTGAGGCCGTAGGTGTAGTGGACGGCGAGGCCGCCGCCCACGCTCATTGACGATTTGCCGTCGACCTTGAGCAGGGCGAGCGACGGATCGAGACCGAGGTGATGCTGATTCTCGGCCGCATTGGCCTCGCGCTCACCAGCGGCGAGTAGCAGCACGGAGGCGACGAGGCCTGCCGCGCTGCTAGCCAGGACCTTGTGGAGTCGGCGGGCGTTCATCGAACCTTCACTGAATCGAGACGAGCTCCACGTCGAACAGCAAGGTGGCCTTCGGCGGGATGACCGGCGGCGCACCGCGATCGCCGTATCCCAGCTCCGGCGGGATGGTCAGCTTGCGGCGACCGCCCACCTTCATACCGATGAGACCCTGCTCCCATCCTTTGATGACCATTCCGTTGCCGATTGAGAAGTCAAAAGGCTGGTTTCGCTTCCTCGAAGAGTCGAACTCCGTGCCATCGGGAAGTGTTCCCACGTAGTGCACAGTGATCTTGTCGCCGGCCTTCACCTCGCGGCCCTTGCCCACAGTGACGTCCTGGACCACGAGGCCGCTCTTCGCATCCGTCACGCCGGCCTTGGGAGCGGGCGGCGGGTTCAAGGCGAGCTCGACGGCCCTCTTGAACTTCGTGAGCGGCTGCGCGCCACTGATGTAGTACGGGCCGACGACGAAGCTCGGCGTGCCGTTGACGCCGATGTCGGTGCCGGCCTTTTCGTCCGCGTCGATCGCCGCCTTGTGCACGTGGTTGTCGAGAGCGGCGTTGAACTTGGCGACGTCGAGGCCGATCTCCTTGGCGTATCCCTCGAGCGCGGGGCGCTTGAGACCGTCTTCACGCTGGTGGTCGAACATGAGCTTTCGCATCTTGGCGAAGCCCGCATTGCCCTTCTGCGCATACGCCTCGCGCGCGGCCTCGGCGGCGAGCGGAGCGTCAGGGTGCATGGGGAGGGGCTTGTCGCGCCAGACGACCTTCACCTGCGTGGGATAGGCCTTCACGAGCTCGTCGATCGTACCTTCGACGCGCGAGCAGAACGGGCACTGGAAGTCGCTCCACTGCTGGATGAGCACCTTGCCGTTCGCCGCGCCCATGAAGGGAGCATTCGCGGGAGGCGGCGCCGCGATCTTCCTCTCCGGCTCGGGCGCACCCTTCGCCGTCTTCATGAGGCTGTCGTAGTAGTCCTTGGCGGCGACCTTGCCCTTCTGGTCGTCGAACTTCTTCAGCTCCTCGTCGATGATCGTCTTGAACTTCGCGAGCGGCTGCGCGCCCACGAGACGACGACCGTTGATGAAGAAGTGCGGAGTGCCGCTCGCCTGGATGTCGTCGCCGACGAGCATGTCGGCTTCGATGCCCTTCTTGTAGGTCTGGCCCTTCACGGCGCCCATGACCTTGGCAACGTCGAGCCCTGCGCTCTTGGCGACCGCTTCGAGATCGGCGTCTTCGAGCTTGGGCTGCGAAGCAAAGAGCTTGTCGTGCACGTCCCAGAAGCCTGCGTCACCCTTCGCCGCGCGGGCGGCCCGAGCGACCTCGGCGGCCGGCATGGCGCGCGGGTGGAACGACAACGGCATATCCTTCCAGACGATGCGAACCTTGTCGCCGTACGTCTTTCGGATCTCGTCGAGCGTGGGGCCGACCTTCTTGCAATACGGGCACTGGAAGTCCGAGAACTCGACGATGGTGACGGGCGCGTCGGCCTTGCCGCGCACGGGCGAGCCGGCGACAGGCACCTTCCACACGGTGGCGACGTCTTCCTTCTCGTCCTCGTCGTCTTCCTCTTCGACGTGCTTCTTGAAGTTCTCCGCCACGAGCACGCGATAGACCTTGTCTCTCGCGACGCCCTCGGCGACGAGGCTCTTCGCCTTGGCGAGCTCACCGTCGATGACGGCCTTGAAGTTCTCGAACGGCTGCGCGCCGGAGAACTCGAGTCCGTTGATGCGGAAGGAGGGCGTACCCGTCGCGCCGATCGTCTTGGCGAGCTCCACGTCGCGCTCGACCTTCTTCTCCCAGGTCTTCTTCTCGAGGCCCTGCTCGAGCTCCTGCGCGTCGGCGCCGGACGCCACGGCCCAGGCGCGGAGCGACTCGGGGCTCATGTCCTTCTGACGACGGAAGACGAGATCGTGATAGCGCCAGAACGCTTCGTCGCCCTTCATCGCGCGGAGACCTTCGCCGATGACCGCGGCGATCTTCGCGTGCTGGTGGAACGGCAGCGGCTCGTGCTTCCACACGATGCGCACGTCGTCGCCATACGTCTCGCGCACCTTGTCGAGGGTGACCTCGACGCGCGAACAGAACGGACACTGGAAGTCCGAAAACATCACGATCGTCACGAGCGCATCGCGTTTGCCGCGCGTCGCGTCGTCTTTGAAAATCGGGACGACGAGATCGTCTTCGGCGGCCGGCGCTTCGACCTTCCCAACGGCAGCTTTGGCGTTGGCGTCGGCCGCGGGCGTTGCCGGCGTGCTCGCCGCGCCTCCACATGCATTCGCGAGGACGACGAGCGACGTCAGTGTGGCGACGATCGACGTATTTCGGGCAAAGGACTTCATTTGGGCCCTACCTTCGTAGCGCAGAGGGCGCGCTCCTGTACACGCAAGAGCGCGTGTCATTTTCACGACCGAGGGCGAAAAAGGCCCAAAGAAAAAGCCCCCCACCCGGCTAGGGCGAGGGGCTTCTGCTCACTCACGAAGAGAGGCTAGGAGACTAGCTGCTCACTTCGCTTCGTTGAGCGCGCGGTCGATCAGCTTCTTGAACTTCGGGAACGGCTGCGCGCCGCTGATGTAGTACCCGTTGATCAAGAACGCGGGCGTACCGCTGATGCCGACGTCGGTGCCGGCCTTGTCCTCGGCGTCGATGACGGCCTTGTGGACGTGGCTGTCGAGAGCGGCCTTGAACTTGTCCATGTCGAGGCCGATCTCCTTGGCGTAGCCCTCGAGATCTTCGCGCTTAATCTTCTGCTGATTCGCGAACATCTTGTCGTGCATCTTCCAGAAGCCGTCGGGGCCCTTCTGCTTGAGCGCCTCGCGCGCCGCTTCCGAAGCAAGCGGAGCGTCGGGGTGCATCGGGAGGGGCTTGTCACGCCAAACGAACTTCACCTTGTCGCCGTAGGTCTTCATGACTTCGGCGATGGTCGGCTCGACGCGCGAGCAGAACGGGCACTGGAAGTCGCTCCACTCCTGGATGACGACCTTGGCGTTTGCGCCGCCCTTGAACGGAGCGCCCGCGGGGACCGGCGGAGCGTTCTTCTTTTCCGGCTCGGGCGCGCCCTTCGCCGTCTTCATGAGGCTGTCGTAGTAGTCCTTCGCCGCGACCTTGCCCTTCGCGTCGTCGAACTTCTTAACTTCCTCGTCGATGATCGTCTTGAACTTCTCGAAGGGCTGCGCGCCCACGAGACGACGACCGTTGATGAAGAAGTGCGGGGTGCCGCTCGCCTGGACGTCCTCGCCGAGCTCGGCGTCCGCGTCGATTTCCTTCTTGTACTTCTCGTCCTTGATCGCCGACTTCACCTTGTCGACGTTCAGGCCCATGTCGGCCGCGATCTTCTCGAGATCGGCGTCTTCGAGCTTCGGCTGCGAATCGAACAGGCGCTTGTGCGCCTCCCAGAAGCCCTTGTCGCCCTTCTGAACGCGAGCTTCGATCGAGAGCGCCGCGGCGGGCTTTGCACGCGGGTGGAACGGAAGCGGCTCGTGCTTCCAGACGATACGGACCTTGTCGCCGTAGGTTTCCTTGATCTTGTCGAGCGAGGGCTCAACGCGCTTGCAGTACGGGCACTGGAAGTCCGAGAACTCGATGATCGTGACGGGCGCGTCAGCCTTGCCCTGGAAGGGCGAGTTGCCGACCGGCACGCGCCAGACCGTCTTGGTGTCTTCCTTCTCGTCGTCGTCTTCCTTCTCGGCCTTCGCGGGGGCGGCCTTGAAGTTCTCCTTCGACATCTCGACGTAGATCTTGTCCTTGGGCGTACCCGACGCGATCTTCGCCTGAGCCTTGCCGAGCTCCTTGTCGATGGCTTCCTTGAACTTCTCGAACGGCTGCGCGCCCGAGAGCTCCACGCCATTGATGCGGAACGCGGGCGTGCCGTTGGCGCCGACCTTGTTCGCGAGCTGCTGGTCTTCGTCGATCTTCGCGTCCGCCTTCTTCGAGGCGAGGGCGGTCTTGTACGCGTTCGCGTCGACGCCGGCCGCAACGGCCCACTTCTCGTACGACTCGGGGCTCAGATCCTTCTGGTTCTGGAACGCCGTGTCGTGGAACTTCCAGAACGCGTCCGAGCCCTTGAGCGTGAAGACGGTCTGAGCCGCCTGCGCCGCCGGCTTGGCCTTGTCGTGGAACGGAAGGGGCTGGTTCTTCCAGACGAGGCGAACCTTGTCCGGGCCGTAGGTCTTCTTGACCTGATCGAGCGTCGGCTCGACGCGCGAGCAGAACGGGCACTGGAAGTCCGAGAAGATGACGACCGTGACCGGAGCCGAGCGGCTACCCCAGACGGGGTCCTTGCTCGTGACGGGGATGGGGGAGTCGCTGTCCGCCCACGCGCCGCCCGCGGACGACGAATCGGCCGTGATGCCGCCCGCCGTCTTCATGCGGTGGCTGTCGTAGCCCCACATGACTGCGCCACCCGCGAGGAAGCACAGGAGGAATCCGATGACTGCTACACCCGTGCTCATGCCGCCGGAATCGGGCGGCGGGCGCACGTCGGCCGCGTGGGCCTTGTGGTCCTTGTCCTTTGCCATTTTCAATCCTTGTAAGTTGCAACGAAACTTCCGGCGTCGTGGGCGGCACGATCACCGATGCGAGTTGCGTATGAGCGGCCCTACCGAGAAGGAACGGACCGGTCACGCGCGACGCGCACCGATGAACACTGCACGACCACGCACGCGAACCTGAAACGCTAGGAAACGGCGTTCAGGCGCGCGGCGGACGTTCGAGGTCCGACCGGAAACCAGGTCGCGCGAAAGAAAGACTCGCGACCGGAGCGGGACACAGTTCACTCTCGGGATCCGCGACGCTCGTCGCGACGTTGGCCGTCGCGGGGTCTTGCGCGGGCCCGCTGTCGATCAACAGGGGTGCGCGATGCGAAACCAGGTGACGTGTCTCGAGGGGGCTTTGCGTGCAGTCGTCTTCGTTGACGACGATGTCGAGCGACTGCTGCGGATCCTGCATCTGAGGAGGCGGCGCGAACATGATCGCTCCGCGCGGGTCACAGACGGGCGCCGCGTTCACCGATGCTGCGCGTGCTGCGGAAGGCGCGACGATCCACACGGCCACGAAGGCCGTGAGAGCGACGAACACGCGCAGCAGAAGCCGACAGGACATCAGCGCCGCGTAGTTTGTCCCCGCTGAGGCTTCGAACGCAAGCACAGCCGTCAGGAAAAGTGTGCCCCGAGTGACGATAAGGCCTTGAAAGGTCGAGCAGACGCTGCCGGACGAGGGGCCCGTCGTACGACCCCACATTTCCAGGCCCGCGTTCGAGGGGGCGTACAGCTGGGGACCGAAACGCGGGCCAATTGGTCTCGCACGAGCTCGTCGAACCTCCGCAAAAAGCCGGGCCGAATGCGATGCACCCCAAGGCGAGCGTGCGTACGTCATTCTCATGCGATCCCTCCTCGTTGTTGCGATGCTCGTGCTCGCCGCCGCGTGCGGGAGCACGATGCAGGTCAAGTCGAACGAAGCGAACAAAGGTGCGGACGTCGCGCGCTACCACACGTACGCGCAAGAGACCGCGGAGCAGCCGCCCGAGGGCTTTGCGCGGACGGACCTCACGCCCGACGTGACGGACATCATCTTCAAGACCGTCGACGAAGAGCTCTCGCGACGGGGCTACGCGCAAGCGCCTCCAGGCACGAAGCCCGAGCTCCTCGTGCGGTCGTCGTCGGGCGTTCGCCAGGTGAGGAGGCAGCCGACCGGAAAGGCGGCGGTGGTCGGCGCCCCTAGCGTCGAAGAAACCCAGAGCCAGCTCGTCATCGACATCTTCGATCAGTCGGGAAAGCAGCTCTTCCACGGCTATGCGCAGGACGAGGTCCAGCCCGGCCAGGTGAAGGAGGAGCGCGTCGATCAGGCGGTGGCGAAGATCCTCGCGCCCGTGCCGATGTCCTCGCAGGCTCCTGCGTCCATGACGACGACGCGGCCTCGCCAGGGTACGCCCTGAAGACGAGCTACGCGGCTCGCAAGCGCCCGGCTCATCGCTTGCAGCTGCGTCGTTCATGGCTTCAGGTCGTCCGTGGGTGCGCGGCGCGGGCTACGTAGCCTCGGCCGCGATGATCGCGTGGCTCGCCACTCCCCTCGCCTCGCCGCTTGGTTGCGGCGCAGCCACCGACATCGACTCGCAAACCGAGGCGCTCCGCGCGAGTTGCAGCGGCGCCGCCGGCATGTCGAGCGTCACCGACGGACACACGCACGACATCTGCATCACCGAGCAGCAGCTCGAGACGCTGCCCGAGAGCGGCGTCGTCGACGCCACGACCATCGCCGACGGGCACTCGCACACCGTGACGCTCTCGCAAACGGCGCTACAGCGCATTTCCGTGGGACAGACGGTGGGGGTCGAGACCTCGGTCGCCCTCGGCCACACGCACACGTTCACGCTGCACAAGGGCCCTTCGAGCTCGAGCTCGAGCAGCTCGAGCAGCTCCGGCGCGGGGCCTGGTCAATTCGGCTACTGACCGCGCGCCCGACGACGTAACCTGCGAGCCGCGATGGCAAAGGCGAAGTCCAAGTCGGCCTCGAAACTGGTTACGCGCCACGAAAAGGTCTGCCTCGAAAACGGTGCCCTGCATCTCGTCGTCGTCGCCGACACCCACAGCCTTCCGCACGAGCGAAGCCCCGAGCTCATCGCCGGCGAGCATCCCGACCGAATCCTCCACGCGGGCGACATCGGCGACACGAGCGTGCTCACGGACCTCGCCAAGATCGCGCCGCTGTCGGCCGTGCGCGGAAACATCGACACGAACGACGGCGTCTTGCCCGACGCGCTCGTGCTCGACATCGTCGAGAACGACGAGAGCCTCTTCAAGGTGCTCTTGATGCACATCGCCGTCTACGGGCCGAAGATCCGCGCCGACGCCGCGCAGCTCGCCCGCGCCGAGGGAGCCTCGATCATCGTGTGCGGTCACTCGCACGTGCCCTTCATCGGACGCGATCGCGGCCTCACCGTATTCAACCCCGGCTCGATCGGCCCTCGCCGCTTCCACCTGCCGATCGTCTTCGGCGTGCTCGACGTGAAAGACCGTCGCGTGTCGATGAAACACGTCGACTGCGAAACCGGCCAAACCTGGCTTCCCTAGAGAAGCAATGCCGTTCGGACCGGCAGAAATTTCACAGGAAGGCCGGAAGATCGGAAGGATTTATTAATCGCCCCGCGTAAAGCGCCAAACTGCGCTTGCAGGGGAATTGAATACCCCCGATGCCGACGCGGCATCGCGCGATTTGCTCTCCGCCCCAAAAACTTCCGACCTTCCGCCCTTCTGTGAAAAATCTCGGGCCGAATCCATCGGTGTTTGAGGGATGTTTGTTTATCCGAACAGCATCGGCCCGAGAGCCCTAGTCGGTAACGGGGGTCGCGCCGGGCTGACGTAGGTAATAGGTCGCGCCGGTGGCGCCGAGCAGCATGCCGAGGAGCGCACCCGCGGCGATGTCGCCCGGGAAGTGGACGCCGAGCGCGACGCGTGAAAGGGCAACGCCGGTGGCGGTCGCGAAGAGTGCCGCGGCACCGAGCATGCGATAGACGCGCGTTTTTCCCGTGGTGACGTCGACCGGCGCGCGACCACCGCGAAGGAGCACGAGCCCCACGAACGTGGCGAACGCGAACGAGCCCGCGGCGTGGCCGCTCGGGAAGGAGAAGTCGGTTGGCGCCGAGGCGACGTGCGCTTGAATGCCGAGCGCAATGTACGGACGTGTTCGCCCGACGATCTGCTTGCCGATGAACACCGCGAGCGCCGTGCTCGAGAGGACCGTCACGAGGAACGCGGCGAAGCGACGCGTACGGGCGGCCGCGAAGAGCGGCGCAATGGCGATCATCGACCAGCCGCTCCCGATCACGGACAGGATGGTCATCACCAGAAGCACGGCGTGACCGGACATGGCCGTGTTGAGTACGCGGAAGATATGGGCGTCGAAGTCGTTCACGCGCGCGGAAGCATGGCACAACCAGGCGAGTGCGCACGGCTCTATCGCTTTCCGTGGCGCAGGTCCGGCTTTCTTTCTAAGTAGGGCGCATCATGTCGACCCCCTCGCCCGCGCCCGAGCTCGTGGCCATTCGTGACGAGCTTGCCGCCAAGGACAGAGAGCTCGTGGCGATCCTCGCCGAGCGCATGCGGCTCATCCGCGAGGTCGCGCGCATCAAGGGAGAGAAAGGTCTTCCCTCGTTCGACCGTGAGCGCGAGGGCGCGCATCTCGACGATCTGGTCGCGCTCGGTCGCACCATGAACGTGCCCGACGACGTGGTACGCGACGTCTACGCTCGCCTCTTCGCGGCTTCACGCCTCGAGCAGCGTCGCATCCTCCAGACGAAGGCCGAGCACTTCTCGGTCGGCATCATCGGCGCAACGCAAGGCATGGGCGCCTTCCTCGCGCGCGTCTTGAAGAACGGCGGCTTCGAGGTGGAGACGATGGGCCTCGGCGAAGGACCGAAGGCCGAAGAGGTCGCGTCGCGAAACGACCTCGTCATCGTCGCCGTGCCGATCGCCGCGACCGTGGACGTGATTCGTCGGATCGCTCCGCACGTTCGCCCCGGCGCGTGCCTCATGGACATCACGTCCATCAAGAGCGCGCCTCTGAAGGCCATGCTCGAGGCAGCCCCCGAAGGCGTCGACGTCGTCGCGACGCACCCGATGTTCGGCCCGCACGGCGGCGACTTCGATCGTCAGAAGGTCGTCCTGTGTCGTGGTCGCGGCGACGCCGCGTTCGCGCGCGTGAAGAAGCTCTTCGAGAGCTTCGGCGCCGAGACCATCGAGGCCACCGCCGAAGAGCACGACGCGCAGATGGCGCTCATCCAGGTGCTCGTGCACGAAAAGACGATGGTGCTCGGCTCCGTGCTCGAGCGCCTCAAGGCCGACCTCGGCCGAAGCTTGCAGTTTGCAAGTCCGATCTATCGCACCGAGCTCGCCATGATCGGTCGCATGTTCTCGCAGCGCGCCGAGCTCTACGCGGACATCCTCACCGTCAACCCGGAGGCCCCTCGCCTCTCGCACGTCTTCGAACAAGAGGCGGCGCACTTCGCCCGCGCGGTGGCGATGGGCGATCGCGAATCGGTGGTGAAGCGCTTCCGCGAGGTCGCCGAGTTCATGAAGGACTTCGCCTCGTGGGCAAAAAAGCAGTCCGACGCCATTTTGGACGACCTCGTAAGGCACGGGTAAGCCACAAAACGGCAGCGCCGCGGCGACTCTTGCGAGGGCCGCGGCGCACCAACGAACCCTAGGCGGTCAGGCGATAACGCCTAGTTCCTTGCCGACCTTTGCGAAGGCGGCGACGGCGCGGTCGATCTGCTCGTCGGTGTGCTGGGCCGAGAGCTGGACGCGGATGCGCGCCTGGCCCTTCGGAACGACCGGGAAGAAGAAGCCGATGACGTAGATGCCCTCGTCGAGGAGCTTCTTCGCCATCTCCTGCGAGAGCTTCGCGTCGCCGAGCATGACGGGGACGATCGGCGTCTCGCCGTCCTTCACCGTGAGGCCGGCCTTCGTCACGCCGTCGCGGAAGCGCTTGGCGTTCGCCATGAGCTTGTCGCGGAGCGCCGTCGAGCTCGAGAGGAGGTCGACGACCGCCGAAGCTGCGCCGGCGATCGCGGGCGCGATCGAGTTCGAGAAGAGGTACGGGCGCGAACGCTGGCGAAGCAGATCGATGATCTCCTTCTTGCCCGTGGTGAAGCCGCCGGCCGCGCCGCCGAGGGCCTTGCCGAGCGTCGACGTCATGACGTCGATGCGGCTCTGGACGCCGAAGTGCTCGGGCGTGCCGCGGCCCGTCTTGCCGATGAAGCCGCTCGCGTGCGAGTCGTCGACCATGACCATCGCGTTGTACTTCTCGGCGAGGTCGCAGATGACGTCGAGCTTCGCGAGGTAGCCGTCCATCGAGAAGACGCCGTCGGTCGCGATCATGCGAAGGCGCTTGCCCTGGGTCTTCTTGAGCGCCTCTTCGAGCTCGCCCATGTCGCCGTTCGCGTAGCGATGACGCTCGGCCTTGCAGAGGCGGATGCCGTCGATGATCGAGGCGTGGTTGAGCGCGTCGGAGATGATCGCGTCTTCTTCACCGAGCAGCGTCTCGAAGAGACCGCCGTTCGCGTCGAAGCACGACGAGTAGAGGATCGTGTCCTCGGTGCCGAAGAAGTTCGAGAGCTTGTTCTCGAGCTCCTTGTGGAGGTCCTGCGTGCCGCAGATGAAGCGCACGGAGCTCATACCGAAGCCGTGCGTGTCGATCGCGCGATGCGCGGCGGCGATCACCTCGGGATGCGAGGAGAGGCCGAGATAGTTGTTCGCGCAGAAGTTGAGGACCTTCTGCTCCTTGCCCTCGCCCACGCCGATCTCGGCAGCCTGGGGGGTAACGATGATGCGCTCTTCCTTGTAGAGGCCCGCCTCGCGGATCTCGCCCAGGGTGCTTGAATAGATGTCCTTTGCTCGGCCGAACATGGCGCTCTTCTAGCCGAGCGCCCACCCGACGAAAACGGGCATGGATGGATCGGACTTCCACCAGATCGAGCCGACGCGACGGCAGCGCTTATTGAAGTGCGGGGCGAAGCCCATCCATGACGCCTTTCACGCGAGGCCTGGAAAACAGGGGGGAGAGAAAAACGTCGTTGGAGACCATGTGTGCGGCTCGGCGCTTGCACATTACATGGTTGTGGAGTACACGCGTCACGCCGTTCGGGGCCGGCATTTCGGGGTCGAACGGGTCACGCGGGCCACGCACCTCACGGACCGCCTCGGAGATCTCGTCATGAACTCGATCGATACCCGCTCTCTCGCCGCTCACGTCATCCGCCTCCTCGGCGTTGCCCAGGCCAAGGGTCGCGTGGCGCGCCTCGACGAGGTGGCCTCCGAGCTCGACGTCCGCCGGACCGACGTTCGCGCGGTGGTCTCCCGCCTCCACGCGGAAGGGCACGTCGATGCGCTGCGCATGAAGCTCACCATGAGCGGCCTCGGCATTGCGGCTGCGCTTTCCGGTAGCAAGCTCCGCACTCCGCGGCGCCACGAAGAAGCCGTCGCCCGCGTCGCCTGAGCTTCGAGACAGCGCTGCGGCACCAGGCTTGCTGCCTGTTCCCTCATGGCCGCAGCGATCGCGAGGACGAGCTTTGGCGCACACCCCGCGCGCGTCCTGCTCTTCGTGACTCTCGCTTTTGGCGTGGCCGGCATCGGGGTCTTCGCCGCGTGTGATGTCGAACCCCGACATCGAATCGAGCCCGCCCCCGTGCCGGTGCTCGATGCTTCGGCGGCCCTCTTCACGCTGCGATGGACGGTGGACAGCGTGAGCCTCCCGTCCGAATGCGAAGCGCGGAACGCCGCGGCGACGCAAATCACCGTCACGACTCCGAGGAACGAAGTCTTCAGCGTCTCCCAGGTAGACTGCCGAGCGTTCAGTGCGAGCATCGTCCTCGCCGCTGGAAGCTACGAGGCCGACGCCGTCCTCATCGACGGCCTGGGCACCGTCGTCTCGCAGAGCGCGCACGTCAACCGCTTCACGGTCGTGGGCAACGACGAAGCGCTCCGAATCGTCGACCTCGAGCCTCTCCCCGCCTATTGAGCGCGAGCGCAACGTCACGCGATCACGGCACGTGACGAGCGGTGACGAGCAGGTGAAGCGCGACCACACGAGTACGTCGCAGTGCGTCGTTAGCTCGACCGCAAGAGCGATGTCGATGACGCAGAGAACGGGGCCGGGACCCGCTTGCGGGCGCACGGATGGACGCCTAGCGTGCGACGCCGATGAGCAAGCCTGTCGTTCTCGTTACCGGTGCGAATGGTGAGATCGGTCGTACGTTGCTGCAACGCCTTCACGCCGAAGGCAACTACCGGGTCGTCACGGTCGACCTGACGCCGCTTCCCGAGAAGTACCGGCAGTACTGCCTCGAGACGTACGCCGGCAACATCATGGACCGCTACCTCCTCGATCAGGTCGCGGCGCATCACGAGATCGAAGTCGTCTTCCACCTCGCGGCGCTCCTCAGCACGCGTGGTGAGCGCGATCCCGAGCTCGCGCACCAGGTCAACGTCGAGGGCACGCTCCACCTGCTCCGCGTGGCGCAGAACCAGTCGCAGCGCCTCGGTCGTCCGGTTCGCTTCATCTTCCCGAGCTCGATCGCCGTCTACGGCATGCCCTCGGTCGAAGAGAAGACCAGGGCCGGCGCGGTCGTCGAAGACGCGTACAACACGCCGATCACGATGTACGGCTGCAACAAGCTGTACTGCGAGCACCTCGGTCGCTACTTCACCAACTACTTCCGCCAGCTCGGCGCCCTCGCGAACGCGGCCCGCCTCGACTTCCGCTCGATCCGCTTCCCGGGCCTCATCTCGGCGGAGACGGTTCCCACCGGCGGCACCAGCGACTTCGGCCCCGAGATGCTCCACGCTGCGGCCCAGGGCCAGGCGTACAAGTCCTTCGTCGGCCCCGACGCGCGCATCCCCTTCATGGCGATGCCCGACGCGGTCACCGCGCTCCTCACGCTCCTCGAGGCCGATCGCGAGAAGCTCACCGACACGGTCTACAACGTGACGGCCTTCAGCCCCACCGCCGGCCAGATCGCCGACCGCGTCCGCAAGGCCTTCCCGGGCGCCGACATCACCTTCGAGCCCGACGCGGTTCGCTCGAAGATCGTCGACTCGTGGCCCGCCGACATGGACGACTCGCGCGCCCGCAAGGACTGGGGCTGGAAGCCCGCCTACGACGTCGACCGCGCCTTCGACGAGTACCTCATCCCGACCATCCGCAAGCGCTACGCCGAATCGCGCTGATCGAAATTCGATAAGCCGAATAGGCAAAAGAGGCGCGCTGGCTTTTCCGAGCCGCGCGCCTCTTCTCATTTCCGCGAAGCCAAACTCGCAACGCCACGAGAAGGTGTTTCGGCGCAGCGCAGGCCTGCTTTGGTGGCACGTCTGCCCAGAACGGATATCGTCCCGCAAGCGCCGGTTTCCGTGACCTCGATCTGGAGCCTCCTGAAATGACGAATTGGTCGCGTACCGTTGCCATCGCTGTCGCGGCCATTCCTTTGGCCATTGGCGTTGCTGGTGGATGTTCCGGTGCCCTCGAGGAGGCCGGAACCGACGACGGTGGTGACGTCGACGCCGCGCCCGACGGCACGCGACCGAAACCGTCCCGCGGTGGGGCTGCCGATGCACGCGTCGACAGCTCCGCGGGACCGCCGACGGGGAAGACCATTCCTGCCGGGTGGTCGCTGTTTGCCGATTACGATCCGGCATGCGGCTTCTACATTCCTGACGACAAGGCTCACTTGCCGGAGCCCTATCGCTGGGAATCCTGCTCAGTGCTGGAAGCCGGCCACGGCATGCCCGGTCCGGACAGCATGGATTGCCGTCGCATGGTCACCGATTGGCAGGCCGCCGAGGGGCCGAACCTCCTGGTCGAAAGTGCGGCGGAGGTCGTCGATGGGAAGGCGCGGCTCGAGGTCACTCGAATCGTCGGCGATATCGGTTACGTCGTCGTCGCCGACGCCGATGGTCCCGTGCACAACTCGCTACTGCTGACCGGCGGCTGCGGCATCAAACCTGGTTCGATGAACGGGGGAAAGGCCGTCTATCGCATTTATGATTCGGACAACGACTTCACGATCGGCGGCGCCATTGGAGGCAGCGTCGATAGCTTGCAGCCGGTGGTTTACCTTCCCAAAGGGCATCGCTCCACGAGCACATTTTCTCAACAGTTCGACATCGGCGCACGTTACCTCGTCGAAGAGGTCGGATCAGCGGACCCCGTCTATGCGCTCGATTCGATGACCCAGATCGCAACGATCGCCGTCGCGCCGGAGGACTTCGGGATGATCTATGCGGGCTACCGTTTCTCCGGTGACGACGTGTTCTGGGAAGGCGGAACCTCGATCCGTAGCGCCGTCAAAGTGTGGACGCGGGCTGGAGGGGTGAAGACCCTCGTAGGCTGGCCCAACGATTACACGCGGTCGGCAAGTGGCATCGGCACCGATGGGGTCGACATGGTCTGGCTCGAGGAAAATGGCCTGATCAGCGAAGGCATCTACTCGGATTACCAGGTCTGGACGGCGAAATATTCGACCGATCCCGCCGCGGTGGCGACGAACAAGCGACATGTTCTGGCCGATACGCTGGGCAGCTACTCGGAGAGATTCGTCGTGGGTTGTGGTTACGCTGCCATCGCGATCCACCCCAACACCGATTGGGGGCAGGCCTACGGCGTGCGCGTCGTCCGGCTCGCCGACGGCGTCTCATGGACCGTATACAACGAGTCGGCCCCCCAGGTCTCCGACCTCGTGATCCAGCGACCGCTCGCGGTCACCTGCGACGAGGTCTTCGCGCGTGGGTTGAGCAAGCGCACCGACGACGAGCTGGTGCGCATTCGCATCGACTCGCTCGGCCCCGGTATCGCTCCGCAGTAGCGCGAGGTTCAACCGCGACGAGAGAAGGGCTGAGAGCCAGGCCTCTCTCCTTCGAAACACCACCGACTCGATGCCCACGACACCGTCCATTTCGGGCGGCGTCGTGGCGCGAGTCGAAAGTTGCCGAATTCAAGTTTCGCCAGCGACCGCGCTCGACGTCGGTCCCGACGCAGGGCAGCGCGCGCAGCATCCCCATCGACGAGACGCCACCGCTTGACGTGATTTTTTGTGAGCGCGCTACGTTCGTCGACACGCGGGGGCGTCAGATGACGGTTGCGCAGCGCGCGTCACCGCTCATCATCGCGATTCGGTAGCGACTCGGCATACGTTGCCAGCCATCCGCCGGGGGGACTGAGATCGAGTCCGTCGGGCTTGCGCGAAGCCCGCCCCGACAAGAGGAAGCGCTCCCCGCGATACGCCCACACACGCAGGTCGACCCAGAGCTCGACGCCATCGCTCGTCGACAGGCGCGATTTCGGCGCGCTTCGCTGCGCGACATACGCGTGCCCCTTCTTCAGCAACCGCCGCAGGCGCGTGCGCCCGACTCGGGCCCCGGGGAGAAGGCCATGGCTCGCAAAACCGTGGCACGGCTTGAAGAACAGGCTGTCCCTCTGCGAGACGAGCTCGTCGACATTCTCTTCGCGAAGAAGGCGCGTTTCGGGAACGTGAGCGCCGAGGAATTTGCGCTCCTCCGGCAAAATGCCAACTTCTGAATCCCGCACTTGGGTCGACAACCATTCGAGCAAGCGCTTGTCGCTGCGTGTCGAATACGTAAATGGATTTGGCGCAACGTAAACGCTCCGACTTTCGTAGGCGGCGCGTACGGCGGAGAATTCTTCACCTTCCCATAGGAAATCGGTCGATCGATTCACGACGAAGCGAATCGGCGTGTCGTCGTGGAACAAGCATTTGCCGTCCCATTTCGTCTCGGAGGGAGAGGCGATTTCCGAGATCCATCCTGCAGCGCGGCAGATTCGTTGCAAGAGCACGAGCTCCTGTCGGAATCGGCCGACCTGCATCGACTCTCGGTCGTCGAGGATGAGCACGGGACCGTGTAGGGGCTCACCGAAGAACGCCTCACCTTCGGCACGAATCATCGCAAGGAGTTTTGCTGCGAACGAGTCGTAGGAGGCAGGAGCTTCGATCGAGCCTCGTTGGGCGACGTTACCGAGCTCGAAATGGTGCCGGTTCAGGAGCGCAGCGAGCAGGAAGCCCGAGCCATTGTCGTTGAACTCGACGAGCTGCCACTCGCTTGGTCGATCGGGCGGGACATGAAAGTCCCACGCGCTGAAGAAGCAAGTCTCCGGCCGAGCTACGCGTGCGACCTCCGCGGCGTCCACGGTCACGGTCGTTTGCCAAGCTTCACGCGTCGTGATGCGGTCGAACAGACGAACGAACGCTTCGATTTCCGCGAGGACCGAATGCGGAATGACCTGATGGACCGGCGCGATGCTGAGCCGCGCCTGCACGTCGGACAGGCCGGCATCCCGCAATGCCGCGACCACTCGATCTTGGACGTCCACGACGGCTAGACCGAGCAGCAAGAGACGTACGCGCTCTTTCGCGCACCGCTTGGGCTGGTGAACCACGCTGCCTCGTGGCTCCGGCACGCCGTCGAGCTTCCACGTTTGGACGGGGGACGTTCCCGCCGCCAGTCTAGATACGACTGGCGGCCGCCGCCGTTGTCTCGCTCAGCGGAAGCTGCCGGCGACTTGTCGCGTGGCGAGGTTCAGCCGATTCCAGACGTTGATCGCGCCAATCTCGAGCAAGAGCCCCGAGAGCGCCTTCTCGTCGTAATGGCGGGCGGCCTCGGTCCAGATCTCGTCCGTCACGGCTTCCGGTCGATCCGCTACGCGAGTAAGCGCTTCCGTGAGCGCAAGGGCGGCGCGCTCCGCGTCGGTGAAGTACGGCGCCTCGCGCCAGGCTGCCACCAAGTGCACGCGCTGATCCGTGTCGCCGCTCCTCTTCGCGTCGTTCGCGTGCATCTCGACACACACCGCACAACCGTTGATCTGGCTCGCGCGGAGGTGAACGAGGTGGATCGTCTTCTCCGGCACGCCGCTGCTGTGCGTTGCCTTCGATAGCGCAAGGAGGGCCTTCATTGCTTCGGGAATGACCATCGCCGGCTGCTTCATACGTGCTTGCATGATTTCTCTCCTTCGCTTCTCTCGTCTCAGACGTTCATGACCGGGCGCCCTTCGGTCTGACCACGTGGGCTGCTTCGGTTTGCGGAAAGGCCTCTTTTTCGCCCTTCTGCACGGTTAACGTTCGGTCCCCCGGGCATCCGACAAATTTCTTCGCGGGAGTCGGTCGAATCCGGGAAGGCCCCTCGGCCGGCACTTTGGCCTCGCAGGAGGCCGAGCCCGTCGCGACCGGCGCCGGTCACTGCGCTCCGTCCGTAGGCGATTGATCTGGATCATCTCGCGGCAAAAGGGCTCGCGCTAAACGAGCTGCCATGCCTGCTCTGAAGTGGCGCGACCGACTCGCGCTGGAGGTGCAATCGCTCCTGGGGTGGGCTGCTTTCGCCATTGTCGGGCCGAGTGCGGTCTTCACGATGCGCGTCGCACGAGGGAACCGTGTCGAGGGGATCGCGGAGGCGCGCCGCGTCTATCGAGAGGCGCTCGCGTCGGGGCGGCCGACCTTGGTTTGCGCGAACCACCTCACGATGGTGGACTCTGCCTTTCTGCACCACGCACTCGCGCCACTTGGCGACTACCTGCGCGACTTTCACCGATTCTCGTGGAACGTGCCGGCAACCGAGCACTTCACGAAGAACCTGTTCCTCCGTGTGCTGGTGTACCTCGCCAAGTGTGTACCCATCGATCGAGCGGGCGACACCGAGGCGCGCAAGGCCGTGCTCGACCGTCTCGCGTATCTCGTCTCGCGTGGCGAGATCGTCACGTTGTTCCCAGAGGGCGGGCGCAGCCGTACGGGCCGCGTCGATGTCGACAACGTCACCTACGGCGTCGGCCAAATACTGAGTACGCTCGACCGTCCCCAGGTCTTCTGCGCATATCTCCGTGGCGATCGTCAGGATTCGTACAGCACCGTCCCCGCGTTCGGCGACACTCTCCGCCTTCGCGTCGCGATCCTCGAGCCGACGACGAACGAGACCGGACTCCGCGCGGCTCGCGATTTGTCACGCCAGGTGATCGCGAAGCTGAAGGTGATGGAGAACGATCTCATTGCCGAGCGCGAGGCACAGCGCGTGTCAGGAGACCGTGACGAAGCGTGTTTCAGCTGTGACGAGTCGACGATTTTCGTTTGGTAGTTATTCCGCAATGAGCTTCACCGCCGTCGTATTCCCCGGTCAAGGTTCGCAGCGTGTAGGCATGGCGAGCGACTTTTGCGCGCGATTCGATGTCTCGCGCAATGTCTTCGCCGAAGCGAGCGATGCGCTCGGCATCGATATGGCTGCCATGTGTTTCGATGACGATCCCCGGCTCGATCTCACGGAGTACACACAGCCGGCGATCCTCACCGCAGAGATCGCGATGCTCCGTGCACTCGAGCACAACGCCGGTCTCCGCCCGACGCACTGGGGTGGGCACAGCCTCGGCGAGTACACGGCGCTCTGCGCGGCGGGCGTGATCCCTCTCGCGACCGCCGTGCGCCTCGTCCGTCGCCGAGGTGCGCTCATGCAGCAGGGCGTGCCGGCCGGTGAGGGAGCGATGATGGCGATCATCGCCGAGGGGATCGCCGATCGCGAGCTCTCGAGCGAGCTCGACGGCCTCGACGTCGACACCGCAAACCGCAACTCGCCGGGACAGATCGTGCTCTCGGGTAAGCGCGCCGACGTCGAGCGTGCAGCCTCGCGGATCGCCTGCTCGGTCCCGGGCGTCGAGCTCGTACCGCTCAACGTGAGCGCGCCGTTCCACTCACGCATGATGCGCGGGATCGAATCTGCATTCCGCGCCGAGCTCGACGCGGTCGCAGGCGAGCTCGCCTTCGAGAGGGCGGGCGCCGTTACGTCCAACCTCACGGGCGGATTCCACGTCGCGGACCGCGAGGCGGTACTCGACGCATTGACGCGCCAGATCAGCGGCACCGTGGACTTCATCGCGAACATGCGCGTGCTCGCTTCCGCGGCGGATCGCATCTGCGAGGTGGGCCCCGGACGTCCACTCCGTGGCTTCTTCAGGGCCATCGGGCGCGACGTCGCGAGCGTCGTCTCCGTGAAGCACGTGGCCGAGGCCGCATGACAATCACATTCGACCCCACGCACTGGGCGCTCGTACTCGGCGGTTCGAGCGGCTTCGGTCTCGCGACCGCGCTGAAGCTCGCTCGACACGGAATGAACGTATGCGTCGTCCACCGCGATCGACGCGGCGCGATGGAGGCGATCGAGCCGCGCTTCGAAGAGCTCCGCTCGTTGTGCGCCGGCTTCCTGGCGGTGAACACCGATGCACTGTCCGACGCGGGGCGCGCCACGGTGCTCGATGCGCTCTCGGAGAAGATGGGCGTGAGCGGTCGCGTGCGCCTCCTCATGCACTCGGTGGCCTACGGGAACCTCAAGCCGCTGGCGACCGCGCACGATGAGCCCGTGCTCGAGGGGGAAGACTTTGCCCGCACCGTGCATGCGATGGGCACGAGCCTCGCGACGTGGACGCAGGACATCCTCGCGAGAGGCATGTTCGCTGGCGACGCGCGCGTCATCGCGATGACGAGCGAGGGCAACGAGGTCGCTTGGCGCGGCTACGCTGCAGTCGCCGCCGCCAAGTGCGCGCTCGAGTCCGTCTCGCGCGCCATCGCCGTCGAGCTCGGGCCGCGCGGCATTCGCTCGAACGTCCTCCAAGCGGGCGTCACGGACACGCCTGCGTTGCGGCTCATCCCGGGCAGTGAGCGCATGAAGGCGCATGCGCTCGAGCGCAATCCGTTGGGCCGCCTTACCACGCCGTCCGACGTTGCAGATCTCGTGTGTTTGCTCTGCACCGACGAGGCGCGCTGGGTGAACGGCGCGCTCATCCGCGTCGACGGTGGCGAGCGCATCGCGGGGTGATGAAGCAATGAGGCCCCTCTATCTCCATGCCATCGGTCACTTTCATCCCGCGAACGTGATCGACAATCGCTTCCTCGAGGAGCTCGACATCGGCACGAACGACGAGTGGATCCTCGAGCGCGTAGGCATCCGCACGCGACGCACGGTGCTGCCGCTCGACTACATTCGCAGGACTCGCAACGCCGATACGCGCGCGGCGTTGGAGGCGGCTCTCCACGACAACGCCGACACCGGGCGCCGCGCCGCCGAAGACGCGCTCGCGCGGGCGGGCCTCCGAGCTTCGGACATCGGGATGGTCGTCGCGGGCGGTTGCTACCCCGACATGTCGATCCCCGCCGACGCATGCCGCATTGCCGCGGCGCTCGGTATCGAGGCGACGGCGCTCGACGTGAGCTCGGCGTGCTCCAGCTTCGGCGCGCAGATCCATCTGCTCGGATCGATGACTGGGCTGCCTCCTTACGTGCTGATCGTGAACCCCGAGAACACGACGCGCGCCGTCGACTACTCCGATCGCGCGACCGCCGTCTTGTGGGGCGACGCGACCAGCGCCGCGATCGTGTCGACCGAAGTGCCCTCGCGGCTTCGGATCGTCGAGACGATGCTCGGCTCCTCTCCGTCGGGCGCCAACCTCGTGACGATCCCACGCTCCGGCCACTTCACGCAGGACGGCAGCGCCGTGCAGCGCTTCGCCATCAAGACGACGCTCGCCGGCATGAGCGAACTCTTACCCCCCGCGCGCGAGCGAGCACGACGCACGGGCGGAGCGGTCCGCTTCGTCGGACATCAGGCGAACGCGCTCGTCCTCGAAGCGGTCACGCGGCGCGCCGAGATCGCGGCAGGCGCACACTTCTCGAACGTCGCCGACTTCGGCAACACCGGCGCGGCGGGAGCGCCGACGGTGCTGTCGCAACGCTGGAACGACCTCACCGACGGAGACACGGTGGTGGTCGTCGTCGTCGGCTCGGGGCTCACGTGGGCCGGTCTTCGAATCGAGGTCGAAGCAACATGATGCGATATACGGACTTTCTCGCGCGTTCGAGCTTCTCGAAGGAGGAGCTCTTCGCGCTCTCGCAAGGAAACCTCGTCTCCGATCCGCCCGAGGAGTTCGTGCGGCTCCCGGCGCCGCCGATGCTGATGATCGACCGCGTCGTCGAGCTCGAGCGAAGTGGTCCGCGAGGCCGTATCGTCGGTGAGCAGGACATCCATCTCACCGACTGGTTCTTCCAGTGTCACTTCCGAGGTGATCCGGTGCAGCCGGGCTGCCTCGGCGTCGACGCCGTGTGGCAGCTCATCGGCCTCTACGGCGCGGCGGCGGGCGCATCGGGATCGGGGCGCGCGCTCGGCTGCAAGGAGGTCGAGTTTGCCGGGCAGATACGTCCGCACGACCGCGTCGTTCGCTACGAGGTCGACATCCGACGCTTCTCGCTGCTGAAGGAGTCCGGCTCCGCGGTCGCGGTCGGCACCGGCAAGGTGCTCGTCGACGGCGAGGTCATCTACACGATCCGCGACGCGAAGGTCGGCATGTTTCGCGGCATCGCGTACCCCGACTACCCAGCGCCGTCGGCCAACAGCAAGGGCGGGATCATGGACAGGAGCTCGCTCTGATGCTGACGAAGGAAGAGGTCCTCGACATCCTCCCGCAGAAGCCGCCGTTCCGCTTCGTCGATCGGCTCGTCGAGCTCGAAGAGACGCGCGCCGTCGGCGAGTACACGTTCCGCCGCGACGAGGTCTTCTACGCGGGGCACTTCCCGGGCGATCCCATCACGCCCGGCGTGATCCTCCTCGAGGCGATGTGCCAGACAGGCCTCGTCGCGCTGGGGATTCATCTCCTCGGACTCGAGGTGCCGCGCAGCGAGGTCGAGAAGACGGTGACGCTCTTCACCGAATCGGAGGTGGAGTTCCAACGCGTCGTGAGGCCCGGCGAGACCGTGCGTGTGACGGCCGAGCGGCTCTTGTGGAGGCGCGGGAAGCTCCGTTCGAGCGTGGCCTTGACGCTCGATGACGGAACGCCGGTCGCGCAGGGAGTCGTCGCAGGAATGGGGGTGCGTCGTGAGCTTCCGTAAGCGGCACGTGGACCATGACCGCCGCGTCGTCGTCACCGGCCTCGGAGTGATCGCGCCGAACGCGCACGGCGCCGCCGCGTTCGCCGGCGCGCTTCGCGAGGGCAAGAGCGGCATCCGCTTCCATCAGCACCTCGCCGATCTCGGCTTCGGGTGCCAGGTGGGCGGCATCCCCGAAGGGCTCGAGGCCATCCAGGGCCGGTACCTCGACGAAGACGAACTCCGCGCCATGAACCCGAACATGGTCTACGCGGCCATCGCGGCGATCGACGCGTGGACGGACGCAGGCCTCGAGCGCCCCGCACGCGACGGAGGCGACGTCCACTGGGACACCGGCGCGATCATCGGCACCGGAATCGGCGGCATCGACACCATCGCCGAGAAGCTCGTGCCGCGCGTCGACGCCGGCAAGGTGAGTCGCCTCGGCAGCACGATGGTCGAGCAAATCATGTCGAGCGGCAACACGGCGCGCGTCGCCGGCCTGCTCGCGCTCGGCAACAAGGTGACGACGAGCTCGAGCGCGTGCAACACCGGCACCGAGGCGATCATCGACGCGTTCCTACATATCCGCGAGGGCCGTGCAGAGCGCATGCTCGCGGGTGGATCCGAGGGACACTCGAAGTACATCTGGGCAGGCTTCGACGCGATGAAGGTGCTCTGCCGAACGCACAACGGAGCGCCGGCGGAGGCCTCCCGCCCGATGAGCGCCAGCGCGGCGGGGTTCGTGCCCGGTTCGGGCGCGGGCGTCCTCGTGCTCGAGAGCCTCGAGAGCGCCGAGCGACGCGGCGCGCGCATCTACGCCGAGGTACTCGGCGGCTACGTGAACTGCGGTGGGCATCGTCTGGGCGGCAGCATGACCGCACCGAACAGCGAGGCGGTGAGGCGCTGCATCCGCGGCGCCCTCGCGATGGCGAACGTCCAGCCCGAGGAGATCGGTGCAATCAACGGGCACCTTACGGCCACCTTCGCCGATCCACGTGAGATCGCGAGCTGGTCGGCCGCGCTCGAGCTCCCGCCCGAGCGCATGCCGCTCTTGCACTCCACGAAGTCGCTCATCGGGCATGCGCTCGGCGCCGCGGGCGGCATCGAGTGCGTCGCGTCCGTCCTCGAGCTCCATCAAGGGTTCGTGCACGGCTCGCTCAACTGCCGCGATCTTCATCCGGAGCTGGCGGCCTACGCGAAGCGCATTCCGCACCGCACCGTGGACGTGCCCGACCTCCGCGTCATCGCGAAGGCCAGCTTCGGGTTCGGCGACGTCAACGGGTGTGTCGTGTTCGGCAAACAGGAGAAAGCAGCATGAACCAGCAAGAAGTGATGAGCCAGGTGGTCGCGATCATCAAGCCCTTCGTCAAGAGCGAAGGCGCCCTCGCGTCCGTGTCGATGGAGACGTCGATCTTGAAGGACCTCAAGGTGAACTCGGCGCGCCTCGTCGACATCGTCCTCGAGATCGAGGACATCTTCGGTATCGCGGTGAAGGACGAGGACGCGGATCGCGTGAAGACGGTGGGCGACGCCGTCACGCTGATCCTCGCGGCCAAGGCGTGAGGTGATGCAGCTCGTCGGCGACGACGTCGTCGATCTCGACGATCTGCAAAACGTCCGGCACCATCCGCGCTTTGCAGCGCGGATCACGAACGACGAGGAGCGCACGTTGCTCGCGCGGTCGTCGGACCCGCACGTCCTCTTATGGACGCTCTTCGCCGCGAAGGAGGCCGCGTTCAAGGTTGCGGCGAAGCTCAGGCCAGCGCCCGTGTTCGCGCACGCGAGGTTCGCCGTCGCTCCCGACCTCGCCTCGGTGAGGTGGGACGGCCTCGAGCTCCTCCTGCGCATCCACCGAGGTGCTGGCTACGTCCACGCGATCGCGACGACGGAGCCAGGCCCGATCGAGACGCGCGTCGCGGAGATCGGATTGGGCGAGGATCCTAGCCGCGCGGCACGTGCCTTGCTCGGGCGCGAGGTGACACGTGCCCCGGCGCCCGGGAGCTGGGACGGCTTCGGCCCACCGCGGCTACGCTGCGGGCTCGACGTGAGCCTCTCGCACGACGGCCGCTTCGTATCGTTCGCACTTCCACTCCGGACGACGGCGACCACCTGCCGGGCAGCTCCGCCATCGTCGAGATGGCGCTGACCCACATCGGCGCCTTCTCGGGAATTTGGGCGAATTCGTGTCCCCATGAATGGCGGCGGGCGGCGGCGCGTCTATGAAGGGAAGCCTTAAACCCTACGAGGACTACATGTCTGTTCGTCGCTTCGCAGCTTCGCTTGCCGCCGCCTCGTCGTTCGCCCTCGCCTTCCCCATTTCCACCGCCTCCGCGGCGCCGCTGTCGGCTTGCGGCAACATCGACGTCAAAGCAAACGCGCACTGCAACGTTTACGTCGATGCCGACTGCAACGCGCAGTGCACGCCCGTCAACGTGACCGCCGCGTGCCAGGCGAAAGGCCAGGTTTCCTGCGACGGCCAGTGCACCGCCGAGATCGATGCGAGTTGCTCCGGAAGCTGCGAAGCAGACTGCACCGGCCGCTGCACGGCGAACCCCGGGAGCCTCGACTGCAACGCGGACTGCAGCGGGTCCTGCAATGCGGACTGCGAGGCCGAGTGCTCGGGACAAGCGAGCAACGGGCAGGCTTCGGCCGACTGCAAAGCGCACTGCAAAGGCAACTGCAGCGCGAAGTGCGAAGCCTCGTGTCAGGGCACACCGCCGAGCGTCGACTGCAACACGAAGTGCCACGCGTCGTGTCAGGGGTCGTGCAAAGCGAAGGCGACCGCGAGCTGCGAAGTCAGCTGCCAGGGCAATCTCCAAGCCCAGTGCAAGGCGGACGTCGAGGGCGGTTGCAAGGTGCGCTGCTCCGATCCGAAGGGCGCGCTCTTCTGCGATGGTCAATTCGTCGACACGGGCAACAATCTGCAAAACTGCATCGACGCGCTCTACGCAGAGCTGAACATCAAAGTCCAAACCACGGCGAGCGCATCGTGTGAGGGCAACGAGTGCTCGGCCGAGGCGAAGGCGAGTGTCACCGGGTGCTCGACCAACGCCGGCAGCAACCAGGCGACGTTCACGCCGGCCCTCGTCGCCCTTGGCGCCATCGGCGTCGTGGCCGCGCGCCGCCGCCGCAAGAGCTAATACCGGCTCAACGTCGCCGCGTATCCGTCCTTGACCAGCGGTCGAAGCCGCCATTCAATCGAACTTCCTTCCGGGAGTTGGTTGCCAATGATTGCTTTGCGTCCGAGGCCGCTCGTCTCAACCTTCATGCACATCCTTCCCGGCGCTCCGCTGGCCCGGGCGCTGCCGGCCATCCTCCTCGCCACGAGCGCATGGCTGTTCGGGTGCTCTCGCGAGGATTCCCACGTCCAGGTCGAAGAAGTCCGCTCCGGCCTCCACCGCGATACGACCCCCGGTCTCTCCGACGACGAGCGCACACAGTTCGCCCGCGGCCAGGCTGACTTCGCGGTCGATCTCTATCGCACCGTCGGCGCCTCTGCGGACCACGCGAACCGCAATCTCTTCCTCTCGCCCGTCAGCCTCTCGACCGTACTCGCCATGACGTACGGCGGCGCGCGCGGCAGCACGGCCGAAGGTATGCGCAAGGCGCTGCGCTACGAGCTCCCGGACGACCGGATCCACGCCGCCTTCGACGACCTCGATCTCGCCCTCTCGAGCCGCGGCCAGAACGTGTCGGGCAAGGATCCGTTCCGCCTGCGCGTGGTCAATTCGGCCTGGGCGCAGAAGGGCATGGTCTTCGAAGCGCCGTTCCTCGACAACCTCGCCGTCAACTACGGGACAGGCGTGAAGGTCGTGGATTTCAAGACCGCGACGGACGCCTCGCGACGCACCATCAACGGCTGGGTCGACGAGCAAACGGAGCAGCGCATCCCGGAGGTCTTCCCCGAGGGTCAGCTCTCCGCGGACACGCGTCTCGCCCTCGTCAATGCGGTCTACTTCAAGGCCGCATGGGCGGAGGAGTTCGACGCCCGGCAGACGAAGTCGGAGCCCTTCATGACGCTCGACGGACGAACGCCGACCGTCTCCATGATGCATGGCGTGTTCAAGACCTTCTATCTGGACGCCGAGGACTACGAAGCCGCCGCGCTCTGGTACCAGGGCTTCGAGGTCCAGATGCTCTTCGTCGTTCCCAAGCCGGGCAAGTTCGAGACCGTCGAGTCGTCGCTCACCGGCGGGAAGATGCTCGACGTGCTCGGTGGCCTCGGACGCGCCGCGCTCACCCTCGCCCTCCCGAAGTTCCGCCTCGACGACTCCTTCGATCTCGAAGCGCCCCTGACGGCCATGGGCATGGGCGCGGCCTTCTCGGATGCCGCCGACTTCCGTGGGATGGCCGCCGAATCGCTGAAGATCGGAAAGGTGGTCCAGAAGACGTTCGTCTCGGTGGACGAGCATCACACCGAAGCGGCAGCTGCGTCCGCGACCGGGATGGAACCGGTCGCTTACAGCCCACCGCCGCCGCCCGTGACACTGACGGTGGACCGGCCCTTCCTGGCCGCCATCGTCGACACCCGCACGCGTTCGCTCGTCTTCTTCGGGCGCATCCTCGATCCCTCGAATTGAGCGCGCGCATCTGAAACGCCTCGCGTCGTTGGGTCACGCGGAGCGCTTGTCTCCGAGCGAGACGCGCAGGCGCTTGGCGGCGAACTCCACGAAGGCCGCCGAGGTGCGCGAGGCCACACCCGGCAGCTGAACGAGATGCATCGGCAGCGGCGTCGGTTCGTAGTCGCGCTGCACGAGCTTCAGCGTCTTCTGCGCGACGAGCGCGTCGACCTCGTCGCGACCGGATGATGCGGTGACCTTGGTTCACGAACGTGGCCTCACGGCTCTCGGACTGTGAGCCTCAGCGCCACATAGGCAGAAGTCTCTCGAGCGGGTACGTTGGAACGACGATGCGAGTTCAGCCCCTCATTGTGGTTCGAGACGTCGAAGTTTCGCGCCGGTTTTACGAACGGCTCTTGGGCTGCGCGGACGGCGGCGGTGGCGGCGGCAGTGACGGAGCTCGCGAGTACGCACGACTCGTCGACCCGCGACTGCATCACTCCCGCTGGGGGACGGACGGGCTCATCCTCCAGCTCCACGCCTGGGACGCCGACCATCACCATGGGCACATGGGTGATCGCAGCAAGCCCGTCGGAAACGGCGTGACGTTGTGGTTCGAAGTCGACGACTTCGACGCCGCCGTCGCGCGAGCTCGTGAGCTCGAGGCGCGCGTCGTCCTCGACGTGCATCGCAACCCGAACGCTCAACACCGCGAGCTGTGGATCGCCGACCCCGACGGCTACACGGTGGTCATCGCTTCGCCGGACGGCGAGGCGCCCGAGCCGTAGCGACCGCCGCCGCGGTCTGTCGGGCCGAGAGCGGTCGCATCGGCTCGATCTGCTCGGCGAGTGCGTCCACGAAGAGGCGGACCTTCGGCGGGAGGTGCTGGCGGCTGGGATAGACCGCATACACGGGGCGGACTGTGGCCTCACCGCCGAACAACACGCAAAGTCGTCCCTCCCGCACGGCATCTCCACACAGGATCGCCGGCAGACGCGCGATGCCGACACCCGCGAGGGCGGCGTCGCACGCCATCTCGAGATCGTTGACGACGAGGGCGGGGGTCACCCTCGCCCGCACGCCCGCCACCTCCCACGTCTCGAACACACGCAGCCCGATTGTACGCGCCGTCCCGAGCGCGCTCGGCCGAAGGTCGCCGTGCGACCGCAGGAAGCCGGGGCTGGCGACGCAGTAGACGTGAGATTCGCCGAGCTTTCGCGTCGTCAAGCTGGAGTCGTCGAGCTTGCCGATGCGGAGCGCCACGTCGAAGCCTTCTTCGATGAGGTCGACGCGTCGATCGCTCACCACGAGCTCGACGCGCAGCTTCGGGTGCTCGAGGAGATAGCGCGCGACGACGGGCGCGAGATAGCGGCGTCCATAGAGCGCCGGCGCCGATACGCGGAGGATGCCCGAAGGCTCCGCCTGGTACGCGAGCACCTCGCCGTTGGCTTCGTCAATCTGCGCGGCGATCGCCGCACACCGCTCGTAGTAGGCGCCGCCTGCGTCCGTCATGCGGAGTCGGCGGGTCGTACGCTCCAGCAGGCGAACACCGAGCCTTCCTTCGAGCTTCGCGATGCGCTCGCTCACCGTCTGCTTCGTGATCCCCAGGACGCGCGCGGCGCCCGTGAAGCCGCCCTCACGTACGACCTCGGCGAAGAGGAGCATGTCGGCGGGCGCGATCGCGGGAGACGCGCTGCGTGGCGTGCTCGCTCCGGTGGGGCTGCGCATCGTCAGGTTTTACCAGACGGTCCGTGCGGATGATCGTTCATTGTCAGGACGAGACCGCGGCGCCATCGTCCAACGCATGAAAGACAAACTCGTCGTGGTGGTAGGTGCAGGAGGCAAGCTGGGCCGGCTCATCGTCAGGTCCCTGCTCGAGCATCCCGAGGTTCGCGTGCGCGCCCTGGTACGCGATCCTCGCAAGCTCGACGACGCCGGCTGGCCGGCGGATCGGGTCGAGGCGATGGCCTTCGACGCCGTGAGCTCGACGGCGGCGGCGCGCGAAGACGCCATGCGTCCAGCCTTCAGCGTCATCTCGGCTCTCCAGGGCGGGCCCGACATCATCATCGACGCGCAGCTCGCGCTTGTCCGCGCAGCGAAGGCTGCGGGCGCACGTCGCTTCATCGCGTCGGACTACTCGTTCGACTTCTTCACACTCTCCGAGGGAATCAACGTGGCCGCCGACTGGCGGCGCCAGCTCGCCATCCGCGCCCGCGAGGAGAATTCCGGCGCGTTCGAGCTCGTGCACGTGTTGAACGGCATGTTCCTCGATCGAAACGTGTTCTCCTTCCTCGAGATCTTCGATGCGGAGAAACGCATCCTGCGTTACTGGGGCGAAGGAACGACGCCGATCGATCTCACGACCTGGGAAGACACGGCGGCTTTCACGGCCGAGGCCGCCCTCGACGAGGATCGCGTCCCCGAGCGCCTCTCCGTCTCCGGAGGGCGCATGGACATCTTCACGCTGGCAAAGACGTGGGAGGCGGTGCACGGGAAGAGCCTCACGCTGGAGCGCCTCGGCTCGCTCGACGATCTCGCGCGCGAGACGAGGCGCCGCCTCGACGCCGACCCGCGAAACCCACTGTCGTGGCTCCCCATGATGTACGCACGCGGCGTGTTCGGCGGTGAGGCCCTCCTCTCCGAGAACCACAATGCGCGCTACCCATCGGTCCGCCCGACGAGCATCGCGGACGGGATCGCGCGCGGCGCTCTCTGAATCACCGAGACTCGAAGAGCGCGGTGGCCTCGTCCTCGTCGCGTTCGGCACGCACGAGCCTATCGAGCGCGTGATGCCCCTCCTCGACGAGCTGCTCGGAGGCGTAGTGCCCGAGCGGACCACCGGACAGCGCGGCGGCGCGCGCGACGGTGACGGAGATCTCCGCGCTCGCGATGCGCTGCAGCAAGAGTTGGCGGCGGACGGCACGGATCCCGAGCCGCGAGCGGATCTCCGCGACGGCGTCATCGAGACGCCTTGCGAGGGCACGGACGGATGGTGAGTCGTCGAACTGGACGATCGGCGCGGACGACGTCACCCTCGCAGCGCCGATTCGAACGAGGAGGACGTCGTTGGCTCCTTCGAAGATCCGCGTGATGCGCGAATCGCGGAGCATCCTCGCCACGCCCGTCGGCTCGAGGAATCCGAGCGCGCCGTGAAGCTGCACGGCCCGGTCGCACACGGCGAAGGCCGACTCGCTCGTGAAGACCTTCGCGATCGCGGAGGACGTCTCGATGTTTCTTCCCCGCGCTTGCTCGTCGGCGACGCTCTTCATGATCGCTTCCATCGCGTGGACGCGCGCGGCCATCCACGCGACGTGCACGCGCGTGGCGCCGAACTCACCGATGGCACGGCCGAACTGGCGTCGCATCCCCACGTAGGCGACGGTCGCGTCGAGCGCAGCTCGGGCCGTGCCCACACATCCGGCGGACATGAGGGTCCTTCCCCAGCCGAGGAGCTCGTGCGCCACATCCATTCCGCGGCCCGCCTCTCCGATGAGGTTGGTCCACGGGACGACCGCTCCGTCGAACGTCAAGGTCACCGTCGACGATCCGCGGACGCCCAACTTGTCCTCTTCCAGACCGATCTCCACCCCGGGCGTGTCGCGAGGGATGCACACGACCGACGTTGCGCGCTCTCCGCCGATCCCCGGTGTTCGCACGAGGACCGTGAAGAGTCCGGCGAAGCCCCCGTTCGTGACATAGCTCTTCTCTCCGACGATGCGCAGCCCCTCACGCGTCGGCTCGGCCGTCGTGCGGATGGCCGTGAGGTCCGATCCCGCGTTCGCCTCGGTGACCGAGAACGAAGCAACGCATTCGCCCGATGCGAGCCGCGGAAGCCACGTGCTCCGAAGCTCGGGCGAGCCGTACGCGACGAGCCCGCGGGTGCCGAGCCCCACGTGTAGCCCGATCATGATCGCGATGGATCGATCGACGCGAGCCAGCTCCGTGACGACACGGCAGGCCGACCCGAGCGGGAGCCCCGCGCCGCCGTACTCCGTGGGGATGGTGAGACCGAAGAGCCCCAAGCCCGCCGCGCTTTCGCGCACGGCGGCGGGGATGAGGCCCTCTCGATCGATCGCCTCGGCCCGCACCTCTCTCGCGAGGAACTTGCGGACCTGGGGCAGGAGCAGCTCGACGACATCGGCCTCCGGAGCGGCCGAGACGTTCACGCTCGTGCTCGACATTGGCTCTCCACGAATGCGCAGGCATCGTCAACCGTGCGGATATCCATGGCGTCCTCGATCATGAGGTCGAGGTCCAGCTTCTCTCCGATCGTGGAGAGCAGCTCGAGACTCGAGAGCGAGTCCATCCCGAGATCCTCACGAAGGCGGTCGTCACCACGAAGCTTGCTCCGGTCCACTTCGGCGATCTCCGCGAGGACCGTGAGAGCGATGGTGCGGGAGTCTTGCTCATACGTGTTCATTCATTGCCTCCTTCGATGCTGGCCGCGGCACGAAGCCGAAGCGCGAGAGCCATGCGTGCGCCCGATCGAGCGCCTGTTCGAGCGGCGTGAGTGACAGGCCAAGTTCCATCTCGACGCGCGCGTTCGACACGCGTTGTCCATGCACCGCCATGTCCACGAACTCGCGCGGGATGGGGACGCGCCCCTTTTGCGGTGCCGCAGCGAGCTCGTCGACGAGGGCACGCGCACGAGCCTCGTCCGCGGAGAGCTCGAGGTCGGGCACGGTACCTCCATAACGACGAGCGATGGTCTGCAGCAGCTCCAGCACGCGCAGCGAGTGGCCTGCGATGGCGTAGCGCGTCCCGGGCGTCTTGGAGCCGGCCGCCACGTGAGCGCGAGCAACGTCGCCGACGTCGACGATGTTGACGCGGCCGTCGACCCACCACGGGAGCAGGCCGCGGACCACGCCGGCGATCACCGAGCCGGTGCCGAGCCGCAGGTCGCCTGGGCCGATGCAACCGCCGGGCAGCAACGTCACGGCGTCGAGCCCGGCCCGCCGTGCGCTCTCGACCTCCTGCTCCATCGCCCACTTGACCGCGCGATAGACGCTGTCGGTCGGCATGCTGGGCAGCACGTCGCGTTCGTCGGCGAAACGGTAATCGGGCGACGACGCCAGCGTCGCGATCGTCGACGTGTAGACGAGCCGCGGGACCGATGCCGCTCGTGCGGCCGCACATACGTTGGCAACGCCCTGGACGCCCAGTTCGAGCGAAGCCTGGAGGTTGATCGAGTATCGCGGATAATAGGCGCCGGCGAGGTAGACGACATCACAGTCGGACATCGCGCGTTTGAGCTTCTCGGGCTCCTCGAGCGAGGCATCGACGAGGTTCACCGGCCGCTTCCGCACCAGCACCGTGACCGACTGCTTGCGGCGGGTGACCGTGACGGTCGCTCCGGCCTCGAGGAGCGCATCCACGATGTTGAGTCCGACGAAGCCCGTACCGCCGATGACCAGCGCGCGCATACTCATGGCCCGCGCACCATGGCCCAGGCGAGAGGGCGCTCGATTGCGCTCGATCAATCGGCCTGCGTCCGAAGACCGCTTCACCGCGTAGCGTGCTGGGCGCGCAGCGACGCGCAAGAACCGCGTCGACGCGCGGGATCTGCGCGGATCTACCCTCGAGTCGACCGATTGATCTCGCGCAACCCGCGTCGAGCGGCGATCGACCAAGCTCCGCGCCGCATGAGCGCCCCTCTCTCTCGAGCTTCGAGCCCCATCGACGTGCGCCCTCCCCACGACACCCTCGTCGCTGCCTTCGAGGCCGCGGCTCGCGCGCACGCCCCGTTCGTGACGATCCACGGCGGGCGAGAGCCACTAACGCTCACCTCGGAGGCCGCGCTCGACTCGTCGTACCGCTGGGCGAAGCTCCTCGCGAGCCGCGGAGTAGGCGCCGGCGACCGCGTCCTCGTCCTTCTCCCGACGAGCCACGCGTTCGTGGAGGCGATGCTCGGCACGATGCTCCTCGGCGCGGTGCCCGTGCCGCTCGCGACGCCGATGACGTTCGGCAGCGTCGACCGCTACCTCATGAACCTCGCAGCCATCGCCACGGACTGTGGCGCACGTGGCACCATCACCTACGGGCGCATCCGCGCCGCGCTCGAGAGCAATCCGGCGCTAGGCGCTCCACTCGGCGAGGTGATGAGCGAGGGCGACCTCGACGGCGTGGGCAGCATATGCATGAAGCTCCCCTCCATCGGCGGCAGCGATCCCGCGTTCATCCAGTACACGTCGGGGACCACCGGGGCCCCGAAGGGCGCCGTGATCTCGCACCGCGCGCTGGTCTCGAACACCTTCGCCATCTCGAGCGGGCTCTCGCTCAGCGATCGCGATGTCGGCGTGAGTTGGCTGCCACTCTTCCACGACATGGGGCTCATCGGCGTGCTGCTCACGTCGATCTGCCATCCGTATCCGATCCACGTGATGTCGCCCGAGTCGTTCGTGATGAATCCGCGACGCTGGCTCGATCTCGTCGCCAAAGTCGGCGGCACGCTCTCGGCCGCGCCGAATTTCGCCTACGACATGACGTGCGCACGCGCGGGTGATGTCGCCGACCTGCGGCTCGACACCTGGCGCCACGCGCTCAACGGCGCCGAGCCCATCCAGATGACCTCGGTCGCGCGCTTCACCGAGCGCTTCGCGCCGAACGGCTTCCGCAGCGACGCACCGCTCCCCGTCTACGGCATGGCCGAGGCGACGCTCGCCGTCACGTTCCCTTCGCTCGCCAGTAAGATGCAGACGCTCGAGGTCGCTCGAGACGCGCTGGAAGGAGAGCGCCGCGCGGTGCCGCTCCCTGGCGGACATCCGGCCGTGAGCGTCGGCTACCCGGTTGCCGGGATGCGCATCGAGGTGGTCGCCGAGGATGGGCGCGTCGTGCCGGAGCGGACGATCGGAGACATCCGCGTGGCGGGGCCGTCCCTGATGGACGGATACTTCGGCAACGACGAGGCGAGCGCGGCGGCGATCTCGGGCGGGTGGCTCCGCACCGGCGACCTGGGCTTCATCGACGGCGGGCGACTCTTCGTCACCGGCCGCGCGAAGGATCTCATCATCAAGGGCGGCCGCAACGTCTACCCCTACGATGTCGAGCGCGTTGCGGGAGAGGTCGAGGGCGTCCGTCAAGGCGGCGTCGCAGCCTTCGGGCGCACGAACGTCGCGACGGGAACCGAGGACCTCGTCGTGATCGTCGAGACGCCCCACGGTGACGCGGAGCGCCGCGAGGTGATCGCCAAGGCGGTCCGTGCGGAGCTCCTCTCCGTCCTCGGGATCAAGCCCGACGAGATCCGCCTCTGCGGCGTCGGCAAGGTGCCTCGTACGACGAGCGGGAAGATCCGTCGACGCGAGTGCGCGCGTCTCTTCGCGGAAGGGATGCTCGGGAGTGCGCAGGAATTGCACGACCGATGAGTCGCGAACTCGCTTCGCCGATGCGCGCTGAACTCGTTGGAACGCAATTCGCAAGGGACAAGAACTCCATGCCTCGAGTCTGTCCCGACTGTCCGGCGGTGCGGGGTCCCCGACCTGCCTTCGAAGGGCTCGTACAGCGCGAGTCCGGTTGCGCGTTTCGCTGCCTCGCCGTCCCCGCGCGGCAGCCACTCCCGGAACGCTGGCGCGCGGACTACGGCTTCGCGCTCGTCCGGCGCGGCATCGTCGTTCGACAACGCGTCGACTCCACCGGCCGCGCGACGTCGATCGACATCGCGGGGCCTGGCAGCGCGCTGCCGATCGGTGCGGAGGCCGATGACGGGGCCGGCGGCTACGCGGTCGATGACGTGATGCTCTGCCTCTGCCCAACCTCCTCGCTCGACGCGGCCGTCGCAAGCGGGGCGGCGGGCGCGCGCGACGTGGTGAACGCGCAGGCGACCATCCTCCGGCGTGTCGAGCGCATCGCCGAGGCGCGGAGTCGGGCGTCGGCAACGTCGCGCGTCGCCGCGATGCTGCTCGCGATCGGCGACACGCTCTCTCCCGGCCGCGCGCTGAACATCATCCCCAGCGCGATCCAGCAGCGCGACCTCGCCTCACTCCTCGCGCTCCGCCACGAGTCGGTCTGTCGCTCGGTCGCGAGCCTGGAAGAAAAGCACTTGGTCCAGCGCGGCGACAGCGGCCTCACGCTCGTCGATCGCCGCGCCCTCGAAGTACTCTGAATTCCACGCTCTAGGACCCGCGTGAGCTGTCGACGAGGTGGTGGAAGACGCCGTCGATCGACCGAAGCGCCGCGTACAGAGCGTCGCGGGCATCACGGATCTGCGGGTTCATCTTCTGTGCGCTCGGTGCGAGGAGCCACACCAGAGGCCCGCCGTCGAGTTCGCGCTCGAGGCGGAGGCCGGGGTCGTCCTGCGCAAGGAAGCAGGGAAGCACGGAGCGACCGAAGCCCGCTCGACATGCGTCGCGAATGCCGAGAAGCGAGTTGCAGGTGATCGTCGCATTCGTGTCGTCCGGTACGTGACGCCACCAACGCATGGACAGCTTGGCGCGCAGCGATGGGCTCGGCAGGACCCAACCCGGACGCGCGGTCGGCGCGCGGTACACCCCGAGCCGCAACGTCCCGAGGCGGCGCCCTCGCAGCACACCGCTCGGGTCCTGCGACGGACGAAGCGCGAGATCGACCTCTCCCGGAGCAAGAGCGAGCTCCGTATCGCTGACGAGCACGTCCACGGATGGAGACGAGCCCGTCTTGGAGAGAGCGAGGAAGAGGAGCGGCGCGAGGACATCGTTGGTGGTGACGACGAGTCGCTGGGCTCGATGTCGCTGCTCGGCGGAGACCGCTGCCTCGATCTCGACCGCGGCGGCTCGCATCGCGCTCGCTCGCTCGGCCATCCCGCGCGCGAGCTTCGTCGGCGCGAGGCGCGTACCTCGCATGAAGAGCGCGGCGCCGAGCCGTGCCTCGAGAGCGGCGATGCGTCGGGAGACCGAAGAGTGGCGCAGCCCGAGTTCGCGCGCAGCGCTTTCGAGACTCTCGAGCCGGACAAGCGCTTCGACCGTCTGAAGATCGTCCCACGAAATGTGCATCGACGCACATCCTCTGTGCGTGCACGCGTCATTGTCAACCCGAGGGCCGATCAGTAGGTTCGAGGGCATGTCGAGCGATGCCCGATAGGGCCGCGCTGACTTGGAAAGCTCCGATGATTGACGACGATGAAGTCGGTACCGGGCCTTTGGACGCGCGCGGGGCTTCTCGCCGGACGTTCCTCGCCTATGGGAGTGCCCTCCTCGTGAGCGCCTGCTCTCGATCGTCGTCGTCAAGTCCCGTTCCCTTGGAGGAGGCCGTGCCCACCCTCGTACCCCGCTCGCTCGCTTCGCTGCCGACCACCACGCTCTCTTGGCTGACGCTCCGCGATCACTTCGTCGCCACCGTGGGGCCGCAAGCCGGTCAAGGGAGCGCGATCGGCCCGCTCCTCGTGCTCGCGGACGCGACGTTCGCACCTCGCTCGCGCTTCCCGCTGCACCCGCATCGCGAAATGGAGATCCTCAGCATCGTGATCGATGGCGAGCTCTCCCACCACGGAGATCAGGCGCACGGCACGACCCTGCGAGCGCGCTCGGCACAGTTGATCTCGGCGCGCGACGGGATGATGCACGCGGAGGGCAACGACACGGACGCCCCCACGCGCATGCTCCAGATCTGGTTCGCGCCAGACGCTCATGGGGGTGCTCCCGCGTACTTCGAACGAACGTTTTCGGAACCCGGTCGCCACCTCGTGGCCGGAGACGCAGCGATGCCGCTTCGCGCCGACGCGCGCGTTTGGTGGCACGATCTCGCGCCACGGACGGTCGAGCGGCTCGCCACGGCGTCGCGGCGTCGAGGCTATCTGCTGGCGATGACGAGCCCCCTTCGAGTGGTCGCGTCGGCGGATTCGACGCGGAGCTCTCGCCTCGAGGTGGGCGAGGGAATGGTCGTCGAGGGGGGCGCGGTCGACGTCACGAGCGAGCACGCCGGCGCAGCGTTGTGGATCGACATCGCGTAAGCGGAGCACCGGCGAGTTCGCGAAGAGCCCCTCGACCCGTGGGCGACATCACTCCATCAGGCGTCCCCCCGCTGCCTTCGTCGCCTTCTTCGCCGCCGCAATTTCGTCGCCGTAGATGCTCGTCGCGAGCTCCAACGTGGCCCGATCGGACGACGAGGGCAACCCGGTCTCGAACGGCGGTTCGGGATGGTACTCGACCAGCAGCTGCAAGACCTTCGCGAAGGGCTCACCGTGCAAGAGCGCTGCAAGCTGGAGTCCGAAATCCATCCCAGCCGTGACGCCGCCTCCCGTCATCCGGTTGCCGTCGATCACCACCCGCGCGTCCACCGGAGTGGCACCGAAGTCCCCGAGGCAGTCCCGCACCGCCCAGTGGGACGTCGCCCGGTAGCCTTGCAGTAGACCTGCCGCACCGAGCAGGAGCGAGCCCGTGCACACGCTCGTGACCCACCGAGCGGCACTTCCTCGCGAGCGCACGAACTCCACCGTTTCGACGTCGGCCAAGAGCGGCCACGTCGCCGCCTTCGCGCCACCGACGAACAGCACGTCGAGGGCGTACGGGCATGTCTCGAACGTCGCCGTCGGAAGCAGCGCGAGACCGGTGTCCGTTACGACGGGCTCCAGGGTTTTCCATACGAGATGGACACGCGTGTTCAGCATGTTGGCGAAGACGAGCTGTGGGGCAACGGCGTCGAGGGCCGTCATCCCTGGATGGACGAGCATTCCGATTTCGAGCGATCGCGGTGTCGAATCCATGATCCGTCTCCTTCATGGTCGGGTTCCCGTCCCAACCGACACGACGACTCTACGAGGGTCGCGATTGGCAGGAATGACGCCGTTAGGGCGTTTCCTGCCAATCCGCGCTACGGTGGACGGCCGATGCGTCCGCGCTCGAGCTCGGCTCCCCCTCTTCGTGGCACGCCGCGCCGCGCTCGCCGCGTCGTGTTCGTCGCCGTGCCGCCCGTCGAGGAGCTCGATCTTTTCGGCGCGGTGAGCGCGTTCATCAACGCCAACCGGCTGCGTGCGCGCACCGACCGACTCTACGAGGTCACCGTTCTCTCCGGGGGACCGGACGCCGCCATCACCGGGAGCTCGGGGGTGACACTCGTCGGAGCAGGCTCGTGCCTCCGATGGAAGGGCGCCATCGATACCCTCGTGGTCGTCACCGGGCGTCACATCGACGAGGCACCTCCGCGCGCGTTCATCGCATGGCTAAGGAAAACCGCGCCGCGCGTACGTCGTGTGGTGTCCGTCTGCACCGGCGCCTTTCTGCTCGCAGAGGCAGGCCTTCTCGACGGCCGGCGCGCCACCACGCATTGGGCCTATGCCGGCAGGCTCGCGGAGCGCTTTCCCGCCGTCGCCGTGTCGTCCGACGAGATCTGGGTGCGCCACGGCAACGTCTACACCTCTGCAGGCGTGACCGCAGGAATCGACCTCGCCCTCGCCCTCATCGAAGAAGACCTCGGGGCACAAGCAGCCCTCGACGTCGCGCGAGGGATGGTCGTCTTCCTCCGGCGCCCCGGGGGCCAGGCCCAATTCAGCGTGACCATGTCGACACGCCAGGCCGAGACTCCTTCGATCCGCCAGCTGCAAGTCTGGTTGGCCGATCACCTCTCCGAAGACTTGAGCGTCGACCGACTCGCGGCTCGTGTGGCCATGAGCCCACGCAACTTCGCACGCGTCTTCAAGCAAGAGCTCGGCACGACCCCGGCCGCTTACGTCCAGCGCCTACGACTCGAACACGCACGCTGGCTCCTCGAAGACAAGCAATGGGGCCTCGAGCGCATCGCTTCGGCGTGCGGTTTCTCCGACGTCCAGCTCATGCGACGAGCGCTCAAGCGCGTGATGGGCATCACGCCCGGCGAGTACCGCGCGCGCTTCCGCAACGTCTCGGTCTAGGAACGCCTGTTCGGAACGGAGGGGGCGTCGCCTCCGCAACGGCGTCCTGAGGAAGGGACGACGGTGACGACGCCGTTCAACCGGAGTTGCCGAACTCAAGATGCGCTTGGTTCTGAACGTGGGGCAGCTCTCTGAGTCGGTCGTTGGCCTGGAGATATGGAATCGCTCGTTGGGCTCCTGAATATCCGCATTTCGAGAGCGGAGCACTGATATCAACTACACCATTCTCCTCCTATTCGGACAAGGACCAGGAATATCGCGACAAGCTCGAAGAGCATCTCGCGGGCCTCGAACGTCAGGGGCTGATCGAAGCCTGGTCGGACCGAAAGATCCTCCCGGGCGATGCGTTCGGGGACGTCATCTCCGCCGAATTGGAGCGCGCCTCGATCGTACTCCTCCTGGTGAGCTCGGCCTTCATCGCATCCGACTACTGCTTCAGTATCGAGATGGCACGCGCCCTCGAGCGACATACGGCGAAGTCGGCTCGCGTGATCCCCATCATTCTACGACCGTGCGACTGGAAACCAATGCCGTTCGGTCACCTCAAAGCCGTTCCGCATGACGGAAAGGCGGTCGCACTTTGGCCCGATACCGACGAAGCACTGCTCGACGTGGCTCTCGGAATCCGTCAGGCCGTGATGGATGAGAAGCCTGAGCCGGAGGTGCATCGAATGACGCCGCGTCGGCTCCCGCCGGTCCCCGGTTCGGCCACGATGGAGGAGGCCGTTCGTTCGAGCAACCTTCGCATCACGAAAGAGTTCACCGAACTCGACAAGGAGAAGTTCCTCGCCGAATCGTTCGAGTACATTGCCTCTTATTTCAAGAATTCACTCGACGAGCTTCAATCGCGTGAATCGTCGGTTGACGTAAAGTTCGAACGCATCGACACGAGGACCTTCGCGGCGGCCATCTATCGGAACGGCGGTGCTCAGAGCCGATGCGAAATCTCCCTCGTGCTCGACGGGCATCTCGGCCACGGTATTCGATACGCGTCGGGCGGTACGCGCGGCGGCTTCAACGAGAGTCTGCAAGCAGAGGCCGACGAGCACATCCTCTACCTCAAGTCTTTCGGCATGATGGACTTCGCTCGACGCGACGAGAAACTCACGAAGCGCGCAGGTGCGGACCTCTATTGGAACAAGTTCCTCGAACCGCTGCAGCAACGCCGTTAGCAGAACGCGATGCGACCTTGCTCGCCCGAGCGTGGCGGTCGCGATCTCGTGCGTTACCGTGCGCACGGTGACCAGGTGGCGACGACCAACGACTCGCGCGCGCGATGGTGCCAACGTCGGAGCGCATCTGCGATGCCCAAATTCGTCGTCACACGGAGGTCGCCACAGACTTGGGCGAAGGATCGTGCAACTGGTCACTAGACTAAAATCTATGCGGCGTTCGCGGAGCCTCCCCGGGATGAATCAGGCCATGTCGCTTCCACTCCGTGCGCCCTAGCCAGGTGCATGATGGCTCTACCGGGCTCGGTGTCTCTGGTGGCCGACTTCGTTCGGAGATCCATCCCGCGAACCATGGCGCCGAGGAGCATGCGTCGATGCGCGGTTTGCCGTCCGTCATGCGAAAGTGTTTTTTGTAGTTAGCGATGACGTAGACCAGCGCATTACGCACTTGCTTGGGAGACGTCAAATCGCGCCGATGATAGCGCTCTTGCCAGATCGGCCCTCTCGCGAGGCCGAGCGCTCGCTTGATCCGCGCTGCGGCCCGCACCTTGAAGCTCGACATCCCTCGAGAGAGTGCCCGCTTGTCATCGCCCTCCGAGATCAGGTGAACGTGGTCGTCTTGCACGGAGAACTCGTTGATTCGGAAATCTGGCCTGCGTGTCGCGCGAATGGATCTCTCGATCTCGCCATAGAGCAAAGGCGTCCGAAAGCTCGGTAAGCCTTTCACCGCACGAAGTGTGATGTGCACCGGATGCCGAAAGTCGTGTTCGGGTCTAGGGCCATGCGCGATGTGTATTCCCCGCTTGCGTCCCGCATTCGCCCGACGGCCGCCCCACGTCCGCGCCTCCGGCAGCGTGAGCTGCTCGCCCACGGCCTCCTTCTGCTTGGCCATTTCCCCTCCCATCTCGACGTCAGCTCTCACGCGCGTCGAGATCCATGACCCTAAGCACTGCCCATCTATTGACAATACCAGAATCCATCTCACAATTCAACTATTCCCCAATACGGGGCACGCCCCGCAAGCCTCTCTCGCACGAGTCCTCGCCGCCCTCGACCGGTCGCCGCCTCGCCTGCCTCCGGACAGCACGAAAGACGCCTTTCGCCGAGCCACGCCGGCTCCTGTCCGCACATATGGCGACGATGCGTCCAAGGCCACCTCGGATCGTGGAGGTGTGCGCGCGCGCGCATGTCCAGAGCGAAGCCTGATCCCCCTCGATGACGCGCAATGGTCCTGCGCTGTTTCGGCGCTCGTGGTCGCGACGACGGCATGTCGTGCAGTCGTCCACGAGAGTTGCCGAATTCAAGATTCGCATTCGCCACCATCGACAAGTGGCGCCCGAACGAACCAGCCTGAGGTCCGCGGAGGTCAGGGTGTCGCGTTCTTCGGATGGCGACGATGAAGAGATGCCGGAACCAGGACTGCTCTCCAGCCGGCAACAAAGCTCTCGGAGGAGGAGCAGGCGGAACCAACCCGATCGTGGCGGCTCGGCCGCTCGAGGCTGACTATCGCTCCGGCGTTGGGACGATCCAAGGATCGGTTACGTCATCGAACACGCTTCGGCGTTCGCTGCCGACGAGTCGAGCTTCCGGCCCGATCGAACGCTGCACGTCACCTGGACACGTGTCGGAATCCAGCCGCGCGTCAACACGTTCGGCGAGCGCAGGACGCCGGACCAGCTTCGAGAGAGCGTCCGAGGGCCACGTGAGGTGCGTGTCAAAACGCCGCGGTCGAGGCAGCCACGAAAAAAAGAGCGGACGCGACGAAACGTTGTCGATCTGGGCGGGCGTCGTTCGCCGTGTTGTCGAACGGGCACCTCGCTAGTCTGGCGCCCGACCACCAGCCCGGAGGCGATTTCGATGGCAACCACGAGCACCTACCTCAACTTTGCTGGCAACACGGAAGAAGCGTTCAAGTTCTACGCATCCGTCTTCGGAACCAGCTTCGTCGGTCCGATCCACCGGATGGGCGACGTTCCGCCGGGGCCGGGGATGCCCGAGCTGAGCGCGAAGGAGAAAAACTACGTCATGCACGTCGCCCTCCCCATCCTCGGCGGACACGTGATCATGGGCACCGACACGCTCGAGTCCATGGGCCACAAGCTCGCCCAAGGCAACGCCATCAGCATCAATCTCCAGCCCGACACGCGCAAAGAGACGGAACGTCTTTTCAACGCCCTCGCGGAGGGCGGGAAGGTCGGGATGCCCTTGATGGACATGTTCTGGGGCTCCTATTTCGGTCACCTCGTCGATCGGTTCGGCGTCCCGTGGATGTTCAACTGCGACGAGAAGAAGGCCTGATCGGTCAGACTTCTCCTTCGAAACGCGACCGACTCGATGCCACGACACCGTCCATTTCGGCGGCGTCGTGGCGCGAGTCGAGAGCTGCCGAATTCAAGTTCGGCAGTGCCCGACCTTCAGGACACCGCCGCCAGCGCTGGCGCCCTTTCGGCCGTCCCGTAGGCCTTCGACAGGACGTCCATCGCGTTCCGCCGGTCGCCTGGGGCCAGGTGCATGTAGCCGAGCGTCGTCGTCAGGCAGAACCTCGGCAACCTGCGCTCGCGCGTGGTGGGCCTCTGCGTGAAGCTCGCGGACGGCAAAGTGCCCGCGCGCGGCGCCACCACGGAGCTCGAAGACGCGCTCTTCACGGACGTGAAGAACATCCTCGGAATGGTCCGGCAGGCGTGGCTCGATCTCGAGCCCCACCGCGCGATGGAAGCGACGTTCGCGCTCGCGAGCGCGGGCAATCTTTACGTGGACCGCGCGGCTCCCTGGGCCACGGTGAAGCAGGATCCGGCGCGCGCGCACACGCAGCTCAACGTGCTGCTCGAGCTGCTCTCGGCACTCAGCATCGCCATCTGGCCCGCCATGCCGAACAAGAGCGACGAGATGCGCGCGAAGCTGGGATTACCGAGCCTGCGCGTGCGCCTCGTGAAGACGGCGGAAAAGGTACCGAAGAAGGACAAGCTCCTGCGCCTCACGGTGGACCTTGGAGAGGAGTCGCCGCGCACGATCGTGGCGGGCCTCGCGCTCACGTTCAAGGAGCCCGAAGTGCTCGTCGGGCGCCGCGTCGTTGTCGTTGCGAACCTCGCCCCGCGCGACTTCGGCTCCGCGGACTTTGGAAAGGGCAAGGAGAAGCTCGTCTCCCACGGCATGCTGCTCGCGAGTGGCCCGTCGGAGGATCTGCGCCTCGCCAGCATCGCGGACCACGCGCCCGCCGGCGCTCGACTGAAGTGACGTCGGGGGCGCGCCTCCGCACCCGCCCGCGATGCACGCCGACATCCTTGCCGCCGTAGGGGCGGGCCTCCGCGCCCGCCCCTAGGCGTTTCCACCGCTGCGATGCCAGTGCTTGGCGCCTTGCGTGCAGGGTTTGTCACCTTGCGATGCGCGTTTGCCAATGAATGGTGGCGCGCGCACGCGAGCAAGGAGAACCGGAATGCATTCGAATCGACTTGCGAAGCTCAGCGCGGGTGTGGCGATTGGGGCCGCCCTGATCGCCTGTGGCTGTACGACGTCAGCGCCGCCGCCCGAGGCCACCGGCGACAACGCGACGCCACTCATCACACCGCCCGGACCGACCTTCTTCTCGTGCGTCTGCGAGAACGGAGACCGCTTCCAGTTCTGCAGCGTGGTCCTGTGTGGGTTCGAAGCGGAGCAGGGTCTGTGTGGCCTCGCTTGCGACGCGGTTGGCTCCCTTAATCAATCGACCTCCTGCGAGGACAACCAAGCGCAGTGCGCGCCTGACGCAGGCACGCCCACCGATGCGGGCGTAACGACCGACGCCGGCAATCCCAACGAGGGCGGCGGCAAGAGCTGGTGACTTGACGACGGAGAGGGCGTCCGTCGTGGCGCCCTCTCCGCTCACGTCCGCCATTCACGTTGTTTGACGAATGACGGGTTCCGTTTCCGAATGCACACTGCCATGCCAACACCTTCTGGCCATGCGCGCTCTCAAGGAGAACCAGGGATGCATTCGAATCGATTCACGAAGCGCAGCGCTGGTGTGGCGATTGGGGCCACGGCTCTCATTGCCTATGGCTGTACGAGCGGTCTCATCTCGGAGGATGGGCTTAGACTGGCGTAGAGCGGTCGATCGGGCAGCTCACGGCCGATGCGTGGAACACCATCTCCATCACCGTGCCGTCGAACGCGGCAGCGCTCGACTCGATCGGTATCGAGTTCGCCGTCCTCCAGTGCGTGGACCGGCACGGCCTATCTCGACGCGGTCACTTGGTAGCAGGCGCCGGCGGCGCGGCCCGGCATATGCTGCGCCCCTCCCCGCGCAGTGCGCGGCGGGCGAGAAGAACGCTAACAGCGATGACGGCGAATGCAGTGCCGAGGTCCGCGGGAGAGCGCGAGCTCCGGCCCGTCGCACAGCCGCCATCGTCGCTGTTCTCGACCTTGGGATCCAGGGCCCCCGGCCCGGCGGGTGTCCCCTCGCGCGAGGGCGGATCCTGCGGGGTGGGCACGGAGGGCGGGCCCGCACCGGTCTCCGGTTGGAAGACATTGTCCTCCTCGCCCGTCACGACGATGATCTGGTCGCGGTCGACGCCGGCAAAGATCTCCTGGTAGCTCTTGGAACGCGAGGGCTCGAGCCCGCCCGTAACGAGCTCCTGCACGAGGCGCATCCCCGTCTGGTCGCCCTCACGGAACCACGAACCAAGCGCGTTGCTTACCGTGTCCATGTACTTCGTGCCCGACGGATCGTCGGGATTGAGCAGCGCGCGCCGATCAGCGAGCGTGCGGTCGATGTACGCGAGGGTATCGCAGCCATTGACTACCCAGAGCAGGTATTGGCTAGAGACAAACGTTCCGCGATTCATGAGCGCGCGGACGTTGCCGCCTTGCCCGGAGTGGCCGCTGTAGAACACGAGATCAGCACGGGGCGTCACCCGCTCGTACCAGGCATCGAATGCGGGGCCTTCACTGTCTAGCCACGTGCCCACACGCGTAGTGTTCACACGAACGCGAAGCCCGCTCGGGAGCTCGGCTTCCAGCACGGCGAGCGGCGCACCATCCTCCCGCGTGCCGCGAATAAAGGCTCGCTTCGAAGCATCGGGTTGGAGGCTTGTCAGGAACGCGGTCGTCGCGTCGAGGAATTGCTCGTAGGCATGCTGGCCGGCGTCCTGGGGCGTTGGGTTCGCCTCGAAGCCGAAGACCGCCACGACCTCGAGCGCTCGGTCGCGCCACACGAGGTCGTACTCCGGATATTTTCCCACCGTATTTTCCGCCGAGACGCGCGTCGTCGCCGTGGTTTTTGTCACGTCCTCGGGGGCAAGGACGCAGCCTTCTTGGCTCGGGCGATAGAACAAAAACATCACACCAACTTCACCTTGCGTAGCTGCGCTCAAGTCCCCTCCGTCGGAGGACACGCACTTCGCACCGTACCGACGTGTGAATTGCTGCTGTGCCGAGGCGTCGACGCGGACGGGGAACGTCATCGGGTAGCTCGACGGTGGCGTCGCGCCATTTCCCCACGCCACGGGCAAACTCGCGCGGTACGCAACGCGATACCCCCCTTGCGCGGCAGGGCTTATCCTAATATCCGATATATCCAATCGTTCGTAACGACCGACCGACAGATCGCCATTCAGAATACCCACGCTGTAGAGAACCTGCGTTTGGATGAGCTGGCGAACGACACCCGGATCGTCTGTATCGCTCAGAAGCTCGCCGCTCCACGCGAAGTCCACGAGTGTGGCGACTGCGCTCGCAAAGTCGGGAGAGGCCGTTCCCACCGTTCCCGGCGCTTCCGTGCTCGAGACCCCGTCCACGTTCCCGCAGGCCACCAGCGTCCCCGCGCACATGGCCGTGGCGAGGAGTCTCGCAATGCGGGCTAGGCGATGCGAAAACTCAGCAGTGGACATCGGCATGACCCGACCAGATATTTCACGCCACGTGCCGTTGACTCGCGGAGGGAGAAACGCGCACCCGGGCGGATGGCCGCGCGTTCGCGACACTGCGATCACTCGAGGGCCGGTAATTGGCGCAGCACCGGAAACGGGCCGCGAAGCCCCGTGGCGAGAAAAAGGCCTAACCGGTCAGACTTCTCCTTCGAGACGCGCCCGACTCGATGCCACGACACCGTCCGTTTCGGCGGCGTCGTAGCGCGGGTCGAGAGCTGCCGAATTCAAGGTCGGCGTCGGTCGCCGAACCTCAGGAGTCGGAGCCCGGCGAGCGCCCATTGCGCGACGCGCGGCGCTTTGGTTTTTCTTCGTCCGTGTCGGGGGAGGCGAGCGGCAGGGCGCTGACCTGCTTGACCGTGTTGAGGACGAAGCTCGAATTGATGTCGGCGACGGTGCCCGCGTTGAGGACCTTGTTCATGAAGCGGGCGAAGTCGTCGAGGTCGGCCACGTAGACGTGGAGCAGGTAGTCGAGGTCGCCGGTCAGGGCGAAGCAGGCCACGACTTCGCTCCAGCGCATCACGTGCTGACTGAACTTCTCGACGGTCTTCGCGTCGTGCTTCTCGAGCTGGACGCGGACGAAGGCCTGTAGGCCGAGCCCTACCTTTCGAGGGTCGAGCCTTGCCTGGTAGCGCTCGATGAAGCCCTCCGCCTCGAGGCGCTGGAGCCTGCGGAGGCAGGGCGCCGGCGACAGGTGGACCCGCTCTGCAAGCTCAGCATTACTGATCCGCCCCTCGCGCTGGAGGATCTCGAGCATGCGCAGGTCGATGTCATCGAGATGATGCTTGGCCATGTTTCACTCCAAAAACGACCTTTGGCGCAATCTTCGTGCTTTGTTCGCCATTAGGGCGTCACAACGCAAGAACGTTGCTCCAAGGATGTTTCATACTTTTGACAGTGAGCAACAGCAGCACCCCCCGCCGCGTCGAGCACACCAAGTCGGACCGTGGATTCACGCCGATTTATGCAACCGGAACCGTCGATCAATCCTGGTCGAACTACACCCGGGATGACCACGAGGTCTGGGCCACGCTGTTCAAGCGCCAGCGGGAGCTGCTCCCTGGCCGGGCTTGCAACGAGCTGCTGGTGAACCAGGAGCGCTTCGGGATGAGCGAGCACGCCATTCCGAAGTTCGACGAGCTCAACGTCACCCTCAAGAAGGCCACGGGCTGGGAGCTCATCGGCGTCGAGGGCCTGCTCCCCGACGACGTGTTCTTCGGCCACCTCTCGCAGCGTCGCTTCCCGGTGACCTGGTGGATCCGCAAGAAGGAGCAGCTCGACTATCTGTCCGAGCCCGACCTCTTCCACGACCTCTTCGGGCACGTGCCGCTGCTCCTCGAGCCGGTGTTCGCGGACTACATGCACGCGTACGGCTGCGGTGGCGTGAAGGCGGCCAAGATCGGCGCCGACGCCCTCAAGCGTCTGACGCGCCTCTACTGGTACACGGTCGAATTCGGCCTGATTCGTCGCCCCGAGGGCCTGCGCATCTACGGCGCCGGCATCGTCAGCTCGAAGGGCGAGTCGATCTACTGCCTCGAGTCGAACAACCCGAACCGCATCGGCTTCGACCTCGAACGCGTGATGCGCACGCAGTTCCGGATCGACACCTACCAGCAGACGTACTTCGTCATCGACGACTTCGAGTCGCTCTTCGCGGCGACGCGCCCCGACTTCGCTCCGCTCTACGCGAAGGTCGAGAACCTTCCGGACTTCGCCGCGGTCGACGTTCTGCCGACCGACCTGGTTCTCAACGCGGGCAAGCACGCCGCCGTCAGTATCGCCTGAAGCGCTGCGAACCGGTCACTGGCCGCAGCACTTTTTGAACTTCTTGCCGCTGCCGCACGGGCAAGGGTCGTTTCGACCGACCTTGGCCTCCGTGCGGCGCGTCGGGACGCGTCGCTCCTTCCAGTAGTCGCGGAGGTCCGTGACGTACTCGAGGAGGTTCGCGCGATGCTTGGCGCGCCAGGCCTCGGGATCTTCAATGACGTCGCCCTTCGCGTCACGAAGAAGGTCTTCGCCCACTTCGTCGGCAATGATCGCGAAGACGAAGACGAGCATGTACGCCGCCTCGTCGCGCTTCCACGAGGCGTGCAAATTCGCGCCGGCGACGTAGCCACTGCAGAAGTCCTCGCAGGCTTCGACCGCGTCCTCGTCGGGAACGAGCGAGTCGATCGATTCCCGGAGCCGCGTGTTGACGTCGTTGTAGAGCGCCATGAGGGTCTGCAGGCCCTCGTTGGCGGTATCGATGTTGGCGAACGTCTCGTCGTCGACGAACTCGTTGATCCAGACGTTGACCGGAATCAGCTCCGGACCGCTCAGAAGGCCCGTGAGATAGCCCTCGGCCCAGGTGCGATCCATCCCGAGCTCGTCGAGAAAGTCGTCGATCTTGCCGTCGTCCACGGGGGCGGAGAGCATCTGCTGCGGGTCCATCGCGCTCCGCCATCGCACGGGCCGCGGCCCTCGTAAAGCTGAAGCGCCCCCGCGGCCGCTCTACGGTCCTGCGAGGGCGATGTAGATGACCGGGATGGCGATGCCGAGGCCGACGAGGAGCGCGCCTCGGCCGAAGAAGCCCTTCTTGCCGGCGATCATGAACATGCCGCTCGTGGCGAGAAGGAGAAGCCCGGCCGCGTAAGCGTCGGCCACGTACGTCCAGGCCTTCTTGCCTCGGTTGAGGTGCAGCCAGTTCGCGAAGCGCAGGATGAAGCGCGGCTTCTGTCCGTCGTCGATGACATGCCCCGTGACCGGGTTCACGTGGAGGCTTCGCTTGTCGAAGGTGATCTCGAGCTCCTCGGGCGAGGCTCGATACACCTCGCGCGGCGTCTCCTTGATCGACAGCTTCTGGCGAACGGCGTCGGCGATGGCCTCGTCGCTGCCGAGCGAGGCGAGCGCGCCGAGCTCATGGGTTGCTTGGTAGTTCTTGAAGCTCGGATCGCCGTCGGACCAATCGGTGACGTGATTCACCGCGAGCCCGGACATCGCGTAGATGAAGGTCAGGCCGACGGCCACGTACCCGATGTCACGATGAAGCGCGCGAATCCACGGACGCCAGAGTGCCTTCTTCGGCTTGGCGTCAGCCATAGCGCTCCTCTTTCCAAGGATCGGCATGGTTGTGATAGCCGCGCGTCTCCCAGTAACCGGGCTTGTCGGCGGTGACGAACCGAATGCCGGTCAGCCACTTGGCGCTCTTCCAGAAATAGAGATCGGGTACGACCGCGCGAACCGGCGCGCCGTGGGCGCGGGCAAGAGGCTGGCCTTCGTACTTGTGCGCGATGAGCACGTTCGGCGCGAGCGCTTCGCGAATGGGCACGTTCGACGTGTAGCCCTCGGCGGCTTCGAAGATGACGTGACGCGCACTCGGCTTCGGCTTCGCACGCGCGGCGAGCTCGGCGAGCTTCACGCCCGTCCACTTGCTGTCGAGGCACGTCCACTTCGTCACGCAATGCACGTCGCAGATCTGTTCGACCTGCGTCATCGCAAGCAGCTCCTTGAAGTCGATCGTGAACGGCGCCTCGACCTCGCCGTACACCTTGAGGCGCCAGGCCCCTGGGCTCGGATCGCCTTCGGAGCCGCCCATCGGACGGATGCGCTTCAGGAGGTACTGGTTCGGCGGCAAGCGGGGTCGACCGTCGGGGCGCAACGTCGCCCGCGCCCGCTTCTCGTCTTCCTCGCTCGCCAGCACGTACGTCGCGCCGCCCAGGGCGACCACGGCCGTACCGGCGGCGAGTGCCCCGCGGAGGAAACGCCGTCGCCCCATCGAGGGCTCGAGTTGGCGTTCGAGGAGGCTTTCGAGGCTCTTATCCTCGCGATCTGGCTGGGAACGGCTCACGAGGGAACTCCCGACGGTGACCTGAAGTCTATCCGGCTCACGGGGAGAATACGCGCGAGCCCTCGCGCCGGTTACGCCCGCTCGCGAAGTCGTGTAAGCCAAGGTGATCATGGCGCCTTCCACGGGTGAGGTCCCGCTCACCTCGCGCGTACGAGATCCCGGCTTCACGCCCTCCGTGCGTGATTTGCCCAAGCTGCTCGAGCTCATCGGTACCGACGACGAAGAGCTCGCCACGGCCGTCGAGCGTGCGGTGCTCCGCATCGAGACGCAGTACCGAGCACGCGTCGTCGAGACGGTGACCGCGGCCGCCACCGCCGCGACGCGCCCGGCACGCGGGCGACTGGCAAAGCTCGTGGGGCGACTCGCAACGGGCGGCGCAGTCGAAGATGCCGTGCGCGCGTGGCTGCTCGGTGCGCTTCGCGATGCCGATCCGAAGACGCGTCGCACGGCGGCACGCTCGCTCGGCAAGCTGAAGCCCCGCACGAAGAGCGAAGCCGCGAGCACCGAAAAGGCGCTCCTCGAAGCGTGGGACGCGGCAGAGGGCGACGACGATCGACGCGCGCTCACCGAGGCGCTCGGCAAGATCGGGTCGCGCGAGGCTCTCGCGAAGATCTCCCAGGGCACGCCCGACAAGGTCGCGAGCCGCGCAGCCGTGATGATCGAGCGCGCAGCCGCGCGCGAGAACCCCGGCAGAATCGATCTGTCGGCATCGCGTAACGCCCCCATTCGCTTTCACACGCGCGCGGGCCTCGAAGGCATCGTCGCCGAGGAGCTCGGACGGGTGTGGAAGCCGGAGCTGCGCGGCCCCGGCGTCGTCGAGGCCACGCTCGACGGCCCACTCGCGAGCGCCGCCGCCATTCGCACGGCGACGCACGTTGGCTTTCCGCTCGCGCGCGTCGTTCGTCGCGATGATCTCGCCGAATCGATCGTCGAGACGCTCCTCGCTCGCGAGGCCACGTCACTCTTCGAGACCTTCACGAAGACGGGCGGTGCGCCTATCCGCTTCCGTCTTGCCTGGGCGCAGGGCGGGCATCGCCGCGCGCTCGCCTGGCGCTGTGCGGAGCTCGTGCGCGAACGAACGAAGACGCTCGTGAACGATCCGACGGACAGCACGTGGGAGGTCGTCGTCGACGACCGTGACGGCAAGCTCTCCATCGAGCTCGTGCCGCGAGGCTTCACGGACGAACGCTTCGCTTACCGAACCGGCGTCGTTCCGGCGTCGTCCCATCCGACGATCGCAGCGGCGCTCGCACGCGTCGCCCCTCGCTCGGACGACGACGTGGTCTGGGACCCGTTCGTGGGCGCAGGTGCGGAGCTCGTCGAGCGCGCTCGCCTCGGTCCTGCCAAGGCACTGTTCGGGACCGACATCGAAGACGAGGCTCTCGCGGCGGCACGGAAAAACCTCGAGAACGCCGGCGTGACGGCGACTCTCCACCGCGCCGACGCCCTCACCTTCCAGCCTTCGCGCGTCACGCTCATCATCACCAATCCGCCGATGGGACGGCGCGTTCAGCGCGGGGCCCACACGGATCTCCTCGAACGCTTCGTGAGCCACGCCGCCAAGGTGCTCGTCCCGGGGGGCGCCATCGTGTGGACCCTCCCCGAGGCACGGAAGATCCAGGCGCGCGCCGAGCAGGAGGGGTTCACCGTCGAAGGAAGCGTGACGGTCGATATGGGTGGCTTTCCGGCCGAGCTTTGTGTCTACCGGCTGGGCGGGAAACGCCGTCGGCCGGCCGGCGGGAAGACCTGAAGGTGCGCCGGCGCTTGTGTCGCTCGTGGAGCTGACTCAACATGGATCCCTCGATGATTCACTGCGCGAAGTGCGGCGCCGAGCTGATCGGGTCGCGGAAGTTCTGCACCGCGTGCGGAGCGCCCGCTGTCGACCTTCGATCCACGGGTTCTTCTCTCGCGGCGGTTCCGCCGGCTCTCACGAGCGTCCCCGCCGCAGGCTCGGCCCCTTCGATCGCCTACGGCGCTGCGCCGCCCGTTCCCTCGCAGGTGAATCCGTTCGCGCAGACCGCCATCCCGAAGGACCGTGTGTCCGACTACGGTCCGCCCCGGCCGCTCTCCCGATCATCCACCCGCCGCCCGCATCGAGCCCCTCGCCGGGCGTCGGCGCGCCACTCCCCACAGCTCCCGCAGCGGGTAATCCGGCGGCTCCCGTCATCGAGGCAGCGCCTGTTCCCTCCCCGTCTCGCCGCTCGCGGTGAGCAACGTCGTCTCGGGTCGCAACGCACTCGACGAGATCGCCGCGTCTCGAAACACGGGAGCACCGGCCCCAACGCAGGGTCAAACGGCGCGCACGAGCAAGCCGCCGCCGCTCCCTCCGCGCCCGTCCAAGCCACCGCTCGAGGGCCCCACGAAGACGCCGATCGCGGGCACGATGCTCATGCCGAACACGGCGTTCGTGCCGCCCGTAGAAGGTCCGCGCAGCACCGTGGAGCCGGAGCCTCATCAGGGCGGCACGAAGGTCATGGCGGCCTTCCCGCAGGCCATGCCGAAGCCGCCGGAGCCCTCGCCCGCACCGGCGGTCGTACAACCGATGTCGGTGCCGGCTCCCGCGCCCGCGCCCGTTCTCGCGCCGGCTCCCGCTCCTGTCGTCGCCCAGCCGATGCCCGCGCCTATGCCTCACGTGCCGATGCCGGCACCTGCGCCCGCGCCCTACGTTGCGCCCGCGCCCGCGCCGTACGCGCAGCAGCCCTATCCCCAGCAGCCCTATCCGCAGCCTCATTACCCGCAGGCCGCGGCTCCCGCTCCGTATCCCTACGGCTATGGTGCGCAGCCGATGCCGCCGCCGAATTACGGGTACGGATACGCGCCTGGCTCACGCGTCCAGGTGACGTGGTCCGATGGCCGTCGCTATCCGGGCACAGTGCAGCAAGCCAACGGCTCGATGCATCTCGTCGTCTTCCCCGACGGCCAGCAGCACTGGGTCGACATGCCGTACCTCGCGCCGGGCTGACGCGCTTCTCGCTCGTCTCGCTCGTTCGGGGTCGCGTGTGAGCGCGTCGCCAACGAGCACGAAAACGAGCACAAAACGCCGAGCGGCGTGACACCGTCCCGAACCGGGAGGCGCACGCCGCTCCTTCGACTAGTCGTCGATCAGGCGCGCTTCTCGCGAGCGCCGTTGGCCTTCTTGCCGACCTTCTTCGTGGTCGCGCGCGGCGCGGGCTTCGAGGCCTTCGCCTTGGGCGCCTTGCCCTTCGCGGTGAGCGCTTCGGCGCCCTTCTTGGCGAGGTACTCGATGAGGTCGATCTTCGTGACGATGCCGACGACCGCGTCGCGCTCCATGACGATGGCGGCGCGCGCATCGGCGAGCACGCCCTGGAGGAGCTCGAGCTTCGTGTCCGGCGTGACCGTCGCGTAGTCGCTCTCGACGAGCTCCTTGATGGTCGAACTGGCCGAGCGCGTGCCGCCCACGAGGTGGCGGAGGAGGTCGACTTCACCGACGACGCCCTGGAGCTTGCCCTTGTCGACGACGGGGAGCTGGCTGATGCCGAGCTGCTTGAGCGTCGCGATGACGTCCTTCACCTTCGCGTTCGAAGGCGTGGTGACGATCTTGCGCTTGCCGCGGAGGTGCAGGATGTCCGCGACGGTGCCGATGCCCGGCTCCTCGTCGAGGAAGCCGTTCTCGCGCATCCAGTCGTCGTTGAAGATCTTCGAGACATACTTGCCGCCCGCGTCGCAGAGGAAGACGAGGATCTTGATCGGTCCCTTCTTCGCCTTGGCGAGCTTGCTGGCGTTGGTCTTCGCCCACTTGATGGCGCCCGCGACGGCCGCGCCGCCCGAGCCACCGACGAAGAGGCCCTCGAGACGCGTCATGTCGCGCGTCATGAGGAAGCACTCCTTGTCGTCGACGCGAACGATGTCGTCGAGGATCTTGAGGTTCATCGTCGAGGGGAAGAAGTCCTCGCCGATGCCTTCGACCTTGTACGAGAAGGGCTTGGTGACGCGGCCCGTCTTGACGAAGTCGTAGTAGAGCGAGCCGACCGGATCGACACCGACGACGGTGATGTCCGACTTCTTCTCCTTGAGGAACTTGCCGGTGCCGCTGACGGTGCCGCCCGTGCCGAGGCCGGCGACGAACACGTCGAAGTCACCCTTCGTCTGCTTCCAGATCTCCGGACCCGTCGAGAGGTAGTGCGCCTCGGGGTTCGCGGGGTTGTGGTACTGGTTCGCGTAGAACGAGTTCGGGGTCTCGTCGGCGATGCGGCGCGAGACCTTGTAGTAGCTGCGCGGGTCGTCGGCATCGACGGCCGTGGGGCACATGACGACCTTCGCGCCGAACGCCCGGAGGTGCGAAACCTTCTCCTGGCTCATCTTGTCCGGCATGACGAAGATGCACTTGTAGCCGCGGATCGCGGCGAGCAGCGCGAGCGAGGCGCCCGTGTTACCGCTGGTGGCCTCGACGATCGTGCCGCCCGGCTTGAGCCCCGCCTCTTCCGCACGGCGGAGAAGGTTCCACGCGAGACGGTCCTTGTGGCTACCGCCCGGGTTGAGGTACTCGCACTTCACGTAGATCTCGACGCCAGGCGGCAGGCCCTCCGTCACCCGATTCAAACGGACGATGGGGGTATCTCCGACGGCCTTGGTGATGTCTTCGAGCGCTCCGTGCATCATGGATAGCGGGCATACGATGCGACCGTTGGTCCGTGCAAGCGCTACGACGACCGAGACGTTCATTGCCTGCGTCCTCGCATCGGGGCCGTCGGGTCTGGCCTCACGTTTCCGGGCCGTCACGGTCGCGCTCGTCGGACTTGCATTTGCCGGCGCAATCGTCGGGTGCGGCTCGGCCCCACCTCCACCACCTCGCCCGCGCGAGCCTCCACCTCGCACGATGGTGGTCAACCTCCCGAGGATCACGCTTCGCGCCACGAGCTACGCCGAGCTCCATGCCTGGCTCGCGGCCGCGGCGCGCTCGTCCGAACCGCTTCCCGACGCTGACCTCGAAGCCTCACGAAAGCCCTATGCCCGAGCCCTCCGCGACGACGTGCGCGACGATCTGCTCGCCACGAGCCTGAGGGCCATTGCCGATTGCGACACCGATCGCTGCGCCCATGACGCACTCGGTCAAACTCCATTCGGCCCGAGCTTCGACGCGGCGCTGCCCATGTTCGTCGCTCGGGAATGGACGACGCGGGCCGACGTTGCCCAGGCCGGCATCGACGCGAGCCGGGCCGCCATGGGCGTCGAGCTCGAGCCTCTCGTCATGCGCTTGAGCAAAGATCTGGGCATTGCCTGGCCGGAGAGCGGAGCCACGGTGCCGGTCGTCTCCCAGACGCCCGACGTGGGCCGCGAGGCGCTCGTGCCGGTGGCGCTCTCGGCACGTGGCTCCTGTTTCGTCGGCACGCGTGGCGAGGAGCCGAAATTGCGCGACGCCCGCGTCATCGATTGCGTGCTCACGCTCGCTACCCTCTCGCTCCGCTCGAAGAGCGCATTCGCCACCGCGCTCGCGAGCGAGCTCTCACCGCGCGAGGCCGATCGCGCGTGGCAGCTCACTGCCATCCATGCCGTCGCTGCGACCGTAACGGCGTGGGCGCCGAAGCATGTCTCGGCGATGCGTAAGTCGGCCCTGGCCGTCGAGGAACCCGCGTTGAACTGGCTCGCCGAGAACTGGCGAGCGCGTGCCAATGGCGAGTCGATCGCGATGTTCGCCCACCGCTGGGCCGAGGCCTATCGCGACACCGTGCAAGCGCATTGAGCCGCTGCGACGTGCACGCGTCGCGCACGAAACTCGATCGACGAAACGATCGTCGTGCCTAGCTTTCCTACGCTCGCCGATGTCGAATGGTTCGGCAAGCCGGTGAAGGGGGAAGAACGATGAGCATGCACCAGACGCACGGAACCCATACGCACACGCACGGTCCGAGCTGCGGACACAAGGCCATCGAGCACGAGGGCCACACGGACTACCTCCACGACGGCCACATGCATCATCCACACGGCGATCACGTCGACGAGCACGTCGTCTCCGTCAGCGCGAAGAACCCGGCCGCCTGCACGCCTTCCCATGCCTGCACGGGCCACTCGAAGGACCACGTGCACGGCGCGAACTGCGGGCACGAGGCCATTCCGCACGGCGACCACGTCGATTACCTGGTCGACGGTCACATGCACCATGCACACAACGGCCATTGCGACGACCACGGGCCGGTGAAGGTCGGCTGAAGGAGCGCTTGCCAGCGCGATCGCGTGCGCTAGGATTGGTGCGCGTGATGAAGACTCTCTATTTCGCGTCGACCGTCTTCCTAGTCTGAGCGTTTCGCTCGGTCGCTGGGCGTGGAAGAGGTTTTGCCAACTCGCTCGGAATCCGGGCGGGTTGGCTGCGCGTGGAGGTCTGTCGTGTCACCTGTTTCGAAGAGTGTTTGGGTCGACGAAGGATTCGTCAAAATCGAGAACGCCTTTCCGCGAGCGCTCGCGGAGGAAGCGCGTTCGATCTTGTGGAAGGACACGGGCTGCAATCCGAACGCTCCTTCCACGTGGACGAAGCCGGTCATTCGACTCGGCATGTATTCGCAAGAGCCCTTCGTCGCCGCCGCGAATACGCCGATTCTCCATGACGCGTTCGATCTTCTCGTCGGCGCGGGGCGCTGGCAGCGCTGCGCGGCGGTGGGCACCTTCCCTGTTCGCTTCCCCTCGGCAATCGAGCCGGGCGACGACGGCTGGCACGTCGACGCGAGCTTCGGCTACGACGCGCCGGACTTCATGGATTGGCGCGTGAACGTCCACTCCAAAGGCCGCGCGCTCTTGATGCTCTTCCTCTTCTCCGATGTCGGCCCCGACGACGCGCCCACACGCATTCGCGTCGGCTCGCATCGAGACATCGCCCGACAGCTCGCTCCCGCCGGCGAAGCGGGCCTTACGCTCCGCGAGCTCGCTGCAAATGGCTTCGACGAAACCGCGCATTGCCCCGAAGTCCATGCGACGGGCGAAGCCGGCACGGTCTATCTGTGCCACCCGTTCTTGGTCCATAGCGCTCAAAAGCATCGGGGAACGAATCCCCGCTTCCTCGCGCAACCCCCGCTCCTTCCGGCGAACGGTCACAATCGCGACGCCTAGGCCGCGGTCAGCGCAGCGCAGCGCCTATCGCACGGAAGTCCTTCTTCGAGCAGATGGCCGTCGCCCCCGCGCTCCGGAGCTCCTCGTTGCCCTCTTCCCTCGAAGACACCGCCACGATCTTTCCTCCAAAGCCGATGGCACGGAGTGCGCGCACGACCTCCGTACCTTTTCCGTCCGGCAGGTCGTAATCCACGAGTACCGCGTCGAACGCGTGTGACAATCGACGTTTAGCCTCGGCAATCGTCGTCACGAGAACGACCTCGTGATTCGCCAAGAACTGGTCGATGACCGTCTGCGCGAACACCCGATGATTCTCCACGAAGAGGAGCTTCACCACTCCGAAACATGCGCGAAGCCATTTTCATTCCAGCGCCCAGCGAGGACTGCGACTCCCCGAGCCTGACGCAGCCGCATTGGCTGCCGCGCGAGAATGACGTCATCGCACGGCCCAGACTCTAGGCAGACGATTCGCCCGTGACGTCGACCCTCTAAGCAGAACGGGGATCCCGAGCGGGCGGTTCGCGTTGCGGGACAATCGGAATTACCGCGTGGTCGTCCAAGGTCGATGGAGCTCGGGGTGGCAGCTCGCCGTCGTGTTCGAGCGCGTGGAGAAGGATGGCGGCGAGTGAGGAGCCGACGACCGGAACATCCTGTGCCCATTGGGTCGTCTCGAGTCGTTTCGGCCAGACCTCGATCGGAGGATGCGCGTACGAAAGCCCCGTGACCGGGTCAGTGCCCTCCAGAGGCGGGGGCCGCACGAGAAACCGCTCGTCGCCGAGCACGTAGGCGCTGCCCTTCCTGGTCAATGCGTGAGCGAGAAACAGGCCGTTCGGCAAGTCCAACCAGCGTTGGATTAATTCCGTCGTGCCATCGGACAACTTCACGTCGACGAGTTCGCGGTCGCGCCGCCCTCGAAGCCGCCACGTGCGTTCACCCGAGAACGCGAGGGTCGCCGTTCCGATCCGTTCGGCCAGAGCGATCTGCTCGGCTGTCCCAGCGACCAAGCTCCGAAGTGGATCGCGTTCGTCGACAGTATATCGATGCTCGCGAACGATCCGATCCGCGACATCCAAGATGCTCGCCTCTGGACGTCGAATGACATAGGCGGACACTGGCCGGAGGGCGCCGTGCTCGTCTTGCTCGATGCCCATCAAACCTCCGCTCGCCTCGAGCTCCTCCGTGCGACCACCGATCAAGTCCTCCACACGAACGAGCATCGAAGAAGGGCCACATGGCGCGTCTTCCAGCGCGATCCCGGGACCGTTGTACCACTCGTTCGGCGAGCCAGTGTCGTCCGGTTGCGAGAGGCGGAGCGCCAGCAATGGATTTGGGACCGAGACCGTGCCCGCGGACTTCACGTATGGGAAGAGTCGCGCCACCCATCCGGTTATGCGCTTCCAGCCGTATGCCTTGCGTGGCTTGTAGATACGCCGCCACATTGCAACGTCGGGCCGGCCCTCCGAAGCGCGAACGAATTCATCTGCGATGGGCTTCAACGATCGCGCCCACTGGCGAAGCTCGAGCTCCTCGATGACGTCGATACGCTCGCGAATTTTTCGCCAGTCCTCGGGCGTTCCCGTGAGCGTGACCTCCGGAATCCCGCACACGCACGCAACGAAGAAATCAAAATACGGAGAGACCGCGTCCATGAGGACAATCTCGCTGGCGATGCGGTCGACGTCGGTGCTCGTCGAGAAATCGCAAACGAGGAGGCGCGCCAACCCCGGCCCCGTATGCTCGGCAACCTTCTCTCGAAACGCGTCGATGATGTCTCGCCACGCGTCATGCGTGGTCGGCAACTCGCCCAGCCAGTCCACCTTGATCGCCTCGCGACCAGTGTGGCGAACGAGGCGTGGACGCAACGCCTCCGCGTTGAGACGAACATGCTGCGCCACGCCTTGAGCGATCGTCAACCAGATGGCGTCCGGCGAGAGCACGAGAGGTCGGTGCTCGGCGAAAGCAAGGTGCACGGCACCAAGCAGGGGATGCACGGCCGGCAACTCCACGACCCGAGCGTCACGGTCGGCGCCCACGCAAATGGCCCCTTCGCCGATCACGTCGCCGAATCGGCGAGTAGGCCGCGGCTCGGTCGCCATGCGCACATCATCGACAGCAAACGTGATCGGCATAGCTCAAAAGCTACCATGTGAACGGGTTCGCCCCGCCTTCTCGTCTCACGCCGCGGGCTTCCGAAGACCGATCGACGGGGCACGCGGGAATGAGTCACCAGAGTGAGATCTCCCGCTCATCGGCGAACCGCTCATCGCGAAGGCCCGTTCGTGACGCACGCTCCGACTCGACTTCGGCGCTGGGCCCCGCGTGACTCAACCGCAGTAGCGGGCTGAGCGCTACGCTTGCAGCACGCCTTGGACACGGCGAGGCTGGCTCCGTGAGCAACCTCTTCATGGGTCAAGGCATCGCCTCTCCCTGCAAAGTCATGGCGATGATCCTTGCTCGCGAGCCGCGGATGCCCGCCCCCGAAGCGGTTCGGCGCGAGCTCGCGAAGACTCACCACGTGAAGATCGACCACGCCGGTGGCGCCATGTGGGCGATGGACGTCGATGGGCAGCCGTCGTTCGTCGGGCTGATGCCGATGCCGATCCCGTGGTCCCAGCTCGAAGGTCCTTGCGCCACGGCGTGGTGGTGGCCCGAGGCTACTCCGATCTGCAAAGCGTCGCCCGCGCACTTCGTCGTATCGACGCAGTCCGACGATGGCGACGTCTTCGCAGCCAACCTTCGCCTTACCGCCATCGTTGCAGCCTTCGCACGCGCCGCGGAGGCACCGGCGGTTTACTGGGGCGCCGGAGCCGTAGTCCGAAGCACGGTGGACTTCGCCGAGCAGGCGGACATGGCGACACGTGAATACTTGCCGCTCCGGCTCTGGTTAGAGGTCCGAGTCACACCCGAGGGAAAGAACGATTCGTTCTTCGCAACGACGGGCATGACGGCCTTCGGGCTCATGGAAATCGAAACCATCGCGCCGCGCGCTCAGACGGACCACGTTCTCGACCGCATGTTCAACTTGGCACACTACCTATGCGATTCAGGCCCAGTCCTCGAGCACGGGCACACGATCGGACTCAGCGCGGATGAGCGGGTCGAGATCTCTCACCGGCCCTCGCGGTGGAAGCGCCCCGGCAACGTGATCTTCTTGAGTTGGTGAGTCCGAATTGAGCTTCGGTGTCAGAGAAGCACCATCGTGTGATGGTGACCTGGCGGGAAGCCGGCGTTCACGAGCCGAATGGTGACCTCCGCCACCTGCTTTCTCAAGGCGTCGCGGTCGAGATCGGTCTCCTTGCCATCGACCAATCTGCCTCCCAGTCGCGTTTGGGTATATGTCGCGGCTGCCAGCATCCCCTCCAGAACCACCGCTGGATCGGCCGACCGGGGAATCGAAAATGCGAAGATGAGATCGCCGACATGCACGCGATCGTCGGCAATCTCATTGGGGATGAAATACCCCGGGCTGGTGCTGGAGCACACGCTGAAGAGGTGATCATCTCCCCGGGAATCATCCTCATTTTCCCAGTGGAAGATGTCCATATCGCCCCAGTGCAACCCAAGGCACTGCATCACGTCCCATACCGTCTTGCCATCGAAGGTCTCCCCCTCGGGAGCGAGGAGCCGGACCTCGGCGCGAGCGTCATCGTATTCGTCGCGAAGTTCGTCCAACTCTCGCGCCCGAGCGAGCGCCTCCCTCGCGGACAAGCGAGCCTTCGTGCTGCCTGCTCCAAGGAGCTTGGCCGCTGCCTCGCAGGCCAATACGATTTCGTTCAATCGAAATTCCGTGAACGATTCTTTGCCGAGCCGTGTGAAATCGAATCCGAGAGCAAGTTGGTCATAGTCGTCCGGGACGTTGCTCGCATCGACATACGTCCATGCTTTGTCAGCAACCGCCCGACCGTAGATCGTCGGCCAATCGTTCTTCTGACGCCAATCACGCTCGAACACGCCCAGAATGTCGGCGCGCCTGAACGTGCCTTCGAACCTTGGGCCAATATCGATCACCCATTCGACGGCGTCTTGCGGGCCGAAATATGGCTTGGCGGACGGCGCAGCCTTCGGGCGGACCAAGAGGTCCGACACGTCCTCGGAGCCCTCCATCGCGAGCACGTACGTCATGACGCATGAGGTACCGCGGCGATGCGATGGCGACAAGGCCGCGCAGGGTTCACTCGAAGCGCGGACCTCGTAGTATCGGAAGGTGGCAGAGGATCGAGATCACTTCATCGCGGACATGGTGCACGAGCTCGAGCGCGCGGCGGCAGTGGCGAACTGGCGGCGGCCCGATAGCGTCGTCGACGAACGGCCTGGTTGGTTCCAGATCACCACGCCGTCGTCGAAGGGGCGCTGGCACAATCGTGTCGTCGAGTCGGTGATGACACGCGAGGAGGCGCCGCGTCGGATCTCCGAGGTCATCGCGCATTACCGCGCGCTCGGTGTGGACTTCGCTTGGCGTGTTGGTCCCAGCGCTGCGCCGTCCGACCTCGGCGAGATCCTGGCGAACCATGGCATGGTGCCAACCGAGCTCGTGGGGATGGCGGCCCAGGTCTCGCGCGTGAGCGTCTCGATCGAGCCGAGAATCACGGTGGAGCGCGTCGGACTACACAACGTCGTGGACTACGTGCACGCGAGCGCTGCCGGATGGAACAACGACCCGGCGACCGCAGCTTCGCTCCTCGCCGACATGCAGCGCACGCTCGCCGATCCCGACAACGACTGCCAGTTCTTCGTGGCCTATTGCGACGGCGAACCCGCCGGCTCCGGCGCCCTCTGGCCGGTGAGCGCTCGCTCCGAGTACTTCCTCGGTAGCAGCGTGGCGCCGAAGTTCCGCGGCCTCGGCGTTTACCGAGCGCTGGTCGCCGCGCGCATCACGGAGATGCGTTCGCGAGGCGTGCCGCTCGCCACGATCTGGGCGATGCAAGACACCTCCGCCCCGATCTGTCAGCGCCTCGGCTTCGAGGCTCTATGCAAAGCGCGTATTTACGCGTGGCCATCGGCGCTCGCGTGAACGGAGAGCGGTCGCAAAGAAAGTACGCAACCGACACGCGCGCCGGCCGATACGCCCGGTATGAGGCTCCCCATCGTCTTCGCGACTGCCCTTGCACTTGCGACCGCAGCTTGCAGCGGCGACAGCGACAGCACGGACGACTCCGCCCACCCAGCCTGGCTCGTGGGTGCTTGGCATACGAGCTCGTCGGGTGGCGCCTCGTCGTACGACGAGAGCTACACATTCGACACCGGCGGTGCGGGGCGTTGGTCCAGAGCCACGGCCTATGTCGACTTGTACGGAGTCGACTTGGAGCAACGTGCACTCGATTGGTCGTTCGAGGCTCCGAACACCCTCATCATCAATGGCACGCCGCGACAGATCGAGGTCACGAACGGTTGCACCCAGATCAAGATGGACGGTCGCACGTGGTCGGGCTCGCCTCCTGACGGCACTTGTCCCACCAAGGTCGATGCCCTCACTCCGCTCGAAGAGACATTCGTTGGCGGCTGGACGATCGATCGTCCGCCGGCCGACGACACAATCCATGGCGCGTTTCGTGGCTCCTTCAGCTTGAACGCGGACCGCGAGCTCTATCTGTCGCTCTACCTCGATTACAAGAATAGCTGGCAGAGCCAGAGCATCAACAAGAGCGGCAAGCCGTGGCGCGCAGACGACGAGGGAGACCTGCAGGTCGACACGAACGATGGACCGCTCCACCTCCGGCTCACGCGCAAGGGGGACACGCTCGAGATCTGCTACGGCGCGTTCGGCTGCTTCATCGGTCACAAGTGAGGCGCGGACGGAAGCCAAAGCGCTTGCCGCGATGCGAGGGCGCTGGCAGATAAGGCGCGTGGAGTTTCAGAGGCCGAAGGCGTTGCGGGAGGTCGTGCCGCCGGGCTCGCCCGAGGAGCTCATGGCGAGGGCGAGGGCGCTGGTCGGTGTGGAGCTCGGGAGCGTGGCCGTGGCGCTCGGGATCGATACGACCGGGACCGCCGTGAAGACGAAGGGCATGCCCGGCGGCATCGTCGAGCGTGCGCTCGGAGCAACGGGCGGCGGCGCCAAGGTGCACGACTTTCCGGATCTCGAGATCGAGCTCAAGACGATCCCCGTCGACGCCAAAGGCGCGCCCATCGAGTCGACGTACGTATGCACGCTCTCGCTCGCCGATGCGGAGGAGCAAGAGTGGGAAACGTCGTGGGTCCGCGCCAAGCTCTCGCGTGTGCTCTTCGTGCCGCTGATTGCCAAAGAGGGCGCGTCGTGGCGGGCGCGGAGATTCGGTGAGCCTGTGCTCTGGTCGCCCACGCCCATGCAGGAAGACATCCTTCGCTCGGACTTCGACGAGGTCGTCGGGCTCATCGGCATCGGACGTATCGAAGAAGTCACCGCGCACATCGGTCGATGGCTGCAGGTCAGGCCCAAGGCGGCGCATGGGCGAGTGCGCACGATTGCTTGGGGAGCCGAGGGCGAGGCGATCGCAACGGTGCCGCGCGGCTTCTATCTTCGCACGCGCTTCACCGGCGCGATCCTCACCGATCCCGCCGCCGAGCCGGATTGACTGGCCGGGCGCCGCGAGAAGATCTTCGTGGCGCCATTGTTCGACGATGTAGAATGCACAAAGCGAATCAGCGGCAGTGACCGAGGCTTCGCCAATCACGTCGTCGCGTGTCAGGACCAACCGCCTGATTGATCAGGGCAGGAGCCGGCAACTTCCAGCGCGCGTGCTATGATTCCGGGCCATGTCCGACCGAGTCGTCTTCGGTATCCTTGGGGCGGTTCTCATCGGCCTCGGCGTGACGTTCTTCATCTACGAAGGCCTAACGATTCGTCGTCACTACCGGGCTCCCGAGTGGCCGGTCACCTCCGGGACGATAACGTACTCGTCTTTCGAAAAGAGCTCCTGGCTCGTCGGCCTTTACTCGGAGAGCTCGGCGAGGGTCGAATACGACTATTCCGTCGATGGAACGAAGTACGCCAACAACGTGATTTCGTTCCTCGCCGATGACGTGACGGACACCGCGAACGAGAGCCATGCCCTTGGACAGGCAATGGCGTACAGCGCATTTCGCCGTGTCACCGTCCATTACGATCCAGCGGCCCCTGGCACGAGCTGTTTGATCACGTCGGGACCACTTCGGCTGGGCAGCACCATCCTGACGTTCGTCGTCGGCTTGCTGTTCCTTGCGCTGGGACTGCTATGCGCAATCTTCGGCGTGAAAAAGAAGGAGAGCGCCGAAGCGGCTCCAGCGATTTGAATCGCCTCGGCGGTCGATGAATCAGACGCTCAGTCCTTCTTGGGAATCGACGCCATCCAATCGTCCATGCGCTTCTGGACTTCGGCGTCGCTCAGATCTTCGCGCTGCGTGGCGATCGCCCAGCGATGGCCCCACGGGCAGATCACCGCGCCGTAGCGCTGACCCGAGAACACGTTGTCGAGCGGCGAGGCGACGGTTGCGCCTGCTTCGACAGCGCGCTTGAAGACGGCGTCGGCGTCCGGACAGTAGAACATCAGCGACGAAGAGATGCCGCCGACCTGCTTCGGCGACTTGAATCCCCACTCGGGCATCGCATCGGTGAGCATCACGATCGAGTCGCCGATGCGGATCTCGGCATGGAAGATCTTCCCGCCGCCTGCAAAGCGGCGAAGCTCTTCGGCGCCGAAAGCGCGACGGTAGAACTCGATGGCTTCGGCGGCTCCCTCGACCGTGATCGCAGGGGTCAGGCTATGAAAACCAGGGGGAATCGGCTTCACGTTGCTCATGCGCGGCATGATGAAGCCGGCCCCGAACGCGGTATTGTAAGAACCCGACACGCCATGCGCCCCGCAACCACGAGCAAACGAGGGATCCTCAATCCCAAGGCCGGCGAGCTCCACTTCGAGCTCTCGCGGCACGCTCCCTCCGAAGATCTCGACTTCTTCGTCGAGCGCTACTGGATCGTGCGCTGGGACCTTCGCGGACGGCCGCCGTACGTCTCGCAGACGTTGCCGCATCCATCGGTCAACGTCGTCTGCGAGAACGGCGACACGCGCGCGTGGGGCGTCCACAACGCTCGCTTCCATCGCACGCTCGAAGGCAAGGGGTCGGTCTTCGGGATCAAGTTCCGACCGGGTGCGTTCCAACCATTCATTCGAATGTCGGCCTCCGATCTCACCGGTCGCAACGTAGGTCTCGATGAGCTCTTCGGCATCGACGGCAAGGCGCTTGCCAAGCAGGTACTTCGAACGACCGAGGTGGTCAGACAAATTGCCATCGTCGAAGCGATGTTGCGCGAGCGTCTCCCACCGAAGGACTCCAACGTCACCTTGATCGGTCGCGTCCTTCATTTGCTTCTCGAAGAGACGCACCTCCAGCGCGTCGAAGAAGTGTGCGAACGACTCGGTGTGAGCGAGCGCACGCTGCAGCGTCTTTTCAGGCGTTACGTGGGCGTGAGTCCGAAATGGGTCATCCAACGAATTCGCGTGCACGAAGCTGCGGAACGACTTTCGCAAGGTCGAAGCGGAGACTGGGCGCAGCTCGCGGTGGAACTCGGATACTTCGATCAAGCGCACTTCATTCACGACTTCAAAGCACTCGTGGGTAAGTCTCCCGCCGAGTACGCCGCCGCGTGCGCCGCGTACTTGCAAGCTTCGCGCGCATCGTGATCGCGAACGCGATCGCGTTCGAGCGCGATCGGATCTTTGCAGCCGAGCCTCGCGCAGAGTGACTGCGTCGGTCGATGTACGACGCAAATGCGCGTGTGACGTGAGCGTCAGATCCGTGCATTCTCTCTCGCGCCATGTCCAAGTACGCCATCCTCGTGTCACTGCTGGCGGCGAGCACCCTCGGCGCGGGTGCCTTCGCGTGGCAAACCAAGAAGACGGTCGACTCGCGCGACCACGACGTCCAATCCCTCGAAGCGCAAGTCTCCGAGCTCACCAAAGCTCGCGACGCCGAACGCGACGCGAAAGACAAGGCGAGCGCCGAGTCGACCGCGGCGCTCACCGCATCGCGTGCCGAGCTCGACGAGCTTCGCGCCGAACATCAGGAGGCAGAGAAACGTCTCGAGGCGTTCAAGGCTCTCACCGAGAAGTTCCGCAAGATGATCGACAGCGGCAAGCTCGAGGTCGCCCTCCGCCATGGCCGCATGGTGGTGAAGTTGCCGGCCGGCGTTCTCTTCGCGTCGGGTAGCGCAGATCTCTCGAAGGAAGGCAAAGATGCCCTCAAGGAGGTCACCGGCATTCTTCGTCACATCTCCGACCGACGCTTCATGGTCGCCGGCCATACCGACAACGTTCCGGTTGGCACGCCGTCGCCGTTCAAGAACAACCTCGACCTCTCCACGTCACGCGCGCTCATCGTGGCGCAGCACATGATCGCGTCGGGGATGCCGCCCGCGAGGCTCGTTGCGGCCGGTTACAGCGAGTACGAGCCCGTGCGCGAGAACTCGAACGAGGCCGGTCGGAAAGAGAACCGGCGTATCGAGATCGTACTGATGCCGCACGTCACCGAGCTGCCGGCCATGCCGGGTGACAAGGCCGACGCCGGTGCCCCCGTAGCGAAGACCGACGCGCCGAAGGCCGACGCCGACGCGGGCACGACGACCACCGCGAAGAAGTAGGCCTCACTCCGCGCCGTCACGCGAAGGCGGAGGCTCCGCCTCGCGTGCGGCGAGCGCGTGATAGATGGCCGAAGGCACGCTCGCGAGATCGCCGCGGCTCTCCTTCCAGTAGCGCTTTCCGCGCTCGAGAATGGCCATCAACGCCGGCAGGAAGAAGATGCACACCGCCATGTTGATGGCGATACCGAGAATCGCGACGGCGCCGAACATGCGAAGGCCCGGATGCGAAGCGATCACCATGCAACCGAAGCCGAAGAGGGTGGTGAGACCTGCGCCGAAGGTTGCGCGCGCCGTATGACCGAGCGCGTCGCCGAGCGGTTCTCCCGCACTCACGCGCGAGACGAGATGCGCGCCGCCGTCTTCGCCCATGCCTAGCAAGGCAGGCAGCAAGATGACGTTGAGGTAGTTGAACTCGAGCCCGAAGAGCCCGAGGAATCCGGCCAAGAGCGGGATGGTGACGACCGCCGGAAAGATCGTCAGCATCGCTCGGCCGAAGCTCCCCATGAAGATCCAGAGCACGACGAGCTGCTGGAGGAACGCGAGGAGGAAGATGAGCGGGAGCTCCTGCTCCATGCTCGTGAGGATGTCGGAGAGAACGAGCGCCTCGCCCTTCGCGTGGATCTCGCGGCCATCCGGGAGCTTCAGGTGGCGCACCTCTTCGGCCATGCGCTGCGCGGTGCGTCCGTCGCTGAGGCTCACCGAGGGGTAAACGAGCACGAAGTCGGCAAGCTCGTTGGTTCGCACGCTCCGGAACTGGCGACGCACCTCTTCGGGGAGATCGCCGAGGCCGAAGGGCACCGTGCTCGCCATGCGCACGAGCTCGTCCTTCTGCCTGATCTGCTCCTCGGTCATCTTGTCTTCGCGAAGGCGCCCGGCGATCTCGGCGACCTGCTCCATGATCGCCCTCTTCGCCTGCTGGGCCTTCGGAACGAGGTCGGTCGGCGCGACAACCCGATCGATCGACGAGAGCTTTCCGAGGTTCTTCGCTCGCTCGCGGAGATCGGCGGCCGTTGCCTCCGCATCGTCGGCGCTCTTCGCCAGCACGACGAGCGGCGTCTGCGAGCGCCCGATGAGCTTGTTGACCTCGCGATCGAGCCTGAAGCTCGGAAGGTTCGCTTCGTCGAGCGCGGCGAAGTCGTAGTTGAAATGCACGCCGCGGATGCGACCGAACGAGACGATCAGGATGACCGTCATCACCGCGAAGATCGCCGGTGCGAGCCGGATCATCGGCTTGGCAATCTTGAGCGGCGGCGCCTCGGGCACGGGCTTCGGCGTGAAGAGGCGCGCGCCGAGCCCGAGCATCACGGGCAGTACGGTGAGGTAGCCGAGCAGCGTGAAGAACATGCCGCTCGCGGCGAGCACGCCGAACTCGCGGAACGCCTTGAAGTCCGCGATGAGAAGGCAGAGGAAGGCGCCCACGTTCGTGAGCGTCGCCGCCATCGAGGCTCGGCCCGCTTCACCGAACGCCGTGCGCACGGCCTCCTCCGCCGGCATGCCGGCCGCACGCATTTCGTCGTAGCGCCCGAGAAGGTGAATGCCGTTGTCGATGGCGATGCCGAGCAGAATGGCGCCGATGAACGAGGTGATGATGTTCAGCGAGCCGATCGTCAGCGCGGCCATGCCGTAGGTCGCCGCCAGCGTGAAGGCCAGCGGCACGAGAACCAGCACCACCGCCGCGAGACGCCGGAAGTGCAGCGCCACGTACGCGAGCACGAGCGCGAAGGCGATGGCCGAAGCGACCTCCAGATCGCGCGAAAGCGTGGCCGCGAGGTCGACGCGCTTTTTGTAGCGGCCGGAGAGTTCGACGGAGAATCCCTCGCCATAGGCCGACTTGTCGACGTCGGCGAGAACGTGCTCCACGTCGGCGACGATCTCTTTCGCGAACGAAAGATCCGACGCGAGCTTCATGGGCTTCACGAGGAGCGCGAGGCGCGTGCCCGTCTCGTCGAGGTAGTACTCGGCTTCTTCCTTGCCTCGCTTGGCGTCGCTGTCGAGAGCGAGCCGCGCGCGATATTTCTCTTCGAGATCCGTGAAGCTCACGGGCGGAGCTTCTTCTTCGTCGTCGAGCAGCGAGCCCGTCGCGCGCGAGACCTCCCAGTCACGTCGCTCCGTGATTCGGTCGCGAACGCTCTCGAGATCTCCTTGATCGAGGTAGTAGAGCGCGTGATCGCGGAAGAACGAGACGGGCCGCTTGTAATCGACGTAGCGAACGTTCTTCAGCGCGGCGAGCTTCGGAGCCACATCCTCCGCGAAGCGGATCACCGTCTGCTTGTCTTTGCCGTGAACGACGACCGAGACGTAGCCGACGCCGCCGAACTCCTTGGTCAGATCACGAACGTCGCGAACGCTCTCGAAGGTGTCGGGCAGGAGCGACGTGAGATCCGTGTCGATTCGCAGCGAGCGTGCCGACAATGCAAACGCGAGCGTGAGGCCAACGAGGACCGCAGCGACAGCTGGAGCATGGCGGAAACAGAAGCTCGACAGGGCTCCGAGCCACACTTCGATCCGGCCGCCGATGCGGGCGAGGAACGTTGACGCTTTTCCTTCGGCCATGCGTCGGACCTCCAGCGGACATCACGCCGCGCCCACACGCGGTGCAGTGAGTGCGATGTGCGAACACGTGGAAGCGTTGCTCCCATCCCGCGCGCTCGCGCCTCGTAACATCGCAATTTTCCGGCCGTGATCAGCATGCGATCCCGCGTCTGTGGACCGCGTCGAAAGATGCCGCAGCGTGGCGTTCTACTTCGTCGCGAAGCCGACGTTGTCGATGCGCCAGCCGAAGTCCGTTGCAGCTCGCGACGCGTCAGGATCCACCGTCGACGAAGTCACGCCGGATGCGAACGAGAAGCGAACGCGCGTCTTCGCGGAGACGGCCGTGGAAGGCAGCTCGAGCGAGACCTTCGTGGTGCTCGGCTGACTTCCGACGAAGCCCTGCTTTCCATTCACGCCGAACGAGCTCGGCTGCGTGCATTGATAGCCCCCGGGACGCGACGGATTGATCGCCACCATGCCCGGATATGTTCCCTTCGCGAGCTGCCACGACGCGCCATCGTCGCCCGAGACCTCGACGACGCCACCATCACGCGTGGTCGCGTTGATGTCGGCGAAGGCATACGCGTGCTCGAAGACGAGCGAGACGGATTGCCCCGTGCAAGCCGACAAGTCGATCGACGGAGAGGCAAGGAAGCCTCGCTGGCACTGCGCGTAGTTCTTCGTGAGCTCGGTGCCGAAGCACACGCCCGACGCGCACTTCGTTCCGGCCGAAGCGATCCCGAGCGCCCACGGGTCGTAGGGCCACGCGGGCGGCGGAGCAACCCCATCGGAGATGCCGTGGGTCCACCCCTGAGCTCCGCTCTCGAAGTCGAACATGATCGCGGCGAGGGCCTTGGCGCAGGGCGAATCGGGGTTGGAGCTGGCGTCCTTGTCGTTCTTCGAAGCGTCGGCCTTCGCGTCGGGTTCGCCAGGTCCTGCCTCGACGGGCTTGGCCGACGTCGCCGCATCGACCGCGCGGCCGGCGTCGAAGTCCTCACCGTCGGTCGCGTCGGTCGCCCCCTCGGCGCAACCTACAGCCAGAACGCCCAGAACCAACGAGCCCGAAACGAGCGGGCCCAAAACGAGAAGCGAGCCACCGAGAAAGCGCATCCGTTCGAAACTATGGGCCACGGTGCCGCGCCATGCACCTCTCATTCGTGCCTCGAAGGCACGTGCCATCGAAACGTTTCAGCGCGGGACGATGACCCCGAGCTGCCGTCCGCTCGCGTCGCCGTCGCGGCGGTACGAGTAGAAGCTCGTCGCGTTGCACACGGTGCACGACTCGCTGCCCTTGCCGGGGACGTCGTCGATCGACGCGTCGGCGAGCCCAGCCGTGACGAGCTGGATGCGAATGGACCGGCGCAAGTCGACCCATGCCTTCTGGCGCTCGACCTCGCGACGCACCACGACGGCGTTCGACGAAACGCCCACGATCTTGGCGCACACGTCGTCGCCGACTTCGAAGCAGCACGAGCCGATGCAGGGGCCAATCGCGGCCACGAAGCCGCTCGCTTTGCCCGCGCCGTTCGCGCTCACCAGCCGCTCGATCGCCGCCGGAACGACGCCCGCGACGACGCCCGGCCATCCTGCATGGATGGCGGCGACTCGTCCGGTCGAGGGATCGGCGACCAACACGGGGCCGCAATCGGCCACGCGTGCTGCGACGGCGAAGCCCGACGAAGGCTCGGCAACGACGGCATCGGCTTCGACGGCAAGCATGCCTTCGACGTTTCCATCGGCGACGACGACCTCACGACCGTGAACCTGACGCGCGTGATGGAGCTTCGATCCCACGAAGCCCACGGCCTCGCCGAGGCGGCGCTCGTTCTCGCGGCGAAGCTCCGGCGTGCGCAGAATCGCGAAATCGAGAGTGTCGAACGGAGGCTCACTCACGCCCCCGGCACGCGTCGTGAATCCGTGCTTGAACCCGAGGGCCGAGAGCTGGCGAGAACGCAGCAGACGCAGCAAACTCGTCGCGCGAAGGCCTGCACCTCGATCCATGGCCCGTATCGATAGCGCAAGCCTTCGGATGGTGCCGGCAAATTGCCGCCACGCTGCCGCCTTGCTGCCGATTGACGACAGCTCCCACGGGCCCTTCGGGTCGTGATATCCCTTAGCGGAGAATGGCGCGGCAGCAGGATCCGTTCATCGGCCGTGACATCTTGAACGGCCAGTTCCAGATCCTGCAGAAGATCGGATCGGGCGGGATGGGTGCGGTCTACAAGGCCCTCCAGCCCGCCATGAACCGGATGGTGGCGGTCAAGATCCTCCATCCGAAGCTCGCCAACCGCAAGGACCTCGTCTCGCGCTTCCGTCGCGAGGCGCGGGCGATGAGCCACCTCACCCACCCCAACACGGTGAAGGTGTACCTCTATGGCGAGCTCGAAGACGGCTCGCTCTACATCGTGATGGAGTTCCTCGAGGGCAAGAACCTGAATCAAACGGTTCGTGCCGAAGGCCCCATGCCGCTCGAGCGAGGCCTGCCGATCCTGATCCAGGTCTGCAACGCGCTCGAAGAGGCGCATCGCGCCGGCATCATCCATCGCGACCTCAAGCCCGAGAACATCTTCCTCAGCCAGCAAGGCGGGATGCGCGACTACCCGAAGGTCCTCGACTTCGGGCTCGCGAAGGTGACCGAGCGCGAGATGCGCCCCGGTTCGATCATCCTCACGCAAGAGGGCATGGTCTTCGGAACGCCGGAGTTCATGAGCCCCGAGCAGGCGCAGGGCAAGACGCTCACGCCTGCGAGCGACATCTATTCACTCGCCGTGATCCTCTACGAGGTGCTCACGGGCAAGCTGCCCTTCGATGCGAAAAATCCGATGGAGTACATCCAGCTCCACGTGATGACGAAGCCGAGGCCGATCAACGAGCGCGTGCCGGGCAAGACGTTCCCGCCGCTGCTCTGGACCGTGCTCGATCGCGCGCTCGCGAAGAAGCTGGAAGATCGGTACACATCGGCCGCCGAGTTCGCGCACGCACTACAGGCCGTTCTCAACGGAGCGACGGTGGTGCCGCCTTTCGGAGGAGCGCCGATGCGCGCGCCGCTGCCGTCCGCGCAGGCGATCCCCACGCCCCTCGCCCAGCCAGCGTTGGCGCGAGCGAATCCGAACGCCGCTCCGGTTCCGCCGCCCCCCCATTCGACGCCCCTTCCGCGCGTCGGAACCAATTCGGGAAAGCCGCCGATTGCGCTGCTCGTCGGTGTCGCGGCGGCCTTCCTGGTCGTGGGCGCCGTGCTGGCGGCAGTGATCATGAAGCTCGTGATGAAGTGAGGGCTTCGTCCCTCGCTCCGGCTTCTTCGCTGCCCAGGATCGCCCCCAACCGGCTCTTCGACTTCCGCGCCTAACCGGGCGTGCGCCCCTGCGGTTCGCACGACGCGCCATCCCCTCCGCTCAAACCTCGATTGCCCCCATATTCGCGGGCGAATCAGGGAGAAATGCGAGGCCGCGGCACGTTCTCAGACGTGCTCAAACGGGTTTGGGCATACTCACCGGGATAGGGATCAGCTGCGACACCCTGTCGCGGACGCCACTGATTCTTCTCGGCCCCCCTAATTTTGTGCACGGGCTGTGCCGAAGAGGGCAAACTATCCCGTTTCGCCCAGTAATTTTGGGGGCTTGGAGGGATCGGCGATGCACCGAAGGCCGCCGCCCGCTCCGATGCCGCACTCAGGGGCGGCGTCGCGCAGGCCCCAGGTCGAAGAGCCGCTTCGTGGCGAGGAAGCGTTTTGCAAAGGACCGAATCCTTGCAAGTTGCAACGGATCGAAGAAGGCCGGCGCTCCCGTGCGCGTGTAGCTCATGACGTTGTCGGGAACGGGGCTGTGCGGATTGCCGAAGAAGTGGCCTAGCTCGTGCGCGAGCACGCCCGACGGCGCCTCGGCCGAGAGCACGATGTAGCGCTTTTTCCCGGGTGAACTGGTCCAGCACACGCCCTTTCGCATGCGTCCTGGTTCATCGACGTCTTCGAGGGACCGAACGAGGAACACGTCGATGACGTCGTCGTCGGTGAGCGAGGCGAAGGCATCGCGATCGTCACGCGTTCGCACGTCGGCGCGCGTCTTCGCGAGCGGCTTCTGCAGCGTCCACCGGAAGCGAACACCCGCCGACTCGTAGAGTGCGTTGGCCACCCGAATCTGCTCGTCGATCCACGCGTCGTCACGGACCGGAGCTCCGTCCGGCGCGACGATCGAGATAGCCAAACCGAACGTGACGACGTCGCTCTCGGAGGCCTCCGAAGCTGTAGCAATCATGAGCAGTGTGGCAAAAATGCTCAAAACGACCGCCCATCCAACCGGTCGCGCAGATCTCACGGGTGCAGCACGGCGCGCATCGCGGGATGGCGCTGAACGAGGCCGAGGGCCTTGGCGAGCAACGTCTTCCCCGGTTCGATGCGGGGCCAGGGGGAGGCACCACTCGGATGGGGGAGCGGAACGACGTCGACGTCCACCCCATGCCACTGGGTCTTCATCTTCGTGCCCACGATGGCATCGAGCTTCTTGCCGGCGACCTGCTCACCGAGCACCTCGGTGATGGCGAGCGTGCCGACCGCCAGGACGAGCTCGGGCTGGAGCACTTCGACCTCGCGCTGCAGGAACGGGCGACACCGCGCGATCTCTTCGGCGTCGGGCTTCCGATCGCCGCCCCCATTCGCCTTGCCGGGAAAGCATCGCGCGACAGCAGCCATGTAGATGCGCGCACGGAAGTCTTCTTCGACGAGGCCCATGGTCTCTTCGAACCAACGAAACATCGTCTTGCCGGCCGTCCACGCGAACGGCTTGCCGAAGCCGCCCTCGCGCGGGCCCGGCGCCTGCCCGACGAGGAAGACCTTCGAGAAGACGGGCGGCCCATGCACGACCGGCCCGATCATCTTCGGGCAAGCGCGGCAGGCATCGAGCTCTGCATGGACTTGCCGAAGCCTCCGTTCAGGGTCGGCAGGTCGAGAGGCGCGCGGCATCCGGCGTGGCTTAGCACGGCGGGGTCGAAAGGACGTTACGCGGGAAATGCGGGCAAACGCGGGCGGAAAGTGCTCTTCGTGGCCTGCGTTCATGCAAGGCGCTGGACGTGGTAGCTAAGAAACCAGCATGTACTTCCAGGAGATCATCCTCTCGCTGCAGCAGTTCTGGGTTAAGCGCGGCTGCCTCCTCGTGCAGCCGTACAACTCCGAGGTCGGCGCGGGTACGTACAACCCGCAGACCTTCCTGCGAGCGATTGGTCCCGAGCCCTGGAACGTCGCCTTCGTCGAGCCTTCGCGCCGCCCGGCCGACGGTCGCTACGGCGACAACCCGAACCGAGCGCAACAGTTCCATCAGTTTCAGGTCATCCTGAAGCCGTCGCCGCTCGACATCCAGGACCAGTACCTCGAGTCGCTCCTCGCCATCGGCACCAAGCCCGAGCTGCATGACGTGCGCTTCGTCGAGGACGACTGGGAGTCGCCCACGCTCGGCGCCTGGGGTCTCGGCTGGCAGGTGTGGATCGATGGGCTCGAGATCAGCCAATTCACCTACTTCCAGCAGGTCGGCGGCATCGACTGCCGCCCGGTCTCCGGCGAGCTCACCTACGGCCTCGAGCGCATCGCCATGTACCTGCAAGACGCGCCGACGATGTACGACGTCGCTTGGGCGCCCGGCGTCACCTACGGCGAGATCTACAGGCGCGCCGAGGTGGAGTGGTCGACGTACAACTTCGAGCAGGCCGACGTGCCCGCGCACTTCGCGGCGTTCGATCACTACGAGAAGGAAGCCAAGCGCCTCCTCGCCCTCTCCGACGATCCGCTGAAGAAGCTCGTCTTGCCGGCCTACGACTTCGTCGTGAAGGCGGCCCACCAGTTCAACGTGCTCGACGCGCGCGGCGCCATCGGCGTGACCGAGCGCGCGCGCTTCATCGGTCGCGTTCGTGGTCTCGCCAAGGGCGTGGCCGAGTCGTACCTCGCGCAGCGTGAGGCCATGGGCTTCCCGCTGCTCAAGGGCGCGCAGGCTCCGGCCATCATCACGCCCGGCGCCCACGCTCCCGCCGTCTCTCCCTGAGCTCGGCGCCGAAACGCTCGAGCTCGCCCGACAACGCTAGACCGACGTAGGCTGATTGCGAGATGTGCACGCTCTTCGTCGTCGCGGGGGTCGTTCCCGGTTACCCGCTGGTCGTCGTCGCGAACCGTGACGAACGGCTTGGGCGTCCTGCGTCGCCACCGCGAATCTGGCCGGGCGGCTTCCTCGCGCCTCGCGATGAGGTCGCGCATGGCACGTGGCTCGGGGTGAACCCGCACGGCGTGTTCGTGGGCATCACGAATCGTTATCTCGGCCCGCAAGACACCTCGCGCGTGTCGCGCGGTGCGATCGTCGCCGAGGCTCTCGCGGAACCTTCGGCGCAGGCCATCCACGCGAAGATGGCAAAGGTCCGCGCGCGAACGCACAACGGCTTCCACCTCGTTTACGCCGACGGACGTGACGTCCTCGCCACCATCTCCGACGGCGAGCACATCGCGCGGCTGAGCCTCGGCAACGGTCTGCACGCCGTCACCGAACGCAGCTTCGGCGCAGGCGACGACAGCGCGCGCGTGAAACGCGTCTTCGCGGCCTGGTCACGTCTCGCACGCATTCCCCTGGCCGGTGACAAGACGCCGTTCGACGTCGACGCGCTGGGCGGCGTTCTCGCCGAGCACGATCCGAACGACCGCCTGGGCTCGACGTGCATTCATCTCGAGGGCATCGACTACGGCACGCGCAGCGGGATGGTGCTGGCCCTCGGCGACGATCCCTCGAAAAACAAGATGCTCTGGGCCGAGGGGCCGCCGTGTACGACGCCGTTCGTGCCCGTCGCCGTTCCTGAGATCCGCAAAACGGGATAGATCTCGAGCGTGCGCTCGCTCTTCGTCACGGGGTTGCTCTTCTCGACGTTCACCCTGGCGTGCCTCGCTTGCGGCTCGTCGAAACCGAAGGACACGCGCTTTCCGGCGCGCGAGCCCGGCTGCGACGTGCAGGTGTTCCCCGAGGCGCCTACCGTTCCGACCGAGAACATCGGCACGGTGTCGGCGATCTGCAGCGACGACATCTCGACTCAGGATTGCTTGCGCACGCTCAAAGACGAGGCGTGCAAGCTCGGAGCGGACGTCGTGTGGGGTGTTTCCGACGAGCCCGCTCACTCCGATACGAAGAAGAAGCTCGCGGGCCGCGCGGCCCACACGAAAGCCGCCAAGTAGCGCGCTACTCGAGGCACTTGATGACGGCCTCCGAAGAGGTGGCCTTCATCGCGCAGGCGAGCTCGGCCGCCTGAACCTCGGACGTGCAGTTCTTGAACGCGTCGTCGCCCTTGGCCTCGCTACGCTCTCGCGCGCGCTCGGCGGCGATGGTCTCGGGCCCGGCGTCGGCGAAGCGCTCTTTGACGACGAGCTCGGCGAACTTGTCGAGCAGCTGATCGCACTCCTGCGGCGATGCCTTTTGCCGGCATGCCGCGAAGGCGGGCAGTGACGTCACGAGGAGGAAGATGAGTACGGCCCGGCCCCCCGTGGCGCTTGCTCGCTTCATCGTAGGCACTTGTCGATCTGTTCGGCGTTCTCGGCGCGCTTCACGCAGGAGATCATGCTGTCGGTCACGCGCTTTCCGATGCACTTGTCGATGTCTTCTTTCATCGACGCCCGCATTTCGTCGCGCCGCTTGGCGACGACGCCCGGGTCGGTCACGCCGAGCGCCTTGAGCTGCACTTCGACGTTCTTGTCGACCACGATCTCGCAGTCCTCTCGGGTCGCCTTCCGTCCGCAACCGGCCAAAAAGGCCGATACAGCGAGCAGCCCGAGCAATGCTGGTAGCCTGACGAGCCTGGAAGGAGGGGGGAGGCGGCGCATACGCAGGCAACGCGTAGCACGACCGAGCGGGCGACCCCAAGCCCTCAGGCTCACATACACCTCCACCTACTCCTGCCACCCCGCGATCGGTAAACGCGAGCTGGTTTTGGCCGGGAAAAAGCGTGAGTGCTACAATCGATGACGTGCCAGCCAAGGAAGTGGCTGCAGAAGACTGCCTGCGATTGGCGATGGCCGCCAAGACCGCTCGCTCGCGCGGTATCTACGCTCGCCGCGGTCTCTCGTCGCGCGCAACGCTCGACCGCACGACGCACGCGATGCTGCTCCGGCAGCTCTACCTCTCGCTCTACGAAGGGCGTCGCTTCGGTCAGGCGCACTCCGTGGCGCTGCAGGCTCTCGAGCTCGACGTCCTCGCCGACGTCCTGAATCAAGACGCGGCACGCGCGGCCCTCGCCAATGGGGATCTCGAGGCTGCGCTTGCTCACCTGCGCGCGGCGGCCCGTCGGGGGCCCGCGTCACGGCGTCCGTTCCACCTCTGGACCCTCGGGGGAACGCTCTTTCTCGCGCAGCGCTATGACGAAGCTGCGGCTGCGCTACGCCGCGCCGCGCGATGGGGAACGAGCGACAAGCCGCTCTACCGCGCGCATCTCGCGCTCGCGCGCATCGCCGCGGGCGAGAGGGTCGACGACCTCCAGGAAACCATCACCGCGCTGGCCGAAGCGCCGTGCGGACAGGGCTACGGCCGCTTCATTCTCGGCCACCTCGCCTATGCAGCCGGCGAATGGCACGCCGCCAAGCGTTACCTCGAGGCCTTTCTCAAGCGCACGAGCGCGTCGCGTCCGGCGCTAGGGATCGCCCTCGAGGGGGAAGTGCGGATGGCGCGCGCCACGCTCGCGAAGATCTCTGCGAACTAAGCGCGGCGACGGCCACGTCCAAAGCATCAGAGCAGAGTACGAGCCCGTCTGGACGGCGGTTGATCCATCGGGTCAAAAGTAGGACCCCGTTCGCCAGATCGCGCCGAGATCGATCTCAACCATGGAAAACCTTCATAAACGCCAGCGTTGACCGACATTCAACGTGTGTGTCGCGAAACCAATCCAGGTTTCGTTGCGTAGGTCCCACGCTTGCTAGCATCCGCCCCGAATGGAGCGCTAGAACACCCCTGAGGACTCGCTGCGCAGTTTCCGAGGAGGCACCGTGAATCGTCGCTTTCGTCAGACCCTGTTTTTCATCGCCCTACTCATGCTGGTGCCCGCGCTGGCGTGGGCGGGTGACGGGTCCGAGACCGGCAAGTTCGAAGAGATCCTGAAGACGCATGGCGCCTTCGTGGCCGTTCTTACGTCCTTCGGTTTCGGATTCGTCGCGAGCCTCACGCCGTGCGTCTACCCGATGGTCCCCATCACGGTGTCGATCTTCGGCGCGACCGAAGCGAAGTCCCGCCTTCGCGGCGCGGCCCTCTCGGCCACGTTCGTCCTCGGCATCGCTGCGCTCTTCACGCCGATGGGCGTCGCCTCCGCGCTCTCTGGCAAGCTGATGGGCTCGGCGCTCTCGAACGCCTTCGTCGTCAGCGGCCTCGCGCTCCTCTTCATCGCGCTCGCCGCGTCGATGTTCGGAGCCTTCGAGCTCGCCCTCCCCTCGGGCCTCACCAACCGGCTCTCGAGCGTCGGCGGCGTCGGCTTCAAGGGCGCGTTCGTCATGGGCCTCGTGATGGGTCTCATCGCGGCGCCCTGCACCGGCCCCTTCCTCACCGGCATGGTGACGGTCATCGCGACCACCAAGAACGTGGCGCTCGGCTCGGCCGCGCTCTTCTCGTTCTCCCTCGGTCTCGGCGTCCTCTTCTTCGTCGCCGGCGCGTTCGCGGTGAACCTGCCCAAGGGCGGCGCCTGGATGATGGGCATCAAGTGGGTCAGCGGCGTCGGCCTCGCGTACATGGCCTTCTCGTACCTGCGTGACCGCTTCGAGCCCGTCCGTAACCTCGTCGCGCACCCGAGCTACGCGTTCGGCGGCATCGCCTTCGCGCTCCTCCTCGTCGGCACCGTGCTCGGCACGATCCACGTCATCGCCGAGCGCCGCAAGTCGCCCATCGCGCACCTCTCGAAGCCGATGAAGCTCGCCTCGATCGTCCCCGCCGTCCTCGGCGCAGCGATGTTCATCAGCTGGCTTCCCCTCCCCCACGGCGAAGCGGCGGACGCGCCGGAGATCACCTGGCTCACGAACGAAGAGGAAGGCCGCGCAAAGGCCGTTGCCGAAGGCAAGCCGGTCCTCATCGACTTCGGCGCCGCGTGGTGCACGGCCTGCAAGGAGCTCGAGCACAACACGTTCCCCCACCCGAGCGTTCGCTCGGAGGCCGCGCGCTTCATCGCGATTCACATCGACGCGACGGACGACGAGGCGCCGGACACCAAGCGCCTCCAGGACAAGTACAAGGTCGTCGGGCTCCCGACCGTCGTGCTCCTCGACAAGAACGGCAACGAAGTTTCGCGCTTCAACGAGTTCGTCGGACCGGAGAAGTTCCTCGAGGCCCTGAAGAAGGTCCCGGCGAGCGGCACCACGGTCGGAATGAACTGACCTCTCGGGCGACCGAGACCGGCGAAGAGGCCTCCGTGACGACGTCACGGGGGTCTTTTCGTTTTTCGGGGCATACTCTTCGACATGGCTTATCGCTTTCTTTCGGGTCTTCTTGCCGGAGCGGTGCTGCTCGCCGCGTGCTCGTCGTCGGACGACGACGCGAACGCATCGCTGGTGCTCGGCGTCCAGGACGAGATGGTCGCTGGCGCGATCGGCGCAGTGCACGTCGTGGCGACCGTCGACGGCGAGTCGGCGGTGGACGCGACCGTGTCGGGCGCCGCGGGCACGGCTGACGCCCTTCCGAAAGAGTTCAATCTGAAGGGACGTTCGGGAGCGCGCGCCGACGTCCGCGTCGACGCTTATGCCATTGGACAGGATCCCAAGACGGCGCCCCCGGCCATCACTCGCACCGCGAGCACCGGCCTCGTGGCCGGAACGCCGACGCTGCTTCGCATCCAGCTCGATCCTCGATGCATGGCGGGAGGTGGGCTCGGTGCAGTGCCCGTCTGCGCGGCCGACCAATCGTGCGTGGCCGGCGCCTGCGCGCCGAACCTCGTGCCGTTCGATCAGCTCGAAGACTACGACACTGGTTGGGCAGCTGCGCCTCCGGACATCTGCCGTCCGGCACGCCATGGCGCGCCCGAGGTCATCACGGGAACGGGCCAGACCGACTACGCGACGCTCACCGACGGACAGACACTCTCGCTGGAGAAGGGCCCGCAAGGCGGTCATCACGTCTGGATTGCGTTGCGGATGAAGAACCTGCGCCAAACCGGTTCGCGCACCTTCATCACTGCAAAGCTCGTCGACGATTCGAGCGCTCCTCCGGCCCCTGCCGGCTACGTGTTCACGTTCGAGCGTGACGAAGGTGCATACTGCAAACTTTGGGGACTCCGCTACCAGCTCGACAGCGGCGCGGCGAACCTCGGCGAGGACTACAAGCGCTTCCTCGGCCGTCAGCTGGAAGTGACAGTCGAAGTGGCCGACTCCACCGGGGCCAAGGCCTCCTCGACACGCACCATCCAGATTGCCAATCAGATTCTCTGGCCCGACGGGACGACCAGTTGCCAGTGATAGGCCACACCACTCTCAGCGAATCGGCACGACGACCTCGTTGAGAGGCCGGACGCCGGTGCCAACCGGATAACCGTAGCTGGCGCAGAGGCCCATTCCCCAGACGGTGATGGTGAAGGGGCCGTCGCTCTTCGCCTCGTGACGACCAGCCTTGCACTCCCCCAAGGGCGTCTTGGTGGGAGCGAAATTCGTCGTCAAATCGAACCACGCGTATTCGTATTCGCCGGAGGTGCCAAGCGGCTGAAAATCGCTAATTTCACCCGCGCAGTCGAGCTCCACGGGAGAGAAATGATCGCCGTTCTTCTTGCGGACGATGCTCAGCGTCGAGAGTGGATACGTGTAGTCGACGAAGAACACGTAGTGGTCGAGGAACTGCTTCGCCGGAACCAGATTCACGTAGTCCGGATCGCCGACGCCGAAGACGATGCCCGCCCCGTTGAAGTCGTGCGGGTGGTCGACGTCGCCGTTGTACCGCGCGCCCGTCATGTAAACGGCTGCATAGAACGGGTGCGCGTCGTCCTGGCTACGCACCGTGAGAGGAACGTCGGATTTGAAAGACACCGACTCACCGGCCGCGAGCGTCTCCGGCGCATTCCTCGGTCTCGTGGGCTCGTAGGTGAGCAGCGTGCCGTCGGCAGCACCGATCACGCTGTAGAACACGGCCTCACCTGGCAATCGTGGCTTGTAGGGCACGAGGGCGTATTCGTTCCCCCATGAGGCGACGGGCGGGATCTGCTGTTGACTCGCGTCGCAATACCCATTCCCTGCCGGGAAATTCGTGCAATCGGAGCCACCGAACAGGCCGACGGGCTTGTTCGATTCGAGCGGGCTGCCGTTCGCCTTCTCCAAGAACTGCTGTGTGAGCTGCAGGACTTGGCCGCGCGACAACTTCCAGGCGCCGACCTGGGACGCCGGAGCTCCCGCATCGAGTCCTCCCGGATTGATGGTCACCTTCGGCTGCAAACGAACTTCGGTATCGTCTTCGTTCGCGACGATCTGGAGAAAGCGCGGACCTCCCTGGAACCTCGCATCGTCAAACCGTACTTCCGGGTTCTCGGGCATGGCTGCAAGGTAGTTCGTCCCCCATGACGAGGTCGGCAGCAGCAGCGTCGCGGTCGGCGTGTAGGAATCCGCGCCGCCATACGGGAAGATCGAATAGGCGCTGACCGGCGCGTCCGTCGTGAGGTGGAACGCACGCGTGATGTTCGTCCGATGAACGATCGGGTCCCCCAAGAACGCGGTCTCCACCCCCTCGGGACACGCATACCCGTCGTATCGCCTCGAAAGAAAGACGAGAGCAACTTTGCCTGGCGGCAGAGCACCTTCGACTTTCGAATACGAGAACGCGCCGGGACTCGTCTCGTCGACGAAATAGATGCTCTTGGAGATATCGAGCGGCTCGCCGCCGAGCTCACCTCGAATCGTCACCGGTCGTGGCCACGTGTTCGCGATCATCGCTACGAAGCAGGCGCCACCATTGTCGTCGTCAGGCGGTAATGCGTAGAAGGAGCAGCCGAGCGAGCCCTTCGACAACTCGGCACTCGCACACGCCTCCACGCACGCCCCGTTGCCGCAACCGAAGTCGTCTCCACACCGCTCGACGACCGTCTCGCTGCCCTCGCAACCGGAGAGCACGGTTCGCAAGTCGCGTGAGCATCGTCGTGCACCGCACGTCCCATCGGGTTGCGCGGCGTCCATCGGAGCGATGACGGAGGCGTCCGCGACGGTGTCGAAGGCGCGGTCACTGCTCGAGCCGCAGGCGATGACCGTCAGAAGCGTCGCTCCTCCCAGTGCCATCGACGCGCCGATTCGTGACACCGTGAATCGCGAGCTCATCGAAATTTCACCTTCGTGGGCTTCGGGTGCGAAACGTCGTCTTTCGTTCCCTGCCCGAGTTCTCCGAAGGCGTTGCTCCCCCAGCACTCGACGGAGCCATCGGTCAAGAGGATGCACGCCGTCGAGGCGCTCGTGGCAACTTGGGCAGCCACGCCATCGAGCGGCACATGGACGAGTACGTCTTGCTTCGTCCTCATGCTCCCGTCGGGCGGTTCGGTGCCCATCTGACCGCGATTGCCTTCCCCGCAGCAATGAACCTTTCCGTTCGTCGAGCGGATGCACGTCAAGAATTGCGACGCCGCAACCTGGCTCGGAATCGACTCGTCCGGAATCGACAATTCGACGGGATTCGGCTCGGTATCCGGAATGCCCGTGCAGAGCGTGCTTTGCGAATTGTCGCCCCAGCAATAGAATTTGCCGTTGGCGACGGCGCACGCCTGACCGTAAACGATACTGGCCGGCCACCTCGTCCAAACCGCAAAATCGGTCACGCCGGAGAGGGACGTCGCGAGCTCGGGATACGGATCGGCGGACACGCTCGAAGCTCGCCCAGCAATCGCGCTGATGGCTCCCCAGCTGAGGAGCCGAGCATCGGACGTCAGGGCAAATCCCGCGGTCTCGGCGAACACCACGCGCTCGACCTTCGATGCATCGAGATGCGTCGGAGCAGGGCCTGCGACCGCGACGGTCGTGTCGCGCGAGAGCTGCCGGTATTGATTTCCGCCCCAGCACTCGACATGGCCTCCGACGAACGCGCAGCCGTTGAAACGGGCCACCTCGAGACGCTCTGCGACGCCCGAGAGGTCGACCGGCGTTGGCGTGGGATGCGCGTCGTAGTCCGTCCTCGTCGGGCCCGCGGAGAGACCGAGCTGCCCCCAGTCGTTGACCCCCCAGCAAAGGACCTTGCCTGCGCCATCGAGCACGCACGTCGTCCAGCCGCCGGCACGGATCTCCTTCGCATCCGAGATGCCGAGGAGTGGTTCGAGCGCGAAATCGGGATCCGGCGTGGCAGCATCCCTGGCGCTCGCATCACCAGCATCGAGATCTCGCGCTGTCTGTCCGATCGCTCCTCGCGTCGCATCTCCCCAGCAGCGCGCGGTACCGTCACTCATACGGGCGCAGAAGTGCCGCTCGCCGGCCGTGAGCTCGAGAGCACATGGCGTCGTCGCGCAGGTGACAGTGACATCCGATGCGTCGATCGGTCGCGCGCCCGCGTCGACGATCGGTCCGCCTTCGGGCGGAAGCGACGCCTCGGCGAGCGCAGAGCCGTCGGACAACGCCGGGGCGACGAAAGGCAAGCGCTCTGTGACCGCGTCACAAGCGACCGCACTCGCGCCGACGAGGCCAGTCATCGCTCCGAACATCGTCCAACGTTGGATGCGTTTCATCACTGGCCCCTTGTTTCGGCCGCATGATGCACGGCGAGATTGTCACCGACCGCCCAGAGCTCACCTGCTGTGGTTCCCCACACGGCGTGGAACGTCTTCGTATTGGGGGAGCCATTCGTCGACACACTGGCTTGTTCGAGCTTTTGGCCGTCCCAGTGGCGCAAGAATCCCATGTCACCGGCTATCCAGAGATCCTCGTCGCCGGTTCCCCAGATGGACAGGAGCCGTGGATACGGAATCGTGGCGTTCGAGAAGATCGTCCAGTCGACGGCGCCGAGGTCGTTCGACGCGGGCGCATGCCAGAACCCGTTCACGGCATCGGTGCCCAATTCGACGACCCACCACGACGTGCTGAACGAGATCGCCGCGCGAATCGCTCCCGTGAAGGACCCGAAGGGTACCGGCGGTCGATACACGGATAGCCAATCGACGGCTCCAGCGTCCGACGGTCCACGACGGAAAAGCTCTCCGCGGTGATTGCTGAGCCCCGGACTTCCAATCGCCCCCGTGAGCCAGACGTCATTTTCGCCCGATCCCCAGACACGCCAGAAGCACATCCCGTTGTCGCCGATCGGGTCCGCCGTCCAAACGGGATTGTCGCCGTCGAGCTCTCCTCCGAAGTGGACGACGCGGCCCGTACGGTCGATGCCGAAGATGTCCTCCCACCCGCCGACCGCCCAGACGTTCGTCGGACTCGATCCCCAGATCGAGCGGATCGGCGCGGTCTGATTGCCCGGCGTCGAGATCGGGGTCCAGGTGAGCGCCGCCGACGATGTCCCGTGACCGTGGAAGAGACCGGAAGCGCCACCAACCCAGATGTCGGTCGGGCTCGCGCCCCAGACTGCGTAGAGCGCTCCGTCGAGGCTCGCGTTGACCGACCACGCGGCACCATCCCAGCGAAGGATCTTGCCCTGTTCGGAGACCGACCAAACGATGCCCGTTCCGTCGCCCCACACGTCCGAGAGGACCTGGCCGCTCGGAATCACGGTCTGGCAGAATCCCTGTTTGGAACAGGAGGGAATCGCCGCATCCGCATCTGCGTCGTTCGTATTTCCGGCATCCGCCCGAGCTGCATCGGGCGTCTCGACGGGACGGGCATCGGGACTCGTCGCCGGCGAAGCGTCCGCAGCGTCCACTTCGGGCATCGACGCGTCGTCACTGCAAGCGACCGCGAACACGAGGATGCCCGTCGATACCGAACCGATCCCCCACGAAAGTTTGCGCCTCATCGGTCCTTCTTTCCTTCGTAGTGAAGGACGACGCCTTCGCCGACGGTCCACACATCATGGGGTCCGGAGCCCCAGACTCCGTAGAGGGACGGAATTTCACCGCGAGGCCAGAGGACGGGCGCCCGCGTCCATACCTTGCCGTCGTAGTGGAGCACCGTTCCACGGTCTCCGACGATCCAGGCATCATCAGGCGCCACAGCCCAGACAGCATTGAGATCTTCGGTGACCGGACTATCGACGATCGTCCAGCTGTGCTGACCTGGACCAAAGTGCCGGATTGCGCCGCCCGCTCCCACGGCCCAGACATCGTCTTTTCCAGTTCCGTGAATACCTTTCAGGCCCGTGTTTAGTTTGGTATTGACCTCGATCCACGTCGGTGCTCCGCCACCGGGATTCGACGTGAGATGGAGCGAGCCGCCGCCTTCACCGCCGGGTCCCCACACGCCGTACGGAGCGCGATCGATGAGTGCCCAGAGATCGGTCGAGCTCGTTCCCCAGAGTCCACGCACCGTCGATTGCGAGGCCGTGGGCTCCACCCCCACCCAGTCGATGCCCCCGTCGACGTCCTCGCGGCGCCAGAGATTCCACATCCCGTGCATCACGCCTTCGTCGTAGTCATAGTCGTAGATGAAGTCGCCGCCGATGATCACGTCCGCGGGTGACGTTCCCCAGGCCGCGCGCGCCCGACGAGACCAACCTCGATAGCGCTCTCCTCCGACGCGTGGTGTCCAGGTGGCGGTCCCGTTCGAGAATCCATCGGAATGCCGAACGTACGAGACGTGCCCGAGCGCATAGACGTCATTGGAACCGGTCCCGTAAATGGCCATGAACGTCTCGCTCGTGCCCGAAGGCGTGCTCGTCCACGCGCTGCCGTCCCAGTGGACGATCGTGCCCATTGCTCCAGCGGCCCAGACGTCGTTCGCACTCGAGCCCCAGATCGAGGTCAGCGCATACCGAGGATCGACCGCGCCGATGACAACGCAGAACGCACCGTCGTCGCACGTCGCAGTGCAGCCGCCATCGCAGCTGGCGTCGTCCGGCGTGGCGGTGTCAGAGGTCGTTCCCGCGTCACTCGCTTCGCTCGAGGCATCCGCGATGACCGTGTCCGACGGCGCCGGAGCCTGCGCGGATTCTTCGGCCGCCGCGCAGCTGATGGCCAGCACCACCTGCGGCACGACGAGAGCTCCGAGGAGACGAACACGTGAATGGTTCATCGGATTCATTTGGTCTCCCCGGCATCGCATTCCGTCATCAGGCATTGGCCATCGATGCAAGGCTGGCCTGCGGCGGTATCACAACGATTCCCGCATGCGCCGCAGTGCGCGGGGTGGTTCGCCAAGTTGGTCTCGCACCCCCAGGTGTCCGTGCAATCGCCCCAGCCGACTTCACACTCGAACTGGCAGATTCCCTTCTTGCATGTCCCGACTTGTTTGGGGCCTACCACGCACCGACTTCCGCAACCGCCGCAATTGTTCACGTCGCTGAGCGGATCGATGCAGGCGTCGCCGCAGAGGAGGAGCCCCTCGGGACATGACGTAGGCACTGCTGGCGGGGGCACGACGCACGAGCCGTTCTCGCAGGTCTCGTTGGCCTTGCAGGCGTGTCCACAGGCCCCGCAATTCTGGGCGTCGTCGAGACCGATGATGGTCTCGCAACCATCCGAGGCGCAGGCGAGCCCGAGGTCCTTGTTGCAGTCCGCCACCTCGACGTACGAGCACTTGAGGTGCCCGCACTGGCCATTGCCACAGCCGAAGTGCGCATACTGGAGCTCCACCCGCAGGCGTCCTCCGACGTGTCGCAGGCAGCTCCGCAGGCCCCACAATTGAAGTCGTCGTTCGCGAGGTCGACGCACGCGCCGTTGCACTCGCTCTTTCCCGGCGGACAGCCGCATTTGCCCTCATGGCAATTCTGCCCAGCAGGACAGACCTTTCCGCAGGCGCCGCAATTGAAGCGATCGGTCGCTACGTCGGTCTCGCAGCCGTCATCGACGATGCCATTGCAGTCTTTGATGGAGCCACCGGCCGGGCTGCACGAAAATTCGCACTTACCGGCGACACAACGTGACGTCAGTTTGAGTTGCGGATACGTCGGGCACTGAACGTCGCACGCTCCGCAATGCAATGAGTCCGACGAGAGATTCGTCTGGCATTTGTACTTGTCGAACTCGCACGTCGCATACGTCGAGGGGCACGTCGTGGCGATACACAGTTTGGCGCCCGCGGCGTCCCCAACGGCGCTAGCGTCACCGGCGTCCTCCGACGTGAACGAGGGTGCTGGCTCGGCATCCGGCGTGGCGTTGTCGGAGGGCTGGCCCAAGTCGAGATTCGTCGCACACGACGGTGTCACCAACCCGAGTGCGGCCATAGCGAAGGCGCAGGCTTGCCATGCCGTATTCCGATTCATCGTCCGTTCTCCGTCGCGAGCATCGTCCGAACGCGCGCGGCGAGCGGGCTGGTCGGGTAGGACTTCAGGAACTCTGCGCCCAGTTTTTCGGCCTTGTCGCGCTGTCCGGCGGCGATGAGCGCCTGGACCCGAAGGGCCATCGCCTCCGGCACGAGACGGCCTTCGCGAAAGCGCACGCGGTGAGCGTCGAGGAGGCGTACTGCGGCCGCGGCATCTCCTGCTTCGAGGGTTCGTTTCGCGCGATCGAGACCGGCCAGCTCCGCGGCGAGCTCTTCGGCCTCGTCCACGACGCGCGGCGGCGCGCTCTTCGTATTCGGATTGGCACTCGGCGCGGACGACGGAAGCGCATTCACCGAGAGCGACGGAATCTCCGCGAACGCCGAGTCGGCCGGCGAAGGGGGCAGAGCTTCGGGAGCTGCCGTCGCGACGATCGGCGCGGAGGGCGTCGAGTCGGCCATTTGCGACGTATGCATGGAACGCATGGCAACCAACGAAAGGATGCCAATCGCGAATCCGCACGACAGTATGCCGGCGACCTTCCGAGGCGTGATTCGTCGGACCGCTGACGCCGGCGATGCCGCTTCCGCAACGGCCGCCAGCGTGCTCGCGTGGACATGGTCGGGAACTCGGTACGAGCGCGCAGCGCGAAGCAGGTCCGCTTCGGCTTTGGTCGCGCCGTCTTCGAGAAGGCGACGTTCCCTCATTTCTCATCCTCCGTTGGGAGACCGTTCTTGAGTTGGTAGCGGCGAACGCGCGCACGAAAATCCTCGCGCGCACGTCGCAAGCGGGAACTCACGGTTCCCTGCGGAACGTCGAGCATGGAGGCGATCTCGGCCACCTCGAGCTCTTCGATTTCGAAAAGAACGAAGACCGCTCGAAGATCGAGCGACATGTCTTCGAGGATCCGGTCGAGCGCGGCGAGGGCTCGCCGGTCGGAGGCGAGCTCGTCGGGCGTCGGCGAAGGATCCCTGCGTTCGAGAAGCTCCTCGTCGAGGACCTCGCGGCGGCGTCCGAGCGAACGACGGCTCTTCGAGGCGACGCGCAAGGCTACCGCCACGAGGAAGCTTCGTTCCCGCCCCGGCTCGATGCGTTCGAGCTTCCGGGTCGCGGTGACGAACACCACCTGCACGGCGTCTTCGACATCGTGCTCCGGCACGCCGAGGTGACGCAGGTAACGCCCGATGAAGTGGATGTGATCATCCACCAACTGCTGCGCCGTGCGCGTGGTTGCGCGAGGCATGGCGTTCGTCGTCGTGCGGAGAAGGGACGTGAGTTGCAAAGCGGGGCTCCGCGCTGTCAGGCGCGCGGAGGGAATCCCCGGGTCGTCACGTCACGATCACAAAAACTTCAGGACGCAAAGCTCGACCGTATGGCACGATCGCGCCCTCACAGCCCTTCACGGATTGAAGACTTCATCGGCGGGCTTGGGCGGCGGCGAGGCGGGCTTCTCCGGCTTCTCGGACTTCTCCGGCTTGTCCGCCTTCTCCGAAGAGGGCTTCGAGGGCTTCTTGCCCGAGCTCTTGGAGGACTTGGGCTCCTCCTTCTTCGCCTCCTCTTTCGCCTCGCTCGCTGGCGGTGCGGGCGACGGCAGGGGCCTCGTCTGCTTCTTTCCGCTCTTGTCGCGCGGGGTCTGGTTTCCCTCGAGCGCGTTACTCAGGTCGTCGAGGAACTCCTCGGCGTCGTCCGCGTCGCCCCTTGCCTTGCTGGCCATCGAGCGGAGCTCGGAGATCGAAGCCGATAGTTCGCGACGGATCTCGCGGTGCTTTTCGGTCTTCTTTTCGTCCGCCTTGTCGGCCCCGCGGTTTTCGAACTCGCGATCGGCCTCCTTCTTGAGCCCCTCGCCCTGCTTGGCCATCTCTTCGAGGCGGTCGCGCAGCGAGCGCAAACGGCGAGCGCGGTCCGTCTCCTGACGGGCCGTCTCGAGCGCCGCGCCGAAGAGCCCGCCGTCGTTCGAGGTGGATACCTTCGTCAGGCGTGGTCCGGAGAGATCGAGCTTCGCGCCGCCGCCTCCGAGCTTCTTGATGCGGTCGCGCGTGGCGTCGAGCAGCGAGCTGTCCGACGTGGTGGGCGTCATCGCGAGCGAGTTGATGAGCGGACGGCGCGTGTCCTTCTTCTCATCGCCACGCTTCGACGCCGCGACCTGCTGCTGGTGCACGCTGTCGAAGTAGCTGTCGTAGCGCGAGTCGCCCGACGCATAGTGTTGACCGTGGGAAACCTTCGAGGAGCCGAAGAACCCTTCGCACGCCGGCAAAGCCGTGCACGAGAGCAGCGCAACGAAGACGAGGGATGCCGGCGAAAGGCGCGCTTTCACGCTCCCGATCCTATCCGGATTGGAGCAAAACGATCACTTCGCCGTGCATGCAATCGGCGTTGCGTAGAGCTCGAAGCCCTTTGCCTTCGCGCCGAGAAACGCCACGACACCTCGGCCGTCCGGTCCGACGACGGCCTGCGGCTGCCCCGCGTTGACGCCGTCCGCGGAGATCGCGAGCGGCGCACCGGAGACCGAACCGTCGGCATTCATGACGAGAGCGCGCACCTGGTGGCTCGAAACGGGCCCTTCGGTCCACGCGATCATGAAGCGGCCGCCGCCGAGACCTGCCACAGCGGGCGACATGGCCTGCGTGCCGAGACCACCGACGGGAAGCGCGAGCGTGCTCGCATCGCCCGGTGAACCGCCAATGGCAGCTTTCGCCCAGCGCACTTGCCACGGGTCTTGCGCGCCCGCGCGATCGGACCAAGCGACGATCACGTTGTCGCCGCTGATCGTGATGGCAGGCGCACCGACCTGACCGAGACCGGCGATGTGCCCGAGCTGGCCTTCGGGCGTGAGTGCACCTTCGCCCTTGGCGATGCCGAAGTAGATCGCGCCGCCCCGACGGAACGCGAGCGCGATGCCGGGCGTCTTGCCGAGAGGAACGGCGCGCAACGCTTCGACCGGACCTTCGCCGTCGAGCAAGAACAGCTTCGCCCAACTGCCCTGATTGTGGGCCACCCACACGATCGCGTTGTCGGCGACGCCGATGTCGACCGGCGGCGTGGTCGCGACCGTGCGACGACCGGCGATCTTGTCGCCCTTCTTGTCGAAGTCGGCGATCGCGGTGATCTTGGCGTTCGTCAGGTTCGGGGAGACGCGTCGGATGTCACCGCCCGCCTTCGTGCGCGCGGTCGCACTCGTCGCGAGCGACGAAGGATCGAGCGTGAGAACCATGCCTTCGCGCGACTGCGATGCGAACGCGAGAGCAACGCCCGACGCGGTCGGGAAGGCTTCGATGCCACTCGCGACCATCGCCCTGGGCGAGACGACCTTCGATTCACCCGACACCGAGCAAGCACCGAAGCTCGGCGCAGGCTCGCGAGCAGCCGCGGCCTTCGGCTCCGGCGGAGTGACGGCCGAAGCACCGTTCGCACGCGACGGTGGCGAGGCCGAGGCCACGCTGGAGCCCGAAGCGGACGCGCTGGCGTTCGCCGAAGGCAGCTCGCTCGGATTGCCACGAAACGCGCTGACGATGAGCGCGAGCAGCAGGATAACGACCGAGAAGCCGAGCGCACCGATGACGCCGATGAGGAGCTTGTTCTTCGGCGGTCTTCCCGCACGAATCTCCTTCAGGTCCTCGAAGATCAGCGTCAGGTTCGGGCGTCGCGGCGGCAGACCCGCGAAGTCTTCTTCCGTGCCGGACAGCGATGGCTCGTGAGCGGCCGGCTCGGCCGAGCCCATGTCGAACACGGGCGCCGCGACAGGCACCGTGGGGGAAGGCCCCGACGAACCGTCGAACGACGGACCGTTCTCGTCGAGCAGCATCGAGCCGCTCAGCTCCTCGATCATCGGGTTCTTCGGAGGAAGCGGCGGGGCTTGGGAGGGTGTTCGCCGAGGCGGCGCTTGGGGAGCCGCTTCGTGCGGAGCAGCCGCTTGGGGAGCGGCCACTTGCTGACCCGATGCCTGCGCGGCCTTCTTGGCTGCCACCAGGGCCAAGACTTCGGGAGGCGGCGGAAGACCGATGGTCGTAGGCAAGCTCGGCGCCAGACCCGCGCGCGGATTGCTCGAGACCGGAGGCGGGGGCGTCGGCTCCGGTTGGGACTTCGATGCCACCGGCACGTAAGGAGGCGGGGGCGGAGGTTCGTGGTTCGACGGGTTCGACGGACCAAACGAGTCGCTCCCCGACTTGGCCTCGAATGCGTGCTGAACCGCAAGCACGGCCAGAGGCGGCGGTGGGATGTTCGGAACGACGCCGTTCTGCGCCGAGAGCGCACTCGTCGTGAGCTCCGGAACTTCGTTCGCTGCCTGCCAAGCGTGCCAGCCCGGTTTCCAGATTGGGGTGTTCGGCGCGATCACCCCCGACGCGAGCGCTGCGCGCAACTCGTCGAGCCGCACGCTGCGTTGCTGTCCGTTGGGATCCGCCCACCGCCAGAGTTCGTTGCTCATCGAGGCGTGTGCCCATGATACCCAAACTCGGCGAACGTCGCCCAATCGTCGTCACGGGCCTGGCACACGGATTTACCAGGTCCGCTCGTCCTCCTCTCGATCGCGGTTGGCGAGCACCATCGTCCAAACGTGCTCCGCCCCGGTCGTACGTAGGGCCGTCACACACCCCGACAGCGTCGCCCCCGTCGTCCGCACGTCGTCGACGAGCAGGACCCTACGACCTTGAATCGCTTCGGGGGTTCGAACGACGAAGGCCCCCTTGAGATTCGTGGCCCGCGCGGCCTTGTCGAGGGAGGCCTGCTTGGGCGTGTCGTGGACGCGAGCAAGCGCACGCGGAGCCCACGGGACCACGAGCCTTCGTGCGATCTGCCGAGCAAGCAAGGCAGCCTGATCGAAGCCGCGATCCGCAAGGCGACGAGGATGGAGCGGCACCGAAACCACGACGTCGACCTGGCCGTCGAACGAGTCGGCGAAGGTCGCCATCATCTCGCCGAGCCTCGGCGCGAGGTCCGGTCGACCGCCGTACTTGCATCGTGCAATCGCAGTGGCGATGGCGCCTCCGTACGCGAAGACGGCGCACTCGCGCGATGGGTAGCGCGTTCGGCGCTCGATCACCGAGACCGCGCAGCTCGCACAAAACAGCGTGCGACGTCGAATGCGCGAATCGCACGCGGCACATCGATTCGGAGCCACGAGCTCGCCGGCCGCGTCCAGCGCGACACGGCCAAAGGCCAGGAGAGGAGTTTGCATCTGCGCGTCAGGTCGACCGCAGAGATGCGCAAGTTGCGGCGACGCGTGGGAAATTAGACGTCGTCGGGGAGCGTCTCGAGCACGGCCGGGAGCGCGTGCTCCTCTCGCGTTCTCGCGAAGAGCACGTGGTCTTCCCAGCGCCCGGCGATCTGGAGGTATCGCTCCGCGTAGCCTTCGCGGCGAAAGCCGAGCTTTTCGATGACCCGCAAGCTGCGCGCGTTGTGGGGCATGATCGCGGCCTGGATGCGATGCAGCCCGGCCGGGCCGAAGGCGAAGTCGAGAACGGCTCGGATGCCCTCGGTCGCGAGGCCCTGACCGAGGACGTTCCCATCCATCCAGTAGCCGAGGTAAGCGCCGTACATCGCCCCGCGCATGACACCGTTCAGCGCGATCTTGCCGATGAACGTGTTCATCTTCTCGCGGCTGGCGACCATGAAGACGTAGCCCGAGCCGCGCTTCCACTCGCGCCGCTGACGGAGCACGGTCTTCGAAACCTCGGTGATCGACGACGGATCCTCGCCGGGTGGCGGAGCTGGATTCCAGGGCCGGAGGTGCTCGTTGTTCGTACGGAGGAGGCGACGAATCTCCCCGACGTCACCCGTACGCGGCGGGCGCAGCACGAGCCGAGGCGTCACCAGACGGGTGGTAAGCGAAGGGCCGCTCGTGCCGCTCGCACCTAAAGACGCGGCTGACGGCGACGACATGCCTCCTCGACCAACGGCGCTGGGGTCTTTCGCGGACGACGTCCCCACATGTCGACTCATAGCAGGCCCACGGGATCTACGTCGATCGCAACGCGCACCGTACGAGGTAGGCGGGCGATCGCACCATGCATGGCAAGTGCCCCGAGCCTCAGTCGTTCGCGGGAAGCGCTCCTCAGCATCACCCGGAAGCGGAAGCGGTTTCTCACCTTGGCAATCGGCGCGACCGCCGGGCCTAGGACGTCGAGCGATCCGAGCTCGCCCGTTCGTGCGACCTCGCGGGCCGCCTTGGCGAGCTCCGCCGCCGCGTTTTGCGCCTCCCCCTCGTCGAGCGAGTCGATGCGCGCGAGCGCCATCCGGGAGAACGGCGGGTACATGAGCTCGCGCCGATCACGAAGCTCGCGATCGATGAACCCGTGGACGTCGTGACGGACCGCGAACTGGATGGCGTGATGCTCGGGATTGTAGGTCTGCACGAGCACGCGCCCCGGTGAGTCTCCTCGACCTGCACGACCGGCGACCTGCACGAGGAGCTGGAACGCACGCTCGCTGGCCCGGAAGTCGGGGATGGACAGCGCCGCATCCGCGTTGATGACGCCGACGAGCGTGACGTGGGGAAGGTCGTGGCCCTTCGTGACCATCTGCGTGCCGACGAGAATGTCGACCTCGCGCGAACGAACCCGCGCCAGGATCTTCTCGACGTCCTTGCCGCTGGCCACGTCGCGGTCGAGCCGTGCGATGCGCGCCGTCGGGAAGGCTTCGGCGAGCGTGGCTTCGAGCTTCTCCGTTCCGAGCCCTTCGAGCGCCACGCGATCCGAGCTGCACTTCGGACAGCGCGGCGGAACCTTCGCCTCGTAGTCGCACCAGTGGCACCGCATGATGCCGTTCGGACCGATCTCGTCGGCCTCGGTGGCTCGCCCGTACTTCTTGTGGAAGGTGAGCGCGACGGTGCACTGCGGGCAGCTCGAGAGCTCACCGCAGCTCTCGCAGCGGACGCTGGGAGCGAACCCGCGGCGGTTCAGGAACAGGATCGACTGCTCCTTCTTCGCGAGCGTCTCCTCGATCGCGCGATGCAAGAGGATGCTCAGCTTGCGGTCGCCCGTGGGCCCCGCACCGATGTTCCTCAAATCGACGATGGAGACCTTGGGCATCTCCTGCGCACGGGCGCGATCGGGCAGAGCCAGCTTCTGCGCCTTGCCGGAGCGCGCGAGCTGCTCGGTCTCCAGCGACGGCGTTGCGCTGCCGAGTACGCACACGCCGCCGTGCATGTGCGCGCGCAAGATCGACATGTCGCGCGCGTGGTAGCGAACGCCTTCTTCCTGCTTGAACGACGAGTCGTGCTCTTCGTCGACGATGACGAGCCCCAGATTGCGAATGGGGGCAAAGAGCGCGCTTCGGGCTCCAATGGCGACGTCGACCTCGCCGGCGCTCAGTCGCTTCCACATATCGAAGCGCTCGCGCGCGGTGAGCGCCGAGTGGAGCACCGCCACTTCGTCGCCGAAGCGCGCGCGGAAGCGATTCACGAGCTGCGGCGTCAGCGCGATTTCCGGCACGAGCATGATCGTGCCCTTGCCGAGCTTCTTCGCGGTGGCGATGGCGCGGAGGTAAACCTCCGTCTTTCCGGAGCCGGTGACGCCGTGCAAGAGAAACGTGGAACCCGCACGCTTCGAATCCGGCCCCTTGTCGCTCTCCTTTTCGCTTTCGACGGTCGCTTCGAGAGCGCGCTCGATGGCGAGCATCGCCGCGCGCTGGGGCTCGGTGGGCTCGGGCGGAGAGTCCTGAGCGATGGTCTCGGCGAAGAAGGGATCCCTCTGCGCCTCTCGCTCGGACATGGTGAGAAGGCCGCGCTCGACGAGCTTCTTCACCGTCGCACGGGCCGCCCCAAACTGCTCTTCGAGGCGAGATACGGGCAGCGAGCCGTGCGCGCGAACGAAGGCCAGGATGTGGGACGCCTTTTCCTTCAAGGACGTCTCGACGGCATCCGTGGCGGTCACCCACTGCACCTTGCGTGGGGCGATGCCCTTGGCGTTCGAGAAGAGCGTGAGCTCCTCCACCGCACGCTCCGCTTCGCGATCGGCCGGCGGAAGCGCAAGGCGAACCACCTCGCCGATGGGCGCGAGGTAGTACGAGGCCAGCCTCTGCAAGAAGACGACGAGATCGTTGGGCAGTGAAATGCCGTCGAGGACTTCGAGCAGCGGCTTGGCGGCCGGGGGCGGCTCCCCTTCGCGCACGCCGACGACGACGCCCACCACACGACGCGATCCCAACGTGCAGAGCACGCGACGACCGGGCGTGACGCTCTCTCCGAGCTTCTCGGGTACGAGATAACTCAGCGCGCGCGGAAGCGGCACGGGCAACGCCACGTCCGCGAGACGGGCGCTGACCGGCTCGTCCATGCTCACGTCATCGCACGATAGCGCACGCGAGCGCAACGAACCCAGCGATCGCCGCAACCACGACCATGGCGACGAGCAGGCGGCTCTCACCGGGCGGCGCATCGGCGAGAGCCCGCGCGTTCTTCGTCTGGATCTCGAGCGCGCGAGCAACGCGGGCAACCTCGCCGCGTACGTCCGCCGTGGACTCGATGGGCGTGGCCGGCTGGGGCGGGTGAGCTTCGAGCTCCCGCTTGAAGGCACGCATGGCCCCGTCCGAAACCGGGAACGGATCGGTCGAGGCGAGCTTGGCCGGCCGCTCGGACGACTTCTGCATACTCTGCAAAGCTTTCGTCAGCGGCGTCGCGGATGCAACCGTTGCGCTCTCGGGCGCGATTTGCACGGCGGCGGCACGGATGTGCTCGGAGGACGGCGGGGGTGGGCGCTTCGAGAGACGCGCCTCGCTCGCGCGCCGTCGTTCGATCGGCTCGGTGCCGAACGTGGTCGAAATCCACTCGCCGAGCTTGAGACGGCTCGCATGTAGATGGCTGCTCGCCACGTACTCGTCGAGTGCTCGGAGAAACGCGCCCGCCGAGGGATAGCGGTCGTCCGGCGAGCGCGCGAGCGCACAGCTCACGATGGCGCGAAGATGCGCCTCGTTCGGGACCTTGTCGCTCAGATCGGGCAGCTCGGGGATCTCGGCGCGCCGCGCTTGCTCGAGCAGGGGCACCTCGCTCCGCGAGCGGTAGAGGCGGTGGCCTGCGAGAAGCTCCCAGAGAATCACGCCGGCGGCGAAGACGTCCGAACGCGCATCGACGGCATCCCCACGAGCGTGCTCGGGACTCATGTAACCGGCCTTGCCCTTGAGCGCTTCGTTCGAGCCGTCACGAACGAGCGTGTTCGCGTGGGCGATGCCGAAGTCACAGAGCTTCACCTCGCCGTCGTACGAGATGAGGACGTTACTGGGCGATACGTCGCGATGAACGATGCCGAGTGGGGTTCCGTCTTCGTCCGTGCGTCGATGCGCGTAGTCGAGACCTTCGAGCGTGTCGGCCACGATGCCGAGCGCATGCTGGACCGGAAGCCCAACGCTCAGCTGCGTGCACATCCGAAGGATCGCGTTGAGGTCGAAGCCCTCGACGTACTCCATCGCGATGTAGAGCGGACTGTCGGCCTCGGGACCAACGCGGCCGAGATCGAGCACCTGGACGATGTGCTTGTGGCTCAGCTTCGCGGCGAGCTTCGCCTCGTACGTCAGCATCTCGACGAAGCGCGGGTCGGCCGCGAACGCCGGCAGGATCTGCTTCACCACCGAGAGGCGGGTGGCCCCGAACTCGGTCTCGGCACGGGCGAGGTAGATCTGCGCCATGCCCCCTTGGCCGATTCGGTCGAAGAGGGTGTAGCGGCCAAATGCGCGCGGAAGCTCTCCTTCGGAGAGGAGGGAACCACCGGATGGGAAGGTCGAAACGGCGTGCATCGTCGGACGAAAGGCCCCGACCGACATTCTCCCCCTTCGGGTCGAACGGGCAAGTTGGCGGCTTCGACACGTACGCCAATGTCGGCTCATGTAACCAATGCCGCGACCTCGAGCGCTTCGGGGACCGGACAGCAAGCGCGACTGGGTGTAGAAGCAAGGGGTCGGGCTTGTCCGACGGGAACACGCGCGGGGGGAGCGTGGCGGGGTAAACGCGCGTGCTCGCTCCACTCGTGCTGGTGGTTGACGACTTCGAAGACAGCCGCGAGATGTACGCGGAGTACCTCTCGTTCGCGGGCTACCGCGTCGAGCAGGCGAGCGACGGTGCCGAAGCCGTCGAGCGGGTATGTGAGCTCCACCCCGACCTCGTCGTGATGGACCTCGCCCTGCCCGCCCTCGACGGCTGCGAGGCCACGCGGGCCATCAAAGACAACCCCGAGACACGCGACGTGAAGGTGCTCGTCGTCACCGGGCACACACTGCCATCCCACTTGAAGCGCGCGCGCGAAGCTGGTGCCGACGAAGTGTTGACGAAGCCTCTTCTGCCTGTCGAGCTCGTAGCCGCCGTCGAGCGTTTGCTCGAGAGCGACGGCATCGCTCGAAGCGCGGACGACGCGGGCTGACTACTTCTTGGGCGTGGTGGGCTGAGGCGGCGGCCACGTCGGCAGAGTCGTGGGGAACCCGGCCGGCGGTTTGAACGCGCCTGCGTCGAAGCCCGGAATCGAGGTGGGGATCTGGAGCGTCGGTGTCGGAACCGGCGCGGCATTGCCGGCGTCGGCAGGGGCCGCAGCATCGGCCGCCTTGCCCGCATCGGCAACGACCACGGGAGCCGCCGTATGCGTTGCACCGGGCGCCGCGGTGGTCACTGCGGGTGCCACCGCGAGAGGCGCTGCCGTCTCGGCGGGTGCTGCAGCCGTCACCGTCGCGGCGGGCGTCACCACGGGGGCCGCGTCGACGACGGCAGCCACCGTGTCAGCGGAGGCGTCCGCCCCGCCTTTTTTGATCAGATCGCACGCTGCAAGCGTGAAGGAACCGAACGCGACGACGAGAACGGCACTTCGAAGGGCGAAGCGTGTCATGCGCGCGAGTGTAACTCAGAGGAGGCGGCCCACCAGAAGAACGACACCGGCAAGCACGATCGTGATCACGAGACCCGTCGACGCCACTTCGCCCGAGAGCACGGTGCGAACGAGTGCGAGCCCGGCGAGAAGGAACACGGCGAACGCCGGAAGCCAGATCGCCGAACTCTTGGAGAGACGCTTGCGCGTTTCTTTCGCCAGCCCCCAGGCCTGCGCGGTGTTCGCGAGAATCACGGCATTGCCGCGAGCTGCCTTGCGCCAGAGTCGGAGAGCCTGCCCACGATCGCCGAGCTTCTCGTGCGCATCGACACGCAACGACACGGCAAGCCACCGCGAACCTCCTGTGAACGCGCCGGCGTCGGCCTCACCTTCGCCAACGAGCGAGAGCACCGACTTCGAGTCGCCGCGAGCGTTCGCGAGCAGCGCTTCGGCCAAGCGCACGTCGCCGTTCACCTCGGCGTTCGGGAGATCTTTCGGGCACACCGCGAGCCAGCGCTCACCGAGCTCCTGGGCGTTCGACATCGCGGCGAGACGCGCGAGGCGCGCGAGCGCGAGTGCGCGGTAGGCCGGAATGGTGAGCGCTTCGAGCGTGGCCTCGAGCAGCGCACGCGCGTGGACGAAGTCGCGCCCTTTGATCTGCTGCACGGCGAGGTTCGCGCAGAGCCAGAGGAGTCGGAACTCGGCATCCGCGCGCTCGGCATTCGGAACACCGCCCACGAGCTTCTTCTTCTGTTCGACGAACAGTTTGCGAATCTCGGCGAGCGTCGCGCGCAGCGGTACGTCCTCGAGCGGCTCGGAGAGATTCGTACGCGTCAGCGCGATATCGGGCCGCCCTTTTCCGTGGCGGCCCGTCTTGCTCGGGCTAGGCGACGTCGAAAGCTCGCGCTCCTGCTCGAAGCTGCACTTTGCACACGTCAGCCGTATGCGCCGGCCGTCGCTGGCTGGCGTCGCGCTCACGGGCTCGTCGCACTTTGCGCACTCGAGAATGCGCACGTCCGCGCCCTTGAGGTCGAAGTCGGCCATGGCGCAGCACTCCTAGCACCGGCGGACGAAACCGTCAGCGCTCGGTCGGTTCGGCAGGCGGCGGCTCGGGGAAGACCGGAAGCGGCTCGAACTCGGGCGCAGGCGCCTCGGCAGGAGCCTTCGGCTCGGCTTTGGCAGGCGCCGTCTTCTTCGACGACGAGGCCGGGGCCGGCTTCGCGTTCGGATCGGGCAGCTTCGGCACTTCGTTGGCGCTGGTATCGACGTGCGTGCCGTGCGCCGCGTGCGCGGTCCCTGCAGCGCCGTCTGCCTTCGCTTTGCTCGTGCGCGCGCCGTCCGTGCTCTTTGCACCGTTGCGTCGAGCGCTCGCGCGCGTCGAGGCCCTCGGCTTGGTCTCGTTCGGCGGCGGGGGCGCGGACTCCGGAGCGACCGCGGCGACCTTCGTCGCCGGCGGCGTCGGCGCAGAGGGAGCGGGCGCGGCGGACGCGCTTGCCGCCGGAGGCGTGGGTTTGGACGCAACCGTCGTCGGCGGCGCGGGCTCCTGCACGAGTGCAACGGGCTCGGTCTTCGGCTTCGATTCGTAGATGAAGTAGCCCGCGACCACCGACGCTGCGACCGCTGCTGCGGCGACGATCATTCCGCCGCGACGAGGCTTGGCCTCGACTTGCGCGAGAAGGCCCACCACGCGAGCGGGCGCCGTCACGTCGTCGCAGACGAGCGCACGGAGGTCGGCGCGCAGCGCGCGTGCCGACTGATAGCGGCTGTCGGGGTTCTTGCGCATCGCCTTGAGGCAGATCTCCTCGAGACGCCCGTCTGCGGTCGGATTGAGCGCGCGCGGACGCGTGGGCTCGTCGTTGACGTGCATGAGCGCCGTGCCCATCGCCGTCGTCGCGTCGAACGGCACCTTGCCGGTCATGAGCTGGAAGAGCAGAACGCCCATCGAATAGAGATCGCTGCGCGTGTCGAGCTGCTCGCCGCGAGCCTGCTCGGGCGACATGTACGCCGGCGTTCCGATGACCACGCCCTCTCCGGTGACGCGAGGGCTCGAGTTCCGCGACTCGACGAGCTTCGCCACGCCGAAGTCACACACCTTCACGATGTCGTGACGGTGACCTTCGTCGTCGACGCCATCGAGAAGCACGATGTTCTCGGGCTTGAGGTCGCGATGCACGACCCCCATCTCGTGGGCGACGGCGAGCGCGGCGAGCACCTGCGAGGCGATGTCGACGATGCGCTCGACGGGAAGCGGACCACTTTCTTCCAGGACCGAGGCGAGCGAGCGACCGTCGAGGTACTCCATCGCGATGTAGAGAAGACCGTCGGGCTCCTCACCGAAGTCGATGACGCGCATCGAGCTCGGATGATCGATCCGCGATGCGGCCTGCGCTTCGCGAAGGAAGCGCGCCGCGAACGATGGTTCGCCGTTCAGCGGTCGATGCAGCACCTTCACGGCGACCGTCGTTCCGAGGGCAACTTGGCGAGCGCGGTAGACCGCGCCCATCGCCCCTTCGCCGACGAGAGCCTCGATCGCAAACCTGCCCGCGATCGTCCGTCCGATGAGGGTCGACTCTTTCATGGGTCTGACCCTAGTGGAAGCCGAGGCCGAGGGCCTATTTTGTCGCGAAACCCAACGCGAACCACGCGTGATGACGGAGATTGAGCGCAACCTGAGCCGGCTCCGCTTTCTTTCGTGGCCAGCCGTGGCAATAATCCGCCGCGATGGCGGACGACGAGAAAGCCCAGAGCGACTCTGGCGCAAAACGGGACCAGGCGAACCCGCCCAGCCGGCCCGATGCACTTCCGTCGTCGCGTTTCGGCCGCCTTGCACGCCTCGGTGCGCTTTCGACGCGCGCTCTTCCCATCGCCACCGAAGCCGTGCGCCGTGCGGCCTTCGGTAAGCGCCGTGACGAAGCGGAAGAGCTCGAAGCTCAGCGACGCGTCGTCGAGAACGCGAAGAAGACCGCGGAGGCGATGCTCAAGACCCTCGGCGAGATGAAGGGCCTTCCCCTCAAGCTCGGCCAGATGGCCTCGTACATCGACGGCCTCGCACCTCCCGGCTACGAAGAAAAATTCCAGGAGGTGCTGAAAAAACTCCAGGCCAAGGCGCCGCCGCTCTCGCGCGAAGCGGCCGTGAAGGTCGTCACGAAGGAGCTCGGTCGCCCCGAAGACGTCTTCGCCGCCTGGGAGGCCGATCCCTTCGCCGCCGCGAGCATCGGTCAGGTGCACCACGCCACGACGAAGAGTGGCGATCGCGTTGCGGTGAAGGTCCAGTACCCTGACATCGACAAAGCGATCGAGAACGACCTCAAGAGCGTCTCGCTGCTCGAGAGCATGGTGGCTCCCATCGGGCGTCGCTACCACACGAAGGAGACGCTCGACGAGATCAAGTCGGTCTTTCTCGCCGAGCTCGATTACCGGCGCGAGGCCGACAACGCCGCAGCGTTCCGAAAGATCCACGAGGGCGACGACGACATCGTCATCCCGAAGGTGTTCCACTCGCTCTCCACGCGTCGCGTGCTCACCACCGAGCTCATCGGCGGCGTCGACTACGCCACGTTCTGCGAGAACGCGACGCCCGAGGAACGCAACGCCGCGAGCGCCACGATCTGGCGCTTCATGTTCCGCGCACTCTTCAAGCACGGATGGCTCTACGCCGATCCGCATCCCGGCAATTACCGCTTCCTCGGCGGCGGGAAGATCGCGTTCCTCGATTTCGGCTGCGTGAAGGTGATGCCGCCCGATCTCGTGGCGGGCACCAAGCGGTACATCATCGCCGCGATGGACAACGACGATGCGGCGCTCGAACGCGCGTGCATCGAGTTTCTCGGCTACGACCCGTCGGATCCCGAGGCCTTCAAGCTGTACATGGACTACACGCGGCTCGTGCTCGAACCGCTGGCGCGTGACGGCCTCTACAAGCACACGCACGCGATCGCGCGCGAAGCCGTCGCCTTCCTCGTTCGGGGCGGCAAGAAGCTCATCAAGCCCAAAGAGGGCGACGTGATGCCAAACCTCCCCAAGCCCATTCACATGCCGCAGGACCACACGTTCATGAATCGACTCCAGTGGGGTCTCGCGAGCGTGATGGCGGGGATCGGTGGTGAAGGAAACTGGCGTAGACTAGCCGAGCCGTGGATTCGAGGACCGTACACGCCCGCCCCGTGAGCGGGACCGGAAGGCGCGGAGTTCCGTCCAGCGCCGTCGAACTCCGCGACGACTCCGCGCTCGCCGTCACGACGCGCCACGGGGATTCGTCCGCCTCGAACCTGCTCGTCCACGGCGACAACCTCGTGGCCCTCGAGCGGCTCGCGCGAACGCACGCCGGCATGGTCCGGTGCGTCTACCTCGATCCGCCGTTCAACACCGGCCGCTCATTTGCAGAATACACCGATTCACGAACGGCGGACGATTGGGTCGCGATGATGCGCCCGCGGCTCCGCGCGCTCTTGCCCCTTCTCGCGAAGGACGCGGCGGTGTTCGTGGAGATCGACGACACGCAGCTCGCCCATCTGCAACTCTTGATGGACGAGACGTTCGGCGCGAAGAACCGCATCAGCACGGTCACGATCGTGCGCAGCGCCACGACCGGTCACAAGGCGAAGAACCAGGGCCCGGTGCACGTCACCGACTTTCTGCTCGTCTACGCCAAGGACAAGAAGGCTTGGCGGTATCGACCGCAGATGCGCGTGCGCAGGGGGCTCGACCCGGCCTACAGCACGTGGCTCGACAATCCCGACGCGGCTCCCGAGCGCTGGAAGTTCCGTCCGCTCCGCTCCGCCGTCGCCGAGAGCCTCGACTACGCCACGTCGCGCGAGGCCTCACGCACGCTCGGTAAGCGCGAGTTCGCCGCCGCGGTGGAGCGCGTGGCCCTCGACAGCGCACGTCACGTGGTTCGCTTCGCGCAGCCGCGCTACGAGGCGATCGGAAAGGCGGCGCAGAAGACGGTCGACAAGTCGCGCGCCGCGCCCGAACGCGTGTTCGTGCTCGAGCGCGAAGGGCGTCCGCCGTTCATCGTGCGCGGCGGAAACCGGATCCTCTTTCTGGCCGACAAGGTCCGCACGATCGACGGCAAGAACGCCATCGTCGAGCCGCTCACCAACGTCTGGGACGACGTGCCCTTCCAGGGTATCGCGCGCGAAGGCGGCGTCGTGTTTTCGCGCAACAAGAAGCCCGAGCGGCTCGTCGCGCGCGTGCTCGCCATGGCCACGGACCCGGGGGACTGGGTGCTCGACCCGTTCCTCGGCAGCGGAACCACCGCCGCCGTGGCGCACAAGATGGGCCGCCGCTGGATCGGCATCGAGTCGGGCGCGCACCTCGACACGCTCTGCGTGCCGCGCCTCGAGCGCGTGGTGCAAGGGAAGGACGAGACAGGAGTGAGCAGTTCGTTCGGATTCGCGGGGGGAGGAGGCTTCGCCGTTGCGCGCATTCGTTGAGCATCGCCGTTCCTTCGCCGCCCTCGTGACGGCGGCCCTCGCATGCGCGGGCTGCCCGAGCCGTGATCCGGCCGCGGAGACACTTCTCGCCACGAAGACCAAACCCGACGCAGCGGCCACCGCCGCGTTGGAGGCCGGCAGCGAGCGCGTCGACGCCGGCGCGGACTCCGGCACGGTCGTGAGCTGGCAGGAAGCGATTCGCACCGAGCGCTGGAAAGAGGCCGACGCGGCGCTCGAGAAGCTTCCGAGCAACGAGCAGAACGCACCGGAGACGAGGCTGGCTCGTGCGCGCGTCGCGCGAATGCTCGGCAAAGACGCGCTCACCGTGCAGCTCCTCGACAAGCTCGAAGACGAGCTGCCGCTCGTGCGCGACGTCATCGCCAAGGAGCGCGCGCTCGCAGCGATGAAGGCCGGTCCGGCCGACAAGGCCGCCGAGTGGCTTGCCTCGCGTCCGTTGCCGTCGTCGTGGCTGCTCGCCGCCGAAGCGTGGGATCGCGCCGGCGAGACGGGTCGAGCACGCGCGCAGTGCGATCGGGTTCTCGCCGCCGACAAGCGCACGCGTAGTCAGGAAGAGAAGGCTCGCGCGCTCCGCCTGCGCATCGTCCGTGAGGCCAAAGACGAGCCCACACTCGCCTCGGACGCACGATGGCTCGCCATCAACGCGCTCGACTCGAAGACCGCTTCGACCGCGCAAGAGGTCGTCGATCACCTCGCGCCGGCCAAGCCGCTCACCGCCGACGAGCTCGCTACGCGCGCACGCATTCTGGCCGAAGCCGGCCGCCCCGACGATGCGCTGAAGGTCCTCGAGCGCGCGAACAACGCAAAGGGCAAGCTCTCGGAGATCGACCGCTGCCGCGGACGAGCCGAGGTGCTCTACAAGGCGCGTTCACGCTATTCGGAGGCCGCCCTCGCCTATCGCGCATGCTCGCAGCTCGGGGGCTCCCATGCGGCCGAAGACGCGTTCCTCTCTGCGCGCGCGTTCTCGCGTGCCGATCGCGACGCCGATGCGCTGCCCGCATTCGCGGCGGTGATGCAACGTCACCCGAAGACCACGTGGGCCGAGCAGGCCGAGTTCCACATCGCACGCACCCATGCTCTCGCGGGTCGCTGGCGTGAAGCGGCCACGGCGTTCGATCTCTACGCCACGCACTGGGGAGCCACCGCGCGCGAGAAGAAGGAAGCCGACCGCTACCGGGCCCTCGTCCACTTGATGGCGCAGGATCACAAGATCGCGCGACGTCTCTTGGAAGATCTCGCGGGCGGCGAAAGCGACTCCATCGCGCAGGCGCGCTGGATCAATCTGGCGGCCCTCGCAGCGTTGCGCGACGGCGATCGCCTGCACGCGGTGTCACGCTGGGCCGAAGTCGCGCGGACGCGTCCGCTGAGCTGGCCCGCGCTCGTGGCGCGCGCGCGTCTCCAATCGCAGGCGGCACCGCTTCCGCCGGTCATCGAGCCGAGCGACGCCGGGAGCGAACCCGCACCGCTCGACGTCTCGTTGCCGCCGCCGGTGGACATGCTTCATCGCATCGGCCTCGACGGCGACGCGGAAGAAACCCTTCGCGAGCGCGAGACCGCCGTGGCCGCCCGCGCGCCCGGTCGTGGAACGGAGGCCTTGTGCCGGGTGTACGCGGCGCTCGATCGTGGCAAGCGTCGCTACCAGCTCTCGCGTGACGTGCCTGGCCAACTCCTCACCGCGGCGCCGGGTCCGAAGAATCGCTGGGCCTGGGACTGCGCCTTCCCTCGCCCGCACGAGGCACACGTGACGGCCGAGGCGACCGAGAGGAAGCTGCCGTCGTCGCTGCTCTGGGCGGTCATGCGCCAGGAGAGTGCATTCGATCCGGAGGTCGTCTCGCCCGCACGCGCGGTCGGCCTGCTGCAGCTCATGCCCGAAACGGCGCGCGCCGTGGCAAATGCCGCCGGTTTGCCACACGAGGAAGGTTGGCTCGTTCGCCCCGGTCACAACGTGACACTCGGCGCGCGCTACCTGCGTGAGCTGCTCGACAAGCTCAACGGCAACACGTCGCTCGCCACAGGCGCCTACAACGCCGGCCCGGAAGCCATCACGCGCTGGGAAAACCGTGCGAAGGGCGGCACGCTCGACGTTTTCGTCGAGATGATCCCGTTCCTCGAGACGCGCGGCTACGTCGTGCGCGTCATGGGAAATCTAGCGCGATACGGCTATCTTTCCGGCGGAGAAGCCGGGGTTCCCGAGATCGCGCTCGACCTGAAATAGTCGATCCGTAGCCGAATTTCGGCGGCTGTTTTAGAGTCCCGCCCAGAAACTTGCTCGGGCTCCTCTTCGCCGCGGTCTTCATCGCACTGAACGGCTTCTTCGTCGCGGCGGAATTTGCGCTGGTGAAGGTGAGCGCGACGCTCGCGCACACCAAGAAGCAGCCCCGCGAGGATCCACGTATCGGCCGCGCTCGCGAGGTCGTCTCGCGTATCGACCGCTACCTTTCCGTGACGCAGTTCGGCATCACGCTGGCGAGCCTCGGGCTCGGTTGGATCGGCGAGCCGGCGATCGAGACGCTCGTTGACAACGCGGCGCGCAGCGTCCTCGGCCACGAACCTGGCCGCGCGGTGCACGTCGGCATCGTCGCCGTGGCCTTCGGGATCCTGACCTTCAGCCACGTGCTCTTCGGCGAGCTCGTGCCGAAGCTCGTGGCCATCCAGCGATCCGACGAGGTCGCCTACGGCTCCGCGCGCTTCCTCCAGCTCATCTATATCGCGTTCCAGCCGCTGCTCTGGATCCTGGAGCGCGCGACGCGACTCATCCTGCGCGCCATGGGCATGAGCGCCGACGCCGCGAGCGAAGGCACGCTCTCCGAAGACGAGCTCATCGGCATTCTCGCGGCGAGCGCCGCGCGGAGCCCCGGCGGAAAGAGCCGCGCCGAGCTCTTCGAACGCGTCGTTCATTTCGCGCAGCGCACCGCGCGCCACGCCATGGTGCCTCGCGTCGACGTCTTCACCCTGCCGATCGGAACCACCGGCGAAGAGGCCGTTCGCGAGCTTCGCACGCACCAGTATTCACGCGTCCTCCTCACCAAGGAGAAGAGCGTCGACGAGGTTGCCGGCTACCTCTACGCGAAGGACTTCCTGCTCGATCCGGCCAACGCCCAGCTGCCTTCGCTCGACTCGGTGCGACGCGAGATCATCTTCGTTCCGGAGACGCAGGGCCTGCTCGATGTGCTCCGCCAGATGCAGCAGTCGCAGATCCCCATCGCGGTCGTCGTCGACGAATACGGCGGCACCAGCGGCATCGTCACGATGGAAGACCTGCTCGAAGAGATCGTCGGCGAGATCCGTGACGAGCTCGACGTCGAAGCGGCGCGCATCGCCAAAGTGCCGAACGACGAGCACGCCTGGGACGTCGACGCGCGCGCCACGCTCGAAGAGCTTCGCAGCATCGGCGTACACACCGACGAAGAGGAATGGGCGGAGACGGTCGGAACCGCGGTCCTCGAGCGCCTCGGTCGGATTCCGCGCATCGGTGACAAGGTCGACCTCGGTCCCGATGCCACCGTCGAGATCACGAGCGTCAGCCGACGCCGCATCATGCGCGTTCGCGTGCGCGTGAAGCCCGCTCCGCTGAGCACGGACCAGTGAAATGAGATATGCGCGCGTCGCCGCCGTCATCCTGACGGTGCTGTCGATATTCCTCGTCACGCGATTGCGTCTGTCGCGGGACCTCACGGAGCTCTTTCCGGCCACCGCCGAGGCCTCGGCGCTCGCACGTGTCACGCGCGTGTTCGGTGGCGGCGACGTGGCTCTCGTCTTGCTCGAGGGTGACGACCCGGCCGAGGTCGAACGCGCGGCGAACGCTGCCACCGAGAACCTGCGCAAGTGCGATGTCGTCGCCCAGGTCGTGACGGGGCCGCCGGCGCCGAAACCGACCGAAGCGCCCGATCCGACGGCGGCGTGGCGGTGGGCGGGCCCCATCGCACGCGAGAAGCTCGCGCAGGCCGTGACCGAAGAAGGCATGCGCGAACGACTTCGCGACACGCGTGCCTTGCTGCTCGCTCCGGGTTCGAGCGACGTGGCACCCATCGTCACGCGTGATCCGCTGCGCTTGTCGATGATCCCCTGGGAAGGACGCATCGAGCTCGCGGCGGGTGCGCGAGGCACGCCGGGCGGCGCGTTCGTGACCGAAGACGGCCACACGCGATTGCTCGTCGTCGAGCCCCGAGGTCGAGCCTTCGAGTCCGGCGCTGCCGCGAAGTTCACCCGCGAAGCGGAAGAGGCGCTCGACACCGCGAGGAAGGCACACCCGAAGGTCTCCGTGCGGCTCACCGGTGGTCACGTCATCGCCAAAGAGACAGAGACGATGATGCGCGGCGACCTCGAGAAGAGCGGCGTGCTCTCGATGGTCCTCGCGTCCGTCGTGTTCGTGCTGACCTTCCGTCGACCGCGCGCACTCGTCGCCGTTCTACCTCCGCTCGCCGCCGGCACGCTGTGGACGACGGCGCTGGCTGCACTCATCTATCCGCATCTGTCGGCCATCGCGACGGCCTTCGCGGCGGTCGTGGTCGGCGTGGGCGTCGACACGGGCGTGCATGTCTACGGCCGCCTCTTGTCGGCACGACGCGAAGGGCACGGACCGGAGCGCGCGGCGGACATCGCGTTTCGCGAGACCTATCGGCCCACGCTCGGCGCGGCGCTCGCAGCCGGTGGAGCCTTCGGTTGCCTCGCCCTCTCGGACATCCAGGGCATGCGCCAGCTCGGCGTGCTCTGCGCCGTCGGTGAGGTGCTGACGGCCGTGGCCATTCTCCTCGTCGTGCCCGTCGTGGGCTGCTGGCTCGAACGCGGAGCACCGCCTCCCGCGCGAAAGCTCGATTTCGTGGCGAAGCTCACCGCAACGAGGCCTCGCGCGCTGCTCGCGCTGGCGGCCGCCGTGGCGTGTGTGGCCGTTTCACTCGCGCTCGGCCCGCCGAAGCTCGATCACGGCGTGGTGGCGCTCGACGCCAAGACGCTTCCTGCGCTCGCCACCTACGAGAGAATCTATTCGGCCTTCGGCGGCACGCGTGGGCAGCTCGTCGCGGTGTCGAGCGATGCCGACGAGAGCCGCGCGCGAGCACGTGCCGATGCCGTGGCGGAAGTCGCCGAGAAGCTCACCGCGGCGGGCGTCATCGCGGGCTTCGATGCGCTCGGAACGATCGCGCCGTCGGAAGCCGCGCAGCGCGCACGCCTCGCCGAGCGCGACAAGCTCGATTTGCCCGCGAAACGAGCCTTGCTCGAACGCATGCTGCGCGAAGAGGGCTTCTCCACCGACGCCTTCGAGCCGGCTCTCGCGGCATTCGCCCATCCGACCGAGCAGGTGTCGGGCGAGTCCCCGGCGGCGGCCGCGGGCATGGATTGGCTCGTTCGCCGCCATCTCGGCAAAGACGAGCACGGCGCGATCGCCGTCACCTACGTCCGCCTCACGAAAGATCCCGCCCAGGACGCCATGGCGCGCGCCTCGATCCGCGCCGCCGATCCTGAAGCCGTGCTGACCGGCTACGCAGACCTGGAAGGCTCGCTGAAGACCACGCTCTCGGAAGATCTCCCGCGCGTGCTCTTCGCTGCCATGGGCATGGTCCTCGTCGTGCTCGCGTTCTCGCTCAAGCGCCCGCTCGCGATCGCACTCGCTGTCGCCGTGCTCGTCGTCGAGATCGCGATCGTGCTGCTCGCTTCGCGGCTCGTCGGGGCGCGCTGGCACGTCTACGACGCGCTCGTGCTGCCCGTCCTGCTCGGAATCACACTCGACGAAGCGCTCTTCCTGCTCGAGGCCGCCAAGCACCACAGCATCGACGACGCGCTCGCCGAACAAGCCCCCCTCGCCTCCGCCACGGCGCTCACCACCGCGGCGGGGTTCGGTGCCCTCGTCGTGTGTCGCTTCGGAGGGCTCGTCGATGTCGGGAAAATCGGGGCGCTAGGCTCGGCCGTCGGCCTCGTCTGCGCCCTCGTGGTGATCCCGGCGGGTCTTCGCGTGCTCGCGACTACTTCACGCCCTGCGCGCAGAACCCGTTGATGCACTGATTCGACTTGTCGCAACAGTCGGCCGAGGTCGTGCACTTCTCCTGGATGCCCGAGCACGAGTTGGCGGGCGGCGCGTTCGTGCAAACGAGCTTGGTCTCGTCCGCGTTGGGCTGACAGAAGCCGTTGCAGCACTGGTCGCCGGTGCTGCAGTCCTCACCGTCCGACTTGCACGGGTCGAGCACCCAGAAGCCGCGCGAGTTACCGGCCAGGATTTCCTGCGCCGGAAGGTAGAACGCCGGGTGACTCGGGTCGCTATTGGCGGCCGCACCGAGATCGATCGCGGCGACCCACAGCTTCTTGACGGCGCCCTGATTGAGGTCGGTGGTGTCGTAATCCGGCGGCCAGCTCTGCCAAGGCGTGGCGGTGAGCTGGTTGCCGTACGCGCGGCGACTCGTGAACACGACCCATGCGCGACCACCGACAGCGATCGGAAGGACGGTAGGCTCGTAGTGCAGCGTGGAGTCGTCGAGGTTCGTCTCGTCGTACGAGCTCCGCGGGTCGGTCGCCGTTCCAGCGCCGTGGTTGTTCGGCAGCTTCGGCAAGTAGAGCGCCCCGCTGGTCTTGCCGTTGAGCGCGTCCAGACGCACGGGCGTCGCGCCGTCGGCGAGCGAGACCCACCAGATCTCGCTACGCGCACCGTCGCGCGTGACCATGACGCTGTCGCTCTGGCTCGGGCGAACCTCGGTCTCGTAGATGATGCCGCTGTTGTCCGGCAAGAAGGACGGGAAGCCGATGCGCTCGCCAGCCGCCGGCGTCACGATCGTCTTGAGGTTCGTGAACGCGTGCGTGGCGGCGTCGTAGTCGGCAACGACGAGCGCGCCGTGAACGTCCTTGGTGGCGCCGGTCGCGTCGATGTACGCCACCTTCTTGTCATCGGGCGAGAACACGGGATAGCCCGCAGCGACGTTGTTGGGCAGGCCGCTCATCGGTGCAGTGGTCGGCGTCGCACCGAACTGCCAGAACGAGCTCTTGGCCGTGTTGTTCGAGGCGCCGGAGATACCCGGGTTGCTCGACGACGGATCGACCGAGTTCGTGAGCGCGAAGGAGCCGTCCTGCGTCATCGCGGCCCAGGCGAACACGCCCTCGTTGGCGAGCTGGACGCTCGAGTTCGGAACGTCGGCTGCGCTGAGGTCGTAGAGGAAGCTGCGTCCGTTGCCGGGCGTCCCCTGCTCGGCCTGGGTGACGAGCCAGCGACCGCGCGACGACACCACGTGGCACACGCGGCAGCCGCTGTTGTCGGCCGGGTTGCCATTTCCGTCCTTGGGGCTGTCTTTACCGACGACGAGCTGCGGACCGAGCTGACCCGAGCGGATGCCGAGAATCGCGGCGCCGATCGCGTGACCCTTCTTGTCGAGGGCCGTCCAGTTCTTCACGAGCTGCGTGCCGTACGAGTTGTAATAGACGGTGCCCGACAGGCGCGCCGGCGCGACGTTCCACGTCTGGACGATGGGGCCGTAGGCCTGCGTGCCCTTCGCGACCGTGAGCTTCACGGTGAGCCGATCGGGCGTACCGTCGGGCAGCTTGCCGCCAGCACTGTTCGTGGCGATGTCCCAGATGTCCTGAGGGATCGGATGGCGCGTGAATTTGGTGCTCGGCAGAATCGCGGGACGTCCGAACGTGCCGGAGTAGGTGAAGGAGCCGCTCGACGTGGAGAGCTCGATCTTGATGGCGTCGGCGTCGCCCGTCGTCCAGCGCCACATGAGGAGCGGCGCGAGCTGGCCGCGCGGGAAGAAGGTCTTGTCGTAGGGGTAGAGCAGACCGAGGTTCTGACCACTTCCGTCCTGCGGCGATCCGAGGGCCGAGATGATGGCCGGGTCGGTGACGGCACCGCCCAGACCTTCACCACCGACACCACCGACTCCGCCGCCCGCCTTGAGGTCGTCGGGCGACTTGGGGATCTGCCCGCTCTCGCCCGGCGCATTCGGGTCGGCGCCGTTCTGGGTGCTGACGACCTTCACGAAGACCTGGCGCGTGACGATGCGACCGTTGAGGCCCGCGCTGATCGTGGCGAGGCCGCCGCTCGTGCCCTTCGGCGTGAAGATCGACGAAGTCGACGGTCCCTTCGGGATCGCCCCGATGTCACCGCGGTCGATTGACCAGCCGACGGCGATCGGCTGACCGTTGAGCGTCGCTTTGTATTCGACCGTCGGCGCCGGCTGCCCGGTCGTCACGGTGATGGTCTGGAGATCAGCCGGGGTGACGTCGAAGGGCTGCGCGTTCGGATCGACCGAGCCGTCGTTGTCGAACCCATTGGGCCCACCCGGCGGGTTTGCGCCGTTGCCCGGGTCTTCGTCACTGCCGCACGCAGCGGCTGCCGCCGCAGCAAGAATGGAGAAGCAAAACACACCCGTAAGTCTTCGAAGCGCCGCCATGCTTCGAGAATACACGGCCGAGGTCACTCTCCCAGAGCTCGACGGAACGAGGCCGTGGGCGCCGATGTACGCGCATGGCAGCAGCCCGGCTTGCGGTGCCGAACGCCTCCGAACTAGAAGAAGCGTTCGCCCATGCCGAACGAGCTTCGAGCCAGCATTTCCGAGCGAACGGGCAAGTCGGCCGATGCGCTCGCTCAGCCTGCACCTGAGCTCGATCCGCTCCCGCCGGTCCTGCCGCCCGAGGGTGTGACGATTTCGCGACTCGCCGAAATCGCGCAGCTCGTGAACGGCAAAGGGCGCAAGCGAATCGATGTTGCAGGCGTTCGCGGAAGCGCCGACGCAGCCCTCGTGGCGACGCTCGCGAAGGGCAACGGGCCTCCGGTGGTCGTCGTCGCCGAGGACCTCGATGCAGCGCGCAGGCTCGCGGGCGACGTTCGCTTCCTGCTCGGTCGGCCGGCTCCTGCCGAGCAAGCGCTCGACGGAACCGACGAGCTCGCGTCGGACGACGACGTGCTCCTGCTCGCCACCGCCGAGTCGTCCCCCTTCGCCGACGTGAATCCCGATCGGCGCGCAGCGATGAGCCGCATGGCCACGCTCGGCCACCTCGCGAAGGACCGCCCCTTCCGCGTGCTCGTGGTCGCGGCCACGGCTCTCGCGCGCAAGCTCGTGCCGCGCAAGGTGGTGGCGGCACACACGCGGCGTGTCGTGTTCGAAGACGAACTCGATCGTGACGACCTCGTTCGCGCGCTCACCGAGAGCGGCTACATCCGCGTTCCGGTCGTCGAAGATCCCGGCTCGTTCGCCGTCCGCGGGTCGATCCTCGACCTGTGGCCACCGGGAGCGGAAGGTCCCTCGCGCGTCGAGCTCTATGGCGATCTCGTGGTGGCCCTCAAGCCCTTCGACGCCACCGAACAGACCACGCGTGGCGAGGGGAACGTCAAAGAGCTGTGGCTCCCTCCGGCACGCGAAGCCATTCTCGCGAAAGCGCATGTCGATCGCGCGCGCGAGACGATCGCCGGCCTGGCCGACAAGATCGACTGGCCGACCACGAAGACGCGCGCGCTCATCGAAGACGTCACGACGGGTCGCGCGTTCTTCGGCGCCGACGCGTATCTGCCCGCGTATTACGAGGGCCTCGCGTCACTCGACGAATATCTGCCCGAGGGCGCGCCCATCGTCCTCGCCTCGCCGCCGTCGATTACCCGCGCCGTGCGCGAAGAGCTCGATCGGGCGAAGGAAGACGCTTCGGCAAAATCGACCGGCCCCTACTTCGGCCTCGACACGCTGATTCGCGGCGAAGACGAGATCCTCGCCGATCTCGCCGGTCGCACCGTGGTCACGCTCCACGGCGCCGCCGTGCTCGGCAGTGAGGAAGGCGCGGTCACCACCGAAGGCGAAGAAGACGACCGCGCGACCACCGGGCTCGCAGCCTACGAGGTCACGCTATCGCCGCTTCACCTCGCCGCCTCCGACCACGACGATCTCACGCGCGCCGTGAAAGCCGCGCGCTCCGGCAAAGGACGCACCGGCACACTCGGCCCCGTCTCCCGGCGCATTCACCACTTCCGCGACAGCGGCCTTCGCGTCTTTCTGACGGCACGCGCGCAGACGCAGGCCGAACGCCTTTCGCAGCTGCTCACGCACCTCGGCGTTCGCTGCCGCGTGCGAGCCTCGCGCTTCGATCCCGCGTGGCTCACGGAGACGCGCTCAATCGACGACGAAATCGACGCGCAGATCGTCGTCGGGCCCCTCGGCCGCGGCGTCACCATGCCCGGCGAGGGCTTCGTCGTCGTCACCGAAGAAGAGATCTTCGGCGGGCGCGCTCACCGCGCCCGTGAAAAGAAGGCGCGCGACAACGCCAGACCGTTCATCGAAGACCTCCGCAGCCTCAACGTCGGCGACTTCATCGTCCACGTCGAGCACGGCATCGGGCGCTACCTCGGGCTCGTCCACAAAGACGTGGGCGGCCTCAAAGTCGATTTGCTCGTCGTCGAATATGCCGGCGGCGACAAGCTTTATCTCCCCGTTTATCGACTGAATCAGATTCAGAAGTTCTCGGGCGGAGAAGCCGCTGAGCCGAAGATCGACCGACTCGGCGGATCGACCTTCGCGAAGACGAAGGCGCGGGTGAAGAAGGAGGTCCGGCAGATGGCCGACGAGCTCCTCCGCCTCTACGCCGAGCGCCAGGCGCAGCCAGGAATCGCGATTCCCGCGGCCGACGACGACTACCGCGCCTTCGAGGCCACCTTCCCGTTCGACGAGACGGACGACCAGGCGCGCGCCATCGAGGAGGTCAACAAGGACCTCGAATTGGCTCGCCCGATGGACCGCCTCGTCTGCGGCGACGTTGGATTCGGCAAAACGGAAGTTGCCATTCGCGCGGCATTCCGAATGGCTATGAGCGGCAGGCAAGTTGCCGTTCTCTGCCCCACCACGGTCCTCGCGCAACAGCACTTCCGCACCTTCGAATCGCGCATGGGCGACTACCCCATCACGATCAAGGCGCTGAGCCGCTTCCAGAGCAAGAAGGAGCAAGACGACACGCTGGCCTCGCTGAAAGAAGGCAAGGTCGATGTCGTCATCGGAACGCACCGCCTGCTTTCGAAGGACATCCACTTCAAGCAGCTCGGTCTTCTCGTCGTCGACGAAGAGCAGCGCTTCGGCGTCACGCACAAGGAGCGCATCAAGTCTCTGCGTACGCAGGTCGACGTGCTCACGCTCAGCGCCACGCCCATTCCGCGAACGCTCCAGATGGCGGTGAGCGGCATCCGCGACCTCTCGCTCATCACCACGCCGCCCGTCGATCGCCGCGCCGTCCGCACGTTCGTCACGCGCATGGACGACCTCGTGCTCAAAGAAGCGATCGGCCGTGAGCTCTCGCGCGGCGGGCAGGTCTTCTACGTCTACAACCGCATCGAGGGCATCTATGAGAAGGCCCAGCGCGTCCAGCAGCTCTTCCCCGACGCACGCATCGCCGTGGCTCACGGCCAGATGGCCGGCGCGAAGACCTCCGGGGCGTCGAAAGAGGCCGGCGAGACGGCGCTCGAGAAGACGATGCTCGACTTCGTGGAAGGCCGCCACGACGTGCTCGTGGCCACGGCCATCGTCGAAAGCGGCCTCGACATTCCGCGCGCGAACACCATCGTCATCGATCGCGCGGACCTCTTCGGCCTCTCGCAGCTCTACCAGCTCCGTGGCCGCGTCGGCCGTTCGAAGGAGCGCGCGTACTGCTACCTGATCGTGCCCCCGCCGAACGCCATGACCGACGAAGCCCGGGCTCGCATCGAAGCACTCGAGCGGCATACCGAGCTCGGAAGCGGCTTCAAGATCGCGAGCCTCGACCTCGAGCTCCGCGGCGCCGGCGACCTCCTCGGCGCAGAACAGTCCGGCAGCGTGGCAAGCGTCGGTCTCGATCTGTTCTGCTCCATGCTCGACGAAGCGGTGCACGAGCTCCGTGGAGAGCCGGTCATCCACGACGTGGACCCCGAGCTGTCGTTCGACGTCACCGCGCTCCTGCCGGACGACTACGTCTCCGACGTCGGCATTCGCCTCTCGCTCTACAAGCGACTCGCCGGCGCCATCGACGAAGCGCAGGTCGGCGACATCGCGGTGGAGATGGAAGACCGCTTCGGAGCGCCGCCCCCGGAGGCCAAGTGCCTCGTGCGCCTCATGACACTGAAGTGCGAGCTCCGAAAGATGCGCGTGCTCGGCTGCGAGGCGAATGCCAAGAGCGTCACGCTCCATCTCCGTGAGGACACTCCGCTCGATCCCAAGAAGATCTTGGATCTCGTGAAGGCACCTCGGAGCCCCTACAAGATCACACCGGACATGCGCCTCACGCGCCGCTTCGAGCCCACACGGGAACAGACGGGCGACGGGCTCGCCAACTGCGAGACGGTGCTCGGCGAGCTCTCTCGCTGCTGGAAAGACGGCTGACGAGCTCGCACGGGCGCTCATCACGCCAAGTTCGCGAAATGGCGTGACGAAAGCGACGGAGGCCTCACCACGGGGCGTCCGCTCGCAGAAGTGCACTCCACACTCACATCGACCGACCGGTCGACGACGACGACGATTCGCGTGCCAGCATCGACGCGTCGAAGAGAATTTGCGGCCACGCGATGACAGTTCGGATTCGGACAGCGCACTTCGCGAAGTGGATTAACCGACTCCACTCTTCGTCTCGACTGGAGATAGTACGGATAGGAGGCGGAAGCGGCCCGTCCGGGGTCAGATGCGCAGCATCCGCGTCCGAAGCGACGATGGACCGCGGCGCTCACGCGAAATCGCCCCTTCTTACAGGCTCTTTCTACGTACTTCCGGCGATGACTTCGCGCGTTGGCGCTCGAGGTGCGCGCCGGAGAACACGTCCCCCCGCGTCAACCACGACATGCGAGGACGCATGTCACATGTTTTTAATGAAACCGCCGTAGCAATTAACGGCGAATACCTTTCTTTGAATCGACTCGGTCGATAGGATGAATGAATGGGCAGGTCGCCGTACGATCGCCATTCGCTGGAAGAGCCGACGAGCGGAGTCATCTCGTCCGTGGTTCCCGAGTCTGGTCCTTCGCAGTCGCTGCGCGCGGATGCGATCGCGCCTGGCGAGGTGATCGCCGACAAATACGTCGTCGAACGCGTGATCGGAGTCGGCGGCGTGGCGATCGTCGTCGCCGCTCGCCATGTCGAGCTCGAAGAGACCGTCGCGATCAAGATCCTCCAGCCCGAGCTGCAGACGCGGAAAGAGATCATGCAGCGCTTCGCCCGCGAGGCGAAGGCGGCCGTGCGCATCAAGAGCGAGTACGCCGCCCGCGTCTTCGACGTCGGCGTCGCCAGGGGCCGTGGTCCCTACCTCGTCATGGAGTATCTCGAGGGCCTCGACCTCGGACACTACCTGGGCAGCCACGGGCCGCTCCCGATCAAGCGCGCCGTCGAATACGTCATGCAGGCGTGCGAGGCGCTGGCCGTCGCGCACGTGAACGGCATCGTCCACCGCGACATCAAGCCCGAGAATCTCTTCCTCGCTCGCCGCGGCGACGGCACCGAGATCATCAAGGTCCTCGACTTCGGCATCTCCAAAGCGGCCCTCACGAGCTCCGTCTTCGGATTGCCGGACGACGCGCTGAAGACCCAAGAGCTGATGGGCACGCCGCTCTACATGTCACCGGAACAGATCCGGGAGACGTCGACGGTGGACCGGCGCGCGGACATCTGGTCGCTCGGCGTCGTTCTCTACGAGCTCATCACCGGCGAGCTCGCCTTCTCGGGTGAGGCCATCACGAAGATCTGCGCGGACGTCCTCGAGAAGGATCCGCCGCCGCTCTCGCGCTACGTCGTCGACTTGCCCGACGGTTTGCAGTCGGTCGTGAGCCGGTGTCTCGCCAAAGACCCCGAACGGCGCTTCCAGAACGTGGCCGAGCTCGCCATCGCACTGCTGCCGTTCGGGCCGAGCCGCGCGCGCATCCTTGCCGAGCGATCCAGCACCATCCTACGCGCGGCCGGTCACGTCGACGGCGGCGTGATGGTGAAGTTCCACAGCAGCGCGCCGCCGCCTCCGCTGCTCCCTGGTGCGAGCCCTTCGGACAATCCCGACGCAGCTGCCCTCCGAAGCCCGCGGGTGCCGTCGATGTCGACGCTGCCCGGTATGCAGCACCTGACGAATCCCGAGGCGCTGAACTCGATCGCCATCGAAGGTCGACGCACGCGGCGAATCGTGACCTTCGCGAGCATCATCGTGCTCGCGTTCGCGGGCATCGCCACCTTCGCCGTGGTGTCGAATCGACGCGCAGCCGTCGTCACGCCGGCGCCTGTCGCAGATCGGCCCATCGCGGTCGTGACCGACCCGCCTGGAGCGCGCGTCGAGTGGGAAGGCAAGCTGCTCGGAGAGACGCCCCTGTCGACGACGCTCCCCGTCGGCATTCACAGCCTGAAGCTCACGCACGAGGGCTACGCGCCGGAGACGCTCTCGGTCACGGTGTCGCCCAACGATGCCGAGGGTCGCAAGGCCCAGCTCACGATGTCGAAGGTGGATGCCGCCGCGTCGGCGAAGGCGTCGGCCGCGCCGGCCAAGGAAGCCAGCAAACCTCCCGCTGTACGCCCGGGCGCGCCGGCGAACGTGAACGCGTCGTTGCCGCGCATCGCCACGTCGTCCGTAGGCGCCGCGCCTCCCCCGCCGGGCGCGGTGGCCGACGTGACGGGCCAATCGAGTGCCAAGGCGTCCGCAGCGCCGGCGCCGAAGCACGTGAAGGTCATTGGCGAAAAGAAAACGAACGTCGTCGTCGTCGAATAACGCGCTCGTCTCCATCGACATCCCCGTCTCCGACTCTTCGCAATTCGATGAATGCGATTCGCACCAGCGAGGCAGGTGTAATGAAGAACATGTTGCTTTTGGCGGCCGCGCTGACCGTCGTGTCCGTGCCGGCCATCGCAAACGCCCAGTCGCCCACGACACCGGCCGCGGACGAACAGACCGCTCAGACGCTCTCCGATCAGGCCTACGAGGCCTACGAGAAGGGCGACTTCTCGAAGGCGATCTCGCAATACCTCGAGTCCTACAAACTCGTGCCTACCGCGGAGATTCTCTACAACATCGCGAGCATCTACGAAAAAAAGCTAAACGACCCGAAGCTCGCCATCGAATACTACCGTCGTCACAACGCGGCGACGGATGCGAAAGCGGAGTTGGTCGGTAAAGCCACTTCGCGAATCGCCGCGCTGCAGGCGCAGATCGACAACCCGAACGGTTCGAAATCGGACCTCAAGACTCTGCCCGAAAGCTCGGGGAAGCACGAATCGGGCTCGGGCAGCACACTCAAGACGATCGGCATCGTCACCGGAACGATCGGCATCGTCGGACTCGGCGTGGGCGCCGTGACCGGGGTCATGGCGAGCGGCAAGCACGGCGACGCCAAGGACGCGGGCTGCTCCGGTTCGACGTGCCCCACCGAAGACGCGCGTGACAAGGAAAAGTCCGCGGCGGACATGGCGACCATCTCGACGATCACCTTCATTGCCGGCGGCGCGCTCCTCGCAGGCGGCATCATCATGTACTTGGCCGCGCCCAAGGAGAACAGCACCTCGCGTGCCTTCCGCGTCGCCCCGCAAGTCGACATGCATGGCGGGGGCCTCTCCGTCCTCGGCCGCTTCTAGTCGGCGCCGTTCGCGTTCGAGCCCTCCTTTCCCTTTTCACGGCGAGACCATGCACATTCTTCGATCCCTCGCGCTGGGCACCTCGGTCGTCACGACCATCCTCATCGCAGGCTGCAGCAGCATTCTCGGCATCGAGTCCAACCCCAGCTTGGACTCGGACGCGAGCACCACCGGCGGCGCGATCGGCTGCGTTGGCACCGTGTACGTGCGCATCGCGAGCGACTTCTCCGGAACGGCGACCGACATCGCCATCCCGCACTTCTGGGGCGTCTACGATCACCTGCGCGAGCTGAACGAGACGGGCGGCATCGGCGGCTGCAACATCGATCTCGACGTCAAGGACAACAACTACACACCAGCCAAGACGACCGAGGTCGTCGACAACTGGCGCAAGACGGACCCGCACTGGGCGGACGTCAACACGCTCTTCATCTTCGGCACCGGGCCGACGACGGCCGCTGGCCCGCAGCTCATGTCCGAGAAGAAGATCGTCATCCCCGGCTCCTATGCCGGATTGCTCGCCTCTCCCACTCCCGTGAACAAAGATGTCACGTACAACGTCCTCAACGCGCAGTATCAGTCGGCGAACTTCAACGAGCACAAGACCAGCACCGGCTGGCCCTACGTCTTCTTCCCCGCCACGGACTACGGCACGGCCATTCGACTCGCGATCCAGGCCGCTTGGAGACTCCAGCCCGGACGCATGGCGTTCGCACACGAGACGGCCGACAAGTGCGCTTACTGCGTCGAGCCGCTCGCCGCAGGCGCATCGTTCATGCCGTCGCTCCAAGGCATGAGCCTCGGCCGCGATCTCATCATTCCCCAGACGTCGAGCGAGGCCGACGCACCGAAGATCCACGACGCCGTCGTTGCCTACTTCACCGACGCAGTGAACGGCGAGATTGCCCACTTCAAGAGCGCCAACGCAACCTCGTGGACGTACGAGCCGGTCACCTGGCTCTGGTCCGGTAACAGCGTGTTCGCTTCGGCCATTCTCGGCAAAGAAGTCGCTGCCATCCAGAAGCAAATCGACGCCGACCCCGCGGTGCAGGCGATCCTCGCCGCGAACAAGACGAAGTGGAAGCTTCGCATCATGGCGAACAACTGGGGCATCGGCGAGACCACCACCACGATCTGCGGCGCCGACTGCAAAGGTGACTTCTTCTACGGTCTCTTCCCGGTGCCGAAGTATGCCGACCTCCAGAACAGCTCGGGTATGGGCAACCTGATTGGCCTCCACGAGACGTACGCTCGGAAGGACGCAGCGACCCCGCCGAAGGCGCCCATCACGCCTCGCAAGCCGACGGACTACCAGGACGTGCGCTACGTCCAGGGCTACGCCGCGGCTGTCATGTGGGAAAAGGCGATGCTCCGCGCGATCGAGAAGGGGTCGAAGAACCCGGCCGGCGAGGACCTCAAGAATGCGTTCGAGTCCTTCACGCAGATGGACATGAACGGCATGACGGCAGGCCCCATCTCCTTCACGCCCACCGACCACCGCCCCCAGTCGAACGAATCGATCTACCGCATCGACGAGAACGGCCAGCTCGCGTTCGTAGACAGGTATTCGCTGGCGCTCGTCTCGGAATGGCTCGGATACTGACGCGCCGTCTCACGCACGACGGAACGTCACGACGAGCACGTCACGATACGCGAGCTTCTCGGGGTGGAGCCGCGAGAGCGCCGTGACGCCGTGGAAGACGCGATCGTCATCCACGAGCGCCACATCCATCGGCTGCGTCAGCGTGAAGCTTCCGATGGGACGATGAGCGACGTCTTCCATCATCGTCTTACCGCTCGCGATGTTCTCGCGCTTCACGAGCATCACCATCACCCAGTCGACACCGTCGCGGTGCATGCCTTCGGGCGTGGGTTTGCCTTCGTGATCGGGGCTCGTCTCGATGCGGAACTGGTGGACCTCGACGTGCCAGACGGGCGGGCGCGTCTCCTCGGGGGTAAGGCCGTCGAAGAGGCGGTGGCACGTTGTCAGGATGGCCTGCATCGCGGGATGCTCCGCGACTTCGTCGGTGATGGGCTCGAACCAGCGCGCCACGCCTCCGTTCAGCGGGTTGTAGTCGCGGCTCTGGTAGTGCGGCTGATGCGCTTTTCGAGCGAGACCATCCGAGGAGGAGGCAAACGCCGCGAAGCGACGCCGTCGATACCGGCCACCATCGGCCATGAACGTGTCGACGCCCAGGTCGTTCCACGTCTCCGCGAAGGCTTCCCAATCGCGCAGCCCCGCGGCCTCGAGAATGGGGCGAATGCCCTCGGCCTGGACGAACGAGAACCCGTCACGCGAGAGCGCGTTTGCGAGGCCGGTAGGACCGAAGAGCTCGGGATGCATGGAGTGCGTATCCCGAACCCTACTACTGCCTGCGGGCGGCACAACAAGGCGATCGCGGCCGCGTTCATCTGGAGCTGAGCAGCAATGCTTCGACGCCCCCTCACGGCCGGGCTCCTGCCTTCGCTTCACGGCGTGGCGTACGGGAGACGCGCTCGGTGTTTGTCGACGCGAGCAACCGCTTCGCGGAACGCACGCGCGTGTGGCCGGCTGGCACGAGCCTCCGCGAGAACTTCGCCGGCGAGCGCTTTCGCGCCGATCTTCGAGAGCGCTTCCTTCGTGCGTCGGAGCACGCGCACCGAAGCGTCGCCCGCGCGGACCCGCTGGAGGAGAAGCTTCGCGGCCGCATCGAAGTCTCCACGCTCGAAGGCCACGAGGCCGATGACCTCCGCCCCTTCGGGTTCGGTCGCGCAATCGAGGGCGATTCGCAGTGCGCTCATGGGCTCACCCGCCTCGTAGACGTGCAGCGCGTGGAGGGCGGCACGCTCGGACGGCCGCCCAGGCAGGCTGCGAACCAGATCCTCGACGACGGCGTCGGCCCTGTGCGAAAGTGCAATCTGCAACCAATCCATCAAGAGCCACGCGAGCTCACGCGGAGCGGGCCTCTCGCCGAAGAGGCACTCGGCGACGACAGCGGCGCGCTCGGGCAAGAAGAAAAGGGCGTCGGCGACGAGCTTCTCGTCTCGCCGCTCGAGGCCGACGAGGAACCGATGCACGGCTGCACTGTCGCCGAAGCTCGTGAGGACTTCGCGCGCTTCGACGATCCGCCCGAGACGAGCGAGCGCATACGAGTAGTGCTCGTTGCGAAGGCCATGACGATCGCCGATGGCCGCCGCCGCAGACCACGCGCGTACGCGAACGAGCCCACCGATCGTCGCCGCCAAGACCGACGGAGCACCGTCCGTATCCTTCGCTGCAATCGCCCAGGCTCGTGGCCCCGGATGGATGCGCTCGGCCACCTTCACGAGCGCATCGGCAATCGCTGCGTCGGCCGGGAATCGGCGCACGGCACGAACGAGCAGATCGTACGCTTGGCGCGCCGAACCGAGCTCTGCGAGCGCATTGGCGCGAAGCACGAGCGTTGCCTCGACCCGCCGGGCCACGTCACCTTCGACCCGACTCGGCAGCTTCTCGAGCTGCTCGACGCATCCGAGCGCCGTCTCCGGATCGCCATCGCGAACGGCGAGGTCACCGAGCAGAAAGAGCGAAGGCACGCGTCCGAGCTTCACGCCGGTCCCGAATTTCGCAGCGTCCCACGCGGCGCCGAAGGCACGTTCCGCCACGCGAATGGCCGCCAGCTGACTCGCCGACCAGCCTGCAAGCACGTGCTCCGGACTTCGCGTCACGACCCGCTCGAACCAGATCGCGGCGCGCCCATAGTCACCGGCGATGGCGAGCTCGAGGCCGAGGTAGTGCCAGTGGCGCGGATCGGCGGGCGAGGCTTCGTGCGCGGCCATCGTCAGGCGGAGATTGCGCTCGAACCGGCCCTTGCGTTGATTCTCCGCTGCGGTGTAGCCGCGATGCACGATGGGCAGCTCGGCGTCTTCGAGTGTGCCTCCGGCGCGAAGGATCGAACCTTCGACGTCCTCGTGGATTCGATTCTCGTACGCATAGCCGTGGCCGTTGCGAACGATGCGCGTCGACGAGACACGCTGCTGGAGCCGACCGGCGTCGTCGACGCAGCGGACGGGAATGCGAACCCCTCCGGCGTTCGATTTTTCGAGGACCTCGGCGACGCCGTCGATGAACGCAGGCGTGACGGCTTCGTCCGCGTCGAGCACGAGCATCCATGCGGCCCTCGCATGCGCGAAGGCGAAGTTACGAGCTGCCGAGAAGTCGTCGACCCACGCGAACGAGACGACGCGCGCGCCATGTTCGAGCGCGATCTCCACCGTGCGATCCGTGGAGCCCGTGTCGACGACGACGAGCTCGGCATCGAGCCCCGCGAGGCTCGCGAGCGCGCGACCGAGGTTCAGCTCCTCGTTCTTGACGATCATGCACACCGACAAGAGGGGTCGGTCGATCGTGGGTGCGGGCGTGTGCATGACGATCCATCGGAACGACGGATCGCCATGAAGCTTGAGGTGCGCGAATCAGACGACGCCGCTCAGGGCGTTCCGCCTTGGTCGCGGCACTGCTTTTCCAGACTGTTCACGATGGCCGCCGGCTGCCTGCTGGCGCGCGCAGTTCGCGCTCGAATGCACACGGCGGGATCGCTCCTCGGCGGCGTGGGCGTGGGCGCCGGGGGAGGCGTGGGCGTGGGCGCCGGCGTTGGAGGAGGCGTGGGCGTGGGCGTGGGCGCCGGAGGAGGCGTAGGGTGCGGCGTGGGGGTCGGTGCCGGCGTCGGCGGCGGAGTCGGCGTCGGATTCACCGTGGGCTTCGGCGCCGGCCCCGGAGCAGGCTGAGGTTTCACAGCCGGCCCCGCGTTGAGGGGCGGAGCTTCCGTCGGCACCGGAGCAATCGTCGGCGCGGCCGTCGCCGGCACGGTCGGAGCCGCCGTCGGCGTGACCTGCGTGGACAGCCCCGCGTCGAACTCCATCGGGACGGGATCCTTCGAACCGCCACCGAGCGCGCCGGTTCCGAGGAGGATCGCGCCGATGCTCAGCACCGCGACGAGGCCCGCAGCGCCGAGGATAAGGCCCTTGTTGCTACCCTGACGGGACGCAGGCGGCGGCGCGTGAGGAACGCCTCCGTACGCGGGCGCAGGCGGGGGGCACCATAGGGAGACGATGCCTGCGCGACCATCGGCGCGGCAGCCATCCCCGGCGACGTTCCTCCGGCCGGCGAGCCGTACGCGGGCGGCGCAGGACTCGCTCCGAACCCCGGCGGGAACGCGAGCGGCTCCCCCATCTGGGTCTTCCCCTTCTGCGGGTCGGCGCCCATCGCAGGGGGCGCTCCGTAGGCAGGAGGCGGCGCACCGTAGGCGGGTGCATCTTGCACGGTCGGCTGGCGACGCGCGATCTCCGGGCCGTCTGCCGGCGCGGTTCCCGTGAAGCGATCGAGGAAGTCGTTCACGGACGCGAAGCGCTGATCGGGACTCTTCGCGAGCGCGCGCATGATCGCGCCGCGCATCGACTCCGGCAGGGCTGCGCCGTTGGGCGTGGCTTCGAGCGCCTTGGGCGCCGCGGTCATGTGCAGCGTGGCCCACTCCCAGGCCGTCTTCGCCTCGAAGGGAAGCTGGCCGGTGAGCATCTCGTAGCCCATCACGCCGAGTGAATAGATGTCCGAGCGGACGTCGAGCGGCTGGCCCGTGAACTGCTCCGGGCTCATGTAGGGCGGGGTTCCGAGGACCATGCCCTGCTGCGTGAGCTTCGCCTCGTTGCGGTCTTCCTCGCCGCTACGCTTGGCGATACCGAAGTCGAGGACTTTGACGAAGTCCTTCTGACCCGCGCGATCCGTGAGGATCACGTTGTCGGGCTTCAGGTCGCGATGGATGATCCCCTTGCTGTGGGCTTCCGCGAGGGAGCCGCAAATCTGCGTGAGGACCTTCTGCACGCGCGCGGCAGCCATGGCCCCGCCCTTCTCGAGCACCGTCGCGATGCTCTCGCCCTGGACGAACTCCATGACGATGAAGAGCAGGCCGTCTTCGGTGGTACCGAAGTCGAAGACCTGGACCGTGTTCGGGTGCTCGAGCCCGGCGAGCGTCCCGACCTCACGGTGGAAGCGCTCGCGGATCTGCGGATCGCGCGAGAGGTGGCTGTGCAAGGTCTTGATGGCGACCTTGCGCACCGTCGGGCCGAGCGATTGTTCGCCGACGTAGACGGCTCCCATGCCGCCTTCGCCGAGAAGCTTCACGACCTTGTACTTGCCGTGGAGCACGCGACCGACGAGCGGGTCCACCACGTCCCTCGGCATCGGCGCACCGCACGTCGAACAAAACGGAGGATTGCCTTCGATGAAGCTATGACACGACGGGCATTGCATCGATTCGTCAGTCTCCGACGCGAGCGATTCGCCTCAGGGCGTGCCGCCCGCCGCCCGGCACTTGGCCTCGAGCGAGTTCACGATGGCAGCCGGCTGCTTGCTCACCTTGGCCGTGCGCGCCTGGATGCAAACCGGCGGGTCGACCTTCTGCGTAGGCTGCGGCGTCGGAACGGGCGTCGGAGTCTTGTTTCCGCCCGGCTTCGTGGCTCCACCACCCGCAGGTTGCGTGGCCGCCTTGGCCTGCGGCGTCTCGAGCGGCGCGGCGACAGTGGGCGCCTCGAGCGGCGCGGCGCTGGCCGTGTCGGTGGGCGTTGCCGCCGCCGTCGTCGCGCTCGCCGTGGCCGTCGCCGTCGCGTTCATGTCGGTGAGCGAGGTGGTCACGGGCGTCGGCGTCGACTTCTTGCCGGAGAGCATGGCGATGCCACCGCCGCCGAGGAGCAGCACGGCGAGAACGCCGAGGCCGATGACGAGTCCGTTTCCGCCCTTCTTCGCGGGCGCGTTCGGCGAAGCCGGCGGCGGCCCCGCGAATGACGGCGAAGGAGCGTTCCCGTATTGCGGCGAACTTCCGGCGGGAGGCCCGCCACCCATCATGGGCTGCGCCATCTCCGTCTTCGCGCGTCCCACGCCGCCGCTCATCGGAGCAGCGGCGTCCATCGCGGGCACGGCTTCCGTCTTCCCGGCGGCCGCCTGCGCGGACGCTCCGGCGCTCACGGGCGTGTTGCCGGTGAAGGCATCGATGAACTCGCGCACGCTGACGAAGCGCTCTTCCTTGTTCTTGGCGAGCGCCTTCATGATCGCCGCCTTCTGGGCGGCCGGGACGTTCGAGCCGAGGGGCTGACGCTCGAGCGGCGTCGGCATCTCGGTCATGTGTTTCGACGCCCACTCCCACGCCGTGTTCGCCTCGAACGGCAGGCGCGCGGTGAGCATCTCGTACGCCATCACGCCGAGCGCGTAGATGTCCGAGCGGACGTCGATGGGCTGACCGGTGAACTGCTCCGGGCTCATGTAGGGCGGGGTTCCGAGAACCATGCCCTGCTGCGTGAGCTTCGCCTCGTTCGGATCGTGTTCGTTCGAGCGCTTGGCGATGCCGAAGTCGAGGACCTCGACCCAGTCCTTCTGGCCGGCGCGCTCGCAGAGGACGACGTTGTCGGGCTTGAGATCGCGGTGGATGATGCCGTGGCCGTGCGCCTCCTCGAGCGAGCCGCACACCTGCTTCATGATGTGCTCGACGCGCGACGGCTGCATCGGGCCGTCCTTCTCGAGGATGTCGGCGACGCTCCGTCCCTGGACGAACTCCATGACGATGTAGAGCGTGCCGTCATCCATCTTGCCGTAGTCGAACACCTGGATCGTGTTGGGGTGTTCGAGAGCGGCGACGGTTCCAGCCTCACGGTCGAAGCGGGCCTGGATGCTCGGATCGTGTGAGAGGTGCTTGTGAAGCGTCTTGAGCGCGACCTTTCGCGCCGTGGACCCGAGTTGTTGCTCGGCGAGGTACACGCAGCCCATGCCGCCCTCGCCAAGCTGCTTCACGACCTTGTACTTGCCAGCAATCGTCGCGCCGACGAGCGGATCCTGCCCAACATCGCCCTGAGTCATCGCCAGAAGGGTCGCACAATCTGAGAGTTCTTGCCGAGGATCCGCACGGAGAGTCATCCCCTTCCTACGGCTGACAACCCCGGCCGATCTGACGGAACGCCGCACGGCGGAGCTCCAGGCAAAATCGTGGTGATTACGTGACTTACGGCGTAGCCGGAGGGGCGATGACCCCCTCCTTCGGCGGCCACGGCAACGGCCAACGCATGTCACGCGCGCGATCCCAGAGCTCGAGCCGCGTTCCGCGCTTGGTCGCGGGGAAGAAGACGCCGATGCGGGTCTTCAATTTCGGCTCGAAGCGCGGTGGCGTGTTCATCCCGGCGTCCGGCGCCATGGGCACACCGAGCATCGGAAAATCGAAGCGCACCCGCTCGATGAGGGTCGGCCCTTCGAAGAGCTCGAGCGCAAAACGGCCCATGACACGAGGGGTGACGTGGGGCGAGCCCATGTCCTGCTTGTGAACCGCGAGCAGGTAAATCTCGCCCTTGTCGTAGCGGAGGTCGAAGACCCACTGCTCGCGCTCGGCCATCGCCGGGGGATCAGGCGGGGTTTTCGAGATCGGGGCGCCCGTGTCTTTGCCGGCCCCCTTCGACGTGCCCGCGTCGGAAGGAGCCGCGGCGTCCGCCGGAGACGGTCCGGCGGCCGACGCGTCGCCGTTCGGCAGGCAGAACACGGCGACGAGCGGAAGCCCGACAAGAGGCAGGAACAGGCGCCAGAGACGGCGGAGCTTCACAGTTCGAGGTCGCACGCAATGGCCGTATCCCACGCTTCGCGCCGGCCGCCAAGTTCCGCCCACATACGGTCGAGCTCCATCGGGATCGGGGCCAGGGCGACGAGTGGCTCGCCGTTCGCCGCCGGGACGACGACACGGGCGGCGTGGAGCGCGATGCGCGGTAGGGCAACGACCCGTCCGTTCGGCAACGTGGTCCTCGTCACGCCCGCATAGTCACGATCGCCGAGAAGCGGCGCGCCGGCGTGCGCGGCGTGAACGCGGATCTGGTGCGTTCGCCCGGTGACGGGGGAAACGGCGAGCAGCGCAAACGCCTCCCCTGCCCGACCTGCAACGGCCCAGACCGTGCGCGAAGGCTTGGCATCCGGTCCGAAGGCGGCGCGATGACGCGCATCCTTTCCGAGCCCGATCGGCGCATCCCACGTACCTCGCTCGCCGAGCTTTTCGGCCGAAGCGATGGCGACGTAGCGCCGTGCATATTTCCCCTCTTCGCGTGCGCGCTTGAGCCGGGCCTCGGCATCCGCGTCGGTCGCGAAGACGACGACCCCGCTCACCTCGCGATCGAGGCGCGACGTGATGCGGAGCGCGTCCGGACGAAGCCCCGCTTGGCGCGCGACGACGGCGACGAGCGAATGCGAAGCGCCCGCATGATCGGGCACGGTGGGGATGCCCGCAGGCTTCACGCACGCAAGGAGGCCATCGCGCGAAAAGAGGATCGAGACACCGGCCACGCCGGGATCGGCCTCGCCGATTCGAACTTCATCGCCGGGCTTTACGGGCTCGTCGGCACGGGCGACGCGCTTCTTGCCGACGAAGACGCGGCCCTCGGCGATCGCGCACACGTCTTCTCCGGCACGACGGACGATATCTTCGACGCGAACGCCGTCACCCGGACGGACGATCCATCGTTTCACACGGTTTTTCACTGGGATTTCGTTTCGGCGGGAAGTCGCTCGACCACACCACGGTCGCCGTCGACACGCAGGCGATCGCCGGTGCGCAGCGCGCGCGTGACGCCGTCGACGTTCACGACGCTCGGAACGCCGAGCTCACGCGCCACGACCGCCGCATGACTCAGCGGACCGCCGAGCTCGGTGACGACGCCGGCGGCCAGGCAGAAGAGCGGAGTCCAGCCCACGTCGGTGGTGTGGACGACCAGGACCTCACCGGGCTCGAGCTCGCTCATCTGCGAAGCCGAGAGCAGCACGCGCGCGCGCCCTTCGACGACGCCCGAGCTCGCTCCGATGCCGCGGAGGACGTCACCGCCACTCGGAGGCAGCTGCACCGAAGGCGGCGCGCCGATGAAGGTGGCGGGAGGATCCGGTCGGGCCCGATCCCTCGCGAACTCCGCACGACGTGCGCGCACGAGCGGTCCGAGGTCGGTGCGGGACGAACGCAGCGCGGTCACCACTTCGTCGACCGTGAGGAAAAAGACGGACGGGATGCTCGCGAGCTCCGAGCGCGTATCCCGCTGGATGGCCGCCCAATCGCGCGCGAGCTCGGGCACGAGCCGCAAGATGCGCCGGTCGGCATCGAGTGCCACATCCCGGAGCATGCCGAGCACACGCGTGACCCACGTACGCATCTGCTCGCGACGACGCGCGGCGGTCTGCGCGCGCGTCACGAGATGGCGAACGAGCGTCTGCTCGGCGATGTTCAGGCGCGGCAACAGAGCCTGCATCGAGGCGTGCGCTCCGTCGCGAGCGCGGGCGAGGTTCGGCTCGACGTCGCGCGGATCACCGCGGAGCGCCGCGCGGATCATCGCCAGTACCGGCCGCGGGTCTTCCTTCCAGCGCGGCGTCGAGAGCTCGGCTTCGCGCACGACACGATCGCCGTAGAGATCGAGGAACGCCACGAGTGCGCGCTTCGTGGGGCCATCGGGGAGCGCGCTCACGGTCGCGCCTTCGTGCGCGAGCGCCTCGCGGGCTTCGGGGTCACGCCGCGCGAGGTTCACGATGCGTGCGACACCGATCGCGGGCCGAGCGCTCTCGAGATCACGAATGCCACGCGTGAGATCGTGCGCCAGCCGTTCGGCTTCGAGCGGCTCGACGCGGGAGAGCACGGTCTTCAGCAAGATGTGCGTGCCGAGCGCGCTCGAGGCGCACGTGAGCATCACGTCGCCCGTGCGCTCGAGGAGGTCCTGGACGTCGCGAATCTTCCGCCCGACGCCCTCGTCCGGCAGGATCGCCAGGTCGAGCGCGTTGTGGAGACGGAAGGCGCGCTCAGCTTCGGCCTCGAACCGCGCCACGTGCTGATCGAGGCGGAGCTGCTCGCGCAGGAGGCGCGTCGCGGTGAGCGGCAATCGTGCATAGAAGCCACGATGCGAGACCGTCCCGACCTGGTTCGCGAGCTCTTCGCCTCCCGATCCACCCCCCAGGTCGACCAGCGTTCTCGGATCCAGCCAGGGCACCTGCGCGGCAATGCGCATGAACTCGCTGAGGTTCAGATAGAAGCGCCCGTACACGTTGCCAACGAGGCGAGCGTGTTTCGGAACCGTGCACCCCAACGTGCCGAACGCCTTGCGGAAGCCGGCTTCGCTGTACGCCCCCGCGATCGACCACGTGAAGGGCGTGGCCACACCGGGCAACGCCTCACCGACGTTCGCGCTGCTCCACACCGTGTTCTGATCGCCGCCTTCGGGGAAGCCCAGGCCGGTGACGTGCCTCGCCTGCACGATCCACACGCGGCCCGATCCGTTTTCGTTCGAGGCTTCGCATGCGAACTCGACGTCCCAGGGAACGTCCTCGATGCGCTCGAGACGGCGCGCAATGTCGCTGAGCTCGGCGATCATCGAAGAGCTCAGCGCAGGCGCGTCGGGGCTCTCGGCCGGGCGCTCAACGATTCCGGCCTCGCCGATGATCGTGGTTCGAGGCTTGCGCGCCACGATCTGCTCGAGCACACGGCCGTCTTCGCCGATGCGGAGCATGTCCGGGGTGGTGACGCCGTCGACGACGGGAGCACCGAGCCCGAAGCCGGCATTGACGATGCGCTCACGAGGCCCCGCGCTCCGGCGCGTGAACATGACGCCCGCGGCCGAGGCAGGAACGACGGGCTGGATGACGACGGCCATGCCGACATCGCGAATGCCGTGCGTGGCGAGGTAACCGAGCGCGCGCCCCGAAGCGATCGACGCCCACACGCGCCGAACCGCGTTGACGAGCCCCGATGCGCCCCGGACACCGAGCACGGATTCGGCGAGGCCGGCCATCGAAACGAGCGCGCCGTCTTCGCAGGTGGCGCTCGAGCGCACGGCGAATCCCCACGGGGCTTTGCTTCCTTGCGTTCGCCAGATTTCGGCGAGCTCGTCTTCGAGGCCGTGCGGAAGCCTCGCTTCGAGGATCTGTTCGCGCGCCTCGGCTGCGCGCGAGTACACGGCGCGCCCCGTGGCCGCGCGCAAGAGCGAGCGAGGCTCGCATGCCGGCGGGAGCTCACGGAGGGCGGCGGCGAACGCGCGTTCTGGAATGACCCAGGTATCCGGGACGAAGAATCCGTGCCGCCTAAGCCACGCCAGTCGCGACGCTTTGCCACCAACGTACCTACGATCGGCGAGCGCTTGATCGCGTGCGAGCGCATCGAGCGTCACGAGCCACGACGAGCCGCGCTCCTTCCCGAGTGTTCCCTTGGTCGGCGCGGGCTCTGCCATGGCGCGTGCATGCTAGCAAACATCCCGGTCGGGCCGGGCGGTCACGCTCGCGCGAGTTTTCGGTCGTGCCAGAGGAGCATTTCGATCGCGCCTGGCCCACGATTGAACGGGTAATCGTGGGGGCCGGGCACGTCGGCAAAATCGTGCTCGATGCCCGCCGCACGCCAAGCGGCCGAGGTCTTCGTGATGGCGTTGTGGAAGTAGTCTTCCTTGCTCGTGAGGAGACGCAGCGCAAGCGCCGGGTTCTTCGCACGCGCGGTTTTCGCGAGCTCGGTGAGCTCGGCAACTTGATCTTCGCCGATGGCAGCCTGCAGCGTGCCGACCGCCCCGAAGGCCTCGGGCGCCCCGAGACCGACGCGCAATGCAACGGCGCCGCCGAGCGACACACCGTCGATTCCGATCGCCGCCGGCGAGGCCACAATCGGAAGCTCGCGCGACGCACGAGGGAGCACGCTCTTCAGCAGGTAATCGCCATATTCGCGAATCTTGGCCGGCTTCCGCAGATCGACGTCCGGCAGGTAAGGACAGAGCACGACGAGCCCTTTCCAAGGACGCGCCGCGAGATCGCGATTCGTCTCGGCGAGGCGCTTTTCGTCGACGAAGTTCTCGAGATCGGGCGGCGTGATCGGCGGCGCGCACAGGCGCGCGATGGCTCGCAGCAGCGCGTAGTCCTTCGGCCATCCCATCGCGCCGAGCTCGGGCCCCTTGAGTGCTTCACCTCGACCGTGGAGGGCAATGAGCAGAGGCAATCGCTCACCGGCCTTGATCCAGGTCGGCTGCACCACGACCGCGCGGCCGCCTCCCTCGAAGGTCCACGTCTGCGTTCCGACCTGACCGCGAGGCATCGGTTCGGCGCCCGCCTCGGGCATCTCCGGCAGCGCCTTCGCGACGGGCGCGGGCGGCTCGGCCACGGCCTGGTCGCGACGCGAACAGCCGAGCAATGCAAGGGCGCCAAGAAAGGACCGACGGTCGATCGAGCTCACGAGCGCACGTTAGCGCGAAACTCGGTGTCGGCCCCAGCGCAGGAGGCTGGTCGCGTCAGTCTTCTTCGGGAAGCTTGGGCGTCTGGCCCGTGGCCGCGCGAACGAGGTCGGCCAGACCAGGATCGCTCGCCATCTGATCACGGAGCGTGTTCTTGATGTGGGCGAGCTCGCTCGGCGAGAGCCCCGACAGGCCTGCGGTCGCCTGATCGACCTTCAGATCGATGTACCCGTGAACGTCGATCTCACCCGCGCGAAGGCGCTCGAGCGGTGACGCGCCGCTGGCGCCTTCGACGTTGCCTGCGCGCTCGGCAGGTGCCTGCCCGGAAGTCCGTTCGACCTGGAACGTCTTCGAGGGGCCCTGCGAGGAGCCGGTCGCGTTGCTTGCGTCCGCGCCACCCGTCGTGGGCATCGGGGGGAGACCCCCGCCTTTTCCAATCCGGTCGATACCCATGGGACCACCTCAGGCTAGCAAAAGGATCTCGTCGTGACACCCGAAGACCGGCCGAGCGTGGACCCGCCGCGGCCGGCTTCGCGGGACCGTTTTCAGCGGATGTTGCCGATGGCCGTTTTGACCGTGTCGTGCTCGGCCTTGAGCACGTTGGAGAGCGCGGAGAACGTGCGGTTCTGCGCGTTCACGGCCTCCTGAATCTGCAGGTAGTAGAGGTTCATGTCCTGGCTCTGCTGGAGCGAGGCCTCAATGCTGGCGTCCCCCGTGCCGGTCGCGCCGACGGCGCCCGAACCGGAGCCGGTCGTGCCGGTCGCAGCCGCAAGCGCGCTGCTTCCGACGCTCGGTACCGCGCCTCCGAGGCCGCTGCCGAGGGCAACGGGGCCTTCCGGCGTGGCCGATCGGACGGCTGATCCGGTGCCGGTCATCGGAACTCCGAGTGATCCAACCGGGCCGCCTGCACCCCGGAGGGCAACGGCCATCAGCGGAGAGCCGGGAAGCACGCGCATGGCGGTCTCGGCGCCACGCACGACCGACTGGGAAAGGACTTCCTTGAACTGGGTGCGCGGCGGCGTGGGGGTGACGCGCGGGGCAGTGGTGGCGATGCTGACGTCGGGGCGGGCGGCAATTCGGGGGCTGTCCATGATGCCTCCCCGTTCGGCCCACCCCGGGAAGAGTTGCGTGAGAAATGCCCCCCGGCCGGTCAGGCTGGCGAAGAGGCGCGATTTCGCGCTGTTCCGTCACTCCGAAGCGATGGGCTCGTCCGAAAACGCGTGCTGGGCCTCGTAAAGGGTCCGGTAGCGCGAGGGCCGTGCCAGGAGCTCCTCGTGCGTTCCCCGCTCGACGATCGCGCCGCGGTCGAGCACGAGAATGAGGTCGGCGCTCCGTACCGTCGACAGCCGATGGGCAATGACGAACGAGGTTCGCCCCTTGCGGAGCGTCACCATGGCCTCGCGTATCGCGGTCTCGCTGAGGCTGTCGAGGCTCGAGGTCGCCTCGTCGAGCACCAGCACGCGCGCATCCGCCAGGATGGCGCGAGCGATGGCCACACGCTGGCGTTGGCCTCCCGAGAGCTTCACGCCGCGCTCACCGACGACCGTGTCGAGGCCGTCTTCGAGCTGCCGCACGAACTCATCGCAGTGGGCGAGCCGGCTCGCTGCCGCGATCTCTTCGCGCGTGGCGGTGGGACGGCCGAACCCGATGTTCTCGGCGATGGTCGCGTCGAAGAGGTACTCGTCCTGGAGCACGACGCCGAGGATCTTTCGGTAATCACGGAGGCGCACGGTCGACAGGTCGCGGCCGTCGATGAGGATGCGACCGTGCGTCGGGCGATGGAAGGCGAGGAGCAACGAGAGAAGCGTGCTCTTCCCCGCACCGCTCGGGCCCACGATGGCCACCGTCGTTCCCGCCGGGACATCGAAGGTAACGTCTTCGAGCACCGGAACGCCCGCCGAGTACTCGAAGCCGACCCGCTCGAACGTCACGTCGCCCCGCACGCGGCCGAGCGCGGCGCGCGACTCGTCGCCCGAGAGCTCCGGAGTCATGGCCTCGATCTCGCGAACGCGATCGAGGTCGGCCAGCGTTTCGCTCACGCGGGTCGCGATTTCGGGCAGGTCGAGGAGCGGGCTCGCGAACATGAGCGCGAACGCGATGTAGCTTCCGAAGTCACCGAGGGACATTTGCCCCGCGAGGATGGAGCGCCCGCCGAGCACCACCACGATCGCGACGACGCTCGCCGAGACGACCGACGCCACCGCGTTCATCGCCGACTTGCGCGTGGTGGCCTCCGAAATGAGCCGGAAGAGCCGATGGAGTCCGCGTGTGAACACGAGCTCCTCGCGTCGCTCGGCACCATACGCCTTGACGATGCGAATACCGGCAAGGGTCTGGGTGAGCCTTCCTTGGACGTCCGCCCGTGCGCGACTGCGCTCACGATAGAGCGGTCGCATCTTGCGGTGCGAAAAGTGGAGGCCGAGCCCCGGGATCGCCACGAACGCGAGCGCCGCGAGCGTGATCTTCCAGTCGATCCAGAGGAGCGCGACGAACGCAACGACCGACGTGAGCACGTTGCTCGTCCACCGTGCGAGCTCCCACCCCACGATGCTCTGGACCGACGCCGCATCGTCCATGACACGCGCCGAGAGCGTGCCCACCTGCGTTTCGTCGAACCGCGCGACGGGCAACGCCGTCACCCGCGCCATCACGCGACGACGCCAGCGCAGCACCACGCGCTCGGCCGAAAGCCCGAGCACACGCGTGAGGGCGAAGACGGCGACGGCTTGCACGATCGCGGCGGCAATCACCGCCACCGCGAGCCAGGGCAGCAGCGTCACCCGCCCGTGACCAATCACCTCGTCGACGAGGACCTTCGGGGCGAGCGGAACGACGAACCCGGCCGCCCGATCGACGACGAGCAGGACGAGGCCGAGCCCGAGTCGCTTGCGCTGCGACCAGACCACCGAGCGCGCGAGAGCGCCGGCGGTCCCTAAGGTCCCTTCGGCCTTTGCGCCCTGACTCATCGTGGAGGTTCTAGCAATGCGCCTGGAAGGCAGCGAGCGATGGGCTCAGCGTGGCCAGACGATGCGCGCACGACGGGCGCGCTTGTCCGCGACGTTCGGCCCGGCGTCGTTGAAGTAGACCATGTCGCCGTCCATCACGAGAGCCACGTCCAACGAAGGAGGGCCGTCGAGCATGAGCAGCGGAAACGCCTTGCCACCGGGCGTCGAGAGGTCGACCGCATCGAGGGCAATCGCGTCTGCCGTGCTGCGGGCGACGATCGCTCGAAGCACCGGTCCGCTCACGTCGAGCGTGACGGACGTGGGGGCGCCCTCACCTCCGAAGGGAATTTTGAGCGGCTTCTTCAGGAGCTTCACGTTGGCGTCGAGCGTGGCGAGCATGGCCCCGAAGCCGCTCGCGCTCGGCGAGTCCATGCCCATCGGCGCTTCTTCGATCCACGCGAGATGGGCGCCGTCGCCCGCGGGAACGAGCTGCGGCGTTCGCGAGTGTGCCGCCGTCCCGAGCACGCGCTGCTCGTCGATCGCGCGCTTCGCGTCGTGCATGCGGATCGCACTCATGAAGATGTCGGCCATGCCGTCCTTCGGGCTCTCGCGCGAATCGGCCCAGGCCAGCCATACGTTCTCGCCGCGTGCGAGCGCCACGAGATCGGTCGCGTCGCCGGGCGCGTTCGTGATGCGTTCTTCCCGCGCGACGCGCTTGAGGTCCGGCATCACCTTGGTCGCGTAGACCTCGCCGTTGCCGTTGCGGCCGTCGACCCAGGCGACGATGAATCCGCCGCCTCCGGTGACGATGGCGACGTCGCTCGCGTCTCCCTTCGCGGTGGTCAGCTGGACGTCGTTCGTTCGCTTCCCGCGCTTGTCGACGCGCGTGACGTGCACTTCGGGGTCGCCATTTTCGCGTGCGACCCACGCCAGCGCAGCGCCGTCTTCCGCCTTCTCGGCCGCCGCGATGGCAACGCCGCCGACAGCGAGCGCGCGCGTCGAGATCACGATGGGCGAGGAAGCCACGCCATTCGCGTCCACCATGCGCGTGGCCAGGGTGAGGCCGTGCCCGCGCTCGGACTCGTCGGCCCTGGGCCGCTCCGTTCGTCCGGCCGGGGCGCTGAGCGTCACGAGCATCGTAGACGCCCCGACGCGAATCGCCGCCAGGTCGACCACACTCTCGCCGCTGACGACGGCGGTGAGATCTTCGATGCGCGGCCCACCCTCGACCACGACGGGCGTCGGCACGGGCGGTTCGACCTTCAGGTTCACGCGCGGCCGCAGCTCGGCCGTACGTATGCGCGAGGGCCCAGCACCCGAAGCGGCGAGCGCAAGGCACATGTCCTTGCCGCAAGCCATGTCCCAGGCGAGTGACGCGGGATCGGAGCCAAACGTAAGCGTCTCGCGCTGCACCGCCGCGACACGCTCGTCGGTGCGGAGCATCGTCGGCAGGATCGGAGCGTCCGTGCACGACGAATCGCGCTCACAATCGCGCATCGTGGCGAGAACGGCGAAACCGCTGCCCATCGCCGCGAGCTCGGGCGTGCTTCGGCCGATGGTGTCGAAGGTAAGCGGTCGCCCTTCGGGACCAAGGTGTTGCCCAACACGGGCCACACGTACATGTCGAACGTCACCGATTCGACTGGCCGGCGCTTCCCACATCAGGGCCGGGTCGTGCGGGCCAGCAGCCAGACCGAGGAGTGCCGCGCCGCCCCGTGCCTCGACCACCTTGCGCGGAGGCGCCACGACACCGTGTTCGTCGAGCGCCGCCGTCGCCACGAAGGGCTCTTCGGTCGTGCGATCGGTCCAGGCGAAGACGAGCCGAGAACCGGCGCGCACCACCTCCACGTCGCCACTGACCGTGGGCTTGTCCGCGATCGACACGACGCCACCGCTCGGATGGCCTTCGGCGTCGAGACGATGGAACGACAGGGCGCCACCTCGTGCGGCGTCCGCCGTGCCGAACTTCGCGTCCTTCTTCTTCTCGGCGACGGGCGTTGCGGCCGCGGTCACCGTGGAGATCCCGACCCCGCCCGGCAATTCGAGCACGTGCCAGCCGGTGACGTTGCGTGCCACGCGCGCGGGCAAACCGCGAACCTTGCCGTCCGTGTCGAGCGCCGCGGCGACGATGTTCGCCTCGCCACCGTGGACCTCCTCGGCCCACAGACAGACGGCGCCCGCGTCGGTGGGGATGACGTCGACCCAGACGACGTCTTCGGAGGTGCGGGCGAGCTCGACCGCCTTTCCTCGCGGCGTGCCGTCCAGACCGACGGAGATGCTCCAGAGCGATTCACCACGCTCCGTCAGCGAGGTCCACGCGATGACGAAGCCCGGTGCCGTGCCTCGCATCGTCCGCACGACGACCATGGTGGTGTCGATCGTGGCGGTGCCAACGCTCTTTTCGGGGCCACTCGGCTCACCGTTTGCGGCCAAGGGCATGACGACGACCCTGCGGCCACTGCCCTCACCCGCCGTGATCCAAGCGGCAAGCCCCGAGCCTTCGGGTTGCTTCGCCAGGAAGGGACCGATGGCGCGCTCGTCGATCGACGCCACGATGTGACCCACCACGCCTTGAGGCGGGGCCGCTGCTTTCCTGACCGCCGAAACCGAGGTGCCCGGCGCCGACTGCGCAGGCGCCTTCGAACCACAACCCAAGAGCGAGACCGCGAGCGTCGCGAGCGCGCACCATGAGAAACTGGCGGCCGGGAGCGCGACGCTCCGTCGGGTCACTGCACGATCTCCTCGTACGACTTGGTGACCGTGATGACGCCCGCATGGCTGCGCGGGAACATCGCGCCCTTCAGCACGTCCTGAACACACGAGGAAAGCGTCGGATCCGGCTTTCCTTTCAGCGTAACGCCGAGCAGCCTGCCGTCTTGGTCGATACCCACGGACAGCTCGACACGCTGGCGGGGCAGATTCTTCCTGGCGCGGTACTCCCGAACGCATTTGCTGACCGGGTCGGTGTACTTGTCGACGACACCGCTGATGAGCTGAGTCGCTTCGGTGGCCGACCCGGCAAACGGTCGCTCCGGCGGGGCGGCCGCCGCCGCTGCCTCGGGCCCGGCATCCGCGACTTCACCTTCCTTGGCGGTGGCCGGCTGGGGGCCGCTCGCCTGCGGGGTCTGACTGCCGCCGCACGCGACGAGACCCATGAGGAGGCCCGTGCAAACGAGCCCGGAGAAAGCCAAGAGACGTGGATTCGGCGCTTTCACGGCCGGCAGGCTACCACGTCACCCGTGGCGGAGCGCAGTCCGGCGGGTCAGGATGCGCGCAGCAGCCGACCGATGTGACGACGCTCCCAGTCGAGGGCGCGCTCGTACTTGCGGAAGTGGCGCTCACGCTCGAGGAACTCCGGCGGATGCAGCACACGGCGCGCAAGCTGACCCTTGGCGGAAGCCAGGTTCGACGTCGACGCCCGCACGCTCCCACGGGCCGTGGGAATCATGTGGTGGAGCATCTCGTGGTAGACGACGTACTCCACGAAGTACCGGGGCACCCAGGGCTTGTCGAGCACGGGGTGGATGCGGATCAGGCGCTCGAGATGAGCGTAGCTCCCGAGCTTGATCGTCTTGCGGGCGGTGGCCTTGCCCTCCACCGCCTTGCGCCCCGCTTTGCGGCCCCAGGTGATGAGCGCGTGGCAGCCACCGTCGAAGTAGCGCTCATTCAGCTCGGAGAAGATGGCGAGCAGGTCGTGGTGCTTGCCTTTGGCGACGAGCGGGATCGCGCGAGGACGGCGACGTGCGAGGCGTGAGCCGCTTGCGTCGATGTACTGGCCGACGAGCATGCTCGCCTTGCGATCACCGCGGGCCACGTACCGAGCGAGCGCTTCGACCACGCGCGGCGGCGCGTCGAGGAACATGTGGTGGACGCGGGCGTGCAAGACACCATGGCGCGTCGAGTGCGAGATGATCGAGTGGCGGTTGTCCGTGATGGAGAGGATCACGGGCCGGCCCGGGCAGGCCGCCTTGAGCCGGCGCTCGAGCGCCTGGCGTGCTCCCTCGTGGACGAACAGCGCGGGCGACTGGGTGGGAAACACGAGCGCGAGCTGTGAGCTCACGCGCTCGGGAATGCGAATCGCGGCCGCCGTCACGATGGGGCTCAAGCGCCCCCGCCCGAGGCCCGAAGCCGCCGAACGATTCACCGACGCTCGCGGAGCGAGCCAAGCGTCGATGCTGGGGAGGACGTTCTTGGCGGCCATGGGAGGGTCTCTTTGGGGGTAAGGGAGAGGGGTGGGGTTGTCAAGGAAGGGGCTTTTCGCCTGCAATACCAATCACTTGGATACGTAGGCAAATGCCCCCAACCCAATGTAGGGACGTGTCGTTTTTACTCAATTCGTGACCCTATACGGAAGTCCTTGACCCCGGGGCATTTGCCCCCAGTCGCACACGTTCACGGGCCGCGTCGTGACGAGTCGCCACGCGCGCATGCTCATGCACGAGCAACCTATCGGTGAGGTCGCGTGTTCCGTTTCCTCGTTGCGGGCAGGAAGTGTCGTCCTGCTAGGAGCGGTCGCGAGCCGCGCTCGCGGAGGACCTGGTCAGTCGCGTTGCCACGCGAGCGTCTTCGGATCGAGGACGAAGCGGGACTTCGACGTGAATCCCGAGCCTTGGACCTCGGGCGCCGTGGGCGTCAGCTTCACGCCGACGACCATGGCCTTGAGCATGCCCTCGCTAGGCAGGCGTCCGATGAGGCGTGAAACGAGGAGGGAGAGGTCCGGCTCGTGGCCGACGACCATCACTCGCTTGCGCCCCGCGCGTGCGAGCTCTCCGACGAGGCCGAGCGTATCCCCACCGGGAGCCATCTCGCGACGCACCTCGACGGCCCCGGTCCCTCCGGACGCCCGCGCCTTCTTCTCGTCGGCGACGCGTCGATCGAGACCGGTGATTGAGGCCACGATTTCAGCCGTTTGAAGAGCCCGAACGAGCGGGCTCGAGAGGACGATGAAGGGCGCCTCTCCCCCTTCGAGGAGGGCTCGGGCCACGTGCCGAACGCGATCGCGGCCCGTAGGCGTGAGCGCTCGATCGGCGTCCCTGCCGGTGGGCGAGTCGTCCTCCGCCGGACCGTGGCGCATCACGTAGAGCTTCATCCGGGCCCGACTATATCAGCGCGCCAACCGTCCTGGTGGCCAGGTTCGGAAGAGGGGCCGAACGCCGCCTCTTCCGAAGTCCACGTCAGTTCGCGGGCTTGCCCGGACGCTTGGGCTCGTCGTCCTTCGACGGGGCCCCATTCTTGGGCGGAATGCGCACGACAGGCTTGCCGTCCGGCGCCGTCTCCTTTGCGCTCTCCTTTGCGCTCTCCTTGGCCTCACCCTTGGCGCCCTTGACCGAAACGGGCGCGGGCGCTTCCTCGACCGGCGCTGCTCCGTTCGCGCGCTTGATGTTGTGCTTGGAGAGGATCATCCCTTCGAGCTTCTCCATCAGCTGGGGATGCTGCTCGAGGTAGGTCTTGGCGTTCTCGCGCCCCTGACCGATGCGCTCGCTGCCGTACGAGAACCACGCACCGCTCTTCTCGACGATGCCGAGCTCGGTGGCGAGGTCGATGATGTCGCCCGCGCGGCTGATGCCCTGACCGTAGAGGATGTCGAACTCGACCTCGCGGAACGGCGGGGCCATCTTGTTCTTCACGACCTTCACGCGGGTGCGGTTACCGATGGCGACCGGGTCCTTCTTGTCGCTCGCCGCGGCTTCCTTGATCTGGCCAATGCGCCGGATGTCGAGACGCACCGAGGCGTAGAACTTGAGCGCGTTACCGCCCGTCGTCGTCTCGGGGGAGCCGAACATGACGCCGATCTTCATGCGGATCTGGTTGATGAAGACGAGCAGGCAGTTCGAACGGGCGACGGTGCCCGTGAGCTTGCGCAGCGCCTGGCTCATGAGGCGCGCCTGGAGGCCGACGTGGCTGTCGCCCATATCGCCTTCGATTTCAGCCTTCGGAACGAGCGCTGCGACCGAGTCGACGACGACGATGTCGACCGCGTTCGAGCGAACGAGCATGTCGGCGATCTCGAGGGCCTGCTCACCGTAGTCCGGCTGCGAGACGAGCATCTCGTCCGTCTTCACACCGAGCTTGCGGGCGTAGGCGGGATCGAGCGCGTGCTCGGCGTCGATGAACGCAGCCACGCCGCCGGCCTTCTGCACCTGCGCGATCGCGTGCAGGGTGAGCGTGGTCTTGCCGCTCGATTCAGGGCCGTAGATCTCGATGATGCGTCCCTTCGGGTAACCGCCGATGCCGAGCGCGATGTCGAGGCCGATCGAGCCCGAGGGCACGACCTGAACGTCGTCCGCGAGAGATGCGCCGTCCTTGAGGCGCATGATGGAGCCCTTGCCGTACTCCTTCTCGATCGAAGCGAGGGCAAGTTCGATGGCTTTCTGGCGGTTCTTGTCTTCCATGAGAGGCTCCTTCGATCGCGGCTAGGCGGGAAAGCAGGCGGCTAGGGACGGTCTTGCGGGTGCGGGTCGTGCGGGTCGTTTGAGGCAGCAGGCTGTGCAGGAGACTCGAAGGTCCGGGGGCCGGAGATGACAGATCAGATATCCCGGATGTCCCGGACCTTCGAGTTGAGAGGGTCTGGGCTCAGGGGCCCCAAACCTTCGACTCAATATGAACTCGCGTAGGCGGAACGCGGCGTGGGCGCTACGGTCAGCTTGTTCAGTACTGAGAACCTATACTGCTGTTCTGTTCAGTGTCAACATGTGCGCTCGTTTTCCCGGAAGCTCCCAAAAGCGCGAATCAGGACGCGAACTTGGAGCGGGGGCGGGCCGGCGACTTTCGTTGGGCCGCGGAAAATTCAGTACTCAGTACGCGGGCGGGTGGGTCGCGATCCAGTTCAGGCCATCGCGGTCGTAGTGGACGACGTCCGCCGGGGCGCCCCCCGACGAATCCAGAATCTCCATCGTTCGCGTGTCGACGAGGATGTCCCAAGGCATGACGGTGCCGTCGACGCCGATGGTCGACATGCGTCGCGCGCGGACGTCGATGGCCGTGGGGAGGTTCGACTTGTTGCGCGTCATCCAGCCATCGACCTCGTCGAGGCTGGGGCCTCGCCCGCTGGCGGGGCCGTTGACGATCACCTCCAGGTAGACGACGCCCTCGCCCGCCATCGCCTCTTTCACCGACGCGGTCGCTTCGCACTCCGACGCGCAGATCGAGCACCACGTGGCGGCGCCCTGGATGTGGAGCATCTTGTGCCGCTTCTGTTCGGGGTCGAAGTAGTCGGCGAGCGAGATGGTCTTGAGCCCGGCCGTGCGATCGCCGTCCGGATAGCCCTGGAACGTGAAGTTCGGGATGCGATCACCGGGCCGGGAGCCTGAGCGGTCGGTCTTGCCGATGTGGTCCGTCGGGTACGGCACGCCGTCCGGATTCACGTCTCGCCCCGTCACGTCGGGGTCGGGGAAGTCCGCCGGAAGGCCGTCCGACGACGAGCAACCCCCGCCCGCAGCGACGAGAACCGGCAGGAGAATGGGGATGATGGCAAGCGCAAAGGGCCGAATAGCACCGTTCCTCACGTGGCTAATTTTGCACCACCTTGGACCGCGTGCATCAAGTCACTAGGATGGTTCGTCGACGACCATGAAAGGCCCCCGCAGACCTCGCACGTTCCAGTGCCGCGAACAGTTCTGGGAAACCTTCGAGGAAGCGTCGCACAAGCAAGGCGTTTCGATGGACGACCTGCTCGAAGAAGCGATGGTCGCCTACGCCAAGATGCGCGGACACCTGCAGGACGAGCCGGGGCAGCCGCTCCAGCCGAGCCATGCACCACCGAACCGCAAGCCGTACCCGATGCCGCAGGTCTCGCCCATGGGAAGCATGGGCGGCATGGGTGGCATGAGTGGTGCACCGCTTCCGCCGCCGAGTCGTCGCCTGCCCACGCCTCCGCCCCGTACGGCACCGATGCCGCCCATGGGAATGCCGATGCCGATGGGCCGCCCCAGTCCTGCACCGATGGCGCCGCCTGCGCAGCGTATGGCGCAGCGTACTCCGCGCCTCGTGCTGACCTACGACGGACAGATGTTCGAGGTCGACAAGGAGCGCTTCGTGCTCGGTCGTTCGAAGGCGAGTGCCGATCTTCGCCTCGCGGACGCGAACGTATCGCGTGAGCACGCCGCCATCGAGCGCATCGGCTCGCAGTACGTCCTCGTCGATCTCGGTTCGACGAACGGCGTGCAAGTGTCCGGCGAACGAATCTCGCGCCACTCTCTCTCGGACGGCGACATCATCGCCATCACGACGCACGAGATCCGCTGCTCGTTCCGCTGAGCGCGTGAGAACGGGGCGACGACGCGCGCTCAGTGCGGGAGGCAGACCGCGTAGAGATCGGCGTAGTTCTGGAAGCGCACGCGGAAGGTACCGCCGCCCGCAGGCCGGAACTCCACACCGTTCACGGTGACGTAGTACTCGAGCACCGTCTCGACGTGCGCGCCGTTGCCGTCCGCGGCGATGCCGAGATCGACGTTCGGGCAGTCGGCGGCCTTCTGGACGGTGAAGTTGCCCGGGATCGGATCGAGCGGGCGCAGCGGGATCTCGTAGCGCGCGTTGTTGCCGACGCGACGGTCGAACGACACGTAGCTCGTTTGGAACTCGGCGGATGCGGATGCGCGCGAATGCAGCTGGACGTCGAGCTGCTGCCAGAGATCGGAGTTGTCCCAGTTGGTGACGCCGTCCTTCCAGACCTCGAAGAATACGCTGCGGATCGCCGCCCGCTGGCGAGCCCACGTGTCGTAGCGAACTTCGCCGTTCTCGGGCTCGTCCATGTCGCTCTCGCAGGCCTTCCCTCCGTCGCACGTCATGCGGGAGACGACCGCGCGGAGGTTGCCGATCCAACCCGGATCGCTCGCGGCGGGATTCACCGAGAAGTGGAAGTTGCGGCCGAAATCGGAGTCGTAGGCGTTGCAGCCCCAACGGCTCGTGTTCTGGAACCACACTTCGAGATCGCCCGCCGAGTCGAGCGTGAGCACCGGCTTGTCGGTGCCGTGTGAAGGCGACAGGCCGCCCGCCTCGAACGAGCGAATCACGCCGCCCGCGATGCGGTAGTAGCCGGAGATCGTCCACGCAGGCAGACCGCCCTGCTCCCCGCGGCAGGTGGTGAGCCGGTCGGCGTCGTAGGCGACGCGCGCCGTTTTGCCGCGCTCGAGCGTTCCCTGCACGCGAACGTCGCCGTTGGCCGAAAACGTGATGGTGCCCGCTTCGCCGAGGGCCGATTCCCCGCTCATCGCCACGACCTCGTCCTCGGACGAAGTCTCCGCGCAGCCGAACAGCGAAAGCGCGAGAACGCCGGTCACGACTCCCATCCCCTGCCAAAGTCGGCCGTGGTGACTCATGGATGCGTTACTACCCCGCCCGGCCGCGCTGTCAAGGCAGGGGGACCCGGTTTCAGGACGTGGTAAGCCCGCCGCATGCCCCTCGGGATGCCGTTCCGGTCGATTCAGCACGTCTACTTCGACGATCTCGACGCCCTGAACATCCTGCACAACGTCCGGTACTTGCTCTTCAGCGAGCGAGCCCGCGGGGAGTTGTTCAACGCGCTTGGCTTCCGCTGGGAAGACGACCTCGCGACGAACCCGGACAAGTATCACGTCGTCGCCGAGCACCAGATTCGTTACCTCGCGCCGGTCCGTGGTGAAGGAGAGCTCACCGTCGAGATCGAACCGGTTCACCTCGGCACGTCGAGCGCGATCCTCTCGGCCAGGGTGAAGTCGATGCATGGCGACGTCGTCCACGCCGAAGGAACGACGCGCCTCGTGCGCCTCGATCCGACGACCAACAAGCCTTGCTCGTGGAGTGACCGCTTCCGCAACGCGTTCGGTCCTCTCGTCCGGAAGAAGGCCTGACGTGCGACGCTCGGCGTTCGTCGTTTCGTTCGTACTGCTCGCGAGCGCTTCGGCGTGCAACGACCGCTCGAATCCCGGCTCAGCGCCCGAGCCGTCGGCAGCACCGCCCAATGCCTCGGCCGTCACCGCCGCTCTCGGCCTCGACGCCGGGTTCGAATCAACCGATCCTCCGCCGCCCGCGGGCGATCTCAAGACGGAGCTCGATCGCTTCGTAAACCTCGATTCGTGCGTGGCCGAGCGCTCGAAGCTCGATCCGCTCGTCGGCGACGCTCTTCGGACGATCGGCTACGACACGTTCCTGCGCGATGCGTGCCGGATGCTCGAAGGCGCCAAGGACAAGCGCACCGAGCCCTGCGACAAGATCGACTCGAGCGCGCTCCGCAACAAGTGCCGGAGCTGGGTCGCGATGCTCGCCCAGACGCCCGAGACGTGCCCGCTTCTCTTCGAGAACGTCCCCGTTCGTGGTCGAAGCTCCACGTGCCTCGCCGTCGCGGGGAAAGATCCGCGGCTCTGCGCCGGCGAATCCAGCGCCGCCTCTCGCGCCACGTGCGAGGCGCTCAGTAGCCGTGACGAGGCGCGCTGCGATTCGCTGCTTCCGAGTGATCGGCCCTCCTGCAAGCGAGAGATCACACGCTGGCGCCCCCTCCTCGCCGCACCCCTCGAAGGACTGCCGAAGCTCCCGAACGTGGCCGCCAAACTGATCTTCCACGGCCAAGACGGCACGCCCGACCCTCCCGCTCCCGAGGTGGATCTTGCGAGCGACTTCGCCCGTGGAGGCGTCGTCGTCACGAACCGTGACCGCGCGCGAGTCGAGCTCGGATTGCTCGGTGAGAGCGAGGCACTGCGCTTCGTTCCGAGCCCGAACAAGAAGCCTCGCCTGGGCTTCGCCGTCGTCTTCGAGCCCGCCGCTCCTGGCTCGAAAGATCCCCCGAAACCCGTGCTCGAGCGACTCGAGCTGGAGGTCCCGGGCGAAGCCACCATTCTTTGCACGGGCAAAACGTCGTCGTCGCCGTCACCGTGCGAGCTCGAGGTCGCGAACGCCCACGCCGATCGCACGAGGGGCGGAGAGGTCGCTCTCTCCATCCGTGGGAAGGCCGCCGCCGGCACGCGTGCCTACAAGGTCGACTTCGCGCTCACGACGTTCGTCCGCGACGCAGTCGCCGAATCCGCCGGCCACGGCGCGCGTATCGTGCCTCCGATTCACCCGGTGCTCGGCCCCGCCCCTCATTGAGCGGTGCCGCATTGAGAGCCCCGCGCTGACCAGTGCTGACTGAGGCGTGTCGCGCCAAGAGTGCTGGACTGAGGCGTGTCGCGCCAAGAGTGCTGGACTGAGGCGTGTCGCGCCAAGAGTGCTGGACTGGGGCGTGTCGCGCCAAGAGTGCCGCACCGAGAGCAGACCGAAGACATCCGCCGTCATTGCGAATGTCACCGCTCAGAGCCGAGATTCGAGGCGAAGGAGAGGCGTCGTCAGACGCCGAAACCAGAAACCGTTAGACGCCGATATAGAGACGGTGGGCGAAGTTGCGCTCGAGGCGCGCGCGCAGGACCTTGTCGGCGGCGAGCTCGATGTCGTACTCGATGCGCTTGAACTCGAAGCGCTTCTTGTCCGAGTCGAAGACAGTGAAGCTGGCGCGGTTGTCGAAGTCGCGGGGCTGACCGACCGAGCCGACCGACACGATGTACTTCTTGTCGGGCGCGAGCTCGAAGTCGACGGCGGGCATCTCTTCCACGCTCGTCTTCGTCAGCGCGAACACCTTGCAGAGGTGCGAGTGACCGATGAGCGTGATGTGCCCGAGCTTGTCCCAGAGGGGGAGGCACTCACGAGCCTGCTCCGGCGCGAAGATGTACTCGAACTCTTCGAGGCGAACCGGCGAGCCGTGGCAAAGCAGGACGTCCTGCTCTTCCAGCTTGTGCTGGTACGGGAGCGACTTCAGCCACGACATGTTCTCCGGCGAGATCATCGCCGCGTGGACGTCGAGCGCATGGCGCGCGGCCTCGTAGTAGTACGAGTAGTCCATGCGACCGGAGACGGCCGCGTCGTGGTTGCCGAGGATGGTTACCTTGGCGATCTCGCGAACGAGATCTGCACACTCGTTGGGCGAGCCACCGTAGCCGACCGTGTCACCAAGGCAGTGGTACACGTCGATGTTCTCTTTCCGATACGCCTCGAGCACTGCCGAGAGGGCTTCGAGGTTCGCATGGATGTCGCTGAAAACACCGATCCGCATGGACGTACCAGGCTAGGCGGCATCGGCCCGAGACGGAAGGGGTATCCGCCTCCGGTAAGCCAAAAACCCTGCTAGAAAGCCCCCGACCATGGCCGAGCCTCCTAAGTCCAACGGCAAGATGAACGGCGTGCAACACGTGAATGGCGTCGCCAAAGGCGACGGAGAGGCGCACGAGCACGATCACGACGATGACCTCGATGCGCCCGAAGAAGGCGTGATCGAGGCCGTGAACGAGCCTCTTCCGCCTCCCCCTCCCACCATCGCCGAGCTGTGCGCGGCCGCCATTCGCTTCGTGGCCAGCAAGTACAAGGTGTCGCTCGACGGGGCGCCCGATACCCTGAGCCTCCTCGACCAGTACGTGCGGGATGCGCGAACAGCCGTTCAGGAGCGGCCGGAGAGCATCGACCTCGTCGCCCCCGCGATCGGCGCGTACCTCGGGGAGGTGATGCGCCAGGAATTCGGCGGCGAGTGGTTCGCGGAAGGCTCCTACGAGTCGTACCGCCTCTACTTCACGAACGTCTACCTCGCGTTCAACCCGATCGGCATGGCCCGCGAGGCCCTGTCGATGCAGGAAGAAGAGGGTTGGAACGCCCATCTCACGCTGGAACCGGGCGCGCGCGAGCTCATCGCCGAGCGGCTCGAAGCGATGCCCGAGGTCGACGAGGAGGAGTACTACCTGCCGACCACGCGCTTCGACGTGATCACCGGCGTCGTCCTCACGCTCCGGGCACTCGCCGAGCAGGGCGGCGTCGGCGACATTCGCTTCACGAAGGAAGACTACGACTGAGCCGGCCTACTTGATCGGCTTGGTGCCGGCGTCCGCCGGGGTTCCGACCTGGATCACCCCGGGGACGACCTGGCCCATCGTCGTCTGCGAAGCATCGCCGAGGAACGTTCGCAGCTGGATGTTGTAACGGCCGCGCTGAAGACCGCTGAGGAGCGCGCGAGCACCCGGCGCAACCCACGCGGCCGACACGCCGTCGACGAACACGAGACGCAGCTCGTCGGTCGCGTTCTGTACCGACAAGCCTTCGGACACGCCGGCCGGCGGAGGCGGAACGTCGACCGGCCCCGTCCGCAATGCCGCAAGCTCGGGGGCGGAGAGCATCGGTTCGACGCCGTTCGCCTCGAGAGGCGAGGCCGCGAACGACGCGTTGGCGGGCGGGACGAGCAGCCCGGACGACGAGAGATCGTTCTTTTTCAGAACGCCCGTGAGCTCGAAGCCGAGGCTCCCCTGCCCGGTCCACCGGAGCTCGACCCGCATGGGCACCTCGTCGAGCCCGCAGACTTGCGTGCCAGGCGGTGCGTTCATGAGATCGAGCAGGAAGCGGCAAAGCAGCACGCCGCCGTCTCCGAGCTCGGCGAGGCGCCCGATTTCCCAGACCGAACGCGCCGCGCGGGTGGTGACTTCGACCTTGCGCGTGCGAATGCCGATGCGTTTTCCGGTTTCGTCCTTCGTGACGACTTCGGCGGAGGTGATCGGCGCAACGTCCAAGCGGCGCTCGCCGAGCAGGGCGCGCAACGCTCCGGGCCCGATGGGCCGATAGGCCTGCCCATTGTCCCAGACGACCACGTGGCCGTAGCGGTCCGAGCGTGCTCGGAGCTCGGAGTCGGGCGGGAGCACGAACCCGTGGCCGAGAAGCGAGAGGCGCATGCGCGACACGCCGAGCTCGATGCCCAACCGAAGCTCGGTCTTCTTGCGCGCCGCCTCGATGCCCGCGGTATTGACCTCCGGAGCGCGTGGCGGGCCGACGAGCTCGCCCGGCCGAAGAAGCGCCGACAGCGTGTAGCCCGTGACGTCGCGGGCGAGCGTGTCGGGAGGCAGCGGAGCATCCCCACGAAGCGGCGTGGGAGGAGGCCCGCCCTCCGGCGTCACCGGGCTCGCGCTCGTCGACGTGCGAAGCGTGTCGTTCGAAGTGAGCGGCGCAGGCATGGCGCTCGCCTGAGGGCTCGCCGTCGCGTCCGGGGCCCCTTCCGTGGAGCTCGACGGACGGCACGCGCCGAGGGTCGCGCCGGCGAGGAGAACGCCGCACGCGACCAGGGGGAGAAAGGCCTTCGAGGCCCTCACTTCATGCGGAAGTCGCCAACGATGTGAACACGCTTGTCGAGCGGCGGAGCGCCCGGCAAGTGCTGCGTGTCCACGAAGACGACGTCCGCCTCCGGACAGATTTCGACGAACGCGTTGCAGTTACCCGGCTCGTTGTCGAACGCGGCGACGACGTGACCGACGCGACGAAGGCGCGGACCTTCTTCGCGCTTGAATGCCTCGTCGGGGATCTTCGCGTCCGGCTTGCAGACGAGCTCGGTGCCCACGACACCGATCGGGAAGCCGAGATCACGCAGGCTCTGGAACGAACCGAGGCCCATGAGCGGGAGATCGCGGCCCGTGAAGTACACGAGGACGGCGCCAGCGTCGTAGCAAGCGCGCGCGAAATCCACGGCACCGGCGATCGCGACGTCATGCTTCAAGTAGTGATCCGAGAAGAAGCGCTCACGCCAATACAGCTCGGCGCGCGTGATGATCTCGGGATGCTCGAGGCCCAGGCGCTGGAGCGAATCGACGAGGAGATAAGCCAGCTCGTCGGCGCGGGTCGCTGCGAGCGTCTCGGCCGCGGTATGCGACTCGCGCGCAAGCTCGCCCGCGAGCTCCTGGAGAATGGCCGCGGTACGCGGACGGTTGTCCATGAGCGTGCCGTCGAGATCGAAGACGACGACCGGAGCGGGCTCTCCCGTCACGGCCTTGCAGCGCGCGACGATACGGGAATACAGCGCGTGCTGCTCGCTGGCGGGAAGACGATTGAAAGCAGTTGCCATGCGTGAAGGGAGCAGGACGTAGCATAGCGAGGCCCTGCATGAAAGCCGGGCCCCCCCAAACGAGACTCACTCGAGCCGTAACTTACCGAGACTTACCGCCCGGTCTGGAGCGCGTCAGACGCCCGATCCAGTGCCCTTGCCGCTCGCTTCGGCTGCGAGCGCGCGTGGGCTCTTGCGCGGTGCGGCACCGGCATAGCGCATTGCCTCATCGGGCAATTGCCTGAGGACCGCGGATTTCTGCGCCGCGCCTTCGACCGCGTTCGAGAGGAACGTCGGCTGCAGAAGCGTCACGGCCATGGCTGACGCCTCCTGCTCGTTGAATCCAAGGTCGAGACAGACCGCAGCTGTCCCGCCAATGATGTTCGCTTCTACGCCACGCTTTTCCTTCACGATGCGCCAGAACCGCTCGGCAAGCGTCCAGTACTTACCGGGCGCTCGCCCGCGTCTCTCGAGAACGGCCCGAAGCGCGTCGAGCCGCTCGTCGGTCTCGCGGAACGGAACCCCGAACCCGACGAGGCGCTTTCGCGAAACCACGAAATCCGCGATCGAGGCATCGGTCTCGCCGTGCTGCTCGACGTGCTTGGCGAGATCCGTCAGGACCCTCGTGGCTTCGTTGGCCACACGCCCTCCGACGATGTCGCTATCGAGCGCAACGACGCCGCTGACGAACGCCGGCATCGTGCGGCCGAGCGAGGCCACCACGCGCGTCAGTTTGATGGGCCACACGCGCGGCTCGGTCACGTGCGCGGTGACGGCCAGATCGTCGAGCAGCTGCTCGTCGTCGCGTGAGAGACGCCGGCCGGAGATCGCGAAGGCGATGAGCCCCAAGTACGACGTGTGCCCGAGCAGATCGCGGAAGACCCGCAGGCCGAAATGCTCGTAGTCGCCGTGGATGGCGCGCCCGACGTGAGTTCGAATCTCGTCCACGTTCGCTCCTAAAATACCCGCTCGGCGACTCTCTTCATTTCCCCGGGGGCACGTACTCGAAGTGCGGCGTATCCATCGGGTACGAGAGGAAGTCCGCGGGCTTCGTCGTCTGGGCTTCGGCGAGCGCCGACGGCATCTTTCCGAGCGTGAGCGCGGAGACGACCTGGAAGACCGAGGTGAGGCCCGCCGCGCGAAGCACGGCGACGAGGGCCACATCGAGACTCGGATCCCATCCGAGCGCGGGAATCGGAAGACCGGCCGTCGCGGCCGCGAGGCGAGCCACCGACGCGCGCTCCTCGTTGGTCTTCGCCCGGAGCTCCTCAGGCAGCGGGCCCGTGCCCTCGAGGATCTCTCCGATGCCATGAACCAAGGCATCGACGTGCTCGCCCATCGTGAGCGCACCGACCGCGACGACGCCTCCGGTACGACAGCCGCAAAGGCGCGCGAGCACCGACGCGTGGACGGGAGCCGAGCCCACGGACATGACCGACGCGAACGTCAGCGCGACCTCGAAGGCGCGCGACTGCACGTCGTCCGGGAGGTCACCGGCGAGCGAAAGGTAGAGAACGTCGCTGAAGCGATAGAAGCGCGCAAGATCCTGCTCGACGTCGTAACCATGGAGACGTCGTGCCGAGCCATCGTCTACGGCGTGCGCAGTGAGCTCCTTCGGCCACGTTCGCGATTCGATCGGGCCGCTGCTCTTCGCCTCGTCTTGTCGGTCACTCATTACTTGTCCACGAAGCCGGCAATCGACTTCACGCGATCGCCGATCGGCGGCGGAACCGCGGGGTCGACACGCACTTCGATGAGCGAGGGCCCGCGCACCTTGAGCGCGTCGCGAAGCGTGCTCTGCATCTGGTTCGGGCCGTCGACGATCCATGCCGCAAGGCCCATCGCGCGCGCGATCGCCGCGACCTCGAGCGGTCGCTTGTAGCGCACCGAGGAGAGCGCACCGGACGCGAGCGCTCGGCTCGCGTGCCAGGTGATGCCGTGCATGTTGTTGTTCTCGACGATCCAGACGAGCTTCGGGATCTCGTATTCGACCGCGGTCACGAGATCCATGCCGCACATCGTGAAGCACGCGTCGCCGATGATGGCGATGGTGGGGTGCTGGGGCTGCGCGAGGGCCGCCCCGATCGGCGCCACCGTTCCATGCCCCATCGAGCCGAAGCCGAGGTTGATCATGAAACGCTGACGATCCTTCATCGTCAGGTAGTGGATGTTCGAGAGCATGTGGCCGCCGATGTCCGAGAACACCGTGGCGTCGTTCGGAACGGCCTCTTCGAAGTCCTTGCGCCAGCGCTGCGGCGTGAGCGGAACGCGGTCCGAGTCGCGCAGCTCGCCGTCGGAGAACACGCGCTTGGCCGGTGCCGCGGTATCCCACTGCGAGGCGATGGTGCCGCCTTCGCGCATCGAGCGATGCAGGTGGTAGACGAGCTCGACGAGAATCGTCTGCGCGTCGCCGACGAGCGCGAGATCGACGGGGTAGTTTCGACCAATGCGGTCAGCGTCGATGTCGAGCTGGATGAACGTGCGGTTCTTGCGAAGCGCCGGTGCCCAGTTGAGCGTGGCCGTCTCGTTGAGTGACGTGCCGATGGTCATCAGCAAGTCGACGTTGGGGCCGAGGATGGTCTCGCGCGCGGCCGCGTGCCCGGCGAACCCGAGGACACCGAGCGAAAGCGGGTGATCTTCGGGGAAGAGCCCCTTACCGCGCGGTGTGGTGGCAACGCGAGCCGGCAAGAGCTCGGCGAGCGCGCGAAGATGTTCTTCCGCGACGGCGGTTCCGACGCCCGCTCCCGCGAAAAGGATCGGTCGCTTCGCGTTCATGAGCAGCGACGCCGCGCGCTGGACGGCGACGCGGTCGAACGTGCGCGTGTCGGGGCGGTACGTCTTCGGGTCGAACCACGCCTCGTGCAGCGGCTTCTCCCAGAGATCGACCGGAACGTTGAGGTGCACCGGACCAGGACGGCCGGTCAGCGCGAGACGCAGAGCACGGCGAAGATGCTGCGCCATGCTCTCCGGCGAGATGACCATGGCCGAGTACTTCGTCACCGGCCTGAACATCGCGACGATGTCCATGTCCTCGCGTGACGTCTCCTGCGCCGCACCCTTGCCGAGTGCGTGACTCGCGGCCTGTCCCGTCACGACGAGCATCGGCACGCCGTCGGCAAAGGCGCACGCGACACCGGTAAGTAGGTTCGTCGCGCCGGGGCCTGCAGTACCTGCGCAGCACGAGAGGCGACGACCCGCGCGGGCGTAACCGTCCGCCATGAACGCGGCGCCCTGCTCGTGCTTGGTCATCACGAGCTGCATGTCCGGGTCGGACTCGATGACCGCGAAGAAGGGATAGAGCAGACCGCCCGGAATGCCGAAGACGACGTTGACCCCCTCGGCCTTCAGGTACTTGAGGAAGACGTCGATGACTCGGGGGGCGGGAGCGGGACGGACGGAACCGGGAGGCGGACTCTGTGAGATCGTCACGATCCCTCTGCCTTTCGAATGGTCACCACGCGTGTGATGATGCTTTCGAGATTGTCATCGCCCGCCCCCGGCGATTTCTTGAAGTCCGGCGGCCTGCACGGGAAGTGCGCCCAGAACGTGGTTCCCACCCCCGGCTTCGACATGACGTCGAGCCGACCGCCGATCTGGGCGAGAAGGCGCACGACGCTCGAGAGCCCGATGCCGTAACTCTGAGGCGACGTGGCTTCTCCCGCCGCACGCGGACGGAAAATCCTCTCCACCATTTCAGGAGGGATGCCCTGACCGGTGTCGGAGAGTTTGAGCGTGAGGAACGGCGGGCCGTCTCCGAAAGCCGGAGCAGGCATGCCACTCAGCTCGAGCAAGATGCTGCCACGATGCGTGTACTTTGCAGCGTTCGTCAGAATGTTGTCGACGATGCGATCGAAGACGAGATGATCGATCTCGAGCGCATCCGGAGCTTCACGCGTGCAGAACACGCTGACCTTGATGTCGCGTCCGTGAACGAGCGCCTTGAGACGGCGGCGGAAGACCTCCGCGAGCGGCGCGACGGCGAGGTTCTTCGGAGCGAGGCGGACGAACCCAGGATCCTGGGTTGCGACCTCCATCAGCTTCGTGAGCATCGCCTCGATCTGTCCGGCGGCGACTTCCATGTCACGGAGCGCCTCGCCCTCTTCGCCGTCCTTCACGCGCTCACGCAAGAACTGCGTGTTGCCGCGAACGACGAAGAGCGGGTTGCGAAGGTCGTGCGAGAAGCCGCGGATCGTCGTGACGCGCGACTTCTGCAAGCTGTCGAGACCGTCGACGACGCGCTCGAGGGTGGTGGTGCGCTCGGCAACCTGCTGCTCGACGAGGCGCGTCCAATCGCGCTGGCGCTGGTGGAGAGCGACGATTTCGGAACGGGTCTCGGCCTCCGCTTGGCCCAGCTCGCGGAGGACGGTGTTCATCTCGTTCCCGAGTTTCATATTCAATCGGTGCATGCGGCGCAGCTCGAAGACGTGACCTAGCGCCGCGCCGAGAATCGGCAACGCCACCCACGCCGAGATGCCGCCCTGCACCGTCTGGACGATCCCGCCCACGACCACACCGACGGCGAGGCCGATGAGCATGGGGAGGATGCGCCAACCATCGAACCAGCGAAGCCGGTACTCGCAGAACTCCGCGCCGTGCGCGATGCACCCGTGCTCCTCGAGGCGCGCGGGCGGGAGCGCCCACATCGAGGGACCCGCCACCCACTGGACCTGCCGCGACAGGCACATCAGCCGCGATTCGGCGTGTTTGCTGTGGTAGCGGACGTGGAAGGCAGAGCGCTCGGATCGGAGAATCTCGAAGCGCCCCGCGGTGGTCACGAGCTTCGAGACCTTGACGGTCGCCTCGTACAGCTGCCGCGGCGACAAAGCCCAGAGCATGTAGCGGAGGGCGCCGTAGCTCTCTTCGAAGCGATACGCGCACGCTTCGCAGAACGCGTCATCGCTTCCAGCGAGCTCGCGTACGCCCGCGAGAATCTTCTCGAACTGCTCGTGTGCCACCCAGCGCGTCGACCCGTCGAAGTCGGTCGCCTGAACGCCAGCGGCCTGCGCGATCGTCTCGAGGGCTGCGGCCCCGTGTCTATCTTCGACCCAGCGCGCCGCCGACCAGAGGATGCGTAGGCTGTACTCTGCGGCCTGGGTGTCGCTCATGCGTCGGTCCAATAGCGAGGGCTAAGTAAAGGCGGCGGAGGTCGCGAGGTCAACCGCGGCTTTCGTCTGCACCTGTGGTTTCGGAGGGCCGAAAGTTCGGCCTCCGCCGTCGGGCAGTCGCGGCTCTCGTGAACGTCTTTTGGGTGGAGTTTTGAGGCCAGCCGTGAGTGTTCACGGAATGACGCGAGCGGGGGCGTTAGGCCCTCTGCCACCCGCGCCAGGCGCGTGCTACTTGATGGGGCTGATGTCGCATCGCGACCACTACGAAGTGCTGGGAGTTTCACGCTCCGCGACGCAGGAAGAGATCAAGGTCGCCTTCCGAAAGCAGGCGGCCGTTCACCATCCCGACCGTAACCCGGATGACCCCAAGGCTGCGATTCGATTCAAAGAATTGAACGCGGCTTACCAGGTTCTGGCCGACCCGCAACGCCGTTCGATGTACGACCGGTTCGGTCACCGCGCAGAAGAGCCTGGTTCGCCCTTCTCGAGCGGCGGGCCGTTCGCCGGCGGCGTCGTCGACTTCAGCGAAATCGCAATCGACGGCATTCTCGGGGATTTGCTGGGGGTTTTCGGGGTCGGCCGCGGCGACAAGGGTGACCTCAAGCGCGAGCTCGAGATCACCTTCGAGGAGGCGGCGTTCGGCGTCACCAAGACGATGACGTACGACCGCATCGTCGGCTGCACGGACTGTCGAGGTTCGGGCTCGGCGCCGGGATACGCCGCCGACACCTGCGACGCTTGCAACGGTCGAGGTCGAGTCCGCTTCCAGCAGGGCATCCTGCCGATCGCGGTCGAGCGCGTCTGCCAGCGCTGCAAGGGCAAGGGGTCCGTCGTCACCCACCCCTGCTCGAGCTGCCGGGGCAGCGGCCTCATGAAGAGCGCGAACACCATCGAAGTGACGATCCCCCCGGGGGTCGAACACGGTGCGACGCGCGTGGTGAGCGGGGCGGGCAACCGTCCGAGGCCCGACAAGCCGGCCGGCGATCTCGAGCTCGAGATTCAGGTCGCTGCGCACCCCTTCTTCCGGCGCGCTGGCGACGACGTCCTTTGCACCGTACCGGTCACCTTTACGCAGGCCGCCCTCGGCGCGGAGGTGGAGGTCCCCACCCTCGACGGCCGCGGCAAGCTGCGGGTTCCCGCCGGAACCCAGCCGGGCACCACCCTCCGCATCAAGAACAAGGGCATGCCCAAGCGCGCCGGCATCGGTCGGGGCGATCAGCGGATCGAGGTGACCGTGGAAGTCCCCACGTCGCTCACCCCCCGCCAGCGGGAGTTGCTCGAGGAGCTCGCCAAGGAGCTCGGCGAAGACGTGTCCCCGCAGCGCCGCGGGTTCATGGATAAGCTCCGCGACTTCTTCGGCTGACCTCGCTGGATACCGCCCTTCGCGGGTCGAAGGCGGGTTCGGTGCGTACGCTTCGCACTGGTTGAGTGGTTGAACCACTCAATTCGCGTACTTGTCACCGGCTCGCGCGCGGTCCGTCGCTTGCTCCTTCGAACGTTCGAATCCAGCGCCGGCGGGGCAACGAGCGCGGAGGAGGACGCATGGCGACGACCGATCTGGTGGTGGTCCACAGTCCGGTAGGCGGCGGCCACAAGGCGGCGGCCCTCGCGGTGGCGGAAGCTGCAACGGCGCGCGGTCTGCGCGTCACGATCATCGATGCGTTCGAGCATGCACCGAAGTGGGCCGGCGACGCCTACGTGCGCGCGCATCTCACCGGACAGAACGCAGCGCCCGAGTTCTACGGACAGCTGTACTTCGCCGCAAACCGCCGTGACGGCACGTTCGAACCGCTCCGCCTCGGCATCGACAATCTGCTCTTCGGCGCGCTCGCTGACCACGTGACGAGCCTCGCCCCGCGGGCGATCGTCGCCACGCACCATCTTCCTCTCGTCGTCCTCGGACGCGCGCGCCGCAAGGGGCTCCTCGATGCGCCCGTCGTCGGCGTCGTCACCGACTACACGGCGCATGCCTGCTGGGCGGAGCGCGGGGTGGATGCCTGGTCGGTCCCCTCCGAGGTCGCCAAGGCCGAGCTTGCCGAACACGTCCCGGGCGAGCGCATCGTGGTCACGGGCATCCCAGTCCGCCGCGCGTTCGAACGCATTCCCTCGGCGGGCGACGCGGACGGGCGGGTGCGCGTCCTCGTCACGAGCGGCGGCTTCGGTGTCGGCCCCCTTCGGAAGATCGTCCGATCGTTCGCGGGCGTTCCGAACGTGGAGCTCACGGTCGTCTGCGGGGCCGCACACAAGCTCGCTGGCCAGATCGCGCGAGAGGCCGAAGAATGCGGTGTTTCGGCGCGCGTTCTCGGCTTCGAGAAGGACATGGCGGCGCGCGTTGCGGTAGCCGACGTGGTCGTCGGCAAGGCGGGCGGCCTCACCGTGACCGAGACGCTCACGGCCGGACGCGCGATGGTCATCGCCTCGGCGGTGCCCGGCAACGAAAAGCTCAACGAAGCGTTCGTCGTCGAGGGCGGTGCGGGGATCTCGGCCGAGGCCGACGCCGTGGGCGCGGTCGTGAGGCGCCTTGCCGATGAGCGCCTGCTTGGGTGGATGGGCGCGCGCGCGAGGTCGCTCGTCCCGGTTCGCGCCGCCGAGCGCATTCTCAACCTCGCCGAGAGCCTCGGCCAGTCCGCGCGTCGCGCAGCCGCTTGATTCAGCGCCTCCGGTAATCCCCGGAGTGCGGGATGCCCGTCGAGCTCTCCGTCGGACCGAGCTCGACGAGGCCTCGGCCAATGAGCTCGACGAACATGTCGAGCGTCTCCTCGACGGGCAACGCCACCGAATCGGCGATCGAACGAATCGTCGAGCGACCGTCGACATGGAGAAGCACGAACGCCAGGCGAAGAGCCAGATCGGCCGGTGGCGCAGCTGCGGTCCGCAGCGGAACGGTCACGTCGACGGGCAACCGAGGCATGTCAGGTGGGAGGAGCGCGCCACGAGCGAAGGCGTCGACGTCGAAATCCGGGACGCGCGTGGGGCGCACGTCGGGAATCGGATCACCCCAGGCATCGAGGTCAGGATTGGCAGGCGCGGGCGTCGTCTCGCGCTCGAAGCGAACGCGCTCGGAGTGAACGCGCTCGGAGTGAACGCCAGAGAGGGCCGCTTCGTCGGACGGGCCCTCGGCGGAGTCGGCTCCGATCGCGTTCGAGCCGCTCATCTCGCACATGCCTTGGGCGCCCCAGCCCTTCGTCGTACCCATGCGATCGAGCTTCCTTCCCGAGGAGAGGAGGTGGTGCCATTTTTCAGCGTAGGCGTCCACGCCTGGCCCACACAAAAGTCGGCGAAAGGACCACCTCGGAGACACGCCGGAAGCGAGGCCGAATGCCGGCGATTCAGTCGCGTCTCGAGAGGTGAAAAGCCTCGAACGTCACTCAAAAGTGCGTTACGTGTCACCCGCCGAATCAGCGGTAGAATTCTGCGCTCCGATGTCCGAGGCGATCCAAGCAACTCGTCGCAGCCCTCTCGAACAAGGACGCGGCGAGTCCACGAAAGACGCGCCTCTGGAGACGCCGCCGCCCGCGCTCGCCCTCGCGGAGCGACCCATGCGCTGCACGGCGCGAGGCATCAAGAAGGCATTCGGCGAGACCTCGATTCTGCGCGGTGTCGACCTCGAGATCCCGGAGGGCAGCTTCGCCGTCCTCGTCGGACCGAGCGGCTGCGGCAAGTCGACGCTACTCAGGCTCGTCGCGGGCCTCGAGGAAGCCGACGAGGGAACGATCACGCTCGCCGGTCGTGACGTCACGCGGCTTCCTCCGCGCGATCGCGACATCGCGATGGTCTTCCAGAGCTACGCCCTCTACCCGCACCTCACCGTGCGCGAGAACCTCGCGTTCGGGCTCAAACTGCGCGGCACCGAGACGCGCGAAATCCAGAAACGCATCGAAGAGGCGAGCGCCATGCTCGGTCTCGACGCGCTGCTCGACCGATTGCCGAAGCAGCTCTCGGGCGGGCAGCGACAGCGTGTGGCGATGGGGCGCGCCATCGTGCGTCGCCCGAACGTCTTCCTCTTCGACGAACCGCTCTCGAACCTCGACGCCGCCCTACGCGCAGAAGTCCGCGTCGACATTCGACGCCTGCACGATCGCTTGGGCGCGACCACGCTCTACGTGACGCACGATCAGGTCGAAGCGATGACCCTCGCGGACACGCTGTGGGTGCTGAACAAGGGGCTCGTCGAACAGAAGGGCCCGCCCCTCGAAGTCTACGAGCGCCCGCGCACCAAGTTCGTCGCCACGTTCCTCGGCTCGCCCAAGATGACGATGATCGAAGGCACGCTCGTTCGAGACGCCGGGCGAACCTTCGCCGAAGGCGGCGGCGTTCGAGCACTCGTCAGTGACGACCGCTTTGGTGCATCCCTCGTCGAAGGTCGTGCCGTGACGATCGGGATCCGCCCGCACGATGTGTCGCTCGCCAAAGACGGCGCTCCCAGCATGGCCGAGCTGAAAGTGGAGCTCGTCGAGGCGCTCGGTTCCGAGGCGTTCGCTCATGGTTGGCTCACGCAGAGCGGGCCTTCGGTGATCGCACGGCTCGATTCCGACGACGCTCGGCGCGTTCGTCCCGGCTCGGTAATCCCGCTCGCCGTCGATCCCGCGCGCGTGCATCTCTTCGATCCGAAGACCGGCAACGCGCTCGCCTGAGTCGTCATGCGCAGGTTCCAAGCCCTCGCCGTCGCACTGATTGCGCTCCTGATCGGTGTGCTGCCGGGCTGCAGCGAACCGGCGCCGGGCATCGTGCTCTGGCATCCGTACCGGGGGGCCGAACAGAAAGCACTCGAGACGATCGCCAAACGGTTCGCGGACGAAAAGCACGTCGAGGTGACGGTGCTCGCCGTGCCGAACGAGGCGTACGCAGCCAAGCTCGAAGCAGCGATTCCGCGAGGCAACGGGCCGGACGTCTTCGTGAGCCCTCACGAGCGTCTCGGCAGTTATCTCTCGAATGCGCTCGTCTCCCCGGCCGGCGATGCATTTCCGGACGAAGACGTCGCGCGTTACGAGCCGGTGACCGTCGAGGCCGTGACCGATCGGAGCGTGCGATACGCGGTGCCGCTCGCGAGTAAGTGCCTCGCGCTCTACATCGACACGCGCAAACTCCCCAAGGCGCCGAGCACGCTCGAGGAGCTCGAAGCGGCGAAGGGCAAGCTCGGGCCCGGCGTGTTTCCCCTCGCCTACGAAGCCCAGAGCGCCTACTTCCATGCGCCGCTCTTGCACGCCTTCGGCGGGCGCCTCTTCGACGGCACCACGTTCGCGATGGTCGGCCCGAAGGCCGAAGCCGCCGCCGAGAAGGCACGCGCGCTGACGACGAGCGGCGTGATCCCCGAAGAGCCGAGCGGCGATCTGGTCAAGCAGCTCTTCTTGTCCGGCAAGGCTGCCGCCGTCATCAGCGGACCGTGGCTCGCCGGGGAGCTCGCGGGCGTTCCCTACGAGGTCGTGCCGCTTCCGCGCATCGGTAGTGAAGGACCGATGCGCCCGTATCTCACCGTCGACGGCGCGTTCCTCACGCCGCAAGGCTCCTCGCGAACCGAGGCGCGTGCACTCGCGCGGTACCTCGGTGACGACGCCTCCGCGCGTGAGCGCGCCGACACCGGAAAGCAGATCGTGGCATCGCGAAGCTACTGGACGAGCGAACGTCACGGCGAGGGGCGTGCCCTGCTCGAGGCCTTCCACGCGGCCAGCGCGGACGCGATTCCGATGCCCACCTCGCTGGCCATGCGCGCCACGTGGGTTCCCGCCGAACAAGCGCTGCGCAAGGTCCTGCGGGGGATGCTACCGCCAAGGCGGCCCTCGAGGAGGCGAAAGCCCGCTACCTCGACATCATGCGGCCTCCCCCGCCGCCTCCCTCGCCTGCGCCTCTCATCGCGCTGCTCGGATTGGCGCTCTTGGCGGGCGCCGCATACGCGGTAAAGCGCGCGCGTGCGCCGGGGTTCCGTCGTGAGCTCGCCAAATCGCTTCCCGCGTACAAATACGTGGTCCATTCGGTGCTGACCGTATTCGTGCTCGTCGTGCTGCCTCTCGTCGCGGGCGCGGCGACGTCGTTCTTCGCCGGCGCACGCGACGCGCCTCGCTTCGTGGGTCTCTCGAACTACGTCGACATTCTCACCGTTCGCGGCAAGCCCCTCGTCGACTGGCTCTCGGCCGGCTCGTTCTATCTCACCTTGCTGGTCACCGTGGTGTGGACGCTCGTGAACGTCGTCCTGCACGTCGGCATCGGGCTCGTGCTCGGCATCTTGCTCGCACGGCCCTTCCTGAAACTGCGTGCAATCTACAGAGTCCTCCTGATCCTTCCGTGGGCGGTTCCCTCGTACGTCACGGCGCTCGCGTGGAAAGGCATGTTCCACCGCCAGTTCGGCGCCGTGAACGCGATGCTCGGAGCGCTCGGCGTTGCGCCCGTGTCGTGGTTCTCGAAGTTCTCGACGGCCTTCACGGCGAACGTGGCCACCAACGTGTGGCTCGGCTTTCCATTCATGATGGTCGTCGTGATGGGCGCGCTCACGTCGATTCCAAAGGACGTGCTCGAGGCCGCCGAGGTCGACGGCGCAACGCGCTTCCAAGCGTTCAAACTCGTCACCCTGCCCCTGCTCAAGCCGACACTGCTACCCGCCGTGGTTCTCGGCTCGGTGTGGACCTTCAACATGTTCAACGTCGTGTTCCTCGTCTCGGGCGGTGAGCCCGACGGGACGACCGACATCCTCGTCAGCGAGGCCTACCGCTGGGCATTCGCGCGCAACGCGCAGCTCGGATACGCGGCGGCGTACGCGGTGATCATCTTCGGACTGCTGGCGCTCATGTCACGCGCGCTCGGGCGGATCGGTCGCAGCCCCGGCGAGGAGAGCAGCGTATGAGCGCCGGCATGGAGACCACGAAGCGACCGAGCGCCCTCGAACGCGCCGTCGTCAACGGTGTGCTCGTCGCGGCGGTCGTCTACGCACTCTACCCCGTGCTCTGGGTCGTCTCGCTCGCGCTGTCGGGCGATCATGCCACCGAGCCTCACGCGCTCCCGATCCCACGCGCGATCACGCTCGACAACTTCCGCCTGGTGATGGGGCTCGGCGCCGGCGGGCGCCCGTGGCTCTTCGCGCGGCAAATCGCGAACTCGCTGGTTGTCTCGCTTGCCACGGCCCTCGTGGCCGTCGCCATCGCCACGCCCACAGCCTATGCGCTGGCGCGCTGGAATTTCGTCGGCAAACGAACCGGCCAGCGCACGCTCCTCCTCACGCAGATGTTCCCCGGGGTCGCGAGCGCGGTGCCGCTGTATCTCATCCTCGATACGCTGCACTTGCTCGACACGCGCACCGGCCTCGTTCTCGTGTACGCGGCGACGGCGGTGCCCTTCGCGATCTTCCAGCTGCGCGGGGCGTTCCTCGCCATTCCGGTCGATCTCGAAGAGGCGGCGATGGTCGACGGCGCAACGCGCACGCAGGCCTTTCTCAAAGTGGCCCTGCCGGCCGCACGCCCGGCCGTCGCCGTGACCTCGCTCTTCGCGTTCATGAGCGCATGGAACGAGTTCATCCTCGCCGCCACACTGCTCGGTCGGGAGAGTGCGTTCACGCTGCCCGTCGTCCTCCAGAGCTACGTCGGCGAGTACGACACTTCTTGGGGCGCCTTCGCGGCGGGAGCCATTCTCGTGAGTGTCCCCGTCATGGCGCTCTTCTACGTGGCCCAGCGCCAGTTGATCAGCGGGTTGACGTCGGGCGGCGTGAAGGGCTGACCGCTTTCGGCCGTGTGCACGCACGGGTCGAAACGCGCGCGCACACGTCGAACAGGTCCTGCGCTGACGTCATTTCGGGCATTTGTGCGCGCTTGCAAACTGCGCTCAAGCACGACCTCGTGGCGCGTTTCTCTGCGCGCGTTCAGCTGCCGCCGCTGACGTCGCGACGCGACGACATTCCCCTGCTCGTCCGGCACATCCTCGCGCGCTTTGCCGCGAGACGCCCGAGCTCGTGACGCGCCGGTTCGATGCGCGAAGCGATGGTCCACCCGAGCCTCGTATCGATCCACGCCTCGTGGCAGCCCTCCTGCGTCATTCCTTCACGCATCACCTTCGTGAGCTCGAGCGACTCCTCTGGCTCGCGGTGACGACGACGCGCGAGCCGTTCGTCGCTCTCACGAAAGAGGTGGAAGCGGAACTCCGCCTACCGACCGTCGCTCCCGAAGGCGAAGAGCTCACGGAAGAGTCCATCCGTACCGCACTCGCTTCGTCACAGGGCAATGTCAGCCAGGCGGCGCGGAAGCTCGGATTGAAAAATCGTTACGTGCTCTATCGACTGATGAGGCGGTACGGACTCGAATCTGCATCTAATGTCGACGATGAGTAGCTGGTCCGACCGCCGTATCCTCGAGCTGTTCGGAATCGACCTCCCAATCGTGCAGGCCCCCATGGCCGGGGCCACGACCCCGGAGATGGTCATCGCCGTGAGCGAGGCCGGCGGTCTCGGCTCGCTTCCCTGCGCGCTGTCGACGATCGATCAGGCCACCCAGGCGATCGCCACGATTCGGGCGAAGACTTCGCGCCCGATCAATCTGAACTTCTTCTGCCACTCGTTACCGGAGCCGGATCCCGCGCGGATGACGGCATGGCGCGAGAAGCTGTCGCCCTTCTATCTCGAGCTGGGGCTCGATCCCCAGGCGCCCTTCACGGCCTCGAATCGCGCGCCGTTCGACGAAGCCTTTTGCGGGCTCGTCGAAGCGCAGAAGCCCGAGGTGGTGAGCTTTCACTTCGGTCTTCCGCCCGAGCCGCTGCTCGCACGCGTGAAAGCGGCCGGCGCGAAGGTCATCGCGTCGGCGACAACCGTGGCCGAGGCTCGCTGGCTCGAGGCCCGCGGCTGCAACGCCATCATCGCCATGGGTTTCGAGGCGGGCGGCCATCGCGGAAACTTCCTCACCCACGACATGGCCAGTCAGGTCGGCACGATGGCCCTCGTGCCGCAAGTCGTCGACGCGGTGAAGGTGCCCGTCATCGCCGCGGGCGGCATCACCGACGCGCGCGGAATCGTCGCGGCGTTTGCGCTCGGCGCCTCGGCCGTGCAGCTCGGAACGGCCTACTTGTTCTGCCCCGAGGCGCAGGTCAAACCGTTCCACCGCGAAGCGCTCGATCACGTGCACGACGACGAGACCGCGATCACCAACGTGTTCACCGGTCGACCTGCCCGCGGCATCGTCAATCGCGTGATGCGGGAGGTCGGTCCGCTGTCGGCACTCGCACCGAGCTTCCCGCTCGCCGGCGGACCGCTCGCGTCGCTCGTCGCGAAGGCGCCGGCGGACTTCGCCAACATGTGGTCGGGCCAGGCCGCATCGCTCGGCCGGAAAATGCCCGCCGGCGAGCTCACGCGAAAACTCGCGCAAGAGGCACTCGAAGGCTTCGCGGCACTCGCTCGACCCTGAATTTCAGGAAGACGAGCGAAGCACGAAGAGGCCCGTCTCGATCACGCGCTCGGTGGAGAGGTTGCTTCCCATCGCGAGCTCGTGGAGGAGCGGGCTCATGTGCGCGCCGAACAGGGGCGCAGTCTCCGCGAGCTTGAAGGCGGATGCGATGGCCAGGTCGAGCCCGCGGTTCTGCCCCTCGCAGCGACCGGCATCGAGGCCGGCGCGAACGGAGATCTTTTGACGCTCGGCCAGCTCGAGGAGCTCGTGCGCACATCGCACCGCGCGCACGCCACCATCGAAGGCGAACGACAGCGTGAGCGCGTCGCTGTGCGCGGGCTTCCGGCGAACTTCTTCGCGTAGTGCGCGCACGTCTCGATGAAGGCCAAGGGAAGCGATCTCTCGCCGTCTATCGCAAGCGTGAGAACGGCCACGAGCGGTTCGTTCTGTGCCCGGGGGCTCCTCGAGCGAGTCTACGACAAGTTGTTCGATGCCGATCCGACGCTGCGCGCGCTCTTCAGGCGCGTGGTGAGCGACTGGCATGCGGCTCGAGAGGCGCGCCATCGACGCCGCCACCGCGAGCCGGGTCGGCTCCATCTCGACGGCACCGAGCCGCGACGCGGCAGGCTGAAAGACCGCGTCCACTTCGGCGAGCGCTTTCTCCAGCTCGACGGCCGAGGGGAAGCGCTCGCTCGCCTCACGCCGCAGACAACGATCGACGATCTTGGCGAGCGACTCCGGCACGGCGGGACACGCCCCCTGGGAAGTCACGATCGATGATCGCGAATGCCATCTCTTCGCCCTCGAGATGAGCGTGCGGGAGCGCACCGGCAATGAGCTCGTAGAGCACGAGGCCGAGGGCGAAGACGTCGGAACGAGGCGACGCGGCTTCGCCCCACCAGAGCTCGGGCGAGAGATACGCGGGGGTTCCCATCAGGGTGCCGGGCCGCGTGAGATTTCGCTCGTGGATGCTGTCCGGCTTGCCGGAGAGTCCCTCCGGTAGAACGCGAACGCGCTCTGTCGAGCTCGTCGAGATCGACCCGTCATCGGCCTTCGCGAGGTCGGCGTTCGGGCGACCGTGACCATGCACGGAAAGTGGCGCGACCTCTTCGGTGGCGACCTCGCTATCCAAGAGCTTCGCGAGGCCGAAATCGAGGAGCTTGATCTCCCCACGCTCGCCGAGCACGGCGTTGCCCGGCTTGATGTCGCGATGGAGAATTCCAGTGGCGTGCGCGGCGGCAAGGCCTCGCGCGAGCCCAAGGCCGAGCCGGAGCGCAGTCTCCCAGGCGACCGGCTTCTGGACCTTGTCGAGGCTCTGACCCGCGACGAACTCGTAAGCAATGTAAGGGTGGCCGTCGACTTCACCGACGCGATACACTTCAGCGCGACAGGCCGATCGAGCGCCGTGTCACGGCCGAGGTACACGCGTCCCATGCCGCCGCTGCCGAGCGGCCCTTCGACGGCGAACTGGTCGAACGACGAGGGTGGAGACCGTATTCCAACGGCGCTCGGCTGGGTGACCGCAGGCATTCTTCACCGTTCATCCTACGCCGGGTCCTACTCGTCGGGAATGCACCGCGACTCGCACCGACCTGAATGGCCGTTCGTCGGCTTTCGGCTAGGATGCCGCGACATTCGGAGCGGTCAGGACATCGGAGGGGGGCCTACTCGCGTACTTGTCTCGTAGTTCGCGGAGCTTACGTAGCTCACGCGCCGGAGGACCGATTCAGATGTCTGTGTGTCAAGGGACTTTCCGGGGGATTGCGCGGAAGGCGCGCCTCGCGGGTCTGGCGGTCGTCGCCACCTACGTTTGCATCGCCGGAACGGCGAGCGCCGAAGAAGCCCAACCGGACGTCAAGGACAGGCCCCCGACCGACGCTCCCAAGGTCTCTTTCGACGAAGCCATCCGGCGCGCCATGGAGCGCAACCCGAACGCCGAACTCGCCATGGAAGAGATCAAGCGTTCGCAGGCCCTCTACGAGCAGGTTCGGGCGAGCTGGCTTCCGACGTTGACCGCGAATGCAACGTACACGCACCTCGATGGTGACCGCATCGTCAACGGCGCCGTGTTCGCTTCCGCCAACCAGCTCAACGGCAACATCCAGCTGACGGTGCCTCTCATTTCGGCCAAGAACTGGGCGAACTCGGCACGCGCGAAAGAGAACATCGAATACGCCAAGCTGTCGTCGGTCGACCAGAAGCGTCAGGTGGCGATCGCCGCGGGCCGCGCCTACCTCACGGTCATCGCGCAGCACCGCGTGCTCGAAAGCTCCGTGCGTGCCCGTGACACTGCACGGGCACACGAGGAGTACGCCAAGTCGCGGTTCGCCGGCGGCATCGGCACGCGACTCGATGCGGCTCGCGCCTCGCAGGAACGCGCCGCCAGCGAAACGCGCGTCCAGACGCAGACGCTCGGGCTCGAACGCGCCGAAGAAGCCCTCGGCGTGCTCCTTGGCGAGAATGGGCCGGTCGACGTCGTCGATGCGGTGCTACCCGAAACGCCCTCGCTGAACGCCGCCATCGGCGAGGCCGAGAAGAACCGCATGGATATCGTCACGCAGCGCCAGCGCGTCGAGATCTCGCGCAAGTCGGTGCGTGACAACTACACGGATTACCTGCCGGTGCTGAATGCGGTCGCGCAGCCGTTCTTCCAGACGCCCGCAACACCCACCCAGCCGAACACCGGCTGGCAGGTTCAGCTAATCCTCCAGATTCCGCTGTACGACGGCGGCCTCCGCTACGGTCTCGCCCACGAGCGCGAAGCTCTGCGAGACCAGTCGAAGACGAAGCTCGATGCGCTCCTTCGCCAGGTTCGCTCGGACGTCCGCACCTCCTTCGTGGCCGTGCAGCGTGCGGACTCCGCGCTCGATCAGGCCCGCGAAGCGGCACGTCTCGCCGAGGAGTCGTTGCAGCTCGCGCAGACCGCCTACAAGGCCGGCGCCACCACGAACATCGAAGTCATCGACGCCGAACGCCGTGCGCTCGACGCCACGACCGACGCCGCCGTGGCCGAGGACGCGGCTCGCCAAGCCCGCCTCGACCTGCTCTACGCCTCGGGTCGGTTCCCCAACCCCTGACTCGCGTCCACCGAGAGACCAAAACGAGAGCGCGACGAAGGACCCGAAAGTCCGACGTCGCGCTCTTCGCATTTGCGTCGAACGATTCGTTCGCCGCTCAGCGGGAGATGATCACCATGTCCGCGCGACGGTTCTGCGCGCGGCCGTCGTCGGTGCCGTTGTCGGCGACGGGGTGCTTCTCGCTCATGCCAACCGTCTCGATACGGTTCGCATCGACGCCCTTCCCGACCAGCGTCTTCTTGACGGTTTCGGCGCGGCGCTCCGAGAGCGGCGAGTTGATGTCGTCGCCGCCGACCGAGTCGGTGAAGCCCTCGATGCGAACGCGCGACGACGGGTGATCCTTCATGGTCACGGCGACGTCTTGGAGGGTCGCCTCACCGCCGCTCTGCAGGTCGCACGATGCGGTGTCGAAGTTGACGTTCGGCAGCGCAACGCGCTCGGGCAGCGCGGCGTTGCCCGTGAAGGCGGAGGCCATCCCGGTCTCCTTCTTCGCCGCCATCCCGGTGTCCTTCTTCGCGGCGTCCTTCTTCTCCATCTCTCCAGAAGTGAGCGTGGCCTGCCCGGTGGGCTGGGCCGGGGGCGCTGGCGGGGGCGCCGCCGCCGGCGTCTGGACGTTCGGCTGATGAACCATCGGTGCCTGGGCATGCGGGGCGGGAACTTCGTGGTGGCGGCGCGAGAAGTAGGTCAAGCCACCGAGGAGGATTGCGCCGAGCACGAGCGCTCCGATGATCGCTCCCCAGGGTGTGCGCGGCTTCTCGGCCACCGGCACCACCCGACGCGGGGGCGGCGCGACCTGGCGCGGTGCCACCTGAGCGACGCTCACGTGGGGCTCCGCAATCTCCGCACCGACGCCGCCGAGCTCGGAGACATCACCGATGCCGAGCGCGCTGTTCAAGCCGCGCGGAAGGCTCGGGTGCTCGAGAACGGCCTTTTTCTGGCTCGAGAGCAGTTCCATCAGGCCGGACGCGCCGAGACCGCGCGAGACGACCTGTTTGCCGATCACACCCGCGATGAGCGGAAACACGAAGGACATGATCCCCGAGGAACCTTCGCGACCGATACCGCTGGTACGCGAGATGACATCGGTGATTCGGCCGCCGTAGTCGCCGAGCATGCCCGAAGAGAGCTTGCTGCCGATGCCCATCATGCCGCGCGGATCGGACACGTCACCGATCCGCGAAGAGTCGACGTCTTTGAGGCTCGACAGCAGTCCGGCTGCACCGCCCGGTGTCGAGCCTCGTTGGATCAGTCCCGCGAAGATCGACGGTACGGCCGATGACAACGCTCCACTTACCTTCGCCGGAGACTCGCCGATGGAGCCGGCAACTTTGCCGACGACATCGGGCGTGAGGCGCGCCTCGACGGTCTCAATCAAACTACCGGTCATGGCATCATCCCTCCTTCCCAAACCTCGACTCGTCGTCCGACAAAGTGAGCGCTGCGACGTGCAGAGCCGATGTCTCGAGCCGAACCGTGCGTACGCCCCTTACCTATTTGGCGCAGCGCCATGCGGCATCCGTCCAGGTCGCAAGGGCCGTGCCCGTGAGGGCGGCCATCTGGTCGTGCTCCCGAGTGTCACGCCGCTATCCTCTTTTGCGCGCGGCTGTGGATCGATGCGGCGAAGGGCGCCTCGTCACGCGCACACGTCGAAGACCTAGCAGCGGCGAGCGGACACAAGCGGCTCGTCCGAGGCATCATGCCTCCGAGCTAAGGGCGCACGGTCGAGCCGTCGTGCCTTGCTGGGATACTCCTCGGTGACGCGGGCTTCATGCCTCCCCGGTGCGGCCTTCTCCCGCGATGGGACATCCGATCGAGCGAAGGCGCGCCGCATGCATCGTCTGCCGCAGCGCACTGCATGACGTTTCAGCCCGGCGGACGAGCCGCCGCGAGCCGGAGCGGCGACATAAGGAGGCGTCCCGATGAAAACGGTAGTTGGAATGTTCAATACGGTTGGCGAGGCGCAACGAACCATCGACGAGCTCATCCAACTGGGGTTCGGACCGAAGGACATCAGCGTCGTCACCAACCTTTCCGCGCAGCGCGCGATGGGCGGACGACTCAGCCTCGCGCCCATCGAATCGCTCGATGTCGGCCGCGTCGCTGCTTGCGGTCCGATCGCCGACACAATGAAGCAGTCGACGGGCGGGGGTAACGGCCTCACCGGGACACTGCAGTACTTCGGCCTCACACCGAAGCTCGCCGAGCACTATGCGCGAGGCGTCCAGCACGGTGAGACGCTCGAGTCGTTGACCGTCGAAGACAAAGACGCGGATCGCGTCGTAGCGATCATGGAGAAACACGCGCGCCTCGAGCACGAAGCGAGCCTGAAGGCGGGTGCACCGATCGCAGGCGCAGCTGCCGCCGCCGCCGCGGGCATCGCGCGTGAAGTCGAGACTCGGAAGGAGATGCCGAAGCAAGCGGCGCCGATGCGCGAGCCCCTGCGCACCGACGTAATCACCAACATCGCCGGCAAGGAACACCTGTTCGGCAAGGACGAGGAACGCCACATTCCCATCATGCGCGAAGAGCTCCGCGTCGGTAAGCGCGAGGTCGAGCGCGGCGGGGTGCACGTGAGCGTTCACGTGAAGGAGACGCCGGTCAACGAGCGCATCAATCTGCGTGAAGAGCACGTCGAGATCGAGCGACGTGCGGTTGACCGCGCTCCGCGCAACGGTGAGTCGGTCTTCCGCGGCGAAGAAATGGAGTTCTCCGAATACGGCGAAGAAGCCGTGGTCGAGAAGGGCGTCCGCGTCGTCGAGGAGGTCATCGTCCACAAGCGCACGACCGGACACGACGAGGTCGTGACCGATACGCTGCGCGCGACGGAAGTCGACATCGATCACATGCGCGACTTCGATCGAGGTGGCTACAAGAAGCACTTCGACAGCCTCAACCTGAAGGGCTCGACCTTCGACGAGTACCTCCCGGCGTACGAGCTCGGCCATCGACTCCGTGCGAGCAAAGCGTCTCGCTGGGAGGAGATCGAGAGCCAGGCAAAGACGAACTGGGAGAACGCGCGTCCGGGAACGTGGGATCGCTTCAAGGACACGATCCGCTACGCCTGGGCGCGAGCACGAAACCTCTGAGGTCGCGCTCGCGCGGGTCCGCACGGAGAACGCGTCTGCCAGTGCGCGTTCTTCGTGCGGGGGGCGCCCATTTTGGTCGAAAACTTGGCCCGAGTTCGGGGGCTCCTGCATGAGCAGGGGACCATGCCTGCGCGCAAATCGCCCCCGAAAACCAAGGCCACGCGGCCGGCGCATGGAGAAGGTGAACGGCGCTCGGGAACGGATCGCCGGGTGGGCGTGGATCGCCGCGAGTTGCCGCCGCGCCCCGAAGGACGGCGCCACAACGGCGGCCGGCGTGCTACCGATCCGCAAGATTGATTCGCCGGGTCGTCGTCTCCAGTTCCCTCTTACTCCTCGTCATGACGGCGTGCGCACGGAAGAGCGCGCCGGCTGAGGTCGATGCTGGAACCGATGCCACTCCGAGCACGCCCCGAAGCGGGGCGGACGTGGTCGATGCGGCACCCGACACGGACGCCTCGACTTCGCGAGGGCTAGCGTCGTACGGCGAGTCGAAGCTTGCTCCGCGGGTCACCTGTCGAGGAGTCGCCGGCGAACACGTCGCCGAACGCGATCTGCGCGTGTCGTTCGTCGACGGCAATGATCTGCTCGCCATCGTGAATCGCTCGCCCACCGGCGTGCTCGCCTCGGATTGGTCCCCCTCGGACCTCGTCGACATCCGCACTCACAAGCCGGTCTCCTCCGGCGAGTGCGACAAGCTCCATTGCCTCCGCAAAGAGGCCGCCGACGCCCTCGACGAGCTCCTTGCCGAGATGAAGACGCGCGGCTTTCCCGGCAAGGTCGAGTCGGCATTCCGGAGCTACGCCGCCCAGTGCGGAACGTTCCTCCGCTGGGCGGAGAAGGGCTCCTTCTGCAATGCGACCGAGCAGAGCGCACTGCCCGGGCACAGCCAGCATCAGCTCGGAACCACCGTCGACCTCTTCACGGAGGAATGGGCGAAGGATCCGCGAGGCGTCTTCCGCGAGGGCTTCGGCTGCACGCCCGCCGGGAAGTTCTTGCAGGAGCACGCATGGGACTTCGGGTTCGTGATGCCGTATCCGATTCATCCGGACGATCGGCATCCCAAGCAGAGCTGCGTCACGCGCTGGGACATCCCCGTGCCGGTCAATCCGAAGACGGGCTACCGCTTCGAACACTGGCACGCGCGCTACATCGGGAAAGAAGCCGCGCAGCGATTCAAGAAGGCCTTCGAAGCGAGCGGCCCGGGCACGCCGAACGAGCTTACGCTCGAGCAATGGCTACGCAAAGTGAAGGGGCTTACGGGGCCCGACGCCGAGATCCCCGTCTGCGACGGATGCAATTGCGGGGAATGTGCAACGCTCGCCGCCGACGGGGAAAGCTCGTGCGACGAGAAGAAGAAGTCTCGCCGATCGCCGGGCGGCGCCCTTCATCTCGACGAGAAGGGACATCCCGTGGCTTCCTCGAGCGCGCCGAAGCTCGGCGAGGTCAAACGAGGTCGCGCCACCAAGCGTACGGGTGACGCGGCGATCGTGGAGGTGAAAGTCGAGATCCCCGAGCACGTCGTCACGCAGCCTCCCATCGTTGCGCCCGATGCCGCGCGCTACACGAAGGGCTCGACGTTCGAGAAGCTCGCCCCCTACCCGGCGACGTCGCCGCGCGCCTTTCCTCCGCTCGAGGGTGCCTGGGTAATCGGTGTCGAGCCCGTTCCCAACGACAGCGGTGTGGCCTGGCCATGGCGCGCGGGCCTATCGCTGCCGAGCCACGCACAGACCTACGACCGCGCGAACGTCCTCTTGCCTGCGCCACGCGGAACGATGACGCTGAAGGTGGCCGTTCCCGAGGAGACGTCGCAGGTGCGCGTGGTGTTGCTCGAGGCCGGAGTGCCTCGAGGCGAACCGACGACCGTCGACCTCCGCTGAGCATCACGCACCGCCGCTCCGGACGACGTACACGATCTCGTCGAGACACATGGCGCCGTACTCGAAGGCGCGTACGGCCCGCTCGCGTCCGAGGACGCCGACGACCTCCTCGAACAGATCCTTCGGGCTCTCGGCGAGCGTGAAGAGCACGCGTTCCTCGAGGCCTCTGGCTCTCTCGCTCGAACCACCCGCGCCGAGCAGCGCGGTGACATCGTCGACCGCTCGTTGCGTGGCGGGCGAGGCCACGAGGATCGCGGCGCGACGGCAGAGCTCGACGCGATCATGGTCGGTCTCCGGAGGTGACTCTTCGGCGCTCCCCTGAAACTCCTCGGTCACCTCACACACCGCGCGCACCTTCGACCAGAGCCGCGTGTGCGTCCGCTCGTAGGCCTCTTCGACGGTCCCGATCTCCTCCTTCGAGAGGCCGACGATCTCGGCGTGGAGAGCCACGTCGTGCGGACCGCGGGAGGAAGCTTTCCCACGCGTCCGCCCGCGGATCTCGAGGCGCGGGCCCGCATGCCAGGTGGCACACGGCACGCGGAGTCGGAGCGTCCCTTCGCGGCCCATTCGACTCCATTCACCGCGATCGACAGCAACGCCGAACGGAAGACCACGTGAGGCCTCGGCCATCCGAGCTTCCGCGGTTCGCACCTCGGTCTCCGCCGAGAGCCAGCGATCTTTGTAGTCGCGAACCTGCGTGGTGAGGTTTCGATTCGCGTCCATCGCCACGTGATCCGTGCACGCGACGTTGGCCGACGCTACCTCTTGCCGCTCGTGTGGGACCGGCGACGCTCCCGTGGCGAAAAGTCCCTCCCCCGCGGCGCGTGCTGCCCATCCGCCCCCGAAAAAAACGGGGGCTCCCAGAAGCAGGAGCAGCGCGCGGACCTTCGTCACCATCGGATAACAGGCCGACAATCGCGTCCGGCAAAAGTTCCAGCCCGTCGCGACCCGCCTTTCAGCGCAACTCAGTTGCGCTGATTGAATCGTCAAACGGAGTTCGCGACAGACTTGTGCAAAGGACCGAGGATTTCGGGGCCCTCGCCCGTCGTGGGCCCCGAAATTCTCGGTCCGTGCAAGCGGTCGCCGCAGTAGGCTGGGGCCATGGCCGCCATCGCCAACATCGAGAAGGTCGTCCCCGAGAAGGTCGCACTCCCGCCGGTAGAGCAACGCGCGGTGCTGGAGATCGCCTACTTGTCGGTCGCCGCGGACCACACGATCAACGAGGACGAGGAGGTCGCATTCCGCGCGCTGGCCAAGCGCCTCGCCGGTGCAAGCGAAGGCGAACGCGAGGCGCAGGCGCTCCTCTCGAAGTTCGACGGCCACATGGATCGCGACGACGCCGACGCCCGACTTCGCGAGCTCGCCAAGGCGCTCACGAGCCCTGGTTCGCGCGAGCTCGCGTACAAGATGGCCTACACCCTCGCCCTGGCCGATCTCGCCTCGAGCGATCAGGAGTTCGAGTTCGATCTCCAGCTCATCGATGCCCTCGGCCTGACGCAAGAGACGGTCGATCGCCTGACCGAAGAGGTCATGACGGCGCTCGACCCTGGCTGAACCGAGACCGAGGGCGTTCCGACTCCTCAGGTGCGATGCTCGATCTCGGGCGCCACCTTGAAGAAGGCGTTGCGCTCGGGATCGTTGTAGCTCGCCCAGTCGGGTGACCACGGCGTGAGGGCCGCTCCTCCGCCTCCATCGAACGAGATGGTGAGCGCCATCGGCGTCACGTCGCGGTAGGTGCTCTCCTTCGGGAGATCCGCGTTCTCCGCACCGCCCGAGGAGAAGAGCGTGAAGACGCGCGGGCCGCCGTCGTCATCGTACGAGGCGACGAAGCCGGGCAGCACCTTCTCGTGACCACGCAGCATCGTGTGCGCGCCGATGCGCTGCATGAACGCGCGGAACTGCATGCGCCCGAAGGCGAAGCGAGCCGCCTGATCCTGCAGATCGGCGGGGATGACGTCGGCCGTACTCGGGTCGCTCCACATCATCTGGAAGCGGATCTCCTCGTCGTTGAGCGTGGAGAGATCCTTCCAGCGCTCCTTCACGATGCGGTCCTTCGGGATGCCGCCGTGGACGAAGAGGAAACGCTCGAACAGGAGCATGTTCGGCATCTTCTCGAAGAGCGTTCGGTAGTGACGGAACACGTCGACGGGGAGAAGCGGCTTGAGCGAATTGATGGCCTCGGCCGGCTTCACGCCGCCGTACATCGTGCCGTTCACTTCCACGTAGTACTCGTGGTTGCCGCGCAAGATGACCACGTGCTCGGGCGCGGTCACGAAGAGCTGGAGTACGGTTCGTAGGACGCCGTTGAGGCTGAAGAGTCCGCGATCGATGTAGTCGCCGAGCAAGACGAGCAGCGGATAGGGCTGCGTTCGGTCACGACGATAGGCGTCGACGCGCTCGAAGAACTGCGACTGGAGAACCGTGGCCTTGAGGATGCTGTAGCAGCCGTGAAGGTCGCCGAGCACGGTGATCTCGTAGCGCTCACCGGCCTTCGGCATGCGCGCATAGACATGGCCGTCGAGGAACGACGTTCCCTCGCCGATGTCGGCGACGGTGGACTTGGTGGCAAGCTTTCCGGCGCCCGCCTTTCGTTGCTCTTCGAAGACCGCGATCGCGCGATCGATGAGCTGCCGGTCAGCCGCGACCTGACGCGCGATCGTGTCAGGGTCGCGCGAGAAGTGGAACTCGAACGGCTTGAAGAAGGGGTGGTCGACCTCGGTGTGGACCGTCGGACGCGCGGCCGCGACAGTGACCTTCGAATCGCCCTGATCTTCGACGAGGTCGACGCCGAAGTCGGCCTCGAGAAGCTGCGCGAGCTCGCCACGGAACTGCACTTCGGCCGGGTGGGCAACGCCGTCGGCGAGAAGGAGCGTGTCGATGAGGCCCATGAGCTGCTCTTGGCCCACGCGATCGAAGCTCTGGAAGATCTCGAAGCATCTCACCTTGAGCTTCGCGTGCACGAACGCTTTGGGATCTTCGTTCGAAGAGACGCTCTCGGTGAAGAGCTCCTTGACGCTGTGATCGATCCCTTCGAAGACCTCGTGGAAGTGCTTCGTGAACTTCGCGATGACGTCCGCGCGAACGGCAGCGTCGGCGTCGGGCATGGCGGTCGTCGCGCGGTGCTCGATCAGCGTCTCGATCGTCTTCCGAACGAAGCTCTTTTCGGCAGCGTCGAAGTCGCCATCGATGTAACCGAACGTCACGAGGTAGAAGATCACCGCGTGCATCTGCTGCTCGGCGCGGTTCCCGTCGTTGCTGAAGGTGATCATCGCTGACGACGAAGATACCCGTTCGCGCGTCGGTTGGGGAACCGGGCGAAGCAAGGCGGCGCGCCTCCTACAACGCGTACCTTTTCAGGTGATTCGGCTACGCGAGAACGAGACGCGAGAACGAGACGCGTACGTCACTAAGCCCAGACACCGTCGTTGCGCTCGGCGCGCGCAGGGACGTGCGTCATCGCCTGCTCGGCCATGGCCGTGATCGTGAGGCTCGGGTTGACGCCGAGGTTCGCGGGAATGATCGATCCGTCGACGACGTAGAGATCTTCGTAACCGAAAGCGCGGCTCTTGGTGTCGACCACGCCGTCGTCGGGCGACTGTCCGATCGGACAGCCCCCGAGTACGTGCGCCGTCGTAGCCTTGCCGAAGAGGACCTCGAGAAGGCCGCTCTGCGGAACGCCGTTTCCCATCTTGGCGGCCATCTTCTTGGCGACCAGGTTTGCGACCGGAATGTACACCGGGGCGGGCGGACCATCGCCGCGGTCGGAGTCGAGCTTCTTCGAGAAGGGCCAATACCAGCGACGACGCAGCCGGTAGCGCAGATGGTTGTCGACCGGCTGCATGACGAGCAAGATCGCCGTGCGTTTCGCCCATCCGAAGGGCACGGTCGAGCGCAAGAACTGGAGCGGGTGGCGAAGCACTTCGCCGATCCAGCGAAGCCAGCGAGGAACGCTACCGCCACCGTCGGTGAGGACCGTGGCGAGTGGAGCGAGCGCATCGGAGCCGGCCGAGTAGCGCACGACCTCGATGTGCGTCTTGTCGTCGACGAACACGCCGCTCGTGATGGCGATGCCGCGCGAGTAGTCCACGTCGTCGCGGCGCGAACGAACGCCGAGAATTGCTTCGCTGTTCGTACGCAGGTAGCGACCGAGCTGGCCCGAGAGCTTTCCGAGACTGCCGCGCTCTTTGCAGCGCATGAGGAGGTTCACGCTTCCATAGGAGCCGCCCGACACGACCACGCCCCGAACACGGAGCGTATGGCGTGGGTGCGTCCACCCGGTGGAGCGCTCCAGCGTGAGCTCGTAGCCGCCACCTTCGAGAGGGCGCACGTCGACGACGCGCGTCTCGGGAACGATCGTCGTGCCGCGTTTCTCTGCGAGATACAAGTAATTTTGGTCGAGGGTGTTCTTCGCTCCGTAGCGGCACCCCACCATGCAACCGCCGCACAAGACGCATCCGGTGCGCTCGGGCCCTTCTCCGCCGAAGAAGGGATCGGGGACGGTCTTGCCGGACTCTCCGAAGTAGACGCCCACGGTCGCACGCTTGAACGTGCCGCCTCGGCCCATGTCCTCGGCGACCGATTCGAGCATCTCGTCGGTCTCCATCACGACGGGGCTCTCGATGGCGCCGAGCATGCGCATCGCGGTTTGGTAGTGGGGCGCGAGCTCCGTCTTCCAATCCATGCCGACCCAGCGCGGGTCGCGGAAGGCCTCGTCCGGCGGAACGAGGAGCGTGTTGGCGTAGACGAGGCTGCCACCGCCGACGCCCGCACCGTGGAGGAAGAACGCGTCCTTCACGATGGTCATCTGCAAGATGCCGTACATGCCGAGCCACGGCCGCCAGATTGACTTCTTGAGGTCCCAGTTCGTGCGCGGAAAGTCTTCCTTACGCCAGCGCTTGCCCATCTCGAGCACAGCCACGCGGTAGCCCTTCTCGGTGAGCCGAAGCGCAGAGACGCTTCCGCCGAAACCGGAGCCGACAATCGCGAAGTCGTAGTCGAAATCCGCCACGTTCGAAGCGTACCTCAGGACGGGTGCGCGCGATCGTGGTGAAGATGATGAGCAGCGCGGTTCGACCGCGCAGACACGAGAACCTCTGCCGCGCTAGCATCCGCGCGTTCATGGCTCGGCCCTCCCCTCCTTCGATTCCGCCCGGCACGCTCATGGGCGGGAAATACGCGCTCGGTCGCAAGCTCGGAGCCGGCGGAATGGGCGCCGTGTTCGAGGCCACGGACGACAAGGGGAACGCCTTCGCCGTGAAAACGCTCCTCGTCGGCAAGGGGGCAAAAGAGGTCGCCGCCGAGACGCGCGCCCGCTTCGATCGCGAGATCGCCACCACCGAGCGGCTCAGGCACAGGAACGTGCTTTCGCTCGTGGACCACGGCGTCGACGAGAGCACGGGCGCGCCGTACTTGGTGATGCCACGCATGCGCGGCGGAGATCTGGCTTCGGTGCTCGAGCGCGTGAGCATCCTCGAGCCGTCCGTCGCCGTGCCGCTCGTGCTCCAAGCCGCGCGAGGCGTCGGCAAGGGTCACTCCGAAGGCATCGTCCATCGCGACCTCAAGCCTTCGAATCTCTTCCTCGAAGACGAAGGAGGCGTGGTGGTCGTCAAGGTGAGCGACTTCGGGCTCGCCAAGGTCCAAGACGCGGGCATCGATTCGCTCACGAGCTCGGGCGCGCTGCTCGGAACGCCCCACTACATGTCTCCCGAGCAGGCCGAGAACGCGAAGCGCGTCGACGCTCGCACCGACGTCTTCAGCCTCGGAATGGTCCTCTACCACGCGCTGACGGGCGCGCCGGCGTTCACCCGATCGGGTTCGTTCATGGCGTTCCTCGTGGGTCAGTCGTCGGTTCCGCCGGTCCAGACAGCGGCGCCCTGGGTCGCTCCCGATCTCGCGCGCGTGGTCCACGCCGCCTTGCTTCGCTCGCCCGACGCGCGCTGGCCGAACGTCGGCGAGTTCGAGCTCGCACTCACGATGGCTTCGGGCTTCGAGATGGCGAATGCACCGATCTATCGAGCGGCGCTCGCCCCCATATCCCAATCGACTCGCTCGCAGGTGCTCCCCAAAGCGAGCCTCCCGGCGCACTGGCAGGATCTGCTCCGACGTTGAGCCCCGCGGGTGCTCGCGAAGCAAAAGCGCGTCGAAGCGCTCGATTCTCAACGTTCGCGCTTTCTCGCTCGAGGTGGTTGGGCCAGTCGCGCTTGTCTCGCATTCGAGGCTCGTTGCGTCGGGTCATGCGCTAGCGTTGGGCGCATCGATGACGAGGCCGGTGTGAGCAGGTGGCGGCTGACAAGCAGCGTCGTGATGCTCGCTGGCCTATCCATCGCGACGCCCGCGCATGCAGAGCACGACGACGTCGAACCGATCGCGCTCGATTACCAGGCGATCGGAGCGTGTCCCTCGGAGTCGGAGTTCGTCGCGCTCGTTCGCAAGTACACGAAGCGCTGGTCACTCGTGCCTGGGGGGACGTCCACGGCGCGAATCATCCGCGTACGCATCGCCGCGAAGACTCCTTCGGTCGTCGGCACGCTCGTCGTCGCGAACGCGAGCGACGCGTTCTCCGAACGCGAGCTCGAGGGGCCGAGCTGCAAGCGGGTATCGGACGGTTTGGCGGTCATGGTGGCGCTCGCGATCGATGCCCCGCACTCGGGGCCACCTTCGGGGCCGTCGAAAGAGGACACGAGCCCCCCGCCTCTCATTGCGCGGGATGAGACCGTCGTTGCGCGCGATGAGCCGCGCGATGAGCGTGCAGATGAACGACAGCAGGACCCGCCGGTGTCAGAAAGGCCTAGCGCGACAGCGTCCTCGACGCCTCAGCGAACGACCGAGCAAGCGGGCGAAGGGGCGGAGCTCTCGCTCGACGTTCGCATGGAGACGAGTTCTGCAGTTTTACGAGGAGCGGTACCGGGCATCGGTGCGTCCGCGAAGATCGAGCCATCCTCGAGCGCGAGCTGGTTGGGTCGATGGAAGCCGAGCTTCGGCGTGGGCATACGTCAGAGCTTTCCCAAGGAACAAGCGTTGCGCGGCGGCAGCACCGAGTTTTCGTGGACTGCCGCAAACGTCCGGCTGTGTCCGCTGCAGTTTGCGGTTCGAGGCGCCGTGCAGGTATCGCCGTGCGCCGAGCTCGACGTCGGAGTCCTTCACGCATCCGCCGATGGATTTTCCGCCACGAAGTCTCTATCGACGTTCTGGTTGGATGCCGGTGGATCCATCTGGGCGGCCGTCTACGTCTCGGACCGCATGTTTCTTAGCTCGACCGTGCTCATGACCGTCCCCATGAACCGGCAGCCGTTCGTGTTTTCCAGCGGCAAACCGATCGCGAGCGTCCCCCCGTTGGTGTGCTTTTTGGGCTGGGAGTAGGCATCAAGTTGTGAGCGCCGCGCGCGGTCGCGCATTTCGTGATCAGAACAATTCGCCCGCTCCACTACCTGATGTGAGCGCATCGATCGTCACCAGGCCTGCTGCCGAGGCTCATCCTCCAGAGAGCAAGCACGGCACGGCGGCGCTCGATCACTCACGCGCCGAGTATCTCCGCGGAATCGTGCGCGCTCACTTCGCGAGCGTTTGGAGATTCCTTCGACGTATCGGGTTCGAGGAAGACGTGGTCGACGACGCCGCGCAGGAGCTCTTCTTCGTCGCGCTGCGCCGAATCGACGAAGCGCAGCCGGGGCGCGAGCGCGCGTTCCTGATGGGAGCTGCGTTCCGGATCGCCTCGGGCTTGAAGCGAAAGGCCGCACGGGAGATTCCGACGGAGGGACTCGAGACCGACGACACGCTGGAAGACAACACCCCAACGCTGGAAACACGCTTCGACGAGGAGCGCGCTCGCGCCCTCCTCTACCGCCTGCTCTCCGAGTTGGAAGAGAGTCTCCGCGTCGTGTTCGTCATGTACGAGCTCGAAGGATTGACCATGCAAGAGATCGCCGACGTCATCGACATTCCCGCGGGGACAGTGGCGTCCAGGCTGCGGCGCGCTCGCGAAGAATTCGATGCGCTTCTGCATCGTCACCGCGCCCGGCAGTCGCGAGGACGAAGCCTATGACCGACGGACCGACACGCCGGATCTTCGAAGATCCCGAGTTCGCTCGACTCGTCGACGCAAGCGAAAACGACGGGCCATCGAGCGCGCAAATCGACAAGGCCCTCTCGCGCGTATCGCACATGGCGAGCCCCGCGCGCATGACTTGGAGTTGGTGGAAGGCCGGCTTGGTGATCGGCGTTGCGGTCGCAGGTGTCTTCACGCGCGTGGATGTCGGCACTCCACGCAACGAAGCGGTCGGCGGCGTGTCGTTGTCGCCGCCGCCGTCGATGTCGGCAACCACCGTGGAGGCGGTGCCGCCGCCAACGGTCTCCGTCAACGATCTGGCCGCGGCCCCCATCGCCGCCCCGCCGCAACAACTAGCGGCGAACGCACGAGCGAGCGTGCCTCCGGAGCGGCGGCCGAAGGAAGGAACGACCTTCGACGACGAGCTCGCGCTCGTATCGCATGCGCGCGCCGCGCTCGAGGCGAAGGACGCCCGTTCCTGCCTGCGATCCGTCGAACGCTACGAGCAGCGCTTCCGGTCAGGGCTCTTTGCGCCGGAAGTCGAGGTCATGCACATCGAGGCACTGGCCTTGTCGGGTGAGCGCGTGCGCGCGCGGACCTGGGCCGAGCGATTCCTCACCGCCAATCCGACGAGTCCGTACACGAAACGTGTCCGCTCGGTGATTGAGCGTCTCCAAGACTGACCATGGCAGCTCGCTGCAGCGCAGCGAGAGCGAGGTTCGAGATCGTGATGACTGCTCATCGACCTTTTAACCACCCGTACGTCCGCGCGGGGCTCGTCTCCATCGTCGCGTCGATAGGCGCAGTCTTGGTCTCCTCTTGCTCGGAGAACAAGTCGTTCGTCTTGGCCGACGATTCTTTGGACGCCTCCGCGACGCCAAGCTTCATAGCGCCGACGGATGCAGGGCAGGAGGCTTCCGTAGCGGAGCTCACCAACTATTGCCCGTCGAACACGTGCCCGGCGGACCGCGTGACGTGTCCCAATTCGCGCTTCCTCTGTGACGTGAATATCGCGGTCGATCAGAACAATTGCGGCGCCTGTGGTTTCGCATGCCCGCAAAGTGCGAATGGCGCGAGCTTCGTTTGCGTCAATGGCACCTGTCAGATGGAGTGCCTGACCTCGCCAACGAAGTACCTCGATTGCGATGGCTTCGTCGATAACGGGTGCGAAGTCACCCCGACGACCAACGACAACTGCGGCGTCTGCGGGAATAAGTGTGCGGACCCAAACGAGCCTTGCGTAAAAAGACCCTCCGGCGACATGGGTTGCGGCTGTCTCGCCCCAGAGGTCCTCTGCGGGACACGCTGCACGGATCCCCAGATCGACGACAATAATTGCAATGGCTGCGGCAACGTCTGCAATCCGAATGACGGTGGCGATCGAGCTCCTCTACCCAATACCTACTTCGGATGTGGCCACGGCACATGTCAGCAATACAAATGTAAAAAGGATTATGCCGACTGCGACGGCGACCTCAACAAGTCGTCGTCCAACGGCTGCGAGACATACCTCTGGGACTCGCAGAACTGCGGCGGCTGCGGGAACGCCTGCCCGTCGGGACAGCAGTGTCAGCCCGATGCCTTTGGCAAGGCGATGTGCGCGTGCCCGCCGGGACAGACCTATTGCGGCTCGTGTGGCCAATCCCCCTGGCCAAGCGGTTGCTACGGCGAATGCAAAGATCTCAGCTCGGATCCACAAAATTGTGGAGTGTGTGGCGCTGGCTGCGGCTGGGGCGGCAGCCTCTACGGTGTGTGTGAATTCGGGTCCTGTACGAACCGGTGCCAGGAAGGCACGGCAGACTGCAACGGGAATAGTCAGGACTTCTGTGAAGTGAATACTGATTCCGATCCGAACAACTGCGGTGCATGCGGCAAGGTCTGTGACGCGATCGCCGGCCAGGCCTGGATCCACGGTCGATGCGCGGTAGAGCCCTGCAAAGAGCAGGAAGCGGGGGTGCCGCAATGAAGACCTTCCGTGTGGTCATGGCCAGTGGTGCCATCGCGTCTGTCGGGATCATCGCCGGTCTTGGAGCGTGCGCCTCCGACGAGACAAACACAGTCGCCGACTCACCGAGCATCCTGGAGACGCCGCGTTCCGATGCGGGCCCTGATGCTGGCCCCGAGGCGGGTCCTGATGCTGAGTCGAACGAGGACGCGGCCGTAACGCCCTGCAGCGATTGCGAGTATTTCCCGGCGACATGTTCGGACGGCAGCCTCTGTCCGAGCGGGCCGTTCGATCAAAGCGATCCGTCCGCGGGGCTCGATTGGCGGAGTCGGGTAAATACCATTCGCGGCCGCTCGAGCACGGACGTCTGGGTTGCAGGTGCGCTCGGAGCACTCGCGCACTTCGACGGAACCGCCTGGACGCGCTCCGATCCGGGTTCGAGCGACTCGATGCATGCGCTCTGGTTGCGCGGTTCGGCAGAAATCCTGCTCGCGGCGATGGACCTCATCCACACGCGTGATTTCACCATCGGAGACGCCGGCGTAGATGCAGGGGCGCCATCCCCAGACGGCTGGACCACCCAGCAGGCGTACACCAAGCCCTATAGCTATTTTAGGTCGTCTGCGCTCACGTCCGCCTGGGCGGCAGACGGTGCGGAGTGGCTTTGGGCCACGACGACGACGACGGGCAGCGCGAGCTACAACTCGGGCATCTGGCGGATGCACTTCGTGGAGAAGTCCCTCGGATGCAGCTCGTTGACAAGTGTTCATGGTACGTCAGCGAACGACGTTTGGGCCGTAGGAGCGTTCGGTGCAGCAATCCACATTGCAGACGCGGATGGCCCTGCTCCGGTCTTCAAAGCCTACAACACTCAAACAACGAATATTCTCAACGGTGTCTGGGCCGCTGCCCCGAACGACGTTTGGGCGGTGGGAAATGGCGGCGAGATTCGTCACTACACCGGAGACCCGGCCGTCTGGGATATCGTCACGAATGTCCCAACGACAGCGAACCTGAATGCCATCTGGGGCGCGTCGCCCTCGGACATCTGGGCGGTCGGAGATAAGGGCGTCGCGCTCCACTACGACGGCAGCGGCTGGACGCGCATAAAGGTCGCCGGGCTCGACGAATCGCGGCGTCCGGACCTCACGGCGGTCTGGATGCCGTCGCCGGGTCACGTCTGGATCGGAGGCGTCGGCATCGTTCTATCTCTGGGAGGTAAACCATGAGACACACCTCGATTCTCGTTGCTTCGTCGCTCCTGCTCGGCGCGATGGGCGCTTGCGCGGCGTCCGAGGATGTCACCGCGCCTTTGCCGAATTCCGACGACGCTGGCAGCAGGATCATCTCCGGCGGTGAGGGCGACGGCGGCTTCGACGCAGGCGACTCCGACGCAGGACACAATCCCGTCGATGCTTCCGATGCCGCCTCGCCGATGTGCAGTCCTGACGGATGGTGCGCGACGCCGTTGCCGGACAGCGATCTGACGTTCAAGGACGTCTGGCCGCTTCCGGGGCGAGCGTTCGCCCTCGCCACGAGCCCCACGCTCGGGATCAGGGTTCTCGAGTGGACTGACGGTGCGGGGCGATGGACCTACATCGACGATTCCACTCAAAATGAGAGCGGCCTCGGCAAATACGTAGGAGGGATCTGGGCGCCGAACGATAGCGAAGTCTATTTCGGCGTATCCCCGGGGGTCATCTATCACGGCACACGTGGCGTCCCCCCTCAGACGGAGTGGACGTGGACGCGTTCTCGTCTCGATGACTATGGCAGCAACCCCGGGGCCGCGAATGCTGGTTACATTCCTTATAACTCTGGCGCCGGTTCTGACGGCTACGCGCTTGGTGTCTGGGGAACCGGGCCCGATGATGTTTATGCGTGGTACCGGAATGCGATCTTTCACTGGAAGAGCGAAGGCGGCGCTCCTCCGTCGTGGGTCATGGAGCACGCCGCGCGTGATGTCCCGGAGGCGAACCAAGATCTGTACTTTCTCGGCGCCGCCGGCACGAACCCGGACGATGTGTGGTTCGGAGGGGTGCGTCCGGGCTCATCCAAGTCATGCGCGCTCGTCGTACACAAGGTCGCGGGCAACTATGAGCGCGCGGCCGACGGCGTCTTGTCCCCCTCGGCAAGCGCCTGGAATGCCCAATGCGTGCCTCCGGCCGGCGTCCAGTCGATCGGAGGAGATAGTGGGTGGGTTGGGAACATCCAGTCGCCCGGCCCTGGCGTTGCCATCATGCTCAACGGCAAACGTCAGGTCGCGCGCTTGAAGAAGGTCGCGGATGGGTACACGGTAGATTTGTCCGAGGTCCCTACCTCGGTGATGGTGAGCAACGACCGGATGCTCTCGCTCTGGGCCGCCTCGGAAGGGGAGCAATGGCTCAGCGGGAAAGGTCTGGTCGTGCGCGTGGATAACGCGTGGGACGGCGGCGCATATCAGATTTCGACGCTCGCTCTCCGCGGCGCGCCCGTCCGAACCGACCTTTTCCGAATTCGCGGGACGTCCAACACGAACCTTTGGGCAATTGGAGCCGGCTATGCGCTACACAAGACGACTCCTTGATTGGCGGCTTTCGACGGGCTTCGCCGCCGTCGTTCTGGCAGCGGCAGGCGGCCAGATCGTGGCCTGTTCGAGCAGCGACGATTCTCCACTCGAAGACAATCGACCGGACGCCGAGTCTGCCAGCGTTCCGGACGCCGAGCCTGCCGACGTTCTGGACGCCGGACCGTCGGAACCAAAGAACGACGCGCAAGGGCCACGAGACGCCGGACCCTTCGACGGGGCGGCACCTCCTGTCGTCTGCGCGTCTTCATCGTGCGCGACGTCGCTCTCGACGACGCGGTCTCTCTTCACGAAGGACTCCAACGGGTACGTGGGGGATCCCAACGAGGGCTTCTGCGCGCTCCTTCACGACGGGTCCGTGGCTTGCTGGGGGGCGAACGGGAGCGGTCAGCTCGGTCGAGGCGACGATGCAAGCGTAGCCGACAGTCAAACGCCCGCCCCCGTCGTCGGGCTCTCGAACATCGTCGCGCTCGAGCACACGTGCGCGCTCGACAGCAGCGGAGCGATTTGGTGCTGGGGAAAAGGACCGTTCCTTCGGGGCGGGACGGGCAGCGTCAGCACGGAGCGGACTCCGATCAAGCTCCCCCTTCCGCCGGCGACGAGCGTGAGCGTGAGCTTCGAAACGGGGTGTGCGATCGTCGATGGGCACCCATCTTGTTGGGGGGCGAACGGCTCGGGTCAGGTCAACTCGACGCCGTCGTCCCTTGCGCTTCCTCCGACCGACATCGTTCTTCCCCCGGGGCGCCGCTCCGCAACGTCGTCGTCGGGGCCGCGACCTTCGTGGTCCGAGAAGATGGGACGATGGTGAGCTGGGGAGCAAATCCTCCGCTCGGTCGGAGCTCGTCGTTGTTCCCTGATCCGTACCCGCGGGCTGTCGATCTCGCCAACATCGCGTGGGTCGATCTTGCCTATCAGGATGCGTGCGCGATCTCGAGTGGTACGGGGTATTGTTGGGGGACGGCCCCGGCAGCAAGCTACCAAGAGCTGTCCGCGAAGCGGCTCGGTCGAGCACTTCCAGCGCCTGTCGTGACGCCCGAGCCAATTCGCCAGATCGTCACGACGGATAGCATCGCCACCACGGTCAACAGCGATGTCATCTACCGCCCGAGCCGATGGTGCGCCTGCGGCGTTTCCGGAGCCGTCTACTGCGCCGGAAACAATGCGTCGGGTCAGGCTGGCGACGGTACGAAGAACTACGCGTTCCAGCCCGTCAAAGTGAACCTGCCAAGCCGCGCGGTGGAGGTGAAAGTGAATCCCACCGCCACGTGTGCGCTGCTCGAGAGTGGGCAGGTCTTCTGCTGGGGGAGCAATTTCAACGGTCAGCTCGGCTCCGGAAAGCCCAAAGTGCCGAGTCTGGTTCCGCAAGAGGTGGTGTTCCCATGAGGCTTTCGATATCGCTTGCCGCCACGCTCGGCCTTCTCGGACTGTTCACCGCCGCGCTCGCCGCCGGCGCTTGCAGCCAGGACCGTACTGTCTTCGAGGGACCGAAGCGGGACGGCTTTGGCGACACGTCTGACGCGTCTCCTCCGAGTGAGCCTGCCTGCCATCTACAGTGCTCTCTCGATCATCGTTCGGTCGTTCGGTCGTGCGCCGACCCGGCGGGATCGTCCAAGCAAGTCAGCGACGTCGTCGAGAAATGCTCCGACGAGTTCGCCTGTGGCGCTGGAAGCTGCATGGAGCCGTGTGCGGCGGCTGCGGCCGAGCGAAGCTCGACCGGCTGTGAGTTTTACATGCAGCCGCCGAGGTTCACGAAAGCCTATCAACAAGCCTGCTACGCGGCATTCCTCGTCAATACATCGAACGCCGAGGTCAATCTCTCGCTGTCTCTCGGTGGCGAGCCGATCGACATTTCGCACGCCGTCTACAAGACGGTGCCGGGCGAAGCGACGCTGGAACCGCATGACGGACCTATCGCTCCGGGGGACAGCGTCATCCTCTTTGTCTCCGAGCGTGACCCGGCTCTCCCTCCTCCGAGTGCACCGAGTTCATTCGGAGAATTCAACCAGATCACGCATTGTCCCAACGGAGTCCGGGCGGCAACGTACGCCGACCCCGTGCCGCTGAACACTGGCGTAGGTACGTCGTTCGAGCTCAAAACGAATTTGCCGGTGACCGCCGCCACGATCTACCCGTTCGGCGGCGCACCGAGCTTTCTCCCGACGGCAACTCTCCTCCTCCCGGTCGCAACATGGGGAACGGAGCACATGCTCGTCAACGGATGGGAGTCGCAGTTCAACAGCAATAGCTACGCCCCCTTCCAACCCTGGCCCGCCGCGCAGATCATCGCGTCGGAAGACACCGACGTGACGATCACTCCGACACGCGATATTCAAGGCGGCCCTGGAGTGGCGGGGACGATCGCGCGTCGTCCAGTGACGTACCATCTCAAGCAAGGGCAGCACCTGCAGCTCGTGCAAGAGCAGGAGCTCACGGGAAGCATCATTACCTCGACGAAGCCAACGAGCAGCGTCGGCGGCCAGGTGTGCGCCAAGATTCCAGTGCAGCACGGGGCATGTGACATCGTCGCGCAGCAAATACCCTCGTTCGAGCAGTGGGGCTCGGAGTACGTTGCCGTCGGCTATCGTCCTCGGACCGGAAATGAACACGAGGTAATGCCCTATCGTGTGGTGGCCGCGCGGGATGGAACTCGCCTCGAATACGATCCGATGATTCCGCCAGGCGCGCCGGTCACGCTGTCGGCGGGGGAGGTCGCGACCTTTTATGTCGGCATCGACGCTCCGTTCGTCGTTCGGACGCAGGACGCCGAGCATCCGATCTACCTCGCCGCGTACATGTCTGGCGGAGGCTCCGGGCCCTCGAGCTCACCGGTCGGTGGCCAGAACATGGGAGGAAACGGCGACCCGGAGATGGTCAACGTCGTGGCTTCCGGCCAATACATGAATTCGTATTCCTTCTACGCCGACCCCACGTACGCCGACACCTCGCTCGTCATCATCCGCGCGAAACAAGCGGGTGAATTCAAGGACGTCTGGCTCGAGTGTGCGGGCAACCTGACGGGCTTCCAGCCCGTGGGGTCACGCGGCGACTACGAATATACGCGCATCGATATCGCTCGTGGCGGTAAGCCGGGCAGCGCGTTCGGCTCCAATACCTGCAAGAACGGGCTGCAGCGAATGACGAGTGATGGGCCCTTTGCAGCCACGCTGTGGGGTTGGGACCAGTATGCGAGCTACGCATTCCCCGGCGGGATGGGGCAGCGGAAGCTCGTCGAAAACCCGCTCGTGCCCGTCCACTAGCGCCGATCCGTTTCTCGCAGCAGGAGGCACTGACGCAACGCGTGGCGCCAACGGCGTGATCACGGTCGACGGCAACGTCCGCACGGCAATCGCCGCACGAGGGGCATCGTGATCACTCGCCGGTAACTTTTTCGGCTCGATCGCGTGTCCCCGAGCCGGGCCGTGCAAGCGGCGGACGAAAGCACTCCGGCGAACGCGGTGTTGGATTTAGCCACGGTGGCAGGCGGAACATTTCAAGCGCGTAACCTGCGTGCTTGCGGGCGGCCACCTTCGCTACGTTCAGACAATCTCGTCGGCCTCTCGCGTAGTCGTCAGCATTGGCGATGCGCCGGCCACAAGGTTGGTACCGCCCCATGCCGTTCCGAATTCGCACTTCGAAGTTCTTCGTCTTGGGAGGCGCCGCGCTCTGCGCAATGGCGACTTCGTGCTCCGACGGAAATGGCGATCCTCCTTCGTCTTCTCCCGAAAAGCCCGATGCCTCCTCGCAGTCACGTCCCGACGCAGCCTCACCGGCAGCTTCGCGGCCCGTGGGCGGCACCGTACGCGGTCTTCGCGGAACGCTCGTTCTTCGCAACAACGGCGATGACGAGGTCACGGTCACGAAGAACGGCACCTTCATCTTCGGGAATCGCGTCGAAGCTGGCGGCCGCTACGACGTGAAGGTGGGCTCGCAGCCGGACGGGCAGACGTGCTCCGTCGCCAACGGATCGGGGACGGTCGGCGACGCGGACGTCACGGACGTCACGATCACCTGCGCGGACGACGTCTACGCGATCGGAGGAAACGTCAGCGGCCTCGACGGCACGCTCGTTCTTTCGAACAACGACGGTGACGACCTGAGCGTTTCGGCGAACGGTCCCTTCGCCTTCACGAAGCGCGTGCCGAAGGGCAGCGAATACGCAGTGACGGTGCGCACGCAGCCCGGCAAGCAGCAATGTACGGTTGCCAAAGGAAGCGGCAACGCCACGAGCGACGTCAGCGACGTCAGCGTCACCTGCGTCCGTGCCTACTCCGTCGGCGGCAACGTCACCGGGCTCACGGGTACGCTCGTCCTCGAGAACAACGGCGGCGACGCTCTCACCGTCAACACCAACGGCGCCTTCACCTTCGCGACGTCCCTGGTCACGAGTAGCCCGTACGCCGTCACCGTTCGCACGCAGCCGCAAAACCAGATCTGCAGCGTGACAGACGGCTCCGGCACGATCGCTGCCGCAGACGTGTCGAACGTGACCGTGACCTGTGCGCCGACCTTCGGCGTCGGCGGAACCGTGAGCGGCCTCGCCGCGGGTTCTGTCGTTCTCCAGGTCAATGGCGGCGGCGACGTCACGGTGAATGCGAACGGCTCGTTCGACTTCGCCTCGCGTCTCGTCGACGGCTCGAGCTACGAGGTCACCGTTCTCAAGAACCCCACGGGTCAGTTCTGCGCAGTCACCGGCGCGACCGGCACGGTGACCGGCGGTGCAGTCAACAACGTCTCGGTCGCGTGCCGCCTCCTGTCAGTCGTGGTCAACGAGGTTTACGCGCGACCAGCGACCGGTGCCTACGGCGACACGAACGGCGACGGCATTCGCGACAGCGCCAACGACGAGTTCGTGGAAATCCTCAACAACGAGGCTTTTGCCGTCGACATCGGCAACTGGGTACTTCGCACGGGCACGGGTACCCCGGCAGCCAAGTTCACGTTCCCCGCAGGAACGTCGCTTGCCGCCGGTGGACGAGCCATCGTCTTCGGTGGTGGCACGCCGACCGGCAGCTTCGGTGGCGCGCTGACCTTCACCTCGGCACTCTCCCTGACCGACGCCCCCACGGCGGACTTCTTCGTGCGGCTCGACTCGCTCACAGCCGCCGGCGCTACGCTCGACACCTTCACCTACGGCGCCGCGGCCTTCGGCAGCTCGTGCACCACCGGATGCGCATCGCAGGTGCGCAGCCCCGAAGGAACAGGCCCGTTCGTGGCGCACACGACGGTCTCGGGGAGCACGGGCATCTTGTGGTCGCCCGGCGTTGCCGCCCCGAATGCGATTCCCAAGCTGAATGCGCTGCTCTCCTATCCGGCACTCGGCGCCACGGCGGCCACGGTGAAGAGCGTCGACGTCCAGCTCAACATGTTTGCGACGGCCGCTGACTTCGACAATACGCAGTTCAAGCTCTTCGCGTCGCCCTGCGCAGCGCTCGCGAACGAGGTCACGTCTTTTGCGACGATCGGCGCCTTGGGCGACGCCTCGCGCGTACGCCTTCTTCCGACGAACGATCTCGCGTACGCGACGACGCACTGCATGAGCATCGCCGGAACCGCGCGCTCGGCCAACGGAACGCCGTTCGGCGCGCCCGCCTCCTACGAATTCACGACCCGCACGGCGGCGAGCGTACCGGCAGGGACGGTCGTGATCAGCGAGTACGGCGGCTGCCGCACCGCTTCCACCGCCGGGCTCAATGCGTGCACGGCGGCGTCGAGCACCGCGAACGACGAGTTCGTGGAGCTCCACAACCCCACCGCCGTCGACGTCGACATCTCCGGTTGGTTCCTCCAGCGCCGAACCGCCGGCGGCTCGGCGAGCTGCGCGGCAACCATCCCTCCGGGGACCACGCTTCGCGCCCATGGCTACTTTCTCATCGGTGGCGCCGGCTATACCTCCTCACGCTACGCCGGCAACCCGACGGCCGATCTTTCCACCACGGTCTCTCTCTTCGGTGGCACCGGCACGACAGGCACTGCGGAGAGCCTCGTTCTCTCGAACGCCGCGACCTGCACGGGGGCGCCCAGCGTCGTCGACGCCGTCAGCGCAGGGGCGATCACCGATTCGCTCACCACGCTTTCGCTTCCGGCCTTCCCGACGCCCGCCGCCGACGGACAATCACTCGAGCGTAAGGCCTGCTTCGACTCGACGGGAGACGCCAAAGCCACCACGGGGCTTCTCGCCGGCGGCGGACACGAGGCTCAGGGCAACAGCGAACGGTTTGGCGCGAGCCATGCCGACTGGGTGCTCCGCGCGTCGCCGAATCCGCAGAACAGCACGTCGGCCACCGAGACCCGCAGCTGTCCCTGACGCGAATCGCACGACAACGTCACCAATGGTTCGCAGAGCGCGTCGCAGAGACGCGTCAAAGAATCACGGACTACGAGGCCCCGCATGAAACGCACTCCCTTCCTTCCTGCCATCGCTCTCCTCTTGTTCGCCGCTTGCAGCGACCGAGTCGTCGACCGCAATCCCGGCGACTCCGTGCCCAACGACGGCACCGACGACCCGGGCAACGGCGACGGCACCGACGGAGGGACTCGTGACGGCGATAGCGACGGCAACGTCGACACGGCCGGCGGCTGCGAGGTCACCAAGCCGGGAACCTCGCAGTCGAGCGGCAAGGTCTTTCGCGGCACGCTGCTCCTGCCGGACGGCATCGTCGACGACGGCGAGCTCTTCGTCGACGGCAAGGGCCGTATCGCGTGTGCGGCTGCGAACTGTGCCTCTGCTCCCGACTACGCGAATGCGGCGCGCATCACGTGCACGAACGCGGTCATTTCGCCCGGCCTCGTCAACACGCACGACCACATCACCTTCGCGAACAACAAGCCGAAGACGCACGGCAACGAGCGCTACGAACATCGCCACGACTGGCGAAAGGGAATCCGCAATCACACGAAGATCTCGACGATCGGCGGTGCGAAGGCCGAAGCGGTGCTCGCGGCCGAGCTTCGCTTCGTGATGAGCGGCGCGACGGCCACGGCGAGCTCCGGCGGCGAGAGCGGTTTGCTCCGCAACGTCGACGTGGTGCCCGATCGCGAATACCCGATGACGATCCAGGCTGCGACGTTCGACACGTTCCCGCTCAACGACTCGGCCGGAACGCTGAAGACCGCGGACTGCAATTACACCGGACGCGTCAGCGCCAATGGCATTTCGAACGACAATGCCTACTTGCCCCACATCTCCGAGGGCATCGACCCCGAAGCCCACAACGAGATTCTCTGTCAGAGCGACAACGTCGGCGACGCGGCGCACGATCTGATGAAGCGCCAGACGGCCGTGATTCACGGCATCGCCGTCACGGCCAGCGACGTGCAGAAGATGCACGCGAACAACGTTTCGCTCATCTGGTCACCGCGCTCGAACATCGACCTCTACGGCAACACCGCGGCCGTCGTCATGTACGACAACCTCGGGGTCAATATCGCGCTCGGCACCGACTGGCTGCCCTCGGGCTCGATGAACATGCAGCGCGAGCTCGCGTGCGCCGACTCGCTCAATCAGCATTACTTTGCCAGGCACTTCACCGACAAACAGCTCTGGGAGATGGTGACGGTGAACGCGGCGATGGCCGTCGGTTACGGTCACGCGTTCGGCAAGCTGGCTCCCGGATACGTGGCCGACGTCGCGATCTTCGATGCCCGCGTGAGCAAGGGGTATCGCGCCGTGCTCGATGCGGGCGCCGAAGACGTGCTGCTCGTGATGCGCGCCGGTCGCCCGCTCTACGGCGACGCGACGCTGCTCGCGACGGACACGCTCGGCGGCGGGGACTGCGAGGACCTTCCCGTTTGCGGCGCGACGAAGAAGGCGTGCGTCAAGAGCGATACGGGGATTGCGCTCGACGCCGTCCGCACCGAGGGTGAGAAGTGGGCGCCGCTCTTTCTCTGCCGAGGCGCGGCTCCGCCGGTCGAGCCGAGCTGCACCCCCTCGCGTTCGGCAACGCTCTCCGGTGATTATCCGAACGCCACGAACTACGCCGGTATCATCACCGGCGACAAGGACGGCGACGGCGTGCCGGATGCGGTCGACAACTGCCCCACCATCTTCAACCCGATCCGTCCGATGGATGGCGCGACGCAGCCGGACTCCGACGGTGACGGCATCGGCGACGCTTGTGACAAGTGCCCGCTCGCGACGGGCGAGACGTGCACGCCGATGAGCGAGGACGACGCCGACGGTGACGGCGTGCCGAACGCCATCGACAACTGCCCGAAGGACCCCAACCCCGCGCAGACCGACGCCGACAAGGACGGTAAAGGAAGCGTGTGCGACGTCGCGTTCGACGGCTCTCCGTGCGACGACTTCGCGAACCCGGGCCCTGCCTTCTGCGCGCGCCCGCTCACGATCGAAGCGCTTCGAAACCCGGCCGCGCCTGGACATGCAGGACCGTTCCGCGTCCACGCGCGCTTGTCCGACGTCTACGTCACCGGCGTGAAGGCGAAGGGCAGCGGCGTCTTCGGGTTCTTCGTGCAGGCGAACTCGGCCGCGCCGTTCCAGGGCATCTTCGTGGCCACGCCGGGGACGGTGCCGAACGTGAAGGTCGGCAACCGCGTCGACGTCGAAGGTGACTACGAGGAGATCTACAGCATGAGCCAGCTCTCCTTCCCGAGCTGGACCATCAAGGACACGGGCACCACCCTGCCCTTCGGACCTCTCGACGTGGACGCGGCGACGGCGAAGAGCGCGACGAACGGCGAGAAGTTCGAAGGCGTCCTCTGCCGTATCCCCGGCCCCGTCCAGGTCACGCAGATGAACGCCGACAATCCGACGGCCGACCCGGCGGTCACCACGAACTTCGGAGAGCTCGCGATCGCCAACGGCGTGAACTTCCGCGTGGGCCCCAACCTCTTCTCGACGTTCAAGAACAACTATCCGGTCGGCACCACCTTCCAGAGCGTGACCGGCATCTGCGCCTACACCTTCTCGAACCGCAAGATCTGGCCGCGCGACGCCAACGACATCCCGCAATAGCCCCCGAACGCCCCCCAAACGGCACCCTGGCAGACGGCGCGGACAACCTCCCGCGCCGCTCGCTCACCGCCGGCATGCGACCGAGCGGACCTGCCAGCGACGACGCGTCCCCCGCATCCTCACAGAAGCTCGACGTGCGAGCACGAGCGCGCCTTCCATCACCCGCATCCTCACAGACTCACAGAAGCTCGACGTGCGAGCACGAGCGCGCCCTCCCTCACCCGCGATCTCACAGAAGCTCGACGTGCGAGCACGAGCGCGCCTTCCATCACCCGCATCCTCACAGAAGCTCGACGTGCGAGCACGAGCGCGTAGCGCGAAGTGCGAGCAAATAAGACTTGGCACGCCCGGCTGGAATCGAACCAGCGACCCGCGGCTTAGAAGGCCGCTGCTCTATCCAGCTGAGCTACGGGCGCGTGTGGACTTATCCTATAGCGTGATTCTTGCGGTCGGGGTAGTCCGGCCCGCGTTCGCATTCGGCGCCTACGTAGTATGCTGCCCGCCCCCATGCGCATCGCCGAAGGACTCCGAAGCGAAACATTGACCGCCGCCCTGGAAGAGGCGCTGCGCGGCAAGACGGAGCGCCTGTATCAGCAGCTCGGGCTTGCTTCCGGGCTGCCCGGCAATCGCGTCAACATGACCCTGGCGCAGGGCTTCGCGACGGAATCCGCCGGCCACGGCAAAAGCGCGGACAAGCTGATCCTCGCGATGGCGACCCTCTCGCCGGACGTTGCCCCGGGTGCGACCGACAAGGAGTTCCTCCCGATGTGCGGCGTGCTCGCGCTTGGCGTCCGGGCGTCCCGAGAGGCGTCGCTTCGCAAAAAGGCCGTCGGCCTCTTGCACGACCTGGCGGACGATCCGCGGTTCCGGGTGCGCGAGGTGGTGCCCATGGCGCTCGCGCGCATCGGTGAGCCGCTGGGCGACGAGCTCGTGGCCGACGTGGCGTCGTGGATGGACGGCTTCTTCCAGGCCACCGCCGTTCTGCTCGCGCTCTCCGACAACGCGTGGCTCTCGGCGACGAACGACGTCGAGGCCATCACGGCTCGTCTCGACGAGGCGTACGACCTGATTCGCAAGGCGCCTCGTTCGGCGTCGCGCTGGCCGGGCTTCAAAGCGCTGGTCGAGGCGCTTTCGACGGCCCCCGCCGCGATTGCTACGCGCCACGGCGTTCCGGTCTTCGATCGGCTGGCCGCGTGGACGAACACGGAAATGCCCGAGCTCCGTACGGCCATCGAGACGAACCTCAAGTCCGGCAAGCTCAAGGGCCGCTACCAGGCCGAGATCGAACGCGTGCGCAATGCCCTCGAGGGAAGCAAAGCCCCGCCCCGCGATCCGACGCAGATCATCCAAGGGATGCGCGGTCGCGGCAAGAAGCGCAGCCGTCGGTAAGGCTCAGCGCGTAGGCGGAATCGAGGCCCGGCCCACGCGGAACGAGGGCGGAATCGCGTCGTCGTTGGTTCGCGTGGGCTTCGGTCCGAGCGAGGCCGGCACCTTCTCGGAGAGGTCGGCGGCGTCTTTGACGATCTTCGTGGCCGCCGCGGCGCGGGCGTTCTTCTCGGAGAGCGTGGCGTGGTCGACCACGGCGTGACCTTCGAGCAGATCGAGGTATTCGAGATCGAGCTCACCGCCGCTCGGGAGGATGAACACACCGAAGAGGTGCGCTTGCCGGCGGACCTCCTGGACGAGCTGCCTCGGCACGTGGAGGGCCGCGTGCGTGATGAGGTGCACGACGGGATCGCGCTGATCACGCGCGCGCAACAGAGCGAGCTCGGTGGCGAGCTGGGCGAAGACACGCGCAGGATTGCGACCTCGCTCGCCCTTGAAGCCGAGAATGTAGGCCGCCGGCAATTGCCCGGGACGCGAGCGCTGCACGTCGTAGAGGCGTGAATCGAAGAAGCGCATCCACACTTCTTCGCCCGCGAGCTGCAGGCGTTTGCCGAGCGCGATGGAGAGCCCGCGCGCAAACACCTGGCGATCGCCGCGCATCGAGGCCGATGCGTCGATGAGCAGGTAATGCAGGCGCCGCGCCTCGTCGGGCGCTTGCTCGCGCGTGTAATAGAGGATCTCGTTTTCGATCATCCGCCGCGCGAACTCTTGCTCGTCCCACGCGAGCTCGGTGAGCACGAGCGAATCGAGCGAGCCCTTGTTGCCGATGCCCGCATAGCCATGCACGGCATGCGTTCCAGTGGCCTTCGCGCGACGCGTTTCGAGCACGCTGGGCAGGAGCTCGAGCGAGAAATTGACGATGTCGTTCGCGGCGGGGCTCGAGATGGCGGCCAGCAAATCGACGTGCGCGAGGGCACCGGCGGCGCTCGACTCCGGCCCCAGCATGCCGAGCAATCGAAGCGTGTCGAGATCGAGCGCGTCAGCGAGCGTCAAAACGTGGAGCCGGGAGCGCGCGAGCGCATCGAGTGCCGAGAGCTCGAAGTTGCGCGGCCCGCTCGCGAAGAGCTGCGGAAGCTGCCCGTCGATGTCGCGCACCATCTCGGGATCGAGCGGCAGGCTCGCCGAGTACGGAGGCTTCACGTTGGCGCGCTGGACGATCGAACCGAGCACGCGCGCCAGCACGACCACGACGAGATCGTCGTTCAGACGCATGCTGCGTGCGCGCGAGCTTGCCTCGCTCTGCGAGATTTCCGCCAGCACCCCGCGGTAGGTCGTCAGGAGGTCAGCCGCCCGCGGCATGCGCGCGACGATCGCATCGAGCCCCGGTCGAGGTCCGATCTCGAGCTGCTCCTTCGGAGCCGCATAGAGCAGGCCGAAGTCGTGCACCATGAAGAACGGCAGGTGCAAGCCGAGCCGCGCGAGGTCGCGATACCAACGGATCGCTCGCACCACCATCATGGGCGAAGCCGCCCGAACGGCCGAGAGCGCCAGCCCTCCGAGGGGACCAGCGACGACCGGATCTTTCGCGTGCGCAGCCGTGACCGGCATGGGTCTCGCAGGATAGCAAAGCCTGGAGCAAGGGGCGCGTGTACCATTGCTCCCCCACAGGAGGCGCCGCATGTCCGAGGAGCTCGTCGTCACCGCCGTTGGCCCCGATCGTCCTGGTCTCGCGTCCGAGTTCAGCGGTCACGTCCACAAAAGTGGCGCCAACCTCGCCGATTCGCGCATGGTGAACCTCCGCGGCCAGTTCGCGCTCGTGGCGCTGGTCGAGGGGGAGCACGCCGTGCTCGAGGGCCTGAAGAAGCGCCTCCGCGAAGCCGCCGCGACCATGGGGCTCGCCGTCGAATTCTCGCCCGCCCCCAAGGCCAAGGTGCTGAAGGGCGTGCCGTTCCGGCTCAAGACGTACTCGATGGACCAACCGGGCATCGTCCACCGCATCACCTCCTATCTCCACGAGCAGGGCATCAACGTCGAAGAGCTCGAGACACGCCTCGAGTCCGCGCCGTTCATGGGCACGCCCGTCTTCACGATGGAGATCCTCATGCTCGTCCCCACCACCCTCAACGTGAAGAGCCTACGCCGCGCGCTCGAAGAGCTCGGCGACACGCTCAACTGCGACGTCGACGTCGATCCTGCATGAACAAACTCGCTCTCGTTTTCACGCTTCTCGCCTCTTCGGCCATCTGGCCCGGCCTCGTCGCTTGCAAGAAGAGCCCGGAGATCACCTGCAAGGTCAACGACCAGTGCTTCGTGTGTCCGAACGAAAAGGCCAAGGCCAACTGCGCGAAGGACCCCACGTCCTCACGCTGCAAGTGGGCCGAGCCCAGCCATTGCAAGTGATTCGAGCGTAAGAGCGCGTAAGAGCGGGAACGGCTTTCGCACGTCGCGAGCTTCATGGAGCTCGCGGCGACGGCGAGATCGAAGCGCGTACCCGAGCTCGGGCGAAAGAGCCAGCGCGCACTCGCGTCTCGTGACATTCGAATAGGCATCTCCGGCTGGCGCTACGAGCCTTGGCGCGGCGTGTTCTACCCCAAAGGTCTGCCGCAGAAGAGCGAGCTTGCGTATGTGAGCTCGCGGATGGGCAGCGTCGAGATCAACGGCTCGTTTTACTCGCTGCAGAGACCGTCGAGTTACCTCGGCTGGTGCGACGCGGTCCCGAACGACTTCGTCTTCGCCGTCAAAGGCGCGCAGTTCATCACGCACAACAAGAAGCTCCGTGATTGCGCGCCGCCGCTGGCGAACTTCTTCGCCTCCGGTGTGCTCGCGCTCGGCAAGAAGCTGGGGCCCATCCTCTGGCAACTGCCACCGCGTCTTCGCTTCGACGCCGAGCGACTCGAAGGCTTCTTCGACATCCTTCCGCGTACCGCCGGCGAGGCCGCCGAGCTCGCAAAGCATCACGACCATCGCGTGAAATACGGCGCGTGGCTCGAGGCCCACGATCCGGACTTTCCCCTTCGATACACGATCGAAGTGCGCGACGAGTCGTTCGACGACCCGGCGTTTCCGCGCGTCCTGCGCAAGTCGAACATCGCTCTCTGCGTGGCGGACACGGCCGGCCAATGGCCGTACCTCGAAGACGTGACGGCCGACTTCGTCTACGTGCGCCTGCACGGCGACGCGAAGATCTACGAGAGCGGCTACGAAGGCCCTGCGCTCGCACGTTGGGCCTCGCGCATCGTCGCGTGGCACGACGGAGAAGAGCCCTCGAGTCCTCGCCTTGCTTCCCCCGACAAACGCGCAAAGCGCGCCCCCCGCGACGTCTTCGTCTACTTCGACAACGACATGAAGGTGCGCGCTCCGTTCGACGCCATCGAGCTCGCGTCACGCGTCGCGAAGAAACTCGACCGGGCCACGGCGGCGCGCATGGTAGAGACAGGCCGACGATGAAGCCGCTCGAACTGATTGCCGAGGCCCGAGTGCCGAGTGGTCCGCCGCTCAAACTGATGCGCCGCGGCGACGACTTCATGATCATGGTCGACCGCAGCGAGCTCATGAGCACCCGCATGCGCGGCTCCGAAGTGGCGCTTGCCGAGATGACCTGTGAGCGTCTCGGAGCACGCAAGGCGCCGAAGATGCTGATCGGCGGCTATGGCATGGGCTTCACGTTGCGGGCGGCCCTCGCCAAGCTAGGCGCCGACGCGCGTGTCACGGTGGCGGAGCTGGTGCCGGAGATCATCGACTGGGCGCGCGGCCCCCTGCAGGCGATCACCGAAGGCTGCCTCGACGACCCGCGCGTGGAGATCCGCATCGGCGACGTCAGGCAGGCGATCAGCGCCGGCGTTTACGACGCGATCCTGCTCGACGTGGACAACGGCCCCACCGGGCTCACGCGCGAGTCCAACGACGGCTTCTACACCGGCCCCGGCCTTGCCCGGACACGCGCCGCACTCAGGCCCGGCGGCATCCTCGCCGTCTGGTCGGCCGGCGCCGATCCGACGTTCACGCGACGCCTGCAATCTGCACGATTTTCCGTCGACGAAGTCCGCGTGCGCGCGAGAGAGAGCGGCAAGGGCCCGACGCACGTCTTGTGGTTCGCGAAGGCCGTCTAACGAGCACGCCGGGCAGCCGAAGCGGGCTCTCCGTGGACACGTGAACGCCGGTGCACGCGCATCCGTGAAGATCGGTTGACGATCACCAAGAGACGTAGAAACCCCAGCACGCCTGGCGTGCGGTCTGAGTGGCGTCGAGCGCCTGCGAACTTGATGAGCGCCGAGTGACGCGTGGCGGGGTCTCCATGGAGCTCACGCATTGGACTCGTTCTTGCTCGTGCGGCCGCCCGTGAAGGACTTCCCCTTGCCCGTCGTCTCGAGCGGCGCGGCGTTCGTTTTCTCGCTCGCGACCGGCTGCGTGCACAACGACTGGCCACCGCCAAAGACTTCGATGGCGCCCAATCAGCTGGTGACGAACGAGGAAAACCTGTTCGACGCGAGCGGCGGCGAACGTAGCGCCTGCAACGCGCGGCTCGTTCGCGTTGATTTTGGAGATACGTGCCTTCGCTGCGGGGCCATCGACGTCTCCCTCGACGGCACGCGGCTCGGCCGCGCCGCGGCCCCCAAAGCGCCACCAACCGCGAGTCACGCTTGGGTACGCCCGCAAACGCACGCCCGCGCGCACGCCGCGATTCCGTCGCTCGCCGTCTCCGTCGAGCCGAACGCTGCTCATCGCGTGGACGTTGCACCGGCCGCGACGCCGTGCACCCTGACGGTGCCTGCGAGCGGCGGAGCCTCGATCGAGATCGCACCTGGTTGCGAAACGCAGGCCGTGGAGGTTCGATGCGCTGGCTTCTGATCGGCTCGATGCTCGCCGCGGTGCTGGCCTTCGGATGCGGAGCGGGGGTGCAACCCGACACGTGGACGCTACCGGTCAAGTCCGCACAGTCGGCGTCGGCGTCGGCGACGGCGCGGCGGGAGTGCGGCGCCCCCATCAAGGTTGCGGTCGTGCCCTTCCGTGACGCGCGCCCGCCTACCGACGTTTCGATGGGCGTCATTCCGTGGATCATGCTCGGAATGCTCGCCTCACCCGATTTCGAAGACGTCACGACATACGGGCCACGCGATCCCGGGCGTCCACAAGACTACGTGCACGACGACGAGCGCATCTTCGCAGCGGTTCTGCAGCGCGAGCTCGAGAACACCGGCTGCTTCGATGTCGTCGCCTTCGATCCGCGCTTCCAGGAAGCGTACGACGTCGTCCTCGGCGGGAAGATCGTCAACGCAGGAAAGCGCATCGAAGCTCCGTTCGTGCCACTTCCCGCGTGGATTGGGACCATCACCGCAAGCGCCCTCGGGAGCCGAGGTTACGTCGTCGAGGCCGAGCTCTGGGCGTCTGCACCAGGGGCCGAGCCGTTTCTTCGCTACGGCGTGCAGGGCGCATGTGCAGGCTCCGAATGCGGGTCATCCATCGTCGGTCGCGCGTCGGGGTTGGCTGCAGCGCTCACGAGCGGCTATGCGCCCTTCGTTCACGACTTCCGCGACTACGTCGCGAGCCGTACGCCGTTCTTTTGGCGACGGGTAGGCGATGCACGCTTCATGCGGTTCGCACGCAAGCGTGATGCCGAGCTCGATGCGCTCGTGGCTGCCGTGCGACGAAACGATCGATGTCGCGACGTCTACGAAGAGGAGCTCACGAAGCGAACGGGAAGTCTGGCCGCCATGTTCGACGAGTCGTCGAGGGAGGAAACGCAATGGGCGGCTCGCAGCTGGGAACGCGCCGACGAGGAGGTGCGCAAGTCGAACGAAGCGGCTGCGGCCGCCTTCACCGCACGGCAAGCGGAGGTTGGACGGCTCGAGGCATCGCGGCGCCGGAGCGACGCGGAGTCCGATCTGGCCGGCGCTCGCGAGCGCGACCACGGTGATGGATTCTTGGGTGCGCTGTTCGGGGTCGTCGACACGTCGATCAAAGCGAGCACGGCGCGAAACGCGCGCGCGGAAGAAGAAGAAGCACGGGCGCGCGAGAATCGACTCGTCGAACGAGTGAGGCAACAGATGGCGCAAGCCAACCAGGCGGTGGCCGATTTGCGAGGCGAGCACGCGGGCACGGAAGAGAGACTTCGCGCGTGGGCGTCGTACTACGCGAGCCAACGTCGCCCGCTCGACTCGCTCGCCGAACGTTGCCGGTAGCCATCACGCCGTCGACCCCGCCGCGACCATCAAGCCTGGATACTGCGGCAGCTCGACTCAAAGCGTGTGTCTCGCACGACCGCTTCGCTGTCTCGCACGACCACTTCGCTGTCTCGCACGACCACTTCGCTGTCTCGCACGACGGAACGCTCCAGATCGGCGTCGGCGAGACCGCAGCCGTCGGCACTCGTGCAACCGCGAGTCACTTTTTGCGGCGGGCGCGGAGGAAGCTGACGACCTCCGCGGAGTCGTTCACCACGCGCGCGCTCACCTGCGGTTGTGTGAAGAACCAGCCGAAGGCGCGGATCTGGTTCGTCTCGGTTCCGGCGAAGGGCGTCGACAGATCGAAGTCGGCATTCTGGTAGGCCTCCGGAGCGTCCACGACGCTCACACCGAAGGTGTTCTCGGCACGACGAAGCGCGGGACCCGCAGCGTGACAAGAGGCGCAGCTCGTTGTCTCGACGTCACGAGTCTTTGGATTCTCGATCCGGAGCGCTGCACGAGCGCCGCTGTCGAGATCAGCTTGTGCAGGGCGCACTCCGTCCGCCCCGACGAACAAGCCATGGATATCGTCGTCGGTGGCAGCTGCCGGGAGAATCGTCTCCGGACGCGACCCGACGAACTCTTGACTTGCAATGCCAGCCTTCGCGATGTCGATGGGGCTGGTCGTGCCTTTGGCCGCGTCCGAGACTTCGAATCCCTCGAAACGCCACTGGAACCCAGCCTGGACGACCGACATCGTGGTCACGCGCACGAGGCGAGCCGCACCGATGCGTGCGAAGACGGCTTTCCGCAATCCATCGGTGAAGGGCCCGCCGTTCGTCTCCGCCGCGAGCGCGGGATGGACGCCGAGAGGCTTCCGCGTGCTGTTCACGCCCGCCTGCTTCTTGAGATCGAGAAGCTGGGCGACGAGAGCATCGAGCTCGGAGGTGGGCAGTTCATAAAACACATGCACCGCGGCGTCCTCGGCGGAGACTTTCGCGCCGTCGGAGACGAGCTGCAGGACGAGGCGCACCTGCGCGCGACAGCCATCGGGCGCGAGCGCGATCGATGGGAAGCAAGGGTCGAGGCGCATGGCGACGACCCGGAGGGTGTCGAGACTTCCAGGAGGGCCACCGCGGGTCGGCAGGAGCGGCGGAAGCTTCGCGAGAATCGCCGGCGGAAGCAGTGCGCCATACGCCGCCTCGTCGCTAGCCTTCCACATGCGGTTCTCGGTCGTCGAAAGCGGAAAAAGCACGGACACGTCGGAGAGATCGAGATCCCCCGGGTCGCCCGGATTCACCGGATCGGGCGTGCCGCCATCAGCGGACGGCGTGATCGGATCGGGCTGCGCTGCTCCTGATTCATCGGACGTGCTCGTGGCAGACGGGCTGGAACAGGCGACGACCGACGCGAGCGCGACGAAGGCGAGCACGCTGAAGGATGACGACAACGGCACAAGAGAAGAACGGGAGGGCATGATCGCGGCGCCCATCGCAAATGACGTACCCGCCCGGCCCTCTGAGAACCATTGAAGTTCTCCTCGCCCGCCCCTTGCCAGGGTGTGCCATGACGTGACCGGCGTGTCTCGCTGTACCCGACATCAACGGGCACGTCGCGTTTGCCGGGCGATCCTGTGGGCGCGCTGATCATGGGCGGGCGACGACGGCGATGTCAGCAACGCTTGTGCAGTCGCACGGAGCGTCGGCGAGCCGCTAGTCTTTGGGCATGAAGCGAACACGCGGATCGCTGGGCGGCGTCGGACGGATCGTCGGGACGGTGGGCTTCACCATCGCCGCATTCGGGGCGGCTTTCGCCTGCGGGAGCAGCGCGGACGACGACGCTGGCGGCCCGGGTACGAACGGTTCGACAGACCCGCGCCAAGGCACGGTCCTCGAGGACGGGGCGGTGGCCCCGACGTCGGCTTGTCCGTCGGAGAACGGGACGGCGCCCGTCCAGAAGCCGACCTTCGTCCGGAACGTGAAGACGCAAGAGACGGGCTGGTTCGCATCGCCCGCAGTCGTCGACCTCGATGGCGACGGGAAGCCGGAGATCATCGCGGCGCTCTACAGCACGCTCGTGTTCGACGGCAGCGGAAAGCAGCTGGCGAAAGGAACGTCGACGAAAGGCCGCGTGTATGCGCCGCACGTCGTTGCCGATCTCGATGGAGACGGCAAGCCGGAGATCGTCGTCGGTGGCAACGAGGGAACCGTCGCCGCGTACGAGTATACGAACGGTGCGCTCCAGCCGAAATGGATGGCGAGCACGACCAGTGGAGGCCAAAGCCCCGAGGCGCGCGGCATGGCCGCCGGAGATCTCGACGGTGACGGCAAGCTCGAGATCGTCGTCACGACGACGAACACCTCCAACACGGGCTCGCAGGTCTTCGTCTTCGAAGGGAGTGACGGCAAGCTGTTCGCGCCCGCCGGAAAGACGGGATCGTGGCCTCGCTACAACCAGCTCGCGCCAGGCGACAAGGACTGGAACGGCGTCGGCAATCACGGCTACGGCTGCTACGGCGAGAACGTCGGCATCGGCAACATGGACGACGATCCCGATCTCGAGATCGTCGTGACCTACGACAATCACCAGATCAACGTCTTCGACCCCGACGGCGAGAGCTTGCTCGCGTCCGATTGGTACACGAACCCACTGACCGACCAGCTCGGCAAGCGCATGGGATGGGGCCAGTTCATCCGGTGGGCTGACCCTGTGATCGAGGACAATCATTACCACGGGCACCTCGATCCCTGGCCCGAGGTGACGAAGACGATGTGGCTGCAGTGGACGGCTTCGCCGCCGAACGTCGTCGACATCGACGGCGATGGGAAGAACGAGGTCGTCGGGATCCCCAACGCGGAGATGAAGGAGCCGTACGAGACGCAAGGCTACGCGTTCATGGTCCTCGAGAGCGCGCAGGGCGGAGGCGCGCGATCCGCGCGGCGCAAGGCAGGCTTCGAGACGCTTCCGATGAGCGACAAGCCCGCGGTCCGCGCGGACGACGACTATTACCCGCCGAGCGGGATTCCGGCGCCGACGACCGTGAACATCGTGGGCGACGCACGCCCCGAGATCGTCGCGCCGATCAACGATGGCTACGTCTACGCAATCGGTCCGGACGGCACGCGCTTGTGGCGCTACGACTTCGCCCAGGGCAAGGCCAAGACCTTCGCCTCGGAGGTCGCGGTGGCGGATCTGAACAAGGACGGAACGCCGGAGCTGGTCTTCGGCGTCTACTCGCTCGACGCGAACGGCGGACGGCTCGTGGTGCTCGCCAACACCGGAAGTCTGCTCTTCGACGTTCCGCTTCCCGATCAGGGAACCAACGGCAACGGCATCGGAGTGCCGGCGTCACCGACCATCGCCGATCTCGACGGCGACGGTCAGCTCGAGATCCTGGTGCAGACGTTCGATCACGGCATCGACGTCTTCACCGTCCCCGGTTCGGGAACGGCCTGCACGCCTTGGCCTACGGGTCGCGGCTCGTACCTGCGCGCCGGCCACCCGGAGACTCCCGCGCCGAAGCGCCCCTGAGTATCGCTGAGTTTTGGATTCGAAACTCGGTCAGCGGCGTCTCTGCTCGAGCGCCTGGACGTCGGCAACCTCTTGCGCACGTCCGATGCGCGCTTGCTCTTCAAGAGAGCCGAAAGCCCGATAACAGGAATCTTGCGACCTTCGATCTCGACGCTCGCGTCTTCGGCAACAGCCTCGTCGAATGCGATTCCGGTAGCTCGATCACGTCTAGCGCCTCGGAACGAAACGGACGGGAATCTCGTGCCTGGCGTACGTTGGGAGCGGCGCCCCGGTCGCTGACCAGCTCTCACGCGAAAGCGCGGTAAGGAGCGTGATAGCGCCTTCCCCGTCGATGGGGTCGAGATCGTCTTCGACGCGGTGGAGGCGCGTCTTGCGGACGGTTGCAAGGTGACGTCGCGCTGCCGCACGCGCTGCCCTGTCTTCCGCGCTCATAGGAATCATACCTCATCCCCACGATGGTGCGAGCTCGTGCACAGGGACCAGGCGCACCAAGCATGGAGTGAAAAGGGCCGCCACGGCGGATCGCGGCAGCCCTTCTCACGAGAGAGCGACTAGCGGCTCAGGCGTAGTCTTCGATCGGGATGCAGGCGCAAATGAGCTTGCGGTCGCCGAGCGCGTTGTTCAGACGGCCGACGGCCGGCCAGAACTTGCGGTCGCGCGTCCAGGCTGCCGGGAAGGCGGCGACCTCGCGCGAGTAGGCGTGGGTCCACTCGTTCGAGACGCAAACCTCGATGGTGTGCGGCGCGTGCTTGAGCGGGTTGTCCTCGCGCGACCAGCGGCTCTCCTCGATGGCGCGGATCTCTTCGCGGATCGCGATCATCGCATCGCAGAAGCGATCGATCTCGGCGAGCGACTCGCTCTCCGTCGGCTCGATCATGAGCGTGCCCGCGATGGGGAACGACATGGTCGGGGCGTGGAAGCCGTAGTCCATGAGGCGCTTGGCAACGTCGTCGACCTCGATGCCCGCCGTCTTCTTGAACTGGCGAACGTCGACGATGCACTCGTGAGCAACGCGGCCCTTGGTGCCCTGGTAGACGATCGGGAAGTGCGGTCCGAGGCGATGCGCGATGTAGTTCGCGTTGAGGATGGCGTGCTTGGTCGCCTCCGTCAGGCCAGCGCCGCCCATCATCTGGATGTACGCCCAGGAGATGAGGAGGATGCTCGCCGAACCCCAGGGCGCCGCCGAGACGGGGCCGACCGGCGTCGAGCCGCTCGGCTCCACGACGGGCTTGGCGGGCAGGAACTTCGCGAGGTGCGCCGCGACGCCGATGGGGCCCATGCCCGGGCCGCCGCCGCCGTGCGGGATGCAGAACGTCTTGTGCAGGTTGAGGTGGCAGACGTCCGCGCCGATGTCCGCGGGGCGGCAGAGGCCGACCTGCGCGTTCATGTTCGCGCCGTCCATGTACACCTGACCGCCGTTCTCGTGGACGATCTGGCAGATGCGCTTAATCGACTCCTCGAACACGCCGTGCGTCGAGGGGTACGTGACCATGAGCGCGGAGAGATTGGCAGCGTGGAGCTTGGCCTTCTCCTCGAGATCGGCGACGTCGATGTTGCCCTTGTCGTCCGTCTTCGTGACGACGACTTCCATGCCGGCCATGACGGCCGACGCGGGGTTCGTGCCGTGGGCCGACGACGGGATGAGGCAGATCTTGCGGTGACTTTCGCCGCGTGACTCGTGGTACGCCTTGATGGCGAGGAGGCCCGCGTACTCACCCTGCGCGCCGGCGTTCGGCTGGAGCGAGATCGCCGGGAAGCCGGTGACTTCGCCGAGCGCCTTCTCGAGTTCCGAGAAGAGCTGCGCGTAGCCCTTCGCCTGCGCGAGCGGGACGAACGGGTGGATGCTGTTCCACTGCGGCTCCGTGATCGGCATCATTTCCGCCGTCGCGTTGAGCTTCATGGTGCACGAGCCGAGCGGGATCATCGAGTGCGCGAGCGAGAGGTCGCGACCTTCGAGCTTGCGCATGTAGCGCAGCATCTCGGTCTCCGAGTGGTGCGCGCTGAAGACCGGATGCGTGAGGTATGCACTCGAACGCTGGAGGTCCTTCGGAATCGCGTTGCTCGAGCCCTCCGCGATCGTCTCCGAGTCCTCGATCTTGCGGCCCGGCACGAAGACCGAGAGGAGCTCCGCCACGTGACGCAGCGAGGTGGTCTCGTCGAGCGCGATGGTGAGGCTCGTGGCCGAGTAGCGACGTAGGTTGATGCGCTTCGCCGCGGCGGCGTCGAACCAGCCGTTGATCTCGCTCTCGGTGCCTTCGACGCGAACCGTATCGAAGAACGCGTCGTGCGCGACCTTCACGCCGCCCTTGGCGAGGCCGTCACGAAGCGCGCAGGTGGCGCCGTGGACCGCGCCGGCGATCGCGCGGATGCCCTTGGGGCCGTGGTAGACCGCGTACATGCTCGCGACGACCGCGAGGAGCGCCTGCGCCGTGCAGATGTTGCTGGTCGCGCGCTCGCGGCGGATGTGCTGCTCGCGCGTCTGGAGCGCCATGCGGAGCGCCGGCTTCTTGTTGGCGTCTTCGCTGACGCCGATGATGCGGCCGGGGAGCTTGCGGACGTACTCGTTCTTGCAGGCGAAGTATGCGGCGTGCGGACCGCCGTAGCCGAGCGGAACGCCGAAGCGCTGCGTGCTGCCGACGGCGACGTCGGCGCCGAACTCACCCGGGGGAACGAGGAGTGCGAGCGAGAGGATGTCGGCCGCGACGACGAAGATGGCGTCGGCCGCGTGAACCTTGTCGCCGAAGGAGGCGTAGTTGCAGACCTCGCCGTCCGTCGTGGGGTACTGGACGAGCGCGCCAAACGCCTTGATGGCCGCGAGATCGACCTTGCGGTGATCGCCGACGACGATGTTGATGCCGAGGGCCTCGGCGCGCGTCTTGATGACGTCGATCGTCTGCGGGTGGCAGTGCTCGGAGACGAAGAAGGTCTTCTTCTCGTCGCTGCCCTTGAACTCGTTCGCGAGGTGCATCGCCTCGGCCGCCGCGGTGCCCTCGTCGAGGAGCGACGCGTTCGCGACGGGCAGACCGGTCAGGTCGATGACCGCGGTCTGGAAGTTGAGGAGCGCCTCGAGGCGGCCCTGGGCGATCTCCGCCTGGTACGGCGTGTACTGCGTGTACCAACCCGGGTTCTGGATGATGTTGCGGAGGATCACCGGCGGGGTGATCGTGTCCGAGTAACCCATTCCGAGGTACGAGCGGAACAGCTCGTTCTTGGCGCCGAGCTCACGGGCGCGCTCGAGAAGCGCGGCCTCGGTCAGGCCCTGCGGAAGGTCGAGCGGGCGCTCGAGCCGGATCGACGACGGGACCGTTTGCTCGACGAGCGCGTCCAGCGTGGGGACGCCGAGCGCGGAAAGCATGCGAGCCTGCTCTTCAGGGCTCGGACCGATGTGACGGCGAACGAACGACTCGTGCTGCTCGAGATGAGTGGCCATATGGGGTGCCGCTCGTTTACCGCAGCTTCCCCTCGCCTTCCAGAGGCCGTCCGCTTCCTCTTGAGCGTTCTACTGAGCCACCACAACCGTTGGTGATGGCTCAGCTTTTCCAGAGGTACGCGAGTGTCAGAATCGTCGCGCTCGAAGCTCGCTCTCGAGGCTCGTTCTCGAGCGCTTCATGACGCGCGACGTCGACCGCAAAACGATCGAAAAGGGCGCGCCAATCACATCCGCGTGACGCGCACGAATCAGAAGCCGGCTCAGAACCCGCCGGGGGGCGCGCCTTCGGCGTCGCCGCCGATCGACTTGAGGTCGGGCTGCATGCGCGCCTGCTTCACGTTGTGCCAGTCGGCGCCGATCTCTTCGTCGTTGAGGCCGTACTCGCCGTCGAGGACCGCGTGGCCTTCGGGGTCGAGCTTGTAGGCGAAGTAGCCCTTGCCGTGCGTGGTGGCGCTCGCACCGATCATTCCGATCTTGTGCTCCTTCCACGTGAAGTGAACGACGTTGCCGGTCACGGTCCCGCTGAGCTCACCCCAGTGGCTCTGGTCCGCGCGCTTCCAGCGACCGACGACGTTGTTCCCCTCCTCGATGAGGTGGAGGTAGCCGTAGACCGGGTGGAAGTAGACGCCGTTCCACGCCTCGTTCTCGGGCATCGGCCCGGACTTCACGTTCGCCGACTTGGCGCCGCCTCCGTCACCGCAAGCGGTCACGGCGAAGGCCGACGCGGCCGACGAAACAACGACAACGGCAGCAACAGCAGCGCGAGAAAAGCGGGAGAATCGGGCGAGCATCATGTTCGAGGGGAGGATACTACACGCATCGGCGCCTGGTGAAGTCGCCGATGCCGTCTCGCGCGCTGGCCCGCATCAGCGCTTCGTGAAGGTGAAAACTTCCTTCGTGGAGGGATTCGTCAGAATCAGCTGCGTATCGCTGGCCGTATAGCCGTCCGAGGTCATGAGCCCCGCCGTAGGGCAGGTGTTGGTCAGCACGATGGTCGAGCCGCTCACCGTGTACGACTGCGTCGACCGCGTCTCGACGGCGTTCGACGTCTGGTGCCGGGTCGAGAGAACCTGCTGGATGACGCCCGCCGTGACGTTGATGGACGACCGCAGGCTCACGCCGGTTGGGGCGGCGACTCCGCCGAGGCCGACGAACACGTCCGCCTGCGTCAGGTCGTAGTTGCCGTCCACGATCGTCCCGCCGTTGCTGGGAAGCGGATCGCCGAGCTGCCCATTCTGGTCGACGAGCAGGCCGTTGTTGGCGATGTCGTTGCAGGCGCCGGCGTCCCCAGCGTCAGGCGTCGAGGCTTCCCGGGTGGACGCGTCGCCCCCGGCGCCCGCCGCGCCGTTGCCGACGCCGGGTTGGACGGGAGAGTCGCCGGCAGGCGGCGGGCGCGAGGTGTCGCTCGAACACGCGATGAGAACCGACAGCACCCCCGCGCCGAGAAGCGCCACGACTCGCGAAACCATGGCGCCAAGCTAGCGCGAGAGGAGGGGGCGGGCCAAAACGCCGTCAGCCCGCGTCGTTTTTCGCAGCATCGTGCGATCGACGAAGCCCGACCTTGCGTCGCCGTTCAGAGCCGCAGGTCGTCGAAATGCGTCGCGAACACGCGCGGCTTCGTAGGCAACGCGCGCGCTACGGGTGCGCGCCCTGGTTTTCGGCCTGATCGTAGATGCGAATGCGGTCGACAACGACCTTCTGGAGGCGGTCCTTGTCGTCGGGTGAAGCGGGCGTCGCGAAGGCCCAGCTGTAGTCGGCGGGGAACGCCGCGCGAACGCGCACGCGACCGTGGTCCGGAAATGCGCTCTCGTCGTTGATGAGCGCTTCGAGCGGTCGCTTGAGATCGCCGGCGTGCTGGTGACACCCCATGCAGTTCGTCTGGGCGTTGTGGTCACCCTTCTCGATGAACGCATTCGACGTCCACGTGCGAGGACCGTGGACCGCGGCGAGCGCGTCGCCCAGAGTTCCGTCGAAGCCGCCGCGAGGATCGGGGTCGCGCTCGTCGAAGTCCGTCACGACGGACATCTTGTAGTGCCCCCAAGGATTGCCGAGCGCGCGGATCTCTTCGGGCCGATCCTGACCGAAGTCGTCATCTCCGTTCGGCGACCACCACATGGTCACCCACACCCAGTGACGAAGCTCCTTGGTGATGACGTGCAGGCCGACGAGCGAATACCCCTCGCCACCTTCGAGCTTCACCGTGTACGCATCCTCGGATCCGGCCTTCCGAAGCGGCACGCCCGAGCGCGGCCAACCGCCGTTGTCGAGCAGGCCGGCCACGCGCTGTTTCAACATGTCGGCCGACGTATCGTGCACGGGCAGCCCCACGTCGACGAGCTCGTCGTTACGGCGCCACGAAGCCTTGATGACCGCTGCCTCAGCCGGGAACTCGCTCGAAAAGCAGTTGGTGAAGTTCTCCGCCGACACGGGCGGCGTCGCGAACTCGAGGCTCTCGAGCTTGCCGTCACACGCCGCCGTCGCCGCGTAGTCTTCGAGGAAGTGGCGAATGTACCCCGGGCTGTACGACACGCGGGCGTTGCCACCTAGGCCGTCGACCCCTTCCTGATCGGCGACCTTCGCGATGCGTGCGAAGTAATCCGCTTCGGTGCTCGCGCCGAGCGAGGTCTCGTTCCACGCGAAGATGGCGTCGAGCTCGCTCTTGGTCGGCGCGGCGCGCATCTGACGGCGCTCTTCGCCGAGATCGCCATAGAGCTTGGCGAACATGCGAGAGAACTCGTCGCCACCGAGCCAGGTGCGGAAGAGCGGGACGGTCTTCGTCGTGGAGTGCGCCGTGAGGGCGTCCTCGGCGACCTTCACCGGCTTCAGCACCTTGCCGAGCACCCGCCAACCGAGCTCGCGCCGCGCCTTCTTCGACGTGGCGAAGCGCGCCTCGTCATCGAGCGTGTAATGGTCTGGTACGTAGGCCTGCGCCTTTCCGAGCGCCCGCCGTTCGAGCTCGCGAATGGCGGGTTGCGCGGAGTCGGTATTCTCCGAATCACGAGCCGCGCAGCCGGCGCCGATCGCGAGAGCGGCGAAGAGCAATGCCCCATGGACGACGGTTCGGCGGCGCATGTCGTTCGTCGGCTTTCGTTCAGGGCGTGGGCGTCGCCTCGGACTGGCGCACGGCCCAGTCCGAACCGACCACGTAGTACTTGCTCGTGTTGTGATCGACGACGAGGAAGTAGAGCCAGCCGTCGGAGCGGAAGTGCGGGTAGAGCGCGAACTGGCCCGGGTTCAGCTTCGCGACCTTCACCTTGCGGCCGGTGACGAAGTCCGCAACCCAGACGTCGCTCGAGCCCTTGTCCTTGTACGCCTCGACGTCGTCGCCCTCGTAGTCGCTCGGCTCGTTGTAGTGATGCGTGGCGAGGAAGCGCTCGTCGAACGAGAAGTTCGCCTTGTTGCCCGCCATGCACACGCTGCCGAGGGGAGAGAGCGTGAAGTGGTACTTGCCGTCACGCACCATCGAGTCGAGGCTCTCGATCGCGTAGCCAAGCGACTTCGTCTCGCCCGCAAGGCGGCTGCCGATGATCTTGCCCGAGCGAGCCATCATCGTGTCACCACGATACGGCGTCGGGATCTCGGCGGGTTCGCCCTGGACCTTGTAGCCCTCTTCGACGTCGTTCCCGAGCGCGATGGCCGTGTAGATCTTGATGGCCGAATCGCCACCGGCGCGGGGCTGCGTGTCGCGCGCCGTCGCGCTGTACTGGCCGGAGTCTCCCGCCCAAACGCTGTAGAGAATGAAGCGGTCGCTGATCGAGTTGTCGCCGAGCTTCTGGCCAACGGTCTGGTAGAGCCCCGAAGCCGTGCTGAGGCTCGAGCACTCCGGCTCGGAGAAGTTCACGCGCTCGGTCGTCGGCTTCTCGAGCAGGCTCTGGGCGCAGAACTTCGTTCCGCCCTGGAACATGAACGCCTTGTTGTCCGGGAAGAAGTCCGGGTCGTAGTTCGCTTCGAGGCCGACGTCGCGGTCCTTGCCGTCGAGCGTTGCCTGGAGGTCGATCGCTTGCGCGCCGCCGATCTGTCCGCCACCGGTTGCCGCAAAGCGGCCGTCGGCCGAAGAGCGCAGCCAGAACGAGTTCGGAAACGTGAGCGCCCGGAGAATGCGCACTGTCGACCGGTCCTGCGCCCAGCCCTTCGCGAAGTCGGTCTCCTCCGACGAGGGGAAGACGTCTCTGCCCTCACGCTGCTGCGTGAAGCACTTCGTCGGACTCGCTTCCTGGTCGGGCGTCGGGCACGCGAACATGGCGAGCTTGCGCGCTCGGTTCTGAGCCGCCCAGTTCGACGACTTGACCGCGATCGCGTGCCCCCTGAGCGGCTCGAAGTTGTCGACGCACGTGGTCGGGCGGTTCTCCTGGATGATCTCATCCAGCTTGGGCATGCCCTTCTTGAACCAGGTGAGGATCACCTCGTACTGGCTGGCCGTCAGGCGCGGATAGTCCGGCAGGACGGGCATCAGCATTTCTTTGCGGAACTCTTTGTAGAGGTCGTCTTGTCCGTCGAAGACCTCGGCGAGCGCCTTGCCCTGCGCGTAGGCCTCGGGATGACGGGTCGGGTTCACGTTCGCGCCGAGCGAGAGGTGCGCGCCGGCGGCCATGATGCCCATGCGCTCGGGCGTGAACCCGGTTCGCGGGTCGTTCGGGTTCTGGCGGAAGTAGTTGATCTTGTCTTCGCGCGTATGGTTGCCCGCGAGGTACTCCATCGCCGCATCGAACTGCCCTTTCCACTGCTTGAGCGTGAGGGGGTTGATGCTGTGGCAGCCGGTGAAGCTGCACCCGTTCTGATCGTTCGACTCGCGCTGAACCTGCTTGGCCCCCATGATCTTGAGGGCCTCGGTCGCCAGTTCGTCCTCCGACAGGTTGCTCGCGCTCGTCTCCCCCTCTTCGGCGGGCGTCGAGGAGCAGGCAACGACGCCGACGGATGCAGAGGCGCCCGAGACGAGCACCGAGAGGAAGAGGGCAGTTCCCGTCTTGGACATGGCAGGACGGTGCGCAGTGCACCGGTCGTGCCATTGGAGCCGATGTAGGCCTGGCCAATTATCCGTGGTTTAAGGGCATTCGAAACGATCAGGCAACGAATCCGAGGGAAAACTGATCCAGTTCCGATGGATGAGTTTCGACCAACCGAACCGACGATTTCACGCCAACTCGCTGGGGATCTTGCCTGGCACACCAGGTGCACACGGCGACCTACATGGTCCCTAGGTCGGTCCGCTCGTTCGGCCTCCTCCTCTCGCTCTGCGCCGCCGGTTCCGCCGCGGCTCTGGCGAACTGCAGTGCCCCCGCAGAAGAAGAGGAGTCCCTCAGCGCCGACGCCGTGATCGGCGTGAACAACGCGCTCGGCCTCTCGCTCGTCTACGACGAGGAATCCGGCAAGGTCCACGCAACCCTGCGCGACGCCCTCGACCCACGCGACCGCCTCTACATCCGCGTTCGCCGCGGGACGATCAGCCACGAATCCCAGGACAAGCTCGATTGCAGTGAGCTGTCGCGCGCCACGCCCATCCCGCGTCGCGGCGAGAGCCTCGGCCAGAAGACCCTCTACCAGGGCCCGGCCGTCAGCCGCGAGCTCGTCGACCTCATCGAGATCTACAACGACGCGCGCTGGTACGGCGGCCACGAGACCGCGGAGATGCAGGCCGAGGTCGACAAGGGCCCCGATCCGATCGTCGAGGCGTGCATCGTCCGCAACGGAAAGCCGCGCGCGAAGCTCCTCACGAACCTCGCCTACGCGTGGGACCGCGGGCATCAGCTCGCTCGCCAGCTCGGACTCTCGCCCGGTCAGGGCCTCGCCCCGAGCTCCCGCATGCGCGGGGGCCTGCACTTCGCCGACACCGACGCGGGCTTGAGCGGCGACGGCGGAGCGACCGAAGACGCCGGTACGACCGAGGACGCCGGAGCGGATGCGGGCGCGCCCGTCCTTCGCGAGGGCGATCGCTACAGCACGATCGACTACGCCAACCTCTGCGTCCAGGAGCTCGGCGAGATCCCGTTCTTCAAGAAGCTGGCCGACGGCAAATACGACTCGTTCGATTGCCGCGATGCCGTCGGAACGAACGCCGACGGTGTCTCGCAAGGGGCCATCGACGGCGTCGAGAACCGCATGATCCCGCTCTCGGTCGACGACCGCGAGCAGACGGAGTGCAGCGAGGGACGTCGCTCCGAACGCAGCTACGACTGCGTCGACAAGTGTGATCGCGGCATGTACCTCACAGCATCGTCGCACACGGGCCTCGGCCGATCGGCGGCTTGCCAACCCGGCGTCACCGTCACCACCGCGAAGAACGACCGGGGCACGCACTGGGTGCTCCTCTGCCGCAAGGTCGACAACGGCAACGGCGAGTCGATGACCAAGACGAAGGTCTTCAACGACATCGCCATCATCGGAAACAACCCCGAGACGGGCAAAACCTGCTTCTTCCAGAACAAGGAGAACGTCGGCAACGACGGCGCGCGCGTCGTCCACCCTGCCGACGTCAGCCGCTCGAGCGCCATCTGGCCCGCGTCACCGTCGAGTTACTGCACCGGCAACTGCCACGCGGCCGACGCCTTCGTGCACTCGCCGTGGATCGATCAGGCCAAGCGCCGCGATGGCCACACGATCGTTCCGAAGATGGGCGAGCTCTCGGACTACCCCATCAGCGATCTCACGCGACCGTACTATCTGATCAACGGCGAGGCGCAGGGCTTCACGGTGCCCAAGCAACTCGTCAGCGAAGAGGTCGCCCCCTGCACCACCTGTCACCGCGTGGCCGGTGCGGCGTTCGCCGAGTTCGCCGAGTGGGCGACGGGCACGGGTGATCCGTACTTCAACAAGATCACCGAGTCGCACAAGTCCTTCCCGAACGCGTACTGGATGCCTCCGCGCCTCGACGGATTGAACGCCGAGAACTTCGCCAGCTCGAACTTCGGCAAGGCGGTCACTCACATCCGCAAGTGCATGGACAACAACTCGGCCGAGGGCTGCGAGTTCGCCGACATCCCGCGGCGTTGAACGCGGCGAACGAGTCCGTCCGTCAGGGGGTACGCTTGCGGGCCTCGGGGCCGATCTCGAGCTCCTTGTCCCAGCAGCGTACCTTCGCGAGCTTGTCGGACTTCGAAGCCACCGAGAACGTGAGCTTGTCCTTCGCCTTCGCGGCGACGGTCAGCTCGCTCGGCGCGTGGTGCGGCTTGAGCACGAAGCCCTCGTTGTCGAGCGCCATCACCTCGAGCTTCGTGATGCGCATCGGCTTGTCCGAGGTGTTCTCGAACGCCAAGGTGATGGTGGCGTCCGAGCCGTTGGCCTCGGAGCTGATCGCATAGACGCTCACACCGCCCTTGGCGGCGAGATCTGCGGCGTTCGACACGATGGTCGCGCCGTCGAGCGATTCGCCGGACTTGCGGCCTTTCTCGACGCCGTCTTCGATGCCCTTGGTCGTCTCTTTGGCGACGGAGATCGACTTCTCGGTGATGGTCGACGCCGTGTCTTTGCAGCCGACGACGAGCGACGAAAGAACGACGCAGCCAAGCCCAAAAGAAACGATGCCAAACGCGACAGTGCCGAAGGGGCGACGCATGGCGGAAGTAGGCCTGTGCACGCCCCGCGCGTCAAGGCCATGACCATGCGCTAGGCTTCGGGCATGCCGTCCGTCGCTGTCGTCGCACGCTTCGCTGTTTATGCGAGCTCGCTTTCGGTCCTGCTTGCGGCGTGCGCAGGGCGAACGAACTCGTCGTCGAACGACGGCAAGACGTCCGGTGCGTCGACGCTCCTGTGTCCAGCGAGTGCCTGCGATGGTCAGACGACGCCACCGCACCAATGCGTGGGCGGTGTGGCCTCTCCCGTGTGCGCTCAGCAGGCGGACGGCTCGTGTCGCAAGCAGATCGACTGCGCCAAGCCCGATCCGAACGCGCCGGGGAATTCAGGGAGCGTTTCGTCGTGCCCGGAGGGAGCATGCGGCCCCCAGCCGTCGTTCGATCCTGCGGATTGTGTCTATGGCTTCGCGTCGAACACACCGTCTTGCGAAGCGCATGACCGAAGCGTGTGCACCTGGCATCAGCGCTGCCGGCCGAAGCCTTGCTCGATCGAGGAAGGCACGTGCAACGTGGTCGACCGCTCACGCCTCGGCGCGTCGTGCGGCTTGAACGAGCCTTGCCCTTCGGGTTCGAGCTGCGTGGGGTTCAACGTTGGTATCGGCGACTCGATTGCGCCCGTCTGCGTCGAGGGCAATCCGTGCGCGCTCATGACGTGCGCCGAGGGCAAGCAGTGCGCGATCCTCGAGAGCTATCCCGGCCAGGTCGTCTGCTCGAACTAGCGAGGCTACCAGCGTCCGGCCGCGACGAGGCCCGTGCCGGTGGGGACAATCGCCACCCGGCGCGACGAGCTCGGTGAGCTGATCGCGAAGAGCACGGCTCCGCCGGCGATCAGCGCGCCACCGGCGACGAAGAACACCGTGCTTACCGTCGCGCGTGAGCTCGCGTCCTCACGAGCCGCGACGGCCTCCGCCGAGGTGTTCGGCAAACAGGTCCGCGGTGAGCCCGAGTACACACCGCAGAGTCCTTCGGCCTCGTCGTACTTGGACTTCGCGGAGAGGCCGAACGCCGAGCCCGCGACGAGGCTCACCGCGCCGGTCCCTGCGAGAACCGCACCGACGACGCGTCCGGTGGTCCAGAAAGGCGCTGGCGTCGGCAACGGCGACGACGCTGGCGACGACGGCGACGACGACACGATGTTCGGCACCGGGTCGAGTACCGTGAGCGTCAGCTCGACCGAACTCGCCGCGACCTTGACGTTGTCTGTCTTCGACGCGAAGCCCGGCGCGCTCCACGCGACGCGATGCTCGCCGGGATCGACCGGCAAAGCGTGGTTCCACTCGGCGGATTGGAGCTCGGATCCGTCGAGCTCGACGTGGAGCTGCGGGATCGCCACCGCGGAAGGCACGTGCACGGTGATGCGAACGAGCTTCGGTTCGAGCTCCTTCACCGCGTTCGCCGCGCGCTCCGCCCAGTCGGCGCGTCCGCGCTTCGTCGCGAATGCCTCCGCCTCCTTGAAGGCCGCCCACGCGCTCGCCGTCTGCCCGTTCAGCTCGTAGCAGCTCGCGAGGTTGAGCAGCGTCGACGTCTTCGGATCGAGCCGCTGGCTTGCGGCGAACTTCGGACACGCCGTGGCGTATTTTCCGGCCCGAGACTCAGCCACCGCCTCGTCGAAGAGCACCTGGGCGCGCGCGGCGCCATCGGCCTGTGCCCAGGCGATCGACGGCACGAGGAGTGTAGCGGCGAAGACGAAGATGGCCCAGCGCACGTCAATCCGTCCTTCGGTCGATGAAGGGCCCCGTATTCGTCGGAGCAGGCGTCGCGCTCGCGCTCGGGGTGGCCGGTGTTCGTGTCGAAGGCACGCCACGCGGGGCCTTCCCTCGCTGCGATGACGGAGAGACCGCTACCACCAGTGTCACCGATGGCGTTGCCGGCGCCGTGGTCGTTGCCATCGTCACAACCGGCACTGTCTCCGAAGCAATCGGGACGCCTCCGGATGCGATGGTCGGCGGCGTGAACGTTAGGCTTCCGTCGGCGAGTGATGTCTCCGCTGGAGATGCCGGGTTCGACGAGCGCGTCACTCCGAGCGCGACGAGACCTCCGATCGAGGCAAGCAAGACGACAACACCGAAGGCGACCGGCCAGCGCACGAGCGAGACGCGCCCGGGTCGATTGCGCTGCGTCGCGGCGGCGGCCAAGTGTTCCGACGGCTCGGCGGCGACGGCAAGGCGCCCCGACTCCGGCGCAAACGAGTTACGCACCCTCATCGCGCGCTCTCGCCCCGACTGACCGGCAAACGGCGCGAGGCGATCGGAGAGGTCCGCCACGGACTGCGGGCGTGCGGCCGGAGCCTTCGAGAGGCATTGCACGATCAGGGCGGAGAGCTCGCGCGGAATGTCGGAACGTCGCTCGATCGGCGGCTCCGGTGGATCGAACATGACGGCATTCGCCAGGCCGAAGACATTCTCCCCCTGGAATGGCGGACGACCGCACAGCGCTTCGTAGAGGATGACGCCGAGGGACCACACGTCGGAGCGAGCATCGGCCGACTTCGACGATCGCAGCTGCTCCGGAGACATGTAGAGCGGCGAACCGAATGACGCCTCGGACTTCGTCAGCGCGTGATCGGGGTCGCCCGTTAGCTTCGAAATGCCGAAGTCGAGAACCTTCACCACGTCTTCGCCGCTCGCATCGCGCGCGAGGAACAAATTCGACGGCTTCAGGTCACGATGCACGATGCCCGCCCGGTGCGCCTCGGCGATCCCTTCGCACGCCTGCAGCAGCCAGCCCACCACGACGTCGATCGGGAGCGGCTTGCCCGCTTCGATCGCGGCATCGAGATCGCGTCCCTCGAGGAGGTCCATCACCAGGAACGGCCGCCCATCGTCGAGCTGCCCCATGTCGACGGTCTTGGCGATGTGATTGCTCTTCAATCGCGCCGTGACCCGCGCCTCTCGAAAGAAGCGGGCGATCGTCTCATCGTCGAGCTGCGCCGATGGCAGCAGGCACTTGATGGCGACCTGATGGCCGAGCATCAAATGCGTGGCGGCGACCACCACGCCCATCCCCCCGCGTCCGAGCACGCGCTCGACGCGGTATTTCCCGGCAAACACCTCACCGGGTTTGGGGTCAGACGCCTGGGAACGCACGGGCCTTCATCGTTCAGCAGTCGAGTTCCACAGACAAGCGCTCGTTTCTCGTCACTTGCAGGGCGCCTCGAAAGCCCCGGCGGTCGTCGTGCCCTTGCTTCGTGCGATGCCGCGACCATCCACAGGTACCGCATCGTTCGATGGGACCTGGAAGCCGCTGCACCCCGCATCCGTCAGGCGAAGGCCGGTCTCGGTGGTATCCAGCCCGCTATTGGCGAACAGCTTGCTGCATTCACCTGGGCAGGTGAACAGGACGTTGTCCCCTGCGTCGCCACTCTGAAGGTCTTCGAGCGTTGCTTTGGATGGGCACCCGGTGCCGACGAGCGAGGGGTCGAAGCCCGCATGACGATTGTGCAGCAGCTCGGCGACCGCGGAGACCTGGCACGACGCTCGGATGAACGCCGGGCGATGATCCTCGGTCACGACGAGGTTGGAGTCGATCTTGATCGCGCCGGTCACGCTGTTCGACAGCGAGATCCCGTAGATCGAACCGCCGTCCGCGTCTGCGCCCGAGAAGTACATCGAGTTGTGCGCCAAGAGCGCATTCGAAGGCGCGAGGAGGCGGATGCCCGCCGAGTCGTCGAGCGTGATGGTTTTCGACGCGTTGAACACGATCGAGGCGTTGACGACTCGCGTGAGGACACCCGCGCTGTCGAGAAACCCATTGAAGAGCAGACGCTGGTTTGGCACGACCACGGCGGGCGCGATCACTCGGTCTCCGTCGCTGTCGAAGGTGCCGCCGCTCACGAGGTAGACACCAACGGCCGCCGCACTGTTCGCGATGTCCGTCTGAGCAGGCGCAGTGATGACGATGCTGTTTCGGACACTCGTGACGTCGGAGCTCGTGGCGGAAATTCCGATGGCGGCGATGCCCGGAGCCGTGCCCGTGCAGCTGACCACCGCGATCGCATTCTCGACGAGCTGAACGTCCTTGGCGCCACCGAGGACGATGCCTTCGCAAGAGCCGATGACGGACGACGTGGTGAGCGAGTTTCGCCGAACGCGGGAGCTCCCCGCGATACCAATGCCGACTCCGACGGAAACGTCGTCCGGGGCCGTGCCGGTCCGCCTGCCGTTGGATTGATTCACCGTGACCGAGCAGTGCTCGATCGTCGCCGTACCGCTCTCGGGGCCAACCGCAATGCCGAATGTCTGACTCCGGACACTGCTCGAATCGGAAGGCTTCGTACGATTTGCGATCGTCAGCTCCGTGAGCACGGCGTCGCCTGCCGTCCGCACCGCGGCGCTCGCCTCGTCGACGGTGATCGTCCAGCCGTCGAGCCTGGGCGCGCCCGAATCATCGGGTTGGAGAGAGATGAACTGGTCCGACTCGGGCTTCGCGTTGGAGAGCTCCGAAGGGCTCTTGTAGGTCGTACCAACGACGTCGTCCTTGCTGACCGGGCGATACCAGCTGGTGCAGTCATAACCGCCGCGCAGCTCGATACCGCCCGTCAGCGTGAATCCCGTCTCGCTATACGTGCCGGCGCACGCGGCGATGCGCAGCGGGAACTTCTGGTTCGGCCCAGAAGCGGCCGCGAGCAGGAGCGCCTTGTTGACCGAGCGCACCGGATGCTCACGTTTCCCATCGTTCGCATCGTCGCCCTGCGGGTTCACGTACAAGTCCGCGTCGGCGGACTCGCCGAGCCCGACGGGCGGTCCGTCGTTCGTCGCGCCCGTATCCGCGCTCGCGTCGGAGTCGGCGGGCGCCTGCCCCGGAAGGAACTCATCGAACCCGAGAACGCTCGCGCACCCGGCACCAGTGACCAAGAGCATTCCGCTCATTGCCGCTGCGTACCGTCCGCGCATCCGAGCCTCAGATTACCACGGGTCGCTTGCAAGGTAGCAAAGCTCGCGAACGACCGTTGCCTCGCCCGTTCACCGGCTTCACCGGCTTCACTGGCGTGCGCCAGGCCACGCGAGAACGACCGGGCCAAGAGGCTGATCTTTCGGCGGCCCCGACTCGCGCGTCACACGGAGTTCATCGGGCGGGGGGGCGCCGGGGTCGATGGCGATGACGAGCAGCGAGCGGCCATCGCGCTCGACGACGACCGGGCCCAGCAAACGCCAACCGCTCGCGCCGTGCGCCCAGACGACGTACGAATCCGGAGCGACGAGCGGGGGAAGATGATTCGTCGTGAGGACAGCGACGTTCGCGCCCGGACGCGTGCGGTAGTTTCCATGCGCCTCGGGCGGCACCGCAGGCGTAGCTTCGAGGCGAAGCGGGACGACATCGCTTGCCGTCACCATGCGCAACGCTTGTTGGTTCTGCGCCGCAGATTCTTCCCGTCGACGAAGGACGAGCAGGAGCGCGGTGGCAGCGAGCGCCACGACGAGCACGGGTGCGAGCCGTTTGAGCCCAAGCCGGATCCGGGTCTTCGTCGTACCGACGGGCGTGCGGAGCACGGTGGCGATCTGTTCGTGCGTCAGCTCGTCGAAGAACGCGAGCGAGAGCGCCTGCCTTTGCGCGGCCGGCAATGCCTCCACGGCGGCCCGAATGACGTCTCGCCGGTGTGCGAGCCATTGCGCTTCATCGGGCTCGATCGCATCGTCCGAGAGCTCTTCGAGCGGCTCGTCGCGCTGGTCGCGTTGGCCGCGTTGGCCGTCATGACCGCGTCGGCGGCGAAGCTCGTTGAGCGAGCGATGGCGGGTGATCTGGATGATCCAGCTCTTGAAGGCGCCACGCGCAGGATCGAACGTCGCGTGCTTCTTCCACAGCGTCACGAAGACGTCTTGAACGACCTCCTCGGCCGTAGCCGCATCGACGAAACGTGCAGCGACCGTGAAGACGAGGGCCGCATAGCGCTGATGCAGCGAGCGGAGCGCTTCTTCGTCTCCCGAACCGAGCCGCGCAACGAGCGCCTCGTCCGTCTCGCACGCGTCACCTTGACCGTGCGAGACGGATGGCGGCGGGGGTTCGTTCGGCGCGGTCATGGGAGACTTTGCTTCGATTCGTGATTGGCGAAAAGTCGTGCTCAGGTCGCCGACAGATCACCTGCGAGGCGCGGATCCCTCATCAGCCGACCTTCCCATCGGCGACGCGAAAGAAGCGCGTCGAGCGACCACAATCCGGCGCCCGCGGCCACGAGGAACATGCACGACACGAGCATGGTGACGTCGAGTCGCGCTTGATAGGCGAATGCCCAGAAGCCGGTCTTCGGCATCGCCGAGATGGGCTCGGGCCCTGCGCCGAAGAGAAGCGGAAGCTTCGTTGTCGCGATCGCAACGGCCATGTCGACGATGAGCGGTAGCGCTGCGAGGCGAACGGCAAGGCCGAGGATGAGCATGATTCCAGCGACGATCTCGACGCCGCCGACGAAATACGCGAGCTGCTCGGGAGCAGGCAGGCCGATCTTGGCAAAACGACCGGGACCTTGGTTCTCGAAGAGGAACTTGATGATCCCGGAGGAGAGGAAAACGCTGCCCACCGCGAGCCGTACGAGGAGCGTAGCTCGCATGGGCTGCCCGATGCTCGGCCGCACGAAGAAGGCGGCGATGCGACGGACGCGTTCGACGGGGGAGAGGCTCATGGTGTTTGTAGGTTCCATGATCCCTCGTACACATCGGGCCGGCCGTCGGATTTGCAACCCGGTGAAAAAGCAAAACGGAAGAGGCGCTCGCCCCCAGGACGACAGTGAATGCTTGTTCGAGGCTCGAGCGTCGCCCAGTGAGATTCAGGTCCGCAGAACGGCGCTCCTGCTGTGCGGTTGCATGCCAGCGCGACCATCGGTGACAATCGCGGCATGTCTCTCGAAGCTCTGTGGCCGAAGGTCCCCGACGCGGTTCGTGCACTCGCCGAGGAGTGGAGGGCCGCCGGGAAAGAGCCTCCCGCGAGCGTCCGCGTGTTCCAGGAGCAAAGCGTCGACGACGTGATCGACGCGCTCTCGTCGGCGTCGAGCTTCGAGGAATTTCTCCAGAGCGACGATACGAATCCGGGAGCGAGCGTTTGGGTCGCGCTCGCGGTTGCTCGATTGAAGCTGCCGCTTTCACGTCCTGTTCCCGACGACATCGACGGAGGTGACTTCCTCGAAGGCGACGTTCGAGACGCCAATTCGTTCGATCACTCCGGCGAGGGGTGCGCCGTGGTGGCTGGCTCGCTCGACGTACGCCGTCTTCGCGTGACCGACTCGTGCTCGTTCGTCGTCGCGGGTGATTTGAAGGCTCGCATCGTCCGCGTGACCGGTGTGGTCATCGTCACCGGCGATGTCACGTGCGACCTGCTCCAGGTGCTCGGAAGTGGCGGCATCTTCTGGGTCGACGGAACCTGTCGCACGAAGGTGCTCGACAACCCGAACCACTTTCATCTCGCCGCGAAGATCGACGCGGCGTGCAACGTTCAGACGCTCGACGACGCCGCGCTGTCCGCGAAGCTCGCCGAGCTCGACATCGGCCAGGACATCGGCGCCATGGTTCGCGGACCTCGCTGACGCACGTCGTCTTCAGAGCTGTACGTCGGCCCAGAGCACCGACAGATCGAGCTCGATCGCGTCGAACGGCTCGGCGCGCACATGGACATCGTCGGCCCAGGCGTCGATGATCACGTCGACGAGGTGGAGCTCGGGCTCGTCGAGCAAAATCCAACCTCCCGGCCCACCGCGGCCACGCTTGAATGGCGGCCCAAGCTCCTCGCCCAGCGCCGCGGACGCCGCCGCGTGCGGCTTCGCCGGTCGAGGGAACAGATGGAGCACGCCATCGATGACCTCCGCGACCTTCTCCGGCGGAGCCGCCAAAACATCCTCGTACGTGGCGCGTCGGGTCATGCCTGGAAGTGTAGCGCCGGTCGTCTGGGCAGCCATGCTCGCGCTCGAGCACGCGTCATGCCGAAAGCGCGAGCGAAGGATTCCAAGCCCTTGCGTTCAATGCACCTGGCCAGGGCCAGGCGCTCGCGACTACTGGGCTCCGCCGTCGGGGTCGACGGGAATTTCGGCAGCGACGTCGCATTGCCCGCTCACGCAAATCGCCGAGACCTTGGGGCACTTCATCGAGCAGCCCGAGAACTGACCGGAGCAGCCATCCAACTGCATGGCCGCCTCCAGTTCCGACGTGCGCTTGACCGCGACCCGAACGCAACAATCGACGAAAGTGCAGTCCGTGATCCGCGAGACGAGCTCGCAGTCCTCGTCCTTCGTGCACGAGCGGTCGAGTCCTCGCGGATCGAACGAACGCGTGGACGCCTCGGGCGCCCCACCGTCGGCATCCTGACTCAAGGCACCCGACGACTTTCCATCTCTGTCCGACGAGCCACACGCAACGGTGAACACCCCCACGATGGCGAGAACAGCCAACGCGACTCCACCCCTGCCACCTGCTGATTTGCGAGCCATCAGGATGGGTTCCAGCAACTTGGGTGCCACGAGTCTCCCGCCCAAAAGCCGCTCGAACGAGCATCTTTGCAAATCCATCGTGTGCCATTCCGAGCCGCAGGACGACATTTCGATCAGCGTTCCGAGCGTGGCTCGATCTGCGAAGTACGTGACAAATGCACGAAGGCCCGAGAGATGTCCCTCGGGCCTTCGCGTGTTTGCCTTCGACCTGAAGATCAGGCCTGGGCGTCGTCGCTGCCTTCTTCTTCGAGGGCAGCGCCGTGGCACTTCTTGAACTTCTCGCCGCTACCGCACGGGCAGAGATCGTTGCGGCCGATCTTCGGCTGCTCGCGGCGAACCTGCTGAACCGCAGGAGCGCGACGCGGCGGCGGCGCGGATTGAGCGGGCGGCGGCTCTTCACCTTCGGCGAGCTCCGAGCCGTGACGCAGCTGCATGGAGCGAGCGGCGGCGGCGTGGCGAGCGGCGTCTTCGCGCTCGAGGCGCTCGATCTCGCTCTCCTTCTGGAGGCGCACGGCCATGACCTTCGTGACGACGTTCGAGCTGGTCGACGCCATCATGTTCACGAAGATGTCGTAGCCCTCCTTCTTGTACTCCTGCTTCGGGTCGCGCTGGCCGTAGCCGCGGAGACCGATGCCGTCGCGGAGGTGCTCCATGTTCGTGAGGTGCTCGACCCACTGCTTGTCGATGTCCTCGAGGTAGAAGTGACGGAACACGCGGAGCAGAAGCTCCGTGCCCATCTCCTTCTCCTTGGTTTCGACGAGCTCGAGCGCCTGCGCGTAGAGCGTGTGCGCGAGGTCCTGGACGTCGTGGAGGTGATCGTAGTCCTTCGGCTTCGTGCCGAAGTGCTCGACGAACGCGGTGCGAATGCCCTTCCAGTCCCAATCCTCCGGCGGCTTGTTCGCCGGGCAGCTCTCTTCGACGACGGCCGACACGATCGCGTCGACGAGGTCGAGGAGGCGCTCACGCTGCTGCGTGAGGCTCGAGGGAACTTCGGCGAGCAGGCGCTGGTAGAGGCCGGTGGGGTCCTTGGCTTCGGCTTCCTTGAAGTCGATGCGGAAGCCCCACATGTTGTAGATCTCGGAGCGGAGCTGATCGAGGTCGTTGATCAGCTCGATCTCTTCGAGCTTCGTCGGACGCTTCACCTCAGGCGAGTCGGTCCTTACGGACGTACCGAAGTGGAGCAGCAGCTCGGTGACGGCCGGCTTCACGGCATCGACGAGCCCGGGCATCGTCTCGATCGTGCGCAGCTTGCCCGTGGGCTTGCCGTCGTCGCCGAGGATCTCCGGTGTGTAGGTGCCGAGCAGGAGCTGCTGACGGACCTTGTAGACCGTCTTGCGCTGCTCGTTCATGACGTCGTCGTACTCGAGCAGGTTCTTGCGGATGTCGAAGTTGCGCGCTTCGACCTTGCGCTGCGCGTCCTGGATGCTCTTCGAAACCCACGGGTGCTCGATGGGCTCGTCGTCGGGCATGCCCATGCGCTCCATGAGCGACTTCACGCGGTCGCCCGCGAAGATGCGCATCAGGTCGTCTTCGAGCGAGAGATAGAAGCGGCTCGAGCCCGGGTCGCCCTGGCGGCCGGCGCGGCCACGGAGCTGGTTGTCGATGCGGCGCGACTCGTGGCGCTCGGTGCCGACGATGTGGAGACCACCGGCCTCGCGGACCTCGTCGCCTTCGCGTTTGCAGCTCTCCTCGTACTTGAGAACGAGCTTCTCGAAGTCTTCCGTCTCGGTGTCGGGATCGCGGCCCTGCTCGCGGAAATCGAGCTTCGCGAGCATCTCCGCGTTGCCGCCAAGGATGATGTCCGTACCGCGACCGGCCATGTTCGTGGACACCGTGATGGCGCCCTTACGACCGGCCTGCGCGACGACATACGCTTCCTTCTCGTGCTGCTTCGCGTTGAGGACGGCGTGCGAGATGCCCTTCTTCTTGAGGATCTTCGCGATGGCGCTGCTCTTCTCGACGCTCGTCGTACCGACGAGGACCGGGCGGCCCTTCTCGTGCGCTTCGAGGATCTCGCCGACGACGGCGGTGAACTTCTCGCGCTCGGTCTTGTAGACGAGGTCTTCGAGGTCGAGGCGCTGGATGCCGCGGTTCGTCGGGATCTGGACGACTTCGAGCTTGTACGTCTTGTGGAACTCTTCGGCCTCGGTGTCGGCCGTTCCGGTCATTCCGCCAAGCTTCTTGTAGATGCGGAAGAGATTCTGGAAGGTGATGGTGGCCATCGTCCGAGTCTCTTCCTGGATCGGCACGTGCTCCTTGGCCTCGACGGCCTGGTGCAAGCCGTCCGACCAGCGGCGGCCGGGGAGGACGCGTCCGGTGAACTCGTCGATGATGAGGACCTTGCCGTCGTCGGCGACCAGGTAGTTGACGTCACGCTTGTAGAGCGAGTGCGCCTTCAGACACTGGTTGAGGATGTGGAGGCTCTCGAGGTTGACCGGATCGTAGAGGTTCGAGATGCCCATCAACTTCTGGGCCTGCTCGACGCCTTCGTCGGTCAGCGAAACCTGGTGCGCCTTCTCGTCGACCGTGAAGTGCTCGTCTTTGCGGAGACGCGGGATGACTTCGTCGATCGTCTTGTACTTGTCGCTCGATGCTTCGGCCTGACCGCTGATGATGAGCGGCGTGCGGGCCTCGTCGATGAGAATCGAGTCGACCTCGTCGACGATGGCGAAGTTCAACTCGCGCTGCGCGTAGTCGAGCGCGCTGAACTTCATGTTGTCGCGCAGGTAGTCGAAGCCGAACTCGTTGTTCTGGCCGTACGTGATGTCCGACTTGTACGCTTGGCGCTTCTCGCGATCGCCCTGCTGGTTGACGACGACGCCGGTGCTGAGACCGAGGTAGCCGTAAAGCTTGCCCATCCACTCGGAGTCGCGGCGAGCGAGGTAGTCGTTGACGGTGACGACGTGGACGCCCTTGCCCTCGAGCGCGTTCAGGTAACACGCGAGGGTGGCGACGAGCGTCTTGCCTTCGCCCGTGCGCATCTCCGCGATCATGCCCTTGTGCAGGACCATGCCGCCGATGAGCTGCACGTCGTAGTGGCGCATGCGCAGATGGCGCTTGCTGGCTTCGCGACAGACGGCGAAGGCCTCGACGAGGATGTCATCGAGCGAGGCGCCGTTGTCGAGCTTCTCCTTCAGCTCGGCGGTCTTCGCCTTGAGCTGGTGCTCTTCGAGGGCGGCCATCTTCGGCTCGAGCTTGTTGATCTCCTCGACCAGCGGCTTGAGCTTCTTCACCTCACGCTCGTGGGAGGTGCCGAGAATCTTCTTGAGTGCCCACGTCAGCATGGCGAAGCTTGCGACCTTTCGTGGCGAAGCGAGGGAGACTAGCGGCGGCGCCCGACCTGAAAACCCGAGACAAACGCCACTTTTGGGGAGGCCAACCTAGTGAGGGTTCGCCGCAATGGCAAACGCTCGTCTCGCAGGTGGGCAAACCCCGGACCTCCGCGGAGTGTTCCCTCGGCCGAAAACCGGGGTCCTGGAGGACTCCGGGGACGCGAAGGCTAGCACAGCCGCGCTGTCCAACCCCTCGCGCTCGTTCAGGAAATCAAGACCTCGTCGAACGGGAGTAACCAGGTTCGGCGGCCGCCCTCGGTGCCGGAGACGCGATCGGCAACCCGAACATGGCGTCCCGAGGGCGTCTCGACCTTCCGGTTTGCCCCCGTCTTGCGATGCCAGGGAGGGTGAACCGGTAGCGTTCGCACCAGCCGACGAGCTATTTCTGCGGGCAGCAATGCTTCGAAGTTCCGCCGTTGGCGCACGATCCTGGACCATCGCAGTTCTGGGCCTCGCGGCCCTTGGTGTTGCAGGAAGCATCGTCCTCGCCTGCGGGATCGACGAGGGGACGCGGCCGGATGGCACGGACGCGGCGCCCCCGACCGAGGCGTCGGCCGCCACCGATGCCGAGGTTCCCGACCACGCCGAGGCGGGGCTCACGTGCAGAGCCGGACTCACGGCCTGCGGCTCGACCTGCGCGGACCTCCAAACCGACAAGGGCCACTGCGGCACGTGCGAGCGCGCATGCACGAGCGGTCAGGAGTGCTCGAGCGGTGCGTGCATCGACGTCTGCCAGGTCGACGGCGGTACGGTCGCCTCCGGCGCGGTCGATCCGACGAACGCCTGCCAGGTGTGCAACACAGCGAAGGCCCGTGACGCGTGGACGGTGCTCGACGACGGCACGACGTGCGGCGCTGGGAAGCTCTGCGCGGGCGGCGCGTGCGCAGCGAAGTGCCTCATCGACGGCACGCTCTACGACGACGGCGCCGCCAATCCATCGAACGGTTGCGAGACATGCCAGGCGAGCGTGTCGACCACCGCCTGGACGCCGCGCGCCGAGTCCCCGCTCCTCACGGGAGGCGTCGACGTCACGACGCAGGGTTGGACCATCATCCAACAGGCGCCCTATACACTGACCTACGCCGCGGACTACACGCGACTCGAGACGTCGACCGTCGCGGGCGGCAGGACCAGCGGCCAGCTGCTGCTCGCCAAGAGCGGCGCGATCGAAGCAGGGAAGCCCTTCGCGATCCGCGTGCAGATGCTCGTCGAGTCCGTGTCCGGCCCTCACGACCCACTCGACGCCGCGGTGGCGATCATGGGCTCGCTCACGGGGCCGCTGGAATCGACTCCGAGCGCCGCCAGATGCTCTCCCTCGAGAAAGCGCAGATCAGCTGGGCCGACGACTCCAAGTCGGCCGCTTTCGCGGTGACCGACAACGCGTATCACACGTACGAACTCGCGGTGGACGCCGCCAATGTCGCGACAGTGAGCATCGACGGCGTGGCCAAGCTCACGCGCAACAACTACACGACGAACGGGACCATCGCGATCGGCGATCAGACGAACGATCCGAACGTCGACGGCGTGATGCGCATCAAGTCCGTCACGCGCGCCTGCCCGTGAGGCGGCGAGCGCAGCCCTCGCGACTCAGAAATAGAGCCGCGGGGGCGGCGCCTTCGGGAAGTCGTCGTCGTCGGCTCCTTCTGCGGTGAACACACCGAAGACGAAGCCGACGCCGAACCCGATCAGGTTGCCCCAGAGAATGAGCCACGGATTGGCGAGGACGATGGCGGCAGCGGCGCCGAGCATCGACCCGCCGACCGAGACGAGGCCACCGAGCGCCGACGCAGCGATGACCTTGCGCAGCTTGAGCGTCCGTCGCGCGGCCCAGACCTCGCGCTCCATCGCGCGCGTCTCGACCTTCATCTCGGCGAGCGTCTGCTCGAGTTCCTTGACCCGGACCTCGAGATCAGGCGCTTCGCGATACATCGTTCCTAGATCCTCAGGGCTTCAGAGCCAGCCGTTCTGGCGGTACCAGGCGGCGGTCTTCTTCACGCCTTCCTCGAAGGTGACCTCGGGCGTCCAGCCGAGATCGGCGCGGGTCGAGGCGCTCTCGCACACCCAGTGGTGGCTGAGCATCTTCACCTTTTCACGCGTGAGCATGACGGCCTTGCCGCGTACGCGGCCGTAGGTCTCCACGCCGAGCGACGCGAGCTGCAGAACCGGGAACGGAATGCCGAAGCGCAGGATCGGCTTGCGGCCGATCGCCTCCGGAAGCACCTCGCCCATCGCGCGCGCCATGCTCATCGGCTCGCCGTCGTCGACGAAGTAGATCTTGCCGCTCGGGATGTTCGCCTCGATCGCCTGAATGCAGGCGCGCGCGCAGTCCGGACCGTAGGTGTAGCAACCGAGCATGCTGCCATCGCCCATGACCGGGTACTGACGCTTCGAGGCGGCGCGGAAGGCCTCGAGGATCTCGACGTCACGCGGACCGTAGATCGCCGCGGGGCGGAGGATCACGACCGGGAGCTTGTCCTTGCGCTGCACGCACGCCTTCTCGGCGGCGAGCTTCGAGCGGCCGTACGCGGTGACCGGGCGCTCCTGGTCGACCGGAACGGGCTGACGGTCGAGCGAGGGGCCGCACGCCTCCAAGCTCGACACGTGGACGAAGCGCTTGAGGTTCGGGGCATGCTCGATCGCAGCCTCGAGCAGGTTCACGGTGCCCTGCGTGTTGCACTCGTAGAACTCGGCCTCGTTGCGCGCCTTCACGAGCCCGGCCGAATGCACGACGGCATCGACGCCGCCCTTCATGGCCTCGTCGACCGAGCGACGATCCTCGACACTGCCCTCGGCGAACTCGATGCCCGACAGCGTCTGGAGGAACTTGCGGTTCGAGCTACGGCGAACGAGCGCGCGGACCGTATGGCCCTGCTTCGCGAGCTGTTCGGCGACGTGACTGCCCAGAAAACCGCTACCGCCGGTGACGAGAACCCTCATGTGCGGATGCTTTTGCCAGAATCACCGGGCACGTCAACCCGGCCTCGGAAGAAACCTCGACCGTTGGAGCGGTCTTCGGGCGGCGCCGCGCCTCCCCAAACGAACGCCAATGTCGTTGGCCAAAACGGCGAACACGTCACCGGCGTTGCCGCTCGCCGCAAGGCCGAATCGCCTATTTTCACGGCAAGAGCGGGATGGCGCGCTCTCTGCAATCGCGGCATTCCGTGACTCGTCGTGCGCTCGCTCTCCTCGCCGTTCTTCTCAGCTCGATCGGATGCGCGTCGGACCCGCCCATCACGGTGACCGAGGGGGCGATCCGGCAAGTCGAGTGGGCGACGAGCTTCCGCGTCTCGCCTCGAGACCTGATCGTCGTCGTCGACGACCGTGACGGGTCGCTTCGCGAACAAGTTCGCACGGCGCTCTCGGAGCAGATGAACGAGCTCGTCGTCCCGGGTGGATCGTGGGACCCGGTGGACATCCAAGCCTGGCTCGTGGGTGTGGGATCACGTTCGGTCGTAGGGCCGAAGGACGACCCGCGCCTCGCGTGGAAGGAAGGCGATGCCAGCCGAGCAGGCGTGAGCGACTTCGTCGATGCCTTGATGGACAACTGGCCCGCCACTCCGGCCTCGACGTCGGACGACGGGGTCATCGACACGATGCGATTCCGGTCGGCCCCCTCGACGCATACGGCGATCCGAAGGACCTCGTCCTTTGCGACGTCCAGATGTTGACCGGTGAAGACGGCCGTCGATGTCGCAACCTCGACGACACGTGCGAAGGATGCGCGAGCGGGTGGTGTCTTCCGGATCTGCGACCAACGGATCGGAACATCTGCGAGACGAGCGAGATCCGCTTCATCGGGGGCGCCGCTTCCGACGCCACGATGGAGATCGTCTGCAACAAATGACGCGAAGCCGCTGACTCGTCCCACTCCGGAGTAACATCGCGCGCGATGACCGATCTCGTCGCGTCACCGTTCGTCCGGCTCATCGTCTCGCATTTCGCGACGATCGTCGGGTTCGTGATGGCGATGGTGCTCGTCGCGCGCTCGGTGCAACAGCGGCGCCCGACGGGAAGCACGATGGCCTGGGTGCTCATCATCGTGCTCGTGCCCTACGTGGGCGTGCCGCTCTATCTCATTCTTGGCGGACGGAAGTTGAAGGAGCGCTCGGCGTCGAAGCAGCGCGTCTATACGGCGCACGCCACGCCGAACGTCGAGAAGGGAACGACGGCGTACATGCTCTGCGCGTCGGGCGCGCCCGAGCCGACCAAGGGCAACCGCGTCGAGATGCTCGACACCGGAGAGAGCGCCTATGCCGCGGTGGTCGAGCTCATCGAGCAAGCGCAGCGAAGCATCCACATCTCGACGCTCATCTTCGCCGGCGACGAAGTGGGCCTCGCCATCAGCGAGTTGCTCGAGACCAAGGCTCGCGCGGGCGTCGAAGTTCGAATTCTCGTCGACGATCTCTTTCGCTTCCGTTCGAACCGCACGCAGATCGGGCGCCTCCGGAAGTCGGGCGCGCACATCGCCTGGTTCATGCCCGTCTGGTCGGTGCCTTTTCGCAGCAACGCGAACTTGAGGCTTCACCGCAAGGCGATCACCGTCGACGGGAAGGTCACCATCGTCGGCGGGATGAACCTCGCGCGCGAGTACATGGGCCCGGTGCCGATCGAAGGCCGCTGGCGCGACCTCTCGGCGCGCGTCACCGGCCCCGCCGTCGACGATGTCGAATTGCTCTTCGAGGCCGATTGGGCTTTCGCCGCGCGTGTCGCGAACGAAACGCCGAATCCCCTGCCCGGCACTCACGACGATACGAAGAAGAGCGGCCAGGCCGAGATTCAGGTCGTCGGCAGCGGCCCCGACGTGCCCACCGATCCGATCTACGATGCCTTCCTGAGCAGCGTCTTCGGGGCGAAACACCGGCTCTGGATCGCGACTCCGTATTTCGTTCCCGATGAGGCTTTGGCACGAGCCATCGTCCTCGCCGTGAGGCGCGGCGTCGACGTGCGCATCGTCGTGCCGAGGCGCTCGAACCATCCTACCGCCGATCTCGCGGGCGGCAGTTACCTGCGCGAGATCGCCGCGGCGGGCGGCCGAATCCACTGCTTCGTGGGCGCCATGATGCACGCCAAGATCGTGCTCGTGGACGATACCCTCGGTGTCCTCGGCAGCGCGAACATGGATATGCGCAGTCTCTTTCTCGATTACGAAATTGCCCTCTTCTTCACGACGCGCCCCGAGATCGATGGACTCGAGTCGTGGATCGAATCCATTCTTCCTCAGTGCGTCGATCTCGCTCCGGCGGGACGCATTCGCATGCTCGCCGAATCCGTCGCCCGCCTCATTGCCCCTCTGGAGTAGTTCCCTTTTCGACGTAGGCGAAGAGCCGCTCGACGTAGCGTTTGCGCTGCGCGAGGAAGTCTCGAGTCAAGGAGACCTGCTCGGTGTCGTCGTACTCGACGCGCGAAATACCGTCCTTTCCCACTTCGTAGATCGTCGCCCCGGGATACGCGAGGACGATCGGTGAATGGGTGGCGATGATGAACTGGCTCTCGTCGAGCACGAGCTCGTGCATGCGGGAGAGGAGCCAGAGCTGACGTGATGGCGACAGGGCCGCCTCCGGTTCGTCGAGGATGTAAAGCCCGCGCGGCCCGAAGCGATTCTTCAGCAGCGCCTGGAACGACTCGCCATGCGATTGCTCGTGGAGCGATCGCCCACCGTAGGAATCGATGATCGGAGGAGCATACGCTGGCACCTTGTCGAGCTCCTCGATCTGCGTTGCGAGATTGAAGAAGCTCTCCGCGCGAAGAAAGAACTCCGTGAGCGGTCGATAGGGGCCTCGTACGAAGCGGATGCTCCTCGAAAGCGAGGAGGTCGAGTCACGCGTCGAGAACTTGAAGTTCTTGGTGCCCCCTTCGGCATTGAACCCCAAGGCCACCGCGATCGCCTCGAGGATGGTCGACTTGCCCGAGCCGTTTTCCCCGACGAAGTACGTGACCTGCGAAAACGACAGACCGTCGAGCGCCCGGACCGCGGGGATCGTGAACGGATATTCGTTCGTATTCGCAATCCGCTCTTCGACGAGGAAAACGTTTCGGATGAACTCCACGGACACGAGTGTACGTGGGGAGCGCGGCGCCGTCGCTCGTGATGATCAGGCCGACTTGGTCACACGGTTCGCAATGCGCCCGTGTGCGCGCGGACCCACGCCCCGACCATGGCCATCGCCTCGTCCGCTTCGGGCAGAGCCCCCACCCACGTCGGCCAGATGTGCTGCATGCCTCCGCCGACGAACAGGGTCGCGTCCGCACCGCCAGCCGAGAATCCGCAGACGAGACGAGCGGCGTCGTCGCGCACGATCTCGTCGCCGCCGACAAGCGCGAGGAGCGGACAGAGTCCGTCGAGCTTCGCAAAGACGGGCGACGCCAACGGCTCGTGCGCGTCTTGCGCGCCCAGATATTGCTCCGCCATGTGGAGCAGGTTCTCGCGTGCCACGATGACGTCGGCTTTCGCTCGCCTCGTCATCGACTCCCCGCTGCAGAGGAGATCGGCCCACGGCGAGATCACGACGCATGCCGCCGGCAGCGGCACGTTCGCTTGCTGCGCCGCGAGGAGCGTGGCCACGGCGAGTCCGCCGCCGGACGAATCACCGGCGATGAACGTTCGCTCGGACCGCGCGTCGCGCGAGAGCAAAAGCTCGTAGGCATGCAGCGCGTCCTGGACCGCCGCCGGGAAACGATGCTCGGGCGCGAGTCGATACGAAGGCACGAGCACCCGAGCGCTCGTCGCGTGGGCGATGTGCCCTGCCGTCTTCCGGCGCGCTGCAGGCGAGCCGGTGATGTAGCCGCCACCGTGCAGATAGAGCCCCGACCGAGGTGGCTCACGCTGTTCGAGCAACGTCGGAATGGCCCAGAGGCCGTCCACCTCGGGCGCCGGCTCGAAGACCACATGCTCAGGCTCCGACGTCCGATCTTCGTGGTGCTCGCCGACCTCCCGTTGCGCTCGAAGGTCGAGCTCGAGCGACTTGGGCTCGACCACGAACGAAGCCCACAATTCCCGTGCGCGTGCGCTCGCCATGCAAGGGGGGCAAGCGATCGCCGTGCCACGCGGCCGAGCCGAGCTCTTCGACGCGATTTTCCGCCGATTTGAGGCCTGGCCGAGCCAACGTCACCAACGCACGTCACGAACGCGCCGGCTCTTTCGTCTCCTTCTGGCTGGCTGTTTCATCTCACATGGAGGAAGCCGGACGATGAAAACCGACGCGACCACGTTCGAGACCTACCGGCCCTCCCTGCTCTCCCTCGCCTATCGCATGCTCGGCGACGTGGGGCGCGCGGAAGACATGGTGCAAGAAGCCTGGGTGCGATGGCAGAAGCGTGAGATGGAGGTCGACGCGCCGAAGGCCTTCTTGATGACGACGGTGACCCGGCTCTGCCTCGACGAGCTCGGCTCTGCGCGCGTCAGGCACGAAGAGAGCCGAAGCGATCGACTTCCCGAGCCGGTCGATCTCGACGAGAGCGGTATCGGGCGCGTCGAGATGCTCGACCAGATCTCGATGGCCTTCGTCGTGCTGCTCCAGCGGCTCACGCCGGCCGAGCGGGCCGTTTTTCTCCTCCACGAGGTCTTCGACATGAGCCACGCGGAGATCGGCGATCTGCTCCAAAAGAACGAAGCCGCATGCCGCCAGCTGCTGAGCCGCGCGCGCGAGAACGTGGCCGTCGAACGGCGCGTGCTCCAGACGTCGCGGGACGAACACCGGCGCCTCCTCATGGCGTTCGTCAAGGCGGTCACCGGCGGTGCGATCGAGATCGAGAAGCTCCACGATCTGCTCGCCGAAGACGCCGTGGTCATCGCCGACGCTGGACCGCACGGCATCCAGTACGGACGCCTCCGCAACACCGGCAGGCCCGTCGTTGGACGCACCCGCATCATCTCGCTGATGAAGGGCTTCGCGAAACAGAACGTGGCGCCCGTCGAGATCCAGGAGCGCACCTTGAACGGCGAGCCTGCCGTCGTCGCGCTTCGGGATGGCCAGCCCATCGCGGCCATCCTCGTCTCGGTGGCCGATGGGCAGATCCGGCATATTTTCCTGCAGATCGATCCCGAGCGCCTCCGCCACATCGGACCGCTGCAGTGATTTTTCTTCGCTGACGGCGCGAGCGACGTCACGTTTCGCTCGCCTGCATCGTCTCCACAGTATGGGTCTCGAAGAAACGGGAGCGCGCTGATGCTCTTTCCGGTCGCGCTCTGCCTGCACGTCCTCAGTGTCGTCCTTGGTCTGGGTCAGGTGGCGGGGATCGCCGTCATCGCCTCGGCCACGGCTCCCCGCTCGGTGAGCAGCGAAAGCTGGAGCATGCTCGAACGGTTGGCCCGAACCACACGGATCAGCCTCCCGCTCGTCCTGGTATCGGGCGTGCTTCTCGAGTCGTCGTCGGGCGGAGCCAATCACACTACGTGGTGGTTTCGGCTGTCGCTCCTCGGTTTCGTTCTGCTCGGAGTCACCAGCGCCTTGCTGCGAAGCGCCCTCCGGAAACGCGACTCCGCAGGGGACGCACGAACGCGTGAGCGCGTCCTTCGCGCGGCCTGGTCCATGTGCGCGATCACCGCCGTGGTCGCGGTCTTGATGGAGGTCAAACCATGGTGACAACCCATCCGAATCCGATGCGTCTCTTCGTCCTGGGCGCAACGGGAGGCACCGGACGCGCGCTCGTCGAGCAAGGCCTCGGACGAGGTCATTCGATGACCGCCTTCGTGCGTTCGCCGCAAAAACTCGCGCCGCGCGAAGGCCTCACCATTCTCGGCGGCGATCCACTGAGCACCAAAGAGCTCACGCGCGTCTTGCCTGGGCACGATGCGGTGTTCTTTTCGCTCGGCCCGCCGGGAATCGGACCGACCACCGTGCTTCGTGAAGGCGCACGCGCGCTCGTGCCCGCGATGAAAGCCACGGGCATCCGGCGCTTGCTCGTCGTGTCGGCGGCGGTGCTCTTCGAGAACGAAGGCTTCATCGTCTGGCTCGCGCGCCACACGTTCTTGCGAAACGTCTACGAAGACGGAACCGCCATGGAGCGCGTCTTCATGGAGAGCGATCTCGACTGGACGTTTTCACGCCCGCCACGCCTCACGAACGGTCCTCTCACGCGCGAGTACCGCATCGCCGATGGACGAATGCCTCCCGGCACACGCGTCGTCAGCCGGAACGACGTCGCGCACTTCCTCCTCGACGAGGCCGAGCAGGACGAGCACCTCCATCGCATCGTGGGCATGGCCGCCGGCAAGCCGTTGCCCGCCGAGCGGCCCATCCTACGAACGGCGTGAGTCAGGGCTTGGCGATCTTCCAGATCTGGCCCGTCTGTTGGGTGACCCAGTAGATCGCCTTGTCGTCCGTCGTTACGCCGAAGGGGCGGCCGTTGCCGGTCCAGAGAACATCGGGCGTCGTGCAACAGCCCGAGAGCTTGCAGGTGTTGAGCGAGCCGTTCGTCCACGGGCCGTCTTTGGGGCCGGTGCCACCGTTGGTCCAGTAGACGTTCTCGGCGTCGACCGTGATGCCCTGAGGACGGGCGTTCGTCGCGCCGCCGTATTCGCACGAGGGCTGGCCGTCGGTTCGCGGGATGCGTCGCGCGATGCCGCCGCCGCTACCTTCCGAGTCCCACGCAGTGAAAAAGAGGTCTGTCGCATTGCCGGCAATGTCGGACCTGTCGACGGTCGGCGTCTCGTAGCGCGACATCTCCTTCACGTTGCCGTTCGGAAGCGCCTCGAGCAAGGCCGCGTATCGGTTGCCGCCGCTGTCGAACGTGATGATGTAGTACGCGTTCTTGCCGTCGGCATAGAGACGAGGGCCGGGCAGGTTCGCGCGGAACGTCGCGACGGTTCCGCCGGGCGTGTACACCATGATGCCCTTATCGTGATCCCAGAAGTAGAGTTTGCCGCCCACCGACGAGACGGCAAACGGCAACTCGGCATCGACGATCTTGGATGGCGTACAGTTGGCGGGGCCAAGGAGATCGCAAGCGTACAGGCCGCCACCCGAAGCCTTGTAGTCGGCGTTCGTCATGTACAGCTTCTGATCGATGACCGCGATGCCGTACGCGTAACGCATCGTCGCGTCCGCGACGAACGAAGTGATGCCCGCGCCCGGAGCCTTCGGCGTGCGCCACACACCACCGACCTGCGACGTGAGTTCCACGTCCCCTGTCGCGAAGACGTCGTTGTCGCTCACGGCGACGAACGTGAGCGGAGACGAGCCTGCCGAGCCGAGCTGCACGGCCTGGCACTTGCCCGCGGAGCACGCGCCCCCGAGGCAATCGTGGCCGCAGCGCCCGCAGTGCTTCGCGTCGGTCATGAGGTCCGCGCCAGCACACGCGGCACCGTCGGGTTCCGTCGAACCGTCGGTGACGACGGCGCCGTCCGGCAAGACGGTCGCGCCGTCGTCCAACGTCGTGGGGCCACCGTCGGGGTTGGTCGAACCATCGACGTCGCTGCCCTGCGTCGCGCTGGGGTCGTAACTGACGTCGTTGATGCCGATGATCGCCGAGCATCCGCCAAGGACGAACGCCGACGCGAGGATCGAGCGGAGGGCCAATCGCGAGTTCATCAGAACGTTCCTCCGAGCGAGAGGCCTGCGCTGCCCTTCGACACCGAGGGCGTCACGCTCAAGCGGCCGGTCTTCGGCGACGATCCCGAAGGTGCCGTGAGGTAGAGCACCGCGCCGCCGGCGGCAAGCAGGCCGCCTGCGATGAATCCAACCGTGGAGACCGTCGCGAGGCTCTTCGCGCTCTCGTTGGCGTCAACGCCTTCGCGACTGGCGCAGGGGCCGGCGTTTGGGCACTGGTCCTTCGAATCCTTGTTCTTGCTCGTGGCCATGAGGCCGGTGATGGTGCCCACGGCGAGGCCGACGATACCGACGCCGCCGACCACGAGGCCCGCCGTGCGTTGACCGCCGCCGGCATGCGTATCGCTCCCGATCGGCGTGTCGTTCGTCTCCGCCTTCACAGGCGACGATGTCTGCTGCGCCGACGCGGGAAGGTCGGCGAGCTTCGGGACGACGACCTCTTTCGTCTCGCCCGGCTTGGTGAGGCTCACGGTGGTCTTGAACGACTCGTGGCCCGGTGCGCGTGCTTCGAGGGTATGCGTGCCCGGATCGACCGGCAGTGACATCCCCCAGCTCGGCTCGGCGACCTTCTCGCCGTCACGCGTGATTTCGAGGCCGGGCGTGGGCGACGGCACCTTCACCGCGATGCGCGAGAGCTTCGGTTCGAGCGTCGTTGCACGCTTGCGTGCGAGGTCTTCCCAGTCTTTGCGACCGAGAGCCTGAGCGGCCGAGGCCGCATCCGTGAACGTGGCCCATGCACTCGCGACCTGACCGTTCTTCTCGTAGCAGTCCGCGAGGTGGATGAGCGTGCCCGCTCCGCGATCGAGGCGGTTCGACTCGGCGAACTTCGGACATGCCTCGGCGTACCGTTTTTCGCCGACGAGCTTCTTGGCTTCGTCGAAGAGGGCCTGGGCCGCCGCCTCATTCCCCGCATGCGCAGGCGCCGAGGCGAGCAACGTCGCTCCGAAAGACCCCGCCATGAACCATCCCCACGACCGCGTTCGCGCGCGCTTCATGTGCACGTTGGGATGGTAACCGACCGCGTGCATCGGCCGAATCGCGAATTTCTCGCCTGACGCTCTCTAATGACGGCCGATGTTTCCGAGCGGGTCGTCGGACGCGGGCCCCGAATTCGTAGGGCTATTCGCTGGAGCATTGGCCGGTGAGGGCTTCTGCCCAGGCCCTGGCTTCGGCTTGGTAGCTCCGGTGACCACCGGCGTCGTGAGCATGGACCCGCGCGGCGTGTCGCTGACAGACAAGGCGGGCGAAGCGGGCGGCGCGGGGACGATCGGCTGGATGCTCGCCGAGGACGACGCCGATGCTGTCGCGGCGATCGGCGGAAGATCCTTTCGCCCCAGGGGAAGCGGCATGGACTCGTCGCCGGCCGAGGGCACGATGGCGGGTGGCGCGCCGCGACCTCGCACGTACGACGCTCCGCCCAAGACGAGTCCGAGGAGCGCGAGGACGCCGAAGCCAGCAAGCGCGACCGTCGGCATCTTGCTCTTGGGAGGCGTGATCGCTACGGGCGTGGTGGGCACCGAGGGCTTCTCGCCGAGTTGCGTCTCGGCCCACGCGGTCGACGTGTTCGGTGCCGAGGCCGCCGAGGCAGGAGCGACGCGCGACGAGATCGATCCCGAAGGCGAGTGCGGGAGCGGGCCCGACGGCGCATCGGTCGCGGCCATCCGTCCCGATCCGAGCGCCGCTCCTCGAATGCGCTCGACTGCGCTCGTCGTCACACGAGAAGCGTAGGGCTCGAGGGCCTGCGCGAGCTCGACAACCGAAGAATATCGGGCAGACGCCGACTTCTGCAGGCAGCGCCCGATGATGTTCGTGATGCCTTCCGGCACGTCGGACCGGATCGTGTGAATCGGCGGCTCGCGATCGCTCAGGATGATCGCGATGAGCTCCGTCATGTTCGCGGCGTGGAACGGCAGTTGACCGGCAAGGAGCTCGAAGAGGATGACGCCGAGCGCCCAGATGTCCGTTCGTACGTCGACATTGCGCGACGAACGAAGCTGCTCGGGCGACATGTAGCTCGGCGAGCCGATGATCTCCGTGGTGCTCGTGAGTTTGAGATTCTCCTCACCGTCGTCGAGCTTGGAGATGCCGAAGTCGAGCACCTTCACGAGCGGCGCGCCGTCGACACGCCTCGTCAGGAAGAGGTTCGTCGGCTTGAGATCGCGATGGATGATGCCGGCGGCGTGGGCCTCGGCCATGGCCTCGCAGGTCTGGAGGAGCCAATCCACCGCCTCCGCGAGGCTCGTGCGGTAGCCCTGATCGATGAGCGACCCGAGGTCCGCGCCCTCGAGGTGCTCCATGACCATGAATGGCCGGCCGTCTTCGAGCGTTCCTGTGTCGATCACCCGAGCGACGTGCTCGCTCCGGAGCTTGGCCGCCGCGCGCGCTTCGCGAACGAAGCGACCGAGCGCCTCGGTGCGCGCCAGCCCGTTGGCCCGCAGAAGCTTGATGGCGACGCGCTGCCCGAGCGTCTCGTGCATCGCCGCAACGACGACGCCCATCCCCCCCTCGCCGAGTACCTTCTCGACGCGGTACTTGCCGGCGAGGAGATCACCAGGGCGCGGCCCGACAGAATCGCGAACAGAATCGCGAGCGCGAGCCGAATCCGAGAATTTGGGGGCGGAAGGCTCCATCGGGGGGGCGGAAAGGAGGATACCGACGCCTCCCTCAAAGATCGAGAGCGCGACCGCCCTCCCGACCTCACCTGGCCGAAAGTCAGGTCTTGGACGTCAGGTCTTTCTCGTAAACGCGGTACGTCTTGTACTTCTTCGCGCCCATCATACGAATTCCGGCATTCACCGCCGAGTTGTCCTCGAGCGTCCACCCGAGCTCGCCCCAGGTGATGCCGACCTTCTTTCCGCCATTGTTCATCGCCCCATAGAGGTAGAGCGAGAGACCGGCGTACTTGCGCTGGGAGCGGAACTTCTTCCTGATGCCGAGGATGATGAGGCGCGCGCTGCGCGGGCCTTCGACCTTGAGACGCCAGAGAAGCTTGGCGATGCCGAACGGAAAGAGCTGACCGCCGAGGTCCGGAATGAGCTCGTTGACGTTCGGAAGGGCGATGGCGACAGCCGCAGGCTCCCCGTCGATGAGCACGAGCTGCGTGATCTCGGGCACGAGGAACAACTTGAGATCGGCGGCCATCTTGTCGGCCTCGCGCTTCGTCATCGGAACGAAGCCCCAGTTGTCGTGCCAGGCGTCGTTGAAGACGTCGAGCGCGGTCTTCACGTCGCTCTCCATCGTCTTCTTGGAGAACGGTCGCACGACGACTTCAGGCATCGCCGCGATGTCTTGGTAGGCCTTTTCGACGCGCTTGTTGACCTCGCCGACCTCGTAGCGCCAGCCGAAGAAGTCCTTCGCCTTGGCGTAGCCCGCCTTCTCGATGAGCCCGCCCTGGTACGAACGGTGGTGCGGGTTCATGAGGGTGGGCGGCGAGTCGAAGCCCTCGACGAGGCAGCCAAGCTCCTCGTTGATGTTCAGCGAGATGGGCCCGCGGATCTTCTCCATGCCCTTGTCGCGCAGCCACTTCTCGGCGCGACCGAGCAGCTGGCGCACCACCTCTTCGTCGTCGATGGTGTCGATGAAGCCGAAGAAGCCGACCTTCTCGTTGTGCAGCTCGAAGTGCGACTGGTCGATCTGGGCGGTGACGCGGCCCACGCACTTGCCGTGCTTGTAAGCCGTGAAGATCGTTCCCTCGCCGTGGTCGAAGAAGGGGTTCTTCTTCGGGTTGAGGCGGTCGCTCAGGTCCATGTCGAGCGGACGGATGTACCGGGGGTCGTTTTCGTAAACGACGTCGACGACGTTCAGGAAGTCACGGATGTCGCCGCCCATCGGCGTCTGTCGGATGTCGAGCATGGGAGGCCCCGTTTCTGCCCCCTGTAGCCCGCCCCGTCAATCATCTCGGGCGAGTCCCCCAATTCGGACCGAGCCGCGCGAAGAACGCGGAAGTCCAGGCAAGGCGCGAGGAGGGAACCTGCTGAAGCAGGTGACCGACGAGCAACGCAGCCTGGGCTTTCGCGGGCGAGCGAGGCGACGGGAGAATTCGGGGACTCGCCCGAGGTCGGGCTCGTAAATCGAGGGACTTGCTAGCCCGAGCACGCCGGAAGCGCGAGCGGCCGAAGAGCCGGCGTCTGGGCGGCTTGTGTGTTACGGCTTTTGCCCGCCACCGTGACTTTTACCGGCTACGCGTTCATCCTTTTCTTCTTCGTCGTCTTCGCCATTCGGTGGGCGATTCCGGAGCGCTTCGCTCCTCGCATGCTGCTCGGCGCAAGCGTGCTCTTCTACCTCTCCTGGGGTTGGAAGCTCGCGGCGCTCCTCGCGGTGATGACGGCGTTCACCTACGGCATGGGCGTCGCCATCCAGCGCAATCAGGACGCCACTTCGAAGAAGAAGGCACTGCTGGCCGCGGCCATCGTGGTGCAGCTCGGCGTCCTCTTCGCCTTCAAGTACACGGCGTTCTTTCTCTCGCTCGTCGCGCCCCATCTCAAGCCGCCGCAGATGCCGCTGCCGCTCGGCATCTCGTTCTACGTCTTCGAGATGGTCAGCTACGTGGTCGACGTCTATCGCGGCGACAAGGGCGCGCGCTCGCTCTGGGAGTTCGGCCTCTACCTCTCGTACTTCCCGCATCTCGTCGCGGGTCCGATTGTCCGCGCCTCGGAGCTCCTCCCGCAGTTCGCCACGCCGCAGAAGTTCGACTCCGAGAAGGTGTCGCGCGGCATGTTCATCCTGCTCGCGGGCGTGGTGAAGAAGACCGTCCTCGCCGACAACCTCGCCGTCTTCGCCGACACAATCTTCAAGTCACCGAAGGACTTCAATTCGATCGAAATCGCGGTTGGCGTCCTCGCGTACACCGGACAGATTTTCTGCGACTTCTCCGGCTACACGGACCTCGCGCGCGGCGCGTCGACGATGCTCGGCTACGAGCTGCCCGAGAACTTCGAGTACCCGTACCTCAGCGGGTCGATCACCGAGTTCTGGCGCCGCTGGCACATGTCGCTCTCGCGCTGGCTGCGCGACTATCTCTACATCTCGCTCGGCGGCAATCGCGGCTCGAAGTTCGCGGCCTACCGCAACTTGATGCTCACCATGGCGCTCGGAGGCCTCTGGCACGGCGCGCGTCTCACCTTCGTGGTCTGGGGCGTCTACCACGGGCTCTTGCTCGTGCTGCACAAGCTGTACATGCAAGCCACGTCGAAGTCGCCGGCGTGGAAGGCCCTTCGCGAGAGGCCCGAGTACCGGGTCGTCGCCACGCTCTCGACGCTGCTCCTCGTGGCGATCGGCTGGGTGTTCTTCCGCGCCACGAGCTTCGCCGATGCCATGACGGTCCTCGGCTCGATTGCCAAGCACACGGTGCAACCGGGCTGGAAGCCGTCGGTGGCCCTCGGACAGGCGGTGGTCTTCCTCTGCGGGGTCGTCGCGCTTCACGCCGCCGGCGCCGCAAAACTCGGCGTTCGTTCGAACGACGGCCTGCCGCCTGCCTCGCGTGGGCTGCTCTGGGCCTCGATGCTCGCGATCTGTTACGCGCTTTCGAACACGTCGCCGACCTTCATCTACTTCTACTTCTGAGGGTGGGAACGTGACGCGCGAGAACGAAACCAACGCGACGAACGAAGCTTCCGAGGCTCGCGACGCGAAGTCGAGCGAGCCCGCGGCGTCTGCCGACCCTGCCACCGCAGGGGCGCACGACCAGCACGACCAGCACGAGGAAGAAGGCTCGATGAAGTCCTTCCTCGTGGCCTTCTCGGTGATGGTGGGCACGCTCCTCTGCGCGGAGCTGATGTTCCGCGAATCGCAGCTGCTCAAGAAGATCCCGAAGGGCTACCACCTCTCGGCGAAGCAGGAGGAGTACCGCAAGGTCGGCGGCGACATCGTCGTCACCGGCGACTCGCGCATGTTCCACGGCGTCGTGCCGAGCGCGATGACCGAAACGCTCAAGCAAAAGACGGGCAAGACGTACCAGCTCTACAACATGGGGATCCCGTCGGGCACCACGCCGATCTTCCTCATCGCCGCGCACGAAGCGGCACGCCACAAGCCGCCGCCGAAGGCCTTCGTCATCGGCGTCACGCCTGCTCTCTTCAGCTGCTGCGATACGGTCGCCTCGCTGCACGTGAGCGCAGGAGTCAATCCCGAGAACTCGGTCCTCCTCGCACAGGGCACCATCCTCCCGAACACGGAGGAGGCCGGTAACAGCATCGCCTACGGCGCCTCGCGTCTCCTGCAGTTCCGCACCGACGTGGTCAACGCGCTCAAGGACGGCACCATTCCTCCGCCGCTCTCCTTTCAGGATCACGGCTGGATCACGATGGGCCCGCGCCTCTCGGCCACCACGCAGGACACCCGCGCACGCGGCCGCGCGGTCGGCTACGCGGACCTCATGGACAAGAGCAAGGGGAGCGCCATCCGCAAGCCGTCGGTCAACTTCGTCCGCGAGGCCGTGCAGGTACTCCAGCGCGCGGGCGTGAAGGTCGCGATTATCGGAACGCCTCAGTCGCGCCAACTCGACTGGTACCACGACCACGCGCACGTCTATTACGAGTACATCGACGCCGTTCAGGCGATCGCGAACGAGACCAACGTTCCCTTCGTCGATCTCAACTCGTTCCCCGGCCTCGAGAACATCGACTTCGTCGACGGCGACCACCTGAGCGAGCCAGGCGCGGTGAAGTTCACGAACTATCTCTCCGCCACCGTGCTCGCGCCGCTGCTCGAAGGGAATTGAGTCATCCGCGTCGTTCTCGGGCCGTGCGCAGCGCATCGCGGACGGCCATGAGTAGGCGGCCCAGCTCGTTTCGCCCCGACCCATCGCCGCCGTCGCCCCAGTAGTCGTCGTTCTCGGTGTGCTCCACGAGGAGCGCGTCGCCCGTCGCGAGCAGGAGCGCGCGCAGGTCGTCGTGCTGGGTGAACTTCGCCTCGAGCGCTTCGCGCATCACGGAGACCTTCACCGACTCCCAGTCGCGCCGAAGCTTCCGCTTGCGATCCCGTCCCATCCGCGCGGCGAGCATCGGCGTACGAGCGGCTCGCACGTCTTCGCGGTCACGCTCGTTTTCGAACTTCTGCGCCTGGAAGAAGTGCTCGGTGGTCGGCCACGACTTGCCACGAAGGCGGATCGGATACGCGGCGAAGTTCGAGAACTCGCCGTACTCGTCGCCAACGGAATAGAAGCGGATCGTCTCTCGCGTCAGGAGACTCACTCCATGAACGAAAAAAGCGCGACACCATCGAGTGGTGACGCGCCTTGTTCGAACGAGGTTTCGTTACTTCCGCATCGCGGCGTAGAACGTCTGGTCGCGACGGCGGACGCGGAGGAGCAACTGGCCGTCCTTCGCGGCTTCGGCGAGCTGCGCCGACGTGGGCTCGGTGATGCCGTCGGCCTCGATGACGACGTCGTTCGGCTTGAGGCCTGCGCGGTCGGCCGGCGAGCCCGGGTTGATGCTGGTGATGACCGGCAGCGGCTTGGCAGCGAGACCGATCTGCGCGGCCTGCTGGGGGCTGATGTCACGCACGCTGAGGCCGAGGCCGGACTGCGGAACGCCCTGCTGCTGAACGGGAAGCGGAGGAACGGCCGCCTCGGGACGCGCGGCGAGGACGGCGCTGGTGCCGTACTTCTTGCCGTCGCGGATGATCTCGAGCGGCACGGTCTGACCGACTTCGTGCGTCAGCGTCTCGCGCGTGAGCTCGTGACCGTCGCCGACCTTCTTTCCGCCGACGCCCGCGATGATGTCACCCGGCTTGATGTTCGCCTTCTGCGCAGGTCCGTTGTCGTTGACGTAGTTGACGAGAGCGCCGGCGCGCGGGTCGACCTTCATCGCCGTGGCGAGCTCGGGGGTGAGGTCCTGGATGCCGACGCCGATCCATGCACGTTGCACGCGTCCGTTCTTGAGGAGCTGGTCGGCGACACGACGCGCGAGGTTCGACGGGACCGCGAAGCCGATGCCCGAGCCACGGCCGACGATCATGGTGTTGACGCCGAGGACGTTGCCGTTGAGATCGCAGAGCGGTCCGCCCGAGTTGCCGGGGTTGATGCTCGCGTCGGTCTGCAGGTAGTCCTCGATGGCATTCATGCCGAGGCCGCCGCGGCCCTTCGCGCTGAGCACGCCGGTGGTCACGGTGTAGCCGAGGCCGAACGGAGAGCCGATGGCGACGGTCCACTCGCCGACGCGCGAGGCATCCGAATCGCCGAACTTGGCGGCGATGAGGCCCGTGGCGTCGACCTTGATGACGGCGAGGTCGGTGCCGGGATCGCGGCCGACGAGCTTCGCGGGGAGAAAACGACCGTCGCGGAAGCGAACGTTGATCGTCAGCGCGTGGTCGATGACGTGGTTGTTCGTGAGGATGGCGCCGTCGGTCGTGAAGACCACGCCCGAGCCCGTTCCGCGCGCGATCGGCGAGTCCTGGTTGCGGCCGAAGAAACGGAGCACCTGGTCGGCTTGTTCGTCGCGGGACGTGACGTCGATCTGGACGACGCTCGGGCTGACGCGTTCTGCGACGGCGACGAACGCATCGGAGAGCCTGCGTGCTTCGGCGACGGCCGCCGGAGCTGCAGCGGCAGGAGGCGGCGGTGCGGCCTGCGCGGGCTTGTCGGTCGGAGCGGCCTGCTGCGCAGAGGCCGAGGGCGCGAGCGCGGCCGCAGCGACCCCGAGCGCGACCGCAAGAGAAGAACGGTGAAACGAAACGCGACCGACCATGACGCCTCCGAAAACTGACGACGAAAAGTGCTGAAGACGCGTGCGAAGGAGCCCCCCAACACGACCGTGACCATCGCACACTAGCAAAGCGCCGCCCGCGCGGGCAAAACGCGGCCCGAAAGGCATTTGCCAGTCTGGCCGCGCGACCTATATATCTGCGGTCAGACGAAGCCAGCGCTTCGAACATGCACAACCAATTGTCGGCGTCCGGGGAGTCAGCAACCCGTTCGCCGGCCCCGACGAGGTCGACCCGTACCGGGATATGCAAAGACGGGCCGTGATGGAGGAATCATGGCTTGGGTTTCGCTCGTCGTCGCCGGTTTGCTCGAGATCGTTTGGGCGATCGGCCTCAAGTACTCGCACGGGTTCACGCGCCTCGGCGCCACCATCGTCACGATCGTGGCGCTCGTCGCGAGCTTCGTCTTGCTGGGTCGCGCGGCCAAGACGCTGCCGATCGGAACCGCCTATGCCGTCTGGGTCGGCATCGGCGCCGTCGGCGCCGCGATCGGCGGCATGGCGCTCCTCGGCGAACGCGCGAGCGTGGCACGCATCGCGTTCTTGAGTCTCATCGTCGCGGGCATCATCGGCTTGAAGCTGACGACGCACGCCGAATGAAGCGCGCCTTCAGGCGTAGCGTTCGACGATGCGCGACCACGGCGTTGCGCCGGCGAGTCGTGCAGCTTCGTTGATCGGCGCGCCGGGCGGGTCGAGATCGGTGAGTTCGAGCGCTCCTGCGCCTCGTGCGAGCGCCATGCGTTTGCCGAGGCGCACGAGCGGCTCGACGAGCGGCGCGGGTGGAAGCGCCGGATCGAGCGCAAAACGACCGAGGAGTCCGCGTCGAGCCGGAACGAACGGCGGGTCGAGCGACATCACCGTGAGGCTCGCACTCGCGCGGACGACCATGTTCGTGTCGACGACGACGAGCTCGCACTGATCGTACGAGCCGAACGGACGCGCGAGGTGCGAGGCCAGCGCGCCCACGAACGTGGCGTCGACCGCGCGCGGGCGATCGAATCGCACGTCTCCCTGAGCGCGTCGACGCTCGGCCAGCGACGGATCGAGCATCGCGATGGCGAGCGCGTCGTTCGGCACGGCCTGGCGTGCACCGAATCCGTACGAGGGCGCATCGGTCGCCCCGCGCGTGTCGATGCGCGCCGTCCACGACACGGGCGTGTAGCCCACGCGTGCGTAGAAGGAGTGCGCGGGATTGGGCTCGAGCACCTCGGCGGCCATGACCACCGGAGCGCCGCGGCTCATCTGCTTCGCGATGCGCGCGAGCTCCTGGAGGAGCGCGGTTCCGACACCGTGAGTACGTGCGCGCGCCGAGACGATGAGCGAACGCACCTCGCAGGTGTACGGCGTGGTCTCGTCGACGCCGTGGCGATCGAACCATCCCTCGACCTGGCCGACGACGCCCTCGGCCGTCTGCGCGACGAGGTGGATGTGCCTCCCGAGAATGGGCTGACCGGCGCGAACACGGGCATCTTCGGAGAGACGCGCTGCCAGCTGATCGTAGACGCGCAGATCACGCGTGCCGGCATAACCTCCCCAAACCTCGTGCACGTCCCAGAGCTCGCGCCAGAGCCCGGCGATCGCAACCCCCTCTTCGGGGTTGGCCGCGCGAACGATGACCGAGCTCGGCTTGGTCACGGCGGCCATGCTTCCCCCGCCCCCTCGGGAAGATTAAGTTCGATGTGCTCGAGAAGCAGACCGTGAGCCGGTGCCGTCTGGCCTGCGTCACCTCGATTCTTCGAGGCGAGCGCCTTGGCGATCGTGCCTTCTGGCAGGTGACCTCGAGCGACGTCAACCAAGGTCCCGGTGAGGATGCGCACCATGTTGTAGAGGAACGCCGAACCTTCGAACGCGATGCTCCACTGGTGCGGGTCAGACGGCGACGGCGCGACGGTCACGGACTCAATCGTACGCGTGGTCACGTCCCGTTCGTCACCTGCCGAACGAAAGGCCGCAAAATCGTGTGTACCCACGATCGCAGCTGCCTCTCGCTGCATCTTCGCCATGTCCATTTCGTAGCCGATCCGCCAAGCGCGGTTACGCAGAAGCGGATCGCGAACCTTGTCGAACACGAGCGCATAACGGTAGCGCTTCATGCGGCTGGCGAATCGTGGGTGAAACCCGACGGGTACGACCTGAGCTGCTCGGATGCTCACGTCGTCGGGGAGGTGCTGGTTGAGCGCCAGAACCCAGCCGCGCGGCGGAATGTGGAGCGTTGCGTCGAACGCCGCGCGTTGACCGCGCGCGTGGACGCCTGCGTCGGTGCGACTACACCCACGAGGACCGTCCGCACGAGGATCGAGCGCGCGAATCGCACCGCGCACGGTCTCTTCGACGGTCCGCGTGTCACGCTGCGCCGCCCAGCCCGAGAACGCACTGCCGTCGTAAGCGATCGTGAGCAGCACGCCATGCGTGACGCCATGGGCAATCGGTCGCTCTTTGCGCGGCGCGCCGGCTTCCGAAGTCATCCGCCCGAGCCCGCGTCTCTCGGAGACTGAGCATCACCGCCGTCGTTCGAGCTCTGAGCGCCGCCCGTCGGGATGTCCGGTTGTTCGTCCGCGGGAGGCGAGCCACCGCCGAGCGTGAGCGGCGGAGCAGACACACAAACGCGATCCGAACAGACTCCGGAGAGACAGTCATCGCTGCGAAGACACTCTTCGCCGATGGGTGAGCGCGACTCGCCGCACGCGATGGCGGCGAGCCACGTGAAGCCCGCGAAAATGACGATGCCGAACGAACCGCGACGCACGGCGCTCACCCCTCGTCACTCGCGTCGAGGTCGCCGTCGCTCGCGTCGCTCCCGTCGGCCACGGTCGAGTCCGCCGATGCTTCGGGCGAGCGTGTGCTCCCGTCCACGACGTCGCTCGAGAGGAGCGGACCACACGGCGTTGCGGGATCACTGCAATCAGGCGTGGTGCCGTCGGTGCATGCAACGACGAGCACGGCCTGGAGCGCGAGCGCGAAGAGAGCGATGGCCACGAGAGCCGCACGGCGCTGAGCGCGACGCAGCGGCATCGTCACGTCACTGCCCCGGAACGAAATTGACGGGGATGTTCACGTCGACGCAGCCGCCCTTCGGAGCGGGAAGGCTCGAGCCGCGGAAGCTGTTCGCGACACACGACGCAACCGCGGGGTTGCCGAGATCGCTGCTGACCACGCCGGCGTTGCACACCTGGCCGTTCGTGCCGATGCGCACGGAGACGGTGGCCTTGCCACGCAACGTCGAGTCCTGCGCGAGCGCAGGGTCGTAGCAACGACGACGCGACTGCTTCACGCGGTACATGAGCGCACTGTCGAGCTCCGCATAGCTCTGACCCGTGCAGGTCTTGACCTCGCAGCCAGTGTTCGCGGGCGCGGTCGTTCCGACCTTCTTGCCCGCGTCTTGCCCTGCATCCTCCACCGGAGCAGGAGGAGGGATGTCATCCTCCTCGTTGCGCGAGGGAGGGGGCGCCGTCGGGGCCGAGGCATCGGGCACCATCGAGATGGTCACCGCCTCGGGGCCCTTCTGGGTGCTCTTCCAAGCGATGAATCCCCCGACGCCAAGGAGCAGCAGGGCTGCGACGACGATGTACTTCCCGTTCCCGCTGCTCGGTACCCCTGCCGGCGGCGTGGAGGGGCGAGGTGCATTCGAAGACATTCTTTTATGAACCTGTTCGGAGGCGCCGATTCTAGAGAACCGGACGCCGGCCGTCTACGAGCAGCGATAGAGCGACAGCGTCGTATCGCCGTACTCCCGGCTGCGATCGAACTCGAGCGCCGCGATCACCGGCGCATCGTCGTTCGAGGAGTGTTCGAGCACGAACGTGCCTTCGGGGCCGAGGATCCGCGCGATTCCTTCCAAGATGGCGGCGAAGGGCGGTGTACGTACGTCCGCGTACGGTGGATCCGCGAAGATCAGGTCGAACGGGCCTTGCAACTGCGCAACTGCACGCTCCACCTTCGTCGTCACGAGTTCGACACGGGCGGCGGCATCGAGCGCACGAGCGTTGTCCCGAATCGCGCCGATCGCATCGCGCCCATGTTCGACGAGCACGGCTCGGCTCGCGCCGCGCGAGAGCGCCTCGAAGGCGAGCGCCCCACTGCCCGCATAGAGGTCGAGGACCCGGGGCGTAGACGATCCACCAACGACGCCGTCGGCCGCTAGCATCGAAAAAAGTGCTTCGCGAACGCGATCCGACGTCGGACGCGTCGTCATGCCTTTTGGCGCCTTGATGGCCCGGGAGCGCCAGATCCCGCCGGTAATACGCACGCCGCCACGCTACCTCCTTTGATCCCAGCCGTGAAAGCGCGATACGATTCCCACCCCATGAAACGCTCGTGGCTCGCGCTCGTCGTGTTGGCTGCTTTGGTCATGCTCGTCGTGGTCGCCACGCCGCGACGGGCACATGCCGATCAGCCTGGCGCCCACACCGTTCCGGTGGCCGTTCTCGCCCTCGACTCGGAAGACTCCGAGGAGCAGGCAGACGCGCTCACGGGCGCGCTTCGATCACGCGTCCGCGCCGCGCAGGGCTGGTCGCTCATCGAGACCACGCAGTCGCTCGGCATGCTGACGGCTGCGCTCAAGTGCCCGTCGCACCCGCCGGCGGACTGCCAGCAGAAGATCTCCGAGCAGATCAAAGCCGAGCGCTACATCTGGGGCTTCGTCACGCGCGGACCGACGACGGGTCAGGTCACCGCCGAGATCCATCTCTACCAGAAGAACAAGTCGGACACCGTGCTCAAGGAGAGCTACGCCGACAACCTGAAAGACGCGAACGACGACACGCTGCGAAAGGTCGCGGCGCGCATCGTCGAGCGCCTCGGCGGAACCGCGCTCGGCGTGGTCGTCGTCAAAGCCGGTGAGCTGAACGGCGAAGTCGTCGTCGACGGGGAGAAACGCGTGCCTCTGCAAAAGGGCACGGCACGCATCGAGCTCGCGCCCGGTGGCCACTCGATCGAAGTCGCGTCGACCGGCATCCCTTCGTCGAAGCGCAACGTGCTCGTCGTGATCGGCAAGGAAGCCGTCGTCGAGATCGCGCCCACGCAGGAGACCGAGCCCCCTCACGCGGAGAAGCCCTTCCCCACCCGCACCGTCGTCGGCGGCGTCGTGCTCGGCGCGGGCGTCATCCTCGGCGCCGTCGCGGTACAGCAGGCGCTCTTCTACGGCGAGCTCCAGGATCGCGGCAAAGAGGTCGCGAAGCGCGTCGAGGCCGGTCAGAAGCCGTGCGAGCCGAGCGGAGACCAGGAGTTCTGCAACATCGACAACCGCTCGAAGACGGCGTCCGCGTTCGCCATCGCCGGCGGCGCGGTCGGCGCGGTCGCCATCGGCACCGGCCTCTACTTGCTCCTCACGAACGGCTCGAGCGAGAAGACCGCCTCGGCCCCGAAGCGCCCGCAGATCGTGCCGACGTTCGGCGCCAACTCGGGCGGCGTGATGATCAACGGCGCGTTCTGAACGCCTGTCCTCAACGCCCCGCTTGGGTCACTGTGACCAAGCGGGGCTCGCTCTCAACGCCCCGCTTGGGTCACTGCGACCAAGCGGGGCTCGCTCCAGAACGCGCCTGACCGCGAACGCCGACGTCGTCAGCTCGAGGAGATGACTTCGGCGAGCGTGTAGCGCCCCGCAGGGCGGCCCGCGAGCCAGCGCGCAGCGCGCAGTGCTCCGTGGGCGAAGAGATCGCGGCTCGACGCGCGATGCGTGAGCTCGATGCGCTCCCCCTCGCCGAACAGGAAGACAGTGTGGTCGCCGATGACGTCACCGCCACGAACGGCGTGGACGCCGATCTCTTCGGAGCGACGAGGACCGGGTCGTCCCTCGCGACCGTAGACGAACTCGCCACCTCGCGCTTCGCGCGCGACCTCGGCGAGGCGAATGGCGGTGCCGCTCGGCGCGTCGACCTTCGCGCGATGGTGCGTCTCGACGAGCTCGATGTCGAACGACGGACCGAGCGCGGAGACGGCACGCTTCACGAGCATCGAGAGCACGTGCACGCCCACGCTCATGTTCGGCTCCCAGAGAACCGCGCAGAGGTTATGAGCGTCCGCGAGAGCGGCGAGCGCATTCTCGTTGAGGCCCGTCGTGCCGCTCACGAGTGCGATCTTGGACTTGGCGCAAACCACAGACGCCTCGGCGAGCGCAGCGGGCGTGGAGAAGTCGACGACGACGTCCGCGCCGGAATGGGCGATGGCCGAGACGTGCTTCACGACCGGAACGCCGAGCGTGCCGACACCAGCAAGCTCGCCGGCATCACGTCCTTCGTCCGAAGCGCCGATCGCGCAAACGACCTTCATTCCGCCTTCGTGGGCGAGGCGTGTGACGGCGCGACCCATACGACCGGTCGCGCCGAGAACGGCAACACGAACCTGCGAGGCGCTCATGACTTGCGAGCCTCGTAGGCGGCGAGCACTTCGATGACCTTGGCGCGCGACGCGGCCGACACAGGCGCGAGAGGTCCACGCACGACTTCGCCGATGAGGCCGCGATGCGCGAGAGCGGCCTTCGCGGGCCCCGGGTTTGCCTCGACGAACATGACTTCGTGCACGGCGCAGAGCGCGAGGTGCGCGCGGCGAGCCTCTTCGAACTTGCCGTCGAGCGCGAGGCGCGTCGCCCGCGTGACCTCGGCGGGATAGACGTTCGACGAGACGCTGATGACGCCACGAGCGCCGACGGCGATCATCGGGAGCGTGAGCGCATCGTCACCGCAGAGGACGCTGATGCGATCGCCGATGGTGCGGACGATCTCCTGCGCGCGAAGAACGTTGCCCGTCGCTTCCTTGGTGGCCACGACGTTCGGCGAACGCTCGCAGATCTTCGCGAGCGACGCGGCCGAGAGGTCGACGCTGGTGCGGCCCGGAACGTTGTAGACGACGACCGGCACCTTGACCGATGCGGCCACGGCGACGAAGTGCTCGACGAGCCCTTCCTGCGTGGGCTTGTTGTAGTAGGGAACGACCACCATCACGGCGTCGGCGCCGGCACGCTCGGCCGCTTGCGAGAGCTGAATGGCGGCGCGCGTCGAGTTCGATCCCGTGCCCGCGAGCACGATCGCCTTGCCCTTCGCGAGCTTCACCGTGCGGCGAATCAGCTCGAGCTGTTCTTCGTGATCGAGCGCGGGGCTCTCACCCGTCGTGCCGCACGGAACGATGCCTTCGACCTTCGCGTCGAGCTGCGCCGCGACCAACTTGTCGTAGCCGTCCCAATCGATGGACTTGCCCGCGTCGTCCTTGAACGGAGTGACGATGGCAGTGAACGTTCCCTCGAAGCGAATCGGCGTGTTTGACATGGTGCAGCAATCCTTGTTCTACGGTGGCGCCTCGCGCGCAAGGACTTACGGCAAGGCATATACGCCGAAAGTCCTCCGAGCGAGCGCTGCCTACATGTGAGGACTGCCGCGGAGCTTAGGCCTCGCGGAGGCGCGGGCCAAGTGCTTGGCCCCGAGCGGGAGCGGTTCGGTTCAGAATGCAAACGTGGCCGGGATGACGAACGCCTTGGGAGGCGTTGGCCCTGTGGCGATGTTCGTTCCGCGCTCGTCGCGCACGCTCGTTCCGCTCGAGGCAATCATCGCGATCCCGCCCCCCGTCACCAGCGCGCCTCCACCGAGGAGGCCATAGGTCAGCGTCGGAGAGAACATCGGTTCGCCGTCCACGCCGTCGCGGTTGAGGGCGAGCAAGAGCCCTCCGGTCAGCGCGGCCGTGAGCCCGAGCGAGGTCAGCCAGATGCCGCCCACGCGGAGCCCCGCGCTTCCCGTCTTCGCGTCGAGCTTCGCATCGCGCTGGAGCACGAAGTTGGCGGACGGCGTGACGCCGTCGCCCGCCACACGAACGGTCTGGTTTTTGGGCACTTGAGCGTCGCACGGCGACACGCAGACGTCCTCCCAGGCTTCGCCCGCGCCGGTCGCCGTTCCGCGTGCGGTCGAGATGACGAACATCGAGGTGCCCATGCGACGCTGCAAGGTGGCGTGGGGATCGTCCGCATCGAGGTGGATGGTGACTCCGTTCGGAACCGGCGCGGCGGCCGCGGAGTCGGAAGGTTGCGACTCCTTCGCCGCCGGTGGCTCCTCGATACGAGCGATGCTTTCCCACGCGATCGTCCGAACCTCGCCGCCCGCCAGCTGCACCTTCAGCACCTTGCCGGGCACTTTCTCGACCACCTCTCCGCGGAGTGAGGAGCCGTCCTTCAACTCCACGCTCACCCGCCCATCGGCGGCGTGTGCGGTGAGCGGCAGCGCGAGCGCGCCGCCCGCCAAGAGAATCGACGCAAACCTGACGAAGTTGGCGAATCCGGACTTCATGACATCTCCTCGTGCTGAGTTCGTCTCCGAGGAGCGCGGTCGGGTCCGGCGGTCGCAAACTTTCTTCCTCGCGCTCCTGCTTCCGTTCCTTTTCGCTCGAACGGCGATGGCCGAGCCGTCCGCGCAGGCGCGCGCCGAGAGGCTCTTCGAGGAAGGACGCGCCCTCCTCGATGCAGGACGCTTCCAGGAAGCGTGCCCCAAGCTGGAAGAGAGCGAACGCCTCGATGCCGGCGGAGGCACGCGCCTCAATCTCGCCCTCTGCCACGAACGCACGGGCCGTCTGGCGGCGGCGTATGCCGACTACGAAGAGTCGCTTGGACGGGCGCTTCATGACGGGCGCGCGGACCGCGAGAGGTTCGCGCGCGAGCATCTCGCAGCGCTCGAACCGCGCATTCCGACGATCAGCATCGTGGGTGCGAGTGGCGCCATTCTCGTCGACGGCGTCGAGCTTCACGTCGCCGAGGGCGCGCGGCTTCGCGTCGATCCAGGCGTTCACGTCGTCGTCGTGCCCGGCGGCCCGCGTTGGACCATCTCACTCGCCGAGGGTGAGGCTCGCCTTCTGAACGTGGACCGAACGACGCCGGGCCCCAAGGCCGCCGTCGCCGACATCCCCGCGACGCGCTTCATCGAAGATCGCAGCGTGGCACCACTGATCTCGCTCGGCATCGCTTGCGTCGGCTACGGCGTCGCGACCTGGGGGATGCTCCGCACGATGCGCAGCGACGATTCGACGGGCGTGTGGGCACTCGGCATCGGAGGCACACTCGCGATCGGAGGAACGCTCGGCGCCTTCATCCTCCCGCGCTCCGTGGCGCGCCCGCGCGGTCCGAAAGAGTGAGTCGTCAGGCCGCTCAGTTCTGATCGACCTTGAACTCGAGCCAATCGCTCCACTCGAACTCGGTCTTGAATTTGTATGCGCGGACCTTCACGCGCCAGAAGGAGATCGTCGGCTTGCCAAGCACCTTCTTCGTCGACACCTTCGGAGTGACTTTGAAGTCGATCGCGGCCGTGCCCGAGCAACCGTTCTTGCCGGTGACGCTCGCGTGGTACGAGCCCTCGGCGAGCGTGCCGAAGTGCGTGCCGTTGTAGAGCGTCGCGCCGGAATCGAGCTTCATCGGCAAGACCGGGAAGGTCTGGTTCGAGCGGAGCATGTCCGTTCGATTGCCCTCAACTGGGTGACCAACCCATACGAGGGATGATCGAGGGCGACGCGCCCTGACCCGACGTGACGAGACGCGAGCCCGGCCGTGCCTCCATGGATCGTTTGCAATCAGGTAAAATCACGGTCTTTCCTATTTCGAGGCGCCGGCGCGCACGGCACACTCTCGGCCTTCATGCTGACCCTCTATTACGCCCCCGGTGGTTGCTCGATCTCCCCTCACATCGCTCTCCGCGAGGCGAAGCTTCCGTTCCAATTGCAGAGGGTCGACTTCATGCGCGGCAAGAAGCTCGACGACGGCACCGACTTCGTGACGGTCAACCCGAAGGGCTACATTCCGGCGCTCGCCCTCGAGAACGGGCAGCTCCTCACCGAGACCGCGGTGATGGTCCAGTACATCGCCGATCTCCGCCCGGAGTCCAAGCTCGCCCCGGCGCCCGGCACGTTCGAGCGCGTTCGCCTGCAGGAGTGGCTCAACTTCATCGCCACCGAGCTCCACAAAGGCCTGACCCCGTTCTACTCGCCCGACGCGAGCGAGCAGTACAAGACCAAGATGCGCGAGCGCTTCGAGCTCCGCCTGGGCGTTGTCGGCAACGCGGTCGAAGCGCAGCCCTACCTCATGGGCGAGCAGTTCACTGTCGCCGACGGCTATGCATTCTACACGCTTCGCGCGTGGCAGACGTTCGTGAAGGGCGAGCTCAAAGGAGCGCTCGTCCCCTACTACGCACGCCTTCTCGAGCGCCCGTCCATCCAGGCGGCGCTCGAGGCCGAAGGCTTCACGAAGGACGCCTGATCCGCGCGGACCGACGCGGGAGCGCGTGCGTCAGAGCGTGATTCGATAGAGGCGTTCCGTCGGCACCAAGCCGGCCTGGGCGAAACGATGTTCGTTCGCCGCCGCCTCTTCGAGGAGCTCGACCTGCGCGCCCGCATAGAGCGACCGGACCTCCTTCTCGTCCACCGAGAAGGGAGGCCCCGGCATGCGCTCTTGCGGATACTCGAAGGCGACGAGCATGCCGAGCGCGCCTTGCGGCAAGAGCGAGCGCACGTGCGCGACGTACTTCTTGCGCAGCTCCGCAGGCAGCGCGACGAGCGCCGCGCGGTCATAGAGGGCGTCGACCGCCCCCACGTCTTCACGCGTGACGGAGAAGACGTCGCCAGCGAAGATCGTGATGCCCTGCGCCTCGTAGACCGTCGCGTGATCGGTCTTGCGAACGCTCGGCTCGATCGAGTGCTCCTGGAAGAACGCCCGAACGGCATCTTCGACGAGCTCGATCCCGCAAACCTCGTGTCCGCGCGACGCGAGGTAGGCCATGTCCTCGGACTTGCCGCAGAGCGGAACGAGAATGCGGCTCTTGCCGGCGAACGCGTCCGCATGACGGGCGAACAGGGCATTGGCATGCCCTTCATGGAATCCGATACGTCCTTCAGCCCAGCGTGCCTTCCAGAAATCCGGGTCCATCGTGACGCAGCCTACACCGCGCGCAAGGCTTCGCGGGAGATCACTTCGGCGAGCTTTTGCGCGAGCGCCGAGGTCAGCGGTGTTCGACTCGTGAGAAGCCGATACCAGAGTACGCCGAACGCGAGGTCGATGCAGAGCTCGACGTCGCACCGAGGCCGGAGCTCACCGCGTGACTTTGCACGATGGAAGAGCTCGCGCAGTGCCGCGCGACGCGGCTCGATGAGCTCATCCTGGAGCTGCTGCAGGAACGGCGGATCGAGCTGCGCCTCGGCCATCAGGCCACGGAGGATCGGCAGCACGGCAGGTTGGCTCCCCGTCAGCTCGAACGTCGCCGACAGGAATTGAACGAGGTCACGCCGAAGCGAGCCCGTGTCCGGGTTCGGAATCTTCTCCGTCGCCAACGCACGAAGGACTTCGAGCGTCATCGCTCCGCGCGACGGCCACCATCGATAGAGCGTCTGCTTGCCGACTCCGGCCTCGGCGGCAATCCCATCCATCGTGAGCGCGCCGTACCCACTCGCTTCGACGATGCCGAGTACGGCGGCGTGGATGGCCTGACGCGATTGTTCGCTGCGGGGTCGCCCGGGCCGAGTGGCTCGTTTGCCGGTTTCGCTCACGTCCTTCTGGGTAAAGCCAAGAGGGCGCCTTGACAAGACGAACCGTCTCGTTATGTTTCGAGACGAATCGTTCCGATATTAAGGAACACCAGGAGACATGGTCATGACGACGAAGACAGCTGCTTTGGGAAGCGTGCGTGGTTCGAAGGTTGCGGTCGTCGGAGGAACGTCGGGCATCGGCGAAGCGACGGCCGCCCTGTTCGCGGCGGAAGGCGCGGAGGTCGTCATCGGCGGGCGCGACGAGGCACGCGCGAAGGCCGCGGCCGCGCGCATCGGAAACGTGAAGAGCGCCGTCATCGACGGCACCGACGCCGCCAGCGCTCACCGCTTCTTCGAGACCATCGGCGAGATCGATCACCTCGTCCTCGCGCTCAGCGGCGGCAAGGGTGCCGGCCCCATCGCCACGCTCGCACTCGACGATCTGCGGAGTGGCTTCGAGGCCAAGCTCTTCGCTCACCTCACCACGCTGAAGGCGGCGCTGCCCCGCGTGCGCGCGTCGATCACCCTCGTGAGCGCCGTCTCGGCGAGGCTCGCTTACGCCGGAACGTCGGGCCTCGCGGCGATCAACGGCGCGATCGAAGCCATGGTGCGACCGCTCGCGAGCGAGCTCGCACCCCTGCGCGTGAACGCGGTTTCGCCCGGCGTCATCGACACGCCGTGGTGGGACGCGATGCCGAAAGATCAGAAGGACGGCTACTTCGCCCAGGCCGCCAAGGGCTTGCCGATGGCGCGCGTCGGCCGCCCCGAAGACGTCGCCCAGGCGATCGTCATGGTGGCGGCCAACGGCTTCATGACCGGCTCGGTCGTCGAAGTGGCGGGAGGCGCTCAGCTCGCAAGAAGCTGAACGCCGTTCGTGCTCTTCGATCACGAACAGCGCTTAGCCCGCTCTCGTGGGGACCTTCCGGTCCCCCTCGAAACCTTCCGGTTTCGAGCCTCCCCCCGAACGCCTTCGGCGCGTCATGCTTCGCACGACCTTGGGATGTCCTTCGCCCTACCTCTTTTGATTGCAGCAAATCGCGCTTGGTCTACGCGCGCGCGTCACGACTTGACGATGGCGTCCCAGTTGTCGGCGATCTCCTGGGCCGTCCACACACCGCTCGCCTCGTCCTTGAACTTGCCCGGGGTCTCGATGATCTTGAAGGCATAGAGGCGAGCGCCCGCGACCGCGAGAACGTGCCCCGTGCGGTCGCCACAGAGATCGCTGGCGAGGAAGAGCGCGGCGGGTGAGATGTGCTCGGGCGTCATGGTGTCGACGCCGTGGAACATCGGGAGATCTTCGGTCATGCGCGTCTTCGCGATCGGGGCGAGCGCGTTGACCGTGATGCGGTGTTTCTGGAGCTCGATCGACATGGTGCGCGTGAGGCCGTAGATGCCGGCCTTCGCGGCGGCGTAGTTCGCCTGCCCGAAGTTGCCCATCATGCCGCTCACGCTCGTCGTGTTGACGATGCGCGCGCCTTTGCGCTCGTTCGGATCGCCCGCCGAGTTCTGCGCGATCGCTTGCTTCACGAAGGCCTGAGAGACGAGGAAGGTCCCCTTCAAGTGGACGGCGATGACCGAGTCCCACATGGCCTCGTCCATCTTCGTGAACGACTTGTCGCGGAGGATGCCGGCGTTGTTGACCAGGATGTCGACGCGACCGAACGTGTCGACCGCCTTCTTGATCAGCGCGTCGGCGCCTTCGGCGGTTGCCACCGAATCGTGACTTGCCACGGCTTTGCCACCGGCTTGCGTGAGCTCACGCACGACGGCATCCGCCGCGCTCGTGTCACCTGCAGCCGAACCGTCACGCGCGCCCCCGACGTCGTTGACCACGACACTCGCGCCTTCTTTCGCGAAGAGAAGCGCATGCGCGCGGCCGATGCCGTTGCCGGCACCCGTGATGATCGCAACCTTTCCATCGAGTAGGCCCATAGGACTTCATCGCTAGGCAATTGTCGGCCCGCCCGCAAGCACTCTGCGCTAATCTCACACCTCGTGCGATGAAGGACCCGTTCAAGACCGGAAAGATTCCTGCGGTCCCGTTCGGCCCGCCCGGAGCGGGTGGCGCGGCCGGAGCAGGCGGGTCGTCGCCCTCGCCGTCGCCGTCGTCGCCTTCGCTGCCCGGGTCGCAAGAAGCGACGATGGCCTCCTCCAACGGCCCCACCTCGAGTCGCGGAGTTCCCCTCGCGCCGCCGTCGTCGACCGACAACTCCTGGCACAACGGCGAGCTCGCCGCCGAGCGCACGACCGATCCGGTCATCACGATCCCCAACGCCGGGACCAAAGACCGCGCAACGCTCACCATCTTGAGCGGCATCAACGCCGGCCAGGTCTTCGCACTCGACGGCACCGACCACATCCTCGGTCGAGGCACCGAAGCCGATCTGTGGATCGAAGACAGCGGTGTGAGCCGTCGCCACGCACGCATCACGTGCGCCGCCGACGGTCGCTACCACGTCGAAGATCTCGGCTCCACGAACGGTACATTCGTCGGCGATCGGCGCATCGAGCTGAGCGAGCTCGAAGCAGGTGATCGCCTTCAGCTCGGGCCGAACGTCATCATGCGTTTCGCCATCACCGACGACGCCGAAGAGCAGCTCCAGCGCCGTCTCTACGAGTCGTCCACGCGAGACGCCCTCACGCGCGTCTACAACCGGAAGTACTTCGGCGAACGGCTTACCGCCGAGGTCGCCTATTCGCGGCGCCATCGGGTCAAGCTCGCGGTTCTCCTGCTCGACCTCGACGACTTCAAACGCACGAACGACACCTACGGCCACCTCGCGGGCGACATGGTGCTCCGCCTCGTGAGCGCGCAGATGCAGCGGCTCATTCGCGTCGAAGACCTCCTGGCGCGCTACGGCGGCGAAGAGTTCGTCATCATCGCGCGATCGACCGGCAAGCTCGAGGCGGTGCAGCTCGCCGAGCGCATTAGGAACTCGATTAGCCAGCTCGAGATCCCCGTGAGCGACACGTCGATCAAGGTGACGATCAGCGTCGGCGTCGCTGCCTTGCCGGACGTGGCGCCGAACGGTGGTCCCCAAGAGCTCATCGCCCTCGCCGACGCGCGCCTTTACCGTGCCAAGAACGATGGCAAGAACCGCGTCTGCGCCGACGAACCGCTTAATCCCTGAAGTACCCGAACCGATACCGGCGAGACACGCGAGACACGAAAAGGCGCACCCAAGGCGCACCCAAGACTGGCGAGTCGACCTGCGGCGCTCAGGCGAGCGACATCATGAACGTCTTGACGAGCCTTGACGCGACCTTACGCACTTGATAGCTCGCTGAATCGCGATTCACTTTTTCCCAGGAGGACTCCGATGGCCGTGGACATCAAGAAGTTGTTCAACGAAGAGCTCCCCGCAGCGCTCCAGAAGAACGCCGAGGACGCGAAGACCATCGGCGCCAAGTACCAGATGAACATCACCGGAGAAGGTGAGTGGTTCATCGACGTGTCGTCGACGGGTCCCGTCTGCAAGGCAGGCTCGGAGCCGGCGGACTGCACGATCACGATCGCGGCCGAGGACTTCCAGAAGCTCGTCGAGAACCCCCAGGCGAACGGCATGCAGCTGTTCTTCGCGGGCAAGCTCAAGGTCGCGGGCAACCAGATGCTCGCGATGAAGCTCCAGAAGCTCTTCTCGTACAAGTGAGGCGGGAGACGGGGGGGCGGGGCCGGTCGAGACCATGCAGCCTCTAAAGGGCATCAAGGTTCTCGATCTCTCGCGACTCCTGCCCGGCCCCCTCGCCTCGCTCGTCCTCGCGGACCTGGGCGCAGAGGTCGACAAGATCGAAGACACCAGCGGCGGCGATTACCTTCGGGTGATGCCGCCGCAGGTGCATGGGGGGCAGGCGGAGCCCACGTCGTCAGCCTTCCTCGCGCTGAACCGCAACAAGCGGAGCGCGATCATCGACCTGAAAAATCCCGCCGGGAAAGAGGCGCTGCTTCGACTCGTGCGACGCTACGACGTCGTTCTCGAGCAGTTCCGCCCCGGCGTTCTCGCGAAGCTCGGTCTCTCGCACGACACGCTGCGCGCCGAGAATCCGCGACTCGTCGTGTGCGCGCTCACCGGCTACGGCCAAGACGGGCCCCTCGCCCAGCGCGCCGGTCACGACCTCAACTACCTCGCGCGCGGCGGCGTGCTCGGCTTCCAAGGCCCGGCCGACGGGCCGCCCACCGTACCGGGCTTCCAGCTCGCCGACGTGAGCGGTGGTCTCTACGCGGTCATTGGGATCATGGGCGCATTGATGGAGCGCGCCCGAACGGGGCAAGGCAGCGTCGTCGACGTGGCGATGATCGAGACCGCCATGCCTTTCGCCATCGCCGGCTTCGGGATGCTCTTCGGGGGCCACACGACCGATCGCGGGAACGAGCCGCTCGGGGGTGGACTCGCGCCCTACGCCACGTACACCACGAAAGACGGGCGGGCGATGTCGCTTGCCTCGCTCGAGCCGAAGTTCTGGCTCACGTTCTGCGCTGGCGTCGGGATCGAAGCCGATATGTCCGATCTCGCGCCCGGTCCTCATCAGGCCGTCCTCAAAGAGAAGCTCCGCGGCATCTTCGCCGAGCGCACGCGCGACGAATGGGTGCAGTTTGCAAGCACCCGCGATTGCTGCCTCGAGCCCGTCCTCTCGCCGGAGGAAGCCCGGGCCGACGCGCATCTCGCCGCACGGAAGATGTTCTTCGACATGCCCTCGCCGTGGGGCACGATCGCCCAGATGCGGACGCCGCTGACGCCTGCGGATCGCGTCCACGCGCCACCGCCCCAACGCGGCGAGCACACCGATGCGATCTTGCGCGAAGCCGGTTACGACGACGCGGCGGTCGCCGCGCTGCGGGCAAGCGGCGCGATCAAGTAGCCGCACGCGCGCGCCTGGCGTGGGATTCGCAGCACGTCACGCATGCGTTGCGGCATTCGCACGTGTGGATGCGCTCTGGCGCTGACCATGGTCGCCGCGGCCTGCAGCTCGAGCGAGAACCAAGGAGGCACCGACGCGAGTACGTCGCCTCCCACCGGCCTCTCGCCCGGCGACCAGGCCCTCTACGACGAAGTGCAACCGGCCGCAGAGCTCGGTCGGAAGGCTTCGGACGACTTCGAAGGCTACGTGCACAACGGAGCGCTCGACCCCGTGGCCGCGCTCGAGGCGAACCTGCGTTCGAACGCTGACGTCGCGAACGTCGGGCTGCGAGAAACGAGCGGCACGTTGACCGCCACGCTTCGGTCGGGCGCTCGCGCGAACGTGTTCGTCGCCGGCAAGGAACGCGCGGAGTGGTCGCCCATGACGTCGTCGCTCGCCGCACGCATTTCGAGTCCGCTTCTCCCCGCGAGCGGCGGCTCCGTTCGGTGCACGGCCACGACCTATCCGCGGGTGACGAAGGCGTGCCTCGTCTCGGCGTTCACCGAATCGTTCGGGCAGCGCTTCGACACGATCCAAGCCTCGCTCGAGCGCGTCAGCTTCACGATCGAACGATTCGGACTGAAGACGGCGGACGACCTCGCGACGCTCCTCGCGGCTCTCGATGGCTGCGGCGTGCTCTACGTCTCGACGCAAGGCGCACTCATGACGGCCCTCGACGGCACGCTCGGCAGCCATCTCGTCACCGAGATCGAGTTCGGCGAAGGCACGCTCGCTCGAATCTCCGACGTGCTCGGACGCGATCGCGTTCGTGACCTCGTAGGCCTCGCCTCCCTCCGTGGAAAGACGTACTGGACCCTCGCACCGACGCTCTTCGCGAACGTTGCCTATCCGAACAGCGTGGTTTTCGTGGACGCTCCGAGCAGCGCCGGTGCCGTTGCTCCTTCGGACGATCCCGACGCCAGGTCGCTTCGAGACGTGTTCCGACAAGGCGGCGCGGGCGCGTTTTACGGTTGGGAGTCGACCGCGAACGGGGCGCTCTCGAATCCAACGGCCGATCAGTTGTTCCAGGCGCTCGTGCCGAAGAAGACGGACATCGACAAGGTGAGCTTGACCGTCACCCCCGTGAAGGTCGAGGTCCGACAACCGTACGTTCCGCACGCAACGGTGTCGCCGCCGAAAGCGGGCGTCGAGCTCGACTTGTCCATCACCGGCACGGACGGCTTTTCACGTCAGGATCGGCAGACGACCGACGCCACCGGCGCGGTGACCTTCGAGTCGGTCCCCGGCGCCGAGGAAGGCGTCATCGATACGCTCATCGTTACCGCGGGCGGTGCGAACGACACCGCCACGGCGCTCAAGATGGTCCAGGCGAGCCCGAGCCTCGTCGGCTACCGGCTGCCTTGGGGGAACGCGCAAAGCGACGTCGAGCACCTCGCCCTCGACGGGCGTGACCACGAGAACCTCGTGTGCGCGAGCAGTGAGACGAGGCAGGACGAGCTGGTCCTGAACTTCGGCGTTCAGATCTTGCGCAGCTCCTCGACGAACTCCCAATCCGCGATCAAACCCTTGCGGAGCAGGATCGAGAGGAGCGCGGCGACGACCGGCTCCCATTGAGGCTTTTCACCGAGCACTTCGGCAGCGTCAGCGCCTTGCGAGCTCGCGCGCAGCGCGCTGATGAAGTCCCGTGCGGTGAGCCCTTCTTGCGGGCCGAACGCCTCTTTGCGGCTCGCACGCGAAGGCAGGTTGATCGTGGTGCCGTCGAGGAGCGTGAGCGCCACCATCTTGCCCCCGCGCCGTCGCGCAGTGCCCTCGTCCGGCCTGCTCTCGCGTACCGCCGGACGGACCGGTGCATTCTCGGGAGGGGGCGCGGCAGCCGAAGGCGGGGTCGATCGTGTTGTCGGCGGCGCCGCATCGGCCATGTCGGGATCGGACGACGGCGGCTTGGGTGCGCGCGCAGGAAGCGGAGGCGGAGGTGACGAACGACGCGGAGCAGGCGGCGGTTGAGACGGCACACGGACCGCAGGTGTCGTCGTCGAAACGGGCGGTGCGACCTCGCGACGACCTTCGCGAATGCCTTCACGAACGGTCGTCGGTAGCACGTCGCCCGATAGCGGCATCTCGACCATCTGCGGCGTCGAAGGCTCGCCGTAGTAGACGCGAATCGCGCTGCGGATGTCCGACGCCGACGCGATCATGGGGCGCGCAGGAAGTGCGGCCTGCTTCGAGACCTCGGAGAGGGCACCTTCGTTCGTCGGATCATCCATCGCCACGTAGAGGGTCTCGCCCTGCCCCTTCACGTGGCGGACGAAGATGGGGATCAGGCAGTAACGCTCGGCGAGGTCACGGCTCACGCGGTTCAAGAGCTGCCGCGAGAAATCGATGTGATAGAGCGACACCCACGGCACGCTGAGCTGGAGGCTCAACGTCTGCGTGAGTTGCGCTTCGCTCAGCCAACCGCGCTCGATGAGGAGTTGCCCCATCTTCTTGCCGGGCTCGCGCGGTGACGCGAGGACCTCCGCGAGCTGTTCCTGAGTAATGACTTTGGCTTGGATGAGAAGCTCACCCAGGGGCACACGCCGCGGCATGACCTCGCCGCCCATCGGCGGCGCGCTCGGATCTCCGATCACAGGGGAATCGTAGCGGGACCGAGCGCGACGAGGCCAATCATCAACGGATTCTTCTCATTTCTGTCTGCGGCCGGGCTTGTTCGGAGGACGCGCCGAGCGGAGGCGCTCACGCATGAGCCAGTGCGTCATCGGCGGTCCCAGCGCCCACGCTGGCGAGGTCGCATCCCCGAATTCCTCGGAAGAATGGCCTGCCGTAGGGGTGTCGCCATTGACCTATGCAATAGGTCTTTCTGCGGGTTTTCGCCGTGATAGCCTGGCCGTTACCCTAGGGTCGTTGTGGGAATGCGGACTTGTCCTCAGTGCCAGAACCAGTGCGAGGAAACGCACAAGTTCTGCCCTTCGTGTGGCTTTCCCGTCGGGAAGGTTGCTACGACGCCTGATGATCCGCTCATCGGCCGAACCCTGCCGGGCGGCTACGTCATCCTCGATCTCGTGGGCATCGGCGGCATGGGCCGCGTGTACCGCGCCGAGCAGACGAATCTGGGGCGCACGGTCGCCGTCAAGATCATCCACCCGCATCTCGTGGGCGAGGAGAACGCCGCGGCTCGCTTCATCACGGAAGCGCGCGCCGCGAGCCGGCTGAACCACCCCAACTCGGTCGGCGTCATCGACTTCGGCAAGACCGAAGACGGGCAGCTCTATCTCGTCATGGAGTTCTTGCGCGGGAAGGACCTCGCGCGCGTCCAGTACGAGGAAGGCCCCCTCTCCTTCCGGCGCATCGTCAGCATTCTCCGCCAGGTGCTCGCCGCGCTCTCCGAAGCGCACCACCTCGGCATCATCCACCGCGATCTCAAGCCCGAGAACATCATCCTCGAGCAGGTTCGAACCGGCGGCGACTTCGTCAAGGTCGTCGACTTCGGCCTCGCGAAGATGAAGGTCGAGGCCACGACGCCGAGCATCACGAGCCCCGGCATCGTGTGCGGAACGCCCGAATACATGAGCCCCGAGCAGGGCCGCGGCGATCCGCTCGATGCGCGAAGCGACCTCTACGCGGTCGGCGTCATCTTCTATCAGCTCCTCACGGGCCGGCTCCCGTTCGAGGCCGAGAGCCCCACGCAAGTGGTGCTCATGCACATCACGGAGACGCCCACCGATCCGCGGACGGTCTCTCCGGAGCGCATGATCCCGTCGCTCCTCTCCGACGTGTGCCTCATGGCACTCGCGAAGGAGCCGAACCACCGCTTCGGCAACGCCGACGAGTTCGCCGAGGCTCTGGCCGACGCGCTCTCGACCATCGAGTCGACGGTCCCGCGCGCATTGCCCGGCGGCGGCGTGAAGTGCCCGTCGTGCGGCGCGTCGAACCCGTCGACCCAAAAGTTCTGCGGCGAGTGCGGTCACGCCATCCACACGCCGCCCGCGGTGCGAGCCGGTCAGCCGACGATGTCGCCGCCCGCGCCCAGCGTGCCGCCGCCGCCGAGCAATCTCGTTCCGATCGAGCCCGGCACGGGTCGACGCGAGATCGTCGTCGATCGCGACCGCGCGCAATTCCCCCTGGAATTCGTGGGCCGCGAGGAAGACATCGCCTGGCTCGACGATCGCCTCGAAGACGCCCGTAGCTCGCTCGTCGGTGCGCGCATCGTGGGCGACGTCGGCATGGGCAAGTCGCGCCTCCTCCGCGAGTTCCTCGAGAAGGTTCGCAACGGCGGTCACGAGGTCGTCGAGATCGGTCCCGATCCCGGCTGGGCAGAGGTTGGCTACGCGGCGGTGCGCAACGCCATCGTCACGCTCGCGGACCTTCCCACGAACGGCGGCACCACCAAGGACTGGTCCGCGGCGGGCGCCGAGGCTCGTCGTGGCTTGGCCGACATCTTCGAGCACGGAAGCCGTGGCGAGCTCTCGAGCGACGAGCTCCGTTTCGCCGTCGCCGAGGCACTTCGCTGGGCCATCGTGCGCGCGAGCGAACGCCTCAGCGCGAGCGGCAAGCGTGTCATCCTCGCCGTCGACGACCTCCACGCCATCGACGGCGCGAGCCGCACGGCCCTCGCCGACGCCGTCGGTGAGCCGCCGCTGGTTCCTTCGCTCCTCGTGGTGACTTATCCGCCTGGCCATGACCCGGGGTGGCCCGCCAGCACCGCGTCGGCGCGCGTGCTCATGGGCCTGGCGCCCGGGATGGTCTCGCGGCTCCTCGCCGGAACGAGCAAGCCGAGCTCCACGATCGGCGGTCGTGGCATCGCGCCGCTCTACGTCGACCAGCTGCTTCGCTTCTCGCGCGAACAAGGTGGCCGCGCGCCCACGCGCCTCGCCGACCTCATCGCGCTCCGCGTCGAACGCCTCCCGCCGGATGCGCGCCGCGTTCTCCAGGCCATCGCGGTCTACGGCGACAACGCCGACGACGGCATCATCGCGCGCCTCGTCACGGAGGGAACGAACCTCACGCCCGCGACCGACGTGCTCGAAGCGGCCGGCATGATTGAGCAGAGCGGCATGACCTTCCGCTGCGCGCATCCGCTGATCCGCGACGTCGTGCTCGCGACGATCCCCGCCGCGGTTCGTCGTAGCCTGCACGCCACCTGCGCTGAAATCGGCGAAGCCAACGGCATGCCGCTCGAGGCGCGCGCACTCCACGAATACAGCGCGCAGAACACGTTCCAAGCGCTCATCCTGCTCGAGCAGGTGGCGAGCCGCGCCGCCGCCCGAGGGGACCTCGGCGGGTCGATCTCGGCGCTCCGTCGTGGTCTCGACCTCGCGCGTCGTGAGCTTTTCCGCGGTGAGCTCGACGACCCGATGCGCGCGGTGCTCATCTTCGCTCGCAAGCTCGGCGAAGTGCTCACGGCCGCCGGAGCTTTCACCGACGCCGAAGGCGTGCTGCGCGAAGCCCTCGACATGGCAGGTCCGTCGGGCAGCGATCGCGCACGCGTGCTCGGTGCGCTCGCCCAGGTCTCGGCCATTCGCGACCGCAACGACGAGGCCCACCGGTTCCTGCTCGAGGCCCTCGAGCTGGCCTTTGCCTCCGGCGCACACGAGCTCCTGCACTCGCTCGAAGACCTGAAGAAGTCGATCGCCGTCTGAAGCGCGAGCGAGCGTGAGCGAGCGCGAAAAGGTGACAGCCCCGCCGCGCCGGGTTAGACGCGAAGAGGGATGAAGTTCCGCTACCGACGAGCATGGGCTTTCGCGGGCACGCTCGTCGGGCTCGTGGCGTGCGGAGGCGAAGAGCCTCCCCCGAAGGCTCCTGCGGCCCCGCCCGTCGCGAAGGATCCAGCGTGGATGGCCAAGGCTGCGTCCGCGTGCGTCAGGCTTGCATCCTGCACACAACTCGACGACGCGAAGCGCTTCCGCAGCCCCGGTGCGTGCGTCGACTGGTGGCTCGGTCGTGGAGGGCCGACGGCCCAGGATCCACTCCGCACGTGTCTCGCAGAGGCGAAGACGTGCGAGCAGGTCGAGGCGTGCCAGCGTGGCGGAGGCGATGCCCGCGTCGCTTCGTTCTGTGCGGAACGCAAAGGCGTCGTCACCGCGTGTGACGGCGATCGTCTCGTGAGCTGCGGCGACGAGGGCGAAGAAGCCAGCGTCATCGATTGCGCCGCTCTCGGCGCGAACTGTCGCGAGCAGCGAAGCGCCGGCGGCATCGCGATCCGTGGCTGTTTTTCCCTCCAGAAATGCCCTCTCGGCGCCCCCGAAGCGCGATGCGACGGCGCCGATGCGGTCATCTCGTGCCGCGACGGCGCCATCGAGCGAATCGCATGCAAACCCGGCACGAGTTGCCAGGAGCGCGCGACCGAAAACGGCGAGCAGACGGCCTCGTGCGAGCTTCCCGGCCGTCGCCGGTGCGAGATGCTCGGCGCGCGTCACTGCGAAGGTGATCGCCTGGTCGAGTGCGGAAGCCCCGAGGGTGGGCCGGGCCGGATCAAGGTCACGGACTGCGGAGCTTCCGGCCTGCGCTGCACCGGAATGGGTCTCCGCGCAGCCTGCACGGTTCCAACCGACATGGAGTGTGACAGGGAGATGACTGCGAAATGCGGCGACGCCGGAAAATCCGTCGTCTTTTGCGCCGCGGGCCGTTCCACCAAGGTTTCCTGCGCCGGCCTCGGCATGGGAGCCTGCAACCCGGTGGCCCGCGGAGCCGGCGCCGCCTGCAATCCCTGAGGGCCCCAACCTGGGGTATGCTGGGCCGCCCATGCCGAGCGAGCAGGCACCGCCGCCGGAGCCGACGTCGAACACTTCCCTTCGCACCCCTCCGGAGGTGCGCGTCCGGCGCATCCACCGCCGCGACCTGAACCGGACCTGGGAATTCCTCAAGCTCTGTTTCCGTGACGTCAACCGAGAGACCGTCGAGTACCAGCGCCCGCGGCTGAAGAAGCGATTCCTCGAGGTGTACGAGGAGGAGGGCGTCGAGCAGCTCCTCTTCGAGGCGACCATCGCCAAGAAGGTCATCATCGTCGGCTACGCCGAGTGCGCGTTCGAGATCGTCGGCACCGACAACTGGATGAACCAGCGGTACTTCTCGAACCGTGACATGCGCCCGCTCTACGTCGAGGAGCTCGCGGTGCATCCGGAGCTCCAGGGCCAGGGCATCGGCGCGTTCATCCTCGAGCAAATCGAGCACCTCGCGCGCGTCCGTGGATGCACGCACCTCGTCCTCGAGGTCGCCGAGAACAACGACAACGCGCTCAAGTTCTACCGCTCGCGCAACTTCTACAAGCTCGACGCGGCCATCTTCCTCGCGAAGAAGGTGCCGAGCGAAGCGGAGCTCTTGCCCCCTCGCCGCTTGAAGCGCCCACCGCCAGCTAAAGTCGTCGAAGCTTTGCGCGCCGAACCTGCGCCGCGAAGGAAAAAGGACTAGAGCCAGGTCGTGCGCCACATCTCGCGCTGGGACCTCGACAAGACGTACCTTCGGACCGAGTTCGACACGGTCCGTGACCTGGTGCGCACCGCGTTCGAGCGCGCCGACGAGAAGCGCACCAACCCGGGTGCCGCCACCCTGCTTCGCGAGATGTCGCGCACCGGCGTATCGATCCACATTCTCTCCGGCTCACCGGAGCAGATGCGACGGCGCCTCGAAGACAAGCTGCGCCTCGACGGCATCCGCTGGGACAGCTTCATTCTGAAGCCGAACTTGAAGAACGTGCTGCGTCTGCGCTTCCGCGCGATTCGCGATCAGCTCGGCTACAAACTGCCGGCGTTGGTCAGTGCGCGTACGATGGCCGGCGAAAGCGCCGTGGGCGTGCACGAAACGCTCTTCGGTGACGACGCCGAGGCTGACGCGTTCGTCTACTCGCTCTATGCCGACGTCGTCGCGGGGCGTGCTGGCCCCGACCTCGTGCGCGAGATCTGCCAGCGTGGTCGCGTCTACGATGACGTGATCGAAGGCGTCCTGACGTCGATCCATACGCTCAAGCACGAAGACGCGGTCGAGCGCGTGCTCATCCATCTCGAGCAGCAGACGCCCCCCGGCGACTTCTACGTCTACGGCCCGCGCGTGGTGCCGTTCTACAATTACCTGCAGGCTGCATTCGTCGTTTTCGAAGACGGCCGCCTCAACGCCGAAGGTGTGCTGCGCGTGGCGATCGAGCTCGTGACGCAGCACCGCTTCGACGGCGACGGGCTCGCTCGGAGTTACGCCGATCTCGTCAAGCGAGGCCATCTCGCTGGCACCAAGATTCCGGAGCTCACCTCCGCCCTCGAAGGGTGGCAACGAGATCCGACAGTGCCGGCGAAAGACGAGCTGCGCGCGATGGTGGAGCGACTACCTGCGTACGCGGCGCAAGCGCAGGAACGAGCGCCGGGCGATACGGCGTTCGACATGCCGGACTACCTCGCGCTCGTCAGCAAACACAACCGGCGACGTCACAAGAAGAAGTAGCCGTTCGAGCGGACATTCGCACGGGACTTGCACGAGCGCCCCGCATGGGTACGCGTCTTGTCATCGCCACCACCGAGGAGCTCCCGGAGGCTGAACCGCATCTCGTCGTCCACGACGGTGTTCCCTACTGCGTCGTCAAAATTGGCGGCGAAGTGAAGGCCTACGTCGCGGTGTGCCCGCACAAAGATCTCGCGATCGTCCCGCTCCGTCTCAAGCGGGGACGCATCTTGTGTCCTCACCACGGAGCGACGTTCGATCCCGGTACGGGCAAGGTGGTCGACGACGCGGGCAAGGACGTCCCGTGCGGTCTCTGCAAGGTGGACGTCGAGACCGATCATGACGGCCTCCTCTGCATCGAGGCCCGCAAGAGACATCGCAAGATGCTGAAGAAGAAGGAGCGGAAGCGGGTGGAGCAAGCCGCTTCCAAGGCGTAACTCCTTCTTCCTCCGCCACTGATTCAGTCGGGCCGCGCCTCGATCTTGCCCTCGCGAATGGCGCGAAGGAGCTCCTGATGATCGGCCTCGTTCTGACGTGCGTAGGCGACGCCGAAGTCCACCATGGCCTCGTCGATGCGCTCGGATTTACCGAGGTAGCCGGCGATCGAGGCTGCATCACCCGACTTCGTGTGCGCGCGCGCAAGCGCCCAACCGCACGCCCCTCCGTAGTACTTCATGCGGGTCGGATTGAACGCGTCGACGAGAGGCTTGATCTTCACGTCGCGCAGCTGCCGCACGTAGAAGTGGTGACCCTTCGGCCCGACACTCCAACCGAGGAAGAGGTCGCTCGCAGCCTGCATGAGGCGCTGGCCCTGCACCACGCGTTCGCCGTGATTGTCGAAGAGGCTCCTGCCGGCATACGGGGCGAGCACTGAGGCGCACGCTTCCTTGATCTGGAGGAAGAGCGGGTCGTCGTCCGCCGCCATCATCAGGACGATGCCGCAACGCGTGCCGACACTTCCGACACCGACCACCTTGATGGCGTAGTCCTGGACGTGGAAGCGATCGATCAGTTCGCGCCGATCGGGGCGCAACGTGTTCCGATAGGACTCGAACGAGTCGAGGAAGAACTGCTCGAACTCCGGCCTCTGCATCTCTTGGGGGTGAAAGATGAGCGGCGGAGAGTCCTTGATGACGCGCTCGCCGTTCAGGACCTCCGTGAGCTTGGGGATGGGGTCGGCGTGCAATCCCTTCTCCTCGGCGCGCTCGATCCGCTTGGCAATCCCCTCGCGCCTCTTGTTCGATGGGATGGAGTCGATGAGATCTTCGGCGTCGATGCTGAGGTACCACTGGTCGAGGGTCTTCAGCTCGGAGAAGGCGAGCATGTGCCGCCGATACGAGCGCGCCGTCATGAGCGCGGCCTCTCGTACGTCAGCGGCGTCGAAGCCGTTGTGCTGCGAGGCGATGACGACGCTCGTCACGAGGCGTTTCAGGTCCCATTCCCATGGCGCCGGAAGGGTCTCGTCGAAGTCGTTGATGTCGAAAACGATCCGTCGCTCGGGTGTGGCGAACCCGCCGAAGTTGACGAGGTGGCAGTCACCGCAGGCCTGCACGCGAATGCCCGTGCTCGGCGTGCCCCCGAGGTCCGCCGCCATGAGAGCCGCCCCTCCACGGTAGAACGCGAAGGGGCTCGACATCATTCGACCGTAGCGAATGGGCAAGAGCTCCTTCACGCGCCCGGCCGACGTCTCGACGAGCAAGTCCACCGGATCACGGCGCCCCACTGGTGCTTGCCAGCTCGCATGAGCCTTTCGAGGCACGCTCTCGCGCAGCTTCTTGCCCGCAGCGCGACGTTCCGCAGGCTCCTCTTCCGCCCTCCGCGCGTGAGAACGGTGAATGGGTTCGACGGGAATTGCCGACAGCGTCATGAGTCCCTCCGCGAAGATGTCCGAAACGGTCGGACTTGCTCGGAAGGTTCCTGCAGCATCTGGACCTAGCGATCCGATGCGCTCGCTGCGCGCGCTCGCGCTACGCGCTCAGACCCAGGCGTTGTTCAGGATCTCGCCGACGCCACCAGCGCCGGGAACGATGTATTGGTGCTCGTCGAGCCCGCGCTCTTCCTCCCAGTGCGTGCCGGGGACGGTGGAGAGAACCTTTGCCGGACTCAAGCCGCGGTCGAGGCGAAGCGCGTAGATGATCGCGTCAGGGTGCTCTTTGAGCACATTGCGAATGAACTCCGGCGTCACCATGAGGTGCATCGTGATGCATGACTTCGGTGTTCCCTCGAGCCGCGTTTTGTAGTGCGTGAGCGCGCTGTTGATCGACGAGCCCGTCGCGCCCATCGGATCGGGGACGAGAAGAATGCGTCCTTCCACGTCACGACCAATCTTCGCGTCGTGCCACGTCGCGCCGACGACGCGCCCTTCGGCGTCGGTTGCGCGCGACATGAAGAGGTGGTCCTGACGCACGCCGGCAGGATCGAGCACCTCGTTCAACAGATCGTAGACGACCTGCGAAGGCATGGTGCCCGCGCGAGCAATGCCCACCGTCACGCACTGCGCGTTGGGGTCGAGCGCGACGCCGCGATAGACGGCCTCGGGCGACTTGATCACCATGCGCGTGGGCACGGCGACGCGCTCGCGCGGGAACTCCTGCGCGAGCACGACCTGGGCGAGCTTCTGGTAGAGCGCGCGGACGAGCTGACCAACTGCCGGCTGGAGCGTCTCACGCGCACACAAACGCGCGAGCTGCGTCCAAGCAACCGGGTCGTCGATCAAGTGGACGTTCGGTCCGTACTTGTGCTCGATCTCGGGGGCTCGGTAACGGCTCTGCGCGTACGCAATCTCGACCATGAGCCATCGCTATAGCTCATGTCGTGCGGCACTACGACCGCCGATTCAGGCGCCGATATGCTGGTGCGCGACTGGCGCTCAGGTCCAGTGACCGGCCCGCAGCGCCGCTGCGTCGATCACCTTGACCTTGGGGCCGAGCGCTTCGCGGAAGCTGTCCTCGTCCTCGTCGTCCATGATCGCGTCGCCAAAGCCCTGCGCGATCTCCATCGCCGTCGCGATGATACGGAGGAACTGGGCGAAGCTCGACGCCGCAAGGGTCGGAACCCAGCGGTCCTGACCGCTCATCGCGGTGTAGACCGGGCAGTCGCCCTCCGGGTCCGGCTTGGAGACGTCGAGGAAGTAGGGATCGCCGAGGAGCGAGCTCTCCGCGATCACGACCCAGGACGACTTCCAGTCGGCGGGCGGGTTACCCCCACCTTCGGACGGAGCGGTCACCGCCGTCTGAGCCTTCTCGAGCTCAGCCATAGGCAGCAAGCGGACGCGCTCGACCGGGGTGACGGTTTCCACCTTCACCGGATCCGCGGAGACGAGAAAGCTTCTGTATCGGGAAGGGATCCGCAGCTTTTTGCGGAGCTCTTCGACGACCGCCTTGTCGGTCTTTCCGAACGTACACTCGATCTTCCGGCGCTGAAAAACCGCCTTCAGGTTCTCGACCGCATCTGCGAGATCACTGTCCACAGGAGCCCTCGTCCGTAACGACAAGCCATTCGACGACACGCACGACGCATGGAGTCAGCGCGTTGCGAAGGGTTCCTAACCTAGCACTGCTTACCTAGATTCGGATATCCCAAACCCAGTCATTTTAATACGATCGTCGGCCCTCTGGGGCGATGGCTTTGCGAGCGAAGGTATGGTCGCGCTTGCGCACCACCACGCTTGCGACGCTGCGTCGCCAGACGCGTTTGGGGGCGGGCGCCGCCAATGTCGCAATGCACCACAGCCCACAGCGCCAATCATGCTGCGATAGCTGAGGCATTTCAGACAGTTATCGACGACTAAAGTCGAACCAGCGCCCATGGAAGAGGCGTGCTTTCAGACGTGGTTGCGCTATGAGTGCGCGCCGCTCGATGCTCCTCACCATTTCTGCTGGAACCGACGCGTTCGTGGATGCTCTCGCCCGCGCAAGCCGGCGTGGAGAAGCTGACTTTTCGAAAGCGGAGCCTGTGGTCCGCGAGATCCTCGACCACGTCCGGCACGAGGGGGACGCCACCGTCCTCCATTACATCGAGAAGTTCGAGCGACGGGCGCCGCGGTCTCTCCTGCTGCGCGACTACGGAGGTGCGGAGGCGCTCGCTCGTCTTCCTGCCGAAGCACGCAACGCGCTCGAGTACGCCGCGGCTCGCATTCGACGTTTCCACGAGCACGAACGTCAGGCGATGTTCGGCGCGACGTTCCTGCTCGACGGAAAGACGTCGGTCCAGGGCTTCCACTACGAAGAAGGTGGCATCGGCCTCGGCCTGCGCGTGCGACCGCTTCGTCGCGTTGGCGTTTACGCGCCCGGCGGCAAGGCCCGCTATCCCTCGAGCGTTCTCATGAGCGCGATTCCCGCGCAGGTCGCGGGCGTCGACGAAATCGTTCTCGCCACGCCCCTCGCCGGTGACGCGACGGACGACGCCGTGCTTGCCGCCGCGCACCTCGCGGGCGTGACCGCCATCCTCGATGCCGGCGGTGCGCAGGCCATTGCGGCACTCGCCTACGGAACCAAGACCGTCGCGCAAGTCGACAAGATCGTCGGCCCGGGCAACGCCTACGTCGCGTGCGCCAAGCGCCTCGTCTACGGCGCCGTCTCCATCGACTCCATCGCAGGCCCCAGCGAGATTCTCGTCGTAGCGGACGAAACCGCTGACCCTGCTGTCGTCGCAGCCGATCTCCTCTCGCAGGCCGAGCACGACGAAGACGCGTACTGCTTCCTCGTCACCAATCGCGCAGACCTGCTCGAAGCCGTGCAGCGTGAGCTCGCCACGCAGCTCGAAAGCCTTCCTCGCGCGGCGATTGCGCGCGAAGCACTGAAGCACCACGGGCAGGCGTTCCTCGTCGCCGACCGCAAGGCGATGGCCGAGACCGCCGACATGATCGCGGCAGAACACCTCAGTCTCCAAGTCGACGCGCCGGAGACCCTCTTGGTGTCGATCCGAAACGCGGGTGCAGCCTTCGTGGGTCGCTTGACGCCAGAGGCGGCCGGAGACTATGTGGCCGGCCCCTCACACGTGCTTCCTACGGGAGGGGTGGTTCGATTCGGTTCTCCGCTGGGGGTGCACGACTTCGTCGCGCGTACTTCCCTCATTCGCTACTCGGCGGATGCACTGCGGGGAGAGGAGCGGACGATCTGTGCTTTGGCCCGACTCGAAGGGCTCGAAGCGCATGCTCGGGCGGTCAGTGTCCGTTGCGTTGTGCCGCGTTCGGGTGCTGACAAGCCCCCCGCGCGAGACTGAGTGAGTGTCCTAACGGGGGGGAGTCGAATTCGTAAAAAGTAGCCGACATCCATCGATTTTGATGTCGGAGCGACATTTGCATTTGGCGCCGTCGCGTTGGCGGGGCGTGACTGAGACGTCGAGTTTCGAGACGTCGTGGCAGAGACGTCGGATTCGAGACGTCTGAAGGAGGTCGGGATGCATTCGAAGTGGTTGGGAAGGATCGGCCTAGCAGCCCTCGTGTTGGGGGTGACGGGCAGTTCCGGGGCAATGGTCGGGTGCGCCTCCGAGCGCGATCCGATCAACCGCGTTCAGTTGAACGCGATTCCGAAAAACTTCCTCGTCGGCGAGAAATTCGACGACCCCTCGGACGATCCCGAGTTCTACGCCCGCACGATGGTCATCGACGTGCCGTACGGCGAGTCGGGATCCGACTTCTTGATGTTCACGAACACCATCAACTCGGTGTCGAAGATCAAGTGGTCGTTCGAGGGTGAAAACGGCGAAAGCCTCGTTGGTCGCATCAGCTTCGAGCGCATCGACGGCACCGACGGCAAGGGCCTCACGCCCAAGAACGCGGACCGCGACCCGAGCAAGCCGCTCGCGCAGAACGACGGCGTGCTCGTCTACCAGTTCCGCGTCAAGAGCCACTTCGACATCCGCCGCTCCTACAACCCGGCGACGGGTGAAGAGCAGAACGTCGTCGAGGAGAACACCACGGATCGCCCGTGGAACCAGCGCGAGTACGTTCGCGTCGACTTCTCCGAGAACCTCGTTCACACGGCGTACGACTTCGACACGCTGTCGCTGCTCGGTCTCTACAACGCGATTCAGTACACGTCGTCTCCGATCTTCGTGGAGAACCCGAACGACGAGAACGCGCCCGTGATCGAGACGGACAAGGGTTACTTCGACGTCACGAACAAGGTGTTCGCGGCTCCGAAGGACGTCGACCTCGGTGGCTTCTCGATGCCGGGCTGCATGCTCCCGAACATCGTTCGGGGCGGCACCGCTCCCACGGGGAACTGCAACCCGAACGAGCTCACCCTCCGTCACTCGTTCCGCAAGGTCGTCGACAAGGACTACGAGCCGGTCAACTGGGACGGCCAGCGCTTCGAGACGTACGGCGCCTTCCTCACGGAGCGCCAAGGCTACGCGCGTGATTACGGTCTGACCGACACGCAGTGGAAGCGCTACATCTCCCGCTACAACATCTGGGAGCGCAGCCACTGGTACAAGAACCCGGAGACCATGCAGGGCGAGCTGAAGTGCGTCGTCGACGACGACTGCGCGGAGCTCCCGGGAATGGTTTCGGGCATGTCGCACTGCGACGTGGTCAACAACAAGTGCACGCTCCCGTACCGTGACCGCAAGACGGCCCCGATCGTGTGGCACTACTCGGACAAGAGCCCCGAGCTCTACTACGAGGCCACCCGCGAAGCCGCCGAGGAATGGGACGCCGCGATGCGCGTCGCCGTGGTCTCGGCGAAGTACGCCGAGTGCAAGCGCTTCTCGCCGGACGCGAACTGTGGTGACGACAAGGTCATCCACGGCAACTGGTCGGAAGAAGAAGACGCCGTCTACCTCGTGAAGGAAATCAACGCGTGCAAGCGCGGTGAGATCAAGGGCACGGCGCCCGCGCAGTGCGATGCCCTCGCCAAGGAAATCGGCGAGCGCCGTGGTTACACGCCGGCCGTCATCGCGGTCGCGCAGGCCCCGCAGATGGTCATCCTCTGCCACGGCCCCGTGTCCGACAAGGATCCGGAAGTGTGCGGCAAGCCCGGCACCGTCGCGCGCCTGGGCGACCTCCGCTTCAACCTCGTCACGAACGTCGAGAAGCCCGAGACCAACTCGCCGTGGGGCATCATGTCCGACGGCAACGACCCGGTCACGGGCGAGAAGGTTGCCTCGAGCATCAACGTCTGGACGCACGTGAACGACCTGTTCTCGCGCGGCCTCGTCGACACGCTCCGCTACATCGGTGGCGAGCTCCAGACCTCGGACATCACCGAGGGCAAGTACATCGAGAAGTGGGTCGAAGCGGCGCGCCAGACGAAGGGCGGCCTCCCGGCTCGTATCTCGACGGACGAGCGCGACAAGCGCATCGCCGCTGTCGCGGGCACCACGGTCGACGCGCTCCACGCGGCCGAGAACGTGGTCACGCCGGGCAAGTACAAGGCCACGAAGAACCTCCAGATCAACGGCGACAAATCGAAGCTCCGCGAGGCCCTCATCGCGAACCTCCAGAAGGTCGCCCAGACGAAGGCCGCGTGGGACGCCCCGTCGGTCAACGCGCCCATCTACCAGGCGCGCGCAAACCTCGTGAAGGGCTCGCCCCTCGAGGCTCAGGCGATCACGCCCGCCTTCCAGCAGCTCGCCCAGTCGAGCTACGGCGGCGTCAAGCTCGACCCGGCCCAGGTTACGGCGGCGACGTCGATCTTCCAGGGCCTCAACCCGCAGATCCGCCGCGCGTACGAACAGCGCCTCGAGAACGCTCTCGCCGCCCGCGGCGCGTGCGTCATGCAGTACGAAGCCACCGCGCCCCTCGGCTACATCGACCTCAAGAACGTCCTCGAAGCGAAGTTCGGCGCGTTCAACGCGGGCGATTCGGCCGAAGTCCAGAACGCTCGCGCGGACAAGATGAAGGACTACCTCCGCCGCCGCGCGCAGTATGCGGTCATCTCGCACGAGATGGGTCACTCCTTCGCGCTCCGCCACAACTTCGTCGGCTCGTCGGACCCGTGGAACTACCGCCCGCAGTACTGGCAGCTCCGCACGAACGACAAGGCCCTTTCGGACAAGTTCTGCAACGACTCCACGCAGGACGGCGCGTCGTGCGTCGGTCCGCGCTGGCAGGACCCCGTCACCGACAACGAGGCTCGCAACATGATCCACATGTGGTCGCACTCGACCACGATGGATTACGCGGGTGAGCCTTCGCAGGACCTCCTCGGTCTCGGCGTCTACGACTTCGGCGCGGCCCGTATGTTCTACGGCGACGTCGCCACGGTCTACAAGGACGCGCGCTTCAACCCCACGATTGGCGCCGGCAAGATCGCGCTCAACCACCAGAACGACTTCGGCGGCCTCCTCGGCTTCCGTTTCGGATCGAGCTTCTCGCAGACGTTCCACTATTCGCAGCTCGACGCGAAGGCGAGCCTCATCGAGGGTTGCACGCCCGTCGACGTCGACGCCTTCAAGCCCCTCAACTGGAACGCCGACAAGGACGGCGATTGGCACAACGTCCTCGACGGTCACATCGTGACCAACGAGCAGGGCGTTGCCACCAAGTGCACCCAGCCCTCCGTCGACTTCGTCCAGTGGGACGAGCTCCAGAGCACGGCGGATAAGACCCACGCGTTCTCGGTCGACAACGAGGGCACGAAGCACACGCGCGTTCCGCACGCCTTCGCGAGCGACGACTGGGCGGACCTCGGCAACGTCGCCGTCTTCCGTCACGACGCCGGCGCCGACCTCTTCGAGACGATGCACTTCTGGATCGCTCAGCAGGAGATGAACCACATCTTCACGAGCTACCGTCGTGGTCGTCGCGACTTCAGCGTCTGGGGCGCGTTCAATCGCACGCTCAGCCGCTACCACGAGAAGATGCGCGACTCGGCGAAGGCCATCGGCCTCTACGTCACCCTCGCGCGTGACACGGTCGCGGCGTACGGCGCCGGCGACACCACCGACCCGCAGGGTTTCGTTGCCGAGATCCTCAAGGAGGTCGCGGTCGACAGCACGGTCGCGAGCTCGATCGCGTTCGACCACTTCACGCACGTCTTCTCGCGTCCCCAGCCCGGCGCGCACGGCCCGCTCGGTTCGGATCCCGTGCTCCGCTGGCAGGACGACAGGGGCGGCGCAGGCGGTTTCGCGCAGGGCGGCAACCCCGTCCTCTCGATCGCCAACGGCGTCACCGGCGGCTTCGGCACCATCTCGCTCGCCGGGCGCCCGATCGAGAACGCCCTCGCCACCGACAAGGGCCGCGACAACAACCGCGACTACACGCTGAACGTCGGCTCGTATTACGAGAAGGCCTTCACGGCGATGCTCTTCGCGGAGAGCGCGGACAACTTCATCAGCTCGAGCCGTGACGACTTCGTCGACCCGCGTTTCCGCGCGGTCTCGCTCGCGGACGTCTTCCCCGACGGCTTCCGTCGCTGGTTCGCGAACAACCTGACGAACGACGACCAGATCAAGGGCGTCTACGTCCGCGGCAAGGGCACCCCCACGGGTCCCTCGGCTCCCGATACCGACGACAAGGGCTACGCGCTCGTCGGTCAGACGTCCTGGTGGCCCACCGCGGGTATCGAGACGTGCTTCCCGCAGGGCGCGATGCTCTCGTGCCGCGATCCCTTCGCGAACACGGGCCTCACGAACACCGGCGTCGGCGCGGTCATCGACCCGCAGGTCGGGTGGGAGCAGCAGAAGTTCGCGATCCTCTTCACGCTCCTCTACCTCCCGGAGAACCAGCGCACGAACTGGCTCGACCAGATGCGCATCTACGAGCTCGGCATCGAGTCGGATCCGGGCTTCGACAACCGCATCGAGTTCCACGATCCGGACGGCAAGATCTACGTCGCCAAGACGTTCGGCACGGAGACGCTGTTTGGAAAGACCGTCCAGAAGGGCATCGCCGCTCGTACCCTCGAGTACGCGAACGAGCTTCTCCAGAAGGGCGTCGTGACGGCCGAAGTGAAGCGCGGCGACGTCGTCGTCGGCTACGCGCCGGTCCTCGATGCGAAGGGCGAAGTTCAGTACCTCACGAACGGCGTCAAGGCTGCGTCGTGCGCGAACAGCGCCGAGTGCACCAAGATGAAGTCGTACGTGTCCGTCCCGAACTTCCTCCGCGAAGCTCAGGCGTACTTCGGCTTCACCCGCATCGGCGGCCTCAAGGGCGTCTACTGATAGACGCCGCGGACGGCTGAACCGTCCACTCACGGGCGCCTCGGCTCTTCGGAGTCGGGGCGCTGGTGTTTTGTGCCCCGTCGCTTGACGCAGGCCGCGAAGCGAGGCCCTATCTCCGCCGTGATGAACCTACGCACTCGCTCGCTGCCGGTCCTTCTCCTCGCCCTCGTCGCCTGCGGTGGCGCGGCTCCTGAGCCCGCATCGCCGGAGAATGCGTCGGCCAAGGAAGCCAAGGCCGCCCCGGCGACGACCGAGCCCGCGAAGCCGGCCGAGCCCGCAAAGCCGACGCCCGCGGAGACGCCCGAGCTCAAGCCTTCCCCGCCGACCGTCCACGTCGTCTCGAACGGCACGGCACCGCGTAAGCAGCTCCGCTACGTCTTCAAGGCGGGCGCGAACGAGCTGCTCGAGATGAATCTCAAGATGAGCCTCGGCATGGGCATGGGCGGCGACCGCATGGGTCGCGAGATCAAGATGCCGACGGCTCGCATGGTCATGAAGATCGAGATCGCCGAAGTCCTCCCGGACGGAAACGCGAAGCTCGGTGCGAAGGCCGAACGCATCGAGCTGCTGCGAGACGTGCCGCTCGACGAGGGCCCGCGCACCCAGCTCGAGCAGTCGCTCGCGAGCCTCGTCGGCATGAAGGCCCACGCCACCGTCTCGACCCGCGGCGTGACGTCGGACATGGAGTTCGAGCTCCCGCCGAACGCCGACGAGAAGGCGAAGGCCAATCTCGAGTCGATGCGCGACACGCTTCGCGAACTCTACGTTCCCCTCCCCGAAGAGGAGGTCGGCGCGAACGCCAAGTGGGACGTCGACGCGCGCATGCCGATCAGCGGCGCGATGGTCGACGTGAAGCGCACCTACTCCGTCAAGGAGCTCAAGGCCGACGCGGTGAAGACCGACATCACCGTCGCGATGTCCGCCCCGGCGAAGCAGCCGATGCGCTCGATCCCGCTGCCGCCAGGCATGACGGCGCTGCTCGATTCGTTGAAGGGCGAAGGTACCGGCAAGGCCACCACGCCGTTCGCACGCCTCGTCGGCGAGAGCAACATGCAGGTCACGCTGGACATGGCCATCGATGCCGGCAACGAGACCGACCGTCAGAAGCTCGTCATGCACAACGTGACCGAGGTGACCATCAAGCCGAGCAAGGCCGCGCCGGCGAACAACGCGGCGAAGCCGAAGACGAAGTAGCTCTCAGCCCTCGGGATGCTTCGTGGCCATGCGCCTCATCACGAGGCGCAGCGGCCCGGGCGCGAGCCTCGATGCGGCCGACGCCACACGAACGAACGCGCTCGTCTCGACCACGGGCGCGCCGCGTTCGACCGCACGAAGCGTGAGGGCCGCCACCGCTCCTGCCGATTGCGCGCGCGGATCGGGCTTGTCGTAACCGGGCACGCCTTCGGCCTTCGTGGCGTTCGAGCGAAACGGCGTATCGACAGGCCCCGGGCGGATGACCACGACGCGAACGCCACGCTCGGCGAGCTCGGCGCGCATCGACATCGAGATCGCTTCGAGCGCGAACTTCGAGGCGGCGTAGGCGGCGTAACGCGGAGCCGCGACGATCCCGGCGACCGACGACATCATCACGACCGTGCCGCGCGATTCAGCGAGGGCCGGCGCCGCCAGCTGGACGAGACGGAGCGGCGCGAACACGTTGAGCTCGAACATCTCGCGCATACGGTCGACGTCGATCTGGAGCGCCGGAGCGTAGAATCCGCGACCGGCGTTGTTCACGAGGACGTCGATACCGCCGGCCTCCTCGTTCGCACGGCGAATCAGCTCGAGGCGATACTTCTCGTCGGTCACGTCGCCGGGCACGACGATGGCCTTGCCGCCCGCGTTGACGACGTCCTTCGCCACCTCGTGGAGTGCGTTCTCGCTTCGCGCCGACAACACGAGCTTCGCGCCCCGCGCCGCCCATGCCACCGCAAGCGCCCGCCCAATCCCCATCGACGCGCCGGTCAGCACCACCGTCTTCATGACGCCGAGCGTAGCCTGACCGGCACCATGAACCGAAGAGAGAGTCTGCTCGGCGGGCGTATCGATCGGTCATTCGCCCTCGTCCTCGGCGTCACTCGTGCTGGCGCGGAACTTTGATACGTTCGAGCTCATGGACCCGAAGCAGACGCTCCTCACGAAGCTCGCTCGCATCTTCTCGGACGCCAAGGTCGACGACGGCGAACGCGCAGAGCTCAGGGCGTTTCTCGCCTCGGGGGAGCTCTCGAACACCGAGCTCCGGGCCGTCTTCGAGCAGTTCGTCACCACCACGTGGAAGGCAACGATCGCCGACAACCACGTCAGCGAGCTCGAGAAACAGCGCCTTCGGGAGATCGTGCGCGTGCTCGGTCTCGATGCGAGCGTGTTGCCGAAGGAATGGATCCCGGCGATGCGCGACGAATGACACGCGAGCATCGCCTGCGCCTGCTCTCAGGCGACGCTCGTCGTGGCCCACCCGGTTCCACGGAGCTCACACTCCGTGACCGAATCACTTCGGGAGCGAGCCGCCCGGCGGAACGGCCGTGGTGCAACCGAAGATGATCTCGACCTTGCCGCCTTTGTCTGCCTTGAGCGTATCGCAGAGCGTCGGACACATGATGATCTGCGTCGGATTGGACGTGCTGTCGTAGTGCCAGCCGTTCGGATCCGTACACGTCGCGCTATACGCGAGCGTGGTCTGGGCGCCGCCGCTCGGCGTGTAGTCGACGTTGACCGCGTTGACATCGAGGGTCTGACCCGCGGGCGGCGCCGGCAGCCCGTACTCGCAGCCGAGCTGCGCGTTGGCGATCTGGCCGAGCGCGTTCTCGAGATCCGTCGTGACCTGAGCAGGGCTCGATGTGTTGACGATGATCGCGGTTCCGGTCCCGCCGCCTTCGGCGATCGTGTTGAGGTTGCCGGTATTGCCGACGCCGATCACATAGGTCGGGATCGTGGAAGCGGCCGCTGCCGCGGCGTCGTGAACCGCAGTGATGGTGTTGCCCGTGCAGCCTTTCGGCTGTCCGTCGGTCACGAGGACGACAGCAACTTTGCCGCCATCGGTGACCCCCGCCTTCACCTGCCCCGCGTAGGTGAGAGCACCTTGCAATGCCGCCAGCGTCGGCGTGTCGGTCGTGGGCCCCGTGGCGTCGAGGGCGGCCTTGAAACTGGTGGCGTCGGGCAGCGCCTCCATCGAAACCTGCGGTGTCGTGTACGACGACGCGCTGCAGTCCGCCGTCGACGCGTTCGCATCCTTGCCGAAGAAGGTGAGCGACGCGCGGATGCCGGCCGAAGACGAAGACGCGAAGAAATTCTCGAGCCCCGTCTTGCAAGCGGCCCACTTCGTCGTGCCGCCGACCTTGTCATTCATGCTGATCGAGCGGTCGTACATGAACACGAGGTATGCCGGCGGACGCGTCGCGCCGGCGTTCGACGTTGCGCACGCCGATCCGGGCGTGACGGAGCCGACGTTGCCGACGGAACCACTCGAGCCGCCGGGCGAGCCGACGTTCGAGTCGTTCGGGATGAAGCCGTTGTTGCCTCCCGAAGCGTTGTTCTCACTCGTGCCCTTGCCGAAGGTCGAGTCGTCGGAGGAGCTACCGCACGCCGCCACGGCAATGGAGATCGACAGTCCGGCCGAAACGAGTGAGGCCGAAGCGAGTGACGAGCGAAAAATCATCTGAGCTCCTGACTTCGAAGGCTTGCTCGAATCATATCGTGACCGCGGCCGAGAGCAGGACACGAGCGCAGGCTCACACCGAAATGAGTGAGCAGCGCACGCATCTCTCACACCTCTACCGAGCTTCGGTCCCGCGTGTGACCCCGGAGTGGTCAGGCGGCCGACCGGATTCGCCTCCGTCTTCAACTCTCGTCGAGCCCCCGCGCCGTGGCACCTCCTGAGTTCGACACGCACCGGCCGGGCTCGGCCGCAGATCACTCACACGCGGCCTTGAGCACCTTCGCGACGGTGTCCCACGTTCGCGTGGTCACGTCTTTGCCGAACGTCCGCTCGATGAGTCTCATGAACGCGGGATCTCCCGGGCTGGGTACGTAGGCGCTGAGGGCGTGCAGGCCCTCAGTCGCGAGGATGCGCGCGCCATCTCGCTCGGGAGGGAGCGTGACCGTCTTCGCGGAGGGCTCGCGGAGGAACGTGACGACGCGCTTGGAGCCTTCCGCCAAGCGGAAACGATCGAAGACGCTCGTGGCAACGAGCTCTTCGAGCTCCTCCTGCGCGCGGACGAACGCGACGAACGCGGTCGGCAACTCTCGCTTCATCACACGCTCTGCCTTGTCGGCGATCGCTTGGTTCGGTGCCTTCCGGGCGGAGAAGACGACGTTCCCGCTCGACAGCAAGGTGCGCACCTCGCTGAAGCCCGCCGACTCGAAGGCCCGCTTGAGCTCGGGCATCTTCGCGTTCATGGGGCTCACGCCGCGGAGAAAAGCTGCGTATCGGGCCATGGCACTTGCCTCGCGCAATAGCGCGAATGCATGAGCGTCGCTACTCGCGCACGACTCGGTCGTCGACCGAGCTGGTCATGCGCGCATCTTCTTGGCGATCCAATGATCGGCGCTGATTGAGCCGGCACCGCCGAAAATGAGCCAGACGAAGATCACGATGTAGACGACCTCGGCAGATAGAAGAAATCGCCGAGCGTGTGCACGTCTCCACGGCGCGCGGTGAGAATGGCGACCGTCATGACGACGGCGAGGGCGGCGGCCGCAAAGCGAGTTGCGAGGCAGCGTGAGTTCGCAAAGCTTCTCGCAATCGGCCAGTGGAAAGACAACCTGGCGAGCGCATCGCACGACGGGGCGAGGAGCTCGATCAGCTCATCGTGCCGGTGTCCGGTCGCGTGCGCGTCGAACCCGATGGAAGGGCGATCGCCGAGCTCCGTCCCGGTTGCCTGGTCGGCGAATGGGCTTCTTCACGAAGCGGGCTCCGAGCGCGGACGTCATCGCAATGGAACCGACGCGCACGGTGTCGTGGCGTGACGACGTCCTCCGGAAGCTCCTCGCCACGAACGTCGAGCTTCGAGCCGCCCTGCAGCAGGTGGTCGGCGAAGACCTCGTCGTCAAAATGAAGCGAACATGAAAACGGCGTAGCGCGCTCCAAGGCGACGCTCCGCCGGTCACTCCGGTCGACGCGCGTACCTGCTCACTCGGGGCGCAGGTACGCGTTCTTGATCAGCTTGAGGATGATCTGGACGGTATCGAGGTCCGTCGCGGCGCTCTTGTTGAGCACGGTCTCGAGGTGACCGTAGTTGTGCGCGAGCTGGAGGATGTCGAGCTCCTCCGGCTTCAGATCTTTGAACGGCGGGATGACGGGCTGCGAGAAGACGAGCCGGCTGTTCAAGTCAGGAAGCTCGTTCCTGATCTCGTTGAACTCGTCGAGCTGGCGGAGACCCTCCATGAGGACCTCCTGCACGCTCAGGTTCATCTCGTTCGGGAACTCTCGCTCGTCCGGCGGATCGAGATCGAAGAGGCCCTTTTGCCACGTGAGCATGCGGAAGATGCTCTTCATCGCCTGGACGTCATCCAGGTCGTTGATCGTGGCGTAGTAGATGACGCCCTTGCGGAGATAGATCTTGCCGATGTCGTCGTTCTCGGTGCGGATGACGAGAACGCCGTTCTTCTTCGACGTGGCGAACAGCTGGAGCAGGTCGGGAAGCGGGACTTCCTCGATGCTGCCGCTCATCGTGCGCGCCTGCGTGGTGCGGCGTGCTGCAGCGACGTTCTCGAGGTCGCGCTTGGCGGCGTCCGTGCTCTCTGCCGCGCGGCCGCCCTCTCCGGCGATGACCTTGAGAATGCTGGTTCCGATGAGAACGCGGTCGCCTTCCTTCAGGCGGGCCCGCTTGATCTTCTCACCGTTGACGAAGGTGCCGTTGGTCGACCCAAGGTCTTCGATCCAGATCTGGTCCTGCTGCATGGTGATGCGCGCGTGCTTGCGGCTCACCATGTCCTCGACGAGGACCATGTCCAGATCGCTCGACCGGCCCACGATGATGGGCTTGTCGTTGACGATGGGGAACTCGCCACCCTGGTACTTGCCGCTGATAAAGCGCAAGACGTACGAGCGGCCACCGGCTCCGGGGCGCATCGACGGCACTGATGCCTTCTGGGCGGGATCTTGCATCGTGAGGGGGCCGGGACTCGATTACCACGAACTGGCACAACGGGGTCGAAAACGGGGTGGCGTGAACTTTTTCACAGCGCCGCGCCCGATTTGTCGGGATCTCCCGCCCAATTCCAGCCCAAAGATTATCGAGTCCACCCAAAGATGGTCAAGTCACGGTATGTGACTCCTCGGACATGCCCTCAGACAAGCAAAATTCCGAGGTTTCCGGGCTCCAGACACCCTCTGGAACGACCCGTTTCCGGATCGTGCGCGAGATTTTTCTGAGGGGGGTGACGCTTTTGGCACCCACCGCTCGATCGAGCCCAAGCGCAGCCTTCCGCAGCCGGCCTGGAAGGTCGACAACGATTTCTCCAAGATCTTCGCGGGAGAACTCCTGCTCGCGGTCGATACGCTCAACGTCGACGCCGCCAGCTTCCGCCAAATGGAGGAAGCTGCGCCCGAAGCATCAAGCGCGGCCGGAGGGGGTCCTGAGTCGGCCGAAGCGCGGGTCACGCGGCTCGTGCTCGACACGATCGCGAAGCGAGGCAAGCAGCACAACCCGGTGACCGGCTCGGGCGGCATGCTCCTCGGTCGCGTGCTCCAGGTCGGCCAGGGTCATCCCGACGCCGAGCGCCTGGCCCCTGGCGATCGCGTCGCCACGCTCGTCTCTCTCTCCCTCACGCCGCTCCGCGTCGATCGCGTACTCGACGTGCGGCGTGAGAGCGCGCAGCTCGACGTCGAAGGCGAGGCCGTTCTCTTCGCGAGCGGTGCCTACGCCCGCATGCCCAGCGACATGCCCGATCGTCTCGCGCTCGCCGTGCTCGACGTGGCCGGTGCAGCCCCGCAGGTCGCGCGGCTCGTCTCGTCCGGGGGAAGCGTCTGCATTCTCGGCGCCGGCGGGAAGAGCGGCATCCTCTGCGCGGCCGAAGCGCGCCGTCGTGGAGGACCGAACGCGCGCATCATCGGCGTCGAGAGCTACGGCACGTACGCCGAAGATCTCCGCAAGCTCGGGTTCTGCGACGAGGTCCTCGAGCTCGACGCACGCGATCCGGTCACCCTGCGCAACGCAGCCCTCGCGGCGAACGGTGGCAAGGAGTTCGATCTCTCCTTGTCGTGCGTGAACGTCGCCGACTCCGAGATGAGCGCGATCCTCGTGACGCGTGATCGCGGCACCGCCTACTTCTTCGCGATGTCCACGAGCTTCACGAAGGCCGCGCTGGGCGCCGAGGGCGTCGGCAAAGACGTCGATCTCGTCATCGGCAACGGCTTCGCCCACGGCCACGCGGACCACACGCTCGACATGATGAGGACGTTCCCCGCGGTCCGAGCGCTCTTCGAAAAGCGTTACGGCTGAGCAGCCGCGCTTACGGAAGTGCCGCTTTTCTCGATGAATCGTCATCGAGTGCGGCCCCTCTGCGTGTGACGTCTTCGTGTCGGACCGCTCGAGTCATTTTTCTTTGAACGGTCCGCCGGCCTGCGGTGACGGATAGGCCAAACGGGTAGCGAGAGAGTGCGCAGCGGACGTCCCGCGTGATCTTCACGCGGCGCTTCTGGCGTCGTGCGCGCGGCTCGCGTTCGAAAGGCCCCCTCCCTTGAAGCGAAGATCCCACGCCCTCGTCGGGGCGGCGGCGATCGTGTGCGCCCTCCTCAGCGCATACGGCTCCGCGCGCGCCGATGACCATGTATTGCTTCCCCGAAGCTCACGCAGTTCGTCGAAGCGACGGATCCGCGCGGCGATACGGGGACCGAGCGCGCGACCGTCGAGCTCGAAATCTCGGTCGATCGTGAAGGCAAAGTGTCCGACGTGCGCGTTGCGCGATCGGGCGGCGACGTCCTCGACCAAGCTGCGGTCATCGCGGCGCGCTCGTTCGTGTTCGAGCCCGCCACGCGCGACGGCACGCCGATCCCCGCGAAGATTCGTTACGAGTACGTCTTCGCGGCGCGCACGCCCGAGCCTCCCCCGGTGGCGCCGACGCCCGGTGTCCCGACGAAGCCGGCCGCGCTCGAGATCATCGCGCTCGATCACGACGACAACACGCCCCTCGCAGGCGCCGCCGTCATCGTGACCACGCAAGACGGCACCATGCTCCGCGCGGTCGCCGACGGTCAGGGTGTGTTCCGCATGGAGGACGTGCCGTCGGGCCCCGTCCACGTTGTCGTGACCAAGGACGGCTACGTCTCCGCGCAGCTCGACGAGACGCTCGAACCGGGCATGGCCACGCAGGCCAAGCTTCGCCTCGACAAGACGCCCGATCCGGAGGCCTTCACCGCCACCGCGCGCGTCGACGCTCCGCCGCGCGAAGTCACGAAGCGCACGCTGAGCGGACAGGAGATGACGCGCATCGCCGGCACGCGCGGCGACCCGCTGCGCGCGATCGAGCTCCTCCCCGGCGTGAGCCGCAACAGCTCGGGCAGCAACCCCATTCTTCGCGGTGCGAACCCGCAAGACAGCCAGGTCTTCCTCGAGGGCGGCCCCGTTCCGATCCTCTACCACCTCGGTGGTCTCACGAGCTTCGTCCACTCGCGCGTGATCGACACGGTCGACGTCTATCCGAGCAACTTCGGGGTGCGCTACGGCCGCAAGCTCGGCGGCGTCGTCGACGTGCGCCTCCGCGACCCGAGGACCGACAAGCTCCATGGCATCGCCGACGCGAGCATGATCGACAGCTCGCTCCTCGTCGAAGCGCCTATCGGCGAGAAGTTCGCGGTGCTCGGCGCGGTCCGGCGCAGCAACATCGACGCGTTCCTCAACGCCGCCGCGAACTCGACCGATCTCGCCATCACCGCGGCGCCCGTCTACTGGGATTACCAGACGATCGCCACGTACAAGCCGACCGAGCAGGATCGCTTCCGCATCATGGCCTTCGGCTCGAGCGATCGTTTCGCGCTCATCCTCAAGAAGCCGGCCGACGCCGATCCGGCCATCCGCGGCGCCTTCGACACGCTCTCCGTCTTCCACCGCGTGCAGCTCGGCTATCGCCATCGCTGGGCGAAGGGTTCGGAGCAGAACACGGAGCTCACGTACGGCTGGCTCGTCGACAAGGGCCAATACGGCACGCTCGGTCGGAGCCACTTCGTGATGAACACGATTCAAGGTCGGTCGGAATGGACCGGCGTGGTCTCGCCCGCCCTCCGCGTCACCGCCGGTCTCGACCTCCTCGGTACCCACTTCGACGGCTACTACGAAGGCATCCCGCCGACTGCAGGCGAAGGCGATCAGCCGATGACTGTCTCGGGCCAGAAGCACGTCTTCATCCAGACGGCGCGCTGGGTCATGACGCCGGGCGCGTACTTCGAGGCGGGCATTCGCCCCGTGCCGAGCGTGCTCCTCACGCCGGGCGTCCGCGCCGACTGGAACGATCTCGTCAAGAAGGGCTCGATCGATCCGCGCTTCTCGGGTCGTTGGGAGATCACCGACAAGACGGTGGTGAAGGGCGGCGTCGGCCTCTTCAGCCAGGCTCCCGCCGAGCGCGACTCGGTCGAGCCGATCGGCAACCCCAACATGGACTTCGCACACGCCGTGCACGCGAGCGTGGGCGTCGAGCAGGCCATCACCGACGAGCTTTCGACCTCGGTCGAAGGCTTCTCGAAGTGGCTCTGGAACATGGAGACGGGAACGCCCGACGGCAAAGCGCCCTTCTTCGTCAGCAACCAGAAGGGCCGCATCTACGGCGGTGAATTCATGCTCCGCATGAGGCCCTCCGGACGCTTCTTCGGCTTCCTCTCGTACACGCTCATGCGCAGCGAGCGAAGGGATGCGGATCAAAACGACTACCGCCTCTTCGATCGCGACCAGACGCACATCATGAGCGCCTCCGCCGTGTACCGACTCGGTCACGGATGGGAAGTGGGCGGAAGCTTCCGCTACACGAGCGGCACGCCGTTCACGCCCGTCGTCGGCAGCTCGTACAACGCCTCGACCGACACGTATTCGTCGCGCCTCGGCGCTTCGATGAGCGACCGGAACCCGGCCTTCACGCGCCTCGATGCGCGCGTCGAAAAGAAGTGGACCTTCTCGCAGTGGAGTCTTGCCGTGTACCTCGACGTCCAGAACGTCCTCAACTCGCCGAACCGCGAAGGCTTCAGCTACAACTACGACTACTCGCAGCGTCAGGCTGCGCGCGGTCTGCCGATCTTCCCGAGCCTCGGAATTCGAGGTGAGCTGTGAAGCGCGCTCGCGTCCCCTCGCCCATGCCGCTCGCGATGCTCGCGATCGCGTCGACCATCGCCTCGGCAGCCGGGTGCGACGACAACATCAACAAGGGCTGGCTCATCGACAAGACCCGCGTGCTCGGCGCGCAGGTGAGTGCCGAGAGCGACACGACGCGCGCCTCGCTGTCGGCCGGAGAGCGCGGCACAGTGACCTGGCTCGTCGCTTCGCCGGGCGCTCCGCCGAAGCTCTCCTGGGCCTACGCACTCTGCGCTCCGCCGGAAGGCAACTTCGCGTCGGCTCACTGCGAAGGTCCCGCGTTGGGATCGGGATCGGGTGAGGGCGACGGTGAGCTCGTCCCGATGGACATGATCGTTCCACCGGCCGAGGCGCTGGTGAACGCCCCCGTCCTCCTCATGCTGACCGCGTTCTGCGCGAACGGCTCGACGACGCTCGATCCGCAGGCCTTCACGGCGACGTGCAGCGGTGGCGGCAGCGCGATGCTCGCGTCGACGCTCATCGACGTGACGGCGCTAGAGACGAACCACAACCCGGTCATCGCCGACGACGCCGTGAGCATCACGGGCGGCGCCAAGCTTCCGCCCGCGCGCGGAGGCATCGCCGGATCGCCGTGCACGCCGTCGAACGAAGTCATCGGCGTTCCGCCCGATACGAAGCCGGACGTGTTCTACCAGTTCCGCGCGCAGGACCGGGAGGAGTTCCCGAGCTCGCCGGACAAGTTCGAGGCCCTCCAGCTCTCCACCTTCACGACGTCGGGCGAGTTCGATCGCCAGTACGCCGCGCTCGATCCCAACGAGGGACTGCCCAAGGACGCCAAGATCGAGTGGGACGTGGGCGGTGCGCCCGCGGAGGGCAAGCTCGTCCGCTTCTACTTCGTCCTCCGCGACAACCGCGGCGGCATGGGCTTCGCGGTGCGCGAGGCCTGCGTTCACCCGTGACTGCAAGACACCGTGCGCCGCGTTCGGCGCGTTGATTCGATTTTTCGAGAAAGAACAGGAGACCGTCCGATGCAGATCGAAAACAAGCTTCGTGCACTCGCGGGAATGGGCGCGGGTTGGGTCATGTGGCTCTTGCTCTCGCTGAGCGTGCTCATCCTCGCCATCGCCATCGAGCGCGCCATCGTCCTTTTTCGCTCGCGCGACGACATCGCCAAGCTCCGTCGCAACCTGGCAAGTTCCCTGGGCCGAGGCGATTTGACAGCCGCGCGTGGTCTCGTCGTTGCCTCGCCCTCGGTCGAAGCACGCGTCCTCGCCGCGGGCCTTGGCGCGATGCCGCGCGGGCCGGCCGCCGTCGAAGAACGCCTCGCCAGTGAGGCGCAGCTCGCCAAGCTCTCGATGGAGCGCCGGCTCGCCATCCTCGGCACCATCGGGTCGAACGCACCGTTCATCGGTCTGCTCGGCACCGTCATCGGCATCATCCGCGCCTTCCACGCGCTCGACGCGAGCGGCGGCCAGGTGTCGACCGCGCTCATGTCCGAAATCGGTGAAGCCCTCACGGCAACGGCCGTTGGTCTCTTCGTCGCCCTCCCCGCCGTGGCGCTCTTCAACTTCTTCCAGAAGGCCATCGCCTCGCGCATCTCGATGGCCGAAGCCCTTGGTCGCGAAATGCTCTCCTACGTGAAGGACGAGCGCCGCGCTCTCACCGACGAGGCTGCGTGATGGGTGCCTCGCTCGGTGGTGGAAAAGACAGCGGCATGATGACGGACATCAACGTCACGCCCCTCGTCGACGTCGTCCTCGTCTTGCTCGTCCTCATGATGGTCACGGCCACGGCCATGGCGAACCGCACGATCCCGCTCGAGCTGCCGAAAGCGCAGACCGGCGAGAGTGACGGCAAAAAGAGACCTCTCGTCCTGTCCGTCGACGAAGGTGGTGCCCTGTTCCTCGACACGCAGCGCGTCTCCGACGCCGAGGTTCGCGCGAAGGCCAAGGAGGTCGCCGCGGCCGATCAGCAGGCAAGCGCCATCCTCGCCGCCGACGGTCGCGCGCGCCACGAAACGGTCGTCCACGCGCTCGAGCTCCTTCGCGCCGAGCGCATCTCCAAGATCGCCATCGTCGTCCGTGGCGACACGGGACGAAAATGATGACCGTCGAGGAATTCTCCGAGCTCCACACGGAGAGCGATCGAAGCCTCCTCGCCTGGATCGTACCCGCGAGCTTGATTGTCCACGTCGCGGCCTTCGCGATTCTGCCGAACCGCGCCACGCCGCACCCCGCCCCGCCTCCGCCGCTCGTCATCGAAGTGGCGGACATCCCCGCGCCCGAGCCTCCGCCGCCTCCGCCGCCTCCGCCGGAGGAGCCGAAGCCCGAGCCCGCCGCGCCCGAACCCCAGGTCGCGCCCACTCCGCAGAAGATGGCGGCAGCCCCGGCACGAACCGAGTCTCGCCCCACGACGCAGGCCCAGAACGATCCGCCGCCTTCGGACGAACCGCCCGCCGACTTCACCGGCACGGTCATGTCGAACGACGGTCCCGGTATCGCCGTTCGCGCTGGAAGCGGCGGCGGCGGAACGGGGCGTGGACCGGCAACGGGACCTGCTCCCGCGAAGGCCGACCCGGGACCTGCCCGTCCGGCCGGTCCCCGCTTCGTCGCCGCGCGCGACCTCTCGAAGCCTCCGCGCGCACCGGTCGGTCTCGATGGCGCACTCGAGCGCAATTACCCGACCGAAGCCAAGCGCGCAGGCATCGCCGGTAAGGCCGTGCTTCGCGTGAAGATCCTTCCCGATGGACGCGTCGGCGGCGTCGAGCGCGTCAGCGAGTCGTATCCGGGCTTCGGTGAAGCCTGCGAGAAGACGGTGCGAAGCGCGCCCTGGGAGCCGCCGATCGATCGCGAAGGAGCTCCGGTCGGCACCGAGATCACCTACACGTGCCGATTCGAGGTAAGGAGCTAGCGATGTCTCGGACAATCCGACGACGACGCATCGCACTGCTCGTGGGCCTTGCCGTCGCGCTCGTCGCGACGTGCGAAGTGGCCCACGCGCAGTCGAGCGGGTCGGCCGCCGGAAGCGTTCCTTCGATGCAGCCGGCCTATACGCTCGAGGTCGACTCCGACTCTCCCGACGAAATCTCCTACGAGGCCCTCGCAGCGCGCGTCCAGAACGAGCTCGGCGGTACCGTCGTTCGCCCCAGCGCGGGGACACCGACCCGCGCGGCCATCCTCGTTCGCTGGCGGACGCAGGAGCGCAAGCTCACCGTGCGCGCGTCGCACGTCGGAGGGCAGCTCGTCGAGCGCACCGTCGAATCGAAGGGCAACGCCGCGGCGGTTCAACGGGAAGCCGTCCTCCTCGCCGGCAATCTAGGACGCGATCAAGCCCGCGAACTCATCGACGAGCTTGCGAGTCGCGCGCCGAAGCCGGAAGTCGAGCCCGAGCCCGAGCCCGAGCCCGAAGAAGAGAAGCTGGAGGAACCGCCTCCTTCCAAAGCGGCACGCGATGACGGCCGCCAGCCGATCTCGATTAGCTTCTTCTACCCCGTCGCGACGAACTGGGGCCGGCCCGACGTTCGTACGAGCCTCAACCTGGAGCTCCTCTACGGTCGCATCGGAAGGCTCGATGGCATGCAGGCCGGCGCGGGCGTCGGCTACGCCTCGGGTGCAGTCAACGGCGTTCAGCTCAATGCGCTCGGTCAAGGCGCCCAAGGCGACGTGCGGGGCTTGCAGCTCTCCGTCGGCGGGAACGTCGCCCTCGGCGACCTACGAGGCTGGCAGACGACGGTCGGCATCAACGTCGTCGGCGGGAACATGCGAGGCCTCCAGCTATCGACCGGTGTGAACGTGGCGCTGAAGGAAGTGAGGGGCCTCCAGCTCACCACCGGCGTGAACTTCGCCCGCGGTCCGACGCGCGCTCTGCAGGTCGCTACGGGCGTCAATATGTCGACCGGCCCGACCCAAGGCGCGCAGCTCTCGAGCGGCGTGAATGCGGCCGAGGAGATCACGGGTCTCCAGCTCGGCATCCTCAACATCGCGCGCCACGTGAAGGGTGCTCAGATCGGCATCGTCAACATCGCCGAAGAGGTCGACGGAGCCGCCATCGGCCTCCTCAGCATCACGCGGACGAGCATCCATCCGGTCGTCTGGGTCGGCAACCTCAACTACGTGAACATGGGCGTGAAGTTCACGTTCAAGTACATGTACACGACGATTGCGCTGACCCTCGGGAGCCTCGAGAGCAGCGAGGTTGCCACGGGCGGAACGGCCGCGCTGGGCGCACACCTCCCCCTGCCGGGAAGATTCGACGTCGACCTCGAGGGTGCGTACTCGAACGTGTCCACGAAGTTCGCCTACGCCGGCACCGTCGACAACGACTCCGCCCACGTACGGCTGCTCCCTGGCTATGTCTTTGCGCCGCGGCTCCGCGTGTTCGCGGGGGGTGGCGTGCGCATTCCGGCACGTTTCTCGGTGGGAAGCTCGAGCGTACGGCCTGAGTTCGTAGCGGGCGTGCAGTTCTGACGTGGTAAACAAGCGAGGTCGCCCGTTTGGGGCCCCTCGAAAAAGTTCAGGGGGCTTTGAACGGTGGCGAAGGCTGCGGGTACGAATCACGCAGCACCATGAGCTCCGCCCCGATGCACCTGGTGCCCGACAGTAGCCGACACGGCAGTGTCGAAGAGATCGACGATACCCCGCACGGGCTCGTCATGCGTCTCGCGCGCTCCGATGCGGCCGCCATCACCGCGGTTTACCGGCAGCACCATCTGACGGTCCGTGCCTTTGCTCAGCGCCTCGTCGGTGACGTCGAGGCGGCCGAGGATCTCGTCCAAGAAGTCTTCGTTGCACTTCCCAACGCCATTTCCCGCTTCCGAGGGGACGCCTCACTCCGAACCTTTTTGATCTCCATCGCCGTGAACCACGCCAAGAACCACGTCCGCGCGGCCGCCAGACGCCGTGCCGCTCTGTCGCGCCTCGCGCTCGAACCAGAGCCGGACAACGACTGCCCCGAGCAAGATCTCGAACGCCGCCAACTCGGCGATCGCTTGGTCCTCGCGCTCGACGAGCTGCCGCTCGAACAGCGTGTCGTGGTGGTCTTGAGCGAGATCGAAGAGCGCACGAGCGGCGAGATCGCGAAGATCGTCGGAGCGCCCGAAGGAACGATTCGCACGCGACTCTTTCACGCGAAGCGCAAGCTCCGCGAGCTCGTTGGAGGGACCGATGGTTGATCGCCTCGATGAGCGAGACCAGCGAGACGACGACTCCAGCCTGGACGGAGCTTTCCGTGCGCTGCGCGATCGCTACGACGGAACGCATGCGCAGAGCGACGCCACGTTGCGCCGCGTGCTGCTCGGCACACGCAAGCAGCAGCAGTCGCGCAAAGTGACACGCTGGGCGATCCTGCCCATCGCCGCCACCCTGGTAGCGTCGACCGCCTGGGCCGGGGCGACCGGAAAGCTGGCCGTCGCCTATCACGCGATGAGCGAGATGCTCCACTCGTCCGAGACCAGCGAGACATCGCCGTCGAAGCCGGTACCCAACACCCCGCAGAATGCTCGCGCGCCGATGCCCGCCGCGACGCAGGAGCCTGCGCCCGCGAGTGCCGAACCCGAGCCCACGCCGGAGCCTGAGGCACCGAAGCCGGTCGAATCGGCGAACGCTCCGATCTCCGAGCAGGTGCCCGCTCCGGCCGCGCCCGCGAAAGTGGCCCCTGCCCCGCGCGAGAGCGCGCATCCTGCGACCACGGCGCTCGCCGCGCCCACGCCTCCTCCCGCGGAGACGACCCCTACCGCACGAACGAACGAACCCTCGAAGCCGAGCACGGCATCGAGCACAGCCGAGCCTTCCGATCCCAACGCGGCGCTCTTCGCCGAGGCGCACCGCGTCCACTTCGTCGAGCGTGACGCGGCGCGTGCACTGACCGCGTGGGACGCCTATCTGGCCGCCGATCCGAACGGACGGTTCGTGCCGGAGGCTCGCTACAACCGAGCGATCGCACTCATTCGACTCGGGCGCAGCGCCGAGGCGCAGAACGTTCTGCAGTCCTTCGCAGCCGGCAATTTCGGTGACTACCACCGCTCCGACGCACGCCAGTTGCTCGACGCGCTGAAGCGCGACGAGTGACACCGCGCGAAGAGGGCGCGCCGTCTTGACGACGGGCGGAGGCAAAGGTTTCCTCCGCGCCAAATGGACTTCACCCCTCGCCCGATCGACGCCGTCGCCAAAGAACTCGGACTCGGCCCGGAGGACTACGAGCTCTACGGTCGCGGAAAGGCCAAGCTCGAGCTGTCACTCCTCGATCGCCCCGCGCGTGCGAAGGGTCGGCTCGTTCTCGTCACGGCCATCAACCCCACGCCCGCGGGTGAAGGCAAGACGACCACGTCGATCAGCCTCGCGATGGGCATGCGTCGGCTCGGCAAGAACGCGGTGCTCGCCCTGCGTGAGCCTTCGCTCGGTCCGGTCTTCGGCGTGAAGGGTGGCGGCACGGGCGGCGGCAAGGCCTCGCTCACCCCGGCCGACGACATCAATCTCCACTTCACGGGCGACATCCACGCGATCACCACCGCGCACAACCTTCTCTCTGCGCTCGCCGACAACACCGCCTACTTCGGCGACGTGGTCGCGGACAAAGGCGAGCTCGACCCGCGCCAGATCTCGTGGGGACGCGCGCTCGACATGAACGACCGCTTCCTCCGCAAGTGCATCCTCGGGCTCGGCGGCAAGGCGAGCGGCATCCCGCGCGAGGAGCGCTTCGACATCACCGCGGCGAGCGAAATCATGGCCATCATGGCGCTCGCCTCGAACTACAAGGATCTCGAAGAACGACTCTCACGCATCGTGATCGGCCAGACGTACGACGGCAAGACGATCACCGCGGGCGACATCCAGGCCTCGAGCGCGATGACGGCTGTGCTGCGTGACGCCCTCAAGCCGAACCTCGTGCAGACGCAAGAGGGCGGCCCCGCCATCGTGCACTGCGGTCCGTTCGGCAACATCGCGCACGGCTGCAACAGCATCCTCGCCACGCGCCTCGCCATGAACCTCGGCGACTACGCCATCACCGAGGCCGGCTTCGGCTTCGACCTCGGCGGCGAGAAGTTCCTCGACATCAAGTGCCGCACGGCCGGCATCTGGCCGCGAGCCGTCGTCATCGTCGCCACGCTCCGCGCTCTCAAGATGCACGGCGGCGCGCCCATCAAGACATGCGGCGAGCCCGACGTCGAGCACCTCAAACGCGGCATCGAGCATCTCGAGAAGCATCTCGAGACCGCGTACGCGTATGGCCTCAAGCCGATCGTCGCCATCAACGTCTTCCCGAACGACGTGGCGCAGGAGCTCGAGATGGTCGAGCACTCGGTGGCGAGCCTCGGCGCACGCCTCGCGCGCTCGGAGGGCTTCAGCAAGGGTGGCGAAGGCGCCATCGAGCTCGCCAAGGTCGTGAGCGAGGTGGTCGACGCAACCGACGCGGCGCCGCCCGAGCCGAAGTACGCCTACGAGCTCGAAGACAGCGCGCACGACAAGATCCACAAGGTCGCGCGCACGGTCTACGGCGCGAAAGACGTGCTCTTCACGGCAGCCGCGGAGAAGCAGCTTCAGCGCATTCGCGAGCTCGGCTACGGCAAACTCCCCGTCTGCATGGCCAAGACGCAGATGTCGCTCACCGACGATCCGGCCGTCCACGGCCGACCGCGCGACTTCACCATCACGGTGCGTGAAGTTCGTCTGAGCGCCGGCGCAGGTTTCCTCGTCGCGCTCACCGGCGACGTGATGACGATGCCGGGCCTGCCCAAGGTCCCCGCCTCACGCAGCATTCGCTTGCTGCCCGACGGCACGATCAAAGGCTTGATGCAGAACGACTGACGCACCGCTTCGTGCGCAGGTGATTGGCCTCACGTGGTGGCCCGACGATCCACGTGAGGTCGCTCGCGCGCGACGTGCCGGAATTCCGCGAGTTGCTAGGTGACGCGCGATGCGAGCTCGGCGCCCGTCGTGGGGATCGGCGTGGCGAGCGCATCCTCTCCACCGGGCAGCGAGATCACGAACTTCGTGCCGAAGCCCGTCTGACTCTGCACGTGGATGCTTCCACCTGCGTTCTGCACGATGCTCTGACTGATCGCGAGACCGAGACCCGTGCCCTGCTCTTTCGTCGTGAAGAACGGCACGAACAGGTTCTTGAGGACCTTCTGGCTGATGCCCGGCCCGGTATCGTGCACGGAGATCTCGACGACCTCGGCGTCGTCGGGACGCGAGGCGCCGTTGCGATCGCTCGGCGGCGGCGCCGTCACCCACGCGCTGCGCGAAGCGCGTCGATGGGCGGTGGTGATCGTGACGCAGCCTCGCCCGTCCATGGCTTGGATGGCGTTCTGAACGAGGTTCAAGAGAACCTGGCGCAGCTTCTCGGGGTCGATGCGCGCGCGCGGCAGTGGGTCGGAGAGATCGAGCTTCACCTCGGTCTCTTCCGTCTGCTGGCTCGACAGAATCTGCACGGTTCGCCGAACCGCCGCATTGATGTCGACCGGGATGGGATTGCCGGCGTGCGGGCGCGCGTAGTCGAGGAAGCTTCCGACGACGCGATTCAGCCGATCCGTCTCCTCGAGGATGATGCCGAGGAACTCCTTGGTGGTCGCGTCCGCATCGGCGCCCGAGCCGCCGACCTCTTCGAGGAGCTGCGCGGCGCCCTTGATGGCTCCGAGCGGGTTTTTGACTTCGTGCGCGAGACCGGCGGCCATCGAGCCGAGCGCGGCAAGGCGGTCTCGCTCCTTCATGCGCGCGTAGATTCGGCTGTTCGCGATCGCAACGCCCATCTGTGCGGCCACGGTCTCGAGAAGCGAAATCTCTTCCGGCGTGAAGGCGTCACGCACGCGATCGTCGGCCACGAGCAAGAGGCCGACGAGCTCTTCACCGTCGCCACGAATCGCAAGCACGACGGAGCTATTGAGAGGTCCGAGCGCCTCGGCGGCGGTGAGCAGCGGCACCAATCCTTCGCGCGCGGCGTTGCCATCTTTGCCGTCACGCTCACCTTCGATCTCGTGTGCGATCTCTTCGAGCGAGAGCGAGAGCCCTAGGCGCTCGAGGAGCGGACGCATGGCGAGCGCCTCGAGTCGAGGCCTGGGGTGCGCGCCGACCGAGCCGACGAGATCGAATCCGGCGTCGTCGAGGTCGCGCAAGTAGACGGCGCACGACGTCACTCGGCGCGAGCGCTCGAGGCCGGCGAGGACGACCTGGATCATCTCCTCGTTCTCGAGCGTGTGGGCGAGGCGACGGCGGAGCTCGAGAACGCTCGTTTCGAGGTCGTACCGCTCACGGAAGAAGAAGCGATTGATGCGCGTCTCGACCTCGTGCTCGAGCGGCTCGAAGAGAACGAGGAAGACGATCGCCGCGAGAACGGCGTTCAGGTACATCGCGCCGAAGCGACCGATGTACGTGATGAACACGTAGAAGATGCCGGCAAGCGCGAACGCGAGCGCGGTGGAGACGAGCAGGCGTCCCGACAGCTCGTAGAGGTCCGCGAGGCGCGAGCGGGTGAGCGACTCGGCGAGCACGAAGAGGAAGATGATCGCCAGCACCGCGCCGATTGGCGGCAGGTACACGCCGAGGAACGAGACGAAGTCGGCGAGCGTGAAGGTCATCGCCAGCGCACCGACGGCGGCGAGGAACCGGATGCGGTCGCGAATGGCGCGCGATGGGCTCGCCTGACCGCGGCGCCACAGCGAGATGAGCGCCGCGGCGAGCAGACCGAAGACGTACGAATAGACGGCACCTAGAACGAGCGCGCGCACCGCCGCCGATGCGTTCTGATAAGGCGTCAGAACGACGGCCAGCATCGGAACACCGAGCGCCGCGGCGATTCGTGGGAGCCTCGCGGTCGAAGGAGGCAGAGCCTTGCCGTCGTCCCTCGGGCCCTCCTCCGGCGTGATGGACCGGAAGAGGTGCACCGCGAACTGCGGGAGCATGACCGTGAGCACGGCTGTCGCCCGCTCGAACACCATCTTCTGCGCGTCCTGCATGAGGTCCGCGAGCGATTGGCTCACGTACCAGAACGCCAGACACGTCGAGAACGCGGCGAAGAGCCAGTGCTGCATGCGCCGTCCGCGCAAGAGCATGGACAGCGCGATCGCGAACGCGATGACGCCACAGAACAGCGTCGTCCGTGCGCGGATGTCACCCATGGCTGGGTGAGCCTAGCGCGTTTCGGGACGCGCTATGGCGTCCGTCAGGGCTTGGGATTGCTTCCGCTGTTGCCGCTGCCGCTGCTGCCGCTCGTGTTCGAGCCCGTGTTGGCGCCGGCGCCGGTGTTCGCGTTCGCAGCGGGCTTCCCAGCCCACGGATCGGGTGACGGTCCGTTCGCCTCGCCACTCGTCTTCCACGGATCAGGCGAGGGCCCGAAGTTCACCGTGAGGACCTGCGCAACGTCACGCGTACGCTCGACGTTGCCGACGATGCCCGAGCCGCCGCCCGTTTCACCACCCGACGCGCCAACCGATGCGCGGATCTCTTCCGTGTCGACGGAATCATCGGACTCCGAGGTCCCCACGGCGCAGCCTGCCATCAGAGCGACGGCTGCAAGCAACGCGATCCGATGAATTGAACGCAACCCGTTCATTGGCTTCCCTCCGAGGACGCCGACAGTCCGTATTGTTTCACGAGTTGAGACAGGCGCGGGCGTTTCATTCCCAAAAGCGACGCTGCCCTCGTGATGTTTCCCTTGGTCTCTGCGAGCGCGCGCGCAATGCAGTCGCGCTCGATCTGACGCTTCATGTCGGAGAGAGAGACCGCACCTTGCCGTACCTGTGCGTACGCCACGGCGGTGGCCCCGGACTCCGATTCGGGCAAGGCGCCCGAGTCGTCCGAGTCGTCGTCTCCGAAGAACTCGTTGCCCGATAGCGTGGAGAGCGTGGCGGTGGGCGCCGGGAGCAAGTTGGCGCGAACGGACATCGGCACGCCCTGCGAGACCGGACCGGCCTGCGCGAGCACCCGAAGATCTTCCACGTTGTCGATCAAGTCCGACACTCCGATGACCCGCCCTTCGGCGAACAGCGAGACCGCCCGGAGGACGTTCTCGAGCTCGCGAATGTTACCTGGCCATCGATGGCGACAAAGCAACTCCACTGCATCATGTGTGAGGGATTTCGGCTCCTCGTTGCGCTCTACACCGATGCGGTGGAGCAAGTGCTCGGCGATTTTCGGCAGGTCGCCAAGACGTGCGCGCAGCGCCGGCACTTCGAGCGTGATGCCACGGAGTCGGTAATAGAGGTCTTCGCGGAACTCGCCGCGCTCGACCATCGCCTTCAGGTCGCGATGGGTTGCGCAAACGACGCGCACGTTGGCGCGAATGGCCTGCGTTCCGCCGACGCGCTCGAACGTGCGCTCCTGGAGCACGCGAAGGAGCGCCACCTGGGTGCGGGCCGAGATGTCGCCGATCTCGTCGAGGAAGAGCGTTCCGCCCTCGGCCATCTCGAAGCGGCCGCGACGACGCGCGCTCGCGCCGGTGAACGCGCCCTTCTCGTGTCCGAAGAGCTCGGAGAGGAGGAGGGTTTCGACGAGGGCCGCGCAGTTGACGCTGACGAGCGGGCCGGTCGCGCGATCGCTCGCGCGGTGCAGCGCGTCGGCCACGAGCTCCTTGCCCGTGCCGCTCTCGCCGCGGATGAGGACCGTGCTGTTCGAACGCGCGACCTTGCGGATCGCGACGTTGAGCGCACGCATCTGGGGATCGTCGCCAATGATCTCGCGCGAACTCGGCTCGGGCCGAAGCGAGGCCGGCATCGAGGCGGCGAACGAACGAGGCGCTTCCTCTTCGAGCGTGCCCGATTCGTGGTTCGCGAGCGAAGCCTGGAGCCGTGAGAGCGCGACCAGCTCGCCCTTCGCGAGGAACGCGGCGCGGACCTCGGAAGACAGGCCGGACGCCACTTGGTCGCGCACCACAGTGGCGCGCGAACAGTGCGCGAGCGCTCCGTGCAGATCACCCGCGTCGCGATGGATGTTGGCGAGGAGCACGTGGATCTCGAAGAGGAGGTCTTCCTCACCGGACGTACGCGCGAGCGCGAGCGCGGCTTCCGCCGACTCGAGCGACTCTTGACCGAGCGCGCGGCGGTAGAGCGACCGGAGAATCGCCACCTCGGCGCGACCACGCAGGTTCGTCACCCGCGCTTCGGCCTTCGCGAGCGTGTCGGCCGCGAGCTGGAGATCGCCGTCTTCGAGGGCCACGCGAACGGACGCGAGGAACGCTTCGGGAAGTCGGTCGCCGAGATCGTTGGCGGCTTCGGCGTCCACGATCGCGGCATCGACCTCGCGACGCGCGAGGGCCGTATTGCCGCGCGAAACGGCGATTCCGGCAGCCACGACCGCGAGGTGCGAGGCGGCTACAGCGGCCGCTCGTCCACCGAGGATGCGACGACCGAAGGCCACCGCGTGGTCGGCGTGCTCGACGAGGCCCAATCGCAGGCGCAGCTCGGCGAGGTTCGCCAAGGTACGCGCCGAGGCGATGCGACCGCGCAGGGCTTGCGGATAGCGGGTGGTCGCCTCCCAGTGGGCGAGCGCCGCGGCGTAGTCGTGACGGCGGTACGCGATGACCGCGAGGTTCGAGTGCGCATGGGCGCAGGCGCGGTGCTGGTGGATGCGCGTGCCGTCCTCGAGAACGCGTTCGAGCGCGGTGCGCGAGTCTTCGAGCATGCCCTTCGACATGAGGGCGATGGCGCGGTTCAGGCGGGCACGCAGCTCGGCGATGACCTCTCCGGCCGCCGACGCCGTGAGTGCGTCTTCGGCGAAGTGCTCGTCGGCTTCGTCCCAGCGAGCTTCGGCGAGGTGCACCTTGCCGAGCGCATTGCGTCCCGCGAGACGCGTGGTGGACGTCGCCGCGAGGTTGATGCAGGAGCGAGCGTATTCCTTGGCGAGCGCGCGATCGCCGGCGAGGTAGCTCACCTCGGCGAGATCGGCAGAGATGCGCGCGCGAAGCTCGTCGCTGTCGGCCGACGCGAGCGCCTTGCCGAGCGCGACGCGCGATGCCACGACGTCGCCGAGCTGCATGAGCGCGCGGCCCATGAGCAAGCTGACTTCCGGGTCTCCCGGACGAAGCGCCGCAGCGCTCTCGCACCAGCGCTGCGCGTCGGACGCTTCGCCCATCGCGAGGAGTCGCTCCGCCGTGCGGACACGAAGAGCGAGACCTCCCGCATCGGTCATGCGCGTCACCGCGGTGAACCAGCGGGCGGTGAGCTCGCGAGCAGCCTCCGAGCCATCGGTCGCGGCGATGGCCTTGCCGATGAGTGCGTCGGCGTCGTCCACACGGCCCATCGCGACGTGGAGCTCGGCGGCGCGCGCGAACGCCCAAGGATCCGACTCGAATCCACTGCCGCCAAGCATCTTCGCAGCGGCGAGACGAGCAGCGTCGGTGACGTCCGCCTCGAGCGCCTTCGCGAACGCGGGAAGGACGGTCACGAAGCCGCCCGCATGAACGACCGCGCCTTCGCGGACGAGCTCGTCGACGACCGGGCCGATCGACGCAGGAGCGACGAGCTCCTGGAGGGTGGCGACGGGAATCGAACGACCGGCCGAGACGAGCGCCGCGAGAAGCTCGCGAGCCTCGACTCCAAGATCGCGGGGCGACGGCGGCGGAGCGAGCGACGCGCGACGAGCGGATGCCCACCACGCCTCGAGCGAAGCGATGTCGGCCGCGGGAAGGTCGACGAGCGCCTCGTCGGCGATGGCGCCGAGCCAGCGCGATTTGTCGGAGGGCTCGAGGCTGCCGCTCATCTCGAAGACGGTGCCCTCGAGCGAAGTCTCTTCCATCGTGAGCGTCGTGAGAACGACGATGGTGAGCGAACGGCCGCCGACGCGAGCCATCTCGGCGAGGACCGCGCGGTCCCACGGGGAGACCGCGGCGCTCGTCACGATCGCGGCGCGACGCGTGACGGCGGCATCGACGATCGCCGACGCGCACGACGGCGGGTCCGTCGGCACGACGCCCATCCCGAGCTGACTGGCGATCTCACGCGTGAGCGGAACGCCGATGCGCCCTTCGGCGGAGACCTCCACCGGGGTCATGCCGCTCGTCCGGAGACGGCGACAGACGTGAGCGATGATCGAGCCGTGCGCCTCGAGAGGCGCGCGAACGATCAAGACCCCGGGCGAAGGCGCCACGATCCGTTCGTCGAGATCGACGAACCCTCGCGCAACGCCGCGCGACGTGTCCGCGCCGCCAGAGCCAGAGACGGGAGCCGAAACCAGGGAGAGGGGTGCGGAGAGAGCCAAGCCGTCGAACCCTAGCGGAAGAATGCCCCTGTTCAAGGACGGCGACGGCCTCCCAGGCGTCTCTCCGTTGTCACCCCCGAAGGGCTGAGAACGGTTGACGATTCCGAGAGACTGACGATCCGTCCAGCCTTCCCTCATGATGCCGAGGGAGTCGCCCGCGTCTCGACCTTCCACGCGCCGCGACGGCATTTCGTAGTTGCAAGAGCTGAACCAACGAGAAATGCCGAAATTTCACATTTTCGTGTCGGATCCGCCCCTGCCTCGTTAGTCAATCAACGGGCCGATCGTCGTGACTGCGCACGCCCGTGCGCCGGCCGACGCTTGGTCGTCGGAGCTACGGCCGAGCCTGCTCTGGTCAGCACCGTCTCCATGGCGTCGAAGTTCGAGGCCGGTGCGTCAGCCAAGGTGCGCGCAAGGGGGAGTTGCGCCCACGCGCTGGCGATGAACAGGGGAAGCGCCTCGGGAAGACGCTCGCGAAGCAGTCCGATCTGCCGCTCGATCGCGCCCGCATCGCCGCGTCGGACCGGACCGGTCAGCGCGTCGGGGAATCCGAGCTTCTCGACGTTCTCGGCAACGCTCCGCAGAAGCGGCCCCAGCATCTTCGGTGCTTCCTCACGCGGCACGCCGGCAACGACGAGGAGCTCCTCTCCGATCGCCGCGAGAGCCGCCGCGCCGTTGGCCACGAGACCCGCGGCAGCGTGGTAGCCGATGGTGTCGAGCTTCGCGAAGGTGCGCGGCGTCATCCCCAGAAGCTTCGCGAGGGAGCGGGCGGCCTTCTCGGCCTTGGGATCGCCCTTGGCGTGCACCTGACCGCGCGTGAGGGTCGGAAAGAACGTGCGCGAGGCGAACGAGATCATCGGGTGCATCTGGGCAACGCCCGCCGTGACGGGTCGAAGCGGCGCGAGAGCGTCGGCCGGAAGCGCTCCGGCGTTGTGCAGGACGACGGTCTTGCGAGAGACGAGCCCCGACGCGGCGAGCTTCTCGGCGAGTGGCCCGAGCTCGCGATCGCGGACGGCGAGAACGAGGACGTCGGCATCGATGCGAGCCTTGGGCAGACCTTTGCGCGCCGGGCGCAGGGTGACGTCGACCTTCTTCTCGCGTAGCCCCTGTGCGAGAGCCCTTCCGACCTTGCCGGCCCCGAGAACGAACACCTTCATGCGGGCGAGATCGCGTCGAGTCCGGCCGGGCGTCAAGCGCTCGCGTAGAGCTTCTTGTCACGCGCGTACGCCAGGACCTCGCGCGGAACGAGCGGCTCGAGGTCGTCCCACTTGCCGGCCGCGATCATGGCTCGCACTTCGGTGCTCGAAATCTGAGGGAGAACCGCGGGCGGCGCGCCGTCGTACGTGACGCCCACCCGCCCGAGGACGATCGGTGGAGCGAGCTTCGCGATGCGGTCGAAGCCGTACCACTTCGACGACTCCATCATGAGGTCGGCCCCCATCACGAAGCGCATATTCCACGAAGGGTGCTGGGACCGAAGATGCTCGAGGGTCCGGAGCGTACGGCTCTCGCCTCCGAGCTCCTCCTCGACGCGCGAGACCTCGACCCGCGGCAAGAAGCCCATCGCGAGCTCGCACATGCGAACCCGGTCCTCGTAGGGGGCGAGCGACTTCGCGAACGGGTGCTGGAACGTCGGCACGACCAGAATCCGCTCGACCTCGAAGCGCGACAGCACGACGGACATCGCGAGGACGTGCGCGAGATGAGGAGGATTGAAGCTCCCACCGAAGATCGCCGTGATCGCGCCGTTCGTGGTCATCGCCTCGAACTCCGCTCGAGCTTGAGCACGAGGAGCTCGGCCGCAGCGCGAGGACGTGATCCGGCCCGTCCAGAACGAGCGCGGTCGAACGCTACCGTGCCGAGAAGAACGAAACGCATACCCTCTCGACAGTCTCCCGAGGCCCTCGTGGAAAGTAAAGGGTAGTATCCGCGCGCCCGCACGCCATGCCTGACCCGACCGATCGCAAGAGCCCCTATCGACTCACGGCGCCGAAGAACCCGATCACCATCACACTCGATGGTGAGCCCGTGCTCGCCGAACGCGGCGAACCCGTCGCGGCGGCGCTGGTCGCGGCCGACAAGCTCACGCTGGCGCGCAGTCCGAAGTTCCACCGCCCGCGCGGACCGTCGTGCTTCCGCGCCGCGTGCGACGGCTGCCTCGCCCGCGTGAACGACGATCCGAACATGATGACCTGCATGGTCCCCGCGGAAGAGGGCATGGCGGTCGTCACGCAGAACCGCCTTGGACCGCGCGAGGCCGACTTCCTCCGCATGACCGACTGGTTCTTCCCCGATGGAATGAACCACCACGAGATCTTCGCGGGCATCCCCGGCGTCCAGAACGTGATGCAGATGTTCGCGCGACGCGTCGCCGGCCTCGGAAAGCTCCCGGCCGAAGCGCTCGCTCCGCGCAAGGCGCAGCGTCGCGAGGTCGATGCCGTCGTGGTCGGCTCGGGCCCCTCCGGCATGGCCATCGCCGTCGAGCTCGTGCGCGCCGGCCGCCGCGTCGAGGTTCTCGACGATCAGATCGTGCACGGCGGCGGCCTCGAGGCCCTCGCTGGCACCGCCAAGAACGCCTTCGCCGCGCTGAGGCATTCGTTCGACGACGCCGTGGCCCGCGGTAGCGTCACACTCCGCACGCGCACCGTCGCCGGCGCCATCTACAGCCGTGACCTGCTCGTCGTCGGTGACGAAGGTGCCGAGCTCGTGCGCGCACGCGACGTCGTCTTCGCATGCGGCGGGCACGACGGCGTTCTCGCGTTCGAGGGCAACGACATGCCCGGCATCATGAGTGCGCGCGCCGCGGGCTTTCTCCTCTCGCGCGGGATCCTCGCCGGGAAAAACCCGGTTGTGGTGATCGCGGAAGGTGGCGGAACGTTCGGTGAGGCCTACGCGGCCGCCTTCGAGCGCGCCACGATCGAGCTCGGCAGCGACGTCTCGGTCGAAGTGGTGCGCGGCGAGCCGCTGCGTGCACGCGGTCAGAATCGCGTGAAGGACGTCCTCGTGCGCACGCCAAACGGCGATCGCGAGTTCATCACCGACGCCGTTCTCGTCGACGCAGCACGTTCTCCTGCCTACGAGCTCGCCGCACAGGCGGGAGCCACGGTGAAGCACGAGCCCCGCGGCTTCGTCGTCCAGACCGACCGAGGCCGCATCGCCGAAGGCGTGTGGGCGGTCGGTGAGCTGGTGGGCGTTCCCTTCGAGGTGAGCGCCATCCACGCCGACGCGAAGCGCACGGCCGAGCACATCGCCGGCGGCTGACGCTCGCGCGATCAGTCGTCGACGAGCGCGCCGAAGAGGCCGAGACCGAGAAGCAGCGTGATGACGGCCGAGGCGCCCATCAAGCCGACGAAGCCGGAATAGGACTCGAACGGTTGCGCCTCGAACGCTTTGCGCGTTCCGACGACGCCGCAGATCAACACGGGCGACAACAGCGGAAAGAGCACGATCGCGAGCACGAGGTCGCGGGCGCGTGTTCGCACGGTCATCGCCCCGAAGAGCGTTCCGACGAGCGACAACGACAGCGTGCCGAGCACGAGCATGCCGAGAAACGCCGAGCCGTGGAGGCTCGCCGTCTCGCTCGCTCGAACGAGCTCCTCGGCAGGCGACAGGCCGCCGCGCGGCACCGTGTTCGAGAAGTCGATGTGGAAGAGGAACATGCAGAGGGCGACGAGCGGCACCTCGATGACCACGATCATCGCGAAGGTCGCGAGCGCCTTGCCGAGGAAGATCGATGCACGCGGCACGGGCGCCACGAGCAGCCCGGTCAGCGCGGACTCGTCGCGTTCGCGTTGCCAGACGCGACCGAAGGAGAGAACGGCCGCGAAAAAGACGGTGATCCAGATCGTGCCGGCCGCCGTGCTCGGGTTCGTCGCATCGTTGACGTGGAACGCCATGCTCGCGAGGAACCCGATCATCACGGAGAAGACCCCAGCCGTCGCGACGATCTCGCCCGTGCGCATTTCGATGCGCAGATCTTTGCGGAAGATCTCCCAGGCGACGTTGATCGGTCCAGGACGGGGACGCCGTCTTACTGCATCGGAACCCATGAGCGGCCCGATGCTACACGGACGTCCCGACGTCGGGCGCTCTCAGTGACCGGTCAGTGGCCGAGCGGGCCCATTTCGCCCGAGTCCGCCATCTGACGGATCTTGTCGGCCGCGAGCTTGCGCTGCTCGGGGGTGAGGATCGGGAGGATCTTCTCGATGGTCCCGAGCATGCGCCCCGACATGTCCTTGCCGACTGCTTTCATGTGTTCGCCGCTCGGAAGCGAGTTCGCATCGAGCTTCTCGGAGCGGAATGCCTCGAACGCCGCCTTCGCGCGCTCGTGTCCGTCGTGGCCCTCGCGGAAGCGGAACCCCTTGCCGGCGCCGGACTTCTCGTGCTCGGCGTGGGCGCTCTTGAGCACGTCCTTGATCTGGGTGCGCTGCTCTTCGGTGAGCTTGAGGTCGTCGGCAAGCTGCTTCATGCGCGCGAAGCCGCCGCCATGCATGCCCTTGTGATCACCGTGCTTGCCCTTGAACTTCTGCTCCATCGCGTCGGCGAACGCGTTGCGCTGGTCGGCGTCGAGCAAGTCGTGGATGCGCACGAGCGCGGCCGGGTCCTGCGGCTGCGTCTTGTCCATGTCCGCCGAGATCTTGTCGAGGTTCGGCTGGAGCGCCGTGCGATCGATGCTCCCCTTCTCGACCTGATCGGCGACGGCCTTCCTCAGATCCTTGCGGTCGCTCGCGATGGCGACATGACGAGCTTCCGCGTCCTGCGCGATCTTCTCGAGCTCCGCGCGCTGGTCGGGGCGAAGCGAGACTTCGCCGAGCGCATCACCCACGTCCTTCACGAAGCCGTGCGTGTTGGCGCCGACCGGAGCCTTCGACAGAGCGCTCGCGCTGGTCTGGGGCGCCGTCTGTTCCACCTGACCGCTGCAACCTCCCAAGGCGAGCGAGCCAGCGACACCGAGCGCAAGAGAGAGGGAGAGAGCAACGGTTCCGAGCTTCATTCGAACGACCTCCACGCCCAGTTTGACGCTGGACCAGTCCGTTCGTGTGCATCCGCGCCCGTAAAGAAGCGTAAACAAGACCGAACACACCGAAACAAGGGCACTTTTCGCAGCTCTTGGGCGGCCTGGTCGATCGACCGGAGCGCGACGAAAACCCGGAAAATCCAGGGTTTCGTGAAGATTGCGTGAAGAAGTGTGAACGAACCAGGCATGCGCCGGAGCGCGCGGGTCGGTCCTGACGCCGCCCGACGAGCAATGTCGCAGCTTGCAAGGCGCAATTCGAACGTCTGTCGAATTTCGATCACGCGGCTAACGGCCCGATGTTATCGCCTTCGCATGACCTCAACGAAGCTCCGTCACGTCGCACGCGCGCTCTCCACGCTGGTCGTCGCATCCGCGCTCGCGAGCGCTTCCCTGTCGTCGCTCGGCTGCAGCAACAAGGCCAAGGAAGAGGAGGCGAAGAAGGCTGCCGAGGCGCAGGCGCAAGCGGCCAAGGAGGCCGAGCAGAAGGCCACCGACGCGAAGAAGGCCGAGGAAGAGGCGCTCAACGCCAAGCATGCGGCGGAGCAGAAGAAGCTCCAGAGCCAGTTCGACGCGAACGATCGCAAGAGCACCTACCTCAAGGAGAAGGCAGGCAAGGCCACCGGCAACGCGAAGAAGAACGCGGATGCGGCGGTCGCCGAGCTCGACAAGCGCCGCGCGACGGCGAGCGAGAGCATCAAGAACGTGCAGAGCGCAACGGGCGCCGCGTGGGACACCGCGAAGGCAAAGGCCGACGAAGACGTCGCCGCCTATGGCAAGGCCGTCGAGTCGCTCGAGCAGACCATCGCCACCAAGTAGCCATTCGGCAGATTGAACGGGAGGAACGAATGTCCGCGTACGAACACAACTCCGACAAGTTCGGCTACTTGAACCTCGAAGACTTCGAGCACGTCCAGAAGGCGCTCTCCGAGCTCGGATTCGACCCGGGCAAGATCGACGGCAAGGACGGCCCGAACACGCAGAAGGCCGTGCGCGAGTTCCAGGCATCGGCCTCGATCAAGATCGACGGCATCGTCGGCCCCCAGACGCGCCAGTCGCTCGTCGAAGAACTCGATCGCCGCTCGCAGGACGAAGCCGCGAGCTGAATCGCGTCGCGTACCGCTGGCTGCTCGCGCACGGAGCAGCCAGCGTTTCCGTCGCGAGTGCGCGCAATCATTGGTGCAATGGTTGCGCGATACACGCTCCTCCTCGATTGAGCAGACGTGCACGAGAAGATCGTCGTCCCTCGACGTTGCACATGTCGCTTGCACTGCTACCGTCACGACATGTTTCGAACGCGAATCACCTTCGAAGAAAACGGAATCCTGCTCGACGACGAGCGCGTCCCGTTCGCGACGATCGACGATGCGAACGTCGAAGACGGCGTTCTCGTTCTTTCGATGGCCTCCGGGCAGCGACGCATAAAGTTGAAGAAGGACGAGGCGATGACGGTGCTCGATGGCGTCCTTGACGGCGTCGAGCGCGCACATCCGCACGCGACGCCGTATCGTCAGCCGGAGCACGTCGTCGAAGCGAGTCCAGCGCCCCATCACCCGCGTCGGATCCACCGCCCTCGCGTGTCGGCAGGCTCACCCGATTTGATGATCGGCCGCACGTTCAGCGCCGGCTGACGGTCCGCGTCACTTGGTGAGCGCGGGCAACCCGGGGCGCGTCAGCACCCACAAGTAATAGCCACCAAAGGGTGGCTCCTCGGGCGCACCGAACTCGTAGATGCCGCCGACGCCGTAGCCTCGCGCCATCGCCGCCCGGCCAATAGGCTCTTCCCACGAGAGGCGTGGCACGAAACGCTCACGCTCGTGGGACAGAACCACCACCGCATCGGGATTGTCGCGGTAGATGTAGTCGACCTCACGCTTGCCGGTACGAGCAATCTCGAGATCGTTGAGCCCGAAGCTGTCGAGCGTGAGCCAATCGGAGAAATAAGGCACCGCGCCAGCGTCGGAAATGACCAGCCGAAGAGGCGCCCCCGCCTGTGAGGCGAGCCCCTTCAAGTCATGACCAAGTCGAACGTGGGCGTGGTCGAGCCCGCGCGCGTACGCCAACTGGCTGGCGATGTCCGATTGCGCGTCCGAAAGCCACGCGCAACTGGCCATCACTGCCGCCCCCAACACGGCATACGCCGCGGCCCGCGGATGCGACCGCAGCAGGCGAGCCACGCCGAGCACCGCGGCGGCCGCCACGAGTGGGAAATACGGAAAAAGATAACGATGGGAGAACCCCATCAGGTGGGCCGGCTTCAGATAGAAAAGTGAATGGATGACGAGCGCCAGGGCCAAAGGCCAGCTTCGCCGAAAGGAGATGAAGCCAACGAGCGCAAGAATCCCCAGCCAGCCCACGCCCTGCCGGTAGAAGCCGACGACCTCGTCGATGCCCTCCCAACCAGCGGCGGCCTTGATGAAAAAGGGAAGCGGCAGCGGAAGACCGAAGAAGCGCCAGCGCGCGATGAAATAGACCGTTCCCGGGAGGATGTAGCCCACGAGCAGAGGCCACGTGAGCATGGCCCTCCTCGTTTCTGGCGTGGCGGCCGAGGCACCCGAGCCGAGCAGCGCCGAGGCGACGACCACCAGGGCAAGCACGTTCCCCTCGGGGCGAGCGAGACCGAGGAGGAGACAGAGGGATGACAGTGCCCACGCGAGCGTTCGAGACGGCGCGTTCGTGAAGAGGGTCGCCAGGTTGGCGAACCCCACCACGAGCGCCGTGAACAGCGCGGTCTCCATGCCGGAAGCCGAATGAATCGCCGTCATCGGACTGGCGCAGACGAGGACCGCAGCGGCTACGCTCGCCGCAAATCGCAAAGCCGTATTCGCGGGGAGCCATTGCCACGAGAGTGATGCCGAGAACGCGGCGCTCGCGCCGACGAGCAGCAGGGAGACCACTTTGGCAAATGCCACAGCGTCCGTGCCGAGCGCGTGCGGGACGGCCGTGAGAACGACCCAGAAAAACGAAGTGAAGCCTTCGACCGGCGTCTCGTTCGGATTCCAGCGAAGGCCCTCGCCGTTTGCCAGATGGCGGGCGTAGCGAAGCGTGATGTAGCTATCGTCGACGACCCACGGCCACAACTGGCTGAAACGCTGCACGAGCATACCGATGCTCAGGGCCAACGTCGTCGCTGCCAACGAATAGGAGCCGACGCGCTCGACCCCTCCACTCGTCGACTTCGTCGAGCTCGGCTCGCGGCTTTCCTCGAGCGCCCCGGCGGGAGCTTGCAGGGCATCCTCGGCTGGCGCCTGGCGGGGCTTCGTCATACCGCGCCTGAGGTAACTCAGAAGCGCGACTGCGTCACCCGCTGAGCCGCGCCCCGTCGTTGAGCGCTCGCTCGGCTCAGGAGGAGCAACGAAGCTGCGCGAAGGCAGACTCCAGGGAGTTGCTCTCGGCAGCACGGTGGCAGCAGCCTTCGTGTTGCTGCTCAGCGGCGCGGTGCCCCCTCGGGCTGGCCACCTGGATCTTGGGTGGCGTCTATCTCGTTACGTACCTCGTGGCGCGCGGCCGCTTGACGCGTCGGCTGCTCGCTGGTCGAGCGAACTGACGCCGCGCTGGCGCGCCCTCCTCACGATTGCCCGCCCAGACCAAAGGGAATGCGCGGTGTCATCCAACTGAGGGCTGGATGCTGGACGTCGCCAGACTACTCTGCCAACCATGTCTGCCCGCGTCCAGAGTTCGCGTTCGCGATTCCTGTCGTGCAACGTGCTGCTGCCCGTCGTTACGGCCGTAGTCCTTGCGGCCTGCCAAACGGAGCATCGAGGACTCGACGAAGCCACGACCGGCAACGTTCGTCAGGCGCTCTCGCAGACGCAGTTCACGGGAACGAGCCTTCCCGCCAAGACGCTGGCGCTCACGTTCGACGACGGCCCGGGGACGCGCACGGCGGAGCTCTCGGGTTGGTTGCATACGCAGGGAATCCAGGCGGCGTTCTTCGTCAACGGCGCGCGTGTGAACACCACACCGCTTCCCAACCCGAATGGCATTACGCCCACGCCGAACCCGACGCAGATTCTCCAGCAGCTCGTCGACGATGGACACCTCGTCGCGAATCACACGACGACACATCGAAACATCAGGACGGAGGTTCCCTCGAACCAGCTCGCCCCGGAGTTGGCCGAGACCGACAACGCGATTGCCGGGTTCGCGCCCGTAAACCGCCTGCTGTTTCGCGCGCCGTACGGCGATTGGAGCACGTTGGCGGCCAATACTCTCGCGGCGTCGGCGATGAACAAATACGTCGGCCCGATCTACTGGGACATGGGAGGCAACTCGACCGCGTACCCGGGCAACGCGGCCGACTGGGCGTGTTGGCAAGGCCAGCTGACCGACACGAACGGCGAGCTCGTGAACGGCAACGGCTACGCAACGACGACCCAGTGCGGCGATGCCTACTTGAACGAGATCCGTGCCGTCGGCCGCGGCATCGTCCTGATGCACGATCCGTACGGCTGGGATCAGGGCGACACCGTCGAAATGGTGAAGTACATCGTGCCCATTCTCCAGAAGGAAGGGTACGCGTTCGTGCGCGTCGATCAGGTGCCGGCGATCGCGGCGGCACTCCCATGCGATGCGAACTGTCTCACGTGTACGGGCCCGAACGCGTGCACGTCGTGCGTCGCCGGTAGCTATCTCGCGGGTGGAACGTGCCATCCGTGCTCGACGTGCGCCAACGGCACGTTTCAGGCGAGTGCATGCGTCGCGAACGCGGACACGGTCTGTCAGGCGTGCGACGCGACATGCACGACGTGCAAGGGCGGAACGAGCAACGATTGTTCGACCTGTCAGGCCGACCGTTATCTGGAGGGAAACCGGTGTCTGCCTTGCACCGCGTGTGCTGCCGGCACGTACCAGACGGCGACCTGCACGCCCTCCGCGAACACGGTCTGCGAGGCGTGCGACGCCAGCTGCGCGACCTGCGCCGGGGCGGGCACGAGCGCGTGTACGACGTGCGCGGGCGGCGCCTATCTCTCGAACGGAAAGTGTCTCGCGTGCAACAGCTGCGCTGCGGGAACGTATGCCTCGACGGCTTGCACTGCGACGACCGACACGGTCTGCTCTCCCTGCGCGGCGAGCTGCGCGACGTGTCACGGTCCCGGCGCCAACGATTGCGGAAGCTGCGCCCCAAAGGAGTTCCTCTCCAATGGCAGCTGCGAGTCGTGTTCGACGTGCGCAGCAGGCACGTCCACGGCTACGGCATGCGGGACGACCGAAGACACGAAGTGCGTCGCCTGCACGAACGGCACGTGGGCGCCCGCCAACGCGCAGACGTGCGAGCCGTGCGGGAACTGTGACGACGGCAATGCCTGCACGACGGACCGTTGTGACCCGACGAGAGGATGCGTTCACGAACAGACCGATTGCAACGTCGCGGCGGATGCCGGTTCGCCCGAACCGAGCGCGCCGCCCGACGGGGCGGTCGGGGCCGAGGACGACGCCGGAGCGCCGAGCACAGTGACGCCCCTGCCGCCGCCCGTGAGTCCCCCGTCGGGCTCGGGATGCACGACCGGGCGGGCACGGGACGGGTCACGTCCTGGACTCGGGCTCCTTGCGCTGTTTGGCGTTGCTCTGATGCGACGGTCGCGAGGTGCTGGACGCGGCCGAAATCAGGACAGCTGACGTTCAGCCTTCGAGGTCGGCCGCGTTCGCGATCGTGAACGCGGCGCGGAAATACTTGTTCGTGCCGAGATCGCGAATCGTGCGGATGCCGAAGGCCTGCTCGAGCAGCTTGGCATCGTTCTCGCTGACGCCTTCGAGCGCCGCGGCGGGCGCCTCGCAGAGCTGCTTGAAGGTCATCGTCTCGTACTTCTTGTCCACTGCCTTGGCGACGTTCATGGGCCTCCGTACCGGCGTCGAAAACGGCCGGTCGTTGCATTGACGCTCGGGAAGTCGCACGGCCCGTGCTCTTTTCTCGACGCCTCGTCCGTGGACGCAGCGCGGGCTCACCGCCTCGCGCTATGGCCCTTGCCACAGCGTGATTGGCGCGCCGCCCGTCGCGTCCAGGCCGTCGGCGACCTCCGTATTCGCGTCGAGGTGACGAATACGAAGAATGCACCCCGTGCTGTCGTTGACGAGCGGAGACATCCCACAATCGATGCGGAAGAGAGCGCCGGATTGGGCAGTAGCAATCGCCCCTTTGGGACCGAGGGCGGACGGCTGGTGGCCAAAGACGATGTGGCTCACGCCCAAAGCCTTCGCATTCGCGGGCGCCGTCGTCGGGTTGGTGTACCAGTCGCGCGCCTCGAGGATCGAGTCGACGCCGACGAGCTCCGGATCGTCGTAGTTGGAATGGGCGTCGAGCGCCGCGCGAAGTGCCGCGTCGAGCGCGGAGAGGGTTCGACCTTTGGTATTCCCGGCGTGCGAAAAGAACCATTTCCCGACGCGAGCGCCAATGGGTCGTTTGCGCAGCCACGCGCCGCGCGGATCCGTTCCATCGGCGACCGCTGCGGGGGCGATGCCTCGAGCAGCGAGCTCCTGGTCGACGCCGTCCGTCGCGGTGGCCTTGCTGTTCGTCGGATTCACGAAGAACTCGGCCTCGTGGTTGCCGAGCAGAACGACGACACGACCGCCTGCCGCCGATGCCGCGGTTTCGAGCGCCATCAAGAAATCGATCACCTCGATCGGCTGGGGGCCCTTGTCGATCAGGTCGCCCGCAACGACGAGCAACGCGTTGCCCGCTCCCCATTGCGGGGTTCCCGGCGACTGCGGGAGAGCGCTCAGGATGCCGTTTTTCTCGAGCAGCGCAGCGACGCGGTCGTAGCCCCCGTGAATGTCGCTGATCGCGTAGACCGTCGTGCCTCCGGGAGGATCGATCTGCGCGATGACGACCCGGTCCGCCCCCGCGTCATGCCCGGCACTCCCGTCGGATGAGCCGACATCCAAGCCCGCATCCGTCGGGTCCTCCTGCCCAGCAGGGTTCCCTCCCGTACTCGCCGGTGGCTGGCTAGACGACGACGACGCCGTCGGAGAGGACGACGACGGTGAGCAGGCGGCCAGCACCGCAGCGATCGACAAAATCGGAAACTTCATCCGTCCTCGGCATCCCAAGGGGCACGCGCCCCACGCGTAGGGATGTTCGGGCTCCGGCGATTTGATCACTGCGGATCGTGCCGATTCCTTCGGAAAGAGGATTGCGAACGCTTAATGTCCAGTCGTCGAGCGCATGGCGCCGCGTCAGAGTGGCTGGGCAAGGCGCGGATTGCAGAACGCTCCGACGGTGTCGTGCGGAAGTCCGCTGGCCCGGGCCGTGCGCGCGACGCCGTTCAAATAGTGGTCCCCGACCTTCTCGCACGACGGCGTGGATGGGTACATGCCGGGCGTTCCGCCCACGCCGATCGAGAGACTGAAGCCGATGTGCCCGCCTTCGGCGAGGGGCCACGCCGCGAGTCCGAGCTCGTTCGCTCCGAGCACGGCTTCGACGACATATCCGTCCGGAACCGGGAAGGCACGATAAGTATCCGCGCTCCACGTGGTCGGTCCCCGCGGGTTCGGGAGACCGATCGAGACCGGTGTGACATCGTCGGGTGGTGCTTCGAGGATGAACTGCCTCGTTCCCGGGTCGTCGTAGAACGGTGGCGAGACGTACTGCCCGTCGTTGTCGAGCATGAGGTGACAGGCGTCACCGCAGAAGAGATCGCCTCCTGCGTCCATCGCCGCGGGCTTCCGCTGGGAGGTGTGGACGTGCACGAAGTAGTAGACCTTCCCTGCCGGCCGCCATGCGACGGCGTACTCGACGGAGAGGTCCGCCGGCTTCGGCACGCCGTTGTTGTTCCAGTTGCCGGAAGGAACCATGGCCAGAGGAAGATCGCAGTCGAGAACCCCGTCGATGATCGGCTCGGTGGGCAACTCGGGAATCGCCGAGCAATAGTCGACCCCGCAAGACGTCGCAGAGCCTTTGCACGACGAGGTGCAGGCCGCGGGACTCGAACCAACTTGCGAGTCGCTGGGATTCGTTTCGTCGACCTGACGACCGATGGTTGCGAAGTCGCTGCCGCACGCCAAAAATGAAACGATGGCGATGGCGCCGATGGAGCCGATGGTGACGCGACGCGCCACCGCGCGAAACGTCACGGTTTGGCTCCGCGATCCCCTGCGCAAGATGCCTGCACGCGCGCCAACATTGGCGCCTTCGGCCACGTCCGCTCGAACGCCTTCGCTCGTGTACGGGCCTCGTCGACACGGCCGAGATCGCAGAGCGAGAGCACGCGAAGCGCCGCGGTCTCCTGGCGGAAGGTGCCCTTCGGATAGCGCGCGTCGTAGCGATCGACGGTCGCGAGCGCGTCGGCCGGAGCTCCATTGCGGAGTTGGGAGCGAGCCGATTGCACGAGCGCCATCTCCGCGGTGAGTAGCTCATCGGCGGTCCCCGACGGCTTCGTCGTCGCCGCGTGATTCACGGTCGGACGAGTGCCGACGGGCGTGGCGGCGGTACTCAGTGGCTCGGCCACCGGTGCGGACGACTCGACCGGAGGCGCACCACTCGGCGCCACGGAAGCAGCAGCCGCCGTTCCAGTCGCGGGCGCGTTCGTCGGGCCAGGCTCGCTCACGTGCGACTCGCGCAGCGACTCGTCGAGCGAGGCGTGGCGGAGCATCTTGCGAACCTCGTAGGCCGATGCCGTTCCAACGACGAGCACGGCCGCGGCCAGCAGAAACTTCACGGCGAGCCCGGGGCGCTTCCGACGAATGGGCACCGGACCGGAGATGCGCTGGGACTCGACCTCGAGACGCCGCGCCAACGCACGCTTCACGCGCTCGCGATCGGCCGCCGAAGGCGCATCGCCTCCGGCTTTCGCCGACGCGACGAGCTCGTCGAGTTGGTACGTCATCGGACCCCGCCTTTCTCACGAGCGTTCAGGCGCTGAACGGCGCGTTCGAGCTCCTGACGAGCCGCCCGAAGACGCGAGTAGACGGTGTTCACGTTCACGCCAAGTGCCTCGGAGATTTCGGGGACGCTCTTCTCTTCGAGCTCGGCGAGGACGAAGACGGCTCGCTTTTCGTCATCGAGCTCGTCGAGCAGGGCATGCAGAATCTTCACTTGCTCACGATGCGCGGCGGAATCGTGCGGCCCGCCTGAACTCTGCGCGTCGGTCTCGCCCATGGCGGTCAAAGCGTCCACGCGGTTCAGATGGCGGGCACGTGTGCGACGATAGTGCTGAACGACGTTCACCAGGATGCCGAAGAGCCACGTCTCGATGGACGAGCGCCCCTGGAACTCGGCAAAGCGTCGGTGCACGACGACGAAAACCTCCTGCACCGCGTCGTCCACGTCTTCCTCCCGGATGCCTAGGCGGCGCGCGCTCCGCCAGACGAAATCGAAATAGGTGACGAAGACGTCCTCGGGCGATCTCGCCTCCGGCATCTCGGCCTTCGAACGTTCGTTCCCAGCGGCTTTCGCTTCCGTCATCGAAAAAGGAACGCGAGACCCAAAGAGGCGCGCGCGGCAACCGGGGCGGGGCGGAAAATCGTGTCGACGCGGCTCGCTGGACCATCGAGTGAATTCGCACTCTCGAGCGCAAACGAAGGCCGCGCGAGGGGTACGAGGACGTCGAGCTCGAGGGGTAGCTCGAGACTCTCGGTGATCCGAACTCCAACTCTACCTCCCGCTCGGGGGCGAGCCATAGGCGCGAAGCCGTGTCCTCGCGCGTGATTCCGAAGCCCTGTGCATGCACGCGGTCGACCTCGATGCCCGCACATGCTCCCACGAAGATCCGCCCGTTGCTCGTGACGCAGCCTCGTACACCGACGTCCAAGAGCGAAAAGTCGCCGCCTGCACCTTCCGGGGAAGACGCCGTCTCCGAACGTGGGAGCCAGCCTTCACCGTACGCTTCGAACCTCCAGGGACGAAGGTTCAGCGAGAGGCCGAGGCCAACGCCCCCCGTCGCGGAAGGAAGCGATCCCACTCCACCGACGGCGGCGACGCGCACTCCGATCCGCGGACCGTTCATCGTGAGAGACGACGAGTCGTCGTCGTGCGCGGGTGACGGCGCTGGCGTCGCGGGCTCGGGTGGTTTCGGTGGAGGCTCGGGCGGAGCAGGTGGCTCGACTTGGAGATCGGGGTCGATCGTCAGCGCGATGACGAGTGCCGTTGCCGATGCAAGTCGATCACAACTTGCCGCCGAGAGTGTTCGACGACCTTGCGCATCGAAGGCGCGCGTGCGGATCTCTGCAGTCCACGTTTCGCGCCGATGCGTGACGACGACGTTCGCCTGCGCGGTCTCTTTCCGCTGAGAGCCTGCAAGCAGCTCGCGAACGCGCGCGTCGACCTCGTCACGCGTCGGACACGTCGAAGGAGCATCCCACGCGAGCGTGAACGCGAGAGAAGAATCCGCTCGGTCGTCCGCCGCAGCGGTACGGCTCGATCCGAACGTCAACGCGCAGGCCATCGACGCCATCGCAGCGTAGACTCCGGCCCGTCGTCGTCGACGGGTGGTCGAACGATCCAACTCGCACTCGTGCGCGAATGCGCTATCGCGTAGCGAGAGGATCGCGCGCACCGAGCATGCGGAGGGCGCACGAAATACGTGAAATACGTAGAATGCGCGAATTCCGCGAATTCCGCGAATTGCGAGGGGCCCCCAACGCATACCGAAGACTCGCAACGGAGGGACACGAAGCATCCGGCCTGAATCGAAACTGTAGTGTCGCGAAAAGCGGTGTGTCGTACATTTTCGTCACGGAAGGGGCGTTCGGCGGGAACGCCCTCTGGAGTCTGAATGGGTTTCTTCGCCTTTCTCTCTCGCTCGGATAGTCCGGAAGGTCTTGGTCCTGGCTTGCCTCGCGTCTCACGCACCTCTCGGTTCGCGTTCGTCGGGCTCGTGCTGGCGGGCGCCTTTGCGGTTGCGACCTTCGGAGGTTGCGCGGCCGAGCTGGAAAATCCGGAGCGCTTCGGCAACGGCGGAAGCAACACGACGGGAGGCAACACGGATGGCGGGTCGTCCGCGCCGACCTGCCCGGATGTTCCGCAGGTCCTCAAGGCATCGTGCGGGTCGGCGGGATGTCATGGCGGTGCCACGCCGACGTCGAATCTCGATCTCGCCTCGCCCGACGTCGGAAACCGTCTGAAGACGCAAAAGGCCACGACGGGTGATCCGTTGATCGATCCCGCGAATCCGGAAAACAGCGTCCTCTACAAGAAAACCCTGCCGAAGCCGCCCTTCGGCTCGTCGATGCCGCTCAACGGCACTCCGTTCGACGACTCGATGCGAGCCTGCCTCGCGACCTGGATTGGAGGGCTGAAGTGAGCCCGCGCACCCGACGTCTTCTCGCCGCCGCGCTGTCGAGCATCGTCTTCGTAGGAACGACCGCGGTCGCGCTCACGGCCTCTGCCGCCGATCCGGCGGCAAGTGACAAACCGGCCGACAAACCGGCCGACAAACCGGGGAAGAAGAAGCCTGCGGCGGCCAAGCCACAGACGAAGAAGGGCGGGAAACCGAAGAAGGCCGAGCCGCCGCCTCCCCCCGAGCCGCCGCCGCCCCCTCCCGAGCCTCCGCCTCCGCCGCCTCCGCCTCCCCCGCCCGTCGTCGCGCCCGCCGCCACGGCCACGGACAAGGACACCGGCGTCTCGTCAGAGTCCTCGTCGTCGAAGCGCCCCGTCGGTCGCGAGATCGTCACGCTCCAGGCCGCGGTCGGCGCGGGCATGCGTCACTTCGACTACAAGGACTCGCTCACGAAGAGCCTTCGTAGCTACGACCTCGGCGCCGCGCCGGTCGTTTCGCTGAGCGGTGAGGTCTATCCGTTCCCCCTCCACGGCCTCGTCGACGTGGGCCTCGAGGGCAGCTTCATGACGGCCTTCGGGCTCTCCTCGGACGGCCTCGCGCAGAACGTGAGCACGTCCTGGTCTCGCTTCGACGTCGGCCCGCGTGCGCGCTTCCGTTTCGGCGCCGAGGAGCTGCCGACCGTCGTCGGCGTGTCGATCGTGTACGGCGGCGAGTCGTTCGCCTTCAACGCCGACGACGTATCGGCGCAAAACATCGCGCTGCCGGACGTCTCGTACAAATTCATCCGTCCCGGTGCCGACGTTCGCGTGCCCTTCGGCGCGTTCTCGATCTCGGGCAGTCTCGCCTACTCGATCGTGACGTCGGCCGGCGCGGTCGCGGATCGTTTCCCGAACGCATCGGTCGGCGGCTTCGAGGCGGGCGTGGGCGTCGGCTACCAGATCATGCCGCACCTCGAAGCGCGCGCGCTCGTCTCGTATCGCCGCTACTTCTATGCGCTCAAGCCTGAGCCCGGTGATGCCTACGTGGCCGGCGGTGCGCTCGATCAGCTCGCCACGGGCCAGCTCGGCGTCGCCTGGTACCTCTGAGCCTTTCCCCTCGCGCGTGAGGATCGCTGGCCCCGTGCGGCCGCTCCTCACGCCTCCCTCAGGGATAGCCGCATCGAAGCGACGTCCTTGGACGCAACGTGCACCGCTCTCCGGCCGACCTGACCTCCGTTGCCCGCTCCTTTTCGGGCGACAGGAGGCCGCATGGATCACGATTCGACCGAAGTCTGCGTCGAGGGGATGAGCTCGGACACGTTCGAGGTGGTCGACGAACGCGAGCCTCGCGTGCTGCTCGCGTTCGTCTGGGCGCTGTCGCTCGTTCCGACGATCACGACGCTGATGTTTCTCGACGACGACCTGACGACGCTGGTTCGACGGTTCCTCGTCGAAGCGCTGATCCTCATCGTCGTCGCGGTGTGGGTCGAGCGACGCAGCACGGCGAACGACTGGCGCGAACGCCCCAGGACAAAAACACGAACGCGGGCACCGACCTTCGGAGGTCAGCGGCCCGCGCGTGCGTGAACAGAAGAACGAGTGACGCGGCTTCTTAGAGGCCGTTCGCCTTGATGTAGTCGTTCGTGAAGATCGTTCCGCGGTCGTACGCGTCGCGAAGGTCCGAGAGGATGCGCTCCTCGACCATGCCGCCGACCATGAAGACCTTCACTTCGACGTCGATGCGGCAGATGCGGGTGACCTTCTTGTCGCCCGCCTTCTCGACCCACATCTCGCCGTTCACCTTCGTCTTGTCGGTCATCGTGCTCGGCGTGACCTTGAAGGAGTACTTCTTCGTCTTCTTGTCGAAGGTTCCGTCTTCCGTGTAGCTGAGGCGATCGCCGATGACCTTCTTGAGCGGGCCGGGGAGATTGCCGACGGGCGGATCGACCTGGATACGGCGCGTGAGCTTGGCGTCGTCTTCCTTCTGATCGAGCAGCTTCCAAACGGGGAAGTGCATGTGATCGACGTACATCTTCTTGTTGAAGGTCTCGTCGAACACGATCTTCGCCCAGTAGGTCTCTTCGTCGGTGTTCAGCTCGTGGCGCAGCGTGATCGAAGGCATGGCATCTCCTCGTGACGCGCGCGATTACAGCCCGAGTCGTGTGGGGGATGGGTAAAAAAAGAGCGCCGCCCGGCTTCTTTCGTCGAAGCGAGGGCGGCGCGCGAACCGCAGATCGAGAAGTACTTACTTCTTCTTCTTCTTGGCGGCCGGCTTCGCAGCCTTCTTGGGCGCAGCAACCTTCTTCGGCGCCGCAGCAGCCTTCTTGGGCGCCGCGGTCTTCTTGGTCGCCGGCTTCGAGCGCTTCTCGCTCGCCTTGTACATGTCCCAGAGGCGCGGAACCGGGTAGGCCGAGAGGCGGCTCTTGAAGCCCTCGTCCTTGGCGCGCTTCTCGAGCTCGCAGATCGCGTCGATCATCTTCGCGCGCGTGCCGAACTTCTCCTTCACCGCGGTGAAGGTCGCGTGGAGCTTGACGAGCTTCGCGTTCGAAACGTGCGCCAGGCCCTTGTTCTCGTTGAGGCGCGAAACCCAGAGGTCTTCGTTCTTGGTGAACTTCTCGAGCTCGGCAACGAGCTTCGCCTTGTCACCAAACGTGTCCTTCACGGTCGCGAGGGGGCTCTTCATGATGTCTCTCCTGAGGGTGCGTGAGATGACTCACGCGGCTGAAAGGGCACCCCGATTACCAGACGCCTGAGTCCCCCGCAAGCGCGGCGCCTCCGCTCATTTCCGTGCGTTTCGCCGCGTCTCCCCTCGTCTCCCCTCGCCTCCCCTCGCCCCTTCCCGTTGTTGCGCTCTCGGGCCGCGCTCGAATCGGCCTCGATTTGGCCGGATGGCCTTCCGCCGCCCTGACGAGGATCTATCCTGGCCGTGTCGGCAGAGCTTCCGATGGCCTTTTCCCCCTCCCAAGCCTCCCAAGCTTCCGCCAGTCGGCCCCTCGTCACGGTGCACGTCGCCCAGTCCCTCGACGGCCGAATCGCCCTCGCGGGGATGCCGACGGCCCTGAGCACGCCCGAGGGCCGGAGGAGCGCCCACGAGGCCCGAGCGGCCAACGACGCCGTTCTCGTGGGGGCGAACACCGTCCGCATCGACGATCCACAGCTCACCCTCCGCGACGTCCCCGGCAGCCAGCCGCTCCGCGTAGTCCTAGCCAGCACACTCGAGCTTCCGCCGGGATCGAAGATCCTCGGGACCGACGGCCGCGCTGTCATCATCGGCGCACGGGGACGCGTCCACGAAGACGCTCGCCGGACGATCGAGGCCGCCGGGGCGTCCGCACTGGTGACCGCCGCTACGAGCGAGGGCGAGGTCGACATCGCGGCAGCGCTCGCCGCTCTGCACGAACGCGGTGTGAAGCGGCTCCTGGTCGAGGGCGGCGCGCGCATTCTGACGTCCTTCTTTCGGGCGCGCGCCGTCGACCGGATTCGAATCGAGATGTCGATGCGGCTCCTCGGAGCGCCTGGTACCCCCATGCTCGGCGCGATCGGCGTGGCCGCACTCCGCGATACGCCCACCCTCAAGAACATCGAAGTGGAGCGCCTCGGCATCAACGTGCTCGTCCGAGGCGACCTTGTCTGGTCCTAGCTTTGGCCCTGGCACGCGTCCTAGCTCGCGTCGTAGGACGAGAGCGCTCTGGTTCGTGGGCCCACGCCGCTTGGAGATCCGCGAGGAAGCCTTGCCTGCACCGAAGGCCGGCGAAGCGCTCGTCCGCGGTCTCGCGTCGTGCGTGAGCCAGGGCACCGAGATGCTGCTCTACAAGGGCGAAGGGCCCGAGCCGTTCGACGTGTCCCTCGGCGACACGTCCGTCGCGACCTATCCGCGTCGTTATGGGTACGCGTGGGTCGGCGAGGTCGAGGAGGTCGGGCCCGGCGTCGCCCACCCGCTGGGCACACGCGTGTTCGCCCTGGCGCCGCATGGAGATGCGCACGTCCTGCGAGCGAGCGAGCTGAAGGCACTACCGAAGGCCGTCCCCGCGACACGCGCCGTGCTCGCAGCCAACCTCGAGACCGCGGTGACGTGCGCATGGGACGCGGAGCCAAATTTCGGCGAACGATGCGTGGTGCTGGGCGGCGGTGTCGTCGGAACGCTCGTCGCGTGGGTGCTCGCGCGCTCCGGAACGAACGTCACCCTGGTCGAACGAAGTGCTACGCGCCGCGCGGCGGCCTCCGCCCTCGTTCCGTCCGCTCGTGTGATCACGGATGCCGCGCCCGACGGCCGTGCCGACCTCGTGGTGGAGGCCACAGGCGACCCGCGCGTTCTCGACACGGCGATTGCATGGGCTGGGTTCGAAGCTCGCGTCGTCGTCGCGTCGTTCTATGGCGCACGCAGGGCGCCGGTCGATCTGGGCAACGCCTTTCATCGCAAGCGCCTGACACTCCGTGCGACGCAGGTATCGTCGCTCCCTCCGAAGCTGAGGCCGCGGTGGGACATGGAGCGCCGGCTCGACCTCGTCGTGGACCTGCTCCGCGAGGAACGGCTCGATTCGCTCTTCGGCTCACCCACCGACTTCGACCGTGCCCCCCAGCTCTACGAAGAGCTCGCTCGCCAACCTGACCCGTCTCCGGCCCACACTTTGCTCTATCGGTAAGAGATGTTCTCCGTCGGCGTCTCCGATCACGTGATGATTGCACACAGTTTTGCGGATCCCACCTTCGGCCCGGCGCAAAAGCTGCACGGCGCAACCTATGGCGTGGAGGTCGAGATCCGTGCCCCCGCCCTCAACCCGCACCACGTGGTCATGGACATCGGGGCTCTCCGCACGCTCCTACGCGAGGTGCTAAACGGCCTGGATTACAGCTGCCTCGACGACCATCCTGCCTTTCCGGGCCGAACGTCGACGACGGAGCGGGTCGCCGAGTTCGTGGCCAACGAGCTCGTGAAGGCGTGCGCCTCGCTCCCCGCGGACGCGCGACCCGTGGGCAAAGCGTCGATGCGTGTCATGCTGAGAGAGTCGCCGGTCGCGTTCGCTGCGTTCGAACGCGAGATGTGATCGGAGAACAGACCGGCGACACGCCCTCTCGATGGGCGGACGTGAAGTTGCGCGGCGAGGCGAGATGCACATCGCGTGGGTCGTCTACGGCAGTCTCGAACAGAAAACGGGCGGCACGCTCTACGACGCCCGCATCGTCCGCGGACTCGAAGAGAGCGGTGACGTCGTGCACGTCCATTCGCTCGACCCAGCCGCGCGGGCGCCGAACGCGGGCATCAAGCTCGCCACCGAGATCCTGCGCGATCGCCCCGACGTGGTCGTCGGCGACGAGCTTTGCTTCCGCGAGCTCGCCGTGACCTTTCCCGTGCTCGCCCGCGCGGGCCAAGAGCCTCCGATTCCGCGGGTGCTTCTCGTCCACCACTTGACGGCCTGGGAGGCGGAGCTCTCGCGCAACGCCCGCCTCCGCGCACGCGCCGCCGAGCGCTTCACGCTGCGCTTCTCCGACGCCATCGTCACCACGAGCGAGGCCACGCGCCATCGCCTGCGAGGTGAGGTGAAGAACAGGACGATCGACGTCGTCGTGCCCGGCGCGGATCGGTTCGTGCACGCATCGATGTGCCGTTCGTCGTCACGCGCGGCCGTGCGCTTCGTGTTCGTGGGCGCGATCGTTCCGCGCAAGCGCGTCTTGACGCTCGTACACGCATTCGCGACGGCCTCGAAGCGATGCGCCACGCCGACCGAGCTCGTTCTCGTGGGCAGCACGACGCGTGAGCCGATCTACGCCGGCACCATCGAGCGCACGATCGCGGAGCTGGGACTCGGCGACCGAATCCGGCTCCTCGGTGAACGTCCGGACGAGGACGTGGCAGTGGCCATCGCGGATGCCGACGTGCTCGTCTTGCCTTCGTCGCTCGAGGGGTGGGGAATCGCCGCCACCGAAGCGATCCACGCCGGAACCCCGGTCATCGCCGCGCGAACCGCCGGTCTCGTCGAAGCGCTCTCGAGCGCCGAAGGCGCCACGCTCTTCGCCGACGGCGATCGTGAGCTCGAAGACTGCCTCGCACGATTCGCGACCGACGCCGAGCTACGCGGCTCGATGGCGGAATGCGCACGACGCGCCTCCGCCGAGCTTCCACGATGGAGCGAGAGCGTCGTGCAGTTCCGACGGGCGCTGCTCGCGGCCTGCGGGAGCTAGAGCAGCAAGTCGGTCACCGCAAGCGCGCACGACGACGTTCGCGCGCTTCGTCTTCCGAGAGCGCCAAGACGGCCTTGCGAACGAGCCCCGTACGCGCGCCATTGTCGCGAGCGCCGATGAGCACGTGACGGTCGATCGGCAAACCGAAGCGCACCGAAATGACCACGTCGCGGAAGCCCGGCGTGGTCGCCTGGATCAACGGCGCGACGGTCGAGATGCCGAAGCGCTCCGCGATCTGCACGACGAGCAGATCTTTCGCGCGCGCCGAATGCACACCGGAAACGAACGCTGGCACCACGGCGATCCCGCAACGCGAGGCGCGATCGGCGAAGAGCCCGGTTCCTTCGCGCCATGCGCCAAGAGGAAAATCACGTGGCCTCAAGAAGCGCGTATCCGGCTCGATTGCGCCGGCTCCGAACTGCACGAGCGCTCGCCCCGACGCGAGCCACGCGAGGGCGCGACGAACGCCGAACGCTCGCTCGCTCGCGCCTTCGTCCGCCACGAACACGAGATGCTCGCGAAGCTTCGGCATGGCCCGCAGGAAGTCACGGTCGGCGGCGACAAGCGCCACGTCGTCACGTCCCAGAGCAGCCACGGTGGCAAGCGCATCGTAGGCGCCGGGATGGTTCGTGACGACGAGCAGGCCTCCCTTTCGCGGAGCCTCTCCGCTCACGTCGAACGTGGCGCCGAACGCCGTGAGGACCTCGCGCGATGCCTTGGCAATCCCGGCCTCGGCGATGCGCGCATCGAAACGCGCGAGCAGCTTGCCGAGGCGCTGGCTCGGCAAGCGCGACGCCAGCCCCACGAGCGCACGAAGAAGCGGCGGCGCGCGATGGGCCCCGACGGCGTCTTCGATCTCGCGCGTCGAAAGGACGGCGAGGACCGCGGCGATCTCCGCCTCGTGAGCTCCCCCGCGATCCCCGCGATGGTGAGGGGTTTCGAGAGGGCCCGATGTCGTGGGCCGGCTTGGACGCAGGCTCATCGAGGGCATTCTAAGGCAGCGCCACGGCCCCGGGCGATCAACGTTCGACTTGTCGGTCGCAGCGAGCTCGCCCAAGGGCTCTGTGGATTGAACGGCGCTTCCCTGCTAGTCGTGAGCGAGCCATGTCGAAACCGCGTCTTCGGTTTGCTCCTTCTCCCACGGGTTACCTCCACATCGGAGGCGTCCGCACCGCCCTGTTCAACTGGCTCTGGGCGCGCAAGACCGGCGGCACGTTCGTGCTCCGCATCGAAGACACGGACCGCGAGCGCTCCACGGACGCGAGCACCAAAGTCATCCTCGACTCGATGAACTGGCTCGGCCTGAACTGGGACGAGGGCCCTCATCCGACGCAGATTCACGGCCCCGAGACCGGCAATTACGGGCCGTACACGCAGATGAAGCGGCTCGACATCTACAAGGAGTACGCCGACCGCCTCATCAAGGATCGCAAGGCCTTCCGGTGCTACTGCACGAAGGAGCTCCTCGACGAGCAACGCGCGGCGCTCAAGGCGAAGGACCCCAAGGCTCAGTTCAAGTACCCCGGGACCTGCCGCAACCGCACGGACGAGCCGAACCTCCCCTACGTCGTCCGCTTCATGACGGACCGCAGCGGCTCGATCACCTACGTCGACAAGGTCTTCGGCGAGGTCACGACGCCCAACATCGAGCAGCAGGACTTCGTGCTCATCCGTTCCGACGGCGTGCCGCTCTACAACTTCGGCGTCGTCGTCGACGACATCACGATGGAGATCTCGCTCGTCGCGCGCGGTCGTGACCACATGATCAACACGCCGCCGCAGATCATGATTTACCAGGCGCTCGACGCGAAGGTTCCCGAGTTCGCTCACCTGCCGATGATGCTCGCCCCGAGCGGCGAGAAGCTCTCGAAGCGTTTCGGCGCGGTGGCCGTCAGCGAGTACGAGACGCAGGGCTTCCCGCCCGACGCGGTGCTCAACTACCTCGCGCGCTTCGGCTGGTCGCACGGCGATCAGGAGATCTTCTCGAAGGAGGAGCTCGTCCAGGCGTTCGACTGGGAGCACACCGGCCGCGGCGACGGCAAGTTCGACCCCAAGAAGTTCCTCACCATCAGCCACGAGCACCTCAAGTCGCCGAAGCTCATGCCCGAGGACGAGTACGCCAAGCGTGCGCTCCCCTTCGTGCACGCGCGCGGCCTCGACAAGGTCACCGAGGCGGACGTGAAGTGTGCGCTTTACACGATTCGCGATCGCGCCCAGACCTTCGTGCAGGCAGCCGACATGCTCGACCCGTTCTTCCGCGAGCCGCCCGAGCTCGACGAGAAGGCGGCGGCGAAGTTCCTCGTGAAGGACGCCGCGCCCCGCCTCCGAGGTCTGGCCGACGCGCTCGGCAAGGTCACCGACTGGAACGAGGCCGAGCTCGAGAAGGCGACGCACGACTGGGTGGCGGCCTCCGGCCTGGAGATGAAGGCCATCGGTCAGCCCGTGCGCGTCGCCCTCACGGGTCGTACGGCGAGCCCGGGCCTCTACCAGGTCATGTTCGTCATCGGGCGTGACGTCACGCTCGCGCGCCTCGCTCGGGCGGCCGAAAAGGCCGACAAGACCTGAGCCAGCGGACGTAGTACTCGACTCGCCATCGTGTTTTTACGACCGCTCGCCATCGGTCAGCCGAAGGAGCTGACCGGCATCGCTGGGTTCGTCGAGACGGTGAAACCGGTCTTGCCGATCCCGGCGCTGCTCATCGTGCTGCCACTCGTCTGGCTCATGTTCCGCAACACGTGGCGGGAGCTCGACGAGGACTCGCATCGCCAGCGTGCCGAGCTGTTGGCCCAGGGCAAAGCGGACAATCGGCCGTTCGTGGCGCTCGTCATCTGCGCCGTCATCCTGACGATGCAGGAGTACTACGGCGGTCGTATGTACTTCGAGCAGGCGATCTTCCCGTCGCTCTCGAAGCTCGAGTCCACGTATTCGTGGCTGCACGTCGCCAAGTACGACGAGCTCTGGGGATTCGTGTGGTGGGCGGGAACACGCGTCTTCGGGTACATCCTGCCCTTCGGGCTCTGGAAGCTCTTCTTCCCGAAAGACAGCCTGCTCGACCTCGGCCTGCGTATGCGCGGCTTCTTCGCGCACGCCTGGATTTACGGGTTGTTCCTCGCCGTGGTCTTGCCGGCGATGCTCATCGTCGCGCACAGCCCGGACTTCGGCGCCTACTATCCGTTTTACAAAACGGCGCCGCGAAGCTGGTTCGACTTCCTCGTGTGGGAGGCGATGTACTTCGCGCAGTTCTTCGCGCTGGAGATGTTCTTCCGCGGCTTCTGGCTGGGCACACTGCGAAAGAGCTTCGGCTCGGGCGCCATCTTCGTGATGGCCGTGCCGTACTGCATGATCCACTACGGCAAGCCGTATCTCGAAGCTTGCGGCGCGATCATCGCGGGCATCGCGCTCGGATCGCTGTCGATGAAGACGCGCAGCATCTACCAGGGCTTCATGGTCCACATCACCGTGGCCGCCTTGATGGATTGGCTCTCGCTGCGCCATCGGCACTGCACTCCGTTGACGTTCTGGCCGTCGGAGACTTCGGGCTACTGCACCGATCAAGCCGAGCTCCGCGAAGCGCTCGCTCAGCGGATCGAGCTCATCGCGGCGAGCATCTTCGCGGTGCTCATGGTCGTCGCCGTCATCCTGATCGTCAGGGCACGGCGCAAGCGTCAGATCCTCGCCTGACGCGCCGAACGACGGCCGGAATCGGGCTCACTCGAATTCGATGACGAAGGCGCGGGTGTCGGCGCCGATGTCGATGTCGTTCCACGTCGAAGACGGAGGGCTGCCCGTGTACTCGAGGAACGCCTCGTCGCCGTTCGTGTTGCTCGGCTCGCTCGCCGCCCAGTTCTCGTACGACCACGGCTCGTTCGTCACCCACGTCCAGCCGCCCTTCGGCTCGACCGAACCATTGGGCTGATAGCCACCGAGCCACGGGCCGTTCGTCGTGTAGAACGCGCCCTGCACGCCGGCCGCCAATTGGTAGACGAACTGATTCTCGGCCGACGACGTGATCGTCGCGAGATGACCGCCCGCTTCCTCCGCGCGAGCCTTCGCGTCGCCCCAGTTGATCTTCGTCTTATCGACGACGACGAGGTACGCGTGGCCGTTGCCGCCGAACACGGAGGCGTCGGCTGGGAACTTCGAGGCATCGCTCGCGACATCGTCCGTCGCGCTGTCCTTGGGAGCGCTCGAATCCGCCACATCCACGGCGGCGTCGCCTTCGGCGATGGCCGAATCCGTGGTGTTCTCCCCCGCCAGGCCGCCCGTGTCGACGAGCGCACTGCATCGCGTACAGGCGATGCCTGCGAACAACCCAACGACGATGCGCGCACGCATGCGATGGGAGCTCCCGTCAGGACGCATGAGGGAATCGTAACGCACTCCGCCAGGCAGGCCGCCAAAACCGGGTACGTTTCAGTGACGATAGGGATTTTTCGGCAACGGCTCGTCGGTGCCGCCCGTCATTCCTGGTGCAGCTCCTGGCGCGGCCCCCGCGGCGCTGGCCTTCTTCGCGCTCACGTTCACGTTGGCGTTGGCGTTGGCGTTCGTGTTTCGGGCCGGTCGCACCCCGCCATTCGAGCTCGGCGTCCCCCCCTTTTCGCCCGCATTCGCGCTCGACCCGCTCGGCGCCGGAACGACGACGGCCGCGCTCGCACTTTCCGATGGCGCGATGGCCGCGCTCGGCGGGACCGCGGCCGCGTTCGTATCGACATTCGCGGCGGCGGCGTTCGCTGCCGGCGTCGGCGTCGGCGCGCGCGTGACGAACGAAGCCACACCGAAGACCACGGCCAAGCTGGCCACGGCGAGGGCTGCGCGAGCCGTTCCTTTGCCCGTACTGGGCAACGTCGGAACGACGGAACGGGTGGCCGAAGCTCCCGTGGAGTCGGCAAGCGAAGCCGAGAGGGTGCCGGCTTCACGCGTCTCGAGGTCCGGTGAGGGTGTCGCGGGTGACGATGACGCCGGTGACGGGGGCGCGGGAGCCGCGGTCTTCGCCGCTTGTCGGAGTCGCGTGCGCTCCTCCGCGATCTTCTCGCCGCTGACGGCCATGACGTACTCGGCCACGCGGCGCGCCGGAGCCACGCCGCCGACACTCGCAGCTTGGCGCTCGAGAGCCTCAGCGAAGTCCGCGGCGTTCTGCCAGCGTTTGGCAGGGTCGCGCTCGAGGGCGCGGGCGACGACGCTCGCGAGACCTTCGGGGACGTTGGCCTCGGTCGTCAGGTTCGGAATCGGCGAGACCAGAACGGCCGCGAGCGTCTCGGAGCTGGTCTTGCCGAGAAACAGCCGCCGCGTCGCGAACATCTCCCAGATCACGATTCCGACCGAGAAGACGTCGGCACGGCGATCGATGCGTTCACGGCGCGCTTGCTCGGGCGCCATGTAAGCCAGCTTGCCTTTGAGCTCGCCTGCGTTCGCCGCCGTCACGGTGTCGTCGACCTTGGCGATGCCGAAGTCGGTCAGCTTCGTGATCCCGTCGATACCGACGAGGATGTTGTGCGGAGACACGTCACGATGGACGATCCGCAGGGATTTCCCCTCGTCGTTCGTCAGCTCGTGCGCGGCGTGGAGACCGTTGAGCGCGTCGATCCCGATACGGAGCGCGACCTCGGGCGGAATGCGCGTTTCGCTCTCGGCAGCGGCGCGAAGGAGACCGAGAAGCTGATCGCCCTCGACGTATTCCATGACGAGGCAGAGGCCGTCGCGGTCGTCGACGTCGAGCGTGGGCACCACGTTCGGGTGACGGATGCGCGCCGCCACGCGCGCCTCCGCGGAGAACATCGAGACGATCTCCGCGTTCGCCTCGAGCGTCGCATGGAGCTTCTTCACCGCAACCACGCGCTCGAAGCCGCGCGCGCCGCGTACCCGCCCGAGATAGACCGTGGCCATTCCGCCGGCGGCGATCTTGCCGAGCAGCTCGTAGCGTCCGATGAGGCGTGACGCTGGAAGGTCTTCGTCGACCGGCATCAGAAGCTCGCTTGAAGGAGCGAGGCGCGCCCAGTGGTGGCGTCGACACGCGGTGCGCCGCTCCAACGTGTGAAGACGAGCCCCACGACGAGCGTGGCCGCGGCCGTGCATGCCGTGGCCGCGAGCAAGACGGTCGTGCGCGTCTCGGCGCCCTGCACGCGATCCTCCTGCGCGGGGTCGGACACGTGGGTCGCTTCCGCGTCACGAATCAGCTTGTTTCCAGCGGGAACGGCGTCGGCAAACCAACTCACGGCGGTCGCTCCACCGAGCACGGCCGTGAGTGCGGCGCCACTCAAGGCAAAGACCGGCGGGAGCCCTTTGGAGGGTTCTTGGGATTCGCCCGGAGACGGCTGCAAGGCGGCCGCTGGGCCTGGCGTGGTCGACGTGCCTTTCGGCGGCGTGGACGCAACGGCTTTGACGTCCATCCAGTCGAGGACGTCCTTTTGCCCAACGCGGACGTCGACGGCCTTCGAAGCAACCTGCCCGTTGGGCCAGTGACCGACGATCTTGTGCTCGCCGGGCGTCGCGAAGAGATCGGGCGCGGCCTCGAGAACGCCGTCGACTTCGATCTGACAGCCTTGGCAGCGCACGATGACGCGCCCGAGCGACGACGACGCGCTTGCAATGACCTCGTCGGCCGAGCGATTCGCCGCCGCGTCGTTGGGGATTCGCGTCTTGAGTCGAAGGGCCAGCGTGGCGGCGCGCGCCATGTGCGGGGGCGAACCGATCTGCTTGTGGGCGCGAATCGCGCTCCGGAGTGCGGACGTGTCGGGCGCCAAACGGTCGGCGAGCTCGAACCACTCCGCCGCGCCCGCGTAGTCGCGGAGCAGATACCGCGCCGAGCCCTTGTCGTACGCGTCGGCCGCCGCGCGTCGGTCTTCGGGAGACGGCGACGCGGCGTTCGAGGAAGGAGCATTCGACGAAGCGCCGTCTGCGCGGGCCATGGTGGGCACGAAAAGCACCAGCGCGGCCAGCGCTGCCTGCCTGAGCGTTACGGCGATCCCCGGGGATTTCAGGGCTTGGCTCATCGTGGGGAGACGAATCAGCGTTCCGGACCCCACCGGTGTTGTCAAGGCAAGCGACGTCCCACGACACCGCACGAGGGTCGCAACCGACGACGTCATTTACTCTGCAAAATAGACGACGCTACTTCAGGACCCGCTCGACCAAGAATCCATTGGCCCGCAGGAGCGAGGGATCGCCGTCCGCAGAGTGCGTGCCCGGACCATCGAGCATGCCCGTGACGAGGAACCGTCCGTCGGGAAGGTTCACGACGCCACGCGCCTCGCTGTGCCGAGGTCCGTCGGGCAAGGGCACGGTCACGTCGGTGCCGTCGGCACGCAGCCAGCGCATGAACGTGTGGGCCCCCTGCCGATGAATCACTCGGCGGCGGCGGCGCGCGCGTCGACGAGGAGGCGCTCGATCTCGCGGATGGTCTCGACGTCGTCGCCGACCATCTCCTTCATGGACTGGATTCGTCGCGAGACCACGAGCGCAATCTTCTCTTCGACCGTGCCGTCGGCGTAGGTCCAATAGACAGGGGCGTACCGGCCATCACGATGGCAGCGCCCCTCGATCTGCGCCATCTGGATGGCCGACCAGCGCAGGTCGTGGATGATCTCCGAGCGAGGCACGTCGTTGTGTTCGCCTTGGTGGAGCGAGATGCCCTCCTCCACGGTGAAGAGAACGACCTTCGCCTCGCCGCGCTGGAAGCGCAGGCGCTCCTTCTCGCGCGCGGCCGCCGGAATCGCGCCATGGATGCGCGCGCACGGCACGCCGTCAGACTCGAGATCCTCCGCGATCTTCTCGAGCGTCTCGATGAACGAGAGCGACACCGCGACCTGATGGCCGTTGGCGAGGAGCTCCTGAACGAGCTCCGTGGTGCCGGCCGCGCGAATGAGGGAGCTCTTCTGGCGTAGGCGGAGCGACGCGGTGAGCGCCGACTTCGGGTCGCGCCCGCGCGGCGAGAGATCCATTTCGCGACGGAACTCCGTCCAGGCCTGCTGGTAGAGCTCACGTGCCTCGGGATCGAGCTCGAGGGGCTGGAGGATGCGGTTGATCTCCGGCCATCCCGCGATGTCCTCCGGACGGCGGCGCAGGCCCGCGGCAGGACGGCCTTCGAAGAGCAGCTTGCGGACCTTCTCGCAGTCCGCCGGATTTCCGCGCCAATCCCACTTGCCGAACGCCCCGCGGGTGACGCCGAGATTCTGATCGAGGCACCACTGCTCGAAGTCCTTGAGGTCCTTCGCGCGCGTTCCCGTGATGCTGGCGAGGAGCGGCGAGAGATAGGAGAGCTCGAGCGGGTTCTGACCGGCGGTCGCCGAGAGCCAGAGCGCGAAGCCCGCATTGGCATTGAGCTTCGCGGCGAGCTTCGAGCGTGCCGCCGTCGGGTTCTTGCAGCGATGGCTCTCGTCCCAGATGATCACGTCGAGCTCGGGCGCCGTTCCTGCACGCGCGAGGCCCTTCTTCGAGCGCACCTTCTTGCGCGCCTCGGGGCTGATCTCGAAGAGCTTTCCGAGTCGGTCGTAGTTGAGGATGACGACCTGCTTGCCGCCATCCCCCATGGCTTCGACCGTGCGCCGCCAATGCGCCACGACGGCGAGCGGACACACGATGAGCACCGAGATCGCCGACTTCATGTCGAGGATCGATTGCCAGGCGCTGATCGTCTTGCCGAGGCCGACGTCGTCGGCGAGCAGGAAGCCGGCGCGCTTGGCCTTCACGGCCGCGCCGATCGCCGTGATGGCCTCCTTCTGGTGCGGCCTGGGAACGATGTTTCCACTCGGCGGCGTGGCCGTGCGCGTGGTCTCGCCGCGCAGCTCGCGTTCGACCTTCAATTCCCACGAATAGGGTTGCGCGCGGAAGGGCGAGAGCGCGCGCGGCAGCTTCTCGCCTTCGAAGACGAAGACGCTATGGTCGGCGTTCCACTTGGCGCCGCTCGCCGTTGCGACACCGCGCATCGCGAACGGAACGTCGAGGACGTGAACCGAGCTCCGAGCAGCTCCGGAAGACGCCGCCGGCGCTTTCGGTTTGGCTCTCGACCCCACGGACGTCGTGCGCTTCGCGAGAAGTGTCGCCATGCGCCAGTGAACTAGCACGGATAGTGACCGCGACGTTCGTCGGCTGCGCGCTCACGCCGACGCGCGCATCCGTGCGCCGACGCCGACTTACGTCAGGTGAGATCGTGCTTGCGCATCAGGCGGTAGACGTACGTGCGGTCGAGACCGGCCGCCTTGCTCACCGCCGAGATGTTGTGTTTGTGGATCACGAGGAGCTTGGAGATGTACTCGCGCTCGAGGTGATCGAGCCAGCGCACGCGGATCTCGCGGAACTGCTCGTCGGCATCGATTGGCGGGAAAACTTCGCCCTCGACCGGGGGAACGCCCACGTGGCGCTCGTCTTCGTGGGCCGCGAGCGCGTCTTCCGCGCCGAGGACGCGGGCGCGCGCCACGAAGTTGCGTAGCTCGCGAACGTTGCCGAACCACGGGCGGCGCTGGAGCTCGCCGAGGAGCTCGGCGCTGATGGGCCCCTTCTCCGGCAAGAAGCTCTCGACGAGAAGCGAGATGTCTTCGATGCGCGAGCGAAGCGGCGGCACGGCGACGGGAAGCACGGCGAGCCGGAAGTAGAGATCTTCGCGAAACGCGCCGGAGTTGACCATCGTGCGAAGGTCACGGTGCGTCGCCGAGAGGATGCGCACGTTGACGGGACGGAAGTTCGTCTCGCCGATGCGGCGCACGGTGTGCGACTCGAGCACGCGAAGGAGCTTCGGCTGCATCGAGAGCGGCAGCTCGCCGATCTCGTCGAGAAAGATCGTTCCGCCCTCGGCCTCTTCGAAGGCGCCGCCGCGCGAATGCGTCGCGCCCGTGAAGGCGCCCTTCACGTGGCCGAAGAGCTCCGACTCGAGGAGGTTCTCGGGAAGCGAACCGCAGTCGACGACGACGAACGGCTGCGAGCCCCGCGACGAGAGCTCGTGGATCGTCCGCGCGACGAGCTCCTTTCCCGTGCCGGTTTCGCCGTGGATGAGAACGGTCGAATCGTCGTTGGCGATGCGGGCGACGCGCGCGAAGCACTCGCGCATGGCCACGCTCTTTCCGAGCATGCCGCCCAGTGTGTGCGTGGGCCAGACTTCGACCTTGGTGGTGACCTGGCCGTAGTCGATCTTCATCTCGACGGCGCCGAAGCGCACGAGACCACCGTCGGGCACTTTCGCGTCGGTGATCTGGACCGACTGGATGAACGTGCCGTTGCGACTCCCGAGGTCGCGCACCCAGACCGTCTGGTCTTTCAGGTAGAACTCGGCGTGCAGGCGCGAGACCGTCGACTCGTCGACGACGATGTCGTTGCCGGGCGCCGCGCCGACGGCGGCGCGCTCACCGAGGCGATGGCGGTGCGTGCCGCTTCGATCGTTCCACGAGACTTCGGCCGCGAGCCGAACGATCGGCCCTTCGTAGCCGAGGGTATCGGGAAGGACTTCGGTGGTGAGGCTCTCGTCGAAACCGTGGCGGCTTGCGCCCATGCGGGGACTATAGCCGAACCGCAGGAACCGAACTCGAGCGTTCTACGCTGTTCGCCTCTGCCAACGGAGACGAGCCTTTGCGCGTTCACCTTCCCGCGTGCGGGGCTCGTCGCGAGGGGGAAGTGCGTCGAGCAAAAGACGCGTGGCCTTCTCCACCTCGTCGACCGCTCGTTCGAATGCTTCGGTCGATCCGCGCGTCGGCTTCGTCATTCCGCTGACTTTCCGAACGTATTGAAGCGCGGCCGCGCGGACCTCTTCCTCGGTGGTCGGCGGCTGGAAGTCGTGCAGTACGCGAATGCTCCGGCACATGCCCAAGACATGCGTCGGGGCGGCGGCCCTCGTCAAGGAACGGCCGCGCTGGAGGCTGGTACAATTCGAGATGGGGGTCGGGGACGGAGGTCTACAAACGTGCGCGGCCCTGGGAGCAAACCGTGCCCAGTTCGCGTTGGTTCGCCTCCCCCTAGTTCGCCGTCGGGCTGATCGAGGCGCGCTCGATACGGCCATCGGCCAGGCCGAACACCGCCTCGCCGCCCCATGCCACGTGCGAAGCGCCCTTGAGTCCGACGTCTTCGACGCGCGTCTTCTGTCCGAGGGTCACGAGCGCGGCCGTGCCGTCGGCGAAGGTGCATACGAGGCGACGACCAGAGGCTTCGAAGGCAATCGACGCCGGCGTTTCACGAACGCGCAAGCGTGCGAGCACGCGGCCCTTCGCCGGATCGAGCAGAGCAATGGTTCCGTCGTCCGATCCGGACGCGACGATGCGACCGCGCGCATCGGTGGAGAGGCACGTCACACCGAAGGCGTCGTCGTGGGCGTCGATCTCGTGGACGACCTTGCCCTCGACGACATCGACGACGAGCACGCGGCCATCGAGCCCCGTGCCGACGACGAGATGGCCGCCGACGCGCACGAGCGCGGAGATCGCGCTGTCCGAGAGCTCGTAGCTCGTCACGTGCTCGCCCGCGCCTACGTCGTAGACGTCGACGCCACCGGCATCGTTTCCGACGAACGCGTAGGTCGCATCCGCAGCGAACGCCGTCGCCGGTGCACGAAGGGCGACGGCATGCGGCGTCTTCCAGGGCTTCGTGAATCGAACGAGAACGGTCGACGTGGAGGCGACGATCGTGTCGTCCACCCCGACGTAGACGGCGGTGATGGGCTGCCCGAGCGCGACGCTCGCCGCTTCGCGCCCGCCTTCGTGGACGCGCAGTCGTCCTGATTGATCGCCGGCGACGACGATGGCTCCACGCGAAGCAATCGCCGTGACGGGCGAACGCGAGCGCGCCGTCACCCCGAGCTGCGAACGATCCCAGGCGCGAACCTCGCGACCGCTGCACGAGTAGAGCTTGTCACGCGAGAGCGCGATCGACTCGAGCGCGCCATCGTGCGCGGCGAGTGCGCCACCGGGCTCGCCCTTGTCGAGGTCGACGACCTGCACCCAACCGTCTTCGAAGCCGGCGACGATACCGCCCGCATCGGCCACGAGCCGGATGACGTTCGCGCGCACGTTCACGCGCCGAACGACCTTGTAATTCACGGCATCGACGACGACGACCCACGAGCCGAGCGCGAGCGCGAGACGCGAGGGATCGACGCGTGTGAGGCACCACGTGGAGGCCGGCTCCGTCGAGGCGAGACGCAGCGAGCCTTTGATCTCGCCGTTCTGGACCGAGAAGAAGGCGAGCGTTCCTTCTTCGTCGAGCGCCGCGAGCGTGGTGCCGGCGAGCGCGACCGCGATCCACGGACCGCCGCCCGGCGTGCGCCACTTGCTCTTTCCCGCATGCGACCAAAGCTCCACGGACGACGCGCGCGCAACGGCGACGGCGTCGGCCGAGACGGCAACGGCCACGACGGGATGATCACCTTCGGCGAACGGCGAGGGCTTCGCCTTGCCCGGGCGCACGAGCGGAAGCTGCGGCTCCTTCGGCATCGACACGAGCCACGCATCACCAAGGCGCGCCGCGCCGGCGCTCGCACGCGGGAGACGGATCTCCGACGACACCGAACCGTCGTCGTCCAGGGTTCGGAGCATCCCCTCCTCATCAACGAAGGCGACACCCTGCGCATGCACCGCGATGTGCACTGCGCGTGAGGCAGTGCGGTGCTCCCATTGCGGACTCGACGACATAGCGAGCGCACCATAGGAGCTGGTGGCCACGCTGTCGAGCGGCCGCGCTTGATCCAAAAAGGCCCGAATTTTGCTGGTCGCTAGAGGCAATGCCGTTCGGATAAGGGAACCGCGAACGGAGCTGCTCTGATGACTAGCGTTGTTCGAAGCAACTTCGTCCAGCGCCAGTCGACGGGAGGGAATGGCACAGGAAGGGCGGAAGGGCGGAAGATTCGAGGACGGTACAGAGCAGATCATCGGCGCACTCATCGAGGTGCATCGTTGCCTGGGTCCGGGACTGTTGGAGTCGACGTACGAGGCGTGTGTATGCGCCGAGCTTTCGGCGCGCGGCCTCCCGTTCGAACGGCAACGGCCGATTCCCGTTGTGTACAAGGGGGTGCGCGTGGAGTGCGGCTACCGGTTAGACCTCATCGTCGGTGACGGCGTCCTCGTCGAGCTCAAGGCAGTAGAGCGCCTCCTCCCCATCCACGAAGCGCAGGTCATCACCTACTTGCGTCTTGCCGAACTGTCGGTTGGCCTCCTCGTCAACTTCAACGCCACCGTACTGCGAACGGCCTTGCGCCGACTGACCCCTCAGCCCCCCTAACCCCTTCCGTTCTTCCGGCCTTCCTGTGCCCTCTCTCTCAACTCAGGACGGCATTGTCCCTAGAGGGTTGGAGGCCTCTATTCACACGCGACGCGTCACGCGATGCGCTGCGTCGACCTCAGAAGCAGGTCATGAGGGCGCGCCAGAGGGCGGTGACCCGCTGGAAGCGATTCTGAGGGCGAAGGGCGAGAGCCTGGCTCACCCAAGCGTCCACGTCGGGCGAGAGATCGGGCCGAAAGGCGCGCAGGCTCGGCCGTTTTTCGTCGAGCGCCGCGCGCATCAAACCAAGCGGGTCCCCGGTGAAAGGCAGGCGACCGGCGAGCGTTCGGAAGATGGCGACGCCGAGCGCGTAGACATCGACGCTCGTTCCCACGTTGGACGAGCCCTCCCTCCAGACCTCGGGGGCGAAGTAACTCGGCGAGCCGGCGACGACCTCGGGGGCGGTGATGGCCGGCGCCCGAAGGAGCTTGGCGAACCCGAAATCGAGGAGCCTCACGCCGCCGCCATGCGCTTCGGAGACGAGGAAGACGTTCTCGGCTTTGATGTCGCGATGGACGATGCCCCGCTCGTGCGCCGCCTCGAGCGTCTGCACGATGGGCTCGAACACCGCGCGTAGAAACGCCTTGTCCGCGACGATCCCGGCCTTCTCACGCGCAAGGAGGCGAACCTGCAGGTCTTCGCCCTGGAGAAGCTCCATGACGAGGGCCATCACGCCGTCGTTCGTGCGCGCTTGATGCAGGACGCGGACGGCGGCCGTTCCCTGGAGCTGAGACATCACGAGCGCTTCGCGGAACATGCGCTCGCACGCGTCGGGGTCGTTGCAGCCGAGGACCTTCAGCGCGACGTGGTCCCCGTCGATCCGGTCGAGCGCGCGATAGACGACGCCCTGACCTCCGCTGCCGAGGATGTCGAGCAGCTCGTAGCGACCCGAAACGATCTGGCCTGTGCGGCCTCGGAGCTCGGGAGTAAGCACGGCCAAATCCTAGCGCTCCCCTTCGGTGGCAGGCGTGATGACTTCGAGCGCGTGCGCAAGGGCGCGTGCTCGCGGGTGGAATTTCGGTTTGCGCGAATACGCCGACGAGAGCGCCTTGAGGGCGGCGGCGGTCGCGTCTCGTCCTTCGCCGGTCCAGGGGGTGTCGGCGAGCTTCCGCCACATGACTTTTTCGATGGCGCCTGGACGATGCGCGAGTGACGACGCGGCGCGTTCGACGATCGGCACCGAGGTCGGGTCGGTCCTCATGGCACGGACCCAGTAGGAAATGGCGGCACCCGTGCGACCGAGACTCGCGCAGGCTTCGGCCGCATCGCAGAGCGCGGCCGCACGCTCGCGCTCGCCTTTGGCCGCGGCCAGGCGCTCTTGAGCGGCCTTCAGCCCCGCGGCCCTCGTCCGGCCATTCTCCCCCATCGCCGGCCTCAGCTTGAAGACCAGGAAGGCGGCGAAGATCAGTGCCGAAATGACGAGAGGGAGGTGCCAGTCCATGACTTCCCGCGACGTGCGACTCGTGAAGTGCGCGACGACGCCCCTTCGAAATCGGCGCCCACGCTACCAGCTTTGGTCCCGAAACCAGGAATTCCAGGCCAAAGTGGCCGGTTGTCCCCGCGATCCGGTGCGCAAGACGACTTCGATCGACTCAATCTTGCGCTCTTGGCGCCCTTGCGACACGATCCGTAGACGATGAAGCGAAGGCTCGGAGCGACGCTCGCATTGCTCGTCGCGACGTTGCCACTTCTGGCTTCGTCGCAGGCGGCGGCCGACATCTACCAGTGGACCGACGCCGAGGGCGTCGTGCACTTCACGAACCGCCCCAGCACGAGCCCGGGCGCGAAGCTCTACATCAAGAGCTCGAATCCAAGCGGCAACACGCCCCGAGCCGGCGTGACCCCGTTCGCTCCGCAAGATCGCGATCTGGGGCGCTACACGCGTTACGACGAGCACATCCGTCAGGCGGCGGCCCTCTACCAGATCCCCGAGCAGCTGGTTCGCGCGGTCATCAAGGTGGAGAGCGACTACGACGCGCGCGCCGTGAGCTACGCCGGCGCGCGCGGCCTCATGCAGCTGATGCCGGAGACGGCCGAGCGCATGCAGGTCAAAGACATCAACGATCCGCGTGAGAACATCTTCGGCGGCGTGCGCTACCTCCGCGTGCTCGCCAACATGTTCAACGGCGATCTCGATCTGACCGTCGCCGCCTACAACGCGGGCGAGGGCGCGGTCATGACGCACGGCGGGATCCCACCTTTCGCCCAGACGCGCGATTACGTGGTGAAGGTCACCAAGTTCTATCGGCGCTACCGCACCATCGCCGACGTCGTCGATGCAAGCGTCGGGCAGCCCGAGCCGGTTTACGCACCGGCCTCGGTTCCCGTCGCCGCTCCCGCCGTCCCCTGAGTCGCGCGCGGCGCTCGCCCCGCGCCGTGAATCACGTGCCACCGGTGCACGGTGCGCCCACGTGGCAGGCCGAGAAGCCTCCGAGCGCGTGGTCCAGGACGATGCCCTCGAGGACGGCGGCGGCGGCGTCCGAGGGCGGCGAGTTGACCTTGGCCAACGGGATGGCCTTCGAAGCCACGCCTTTTTCGAGCTCGCAGACGAGCACGGCTGCCAGTTGGAGGATGTTCGGATCGATGATCGGGTTCGTGAAGCTGAGCGCGGCCTCGGCGACGGCGATGGTCGCGGCCTTTCCGACGGCGGCGATGACCGCGACCGTGGTCGCCATGCCGGACTCGACCACGTCGAGGATGAGCGCCAGCTGATCCATCGTGGTGGTGATGACGTCGACAATCTGCTTGCAGTCGTCGACGGCTCCACCCGAGGCGTCGGGCAAGATGCCGAGCGCGCTGCCCGTTGCCGGATCGACGACCCAGAACGCCGCCGACGAGCCGTCGCTCGCCACCACGCGATGCCAGTTCGGGTACTGGTTGAGCGCGTCGCGTAGGGTCGCGCGCTTCGCGTCCGGCAAGGCTGCGGGTAGATCGGCGAGCGCCACCGTTCCTTGAGGCAGGAGGGCGAGCGGCGCGTTGCCGAGCGACGTGAGCGTCGAGCCATGCGCGGCCATGCTCTCCGCGACGCCGATCCGGAGCGTGGCGAGCATCGTCGCGTCGAAGCACCGAGCTCCGTCCGATGTGCCGTACGCGGCGAAGCGCGTCGAAGGCAGGATGTCGAGCTTCGCCCGACTCGCCATCGGCGCAAGCGTATGCAGGGAGATGCGTGGACCGAGCTCGACGACCTTCACATCGTCGGGTTGGTACAGCGGTGGATGGGCCAGAAGAGACGTCGTGAGCGGCCGCATGGGCACGGTCTCGAGCGCGGCATACGCGGCGACGGCGTCGTTCTTGGCCGCGGCGATGGCGACGGGTTCGTAGCCAATCGCGGCTCCGAGCGCGTCGTCGAGCCAGGCCGAGAGCGTGGGCGCGCCGGCTTCGAACACGAGCCACGAGCTGCCGAGGAAGAAGTCGTGGACCGCCAGCGTGGCCGCCGCGAGCGCATCGGCGTTCGAGGGCCGAAGGCCGATGGCGACGCCGGCGAGCGTACGTTTCACGGTCATGCCGTCGACGTCGAGCTCGAGATGCACGCCGATGGCGTCGGACTCCGGCGCACGCGTCTCCGGCACCGCGTACTGCGCCGTCGCGTTCGGTCCGACGGTCACGGTCACCGTTCGCGTCGAGTTGCCCGCCGAAGGCGCGCGGTACGCCAATCGGTAGGGGGCTGACGAGCGCCTCCCACCCACTTCGGCGATGGCCGCGGTGACCGGGGCGAGGTTCGAGAGGTCGCCATCGCTCACGAATTTGCCATTGCTGGCCGCGGCGATGCCGTCGAGAACATCGCTCGCGATGGTCGGGGTCGGACCGGTCGCGCAGCCGACGGCGATGACCGGGCAACTCACGAGCGAGGAGAGTGCGCTCGCCCTCAACGCGTCGACGTCGGCGGATTTTTCGGCATCGCCGTCCGAGAAGAACACGATCGCCGTCGGCGCTGAACGCATGGCGGCGAGCAATCCACCGTAGACCGGCGACGAGACTTCGCTGATTCCGGCGAGCGCCGAAGCGACGCCGCTCGCGTCGGCAATCGTGAAGCCGTCGACGGTGGGCGCGCCGCCGAGCAGGGAGACTTGCACGCGGGCGTTCGGCATGGCCGCGAAGATGGCGTCGCCGATGGCCTTGCCCAGCGTCGCATTGGGGACGGGTTGGCTTCCGGTGCCGTCCCACAGAACGAGCACGCGTGGCCCACCGCCGTTTTCGCGAAGAACGACGGAGACGGTCTTTCCGTCCTCTTGCACGGAGAACGCGGAAGCCGCGAGCCCGGCGACGATGTTCCCCCCGGCGTCTTTGGGCGCGACCTCGAGCTCGACGAGCGGGAACGCGCGGGCGCTCGCCGTGACGGAGACGGACGCGACGCTCTTCGCATCGCCTCCCGTCACCAGCGGAACACCGCTGACGTTCGCGTCGGCGCCCATTTGCACCACGTCGCCGAAAGCGCTGACGGCCTTTCCGGTCACCGTGCTTCGGTGCACGCCGTCCGCTCCGTAGAGCGACAGCGCAGCGACGAACGACGTGATCTGCTCGGGCGTCGATTGCAGAAAGAGCGGACAGGGAAGCGTCGGTTGCGGCGAGACGCGGAGCCGCGCACCGGCGATTTCGTCGTAGCGGAGATCGCGTGCGACGAGCTCGATGGGCGTCTCCGGATCGCGAGCGCGCGTCAGCGAGACCTTCACGGAGAGCTTGCGCAGCGCATCCATCGGCGCGGCAGGCGACATTCCATGGGCCGCCGGCTCGCCGTACACCGCGTCGGGGAGGAGGGTGTTCAAGTAGACCGTGCTGCCCCCGTCTTGGAGAGCGACGAGAGGCATTCCGAAGAGATCCGGAGCCGTCGGCACGGTCGCATTGCCCGCCGGGAGAACGGGGCGCAGCCGATCGAACACCTGTTTGGCCTTCAGACCATCGGGGTCGAGCACCGTGGGCATCGTCGTGGCATTGCCCGAGGAGCCGCCGGGCAGAGGCGCGGGCTCGAACGGAAGCTCGATCGCGCGACCGAACGCGATCGCCGCCGCGTTCGGTGCATTCGTGGCGCCGTCGGGATCACCACGCACCACGCTTGCCGTGAAGCCTGCACGAGCAAGAAGTGCAACGAGGAGCTCGGCGCGTTCGCGCGGCGTGCCCGCGCCGATCCGTAGCACCGAGTCCGGGCCGAATCGCACCGCCGTCTCGATGCTCTCGAAGCGCGTTAGCGGGGGCAGCGTGCGAATCGAATCTCGAACGAAGGCGAAGAGCGCTTTCGGATCTTTCGTCGCGACGAGCGCGTCGGCGCGAGCACGAAGATGATCGGGACTCTGCGCGATGGCGGCGCGCAGCTGACGCCAGAGATCGAAGATCCCTCCGCTCGTCCCATCTCCCGCGTCGGCCGCGGGAGCGACCGCACCGGCTGGCGCGTCGTCTCCACCGCAACCGGCGTAGGCAACGGTGAGTGCTCCGAGAACGGACTCGAGAAACCGCCGACGTCCAAGCATTCACAGAAGGCTAGCGTCCCCTGCTTCAGGCGCACTGCATCCGAACGGATGACAGGCGATCGGCCCCGAGATCTCGATGATCTCGGGACCTTGCGAGTCGCCCGTCAGCTGGCCGCGCGGCGACGGCGCAGCACGAAGAGGCCGAACAACCCGAGCGCAACGAGCCCTGCGCGTGACGTCGACGAAACCGGTGCGCTCGAGCAACCGCCGCCTCCTTCGGCAGACGCCGTGTTGCCGGCGTCGGAGGCTCCGGCGTCGACGCTCGGCTCGGGGACCGGCTCGACCTTCGCCGGCTCGCACGCTCCACTCGCGCAGGTGCCGCCCGTGCACGATGCGCCGTCGGCCTTCACCGGTTCGGTGCAAGCGCCCGTCGACGGATCGCAGACGCCGGGTTCGTGGCAGCCGTCTCTCGCGTCGCACCGGACCTGCATCGAGCCGGTGCAGGTTGCGTTGACGCACGTATCTCTCTGCGTGCAGGCATTGCCATCGTCGCAGGTCGTCCCGTCCGCAAGTGCGGGGGTCGAGCACGTGCCCGTCGTGGGGTCGCAGGTGCCTGCGCCGTGGCACTGGTCGATCGGTGCGCAGACGACCGGCGTTCCCGTGCAGGAGCCGGCATGGCACGTGGGATTCGCGTTACAGAGATCGCTCGCCGTGCACGCGATACCATCGGCCTGATTGGCATACGAACACTTACCGGTGATGGGCGAGCATACGCCGTCCATCTTGCAAGCGTCCGGCGCAGCGCACGTGACTTGATCGCTGCCCGTGCACACGCCTGCCTGACACCTATCGGTCTGCGTGCACGCGTTTCCGTCATTGCACGGCGCTCCGTCGGACTTCGCGGGGTTCGAGCACTGGCCGGTGCCCGGATCGCAGACGCCGGCCGCGTGGCATTCATCGAGCGGCGCGCACGTGACCGGATTACTTCCCGTGCAGACGCCGGCCTGACACGTATCGACCTGCGTGCACGCATTTCCGTCGTTGCACGCGTTCCCCGTGCTTGCAGCATGCACGCATTGACCGGAGGGATTGCAACTATCGGTGGTGCACGGATTACCGTCGTCGCATTGCGCCGCCGATTGGCACTTCAAAGCCCAGCGCCAGCTGTCGCTGAAGGTCGTCGGTCCAGCGGGGCTATAGGCTTCACCGTTCCACAGATCGTGGTTGCCGTAGGCGACCATGGCGATGGCGACCGGCCCGGAATCGAGACCGATGAACGACGAGTCGTCCGACGGTTCCCAGGTGATCTGTCCAATCATCTTCCCGGCACCGTTCCAGACGGTCAAATACTGAGTGCCGTTCGCACTCGCGGTGAGCCCGACCTGGGTGACGGGCACCGAAAACGTGGCGACGCCGGCAAAGATCGCATACAGGCCGCTGGCTACGCCACCATTCGCCACTGCCGGGAAGTAGTTTCCGCCGGTCTGATAGAAGGGGAGTATCGCGGCGCCGGTTTGCGTGACCCCGGGCAGGAACGTCGTGAGCTCTCCGCTTCGCCACGTGAGTCCGCGCGCGGCATACACGGCTGCGGGCACCTCGACGTCCGTCGGTCCTTCGTCGAAGTCCCCGCGCGAGGCGTTGGCGATCTGACTCGCATCGGTGAGCACCGTAACCGCACCTTGAGCCGTCACCGTGCCCGCCGACGCGACCGTGCTCCACCCGATGAGACCGAACACCAACCCGACTCCGAGCCCGTTACGCATTTTCATCCTCACGACAAAGATTTCCAAGCTGGGACATACCCCGCTCTCCTTGGAAGTGCGAAGGCAAACGAAAGCCAAACTCGAGAGCGCTGCGAGGCGCGCGAGCGGAGCTCTTCCATGCCGCTTGGTGGATGTCTTCGGCATGGCGTCTATCCTCGGCGAGGAGCTTTCGACGTGCTTCGCGCCCTGAGGTTGGCAGTCGTCCTTTTCGGTCAGTCGGTGCGCTCGCTCGCGCGGCACCGTGGACGAACGACGTTGTCGGCGGTCGGGATTGCCATTGCGATTGCCGCCGTCGTCTGGGTCGTGGCGATCGGAATCGCCGGCGCCGAACGCGCCGCGGCCCTCCTCCAAGATCTCGGTGACAACTTGGTCTGGGTCGAAGCCGGCTCTCGCAACGTGGCAGGCGTTCGGACCGGCTCGAAGTCGACGTCGACGCTCACGCTCGGCGACGCCGAGGCCATTCTGCGGGAGGTTCCCTACGTCCAGAGTGTCTCGCCGCAAGTCGACGGGAACGTGCAGATCGTGTCGGCCCAGAGCAATTGGTCGACGCGTTCGCGTGGTATCGCTCCGGCCTACGTCGCCATCAAACGATTTTCGATCGCCGCCGGCGCCCTCTTCAACGACGAAGACGTTCAGCTCGGACGCAACGTCCTCGTCATGGGACAGACCGTGCGCCAAAGGCTCTTCGGCGCGGACAATCCCGTGGGGCAGATCGTTCGCATGAATGGCCAGCCGTTCGAGGTCGTCGGACTGCTCGCCCCCAAAGGACAATCGGCCACGGGAACGGACCAAGACGACGTCGTCATGGTTCCCTATTCGACCGCCAATCGGAAATTGCGGCCGGCGGGCCAAACATGGCTCGACGACATCGTCTGCTCCGCGGCCCGTCCCGATCTGATCGAGGCGACCACCGCGCAAATCACGGCACTCGTGCGCGAGCGGCATCGCATCGCGCCCGGCCAAGACGACGACTTCAACATTCGCCATCCCGAAGAAGTCGTGAAGGCGCAAATGGCTGCGTCGGAGACGTTCTCGACGCTTCTCTTGGTCATCGCATCGGTCGCGCTGCTCGTCGGCGGCATCGGCATCATGAACGTGATGCTCGCCTCGGTCTCGGAGCGACGGCGCGAGATCGGCGTTCGGCTCGCGATCGGAGCCAAGCCACGAAGCATCGTTCTGCAGTTCTTGGTCGAAGCGGTGCTCGTGAGTCTCTTCGGCGGCGGGCTCGGACTCGCTGCCAGTCTGGCCGGCTCGTCGATCCTCGAGCACGCCGTCGGTTGGTCGCTCCGAATTCCCATCGAGAGCTTCGTCGTCGCGTTCGCCTTCTCGGCCTTGGTCGGAGTCCTCTTCGGCTACCTGCCGGCGCGCCTCGCATCACGGCTGGATCCCGTCGAAGCGCTCTCGAGCGATTGACCGTATTCACGTCGTCGTCACTCGCGTGCGTCACTCGCGCGCACCACGAAGGACAAAAGGCAGACTGTTGTGCGCCACCGTGACGCGGTTCGCCGCTCGACCGCGGCGCCATGCACTACCATCGAGCTTCCGACGCGCCCGGAGAGCTTCCGACGCGTCCCCCAAAGGCCTCCGGTGCCCCCGGAAGCGCTTCCGACGCGCGAAATGAGGCTCTCCGGTGGGCCTGGGAACATCCGCGACGCGAGCGCGAACAGGCTCAAGTGCGTGAAATCAGGTCTCCGACGCGCACCCGGAATGCTCCGAGACGCGTCGGAAGGTTCCGTGAGGCCGCCAACCGACCTTCGACCTCGCAACGGAAGCTTCACGGACGCGCCAACCGACCTTCGAGCTCGCAACGGAAGCTTCACGAACGCGCCAACCGACCTTCGCGCCCGCGACGGAAGGCCGGCCGGCGCCCCGCGGGGCCCGCGTGCGGCGTCAGCTGCGTTCGCCGGCCAATGCGCCACTGGCCCAGCCCGACATCCACCGCGTATCTTCGTCGTGCACCATGATGAACCTCCGTGCACTCGGGAGCCGCGCCGCCATCGGACTATCCGTCCTCCTCGTGCCCGCGTGCACATCGGACAGCGGCGGTGGCTCCGACACAACGGGTGACGGCGGTGACGGCGGCAGCAGCGGCAGCACGACGGGCGGCGGCGGGGCGCGGGCGACGCTGACGCTGAGCGGCGCCTGGACCTACAGCGGAGAGTTCACGGGCAGGGTCGTCTGCTTCTGGACGAGCGCCGGTCACTTCGAGTTCGAAGGTCAGGCGCCGTACCTGGTCGACATCGGCATGGAAGCCACGCGCGACGGGACCTTCGACATCCCCGACTACACGAAAGTGATGACCGGGCAGATCACCGATCCGCCCGGCAACCCGCGGATCCGCGTGTCGCGACTGCAGAAGGTCGGAGACTCGAGCGCGGCGAACTACCCGGCGACGACCGGCACGATCACGATCTCGGGCACCGGCGCCTCGGGAACAGCGAAGTGGACGGGCACCTGGGCGGGCAGCAGCACGGTCGACGCCGAGCTCCATTGGGAGAACTGCGCGGAATCGCGCTGAGCCGCCCGGCGACTTCGGTCCTGAGGCGCCTTCGCCTACGACGCGTTTTCGTCGCGCGCGGGCATCTGCTTCTTGTGCAGGAGCGCGGGATCGCGCGAAACGCCGAGGCTCTGCTTGCAGCGAATGCAGCGGAACACGACCCGTTCGGGCGACGGCGTCATGCCGAGCATGCTCAGCATGATCCAGCCCCAGAGGGTGTACTCGGGCTCTTGCTGCACTTCGGGGTGATTGCGGGTGTGCCCGCAGGCGCACGTTCGCTTCGACATCTTGCGGTTGACCTTCACGACGGCGGGCTCGAACGCGGCCGACGTGACCTCAGCGTCCGGGGTCTTCATCGTGTTCATCGTGACGGACGCTTATTGCATCGACGGTGCCAGCGTGGAAGCGCTGAAATTTCGCGAGGAAAGCCCCTTAGGGCTGCCAAAAACCCATCGGACCTGCTGAAAATTCAGCAGGACCCCGAGCCCATCCGAAGACCTCGACCTGAGGACGCGTCGAAGCAACGTCGTGCAGTGCCGGTCGATCGGAGGAAATGGCACAGGAAGGGCGGAAGGGCGGAAGGTTCGAGGGGGGTTCAGAGCAGAGCATCGGCGCACTGCGGACTGCGGACTGCGGACTGCGGACTGGTCGATGTGCATCGTTGCCTTCGTCCAGGACTCCGGGAGTCGACGTACGAGGCCCTACTGCGAGCCGCCTTGCGACCGCTCACACCTCATCCCCCTAACCCCTTCCGTTCTTCCGCCCTTCCTGTGCTCACTCTCTTCAACTCAGAGGCTAGAGGCGATAGGTCTTCATCTTGTACTGGAGCGTGGCGCGGTTCGTCTGGAGCAGGCGCGCCGCCTCGGACTGGTTGCCGTCCGCCCGGCGCAGGGCGTCGGTGATGAGGCTCCGCTCGAAGGTCTCGACGCGCGTCCTGAGAGGGGCGCCGGCGACATCGCCCTCGTCGGCCGCGGCAGGCGTCGCCGCCTCCGACTTGTTCTCGAGCTGCGGGAGATCGGCGACGCCGATCGGACGCTCGCGCGTCAGGATCGAGGCGCGCTCGAGCACGTTCTGGAGCTCGCGGACGTTGCCCGGCCAATCGTAGGCCTCCAGGTACGCCATCGCGTCTTCGTCCACGCCCTCGGTGTGGATGCCGAGCTTCGTGGTGAGCGAGTGGAGAAACGCATCGACGAGGAGCGGGATGTCGTCGCGACGTTCGCGAAGCGGCGGAATCTGGATCGGAAAGACGGCCAGGCGGAAGAACAGGTCCGAGCGAAACCGACCGGCCTTCACCTCGCTCGCCAGGTCTCGGTTGGTCGCCGCCACCACGCGAACGTCGACCGGAACCGGATGCGTGCCGCCCACGCGCTCGACTTCGCGCTCCTGCAGAACGCGAAGGAGCTTCGCCTGGGCCTCGGCCGGCAGCTCGCCAACCTCGTCGAGGAAGATCGTTCCCTGCTGGGCGAGCTCGAAGCGTCCGAGTTTCCGCTGGACTGCGCCGGTAAAGGCGCCCTTCTCGTGTCCGAAGAGCTCGCTCTCGATGAGCGACGGCGTCAGGGCCGCGCAGTTCACTTTGACGAGCGGCTTGCCGCGACGAGGGCTCCGTTCGTGGATGGCGCGCGCGAAGAGCTCCTTGCCGGTGCCCGTCTCGCCCTGGAGCAGCACGGTGGTCGCTGTCTTTGCCACCCTGTCGACTTCGTGCAACACACGGGCAATGGCCGCGCTCTGACCGACGATGCCCGAAGGAGCGCCCTCGTGGAGCTCCTCTTTGAGGTACGCGTTCTCGGCTTCGAGCCTCCGTGACAGCTCCGTCACCTCGGCGAAGAGCCCGGCGTTCTTGATGGCAATCGAGGCCTGCGCCGCGAAGATCCCGAGGCGCTCGAAGTCGCTCTGCACGAGTCTCTTACGCGAGAAAATCGCGAGGACGCCGAGGAGCTCGGCGTTGAATTCGAGCGGGTAGCCCGCGAAGGTGGTGAGCCCGTTCTGCTCGATCCAGCCCTTGTCCGTGAAGCGCGGGTCGGTGAGGAGCTCGCTCGTGAAGACCGGCGTTCGGGTGGCGGCGATGAGGCCGATCTTGAGCGCGCCGAAGGAAACGCGGCTGCGCGTACCATCGAGGCGTTCGGAGAGCCCCGCGCTCGCCACGAGCTGCAGGCTCGGACTCTCCTCCCCCTCCTCGGCCGGCCGAACGAGCCAGATGCGCGCCAGCGAGGCGTCGAGATCGCGAACGAGCCCGCGTGTGATCTCACCGAGGACGTCGTCGAGGTCGAGCGTGCTCGCCATACGCAAGCTCACGCGCCCGAGTGTCGCCTCGAGACCCACCGCGGAGTTCATGGCGGGGTTCATGCGGGCATTCTAAACACGCGACTGGAAACGGCGCGGCCATTCGGCATAGGATCGGCCAACGATGCGTTGCGGACGAAGCCGGGTCGTCAGCGCGGCGCTCTTGGTGACGGCGCTTTCGGTGACGGTCGCGACGACGCCCGCGGTCGCGCACGCTCAGACCAGCCAGGCCGATGCCCTGTTCACCCAGGGCCGTGAGCTGCTCGAGAAGGGCAACTACAAGGAAGCCTGCACCAAGCTGCAGCAGAGCGAAGAGCTCGCGCCGGCCATCGGAACGCTGCTGAATCTCGGCTACTGCTGGGAACAGCTCGGCCGCATGCGCAGCGCCATGGAGGCCTACAGCGAGGCGCAGATCCTTTCGCAGAAGTCGGGCGACACGAAACGCACCGCCTTCGCCAAAGAGCGCTTCGAGGCCGTCTCGCCAAAGGTGATGAAGCTCGAGGTGAAGGTCACCGACCCTGGGGCCGCCGGCCTCGAGATCAAACGCAACGAGACGAGCATTCCGAAGACCGACTGGGGTCAACCCATCCCCGTCGATCCCGACGATTTCGTGGTCACGGCGACGGCTCCCGGATACGCGCCGTGGCACGGCACCGTGACGGTGCGCGGTGAAGGGTCGACCGTGACCGTCGTGGTTCCCCCGCTCTCGCGAAGCGCAGAGGCCGACGGCAGCGTGAACCTCAATACCACGCGCATCGCAGCGCTCGGTCTCGGCGCGCTCGCCGTAGGCGCGCTCAGCGCCGGCATCGCCACCGGTCTCGGCGCCAAGTCACGCTACGACGACGCCTCGAGTCATTGCGACCCTACGGGCTGTGATGCCGAGGGCTCGAGCGTCCAGCAGAGCGCCAGAACGCAGGGCAACGTCGGAACGGCCCTCATCGGCCTCGGCGCACTCGCCGGCGCCGCGGGCATCTATTTGTGGATCGTCGGAGGCAAGGACGTGCCACACAAGCCAACGTCTTCACCTCCTCCCGTGAGCGCGAGCGTTCGGCTCGAGCTTCGCCCATCGAGCGTGGCACTCGGAGGCCACTTCTGATGCGAATCTTCGGGGTGGGGACCCTCACGATGCTCGCCGGGCTCGCGGGCTGCAACGCCGTGCTCGGTCTCGAAGAACAACCGCTACGTTCCTTCGACGCGGGGACCACGGGCCCTGTCGCACCGGCCGCATGCCGTGTCGACGGCGACTGCGTCCCGCCGAACGGCTGTTACACCGGTCGTTGCGACACGGTGCTCGGCGCGTGCGCCTACACGCTCTGTTCGTCGAACGCGCGCGCATGCTCAGCGGGCACGTGTGATCCGACCACGCTGACGTGCACCGGCGAGAAGGACTACGGCTTTCGCGCGGGCGGGTACGCCGTGCCCGACGTCACCATCGCCTGCAAAGACGCAAGCGCCTGCCTCGCCGCCGCGTTCCCTTTCGTGTTCATCGGAACGCCCAGCGGCGTCACCACGCTCGGTGTGGAGAGCATCGCCGGCAGCACGGCGCGAAAGATCCCCACGCAGGTCGACATCCATCCCGCGCAGCTCGTCACGAGCGGACGGCGTCTCTGGATTCTCGGCGAGGTCCAAGGAGCCGCGCCGCCCTACCAGCTTCCCATCGCCACGATCGAGATCCCCTCCGATCCGACCATCGCGAGCCTCTCGGCCACCACGTCGCTCGTCGCCTATCCGTTTCCGCGCGCGGTGGGATTCCCCGCACCGAAGGGGGCGCTCTTCGTGTCGTTCGACGACGCGTCGCAAGGATTTCCGACGGCACGCGTGGACGCGCCCTTGCCGAGCGGTGCGGCGTTCGAAATGCGGGCCGGATCGGGGCCGGGAGCATCAAGTTCGGCGCTTCCGATGTTCCGCATCCCGCAAGATGCAGCGAATGGTTCGCTGGTCGCCTCGAGTGGCGAACGCCTCGTCGTGTATCGCGCGCCCGCCACCTTCAACCTGATCACGACGCCTGCGACGGCGACGGCAACCCTCGCGGCGGACGACGTCATCACCCCCGCCCCGCCCGTGCTCGCCGCCCCGCGCTTCACCCAAGGGCCGAACGGAACGGTGATGCTCGGCGCGCCCGTCGTCGCGGATCCGGAGAACGACTGCAACTGCACCTCGCACCAGCGCTTGCAATGGGTGCTGCCGAACACGTCCGCGGCGAAGGTGGACGCCAATCAGGTGGCCGATCCGGAGGGCTACCAGAACCCGTTCGTCGGCGGAGCCGCCGCGTGTCACACGTGCAATCCGGCGTCGTACTTCGTCGGGGCAACGCTGGCGGCATGGGTCGACGATCGGCGCGTGCTCGTCGCGGCACCGGCGAGTGATCCTGCCGAGAACCGCACGCTCACCGCCGTGAGACTTCTCGAGCGCGATCCCATCGCGGCTCCGGCCACGCGTCGTTTCTCCACGACACCGGCCGACGCTCCCCCCGGGAACTTCGCGACCGACCGCATCGCCCTCGCATCGTCGAACGGCCTCGGCTACCTGCTCCTTGCCGGCAGTCAGGGGAGCGGCGTCACGCTGGCGACGATCGATCCGCGTTGCGACGCAAAATGAAATAGCGGGGCATCCAGCTCGCACACGGAAGAGGTGCCGACGGATCGACTTGTCGTCGAGGCACCCCTCCGCCTACGGTCCACGGAGAACAATGAGGCGTTGCCCATGAGGCTCATCCGGATCGCCGTCGCGAGCGTCAACACCACCGTGGGAGCCGTGCGCGGAAACGTCGACCGCGCCGTCATCGCGGCGCGCGAAGCCGCCGAAGACGGCGCGACGGTCGTCGTGCTGCCCGAGCAGCTCATCGCCGGGTACTCGCCGGAAGACCTCGTTCAGTGGGGCGCCTTCGTCGACGCGCAGTGGAAAGAGCTCGAGCGTTTCGCCCAGGCCACGAGCGATCTCGGATGTGCCATGGCGCTCGGCCTCACGGTGGCGCGCGGAGCGCACGTCTACAACTGCGCGGCCGTGGTCCATGGCGGGAAGATCCTCGGCATCGTGCCGAAGGAGAAGCTGCCCACGTACAACGTCTTCTACGAAGCGCGCGTCTACGCGCGAGGCGTGCCCGGTCTCGTCGACGAAGTGCACGGCGTTCCCTTCGGCGATCTTATCTTCGACTTCGACTTCGGCACCGTGGCCGTCGAGGTCTGCGAAGACATCTGGTCGCCCGACGGCCCGATGCGACGCCGTTCGTATGCCGGCGCCGAGCTCGTCCTGAACATCTCCGCCTCGCCCTTCCGACTCGGCGTCGTCGGCACACGCCGCGAGATGATCGCCACGCGCGCGAACGACAACCAGGTCACGGTTGCCTACGCGAACCTCGTCGGGGCCAACGACGGCCTCGTGTTCGACGGCGGCGGCTTCGTCGCGCAGAACGGGCGCATGCTGCTCGAGGCGCCGCGCTACCAGACTGGCTTCGCGGCGGTGAACGTCGACCTCGATCGCACGCGTCGCCTGCGTCGCGAGAACACCACGTGGCGCGCCGACCAGGAGACGTTCGCGGCAAGCGCCCCGAGCATCCGTCGCATCGCTTGTCCGGCCATGACCACGGGCCGCGAGAAGCTCGTCTACCCCGTGCCGCCGAACCGAAGCTTCTTCCTCCCCGGTGCGCCGTCGCAAACCACGCCGCGCCAGGACTTCTGCGAAGACCTGCTCGACGCGCTCGCGCTCGGGGTGGGCGACTACTTCGAGAAGACCGGCGCGTTCAAGACGGTGGGCGTGGCGCTCTCCGGCGGACGCGACAGCCTGCTCTGCCTCTATCTCGCACGACGCTGGATTTCGCGCCGCTACGGCAGCCTGGGCCCCGAGGCGGAGAAGCAGAAGGCCAAGGAGATCCTGCGCGCGTTCTTCATGCCCTCGCGCTACTCGTCGGGCGAGACCTGCAAGGCGGCCGAGCGGGCGGCCAACGATCTCGACGCCCCCTTCGTGGTGCTGCCCATCGACGACGCCTTCGAGCGCGAGCTCCGCGAAGTCGAGAAGATGCTCCAGCCGGGCGAAACCATCACCACGATGGCGCGTCAGAATGTGCAGGCCCGCGTGCGCGCGGAACGCATGTGGACCTGGACGAACAGCGCCGCCGGCCTCTTCTTGCAAACGAGCAACATGAGCGAGAAGGCGGTCGGCTACACGACCATCGGCGGCGACATGGAAGGCGCGCTCAGCGTCATCGCGAACGTCCCGAAGACGGTCGTGAACTACCTGCTCGACTACCTCCTCGAGACCACGAACATGGAGGGCATCCGGCTCACCCTCGAGAAGCCGGCTTCCGCCGAGCTCGCCGACAACCAGGAAGACGAGAAGGAGCTCATGCCCTTCCCCGTTCTCGACGCCTGCTTCGCGCTCTATGCCGGCGAGAAAATGGCGCCGAGCGAGGTGCGCGAGGTTCTGCTGGTGATGTTCCCGGAGTACGACCCGAAGGTCGTGGAGAACTGGGCCGCGCGCTTCGCACGCCTCTTCACGCAGTCGATCTACAAGTGGGTGCAGACGCCGCTCTGCCTGCACGTCGGCAACCTCGATCTCGATCGCGAGCGCGCCCTGCAGCTCCCCGTGGTGCAGCGCACCGAGTGGGGTTGAACCTAGAGCAGCGAGTGGGGTTGGACCTGGAGCACCGAGCAAAGCTCTACGTGCAATGCCGTTCGGATACGCAGACAAATTTCACAGGAAGGTCGGAAGAGCGGAAGGTTATTATTATCGCCCCGCGAAAAGCGCCAAACTCCGCTTGCTGGGAAATTGATGGCGCCAATGCCGGCGCGGTATCGCGCGAGCTGTCCGCTCTCTCCGCCCCAAAAACTTCCGCCCTTCCGCCCTTCCTGTGAAAAATCTCAGGTCGGATCCATCGGTGTCAGACCGATGTCTGCTCATCGGAACGGCATTGCGGTGCTCGAGCACTGGCTTGCGAGCAACACTGGCTCTAGCTAGGTGGCGGTCGTCAGATCGCCCTGGCGCGTGAAGCTGGCGATGAGCGCCACGGGCGCCCAGATGGGAAAGAACAGCGGCAGGCAGCGCGTGAGCATGGCGAACGCGCGAATGCCCGTGACCGTCGTGCGGTCACGACGAACGACGACGATGGAGTGGCCAGGCTGATCGTCCGGCGCCCAGGGCTTCAGCTCGAAGCGACCGAACCAATCGAGCATCGGCACGAGCACGCCGCAGACCTTTCCCCAGCCGCGCGTGGGGTCGAACCGCAGCGTTCGCGCCTGGAAATCCGGGGTGACGAACGTGCCGTACATCGCGAGCGTGAGCAGCGTGAAGGTGCCGGCGCCCCACGTCACGTCGATGAAGAGGTGGAACCAGAACCCCCACCACAAGGCGATGATGCGCGTGGGCCGAAGCCACAGAGCGACGCACAGAACGAGCTCGCTCATGATGACCGCCTTCGACACCGAGCTCGCCACGGCTTCGCGGGCGAGGAACTCGAGGATGGCGCGAGGCACGCGCGCGGAGGCGAACTGGGCGTCGCGCGCAAAGCGATCGGCGAGGACGAGCCCGGTGCGGTAGGCAGGGTCGAGCAGCTTCGCGCCGCCCGAGGCGAAGTAGACGATCGAAACCTGGATCTGCGCGAGACGAACGGCCCAATACGGACCGGTGCTCGGGTGCGGCACGTCGCTATCGGCCGTGCGCCAGGATCGGTCGCAGGGCCCCAGCGAGAGGAGGAGCGCGTAACAGAAGAGGGAATAACGGTCGCTGCCGAATTGTAGGCGGTCGCAGAGGAGAACCCAGCCACCGAGCAGTGCGCTCAACATGAGCGAGGGGCGCGCCCAGATCCCGAGCGCGACCATGACCGCGAAACACACGCGCAAGGCCACCACCACTGCGAAGAGGCGATGCGACGGCACGAGCAGATCGGGGAGCATCGAGAGGTGGAACGCGTCGCCGAAGTAACCGACCTCGAGGAGGCGCTCGGCGTCGGCAAGGGCGTACCAACCGAGAAGCACGCCGAGCATCGAGCGCACCGGTCCGAGGGCGTAGCCGTCGGCGATCTCGTCGCGGAAGCGCACGAGCGCGTGCAGCATCTAGGTTCCCCCTGCGTGGTTCAGAGGCGGACTCACGAGGTGCACGACGTAGGGCTCGCCGCCGTTACGTCGGACCGTGACGTCGAGGAGAAAGCGACGCGTCTCGGCATCGTCGGGAACGTGCGCAGCGAGGTCGTCGAGGGCACGCCGATAGGCATCGAGCGCGGCACGACTTCCGTTGCGCGCCTCGAGCTCCCGATCGAGGTTCGCGAGGTCGGGCAGCACGACGCGATCGTGCCACGCGAAGCGACGGAGCATCCCGCCGGGATCGTGCGCGCTCCACTCCCCCTCCTCGGCCTTCACGCGTACGAGGGCTCCCGAGGGGCCATCGACCTCTCGATAGAGCACGGCCTTGACGGTGCTCGACTCGCCGAAGGTGCGAAAGCCGAAGGCACCGTCGGTGCGCCGCGATGCGGTGAGAACGAGCGCGATCTGGAAAGCGATCCACAGTGCCGCGAACACGAGTCGCCAAGCTCGACGGGCCGATCCGAGGGGATGCGGCGTGGGCGAGGGCCTCTTCGAAGTACGGTGGGGGTGCTGACCGTCCTGCACCACTCGCTCCGTGATACCCGGGAGCCCCCTCGTAGGCTAAACAAACTTCCGGAGGCACGCCTGGCGTGCAAGGATTTGACTGCTGTGCGCCGTGGCTTTGCCAAGAAAGTGACCTGGTCGACGAACGCGAAGCCGAACGTCGCGATCTCGAAACGGGCGTTTGTCGCGGCCGCCATCGCACTGACGCTTCCGTCGTTGGGATGCGGTGACAGCCTGCCCAAGGCCAAGCCCGCGGCCGATGCGGACGGGCCGAACGGCTCGGTCCCCGCGAATCGCGACGCCGTTGCCTCCGTCCCGGCCGAGATCGTCTCGCGCACGCACGCCGGTGTCGTCGGCGCCCTCGAGCGGCCCGCTGCTCTCCGGCGCTTCTTCGAGTCGCTCGGTCGCCTCGAATCGGAACAGGCGCAGGACGACGTGCGCATCGTCCAGTTCGGCGACTCACATACGGCCGCCGACATCGAGACGGGCAGCGCTCGTCACGCGCTCCAGACACGCTTCGGTGACGGAGGGCGAGGCTTCGTCGCCATCGGCAAGCCGTGGAAGCAGTACCTCCAGGAAGGCGTGCGCTGTGGGATGTCCTCGGACTGGTCGGGCGAGCGCGGAAAGCTCGAACGCGGAAAGTTCGTGGGCGACGGTATGTACGGCCTCGCCGGCATCGGTCTCGGCTCGAGCCAGCGTGGAGCGCGCGCGTGGACCGACATCACCGCGCGCACGAGCCGGGCCGAGATCAACTACCTCGAGCAGCCGAACGGCGGCTCTTTCGACGTCTTCGTCGACGGCGTCCGCGTCGTTCGCGTGTCGACGCGCGCCGATCGCGCGGCCTCCGCATTCCGCACCTTCGACATCACGCCATCCACCGCTCATCAGGTCGAAGTGCGCGGCGTGGGTGATGGTGACGTTCGGGTCTTCGGGCTCTCCCTCGATCGCGCCGAGCACGGCATCGTGTTCGATGCGCTCGGCATCAACGGCGCGCGCGTCACCACGTGTTTGCAGTGGAACGAGCAGCACTGGGCCGAGCAGCTCAAGCATCGCGCACCCGCGCTCGTGATCCTCGCCTACGGCACGAACGAGTCGACCGACGAGGGCATGTCGCCCGAGACGTACGAACGCCAGCTCGTCGATACGCTCGGGCGAATCGCGCGCGCCGTGCCTTCGGCGTCCTGCCTCCTCCTCGGACCGCCCGACCGCGCCATCTCCGAGGGCAAAGACAAGGAGTGGGTGACCGCTCCGAAGCTTCTCGAGATCATCGCTTCCCAAAAGCGCGTGGCGGCAGCTGCGGGCTGTGCGTTCTACGATCAGCTCACGGCCATGGGCGGCTCGGGCACGATTGCCGGTTGGGCGTCCGAAGATCCTCCGCGCGCCCAGAAAGACCGCGTCCACCTCACGCGCGAAGGCTATGCGCAGCTCGGGAGCTCGTTCGCCGCCGACCTCATGCGTGCCTACGTGGGCTGGCGCAAAGAGCTCGGGCTCCCATCGACGTCGGCTCCTGCGCCGGCGCTCGAAGCCTCGCAGTAGTCGCGCGAGTCGCGCTCCTCCGTGCACGAAGAGCGGCGGCCACCTCGATGGACGTCGCGACGTCGCGACGTCGCGACGTCGCGACGTCGCCTCGTCGCGCGTCGTGCACGGAGACAAAATAAAAACACCGCGCTGGGCCAGGGGGGGGATGGCCACTCGCGCGGTGCACTCGCCTATATAGCGAGATGCGTGCCAATCAAAATGACGGCATTTTCGGGGTGAAGAAGGGCGATTTCTTTCAGGCCTGCATGATCGGCGGACACGGATGCACGACCGTGAGGGGCATCGGTCGTCCGTGTCTCGCTCATCGCGATTGTGAAAGCCCTGCCTTGCCCACAGCCAGCGACAACGCCAGTCCGGCTCATTCGGTGAGAATGCGGTGAACGAGCTGGATGCACACCGAGCCCTCACCGACCGCGGAGGCCACGCGTTTGACGCTGTTCGCGCGAACGTCGCCGACCGCGAAGATGTGCGGACGGCTCGTCTCGAAGAGGAGCGGCGCGCGTTCGAGAGGCCAGTGCGCCTCGAGGAGCATCTCATGGGTGAGATCCGCGCCCGAGCAGACGAAGCCCTTCGCATCGGTCATGACGCAGCCGTGCAGCCACCTGGTGTTCGGACTGGCCCCCGCCATCGTGAAGAGATGGCGGATCGGATGTGTCGACGTCTCCCCCGTCGCGTCGTCACGCCAGGTGACCTGTTCGAGGTGTTCTTTGCCGTGAAGCCCAACGATACGCGTCCGCTTCCGGAGCGTGATGTTCGGCGTCTCCTCGATGCGACGCACGAGATACCGGGACATGCTGGCGGCCAGGTCCGGTCCACGAATGAGCATGTGAACGTGCTTGCACGAGCGCGCGAGGAACGTGGCCGCCTGTCCGGCGGAGTTGCCGCCGCCGACGATGACGACCTCGTTGTCACCACATCGCTGCGCCTCGACGTACGTGGCCGCGTAGTAGACGCCCACGCCTTCGAACCGCGAGAGCTCGGGAAGGTCGAGCTTTTTGTACTCCGCCCCGGTGGCAATGATGAGGGCGCGCGTGCGGACGATGTCGCCGCCGCCGAGATCGATCTGGATGATGGGGTGGCCACAGTCGATGCGAACGGCGCTGCGGGCGACGACGATCTGCGCGCCGAACTTCTCGGCCTGCGTGAACGCGCGACCGGCGAGCGCTTGCCCCGAGATGCCCGTGGGGAAACCGAGGTAGTTCTCGATTTTCGAGCTCGATGCGGCCTGGCCTCCCGGCGCGGTCGATTCGATGACGAGGACGTCGAGCCCCTCCGACGCGCCGTAGACCGCCGCTGCCAGGCCCCCCGGCCCGCTCCCGCAGATGACGACGTCGCGTATCGACTCCATCTGCACGTTCGCGTTGAACCCGAGACAGTCGGCGACCTGCGTTTCGGTAGGGTTGCGGAGGACGCAGCCACGCCGACACACGATGACGAGGGGGATGTCGTCCACGCTCACGTGGAATCGATCGAGGAGCTCCTGGACGACGGCATCGCGCTCGACGTCGAGATACTGCACCGGCTGACCATTGCGCGCGAAGAAGGCTTGCAAGCGCAGCGTGGCGGCCGAGTTCCGCGAGCCGATGATCACCGAGTCGCCGTAGCCCGACGACAGAAGGGCGACGCGGCGAAGGATGAACGCGCGCATGAGGAGCTCGCTCAGCTCCGACTCGGTCTGGACGATCGCCCGCAGGCGGGGCTGTTCCACACGAATCACGCGAACATCGGTTTTGGCCCGAACTTGAACGAAGCTCCGCCGATCGGTGAGGAGCGTCACCTCGCCGGTAAACTGGTGCTCGCCGAGGGTCGTGATGAGCTCCTCGATTCCTCCCGGTCGCGCGTAGACGACGTCGATCTGCCCTTCGAGGACGACGAAGAACGGCAGGTGCGTGTCCCCCTGATCGTAGAGGACATGACCGGCCGGGTAGCGCATCTCCTGGCCGAAGGCCGCGATGCGCGCAACCTGGGCCGGCGTGAGAACCGGGAACATCTGCGCCACCCGGTTCGAGAGCTCGCCGAAGGGACGGTTCGGGCCCGCGCTCGAGTTCGCGTTCGAGATCGTGGCGGTTTGCATGGCTTCCCCTGTTTAGGGATCCATTCGTCGCCGACGACGAGCGTGCAAGCCGCGAGCGCCCGATTCGCGCGACTGCACGCGCGAGCTTACGCGATGAGCTGATTAGCGGTTCGGCGCGGCGTCGGGATGGCGCGAGCGCCAGGCTTCGAAGCCCGTGCTGAGCGCCTTGTAGAAGAGGTCGCCGATGACCTCCGCGCCTTGCGGCGTGGGATGCGTAAGGTCACCGCCACCGAGGCCGGTCTTCGCCCACTTGGCCATCGAGCCTTCGCCGCCCATCGCCTCGAACGTGTTCCAGAAGGCCACGCCGGTCTTCGCGGCAACGTTCTTCTGCGCGTTGACGAGCTTCTTGATGACGGGCTTCGTGCGGAGCGCGCCGCCTTCGGTGGTCTCGGCGCGGTCGAGTGGAGCGGCGATCAGAATCGACGCGTTGGGCGCCGCCGCCTTGATCTTCTCGACGACCGCCGTGAGCGTCTGCTCGTAGTTGCCGGCCAGGCCGGGCGCTTCGCTCTCGTTCGTTCCGTACTGGAGAACGACGAGCGCCGGCTTGCGGAGCGACATCTGCTCCGTCCAGTGGTTGGCGTCGATGCCGCCGAGGAGCTCCACCCGCGCGCCGTTCGCGCCGAGCGCGTCGTACACCACGCCGGGCTCCTCGCGTTCGAGCGCGACACCGAAGAGGCGCGGCGCGCCGGACACGACGTTCAGTTTGAGCTTCGCCTCGCCATCGGGAACCGAGAACGACTTGATGCGCGAGACCTTCTGTTCGCCCTTGGTCGAGAAGCGCTCGGTCTTGCCGGCAAACCGGACTTCGACGTCGCCGCCGGCGGGCGTCTCCAGGTAGTAGACGTCGAAGCGCGAGACCTTCTTGCCGTACTTGCTCTGCTCCGACGTGCCGAAGAACGCAGACGCGCCGGCGTTGCCGGTAAAGGTCACGCCGCCGAGGCCGTACATGCCGTCTTTCGTGAGCGGCCCGGTGATACGGCTCGAGTTCCAGCCCTCGCCTGCCCCGTGCGCGACGTCGTTGTGGAAGTACCACTCCCAAGGATTGGCCACGAGGAGGAAGCCGTGACCGGCATCGCCCAGGTCCGCCTGCATCTTGCGACGCATCGTTCCCGAGACGTAGTCGCTCGTGATGACGCTGTCGCCGTAGTGCATGATGCGCGTGACCGCGCCGGGCTGCTTGGCGCGCGTCTTCGCGAGGTAGCCGTAGAAGTTGTCGAGCGCGTGACCGGTCGGATCGTCGACGGCGATCGAGCCCTTGGTCTTCGCGAGAGCCTGCGCGTCGAGCGCCGCAGGTGCCGGCTGATCAGGCAGTGCGTTCGTGACGGTGGCTTCGTTGGTCGAAGCCTTGAGCGCGGTCTCGCCGTGCGCGAGCGCTGGCGCGACTGGCGCGCTGGCCTTCTCTTGCGGGGTCGTCGTCTCGGCGTCGGCCGTGTGATCCCACGGTGCCCGGACGATCCGATACGGAGCGAGCGCCGGGGAGGCATACGGAACGGCCAGCAGGCCGAGCATCACGCCGATGGCAGCCGTGGTCTTACCCGCGAGAGGATGGCTCACGCCCACGTCGTAGAACGCAGGCGCCCGCGCATCAACTTTTGGCACGGGAGCCCACGAAAATAGCTCCTTCCGGCTGCAGGCCACCGCGTGCACGGGCCGAACGGCCGACGAGCCGACGAGACAGCCCGGAGGGTCAGAACTGCGCACTCGGCGGCGAGAGCTTCATGAACCGTCCGCCCGGCGTCCTTACCGGACAATGCACCGCGATGGGCCAGAACGGCCGGACCAACACGCATCCCGACGTCGGCTTCCGTTGCTGCGCCGATCCTCTCTACTGACGCGTTCGCTCGCGTGGATGGGCTTGGCCCGGTCCATGCTTGATGGTCCATGCGGCCATGTCGAACTTCTACGAAGACGAGGAAATTCCGCTCTTGCTCGTCCGGCGCGCGAAGCGCGGGCCTGAAGACGCGCACCTAGAGCGAGACAAGGTTACCCGCGCGCAGGATCGCGAGACCACCTGGACACAGGACTCGTACGCGATGCGGGATCGAATGCGCCCCTTCACGGCAGGCGGGATCATGGGCTTCCTCGCCGGCGCGTCAGGCCTCGGGGTCGTGCACGCAATGGTGCCTGCCCTCGTGCTCCGCGAGGTCGCGAAGGCCGCACAAACGTGGGGAGTGACGACTTCCATCGGCCTTGCCGTCGCCTACGTGACGGTCGGCTCGTGCGGCGCGCTTCTCGGCGCCTGCTTCGCGGCGGTCACGCGCTACTTGCGACGCTTCGTACCGCTGCTCCTCTGGGCACTCGTCTTCTTCGTCAGCGTGGCGATGCTCGTGCTGTCGTTGGTCCGGACCTACGCGCACGGAGCAGGAGCATCGCTCGCGCCTTCGATTCTGACCGCCGCGGCGGCCTACGCCATCATCGTGTCGTTCGAGCTTCCTCTGCGGATGCGCAGTCGATCCGAGTGGGAACCCGAAGTCTCCTGACGATCAGGAAGGCTCGAGCAGACCAGCATTCTGAGATCAGTCGACGCCGACGCGAACCTCGCCCGGTGGGGTCTTCCATCGCACGACGACGGAGCTCGCGCCCCAAGCCGAGCCAAGCGCACGAATCTGCTTTTCGGCCTGCTCGCGCGCGCGATCCATCGACGACGACTCCCGCGCTGCCTTCTCGAACGCGGCCACGGCTTCGCGCCGCGCCGTTCCTTCGAGCGACTCGTTGCGCTTGGCGAGCAGGTCGGTGGACCGCGAGTGGACGTACGAGTGCATCTCGTCGAAGCGGGTCGACAAGACCTCCGGCGGAGGCAGCGTCACGTACGCAGTCTTGGTCGCCGCGTCGAAACGCACGTCCGAGTCGTCGAGTCGCGCGAGGTCGACACCGAGGATGACCTCCCCCGTTGCCACGAAGAGGAGCGAGTCGTCGGCCTCCACCATCCCATGCAGGCGCGTCTGGTGATCTTTCACGTCGATGATCTTCTCGACGTGCATCGCCGTCGTCTCGAGGCGTGCGAGAGCTCGAAGGTCGCGAATCACGGTCGGGCCTTCGTGCTCGACCTTCACGACCGACTCGGGCGGGGCCTTCTGGTCTCTCAAGTACCCCACACCGAGCGCGGTCACGGCCACGAACGCGGCCGGCCACGCGAAGCGTGACGCCACCGCAAGCGCTGCCGGCCCGCGCAATGCGGACGAGCCCGACGAGCTCGCCTTGCGCGACGTATCGCGCGAAGCATCGCGGGCCGTTTCGCGCGACGAGTCGCGGGCCGCTTCCAGTGTAGGCGGAGTGTCACCCGTCGAGCTGCTCATGTGCCCCACCTTCGTAACCACGACGAGCGGTCGCGTCCACGTCGCGGCGCGGCAAGGTCCCGGCACGCGCGATGCACGGCGCGCATGGGAGGAACGAGGCATGCTCCGCATCAAACGTGCATACGAGCCCTATTCACCGTCGGACGGCTACCGCGTTCTCGTCGATCGCCTCTGGCCACGTGGCGTGAGCAAGGCGGACGCGCATTTCGACACGTGGCTGAAAGAGCTCGCTCCGAGCGAAGAACTTCGAAAGTGGTTCGCCCACGATCCGAAACGCTTCGGTCGCTTCCGCGAGCGCTACGAGCACGAGCTCGCGGCCGACGACGCCGCTGCCGGATTGCTCGACGGCCTGGCCAAACGCGCGACACGTTCGACGGTCACGCTCGTCTACAGCGCGCGCGACGAAGAGCACAACAACGCAGTCGTGCTCGCCGACGCGCTCCAGCGAAGACTCGCTAAGCCTCGGTCGTCGGTTCGCCGTGCGAGTGAGCCGGCCCGTGCGAGGCGTGCGCCGCGTGTTCGGTCCGCTGCCCCGAAGCCCAGGACACGAACGACTCCTGCGCGGCGACGTCTCCATGATGGAGAGCAACGCGCCTGACGTCGGGGATGTGACCGAGCCAAGCGAGGAGCTCCTTGCGGTCGGCATGCGCCGAGAGGCCCTTGAGCGTGGCAATGCGGGCGCGAACGGTGACCTCTTCGCCGTTGAGGCGCACGCGGCCGCCGTGCTTCGCCGCGTCCTGGATTCGGCGACCAGGCGTTCCCTCGGCCTGATAACCGACGAACAGCACCGTGGTGTGCGGGTTGGGAAGGCCGTCGATCATGTGACCGATGATGCGCCCGCCGGTGACCATGCCCGAGCCGGCGATGATGATCATCGGGCCTTCGATGTCGTCGAGGCGATGCGAGTCCTTGCCCTTCTTGATCTCGAAGAGGTCGGCGAAGTCGAGCGGATCGTCGCCGCGTGCGAGCTTGTCGAGCGATTCCTTGTCGAAGAGGCGCTGGAAGTGGCGGTACGTGTTCGTGACGGCAAGGCCCATCGGCGTGTCGATGAACACGGGCACCGGCGGAATGCGGTGCGCCTCGACGAGGTTGTTGAGAAACCAGAGGAGCGTCTGCGTGCGCCCGATGGCGAAGGCCGGGATGAGAACCTTCGCCTTGTGGAGGATCGCGTCTTTCAGGATGCGTTCGAGATCTCGCTCGATGTCGTCGTGCGAGTGATCGTGGTCACGCGAACCGTAGGTCGATTCCATGACGACGACGTCGACGGGACGCCCCTTTTCCCAGGCCGTGTTCGGATCGCGGAGGATCGGACTGTCAGGGCGCCCGAGGTCGCCGGAGACGATCACGCGGCTCGCGCTCGAGAGGATCTCAGCGCTTGCCGAGCCGAGGATGTGGCCGGCCTCGTGGAAACTCAGCGAGACGCGCGAGTCCCCGAAAAGGTCGACGCGCTGCTCGTACGGCAGCGGGCGCGAGAGCTTCTGGAAATGCTCGAGGAACCGCGCAATCTCGCGATCGGAAGCGCGCTGCATCCCGAGGCTGTCTTCGAGCGAGAGCTTCGCGATCTGCAGCGTGGCCTGCGTGGCATAGATCGGCTTGTCGAAGCCGCCCTCGAGCAGCGTGGGTACGTTGCCGATGTGATCGAGGTGCCCGTGCGTGAGGACCAACGCGTCGACGTCGCGCGCCGCGTCGGGGAACACCATCGAATCGTGGCCCTGCGCGAGACCGCAATCGACGAGCAGACGATGCCTGCCGGTCTCGACGCGCGTCATCGCCCCCGTGACCTGCCTCACCGCCCCGAGCAAGCGGACCTCGCCGTCCGGAATGGGATGATTCTCGGTGTGCGCCAGGATCGGGGCCAGGATCGGGGAAAGGCTCGCCATCGGGAGGCCGACCATAGAGGTTTTTGCGCTCGCGCGCCCGAGCGCCCGCACGCGAACCAAAGCGCGCGTTTTGCTTGGGCTTGGGAGGAGACTCGCAGCGGCCGCAAGCCGGACCGTGCCGGTCGTCCAGAGCGTCGCGCCAAGCAAGAAGAAATGACCATGGATAAGGCCCTCCACGTGACCTACACCGAAAGGAACGCGCACACGTGCGAGGTCCGGCGGGGGCGGGGGCTCGACGAACGTGTGCATGGGGGCCCATGGCTCGTGCCGTCGTCGAAGAGATCGAACGCGACGGGGTTCGCTACCTCGTCATCGGCTATTCACCGCCGCGTCATGCCTGTTTCGCGAAGCTGACGCCGAGCGAGTTCGACGTCATCTCCGACTGGATTGGCGGCGCGTCGATGAAACAGATCGCCACGCGACGGAACACGGCCGTCCGCACGATCGCCAACCAGATCGCGCGTGCTTACGAAAAGCTTGGCGTCGCTTCGCGCGGGGAGCTGCTCTTGCGGATGCGAGAAAAGGGAGACGCGCAAGACGAGAGCGAGCCGCGGGGCGCCGCCGGCACGCGCCGGAGATAGTGGGCAGCTCACACGACGCCGAATCGCACGCGAGGGGAGGACGAGGTTGAAACAGGCGGCCCTGGCGATGGATCGCGCGAAGCGGCAACTCGGTTCGGATCCCGACGCGGGCATCGCGTACTGGAAGGCGATGGTCGAGGGGCGCTGGACGCTCGTGGAGCGATTCGAATCGGATGGGCGGCACCTCCTCGTGGCGCGCGCGAACGAACCGCATGCCACGGCGTCGCGGGCGCTCTCGCCCATCCAACGCAAGATCGTGGGGCTGGTCGCGACCGGACGTCCCTCGAAGCTCGTGGCCTACGAGCTCGGCATCACCGAGAGCACGGTCTCGAGACAGCTCGCCGAAGCGCTACGGAAGCTCGGCGTCCGTACGCGCGCGGAGCTCGTGGCCCTCCACGCTTCGCTGAACACGGCAGCCTCGCGAGGCCGACGCAAGCCAGCGCGCTGACGTCAAGCGGTCCGGCCGACGCCGATCGAGCACGGCCGTCGGCTCGAAAGAAGCGCAAAAGCCCCGCAAATCGACCCCGACCTCTTGCCCGCAGGTCGGAAGATGGGCAATGAACGGGACCGCGCTCCGATGCTCTTCGCCAGCCCTCTCTACGGCGTCTTCCTGCTCGTCACGTACACGGTGTTCTGGGCACTGCGGAAGCGCGCGTTCTTGCGGCCGCTCTTCTTGATGCTCGCGAGCTACGTCTTCTACTTCGTCGGGACGTACGACTCCGCGCTCGAACAGGAAGTGCCGCTCGGGCCGCTCGGCTGGACGCTCCTCTGCGTCGGCATCATCTTCGTCGGCAGCTCGCTCGACTACTTCATCGGCCGCCTGCTCGGCCGAACGGAGAGCCCCACCGCGCGCAAGGCGCTGCTCCTCGTCTCGGTCGTCTACTACCTGGGCGTTCTTTCGGTCTTCAAGTACTTCAACTTCGCCGTCGACTCGATCGCCACGGTTTGCAGCTGGATTGGCGTGCACGTCTCCCCCGTGCACTTGCGGCTCGTACTGCCCTTCGGCATCTCGTTCTTCACGTTCGAGACGATGAGCTACACGATCGACGTCTATCGGCGGGAGATCCCACCGGCCGATCGCTACCTCGATTACCTGCTCTTCGTGGCCTTCTTCCCGCACCTCGTGGCGGGTCCCATCGTGCGCCCGAAGACCATGCTCCCGCAGCTCGCGGCGGAGCCGGTTGCGAGCGAAGCGATGAAGGCCGAAGGCCTCTACCTCATCGCCACCGGCTTGATGAAGAAGGTCATCATCGGCGACACGCTCGGCATCAACCTCGTCAACCGCGTCTTCGACAATCCGGAGCGCTTTTCGTCGCTCGAGGTACTGGTCGCCGTCTACGCCTACGCGATCAAGATCTACGCGGACTTCTCGGGCTACAGCGATGTCGCCATCGGCAGCGCGAAGCTCTTCGGCTACGAGCTCCCCAAGAATTTCGACGCGCCGTACACGTCGTCGGACCTGCAGGAGTTCTGGCGCCGCTGGCACATCTCGCTTTCGTCGTGGCTGCGCGATTACCTCTACATCTCTCTCGGAGGGAACCGCGGCAGCAAGTGGGCGACGTACCGCAACCTGATGCTCACGATGGTGCTCGGTGGCCTATGGCACGGCGCTTCGTGGAACTTCGTCATCTGGGGTGCCCTCCACGGCGGCGCTCTCGGCGTGAACCGCGCCTGGCAACGTTCGCGGAAAGCGCCCCAAGAGACACGCCAAGAGACACAAAAGAAGCCTTCGTCCGAGATCACGCTCGGCCGTGTGATCTCCGTCTTCGCCACGTTCCACTTCGTGTGCTTCGCGTGGATCTTCTTCCGCGCGCCGACGTTCGCCCACGCCACCTTGATGCTGGAGCGCATGGGCAAGTTGACGTTCGACTCGCCGAACCTCGCGCCGAAAGTGCTGGCCGTGCTCGCGCTCGGCATCATCACGCACTTTTTGCCCCGCGACCTGCTCACGCAGCTCCGAAGCGCGTTCGCACGCAGCCCGGCTCTGGTGCAAGGCGTCACGCTCGCTGCCACGGCCTACGCCATCCACTTCGCCGCAGGCGCGAAGGCGGAGCCCTTCATCTATGGCCAGTTCTGACGCCGTTTTGTCGATCGCGTCACGACGGCTCGGGAGCATCCTAAGTACGCCGATGATGCCGAACGAACACGAGGCCGCGCTTCCGAGGCACGAGCGAGACAGAATGGCTCCGCAGACGCGACACGGCCGAGTCGACGCTACCGTCGCGCCTACATCGTCGCTGAAATCTGTGCAAGAAAAGTGGTCGACCTCGCGAAGTGGCTGTAGCTTACATAAAGCGATGAGTGACCTCGTCACTTGCATCGATTCGAGCGTGGGAGGGCAATGCCGAACGTTTTCGGCCTGACCGGCGCGCCGACCTCCGAGCTTTTAGGCTCGAGGTCGAGCCTGCGCCGAGCCGACGTCGGCCCTCAGCGGCGGGACCCGCGAGGACGCCTCCGTGCGCGTGGCGTAGTACGCGCACATCCAGTCACGCCCAACGATACGCTCCAGACGCTGCAAGACACCTCCGCGACGGGTGGTCTGGCAGCATCGAGCAGGCGCTCGCGCGGAGTCGGTGGAAAGCATCACGCCACCGACTCAGCTGCGAACGTCGCGCCCGGGCACGACCTCGAGCAAGAGGTCTCGTTCCCATTCGGCGTCAGCGTGCCCGCACGCTTGGCGCAAACACACCGCGTGTCGACGTGGTCACTCGGTCGGCTCCCACGTTCCGACTACGGCCGCGAAGACACCTCGTTTGACCACCGCCGGGGACGGGTGCCCCGACGATGTCTGTGGAACGTGCTGCTCATGCAGCCCAAGAGGTACAACCGGATGACTCCTATCATCACGTCTCTCGAGACCTTGTCTCTCGAGCAGGCACTGGCTTACCTGGATGCCGCTGAAGGTGACGAACTCGCTGCCGCGTTCGCGTTGGCGAAAGATCGAAACTTCCTCGACGGTGCCTCAGGTGAGTTGGATCCCGATGAGGCGGAGGTACACCACGCCTTGTTTCTCCTGCGCCGTGCTCGCGGACTGAACGCGCCCAGCTTCGACCTGATGCGCGTCCAGCTCCGTAACCGCGTCGCAGCCTGATTCGAAGCCACGAGAACTCGTAACTTCGAAACCTGGCCCGGGTCGGGTGGGATGACCTCCCTCTCGACCCGGGGAGGGACATTGGGAGGGGGGCTTCTGTACGGCTGAGCCGTAAGCGCTTTCGCGCGCGCTAGGCTTCGATTCGAGCGAGTGATACGACCGCTTGAATCATGAAGGTCGTCTGCATCGGCGGTGGCCCGGCGGGCCTGTATTTCGCGCTCCTCTACAAGAAAGCGCGGCCTGACGCGGACATCACCGTCGTCGAACGCAACGCAAAGGGCGTCACCTTCGGCTGGGGCGTGGTCTTCTCCGACGAGACGCTGTCTTACCTCGAGGAGAACGACCGCCCCACGCACGAGGCGATCACGGAAGCGTTCGCCCACTGGACGGCGATCGACATCCACTACAAGGGCGAGTGCCTTCGGTCCGACGGCCACGGCTTCTCGGGCATCGCGCGTCGTGAGCTTCTGCGCATCCTGGCGGACAGGTGTTCCGAGCTGGGCGTGAAGCTCGTCTACGACACCGATCTCGTGTCGGAAGCCGACTACGCCAAGTACACGGCCGATGCGGACCTGGTCGTCGCGTGCGATGGCGTCAAGAGCAGGGTGCGGGATCTGTACGCGGACACGTTCCGCCCCTCGCTCGACGTCCGAAAGGCCCACTACATCTGGCTGGGCACCAAGAAGACCTTCGACGCGTTCACCTTCTACTTCGAAGAGAACGAGCACGGGATGTTCCAGGTGCACGCGTACCGGTTCGACCGGGACACGAGCACCTTCATCGTCGAGTGCGATCACGACTCGTTCGTCGCCGCGGGCCTCGATCGTGCGAGCACCGAAGAGAGCATCGCGTACTGCGAGAAGGTCTTCGGCAAGCACCTCGGCGGCGAGAAGCTCCTCGCCAACAAGAGCGCGTGGGTCCAGTTCGTCACGGTCAAGAACGAGAAGTGGCACCACGAGAACATCGTTCTCCTCGGTGACGCAGTGCACACGGCGCACTTCTCGATCGGCTCGGGAACGAAGCTCGCGATGGAAGACTCCATCGCGCTCGTCCACGCGCTGAAGAAGAACCTCAGCGCCGACGTGAAGCCCTCGCGCGCCGACATCGAGCGGGCGTTGGTGGCCTACGAGGAAGAGCGCCGGCCCATCGTCGAGCGCACGCAGAAGGCCGCGCAAGACAGCCTGCTGTGGTTCGAGAACGTGAAGCGCTATCGCGACCTGCCGCCCACGCAGTTCGCCTTCAGCCTGCTCACGCGCAGCAAGCGCATCACCTACGACAACCTGAAGCTGCGCGACACGTCGTTCACCGAGCACGTCGCCACGCACTACGTGAACACGCTCGAGACGCCCGCCGAGAGCCGCTCGCTCGTGCCGCCGATGTTCACGCCGCTGCGCCTCCGCGACGTGGTGATTCCGAACCGCGTCGTGGTCTCGCCCATGTGCATGTATTCTGCACAAGACGGCACACCGAACGACTTCCACTTCACGCACTACACGTCACGCGCCATGGGCGGCGCCGGCCTCGTGATGACCGAGATGACCGACGTCTCGCGCGAAGCCCGCATCTCGCCAGGCTGCACGGGCCTGTATCTGCCCGAGCACATCACGGCGTGGCGCGAGATCGTCGACTTCGTGCATGCGCACTCCAAGTCGAAGATCGGCATGCAGCTCGGTCACGCAGGCCGCAAGGGCTCGACCAAGTTGATGTGGGAAGGCTCCGATCGGCCGCTCGAATCGGGCAACTGGCCCATCGTGAGCGCCTCGCCGCTCCCGTATTTCCCTGACAGCCAGGTGCCGCGCGAGATGGACCGCGCCGAGATGGACGCGGTGAAGGCCGACTTCGTGCGCGCCGCGAAATGGGCCGACGAGGCGGGCTTCGACCTCCTCGAGCTGCACATGGCGCACGGTTACTTGCTCGCGAGCTTCCTCTCGCCGCTCACGAACGTCCGTAAAGACGTCTATGGCGGCGATCGCGAGGGCCGGATGCGCTATCCGCTCGAAGTGCTGGAGGCGGTGCGCGCGGCGTGGCCGAAGAACAAGCCGCTCAGCGTACGCATCTCGGCCACCGACTGGCTTCCCGGCGGCATCGAGGACGAAGACGTGATCGAGCTCGCACGCGCCCTCAAGGAGCGCGGCTGCGACGTCATCGACTGCTCGGCGGGCATGACCACGCCGGACTCGCGCCCGAAGTTCTACGGCCGCATGTATCAGGCGTTCTGGTCCGACATGATCAAGAACGACGTGAAAATCCCGACGATGGCCGTCGGCGGGATCTCGAGCGGCGATCAGGTCAACACGCTAGTCCTCTCGGGGCGCGCCGATCTCTGCGCCATCGCTCGCCCGCACCTCGCGAACCCGCACTTCACGATGAACGCCGCCATCGACCAGGGCTATCGCGGCCTCGGCTGGCCCTCGCAGTACGGCATCGTGAAGCCGCTCCCCCCGCGCCCCTGACCGAGCGCGCTCGACGCACACGTCCGTCGCGGCGTCCGTTGACGGACCACAACCGCCGTTGTCTATTCGTGTGCTCGGAGGACACGATGGACAAATTCAAGTTCTCGACGCCGGTTCTCGCCCACAACTGGGTGGAGCGCCAACGCCTCAATCAAGCGGCGGACGACCTCCAAGCGCTCACGCGCGACACCAACACGACGGAGAAGCAGGTCCTTCGCTTGTTCGAGTTGGATCGCGACCAGGGACACGAGATCGCGAAGCTCCAAGCCGTGGTCTACGTGCTCATGCAGATGCTCGTCGAGTCCGGCGCGATGGACGCACAGAAGCTCGATGAGCGCGTTCGGGACGCCGTTACGAAGCTCGAAAGCAACCCCGAGTGGCAACGCATGCGCGGGCTTTGATCGACCGGGGCTCACGCTGCTCGGAAATCGGCGGAGATACTCGGTCCGCAAACGGATCGGTGCCCTAGAGAGCTGACATCGCGTGCGCGCCCCGCGCCGAAGGTCCCTGGACGTTGCTCTGGGTCCACGTCGCGCCGTCCCACGCACACGCGTTGGAGACATCGTCGGTGCCGTCGTATCCCCCAACGAGCACGACCTTCCCATTGAGCGTCCCCATGGCATGCACGTCGCGCGCGGAAGAGCCCTGGACGCTGCGCGGGGTCCACTGCGCGCCGTCCCACGCCCCTGACCTCGGGCGCTCATCGAGTCGCTTACATGACGGGGCGCGCTCGGGGGCGCGTTTGGCTCGCGGGCGCCGACCGCGTTACGCGCGAGATCGTCGCACCGCATGCGCTCGAGCCGTCGCGCTGCGCGCGACGCGCTTTGTCCTCGCGCGTGCGCTCACCGCCGGCGATCGTGAGAACGCCCGCTTCGGCGCTTAACGCGAGCCAAACGGGCCCCCGAGCACGCCCCTCCCATCGCGAGCTCCCTTCGCTTCAGGAACGGCACCTTCGACAGCCGGCGACCGTGGAACGCGCTTTGCGCCAGCCAAACGCGCCACCGAGCCAAACGCGCCCTGGAGCACGCTCCATCGCGAGCTCTCTTCGCTTCAGTAACGGCACCATCGACGGCTCGACGCATCTGAGTGCTCGTCTGGCAGACGGTGAGCGATCAGCCGATCGCTGGGGGCCGCGAAGCTCGATCTCGCCGGTTACGGTGCAGGGGTCTACGAGCTCGTTCGCGTCAAGAGCCTGACGCCGCTCGCTTCGGACCCGGCCTAAGGCGTGCGCCTCGAGCTGAGCGCTCCTTTGAGCCGGCCTTTCAAGGCTCGCGGTGCGCAGGTCGTCAGAGTTGCGGAATACACAGATCTGACGATACAGATCTCCGGCAAGCTCACCGCAACGCCGTGGGACGGTCATCGGGGCGGCATCATCGCCGTATTCGTCAATGGCGCGATGCAGGTCGACGGAACGATCGACGTCGACACCTGCGGGCTTCGCGACGGCGTTTCGTACGCGAACACCGGCCTCTACGACTGCGGCGCAACGCTCGACAGGGTCCCGATCGCGGGCTTCGCGGCCAAGGGCGAAGGCCTCGTCACCATGCAGTATCGCGGCGAAGGTGATGGAGATCCGGCGGCGGCACCTGGCGGTCGTGGCAACGGCACGAACGGCGGCGGCGGTGGTCAATGCCACAACGCTGGCGCCGGCGGCGGCGGCAATGGAGGCGCCGGCGGCGTCGGTGGCCGCGAGTTCTCGTCGGACGCCGACGGCGGAGCCTACGGAGGGCTCGCTGGCAGTGCCCTGCTCTATTCGGTGAAGGAGCGACTCGTGCTTGGCGGTGGCGGTGGCGCCGGAGATCGCCACAAGAGCATCGATACGAGCGGAGGTCGTGGCGCTGGCGCCATGCTCATTCGCGCGCGCTCCCTCAAGGTCACCGGCGATATCCACGCGAATGGCGGCTCCGCAGGCCAGACGGCTCACGACGGCTCGGGCGGCGGTGGAGCGGGAGGCACGATCGCGCTCTTCGTCACCGAGACGGCATCGTGCGACAAGGTCCTGCGGGCCAACGGCGGAGCGGGCGGTTCGACGACGATGGCCCAGGTCGGTCCTGGCGGAGGCGGCGGTGGCGGCCACGTCTACCTGCAATCCACGAACAACGGCTGCTCATTCGAGGTGAAGTCCGGAATTGCCGGCATCCAGGCCAATCCGAACGCACTCGACGGACCTCACTATGGGGCGACGCCGGCCACCCCCGAGCAAGGCATCATCGAGGTTCCGTAGAGAAGGCTAGAGGTCGTACTTCGCCTTCAAGAACGCCTCCAGAGCTGCGACGTCCGCGGTCGAGAGGGTGCCCTTGATGGCGATGAGCTCGGCGATGTCGCCATGGAGCCTCTGAACGGGCTGCGGGCGACCTCCGACGTACGCGGGCAGCGTGGCGGCGTTGAACCCACTTTCGTCGTATCCGCCGGCATCGACCAGCTCGGAGACTTTTTCGCCGCCGATGCGGAGCTCCAGCGTCGTTCCGGCCTTGTGCGCACCGACGATGCGGTACGTGTTGTCGTTCATGCCGCCATCGGAGAAGACCTCGCGGGTCGTGTCGATGCGCGCGACGTACCCGGTCTTCTCGCCATGAGGGTAGCTCGCCCATAGAAACGGACCGGGGAACGGGGCAACGTCGGTCCACTTCGCGTAAATGATGCCGTATTGCGCTGGCGCGTTCGTGTGGCGCACGACGGCATAGAGCGCGTAGTCGCTCGTCGCCCACTGCAGCGAGTCGCTGTCCTGAATCTGCAGGTACTCGTTGCCGGTGAAGTGAACGACGCCGTGATGATTGATGCTGGCGTCGTCGCCACCATCGAGGTGGGCGGGCTGCTGGAGAAGGTCGTTCTGCACCGCGTCGTTTTTCTGCGGGGATTGGTCCTTCCACACGAGGCCACCGTCCACCACGCCAAAGTCCTTGTCGGCCTCGAGCCAGAGAACGAGGCGGCTTCCGAGGGTTTGCGGAGAAAAGGGCGTCGAAGCGTCGGCGGCGTCCTGCCCGGATGCGTCGGGGACGGGCGCCGGGGAGTCATTCGATGGCGTGGTCGACGTGGTGCTCGGCGGCGAGCTCGGGTCCGCACCGGTCGTGGTCGACGTGGCCTCCCCACCACCACACGCATACGCCGCTGCCGCCAGGTAAACTGCACCGAACACCAAGAGCCCCCGTTTTTTCATACCTCCCATCTCAAAACAGCGAGCTCCTCAGGACAACTCCCTCGTTTAGGGGACGCCGCACGGCGACGACGACTTCTCGGTCGCGACGCGCGCCGAGGCTTCTACGACCGCTCGTCGCCGTTGCGGAGGCGCGCGTCGTCCGTGAAGACAAGCTTGCGCGCGAACGCCGTCGCGCACAGACCCGACCATGGCCGTCGGCGGGATCTCGAGCGGCGACCAGGTCAACACGCTGGTCCTCTCGGGCCGCGCCGATCTCTGCGCCATCGCTCGCCCGCACCTCGCGAACCCGCACTTCACGATGAACGCCGCCATCGACCAGGGCTATCGCGGCCTCGGCTGGCCCTCGCAGTACGGCATCGTGAAGCCGCTCCCCCCGCGCCCCTGACCAGCCCGCGCCTCTACTCGAGCGCGTCGCGACAGCAGCGGAAGCCGAGGCTCGGATCCCCGAAATAACGCGCCGGATGCCCGACGTCCCTGGCAGAGCAGCGGAGATGCGCTTCGTCCTGCAGAACCGACGGATCGACGGACGGATCCGACTCTTGCCACATGCCACCGACCAAGTTGCACGGCGAGTCCGGCGCGTCGGAGTCACAGCGGTCGATCCATTCGGCGACGTTGCCGCTCATGTCGAAGAGCCCGTCGACGCCCCCCACGCACTTCGGAAACGACGCGACGGGTTGGGCACCGGCATCGGTGCTGTCGTTGCAATTGCCCGCGACGTAGTTCGCACCATAGGCGTACGTCCGCAGACCGCGATCGCTACACGCGGACGTCCACTCCCATTCGGGATCCAGCACGCCGCGGGCTGAGCCGCCGCCAATCTTTCCGCAGAGTCGTTTGCCAGCCCAAGCGCAGAAGGCCTGAGCATCGCACCAGTCGACGCACGCGACGGGATGGTTCGGCCGGTGCTCGGGGTCGAAGCACGTCGGCGGCGGAACGAACGAATCGTTCCACGCGCACTCCGGCGTAGAGAAGTCCGCAGGCGTCGCCACGTCGACGAACGCGAGGTACTGCCCCTGCGTGACCTCGGTGGAGTCGATGCAGTACGGCTTTCGTTCCGCCGTCAGCACTCGCACCATCGCAGGCCCGCCGCCCGGACACGGGCCCGCGTTCGAATCTGCGTTCGACGCGGCGTCGGTCGGGGACGCGTCGTTGCCCGCTTCGCCTCGTCCATCCGGGAGCTCGGAGACGTTCGCATCCGCGCTGTCGGGCGCCGTCGCAAACCCGTTCGTGTCGACCAGAATGGAGCAGCCGACAATCCCGCACGCCACGCCCGCTGCGAAGGCCAGCGAGCTTGCGCCCCCTCGCGCAGTGTAGATGAAGCGAAATACGCGAGCTCCGAACGGCGAGCGATTCGACACGACGAACTCGAGCGTAACTCAGCATCCGTCCCGCTTGCACTGCCGTGGTCGATTCGCCCCCGAACTCGACGTTGACAGGTCGTCGCTCGATGCGGGCGCTCCTGTCGCCCGATGCAGCGGACGCCTAACGAACGGAAGGATTGTTTCCGCGAGCCGAGAAACGGTCCGATCACGGCTCGGTTCGTGGAGGACGGCTAAGCTCCGTTGCGGAGGCGGCCGTCGTCCGTGAAGACCAGCTTGCGCGCGAACGCTGTGGCGCACAGGCCCGACATCGCGGCGACGGCCACCAGCTGGTACATGATCACCACTTGATAGCGGACGGCCTGCTCGGGGGCCGTCCCGCTCACGATCTGGCCGGTCATCATGCCGGGGAGCGCGACGAGGCCCACCGTCACCAGGCCGTTGATCGTCGGGATCAGCGCGGCGCGCAAAGCTGCTTTCACATACGGAGCGAAGGCCTGCTTCGGCGTCGCGCCCAGCGCGAGATACTGCTCGAGCGTCGCTTCTTCCGATCGCGCAGAGGCGAACAGACGCTCGAAGACTTGCGCCACGACGTTCATCGCCGACGAGAGCATCATGCCGCCGATGGGGATGACGTAGCGCGCGTCGAACCATGGGCGCGGAGGAACGACGAACGCGAACACAGGAACGAGCGCCACGAACGCGCCGACGCCGATGGACGTGAACGCATACGGGAACAGGACGCGCGAACTCGGACCGTGGGTGATGCGACGCGTGCTCGTCCAACCCGCGACGACCCACATCACGACGACCACGAAGAAGACCGCCACCGGATGCTCGGCCGCGAAGAGGAGCTTCAGCGCATAGCCGATGGCGACGAGCTGTACCGCCGCGCGAATCGCTCCGAAGCCGAGATCCTTCTCCAGCGAGAGCTTCTCGAGACGCGAGATGCCGATCCCCAGCGCCACGAGGAGGACCGCAACGAGCATGCGCCAGAGCGGGATCTCGACGTAGCTCGTCACGCCCCCTCCGCCAGCACGCCGCTCGTCATGTGGTAGCGAGCTCCGCCGAAGCGACGTGCGTGCTCGTCGATGTGCGTGACGCAGATGGCTGCGGTGCCCGTGCGCGTCAACGACACGACGCGGTCGATGACCCGCGCCGCGGACTCGGGGTCGAGCGCCGAGGTGGACTCGTCGAGCAGGAGGACGCGCGGGTCGTTCGCGAGGGCTCGCGCGAGCCCTACCCGCAGCTTCTCGCCCCCGGAGAGCTCGGAGGCAGGGCGCCGAGCCATCTCCGCGGCCAGGCCGACGCGCTCGAGAAGCTCGGCCACTGCGCCATCGGAGAGCGAAACGCCCTGGAAACGCGGCCCCGCACGGACGTTGTCGGCCACCGTTCCCTCGAACATACGCGGCAGCTGAGGAACGTAGGCGACCCGCCGTCGATACTCGGTGACCTCCATCGCGAGCGCATCGTGCCCCTCGAAAGAGATGCGCCCTCCGTCGACGGCAATGAGCCGGGCGATGGCACGAAGGAACGTCGACTTCCCCGAGCCGGACGCCCCCTGGATGGTCGCGATGGTACCTACCTCGAGCGAGAGCGAGGCGTGGTCGACGATCGTGCGATCGCCTCGGACGACGCTGAGCTCCGCGACGACGAGACAGGATGAGGCCACGGCGCGGAGTCTACCGCGTCGCGCCCCAATGAAGTCTGAATGCAGCTACCCGCGGTACGTCAGCGGCTCCGGGGCGAGGTGGAGCCCACCGCTCGCGCCCGAGAACACCTCGGCATACCGAGCACGGCTGCGCCTGACGTCGCTCAGCAGTCCGACCAGGATCGCGAGAAGCAGAATCGCCGCGGGCAGAACCGCCACGAGTGCGCCCATCACGATGAGAACACGGTCGGATGCACTCGAACGCCACTCGAGCGCCGCGCGCACGGCCCCGAGCGGGCCAAACGCGAAAAGCGCCACGAAGGCGACGAGCGGAGCGGCACGGAGCAGGTCACAGACGACTGCGCCGGTGAGCCATCGCCGTAATAGCCGCACGTCCAGAAGCGCGAGCGGTGACGTGTCCGCACGGCGCGCGATCGCGAACACGAGCCGCGCGCATTTGGGATACGGACAGCGTGCCGATAGTACGTCGGCACTCGAACCGTTCGGGGCACACGTCGGTGTGCCGCCGGGAACGCGGCTCACCAACACTGTCTCTCCACAGCACGGACACCTCATCGGCACCTGCCCTCCCCGCCAGAACGCATTGACGAGGCTCTAGCGAACCACGTGCCTGTGAGCGCCCTGGAAGCTCGAGCAAGCGTCTCCGATCAATCCATTACTTGGGCCGCGTGCGATCGTAGTCGTCGGCCGCAGATGTCACGACCGCCAGGTCGCGCGTGGCTTTCTCGCTCTCCGCCATGAGCTCGGCGGTGAACGTCGTCAGACCCCAGATGCCGTTGTCTCGACGGCGAAACGGATAGCGCGTGCCTTGGGCGGTCACGACGCTCGCGCGGTCGCCCTCGACCTCGACCTTCACGACGCCCGAGAGATCTTTGCGGAGGCGCTTCGCCCAACCACGCTGGTTGTAGAGAACGGCGAACACGTCGCTGCCGTCGGGAGCGTCGGCGAACGCCTTGTACTGTTCGAGCATCTCGGAACGGCGCGGCTCGGGATAGCTCGCGCGTATGCGAGCGCTCGCCTTGGCACGTGCATCGCCGATCGAGAAGCACGCCCACTGCGCCTCGGTCTCGAGGTACGCGAAGAAGCCCTTCGGATCACCCGCGGCCACGCTCTTGGCGATGCGCGCGTACGCGCCGTCGGGGGTCTTGTCCGACGGAAACGGTTTGCGCAGGAGCGCGAAGAGCCCGAACGGCACGAGGATGATCACCGCGATGATCGCGACGAGCTTTCGTCGCTGCGAACGCGATCCGAGCGATTTGGGCGACACCGATGCCATGGGGCGAGGGAGACAATACAGGACCGTGCGGCATTTTGAGGCTTGTCGGAGGGTCCATAGACGCCTAAATCGCAAAGATGAGTGGCGACCGGACGCTGGTGTCTCGCGTTCTCGATACGCGTCGCAAAACGAGCCGCCTCAGTGAGCCGCTCTCGGCCGAGGACCTCGTCGTTCAGTCGATGCCGGACGCGAGCCCCACGAAGTGGCACCTCGCGCACACGACCTGGTTCTTCGAGCGCTTCGTTCTGAAGCCGCTCGGCATTGCGCCGGTCGATGCCTCGTACGACTACCTCTTCAATTCGTACTACGAGGCCGTCGGCAAGCGTCATCCGCGCAACAAGCGCGGGCTGCTGACGCGCCCGCCGCTCGAGGAGGTCCTCGCCTACCGCACCGCGGTCGACGCGCGCATCGCCGATCTCGAAGGCTCATCGCGCCTCGCAGAGGTGGCCTTTGCCTTGGAGCTCGGCAAACACCACGAAGAGCAGCACCAGGAACTCATCCTCACGGACATCAAGCACCTCCTCGGGTGCAATCCGTTGCTTCCGGCCTATCGACCCGGCCGCCCTGCGGACCACGCATCCCATGCCTCACCGCCCACGGCCGCGCTGGGCTGGCGTTCATTCGGTGAGGGCGTCGCCGCGATCGGAGCCAGAGGCGAGGGCTTTGCCTTCGACAACGAGAGGCCGCGCCACAAGGTGTACCTTGCACCCTTCTCGATGGCCACGCGCCTCGTGACCTGCGGCGAGTACCTCGCGTTCATGGCCGATCGCGGTTACGAGCGCCCGGAGCTTTGGCTCTCGGAAGGTTGGGCGTGGGTGCAGGCCACCGGCAAGGGCGCGCCTCTCTACTGGGAGATGGAAAACGCGAAGGCACCGCGCATCTTCACGCTCCATGGCGAGCAGGCCCTCGTCCCAAGTGAGCCAATCTGTCACGTGACTTATTTCGAAGCCGACGCGTATGCTCGGTGGGCCGGTGCTCGCTTGCCCACCGAAGCCGAGTGGGAGGTGGCGGCGGAGCAGTCGCTCGAAGCTCGATACGGTCCCCCGGAACGCCGTCCCATGGCGATCAAAGAAGGAAACTTCGTCGAAGACGGCCGTCTTCATCCAGCGCCCGCGTCAACTTCGTCCAAGACGAGCGGGGAGCTGATGCAGATGCTCGGCGACGTGTGGGAATGGACCTCGAGCGCTTACTTGCCCTACCCCGGGTTCGCACCACTCGCTGGCGCGTTCGGTGAATACAACGGCAAGTTCATGATCAATCAGATGGTGCTGCGTGGAGGTTCGTGCGCAACGCCGCGCGATCACGTGCGCACGACGTACCGCAACTTCTTCCCGACGAACGCCGAGTGGCAGTTCTCGGGGATTCGCCTCGCGAGGGACGAATGACGCCGGACGGAGGACAAGGAGAGCACATGACCTCGCAAGAAGCCTTCGAGTCTCGCGGCCCCTCCTCCGCCGGCTCGGCCCGCCAGCGGTTCCTCGTCGACGTGATCGAAGGACTCGGCGCGCCGCGAAAGACGCTCTCGCCGAAGTGGTTCTACGATCGCGCTGGCTCGCTGCTCTTCGATGCGATCTGCGAGCTGCCCGAGTACTACGTCACGCGTACCGAGCTCGGCATCGTGAAGTCGCATGCGCGCGAGATCGTCGCTCACTGGGGCGACCGCGTGCGGCTCGTCGAGCCGGGCGCCGGCAGCAGCACGAAGACCACGTTGCTCCTCGAGGAGCTCGGCCCCACGCGCTGCTCGGCCTACGTTCCGGTCGACATTGCCCGCGAACATCTCGCCGCTACCGCCGCGCGCCTGCGCACCGAGATCGAGTGGCTGCGCGTGCTCTCCGCCGCAGCGGACTTCACCGTCGAGCTCCCGCTCCCTCCGAACGACGACAACGCGCGCACGGTCGTCTATTTCCCCGGCTCGACCATCGGCAATTTCGAGCCGCACGACGCCGAACGCCTCCTCGCGCGCTTCGGTCGCGCGGCCGGCAAGAACGGCCTCGTGGTACTCGGCGTCGACCTCAAGAAGGATCCGGCGATCCTCCACGCGGCCTACAACGACGCGCAAGGCGTCACCGGGCAGTTCAACAAGAACGTCCTCGCGCGCATGAACCGCGAGCTCGACGCGAACATCGACCTCGGTTCGTTCGCGCACTACGCCTTCTACGAACCCACGCATGGGCGCATCGAGATGCACCTCGTCAGCCGCAAGCGGCAGATGATCACCATCGCCGGTCGCCGGTTCCATTTCCGCGAGGGCGAGTCGATCCGCACGGAGTACTCGTACAAGTACGATCTCCCTCGATCGAACACGTCGCGCGCTCGGCTGGCCTTTCGCTGGTCGACGCCTGGCTCGACGACGACAAGCACTTCGCGGTCCTCGAGCTTCGCCTGCACTGAACTCCCACGTCTCCGACGGCCGCTCGCGCTCTCGAAAAGCGTCGCGTACGGAAAGAGGCGGTTTTCTTCGATGCACCGCACCGAGTAGCCTCTCGGTGTGCACTCGGGTAGCCGCCCTCTCCGTACGCGATTCGCCCCGTCACCGACGGGCGATCTGCACCTCGGCAGCGCCTGGACGGCCCTCGCCTCGTGGGCACTCGCCCGAGCGTCCGGCGGCATCACGATCCTGCGGGTCGAAGACGTCGATACACCACGCGTCGTCCCCGGCTCGGCGGCGCGCATCGCGACGGATCTCGCCTGGCTCGGGCTCGAATGGGACGAGGGGCCCGACGAGGGCGGGACGCATGCACCATACATCCAATCGGCACGCAGTGAGATCTACGACGATGCGCTTCGGAAGCTCGAGGCTGCAGGGCTGACCTACCTCTGCGACTGCTCGCGCGCGGAAATCGCACGCGTGGCGAGCGCTCCGCACGCAGGCGAAGAGATGGTCTACCCGGGAACATGCCGCCATTCTCCTCCCGACCGCGAGCTCAAGCGAGCGCCGGCGATTCGCCTTCGCGTACCGGACCACACGCGCATCTCCTTCGTCGACCGCCTTCGCGGGCCAAATGAACAGCACGTCGACGTGAGCGTGGGAGACTTCGTGCTTCGTCGAGGCGACGGCGTCTACGCCTACCAGCTCGTCGTGGCGGTCGACGACGCGCTGATGAACGTGAGCGACGTCGTCCGCGGTGTCGACTTGCTGGGCTCGACCGCTCGTCAGATCTTGCTGATGCGGATGCTGGGCTTCGGCGACCGCGTGCCCTCGTATACCCACGTGCCGCTCGTCGTGGCCCCAGGCGGCGAGCGCCTCGCCAAGCGTACGCAGGGGGCAACGGTTCGCGAGTTACGCGAGCGCGGCGTGCAGGCGGAAGAGGTCGTCGGTCACCTCGCTCACGGCCTCGGACTCGTGAAGGGCCGCGCGCGGGACATGACGGCAAGCGACGTTGCCAAGGCGCTGGTACCACCCGAGGAGTGGCGCAAGGACGCCTGGCCCATTCCTGCGCACTGGCAGTGAACGGTCAGCGCAGCGCGAGGTAGATGCCGAGCGCGATGCTGGCCAGCGCGGCGAGTACCCAGAGCGCCACCCACGTGCGAGTGATACGCTCCTCCGCGGGGACCGTCTTGGCGAACGCTTGCGTGTTCGTCACCGGCCGTGACGACGGAGTGGACCGCCGCCGCGACGATGGGCCCGACCGAGACGAAGGCGGCCGCGACGACGGAGGGACCTTCACCGAAGGCATCGTGGCGGCAAAGGCATCGGTGCCCGAAGGCTTGGTAACGAAGGCTTCGGGGCCGAGCGCGTCGACCTCGTCGGGCGTGGTGCGCGCGTGCATCAACGCGGCGGCGAGTGCCGAGACGGACGGATAGCGCCGATCGCGGTCCCGCTCGAGCGCGTACATGACGACCGACTCGAGCGCCTTGCTCACGCGTCCTTCGGGCGCCCGCTTGCTCGGGGGCTCGAGGTCGCTCGTGAGATGGGCGGTGAGCACATTGAGCGGCGTCGGCCCGGTAAAAGGTGGCTCGCCAGTGAGCATCTCGTAGAGGATGACGCCCGCGGCGTAGACGTCGCACCGCGCATCGAGCTCCTCGCCACGCGCCTGCTCGGGCGACATGTACTCGGGCGTGCCGAACAGCATGTTGTGCACGGTGAGGTTCGTGGTGCCCGTGCCCGCGCCGGTGACGATCTTGGCCATGCCGAAGTCGACGACGACGACCTTGCCGTCGGGCTGAACGACGACGTTCGCCGGTTTGAGATCGCGATGCACCACGCCTTGTGCATGGGCGGAGCGCAGCGCCGCGCAGATCTCGAGCATGATGTCGATGATACGCGGGACGTCGAGCGGGCCCTCCGCGCGGAGCACCTGCTCCAGCGAACGGCCTTCGAGCTTGGGCAGCGCGAGGTAGAGGAGCGTGCGCCCGTGCTCGCCCGGCACCTCGCCGAAGTCGAGAATCGGACAGATGTGCGGCCCTTCGAGGCGGCGGAGAATCACCGCTTCGCGCCGGAAGCGTCCGCGGATCTGATCGTCGCCCGCGAGACGCGAGTGCATGACCTTCACGGCGACGGGAAGGCCGTCTTCCAAACGTACGGCGTCGTAGACGATGCCCGTCCCGCCTTCGCCGAGCACACCGCGAACCTCGTATTGGCCGGCGATGACCGCCGAGGCAGCCAGCGCCGGCATGCTCGCCATGCGCGGTCGAATCGCCTCGGCGCCGTCGCCGTCAGTGGGCACCGCACACCGCCCTGATCTTCGGAGACGTGGTGCGCGGGTCGAGGCGCGGGTCGGTGACGTTGGCCTTCCAGGCGTCGCACGCCCCCGCGGCGAGGCCCGTGGCTTCGAGCGCCACGTAAACCTCGACGAGCGCACGATGGATGGTTGCGAGCTGCGGCTTCGTGAGATCCCCCGAGCCGAGGAGGCGGTTGCCCTTCGCGACGGCGTCGATGTAACGCCCCGCGCGAACGTCGGCAAGGAGCGGAGGCAGGTCGGCCTCGGCCTTGCGCTGCGCTTCGTACGACTGGCCCCCGCTCTCCGTGAGCGTTCGAACCGCGGCGGCGCGCGCCTCGCTCTTGCCCTCGGCGGTGAGACTCAGATCGAGAAGCGGCACGAGCACGATGTCGCCTCGCAAGAGCTTCTGGTCGCCCTTGCGATTGTTGTACGCGTCGAGCTCCCACGACCGATTGATGTCGCCGAAATGGCGTTGGGAGAGCTGCGGCATCGTCTCGCCTTCGCCGGCGATGTATCCGACCACGGCGGGGATCTCGATCTCCTGGCCGATGGCCGGAGCCACCCAAGACACCGCGCCGTTGGCGCGCGCGAGAACGTCGGCTCGGCGCGCGTCGCCGAGGTAGATGCGTGCGAGCTCGGGCCACGTCTCGCCTTCGCTCACGCGATGGTGCGAGGGCGCGGGGATCTCGAGCGGCTGCCCGGCGACGATCGCGCTGCCGCCGTGGACGTCGAGCGCATTCGCGGAGGCGATGGCCGTTTCGAAACGCGGCGTGCCGTAGACCCTGATCGCGATCTGCGCGAGCGTTTCGCGTGGCGTGACGATGTGCGTGAACGCCGAGGCGTCGGACGCGGTGACGACCGAGAGGCCGACGGCCAGACCGAAACCGCCGAGCAAGAGTGCTTTTTGCTTCATCGCGCGTCCCGTCCTGCGTCTCGCCCTTGGAGCATAGCCGGATTGGGCGGCGCACCCGCATCCTCGGTGCCAGCGAACATCGTGACGTCGAGCATCACGGTTTCTCCAGCGACGATGTCGACTTCGCGGTCGACGTTCGACGTGTCCGGGTGCGTGAGGGTGACGAAATGCCGACCCGCAGTGAGGGGAATCGCGCGGGCAAAGGGGGTGGTCTCGACCTCACGCCCATCGACCTTCACGTGGGCCCACGGCGTGGCCACCACGCGCAGGCCGCCCATCTTGGCATCTTCGACGGGCGTGGCGGCAGCACGGAGGTTGTCGCTCCTGCTGGCAGCCGAACCTTCGACGGCGAAGGCGCCCACGGCAAAGACCACCAAGAGGCCGGCATAGCCGAGCAGGGCCTTGGGCGCGCTGATCCCACTGCCGGGAGAGATGAGACTGCCATAGGCGCCCTTCGGCGTCCGCTGCCCCTTGATGAACGACGCTTCGATCAGCGCCGACCGCACGAGCGTGGCCGGATCTTCGCGCGTCATCGATCGAAGCACGGATTGCAGGCGCTCGAGCACCGCGCCGGCGTTCGGATAGCGATCGTCGGGCGCCTTCTCCAGCATGCGCATGACGATGCGCTCGACCGAACGAGGCACGTTCGGAGCGCGTTCGCGAAGCGGTGCCGGAACATCGCGTCGAATGCGCTGCGCCGCGCCCCGGCTCGCGAGATCGCTGCCAGGCGGAGGACGCGAAGCACGCGAGAGCCCCGACGAGCCGTCGATGGCGCCTGGCGCGAGCGAGACGCGCCCACCTGCCGGAGGAGCGTCGAACGGACGGCTTCCGCTCAGCATCTCGTAGAGCACGACGCCCAGCGAGAAGAGGTCGCTCCGTCCGTCGACGAAGTCGCCGAGGATCTGCTCGGGCGACATGTACGCAGGCGTTCCGAAGGCATCCTTGAGCGGCTCGGGAGCGATGCGGCCCGACGCGGTGATGCCCTCGGTGCCGAACGTGTCGCTCAGGCTCGCCGTGCGCGCACGCTGGGCGATGCCGAAGTCGATGATCTTCACGCCGCCGGTCGTCGAGAGCAGGACGTTGCCAGGCTTGATGTCGCGATGCACGACGCCGCGCTCGTGCACGTGTTCGAGTCCGGCGCAGATCCCGCACGCAATGGCGAGCGCGGCCGGCACGGAGATCTTGCGACGCTTCGCGAGGAGCTTCTGCAGCGAAGGCCCCGCGATGTGCTCGAGGACGAGGTACGGGCGCCCCGTCGAGAGGCGCGCCACGTCCAGGAGGAGAACGACGTTCGGATGAGCGAGGTCGGCGAGGACCTTGGCTTCGCGTTCGAGCTGCTCGCCGAAGGACGACGTCGGCGCGATCTGGTTTTTCAGCGCCTTGACCGCGACGACGCGCCCGAGGGGCTCCTGGATCGCCTTGTAGACCGTGGCGATCGCGCCCGAACCAAGCACTTCCTCGATGCGATAATTGCCGAACCGAACCTCGCTCATCGAACGCTTGCCAACCTCAGTGCTGGAGGAGCGAGTACCCGGTCATGACAGCCGGGATCTCGATCTTCATGATCTCGAGCATCGTCGGGGCGACGTCACAGATGCGCCCACCCGAACGGATCTTCGCGCCCAGATCGTGATCGTTCACGTAGAGGAGCGGCACGGGGTTCAACGTGTGCGCAGTGTGCGGCTCGCCCGTCGCGGGGTCCTTCATGAGCTCGCAGTTGCCGTGGTCGGCCGTGACGAACATCGCGCCGCCCTGCTTGCGAACCGCGTCGGCGATCCGGCCCACGCCCGCATCGACGACCTCGACGGCCTCGATCGCGGCGGGGAGCACGCCCGTGTGCCCGACCATGTCGGGGTTGGCGAAGTTCACGAGCACGAAGTCGAACTTGCCGCTGTCGATGGCCTTCACGACCGCGTCGGCAACCGCGGCGGCGCTCATCTGGGGCTTGTGGTCGTACGTGGGGACGTCCTTGGGCGAAGGAATCATCTCCCGCTCTTCACCGGCGAACACCGCCTCGCGGCCGCCGTTGAAGAAGTAGGTCACGTGCGCGTACTTCTCGGTCTCTGCGCAGCGGAACTGGGTGAGGCCGGCGCGGGAGATCACCTCGGGGAAAATGTCCGGGTAGCTCTCCTTCGGGAACGCGATGGGCAGGCCGAACTTCGAGTCGTACGTGGTCATGCACGCATAGACCTCGAACGGCGCCCCGTGCTTGCGCGGGAACCCGTCGAAGTTAGCGACGGCGAGCGCGTGGGTGAGCTCGCGCGCGCGGTCGGGACGGAAGTTGAAGTGCAGGCCCGCGTCCTTGTCGGAGTCGACGCCCGCATAGCCATCGACCACGAAGGGCTCGACGAACTCGTCCGTCTTGCCTGCCGCGATGCTCGCGCGGACACCGCCAACGGCCGTGGGCTGCTTCGGCGCGCTCGCTTCGACGATGGCGCGGTAGGCCTTCTCGACGCGCTCCCAACGGTTGTCACGATCCATGGCCCAGTAGCGGCCGCTCACCGTGCCGATCGTGCCCTTGCCGCTGAGCTTTTGCTCGAGCGCCTCGAGGTAGCCGGGCGCCGTTCCGGGCTGGACGTCGCGTCCGTCGAGGAACGCATGCACCACCACCCGCACGCCGCTCGCATGTGCCGCGTCCACGAGGGCGTAGAGCTGCGTGTTCATACTGTGGACGCCGCCGTCCGACACGAGACCGAAGAGGTGGAGCCGGCCCCCCTTCTTCTTCGCCTGCTCGATGACGTTCGCGATGACCGGGTTCTTCCCGAGCTCCCCGGAGGCCACGGCGTTGTCGATGCGCATGATGTCCATCAGCGCGATGCGACCGGCCCCGAAGTTCAGGTGGCCGACCTCGCTGTTCCCCATCTGGCCCGGCGGCAGGCCCACGTCCGGTCCGCTCGTACCGATGAGCCCGTGCGGGTAGCGGGCATACAGGGCGTCGAGGTTCGGCGTCTTCGCGAGACGAACGGCGTTGTCGTCTTTCTCGGCGCGCTCACCGAGGCCGTCGAGAATCACGAGGACGACGGGACGGGGGCGCAAAGACGAGGAAGAGGAAGAGCTCTTGGAATCGTTGGTGCCGCCTGACATGGGGCGGACGATAGCGCAGCTTCCGCGCGGGCGGGGCGCTCGCGCGCTCAGGCTCGCCCGGGCGGAATTTCGCTGCGAAAGGCTGCCCTCAACGGAACTTGGAGTGGCACTCCTTGCAGGTCGTCTTCATCGCGGAGAGAGCGTCCGACGACGCCTTCGCGTCTTTGGCAGCCGCAGCCGTACCGAGCGCGACCGCCTTCTCGTGGAGCTGGTCGGCAAGCGCGTCGAAGCCGGGGCCCTTGGAGAACTCCTTGGTCTTCACGCTCGTCGCCTGGATCCGATTCGAAACGTCGGCGAAGGCGACGAAGTCCGCTTCGGTGAGGCTCGACTCGCCGATCTTCTTGAACTGCGGATCGGCGACGGTCGCCTGCACCTGCATGACCTCTTCGAGGTCCTTCAGCTTCGGCACGTCCTGCGCGGGCACGTCGCGATGAGGGACGCACGCGAACGCAGCGAGGCCAAGGAGAACGGCAAAAGCGACGCTATTTTTCATGGCGGCGGAGTCTAGCCGAACTCTGCGCTTCGCTGCCCGAAGCCACACGCCGACTTAACGTTCGAGCGGCGTGGGCCCTCCGGCGCCGAGAATCACGACGGCGACGCGCGAGCCGCCCTGCTCCTTCGCGAAGCCGACGGCCGCGCGAAGCGATACGAAAATGCCTCCTGCCCAGCCTCGGCTTTCCTCCACCTCCCACAGCCCATCGCGCTGCCGAACGAAAAACGTTACGGGCGATGGGCTGCTCGGCTTGCTGTCCGACGAAGTGGTGCTACTCGCGTGCGGTATTGGACGGATTACGGCGTGCATTCGTCTCTCCTTCAGAGAACGAACGCAGCGTAGGAACGGCCGCGTACGGAGAGCGTAAAGACGCGACCGCATCAGGCCGTTCGAAGAGTCGACCGAGCTCCAAAGAATTCACCGAATCCACGGAATCCACGGAATCTTTAGGCCGCCCAGCCCCAGGTTTGGAGGGAGAGGAACACGCCATGTCGACCTCGAAAGAACCCTGCTCCGAACGAACGACGACGCTCGTGGCCGAAGAGGCGCAGCATATGCTCGAGCTTGCCCTCGCCTACCGCATCGCGACCCATCGCGTGCAGAGCTCGGCCGACGTCGAACGCCTCACGGCCTACGAGCTGACAGCGGGTCGACTCGCAAGCTCGCTCGAAGAGGCCATCGGCAAACCGCGTTGCGCCTGTGCTCGTACCGACAAGGGCTGGCTCGAGGTCGGCGCGATCACGACCGAGCGAGGCGTCTTCGAGTTCATGCGCACGCTCGAGGCCAGGCGCAGCGAGCGCCTGGCCTGGCTGGCGAAGGTCGTCGGCTCGAGCGGCGAGCTTCATCCCCTGCTCTCGCGCGCGGCCTGCGCCAGCGAAGTTCGCCAGGCGTGGCTCACCGAGCGCGGCAAGCAGCGCCCCACGCAGCGGTCCCCGTCGCTTCCTGCCATCGCCTGACCTGTTCCTTCAGGCGAAGCGAATGACACGAAAAAGCCCGCTCGGTCGCGATGACCGAACGGGCTTTTTCTACGAGGTCGTGCTCGCCGTCAGACGCTGACGATCCAGCCGTGCGTGTCGGCGTCGCGACCGGAGTGGATGCCGTCGATCGCCTTGCGGAGGCGCGGGGCGACTTCGAAGCCCGTCGACTTGATCGAGCCGTTCTCCCAGGCAACCTCACCGATCGGCGAGATGACCGCCGCGGTGCCCGTGCCCCACATCTCGATGGCCTTGCCGGCCTTCGCCGCCTCGCCGAGCTCGGTGAGCGACACGGGGCGCTCTTCGACCGGCACACCCCACTCGCGGAGGAGCGTGAGGCACGAGTCGCGCGTGATGCCCGCGAGGATCGTTCCCTCGAGCGGCGGGGTGATGACCGTATCGCCGATGCGGACGAACACGTTCATCGTGCCGGCCTCTTCGAGGAAGTCGCGCTTGACGGCGTCGAGCCAGAGGACCTGGTCGAAGCCGCGCTCTTTCGCACGCTTGGCAGCGAGGAGGCTCGAGGCGTAGTTGCCGCCCGTCTTGACCGAGCCGACGCCACCGAGCGCCGCACGCGTGAACTCGCGCTCGGCCCAGAGCTTGAGCGAGTGCTCCTCGCCGTCCCAGTAGGAGTCGACGGGCGAGAGCAGGACGCTGAAGACGTGCTGCTGCGCCGGACGAACACCGAGGAAGCTCTCGTCGGCGTAGAGCGTGGGGCGGATGTAGAGCGCGCCGCCGCCGGTCTGCGCCGGGCACCAGTCCGCGTCGACGCGAACGAGCGCGCGAACGGCGTTGATGAACGTTTCGACCGGAACTTCCGGCATGCAGAGGCGCTTCGCGCTGACGGCGAAACGCTTGGCGTGTGCGTCGGGACGGAACAGACGAAGTTCACGGTCCGTCTTGAACGCCTTGAGGCCTTCGAAGATCGAGAGGCCGTACTGAAGAGCACCCGAGGCAATCTCCGCGCGCGTCGATCCCGTGGGAACGATGCGAGCAGGCTGCCAGCCCGTGGCGGCATCGTGCTCCGCGACGAGCACGTGATCCGTCAGGTAGCGCCCGAATCCGAGTTTGGTCCCAGTGGGACGCGGTCGCGGAGTCGTCGTGTGCGTGACCGCCACCCCAAGCACGCTCTCGCCGCCTTGCGACCGACCATCCGCAGTAAGAAGCGTGTCACCCAGGGACACGCGCGAAACCTCTGCTTTTCCAGCTCCGTGCGATAGGTCGACCATGCGCTCGGTGTAGCGTCGCGACCTCGGAGGGTCAACGTCACGTACGAGCAATCTGCTGACGCGATCGGTCAACCAGGACCATGACGCACGAGGTCACTCACGCGATGCCGAGAAAAGCGGCAAAGCGTTTCTGCTGCACCGCACAACGCGCGATGCGTTCGATCGCGCGGCACGTCGTTCGGCGAGCTCGCGCGACGCGTGACTCGTCACGGCGTGACGAGCGTCGACGGGACTAGCGGCGGCGGGGCGTCGTCACAGCATTCGCGAGTCGCGACAGCGTCGCTTCCTGCGAGCGCACCGCTTCGTCGATGCGCGAGGCCGACGAGAGAAGCTGGCGAGCGCTGTCGCCCTGCGAACGCTGCGAGAGGCTCACGTTCGAGACCATCCCCGAGATGTTCTCGATGGCGCTCGTGATCTGACGACCGCCCTTCGCCTGCTCCTGCGCGCTGCGCTCCACGTGCTGCGTGATGAGGCGCATCTTGTCGGCGCTCTTCATGATGAGCTCCGAGCCGCGCGCCTGCTGCGCGGTGGCGGCGGCGATCTGCTGGACCGTCTCGGCGATCCGCCCGATGGCATCGGTGACCTGCTTGGAGCCCTTGGCCTGCTCGACCGTGGCGCGCGCGATGGCGCGGACCATGTTGGTCGACTTCTGGCTGCTCTCGAGGATCTTCTTGAGCGCGCGCTCGGCTTCGTTCGAGACCTCGACGCCGCGATCGACGTTGTGCGCACCGCGTTCGACGGCGCTGATCGCGTTGCGGCTCTCGGCCTGGACGGTCTTGATGAGGTCGGTGATCTCGCGCGTGCTCGCGCCGGCGCGCTCGGCGAGGTCCTTGATCTCGTCGGCGACGACGGCGAAGCCCTTGCCCTGTTCGCCGGCCTGCGCGGCGATGATGGCGGCGTTGAGCGCGAGGAGGTTCGTCTGCTCGGCGACGTCGTCGATGACGTTGACGATCTGACCGATGGCGTCGATGCGCGAGCCGAGCGTACTGATCGCCGTCACGGCCTCCGACGAGCTCTCCTTGATGCGGTAGATCTCGCCGATGGTCTTGAGGATGGCTTCGGCGCCCTTCTCGGCGTCGGTGGCCACTTCTTCGGAGAGGCGCGAGGTCTCGTTCGCGTTCGACTGCACCTGGTCGATCGAGACGTCCATCTCGTTCATCGACGAGCTGGTCTCTTCGGCGGTGAGCGAGAGCGCGTCGACGTTCTTGGCGACCTCCTTGATCGAGTAGGCCATCTCCTCGATCGAGGTGACCGTCTCGCGCACGCTGTTCGCGAGCTCACCGAGGTTGTCGGCGACCTCCGAGCTCGTGGCCGTCATCTCGAGAATCGACGAGCTCGACTCTTCGGCGTTCTGGGTCAGCGTTTCGACGCTCGTGGCGAACTCGCGCATCGTGCCCGCGATGTCCTTCACGAGGCGGGACATGTCGTCGGACGCGGCGACCTGCGTGCCGAGGCCTTCCTGGAGCTTCTTCGCGAGCTGCTCGAGCTCGCCCTGCGCGTCTTCCACCGTGCGCTGACGGCGATCTTCGTCTTCGGCCATGCGACCGAGCTCGTCGAAGATACGAACCACCTCGGGCGACGCGCCGGCCGGCGGCGAGGGCCGCTCGCCGCTGCGTGCGCGACGAATCGCGTCGGAGAGCGGACCGACGTCCGCGCCGCCACCTCCCGAGCCGCCGGCGAGAAAGACAGCGCCGAGCGCTGCGACACACCCGATGGCGACGGCCAGCTGGGAGAAGTTCGCGGGGACGAAGCCGACAACGAAGACGGCGGCCACCGCGAGGAGCAGCGCAAAGACGATTTTCTGGTTCAGAATCATTGGTCGAAACCGGCGCCGCGAGGCGGACGGGAAGCGTACGCGGTGCGATCGAGGAAGGGCAAGATGCCTCAGGCGGAGCGGGCAACCTGTCGCGTTGTCCGCGCGGAGGCCGGTTCGTTGCCGAAGCGGATACCCACCTGTGCGAGTCGCTGGCTCGTTACGTCGAAAGCCACGTCACTTTCGTCGATGCCCACGAAGACACGGTCGCGCTTTGCCGCGACGGCAAGGGTCGTCCCGCTCCCCATGTAAGGATCGAGGACGACGTCCCCCGGGTCGGTCAGGGCGTCGACGAGCCGCTCGAGGAGGGCTTCGGGCTTTTGCGAGGGGTAACCGGTGCGCTCACGCGAGATGGGCGCGAGGACCCCGATTTCCCAGACGTCGCCCATCGGCACGCCCTTCGTCGGCTCGGACGTGGTTTCCGAACGCTTGCGCTTGCCGTCGGCCAGGACGACCGCGCGCTGCTTGTTCGTTCCCCAGGTTGCGACGGTCGACGGCGCGAGAGGCTCGTACGGCGTGTTGAAGCGAGGCTTCTCCTTCGGATCCTTACGGAAACGGAGGAGCACGTCGTGGACGCGCTGGAAATTGGGCGTCTTGCTCGGCCAGCGACGGTAGCGCCAGATGATCTCGCTGGCGAAGGAGTCGTCGCCGAAGATCTCGTCGCCCAGGACTTTGACGTAGTGGCTGGTTTTGGGGTCGATGTGCACGACCACCGACCCATTGGGCGCGAGCAGCTCGCGAATCAGAACGAGGCGCTGGCCCAGAGCTTCCAGGTATTCGGCGCGACCCGACCAGCGATCGTCGAACGCGACCTTGCGCGGCCGAGCCTTGAGCGGTCCCGAGCGATCCGCCGGGCGGACCTCGGAAGGAACGATGGCGTCGAACGTCCGGTTCGTCAGAAACGGCGGGTCGAGATAGGCGAGCGTCACCTTTCCGGCGAGCTCGGGCAGAAGCGAACGCATCGCCCCGCAGTTGTCACCATGAAGCAGCCTGCCGCGGCCGTCCTGGTCGAAAAGAGTCCGGATTGGATGCCGTGCATCCCCTTCGGAGCCCATGGAAAGCGCGCGTTCTTTGCCTTGCCAGGAGAGCCTGACCCCGTCCAATTTCACGATTCGGATCGTAAAAAATCGGACCGAGCGAGCGCCAGTTTTCGGCCTATCTTGACCGCGTCGCGCGGGCGAGCGAAGTCTCCGGCCATCGTGAGGACTTCGAGAAGTGTGGCGGCGGGGATCCTTCGAACGAGCCAGTTTGCGGCTGCGCTCGCTCTGCTCGCCGCAAGCGCGGGGTGCACGCGCACGCCCCCGGACGCAACGCCCGAGGGCACGGTCCGCTTGTGGATCGAGAGAATGGAGAGCGCACCGGACGATCCGCGCGCCTCGCGCGAGGCTTATCAACTGCTCGGTCCGCATGCGCGCGCGAACCTGAAGGAGCGCGCCGAACGAGCCAGCCGCGGGCAAGGTCGCCGCTACGAGCCGTACGAGATGCTGGCCGAGGGCCGCTTCGGTTTGAAATTCCGGCCCAAAGCCATGACCGCGCAGACCTCGGGCGACGAAGCGGTCGTGCTCGTTCGCGGAGAAGGCCCCGAGGAACGGGCGCAGGTGCATTGCGTCCGCGAAGGGTCGAGCTGGCATCTCGAGCCGGAGCTGCCCGACGTTGCCCCGCCCGCACGGCGTAGTGACGGCGGCGCGCCGTAGTGACGGCGGCCCCCACCGAGAGCACGATACGTTCGGTGCTCTGGGTTAGACTCGCGCCGTGAAACTCTCGCTCAACGCGCGTGCGGCCCTCGTTGGGCTCGTCGGAGCGCTCGGAGCTCTCGTTCTCTTTCGCAGCAGTCGAGGAAGTGCGCCAAGCGACCCCGACGCCGTCGTTCCGCGCGATTCGTTCCTCGTCGCGACGGTCGATCTGGCGGAGCTTCGCCGGTCGCCCGTCTACGAGACCGTCCTCGGACGCGAGGCTTCGAAGCGAGCCGGCGCGACGAGCCTTCCGACGCGCGCGCTCGGCATGGCGAACCTCGCCGAGGCGTGCGGGTTCGATCCGCTCTCGCGCGTCGACAAGCTCGCGGTTGCGGTGCCCGAAGAAGAAGGTGACCGCGGAGACTTCGGCGTGGCGGCGAAGGTCCAGGTCACCCGCGAAGAGCTCGAGAAGTGCACGAAGGCGCTCGGCAGCCAGCACGCGGGCGACAACCGGACGCACGACGTCGGGCCCTTCGCGGTGATCGAAGATCCAGGCGGCCGAAAGCTCGGATACGCCTCGAGCGGCCTCCTCGTCGTGGGCAAGGGATCGTGGTTCGACACGATGCTCGCCGTCGGAGCCCAAAAGAAGCCGAGCCTGCGTGACGCGAGCGAGCACGTCGCGCTTCGTTCGACGCTGACGGGCCGCGAAGGATGGTCGAAACCGACCGTCCTCGTGACGGCCCTTCTTCCGCGCTCCCTCCGCGATCGCCTCAAGAAGGAGATGGCTGCGGAGGAACCGTCGGGCGACGCGTCGGCCTCCATCATGGCCGGCGTCCTCGGCGTGTCGGCGGCGGGCGTCGCGATTCGCGCCGGGGCGGCGGGGGAAAATCTCGACGCTCGCTTCGAGCTCGTCTGCGACAGCGCCGAGTCCTGTACGTCCGTCCAGAAGCTGATCCAGCGCAAGCGCCTGGAGTGGTCGAAGGACATCGCTCTCCGCATGGTCGGGTTCGGCGCGCTCATCGACTCGCTCGACGTCCGCGTGGAAGGCACGGCTCTCCACGCTTCGCTCAGCACGAGCGCCAATGCACTGGCGGCGGCTATCGATCGAGCCCTGCGTTTCCGGGCGCACAAGACGGAAGAGCCCACCACTCCCCCTCCGGCTCAACCGCGAGAAGGCGCCCACGAGGGCGAGCGCATCCTTGCGCGCGATGCCGGACAAGGAGCGGGGCCAGCCCAGCAAGCTGGGCAGGCAGGGCGAGCAGGACGGGACGAGTAACCTCACCGCACCTCTGCTTTTAGGGCTCCTCCTTTTTCCGCGGGACGTCGTTCCGCGGGCAAAAGGCCGTCTGGATCCGAACGCAACCTTGTTCTAGGCTGCCGGGCTCACGAGATCGTGTGCGCAACGGCGCACCCGCGTCTGCCATCCCAGATCTTGCAGGATCGCGTGGGACTCTTGTTCCCAACCCATTCGACCCACGCATCCCATCACCGAACAAGCAGAGGAGGCCGCCATGGCCGGGAAGAACGTCATCGAGCTCACGGACGCGAACTTCGAAGCTGAGGTTCTCAAGTCTTCGGTTCCGGTCCTCGTGGACTTCACCGCGACCTGGTGCGGGCCGTGCAAGGTCCTCGCGCCCATCGTCGAAGGCCTCGCGGACGAATTCGCGGGCAAGTACAAGATCGGCAAGCTCGACATCGACGACGCGCCGGGCGTCACCCAGAAGTACGGCGTGCGCGGCGTCCCGACCGTCATGGTCTTCAAGGGCGGCGAGAAGACGGCCCAGCACGTCGGCGTGACCAACAAGGTCAAGCTGGTCGAGATGCTCGAGAGCTGACCGACTTTCGGTCACTTAGCCGGCTTTTGGGTCGGCGAGCAGGCCAACGAAAGGCATCGCGAACCATCGCGGTGCCTTTCGGCATTTTGTAATGCCTTTTGCCCGGAGGCCGTCTCCCGTATCGTTACCCCGGAACGGGTGACTTGACCCGGTCGTCCGATCATGACCCAGGCCCCCGACCCGCGCGCCGTACCGCTTCGCGATTCCCTCGCGGGACGGGTGCTGCATGGCTCGGGAAACGTCAGCTATCACCTGCGTGAGTGCATCGGTGAGGGCGGGCAGGGCTGGGTGTTCCGGGCGAACTGGGACGACCCGTCCGGCCACGTCGTGATCGTGAAGGTGCTCCGCCCCGACGTGGTGAGCACCGAGGCCCTGCGCCGCTTCCAGCGTGAAGCCGAAGTCCTGCGGATGCTCTCGACGCAGGGACGCCCGAATCCCTACATCGTCCGGTTCTACGATCACGCGGTGGCGCAGGTCCCCTCGCCCTTCAACCAGGAGACCATCGCGTTCCCCTTCACCGTGCTCGAGTACGTCGACGGAACAACGCTCGAGAAGGTGCTGCTCGATCAGAAGGGCCGAGGTCTTTCGGCAGACCGTGCGCGACGCCTCCTGAGGCAGATGTGCCAGGCGCTCGACGTGGTGCACGCGCAGAAGGTCGTGCATCGCGATCTCAAGCCTTCGAACATCCTGCTCGCCACCGAAGCAGGCACCGAGATCGCGAAGGTCACCGACTTCGGGCTCGTGAAGCTCGTCGACATGAACCTCGCGCGCACGGCCGCTCTGGCCGGCGCATCGCTGGGCTACGCGCCGCCCGAACAGTACGAGCAGGGCAACCAGCGCGTCTCGCCGCGAACGGACGTCTTCTCGCTCGCCGCGGTCACCTTCGAGATGCTGGCGGGAAAGCCGGCCTTCCCCTTCACCGAAGGCGAAAACCCGCTTCTCATCGTCACGCGCATCCTGAACGGGCCGCGCCCTTCGCTCATGAAGACGCGCGCCACGCTGGCGCCCGAAATCGAGAGCTCGACGCCCACGATCGAGGCGCTCGACCGCGAGCTCGCCAAGGCGCTCTCCGCCGATCCGAAGGCGCGCCACGAGTCCGTCATGGATTTCTGGAGCGCGATCCAGAACGCGCTCAGGGCCATCGAAGGCGACAAGTCCCACCACCACACGCCGCCGCGTCGCACGCCGCCGCTCGAAGTAACGGCCAAGATGCCGGCGAAGACGCCGAGCGATCCGCATCGCCCCGCCGCTCCGAAGTCCGGCCCCCGGCCCGACGAAGCCATCGCTTCCAATCCAGCGTCGTGGACCTGGAGCATCTTGAGCGGGCCGATCCCCGGGCAAACGATTCGCGCCGCGACCTTTTCGCCGAGCGGCGACAAAGGGATCGCCATCACCAGCGGAGGCATCCTTCGGTGGGACCACCACTCGTGGACGCCCGCTGTGATGCCCTCGGCCGTCTCGGGAAGTGCTGTACGCGGCGTGAGGTGGCTGCGCGATGCCAGCGCGCTGCTCTTCGGTGAAGGCGGCCTCGTTGCTCGCGTAACGCCAAGTGGAGCGGTCGACGTCTGGCGCGTTCCCGATCCCGAGATCACGTTCCACGGCGCCTTCGTCGACGACTCGGGCATCACCACGCTCGTGGGTGAGCGGCCGTACCGCGGCTTCGCCCAGCGCTCGGTACATGGCTCCACGGCGGGCGTGGTCACGCAGTTCTCCGGCGATCGCCTCACGGTGATGGGTGACGCGGTGAACTGTGCACGCCTGCATTCCGTCACGCGCCTGCCCGTGGGTGACTTGCTCGCATGCGGCGACTCGGGAACGCTCGTCCGCGTGGAGCTCGGCGTGGTCGAGCAAATCGGCTCGGTCTGCGACGGCCACCTTCTCTCCATCGCGCCCCTGGCGAGCGGCGGCGCGCTGACCGTCGGCGCGGGCGGGCATGCCCTTTCCATCGGCGCCAAGCTCGAAGCGAAGCTCGAACCCGTTCAGACCACGCGCGACATGCTGACCGTCGTGACCACCGATGATGGCCAGGCGTGGGCCGGCTCGATGCAAGCCCGACTACTTCGACGCGGTGCCGCTTCGACGTGGGTACGCATGAGCGGGGACATCGGCGTAACCGCCAGCATGATTGCACTTCATGCGCGCAGCACATCCGTGCGAGCCATTGGGGACGACGGAACGGTGGTCGAGGGACGCCTCGCGTAGTAGGACCTTGCGCCGGACCGCGTCATCGCGGCTCGACCGTTTCCAAGTATGTCCACCGCGCAGCAGTCGACACAAGAGTCCTCCACCCGCTCCAGTTCGCCATCCCTTCCGCCGCCTCACGCGGGAGCACGCGCGATCGGAAAGCGCCCGCGCATGTCGCGCTTCATGCGGTTCATCATCACCCTCACGGTGAGCATCCAGATTCCGTTCGTCGTGGCCGTCGCGGAGGCTTCGCGACGCTTCCTCGGAGTCGACACTGCACACGCGTGGATCCTCGGCGGCGTCCTCGGGGCGCTGGGCCTCTTCTTCTTTTTCGGTCGCGCGCAGTCGATCGTGCACGACGAACAGCGTCCCTGGCAGCGCACGTTCCTCGTCGACCTGCCCTACTGGGTGCATTGGTGCACCTGCCTCTACTGCCTCATCCCCTCGCTTCTCTACGTCATCCTCGCGCCGCTCTCCGATCTCGTGCGCGGCCTGCCGGTGTCGCTCTCGCCCGGCTTCTTCATGTGGACGTACGCGAGCGGTCTTCTGGTGTGTGGGTGGGGCGTCACGCTCCGTCGCTGGTGGTTCCTCACCCGTCGCGTCGAAGTGCGCGTGCGCGGCCTCGACAAGAAGTTCGACGGCTACACCATCGCGCACCTCTCCGATCTGCACATCGGCAACCTCACTCCGCTCTGGTGGGGCCAACGCTGGGCCCGCGCCACGAACGCCGAGAACGCGGACATGGTCGTCATCACCGGCGACATGGTCACGAGCGGCGTGAACTTCCACCGAGAGATCGCCCAGCTCGTGGGCGAGCTCCGTGGCAAAGACGGCGTCTTCGTTGCGATGGGCAACCACGACTACTTCGGCGAGGGCGAGCCGCTCATCTCGCTGATTCGCGAGCAGGGCGCCAAGGTGCTGCGCAACGAAGGCGTGGTCCTCGAGCGTGACGGCGGACAGCTCTATCTCGCGGCCATCGACGACACGTGGACCCGGCGCGCGGACATGGACCAAGCGCTCGCCGAGCGTCCCTCCGGCGCTCCCACGGTGCTCCTCGCCCACGATCCGGATCGCTTCCCCGAGGCCGTGAAACGCAGCGTCGATCTCGTTCTCTCCGGGCACACGCACGGCGGACAGATCGCCGTGCCCTTCATCGCGCGCCACATCAACGCGTCGAAGCTCGCGCACCACTACCACCTCGGTGTCTACCAAGACGGCGACTCCACGCTCTACGTGCACCCGGGTCTCGGCACCACGGGCCCGCCGATGCGCCTCGGCGTGGCACCGGCACTCGTGATGCTCACGCTCCGTTCGGCCTGAACGCCCGACGGATCGACGAGCGCTGCGCCGTGATCGCCGCTTACTCTTCGTAGGTTTCGTCGTCCGAGCCGAGCGTGTCCTCGAGGGGGACCCACTCCATGCGCGCGAGCGCTTCGCCTTCGCCGTACATGGCGAGCGGCGCGATCCCGCGAAGGACTTCCTTCACCTGAACCGGCAGGCCTTCGATGGCCATGCCCGCGTTGGCCTTCATGCCCACGAGGCCGAGCGCGTACTCGAAGAGCGACTGCTGGATGGCAGGTCGCTCCACGATCGGAGCGTCGGCCGGGAGATGCGCCGCTTCGCGCGCCGCTGCGAGGGCCTCGCGCAGACCGCCCATGCGATCGACGAGGTGATGCTCGAGCGCTTGCTGACCGGCCCACACGCGACCTTGGCCGACGGCGTCGACGGCCTCCTTCGACATGTGACGGCCCTGCGAGACGCGGTCGAGGAACACGTCGTAGAACTGGTGCACCTTGTGGCGGAGCTCGGCGCGCTCGTCCTCGGTGAAGCCTCGGTAGAGCGACTCGGCGTCGGCGCGGGGCGCGGTCTTTCGGACCTCGATGTTCACGCCGATCTTGTCGAGCAGGCCGCTGATGTCGGCCTTGCCGTAGAAGATGCCGATCGAGCCCGTGATCGTCAGCGGCAGCGCGAAGATGGTCTGGGCGGGCGCCGCCACGTAGTAGCCGCCGCTCGCCGCGACCGAGCCCATGGAGACGATGAGAGGCTTCTTCTCGCCGAGCTTCTTGAGCTCGCGCCACATGACGTCGGACGCCATCGAGGAGCCGCCAGGGCTCTCGATGCGGAGCACGACGGCCTTGATGTCGCCGTCGTCGCGCAGCTGCTTGATCTCGTCGGCGATGGTGTACGAACCGACGAGCTTCATGTCGAGGATCGGCACGTTGCGCGAGCGGCCGTCGATGATGTCGCCGTCGATGTAGAGGAGGCCGATCTTCGATCGCGAGCCGAAGTACTCGGGCGCGCGCGTGGGCTCGGAGAGCTTGCCGTACGGAACTTTGCGGCCGACGACGTCTTGCGTGACGCGTTCGAGCTCGTCGTCGAAGGCGTATCCGTCGACGAGGTTGGCATCACGCGCTTCGCTCGCCACGAAGGGGCCCTTGGCGATGATGGAGGGCCACTTGTCTTCGGGGATGTGGCGATAGAGCGCCATGTTGCGTGCGTAGACGGCTTCGTGCTGGCGCAGGAGGTCTTCCTGGTCGGCCTTGGCGGTCGGGCTCGCGTGCTCGTTCATGAACTGCTCGGGCGCGCTCTTGTGAGCGCCGATGCGCACGAACTCGGCCTTCACGCCGATCTTCGAGAGCATGCCCGCGAGGTACATGTGCGTGGTCTTGATGCCCGCGAAGCGGATGCCGCCGGCGGGATTGATGACGATCTTGTTCGCGCTCGCGCACGCGTAGAGCGATTTGGCCCCCGCGTCTTCGAAGCTGCAGACGACCTTCTTGCCGCTCGCGCGGAGCACGCGGAAGGCGTCGGCGATCTCTTCGGCGTGCGCGTAGGAAGTGGCCACCTCGGAGCGGATCACCATCGTGACCGACGTGGTGTGCTTGTCCTCGGCGAGCTTCCAGAGGCGACGGAGCAAGCGGACGTGGCTGCGCGTTCCCGGCGTGGACTCGAGGCGAATGGAAACCGCGCGATCGCCGCTCGGCACGCCAGGACTGAAGTAACCGCTGATCGACGCCGTGGCGTACTCGCCGACCGAGGTGTTCTTGCCGAGCGCGCTTCCGAAGATCGCACCGCCGCCGGCGGAGAACGCGTTGAAGTAAATCTCCGCGCCGGCCGTGGCCTGGATTCCGCGACGCGCATCCGAGCCGAGGTTCGCGACCTCGATGTCACCGCGAATGCGTCCGACGCCCGGCACGTCGAAGCCGAGCACGCCGCGCGGACGCCACTGGTCGATGATGTCGTAGTACTTCCCTTCCAGGTCGACCTGGAGGACGCGCGTTCCGGTCGGGCGAATCGCCACCGCGCCGACGTACGTTCGGCCGAGCACCGGACTTCCCTCCGGCGGGAGCTTCTGCAGGCTCGGCCCGTTGAAGTCCTGCGCGACGAGCGAGATCGCGACGTGGGGATCGGGTCGGTACGATGCTCCGGCGGTGATACCGAACAGGTTGTCGGTATACGGGTTCGACGAGAACGACCACTGCAGCGTGGCGCCGAGCGCGAAGCGATCGGAGAAGCGGTAGCCGACGCCCCACGTGAGCCACGTGTAGTCGATGCCGTTGTAGGGGAAGCCCGCGCCTTCAAGCCCGCCGGGCGGCATCACGTAATCGACGCGAAGGCCCGAAGCGAATCCCCACAGAAGCGGCGCCGCGAGGTCGACCGCGTGACCGCACGCTACGCGACGCGTATCGGGACAGCGCACGCCGGTCCAACGCAGCTCGTACCCCGGCATGTACGCCAGGTTCGCCGGGTTGAGGACGAGCGCCTCGGCCCCGTCTTCGGTCGCCACGCTGCGCCCCGGTGAAAGAATGCGCTCGGCGCGCGTGGGGAAAGGCTCCGACGCCTCGGCGACGTTCGGCTCGGCCCCCAAGATCGCAGCAAAGCCGGCCAGGGCCACGAGCGTTGCGAGTGCGGCGGGTGCGTGTGGCTTGTTCGTCTTCACGGTCACGTCCGCCCTCCGAGCTATCCGAGCGTCGCCAGATCACGCAGCGTGTCGGCCTCCGCGTCGAAGGTCTTGCGGACCTCGGCGAGGATGAGCTTCTCGGCGACCTGACGGACCACCGGCACGCGGAGCTCGAGACTCCCCTTCACGGTGCGACGCGTGTTGCCGTTCGCCAGCTGCGAGAGCGTGTAGGTGCCCGAGGCGGCGAAGTACTTGCGCCACTCGGGCTTGATGCGCGGCACGATCGTCCACGTCGATTCGTGCTTCCTGATGTCGTACGTCGAGCGCTCGTCCCAGGCGAGCATCTCGGGCGTCACGTAGTTCTGGGCGAACGCCGGGATGCGCACGTTGGCGCGGAAACTCCAGACGCGTTCGAGCTCGTTGCCCTTCAGGACATGCTCGCGCGGCTGAACGCTCTCGATGTTCGGGAGGCGCTTCGCGAGCTTCTGCACGAGGCTCGGCGAAATGACCGCGAGCTCGAGGGCATCGAGCGGGATATCGAACTCGTGGACGATCTCGAATTGCACGGGAGCGGGAGCGGGAAGAGAAACGAGGATCGAGGCAACAGGAGTCGGTCGTTCCGGACGGACCCAAACACGCGAATCACAAGCGGCCGGTCAAAAAAACGCGCCGCCACCAACCTACACCATGCCGCGAGCCCGTGCGACCACCTCGATGTTCGCGCGACGCTTGGCGAGCTCCTCGAAGTCCTTCACGGGCAGAAACCGCGACGCAGCGCCGTCGCGCGGGACTTCGAGGTACACCGACGGCATCTGCGCGGTGATCTCCTGGAGGAGCCGCTCGAACTGGACCGCGGTCCTTCCGTCGGCCTTTTTCTCGACCTCGAAGTACGTCCAGGTGCAGGGCTGCCTGGCGAGAGCCTCCGCACGCACGAGGAACGTGTTCGTGTTGAACACGTTCACGGTCTTCGGATCGAAGTCGGCCGGTAGGCGGAACTCCTCGAGGACCTGAACCTTGCCTTCGGCGAGCACGGGGATGCCGCCGCGATCGCCTTCCTTGCGGGTGACCTCGCATTGGACGACCGCCCCCGCCGTCTCCGCCGCCTCGATGAAATGGCCGAGGATCACCGGATCGATCGACGCACCGAGGTTGTCGACGTTCGTGATCCAGACCCACTTCCCACCGCCGGCGACGAAGCGATCGACGAGGCCGCTCCGGCGCAGCGCATCCACGAGATCGCCGTGGCCGGTCGCATAGAGGCTCGGTTTGCCGTCCGCCCCGAAGAAGAGCGTGCCCTCGGGCGTCAACCTCAGGGAGAGGTCCTGCGCGAAGGTCGCGATGTGCGCGCGATCCGGGACGCCCTCGAGCGCCTTCCGGATCGCCTCGTCGGTCGCGTCGCTGGTCATGAACCAGAGCGGAATCGGCCGACCGTAGCGGGCGCTGTTGCTTCGATTCTCGCCGAGACGGAGATCGAGGAACGAGTGACCGTCGTAGACCTCGGCGAGCGCCTTCACGATGCCGCCCATACGGGTGGCCATTCCGCCTGCCATGGTGCAAAACGCGAGCTCACCGGCGCGCAGAGCAGCTTCACCTCGCGCGCGAAGGCGCTCGTATTCGGCCGAGCCTTCGGGAGGGAGCTTGTGCATCGCGGATGCCGGCGGCGGCGACACCTTCCCTTTGACCACGTTTCTGGCGCGTCGCCGCGTTTCGGGATCGCCGTCACGCAACGTTTCCGCCAATGCGAGAAATCGCGTCTCGTCGAAACCGTTGGCATTCAGGCGAGCTATCACCGACGGATCCAGTGCCTTCAGCTCCTCGACCAAGTTCGGCATGCCGGCGAGGCTACCGTGCGGTTGCCATCGTGCGCGCAAAAAGCTCCGCGCGCGCACCTTCTGCGCGTTCCTTTTCGAGACTTCCCTCGGCCTCGGTGGGAAGTAGAATCCTACGAGCGGCGTACGATCGACGTACCAACCGCAGTGCCGAACACCTGGGCGTGTCCGCCTTCACGTGTCAGCCGGCGCGTGTCAGACTTCATGTGTCAGAGTTCGCGCGCGAAGACCTGCGTACCAACGCGACTCACCAAAACGTCATGTGGTGAGTCGCAACACTCGAAGCTGCAGGGGGGGACGGATGCGTGCCGAGATGCCGACCAACACCCATCGTTCTCGAAGCCATCGGGACCATACAGCGATGCGATTCGCGCGCACGATGCGTCGCGTTCGTGGCGTGGCCGGTGTGGCGCTGGCCATCGCGAGTCTTGCAGCGTGCGTCGTGAACGAACCGGAGACGCCCGCGCGCGGTGTCGTCGTGAACGGTCCGCCGCCGGCTCTCGTCCACGAAGAGCGACCGCCCGCACCCAACCCCCAAGCCGTCTGGGTCGCCGGTTACTGGCATTGGACCGGGATGCAGTACGCCTGGATTCCGGGCCACTGGGACGCCCCGCCGCCCGGCGCCACCTGGAACGCTCCCGTCTACTCATCGCGCGACGGACGCTATTTTTACGAGAGCGGCGGATGGAAGCCGGCCGGCAACGCCAACGCGCTGCGATAGGTAGCTCGCCTGAGCTTTCCGGAAAATCGACTCAATTGCGCAGGCCCCGACGCGGTCTTTCGCTATGAATGAGGCGAAGGACGATGCGGCCCACCTCGAAGGCGAATAGGTACCTCGCGCTTTTCGGGGTCGCATTGTTCAGCCAACTGGCGTCACCGTCGGCGAGCGCCCAGCGGCGCGGCCCCATCCTGCACGAGCCCATCCCCCCCGATCCGCGCGAAGACGTCGCGCTGTCGGTCTCGCTCGACGGCGACCTTCCGGCAGCCATCGATTCTCCGCGAGGCCTCGTTGCCGCCCCCGATCCTGGACGGCCCGTGGGCAGCGGTGACAGCCCCTACAGCCCCACGCCACGGCGCGACATCCCGGATTCGTCGTTCCATCCCGATCGCGACACGCGCCGGCCCGACCTCTTGCCGTACGACGATCCGTTCTCGCCCTCGACGGCGCCGTTCAAGCGCTTGAGCGCGTTCGACACGGTCGATGTATCCTACACGCTTTCCGTACGCGACCCGCATACGGCCCCCCTCGCCCTTTCAGCCTCGCCAGTCACGCCCGCCGAAGAGCAATTCTTCGCCGACATGGTCGTGGACCTCGCGCCCAACGTGAAGGTGAAGATCCCGTCGGTCGGGCCAGGCGCACGCGTACTGCGGGCACGCGCCGGCGTCGGCTCGGAAGACGTGCCGTTCCGACTCTTCCGCGACGGCGCCGACAACTGGTTCATCGAGGGCGACAGCGCCGTACGCGTCCGCCTCGTCATGGAACTCGCGATCCCGCGCATCGCGTTCGGCGGCGATTTCGGCAATCCCTCCTGGGTCGAGCTTCCCGCCGCGCCCCCCTTGCCCACGCGCGTGATGCAGTCTGTCCGCGAGGTGGCGCAGAAGATCGGTCTCTCGCACCGCATGACGCCGCGCGAGAACGTCACCAAGCTCGTGGCGTACTTCCGAAGCTTCATCGACTCCGAGGATCCGCCGCCGCCAACGCACGACATCTATCTCGACCTCGCGCTTTCGCGGAAAGGCGTCTGTCGCCATCGCGCGTTCGCCTTCATGGTCACGGCCGTCGGGCTCGGCATCCCGGCACGCATGATCGTCAACGAGGCGCACGCCTGGGTCGAGGTGAACGACGGACATCTCTGGCGGCGCATCGATCTCGGCGGCGCCGGTCGCACCATCAACGATCCGGTGTCGACCAACATCCCTTACGATCCGCCGCCGGATCCGTTCGCGTGGCCTCAAGGAGCCTCACGCGGCGACGACCTTGGTGATCGCGCGCGGCGCGACGCACGGAACGCCCCGACGGCACCGAGCAGCAGCGCCGGGGCCTCGCTCGCTGCGCCTGGCGGCAGCGCCGCGGCCTCGTTCGCCGACGCGAATGGCGCTGGTGGCGCCGGTGCAGGCGCGGGCGGAGGTACGGCTCCGAACGGCTCGGCGTCGACCACACCCGATGATCGGCCGCCGTCGCTCGTCACCATGACGCTTACGAGCCCCGACGCACGACGCGGTGCTCCTCTTCGCCTTCGCGGCACGGTCACCGCCGAAGGCGCGCCGTGCGGCCACGTCACGCTGGAGGTCCTCCTCCGCGGTCGCGAGAACAAAGAGGTCGTCATCGGCCAGCTCGCCACCGACGAGCGAGGCGCCTACGACGGTGCGCTCGTGCTCCCCGCGGCGGTTCCGCTCGGCGACTATGATCTCCGTGCGCGAACCTCGGGCGATGCACGCTGCGGCGCGGGCCACACGCGCTAAGCTTCGTTCCCGATGAGCGCCGCTTTCGTTCCGTTCCTCTACGAGCTTCGCGCCCGCAAGGTGAAGGTGGGCGCCCAGGAGGCGGTCGCGCTCGCGAAGGCACTCTCGATGGGCCTCCACGACAGCTCGCTCGACGGCTTCTATCACCTGGCGCGGGCCATCTGCGTGCACCGCGAGAGCGACCTCGACGCTTTCGACGAGGCCTTCCTCTCGCACTTCAAGGGCATCGCCGGCAGCTCGCTCGAGCTCGTACGAGAGCTCGACGAGTGGCTCAAAGATCCCGCGAACCGCAAGGAGCTCACACCCGAAGAGCTCGCGGCGATCGACGCGATCGACATGGAGACCCTCAAGCGCCTCTTCGAAGAGCGCATGAAGGAGCAGAAAGAACGCCATCAGGGCGGTAACCGCTGGATCGGCACGGGCGGCACGAGTCCGTTCGGCCAATTCGGTGCACACCCCTCGGGTCTTCGCGTCGGCTCTCAAGGCGGCGGGCGCAGCGCGATGGGCATCGCCGATGCGCGCCGCTACAAGCCCTATCGCTCGGACCTCCTCCTCGACGTGCGTCAGATCGAAGTCGCGTTGCGAAAGCTCCGCGCGTTCCAGCGCGAGGGTCAGCCCGACGAGCTCGACATCGACGGCACGATCGACGCCACGGCGAAGAACGCCGGCGAGCTCGAGATCGTCGTTCGGCCACCGCGCAAGTCGAACGTGCGCGTGCTGCTCTTGATGGATGTCGGCGGTTCGATGGATCCCTTCGCCGACACGGTCTCGAGGTTGTTCTCGGCAGCGAAGCGCGCGTCGAACATCCGCACGCTCAAGACCTACTACTTCCACAACTGCATCTACGGTCGGCTCTACGAGACGGAGCGCTTCACCGATCCGGTGCCGGTCGACGAGCTACTCCACGACCTCGCCGCCGAGTGGAAGCTCGTCCTCGTCGGCGATGCGGCGATGCATCCAGCCGAGCTGCTCGGCGCGGGCGACTACGAGTACTACGCGACCGGCCATCACGGACCTGCGCAGACGGGCCTCTCGCAGCTGCAGAAGTTCGCCGATCACTTCAAGCGCGCGGCGTGGCTCAATCCGGATCCGCCGTCGTACTGGCGAGGCGGAACGGCCGAGCAGATCGCCCGCGTATTTCCGATGTTCCACCTCACGCTCGACGGCCTCGGCGACGCGATCCATCACCTTTCCAAGGGTGACGTCCGCAAGCGCTGAGGCCGGCGACTCCGCTTCATCGAGCGATCAGGCGAGGTCGAACACGAGCACTTCGGCGCGTTCGATGCCCTCGAGGTGGAGGGTTCCGGCGTCGCTCGTGCTCGCACCATCGCCCGCCTCGAGCGTCTGACCATCGAGGACGATCTTGCCGTTTGCGACGTGGATCCAGGCGTGCCTGCCCGGAGCAACCGCGTGCTCGATCTTGTCGCCCTTCTGGAGCAGCGTCGCGTAGAGGCGCGTGTCGGCGTTGAGGGAGATGGATCCGTCGTCACCCTTCGGCGACGCGAGGAGGCGCAGCTTGGCGTGCTTCTCGTCGTCCGTGAAGGTCTTCTGCGCGTAGCTGGGAGCGATGCCGAGCTTGTCCGGCATGATCCAGATCTGCAGGAAGTGGACGGGCTCTTCGGTGGAAGCGTTGTACTCGCTGTGACGGACGCCGGTGCCCGCGCTCATGCGCTGGACGTCGCCCGGGCGCATGACGGAACCGTTGCCCATCGAGTCCTTGTGCTCGAGCGCGCCCTCGAGCACGTAGGTGACGATCTCCATGTCGCGGTGGGGGTGAGCGCCGAAGCCTCCGCCCTCGGCCACGCGGTCGTCGTTGATGACGCGAAGGCCGCGGAAGCCCATGTGCGCGGGGTCGTAGTAGTCCGCGAAAGAGAACGTGTGGTGAGAGTCGAGCCAGCCATGGTTGGCGTGGCCGCGGTCATTGGCTTTGCGAATGCGGAGCATGACGAGAACCTACAGGCCGCAAGCCATCATGAGAACCGATGGCCATGCGATGAATACCATCATATTGTGTGAGAGATGACCGAACCGCTCGGGGGGCTCACGCTGGACCAGCTTCGTGTGCTTCGTGCGGTCGCGCGCGAGGGGAATTTCTCGGCCGCCGCGCGGAAGCTCGGCCGCGTCCAATCGGCGGTGAGCCAGTCGATGGACCGGCTGGAGGAGCAGCTAGGCCTGCGCCTCTTCGATCGTAGCTCGCGCGTCCCGAGTCTGACACGTCACGGGACCGCGATCGTCGAAGCCGCCGAGCGCATCCACGGCGACATGGCGTTGCTCGAGGACCTCACCGCGAGCCTGAAGGCCGGTGCCGAGACCAGGCTCGAGATCGTCGTCGACGCCATCTTTCCAACCTCCGCCCTCGTCGGCTTCGCGCGCGACTTCGCCCACCAGCATCCCACCGTCGAGCTCGTGCTGCACACCGAGACGCTCTCTGCCGTCACCGCCCTCGTGCGCGACAAGCGCGCGGCGTTCGGAATCGCCGGTCCGGATGCGAGCTTCGAGGGGCTCGATCGCCAACACCTCACGCACGTGCGCCTGATGCCCGTCGCGTCGCCCGATCACCCGCTCGCCAAACTGCGCTCCCCCATCCCCACCGCCGAGCTGACGCGCACCGTGCAGATCGTCCTCAGCGAGCGCAACGCGAAGTCACGCACCGAAGAAGATCACGGCGTGCTCTCGCCGTCGACCTGGCGCGTCGTCGATCTCGCAACCAAGCACGCGCTCATCGCCGGCGGCCTCGGCTGGGGAAACATGCCCGAGCACGTCGTGCGCGACGACCTGCACGAAGGTCGGCTCGTTCCCCTTCGCGTCGCCCCGTGGAGCCCCGACGAGTATCGGCTCTCGCTGTCGCTCGTTCGCCGCGAGGGCGCGGTGAGCGGTCCTGTCCGCCACTGGGCGGAGACGCGGCTCGTCCAGCTCTGCCGGGCGGAGCTCGCCGAACCCAAGGGGAGCACGCGAGGCACGCGAACCCGCAGCAAGCGTCGGACGGTTTCCGACCGTTAAATGAAAAACACCGCGTCGGGCCGGGGGGGGGAGGCCTCAACGCGGTGCGATGGGTTCTATAGCGAATGTCGTGCCAGCATGTAACTGTTCGACACCACGTCGGCCGACGTCGAATTGCTTTCAAAGATGAAAGATTTGCCGACAAGAATGAATCGCGTTTTTGGAGAACCGGCCGTTGGGATTGAAACGGTACGCTGGACTTAAGAGACAGCGCTCCGCAGCCGTTGCAGATCTGCGTTCCTCTCGTGAACATCGCTTTTGCTCTCTCGCTCATCGGGTCGGTCATGGGGGTCGTCGTTTCGACCCTCAGTTTTCGCTTTGGCGCCGCGCGAGGCTGGGAGCGCTATCGCCTCCTGGCGCTCGTCGCGCTGACCGCGAGCCTCTTCGGCATCACCGACGCGTTCTCGTCGATCGACGTTGCGCCTCCCACATTGCTCGCCGCGATTCGGTGCCAGGGAGCCGTCGGCGCGCTGCACGTGGCTGGCTGGGTGCTCTACACGCAGAGCTATCTGCGACTCCAGCCGAGTCGCTGGGAGCGTTTGCTGGTGCTGAGCCTCGTCGCGCTCGCCCCAGCGTGGCTCGTGCCGGGCTGGATGATCGGCACGAAGGAAACGCGCTTCACGATCGAGTGGCTCCATGTGACCTACGCCAACCCCGAGACGACGATCCTCGGCGGCGCAGCGTTCTCGTTCGAGACCGTGGCCATGCTCGTGCCGCTCATGCACTACGCACGGGCGAAGCGGGCGGGCGTTCGTGATGCGGGCGTGCACCTCTCGGCGGGCCTGGCGATCTGGCTCGCGAGCATCCACGACACGCTCGTCACCCTCGACCTGTTCCACGATCCGCTGCTTCTCTCGCTCGCGTTTCTGATCACACTGAGCATTCTCGGGTTCGCGGTCACGCGTTCGTTCGTCGAAAACGCGCGCGCGCTCGAGGTGATGTCGGCCACGCTGGAGCGGCTCGTCGAGGAGCGCACGCACGCGCTCGTGACCACCAAACAAAACCTCCTGCTCGCCGAGAAAATGGCTGCCCTCGGACATCTCGCGGCAGGCGTGGCTCACGAGATCAACAATCCGGCGGCCGCCATCACCGCCAACCTCACGTACCTCCGCGAGGGCATGACCAGGAAATCGCCGCCGGCGGACGCGCTCGAGTGCGTGGACGAATCGCTCGAGTCGGTCGGACGCATCGCCAAGATCGTGCGCCAACTCCTCGAGGCCGGGCGCACCGCCGCGAGCGCGCCGCGCATCGTCCACAACATGTCCGTCTCGCGTGCCGTCCGGCAGGCCGTCTCCGAAGCGAAGCTCCATTTCGGATCCCGCATCACGGCAAGCGTCGACGTCGGCGACGACCTTCGAGCCAAGGGCGACGTCGATGCGCTCGTTCAAGTACTCGTGAACGTGATCGTCAACGGCGCCCAGGCGATCGAGCCCGAACGGACCGATGGCCGCCTCAGCATCCGCGCGCGCGAAATCGAGGGGCGCATCTCGATCGAGGTCACCGACAACGGCGCAGGAATGTCGGAGGAGACCAAGCGGCGCATGTTCGAGCCGTTCTTCACCACGAAGCCGTTCGGCCTCGGGACGGGTCTCGGCCTCCCCGTTTCGCTCGGCCTCGTGCGATCCATGGGTGGAGACCTCCGCGTGGAATCACGCGCCGGAATGACCACGGTTCACATCGAGCTCGAACGCTCGACGTTGCTCGACGTCGAGTCCGCGCCCGCCTTGCGCGCGAGCTGAACGTCTACTTCAGCGTCGACGAGAGCGTGTGGATCTGGTCTTTGCCGATCGGCACGGTGATCGTCGAGCCCTCGAAATCCTTGCCGATCGGCTCGTACGGGCCGCCAAGGCACTGCGCGAGGAAGACCTCGGCGACGGCGTTGAACGACGTGCGATTCTGAGGCCGGGCAAAGCCGTGTCCTTCGTCCGGGTAGAGGACGTAGGTGACGGGGATCCCCTTCTTCTGCATCGCCGTGACGATCTGATCGCTCTCGGCTTGCTTCACGCGCGGGTCGTTCGCTCCCTGCCCGATGAGAAGCGGACGCTTGATGCGGTCGACGAACGAGATCGGAGAGCGTGACGCGAGGAACTTCTTGCCGTCCTCCGTGCGGTGGTCGCCGATGCGCTTGCTGAACTGCTCGACCTCGGACTCCCAGTAAGGCGGAATCGACGAGAGCAACGTCGTGAGGTTCGAAGGACCGACGATGTCGACGCCGCACGCGAACGTGTCGGGCGTGAAGGTGAGGCCGACGAGCGAAGCGTAGCCGCCGTAGCTTCCGCCCATGATCGCGACCTTGTCCTTGTCGGCGATCTTCGAAGAGACCGCCCACGTGACGGCGTCGACGAGATCGTCGTGCATCTTGCCGGCCCACTCGTGATCGGCGGCGTTGATGAAGCTCTTTCCGAACCCGGTCGAGCCTCGGTAGTTCACGCTGAGAACCGCGTAGCCGCGGCTCGCGAGCCACTGGTGCCAGCGATTCAGGCCGAACGCGTCACGCGCCCAAGGTCCGCCGTGTACGAAGAGGACCATGGGGAGCGGCTGCTCGGCCTTCGCGTCGCGCGGGAGCGTGAGGTAGCTCACGAGGTCCAGCCCGTCGCGCGACTTGAGGATGACGGGCCTCGTCGGCGCGAGCTTCGCGTCTTCGAGCGCCTTGAAGTTCGAGAAGAGGAGCTCGGCCTTCTTCTTCGTGCGATCGTAGAGGTAGTACTTCACGGGCGCGTCGCTCACATACGAACCAACGAGCCACTTCGTGTCGTCGAGCGAGCGGCTCTCGAGCTCGATGTCGCCCGGCGCGACCTGCGCGATCGCGTCGAGGTCGGCGCGAATACTCTGGTCGATCACGTGCCAGCGGAAGCGATCGTAGGTCGACACGGCGGCTTGCACCTTGCCCGTCGTCGGATGGCGAACGAGCGCCTCGACGTCGGCCTGACCGTCGTCGAGCAGGACCTTCGACTTCTTGCTGGCGACGTCGAGCTCGACGAAGGCGGCTGTGTTGCGGCCGCGGCTGTCGATCAAGAACGCCTTCTTGCCCTCCTTGTCGAAACCGGCGACGAACGTGGTGAGCGCGTCCTCCATCGGGATGCGGCCGTAGGGGCGGAAGCCTCCCTTCCCGTCCGCTTCGAGCATCTCCGTGCTGCCGTCCTTCTCGGGCTTCATGCCGAAACGGACCTTGAAGTCGTCGTCGGTCGAGAAGGAGGCGAACCCCTCGTTCTTCTGCACGAGCGTGCGCTTCCCGGTGACGACGTTCACGCGATAGACGTCGTGGAAGCGCTTGTCGCGATCGTTGATACCGACGAGGACCTCGCCCGGGATCTTGTGGCTGAGCGCTTCGATACGCGCCTGGACGCCCTCGAACGGCGTCAGATCCTGATCTTTGCCAGTCCGGATGTCGACGGCGTGCAGGTGGAAGTTCTCGTCACCGTCGTTGTCCTGCAGGTAGAGGACATGGTTGTTCGTGAACGCCCAGCGATACGTGCGGATGCCACGCTTCTTGTCCTGCGTGACGACCTTCGCCTTGTCGCGCGCATCGATGGCTGCGACCCACACGTTGAGCACGCCATCGGAGCTCGAGAGATACGAGAGGTGTTTGCCGTCAGGGCTGACGAGCGGCATCGCGCGGTCGGGATTTCCGAAGAGCACGTCGCGCGCGAGGAGAGAGGCATCGGCGCGCGGTGGATCCTTCTTCGGTGGGGCGCTGTCCTTGGTGCCGCTCGCCATCGCGGCGAGCATGCTTTGATGCTTCGGCGCGGTCGCTTGCGGAGCGCTGCTCGAGCCACCGCACGAGAACGAGAAAGCCGCGAGGAGCAGCGAAAGAAGGACGCGACGCATGCCCGCGTCGTACCTCGACTTTGGCTCGAGGTCTCGATTTCCACGCCTTCTGAGCACTTCCCGATGGGCTTTCTGGGAACAAAAACCACTTGCCCACACACGGCGCGCTGCTAGGGCGCGCCGAAGTCCGCGCTGCCTTCGTCCGTGAGGTACCAGGTCACGTCCGCATAGGCGTAGGGGCCTGCGCCCGCCGTGCGCGGATCGGTCGGCTGGATCGCGTCGAGGACGATCGCGAGGTAGCGATGCGATGCCGCGTGCTCGATGACGACGATGCCGCCCACCGGGACGGGGCCCACACTCGCGCGCGTGAAGGCGAGCTTCGATGCGTCGCGAATGTCGGATACGCGCGAGAACGTCGAGGCGAAGGCCACGCGCGTCTCCGACGTTCCGCGCACGGCGTCCGAGTAGAAGTAGCCGGAGGCCGGATTCGTCGTCGCGATCGACCACAGCGCGTCGAGTCCGCCCGGTCGTGCTGGCCCGATCTCCACGATGACGCCGCTCGGATCGGGATCCACGTCGAGGTACGCTGTCGCTTCGGGCCACTGTTGAATCGTCCCGTGTGCCACGCGCGCAGACGAGGCGTCGGGGCTTCTCGGGCCGGTCGAGTTTTCGTCGTTCGTCGCCGAACCGCACGCCGAACCGCTCAAGACGAGCGCGAAGGCGAAAATGGACGAGAGGAGAGCGCGAGCGTCGCGTTGCTTCATGCGCGGCCCTTTCTGCGCGAGATGCTACCGCGGTGCCTCCGGATCGCCTCGTCGTGCGTGAGGCTCAGCTCGCGAGAAAACCGCGGCGAGCGCGGCATGGCAAGGAGGTTGCTCTTCCGAGAGTCGACGCGCCGACGCATTCGGCTGCGGAGGGAACGATGCGAAAGGGAACCATCGCCAGTCTGCTCGGCGTCGCGGCGCTCGTCGCCGTGTGCTCGTCGGCTTGTACCAATCACGTCCAGGGTGGCGTCGCTCCGGACCCGGGTTCGGGTACCGTGACGCAAACGTGGACCATCGAAGGCACGTCGGCGCCCGCCAAGTGCACCGAGTTCGGAGCGTCGCAGATGCGCGTCGTCTTCTTCGACTCGGTCTTCACCATCTACTCGACGGCACTCGCGCCGTGCACGGACTTCGAGTTGTCACGTGACGTGCGAGCTCAGTCGTACACCGGTCGCGCGACGTTCATCGGTCCCAACGGTGCCGACGTGAGCGAGACGCTGCCCATCGGAAACTTCATCGTCGCGCCGGGCGGTACCACGGTCTCGACCGTCGACTTCCCCGCAGCGTCGCTCGTTCCTCCGTCCGCACCCGTGCAGCAGTGAGGTAGGAACCCTCGGGGCCTCGGCGCCCTCAGAGGCGAACGTCGATGTACACGCCGCGACGGAGCTCGGACAGCCACTGCTTGCGCTGACGATCCGTCGCGTCGACGTACGCGCGCTCCATCATCTGCTCGTGCACCTGCTCGAACGGCGGAATGCTGGGCTGCGCCTGCGCGAGTTGGACGACGAGCACGGCGCGGTTGCCGTTCGGATCGCGGAACGGAATCGGCTTCGAGACCTCGCCGGGCTTGAGCGACGAGGCCGCCTGCTGGAGCTCCGGAAACAGCGCCGCGAGGGGCACGGGGCCGCGTGAGCCGCACGTGTTCTTCGTGGTGGGGTCCTGGCTGTAGTTGAGGACGAGCTCGCAGAAGTCCTCGCCACCACGGCCGCGCTTCGACAGCTCTTCCGCGAGCACGTCTTGCGGGGTCGTTCCCTGCGCCGCGGGCGGAATCTGGAGGACGAGGATGCGAAGATCGACGGGCGACTGCTGAGCGGTCTCCTTGACCACGCGGGCGTAGGCCTCGCGTGCGTCCTGCTCGGTCACGCGCACGCGATTGCGGACGCGCAATTGGACGAGCTTGCCCTCGAGGACCTGGCGCCGGATTTCGTCGCGGTAGTCCTGCTCGCTGAGGCCCTGACGCTTGGCTTCTGCGATGACCTCAGCCGGGGAAAGCTTGGCCTGCGCGGCGACCTGGCGGATGCCGTTGTCGACCTCCTCGGGCGAGACGCTGACGCGGCTCTTGTCCGCGGCCTGCTCCTCGAGCCGCTCGTCGATCATGCGGTTCAGAAGCTCGCGGAACATCTCGCTCTCGGCGGCAGCCTGCTGCGAGGGATTCGGGTTCTGCATCACGATGCGGGCGAGGTGCGGTCGCGCCCGTTGACGAAGCTCGGACAGCAGAATGGGCCGCTCGCCGACGACGGCGACGACGCGCTCCACGATGGATGCGTGGGCCCCGGGCGCCCCGCCGAGGAGTGCGAGAATGGCGGTGACCGCGCCGATCGCACGACCAAAACGGCCACGCGAGCCGGCAACCGGACGCGCGCTCGGACGTACGAGGTCCGCGCGAATGCTGCAGATCTTGCCGAAAGGCCGGAAAACCGAGCTCACGCGGTGACTCTTACCACTTCCGGTGGTCGGGTGAAGGGTTCTATCCTCGTCCCGGCCAATCCGCCACGCCGGTGCGTCGTGCCTCGATGACCTTGATCTTCTGAGCGGAATTCTTGAATCCGGCGGCCCGACGCTCCGTCGGTGCTTTGGGCAAAACGCATCGGCGTCGATGGGATTGCACGAGGAGGAAGAGGGATGCGCAAGTTTGTGTCGGGACCGCTGTCGAAGCTCGCTCTGGCTGGAGCGCTCGTTGGCGTCGTCCTGAGCGGAACGGGCTGCAAGAAGCTGCTCAAGAAGGCCACGCAGTTCGACGCGGGGGTAACCGCACCGGAGGCGTCGTCGGCAACGGCTCAGGCCGAGGATCCGGACGACGCACTACAGGAGAAGCTCGAGGAGTACATCAAGTGCCTCAACACGCTCTCCTCGTCGGTTCACCAGTCGCAGAAGCGTTACCTCTCGCTCGTCCCGAAGAACGGTCCGACGGGCAAGGAATCCTGGGCTGACATCTACAAGCTTCCGGACGGCGCGGCCGGCAAGTGCGCCGCCGGCGTCGAGAAGTCGAAGGCAATGCCCCCGAAGGATGCGTCCACCGCTGCTCTCGAGACCGCGGGTGAGAGCTTCGCGAAGGCCGTCAACATCCTCGATCCGATGATCACGGATCTGGACAAGTACTTCGACAACAAGGACTTCCGCGACGACAAGTGGGCCAAGGCGAAGACGGTCCACCCACAGTTGATGCAGGCCTTCGCGGACTTCAACAAGGCCGACAACGCCCTGCACACCGCCCTCGACGGCATCACCAAGCCGCTTGCTCAGCGCGTGCTCGCGACCATCGAGAAGGAAGAGGGCAAGAAGTTCCGCTACCACCGCAAGCACGTGCTCAACACGGCGCGTGAGCTGATCGAGGCGAGCGATCCGAGTGGTGAAGACGCAAACGTCGACTTCAATCTCTACAGCGCGTCGCTCACCGAGTTCGAGAAGGCCGTCGACGACCTCACGACCTACGGAGGCGCTCACAAGGCCGAGCTAGGCGACCGGAAGCTGGCGCCTGCCTGGCCGCTCGCCGACAGCCACTACAGCTCGTTCGTCTCCTCGGTGACCGCCTACCGCAAGGCTTCGAAGGACTACTGGCGCTGCCTGCGCGACGCGCCCGCCAAGGCGAAGACGCCCACGGGCAAGGTTGACCTCGACAAGGTTACGACGTGCCCCGACGGCCGCCCGGGTCAAGTCGCGGAAGAAGTCGTGAAGAAGTACAACGAATTCATCCGCACCTCGAACAACAACCAGTTCCCCTGATCGAAGCACGCGCCTCTCGCGCGTGACCAGCGGCCGGCCATGTCCTCGGACGTGCGCCGGCCGTTTCGTTTCTTTGCGGGGTCGATCAGCGTGCGGTCGCGGCAAATCGGAGGAGCCGCGATCGATGCCGCCGGGATCGTTCGCCGTCGACGCGAAGACCGCGGGCGCCGCGATTCGGGCGCACAGTGGCGACCCCCAAAACGCCAAAAGGCCGAGTTCCCTTCGCAGGGACTCGGCCTTCGTGCTTTCCATCTCTCGCGTGCTCGCGCGTGCTCGCGCGTGCTCGCCAAAGAACGGCGAGCACACAGAACAGCAGAGAGAGGCGCGATCAGCGCTTGCTGTACTGGAAGCGCTTGCGGGCGCCCGGCTGACCGTACTTCTTGCGTTCCTTCTTGCGCGCGTCGCGCGTGAGGAAGCCAGCGCGCTTGATCACCGAGCGGCGCTCGGGATCCATCGCGACGAGCGCGCGGGAGATGCCGTGGCGCATCGCTTCCGCCTGGGCCGAGTGGCCGCCGCCGTTGACCGTCGCCCAGACGTCGAACTGGTCAGCAGCCTCGATGAGCTCGAGCGCCTGCTTCATGACCATGATCGAGGTCTCGCGCTCGAAGTACTCATCCGCGGGCTTGTCGTTCACGATGACCTGGCCGCTGCCGGGGGAGACCCAGACACGGGCGATCGCCGTCTTGCGTTTGCCGGTCGCGTAGGTGCGGTTCGTCGCGGTGCTCATCTTCGTGCCTTCTTACTTGATCTCGAGGACCTGGGGCTTCTGCGCAGCGTGCGGATGATCCGGCGTCGCGTAGACCTTGAGCTTGGTGAACATCTCACGGCCAAGAACGTTCTTGGGGAGCATGCCCTTCACGGCCTTCTCCACCGGGAACTCCGGCTTGCGCTCCATGAGATGACGGTAGCTCTCCTGCTTGAAGCCGCCCGGGATGCCCGAGTGGTGCGAGTAGAGCTTCTGATCGAGCTTGTTGCCCGTGAGACGCACCTTGTCGGCGTTCACGACGACGACGAAGTCACCCGCGTCGAGGTGGGGCGAGAACGTCGGCTTGTGCTTGCCGCGCAGGACATGAGCCACCGCGCTCGCAAGGCGACCGAGGGACTTGCCAGACGCGTCGATGACCCACCAAGCACGGGCGGCGGCCGCCTCTTCCTTCGTGGCGACGAAGCCCTTGTTGGGGTTACGACGAGTTGTGGCCTTCTCAGCGGCCTCGGGCGTTGCCATGACAATGTCCTCGTGAAATCGCGCCGCAGGGCGGCAAGGGGGCGGGAACTTACGAGGACAGTCGCGATTCGTCAAGAAGCTTTGAAAGAAAGCAACGACGAACTGACGGCACTCGTCCTGGGTTGTGACGCGACCGCGTAGCACTCCAGGATTCTCCGCACAATCTGCACATTTGGCTCGGTATCCCTGAGCAGCCTCCCGCCTTCAGTAAGAGGAGGCTCTCGGAGCCTGTCTTCTCGGCATTTCTGTGGGGTGACGTCGGTCGGAAGCCGCTCGGTCGATTCGTCGCCTACCGGCCGCGGAAAGGCTCACGGCCCCGCTCTCGTCGTGACGCCGGCGTGAAGGTCATCGCACGTTCGTCGTCGAGCAAGGCACGCCCGGCTTCAGCGTGAATCGCGCGCGACCACCAGCTGCTCGAGACGTGGTTCCGAGACATCAACGTCGACGACCTCTTCGAGGTCACTGCGCGTGACGAGGCACGAGTCCGGAACAATCCCATCCCGGATTCGGCCCCTCGCAAAAACTACCCACGCCCGCGATTTCGCGGGTCGAGCGTTCCTCGCGACCCCACACGCTTTTGCCTCGCTCGCGATCGGCTCGGACGTAAGGCGAGGCCGGCTGTCACCGAATTGGGGGAATGGCGCGATCGCCGGCCATCCGTACGCTGAGCGCACCATGGGAAAGGGCCTCGTCATCGTCCTCTCCGCAGTTCTCCTTCTCGCCACGAGTGCGCTCGGCGATTGCGCGCGCACGAGCGACGACCAGAGCGCTGGCGGTGACACCGTCTCGATGTCGAGAGTGCGCTGACTCCGCGACGAAGTCCGCACGCCGAAGGCATCTCTGACCTTTCTTCACGGCGATCCTGTCGTCGATCGAGGAACGCTGGTGTGGTCGCGAGTGAGCTCGTCGTGGGTCTCGTGCGCGTCACTCGCCGGGCCATTTCGTCCCTCTCGTCGACGAGCCAAGGCGCGGTTTTCCTAGGCTGCGCGCGCGAGGCAGCACTCCCCGATTGTTCATTTTGGCTACGCACCGCGTCGACGCCGGTAAGCGCTCCGTTCAGTGAGGTAGCGACGGATCGAAGCGACGCGCCGTCGTCTGATCACGAGACGATGCGCGACTCCACCGCGCGCAAGGATCGGAACGAGAACCCGCACGGCCGGGCGGCCATCCTTTTGCAGCTAGGGCGGCCGTCGCAGCGTCCGCGAATGTAGCCCTCCTGGCGTAGACCGGAGGCTTCGTGGGCAGCGCTCACGCCCGATCGCTCCGGCGATCGCACCGGCGAATCCATCAACCTGCGTCGACAACCGTGAGGGGCCCGCCATGAAACGGAGCAAAGTCGTCCGAAGAGTCGAGGAGGAGGTGCCGACCATCAAGATGTCGGACGAAGCACGCCAACGCGTGTTGGCGGACGTCGAGCGGAACGCCACGATGAAGCGGTTGAGAGTGCGTCCTGCGGCGAACAGTTCGATGCCCCCGATCGACGGTCCGCGACAAAGCCGACGGGAAGCGTCACCGCGTCCCCCTACGTCGAGCGCGCCCCCGAGCGCGAGCCCCTCGCGCTTTACCGAGCAGGCTCGGTCGAGAACGCCGACGCTCCCACCGTTGCCGCGTCCACCGAGAACGGTCTCCTTTCCGGAACTGGTCGATTCGACGCGTGAGCGTCCTCCGAGCTCCTACCCGACTCCGAGGCCGTCATCGTCGTGCGAGCCGAGAAGGCCGCCGCCCATCGCGCGTACGACCCATAGCGTGACACGCGTGAAGATCGCGCAGCTCGCCGCGGAAGCGCACCCCTCCCACGAGGAAGAGGCCCCCTCGCGGAGCGTCGTCGCAGCCGCCGAGACCACCGCGCCGGCTCCCACCGCGCCGGCTCCCCCCCTTCCCGACGTGCACATCTCGTTTCGTCCACGGCCCGGACGCGCCTTCGTGCGGATGGCGACCGATCCCCTCACGCTGATCCTTTTCGTCCTCATCGCGTGCTCGATCGCGATGCTCGTGCTCGCGGCAAAGACCAACGGCACGATGAGGTTTTGAGCGGCCGCGCCGCGGCCAACCTGGAACGACGTCGAGAGACCGAGCGTCGCCCGAACGCACGCTCGGTCCTTCAGCGGAGGGCGTTCACGGGCAGCAGATCGTGCGCTCGTTCTCGAACGTGAGGGTGCCCTGCTGAACCGATGGCGTCGCCTGCGTGCAGCCGTTCGTCGCGCTCGATTTGTACGCTTTGACGTTGTTTATCGAACCGTTCGCAGCGCACGAATTCGTGATCGTGAGAGTGGAGTTGCCCTGACAGGTGGGGTGCGTCCAGAGCTGTAGCGCGACGGAGCACGGGTTCGAGTCGCACGAGCAGCCCATGCATTCGCGCTGGTCGCTCGCCGCCGTTCCGCTGCGCCATTGTTTCGTGAACCCCGAGGTGGGGCACGCGTTCATCCCCACCCTCGCGACGCACATCGCGAAGCTGCCGCCTCTAGGCAAACAACGTTGAGCGTCCGGACAGCCGCCGCCGACTTTGGGTGGCGGCGCGCAGGTACGCCCGTCCGTCGGGTCGTTCCTCCTCACCACGTCGTCCGAGGCTGCGCAGGCATTGCCGTCGGACGTCGCTTGGGCGAAACCACTCGCGAGACCGAAGCCCGTGCTGGTGCAACCGGTCGCGTTGGCGTCGAAGCCACGGGTCGTAGCAGACCCGCAACCCGCGGAGCTTCCCTGCGCGAGCGTGATGGTTCCACCACAGTTGTTTCCGCAGTCACACGCGCAAGCGAGGGCGCCGTCTCCCTGTACGACGCGCACGTCAGTAGCGGTCGTGTAGGCCGCGGGGCACGCGGGGCGGGTGTGGTCGGCGAGCAAAACCGTCTCCCAACCGTCCGGAGGCGGATCGACGCAGACGAAGCCCGCCGAGCATCCCAGATCGGCGCAATCGGCGAGGCCATTGCAGTCGTTGTCGATGCCGTCGTCGCACACCTCGGGACCGCTCGGCCGGCAATTCGGGTCGATCACCGGTGCGCGTCCGTCGGCTCCGTTCGGCCCCGATCCGTCTCCACCTTCGGCACCTACCGTCTCGGGCTGCTGCCCAGCGACGAGTCTATCGGGGTCGATCATCAACCCGCACGCGCCGACCAAGATGGCCCCGCTGGCGAACACGGTCGCGGAGAGTCGTTTCGATGCGTTCATCGCGCCTCGCTCATTCTCGCAGTCCAGCGAGCATCCGCATTCGCCTTCGGTTGCAGCAGCCACAGCACCGTCCCGACGCCTGCCCCAACGAGCCCGATGACAAGGGAGATGTCGGCGACCGTGACTGTGCTCGCGACCGAATCGCGAGCCGAGACCGAACAGTGGCTACCGCACTCCGACGCGTAATTGTCGTAGTCGAGTCGCGCCTTGAGTCCGAAGGCGGTGAAGGACAGCAGCCCCGCAGCACCGATGCCCCATGCGACCCAGCTCGCCGTCGGAACGCGCCCGAGCGCGCTCGGAGCCCATGCTTCGGCGACCTTTATCGCAGGAAGCGCGCGTGGCGTTTCGCGGGGTCTGTCGACCGCGAGCCTGACGAGAACCCGTCGATCTTTCTCGCCCTGCGCCGCCATCACCTCCGTCTCCGATGGCTTCGAGCCCGGGCGAGAAACGCGAAGGCGATGCTTCCCGGGGTCGACTTCGACCGCGCGACCATCGAGTGGAAGCGGGCGTTCGTCGAGCAAGACGCTCGCGTCGGTGAGATCTCCATCGTTGCCGTCGACGACACGGATGACGAGCGAGGGGATCTTTCGTTCGACTTCCCTCAGCCAGTCACCGCAGTACGTCGGTATCGGTGCCGGACACTCGATCTGCGCACACCTCTGGAACTGCGCGCGAGCCTCCACGAGGCGCCCTTGGTCACGCGCGTCTTGTCCCTCCGATGCCGACGTCATGCAGTCTTTGTCCGCTGCCTGCGCTTGGTCGATCGAAAGACCGACGACGACGATCACGGCGATGCTGGCCGCTGCCAGGCGTTTCCACGGCGCTGAGTTCATGGGCAAACCTCGGTGAACTTGGTGTGGCCCGTGCTGTCCATCGACGGGACGATGCGACACTTTCGAGAGGCCGAAGCGGAAGCCGACGCCATAGGCCGAGGCTTCGCAGTCGAGGACGTCGAGGACGGTGCCGGACGATTCGGTCGCTCGGCAGACGCCGGCGGGTCGATGGCAACGGACGGTCGTGGTGTCGGCGGGCTCTCCTCGCCCCAGGCGCTCGACGCGCTCGACGCGCTCGACGATGCAGAGACAGCTGGAGAGCTCGAAGAAACCGCTTCGCGCTCTTCACGAACCGTGCCCGATGGACCGAGCGACGATGGCGTCCAGGTGAGAAGGAAAATGAGGAGGCCTGCGACTCCAACCACGAACGCCACCGTGAGCACCGGGAAGAAACGGCGCGTTGGAGGAGGTGGCTGGGCAGCGGCCGCCAAGTACGCAGGATCGGACGACGGATCGCGCGGCGCAGGAGCATCGTCCTTACGCGAAGGCATCGTCGGTCCCGTCGGAATGTGAGGGACGCTGACGCGAAGCGACGGTGCACTTTCGAATCCGGCCGGTATGTCCCCTGCCGAGCCCATGGCACGCTGGAGCTCCGAGAGCGCCAACTCACGCATCTCGAGCAACTCGTGCCGCTCGGCACAAAGCCAGTCTCCGATCTCCGCGGCGTGCGCGGCGTCCGACGCCTTCCGCAGTGCGAGCGCCATCTCCTTCGCGCTGGAAAAACGTTCGCTCGGGTCTCGCTGCACCGCACGCATGACGACCTGGTCGAGCGTGTCCGGCACCTCCGCACGTAGTGAGCTTGGCGGCTCGACCTCGAGCTCCAGTACCGCGCGCAGGTTCTCCGCCATCGACTTGAAATCGATGAGGCGCTTTCCCGTCAGCGTCTCCCAGAGCACGATGCCCGAGGCGTAGAGGTCGGTGCGCGTCGTCACCTCCAACCCGAGCAGCTGCTCGGGGGCCATGTACCCGGCCTTCCCCTTCAACGAGCCATCGTCGGTCGAATGAACGCGCCCGGCCGCTTTCGCGATACCGAAGTCCGCGATCTTCGCGACCCCCTGAAAGGTCACGAGGACGTTCTGCGGGGAGACGTCACGATGGATGATGTCGAGAGGCACACCGTTTTCGTCGGTGGCCTCGTGGGCGGCGTGCAATCCGTCGAGCATCGCAGCGACGATCCCGACGGCGATCCTGAGCGGTGGAGGCGCTTGCCCCTGACGAGGCCGCAAGATCTGACTCAACGCCGCGCCATGGACGTACTCCATGACGAGATAGAGCTCGTCATCGTCTTCCAAGACGTCGAGCGTCATCACGACGTTCGGATGCGTGAGCCCGGAGGTCACGCGCGCTTCGTCTTGAAAGAGAGTCACGAACTCGGGCGCGCGTCCGTACTGCGCGTGAAGGCGCTTCATGGCGACCGTCTTGCCGAAGCCGCCCTTGCCGAGCATGCGCGCGAGATGGACCGATGCCATCCCGCCGACGGCAATCTCGGGCCCGAGAATATAGCGATCGATGCGCCTCCCCTGCATCGCAGCGCTTCGATGTTATCAGCAGACGGAGTGCTCGCTAGATGCGAAGGCCCACGAGACGTCACGCATCGTGTGCTTTCTGTGCTGCGAAATTTCGCCGACGCGAGATGCGTGCTCGTCGTCGCAGCCACCGCGTCGAAGGGCGACGTTCGTGTTCGGAATGACGTCGCGTGTCGCGCTTTCCGTGAGAGCAACCTCATGCACTTCGAAGAAGGATGCGACACGCTGGAGGCGCGAGGTCTTGCTCGCCGCGGACAGGGGAGTTCCGCGCACCATCGAACGACGTCCGTGACGCACGTGCGGCTATGCTACGGCGCCATGACGAGCCCCCTGCCCCCGGGTCCCAGCTTGCCTCGCGCGCTCCAGACCCTGCGTTGGGTTCGTGATCCCCTCTCGATGCTGGACAACGCGGGCTCGCGCTTCGGTGACATCTTCACGCTTCGTCTCCCTGTCGGCGCGAACGGCATCGTGCTCGTGGCGAATCCGGAGGCCGTGAAAGAGATCTTCGCGCTCGGCCCCGACGAAGGCCATGCGGGCAAGGCGAACATCGTGCTCAAGCCGTTTCTCGGCCGGCACTCCCTGCTCGTCCTCGACGGCGCGGAGCACGGTCGTCAGCGCAAGATGATGATGCCCGCCTTCCACGGTGAGCGCATGCAGGCTTACGGGCAAGCGATGCTCGATCTCGCGCACGACTCGGTCGACGGCTGGCCGATCGGCCGCTCGTTCGTCGTGCATCGGCCCATGCAACGCATCACTACGCAGGTGATCTTGCGCACGGTCTTCGGCGTGGCCGCGGGCCCTCAGTTCGAGGAGCTCGCGGACCTGCTCGCGAAGACGCTCGACGCTGCGGCGTGGCCAGGACTGCTCTTTCCGTTCATGCAGAAAGACCTGGGCCCGCTCAGCCCGTGGGGTCGCTGGCGAAGGCTTCGCGATCGCGCGAGCAGCATCTTGCACGAAGAGATTCGTCAGGCGCGCTCGAACCACGAAAGCCGCAACGACGTGCTCGCCATGATGGTCGCTGCACGCGACGAGTCCGGGCGCGCGCTCTCGGACGACGAGATCCACGACGAGCTCATCACGCTCCTCGTCGCCGGTCACGAGACCACGGCCACCGCGCTCACGTGGGCCCTTCGCTGGATCGTTCCGAATCGCGAGCTGACCCGCCGCCTGCAAGACGAGATCGCCGGCGCCGACGACGATCCCGCGAAGATCGCTCGGCTCGAGCTGCTCGACGCCACGGTGAAGGAGACCTTGCGGCTACAGCCCGTCATTCCCATCGTCGGGCGCGTCCTCCAGGAGCCGATGCGCGTGCTCGGTTGGGACCTGCCCACCGGCACCTGGCTGGCGCCAGCCATCGCGCTCATCCATCAGCGCGCGTCGCTCTACCCGAATCCCCGGCGCTTCGATCCGGATCGGTTCGTCGGGGCTCGCCCCGCCCCCTGGGAATGGCTCCCGTTCGGCGGAGGTCTTCGTCGCTGCATCGGCGCAGCGTTTGCGATCTACGAGATGAAGATGGTGCTCGCCGCCGTTCTGTCGCGCGTGTCGATGCGCCTCGTGAAGAACGAGGTGCGCACGGTCCGCCGGAGCATCACGCTCGCGCCCGACGAGGGGCTGCCGATCGTCGCACTCGAAAGGCGTCCTCGCAAGGCCAGGCTTCGCGCAGCCTGACCGTTAGTAGAGGCCGATCGCGAAGTTCAGCGCGCCCACGTCTTCGTAGGGCTGTTTCGTCACGTTGAAGCCGTAGTCGATCGCGAGCGGGCCGACCGGCGTCTGTACGCGAATGCCGGTGCCCACGTCGACGCGAATGGGGAACTGCCCCGTCCTGAACGGATACGTCGGGTCGATCCAGAGGTTGCCGAAGTCGCCGAAGGCCACCGTCTCGAAGGGGCCCTTGATGGGGATGCGCAGCTCGAGACGCTCGTTGACCATCAGGTTTCCGCCGCGGATCGGTCGCGTGTTGACGGTGAATTTGTTGACGTTCGGAACGAGCGGATTGCCCGGCTTGGTTTCGTCGGGAACGAGGTCGGGCTTGCTCGCATCGGCGTTGATGCGGTCGACGTCGTCTTGGGGGATGAAGCTATTGAGAAGCCACCCGCGCATCGTGTCGACGCCGCCCATGAAGAACAGGCGGTCGGGGTACGTGGCCGAGTTCGGCGTGAGCTGCACGTTGCCACCGATGCGGGTCATCGATGCGATGCGCATGCCGCGCGGCAGCGGGATGTAGCCGCTGAAGGTCTGGGTCAGCTTGAAGAAGTGGCTCTCCTTGGGCGGCGAGGTGAACGTGCGCGCCGTGTCGTTGACGGGAAAGCCGTCGACGTGCTCGACGCCCGTGGCGATGTACGTGCCCCGCGTCGCGTTGAACGCGTTGTCGCGCCGGTCCCATGAAGCGAGAACGCGCTGCGCGAGGACGTAACTCTCGCCGTCGGGAACGAGCAGCTGGCGAACGATGTCGGTCGTGTTGAACCCCTGCGCGCGGAGGCTCAGGATGTAGTCGTCGATCGATCCCGACTGGAAGATACGGGTGTTGTTGAACTCGAAGCTCTGGAACAGCGTGAGCTGGACCTCGTTGATCGGGCGGTAGTTGATGTTCGGGACAGCCGCGAGCTTGGTGATGTAGTAGTCGCGCTGCAAGTCGTGCACGAAGATGCCATCGGCCCCCGCGCGAACGAGCGGACCGAGGCCGATCTCCGGCACGACGAAGTTCGCCGTCGCGCGCACGCCGAGACGCGCGATGGTGCCGAGGTCGCGGTAGTTGTCGCGCGCGGTCGGGTCGATGATGAGCGCCGTCGGGATGTACGCGAGCTGCAAACGCAGCGTGAGCGAGACCGCGTTGCCCCACAAATTGCGATGGCCGTACTCGGTCGCGATACGGAAGCCTTCACCGGTCGAGAAGCCGGGCGCCACCTCGGTGTACTGGCGCGGCCGCTCGACCACCGTGATGATGACGACCTTGTTCCGCTGCGGAACGAACGGATTGTCGAGCGCCACGCCGACGCTCGAGAACACGCCGAGCGTCGCGATGCGCTCTTCGGTCTTGCGCACGTCGCTCGCGCGATAGGGCTTGCCGACCTCGAGCGCCACACGTCGGAGAACGGCCGACGTGTTCGTGAACACGTTGCCCTGCACGACGAACTGTCGAACGAAGACCTGCTCACCTTCGGCGATGATGAAACGCACGCGGGCGCGCGTTCGGTCGGGCGACTGATCGAGCTCGTAGCGGACGTCGGCGAACGCGTAGCCCTCTTCCTTGTACGCATCGACCACGCGACGGCGGGCCTCTTCGAGCTTCACCGTGCTCACGTAGCTTCCGAGCTTGAGCTCGGCGGCCTTCGCCAGCACCTCGGGGGCCAGCGCCTTCGCGCCGCTGAAGGTGACGTCGTAGAGCTGCGTGCGCGGACCGAGCTTCACCGGAATGCGGAGCCAGACGCGTGACTCGCAGGTGATGCTGCGCGCCGGATCGGGAACGCACGTGGCATCGGGCTCGAGCGGCGGGACCGGACGCGGCAGGCCCGCAGCGTCGTACGTGCACGCATCACGCGGCTCGCCCGTGATCGGGAGCGGCACGCACATGCCCGGCGGGGACTTCGGAGAACAGCGCCGGCGCATCACCTGCACGGGGCCAACCTGCGCCGCGAGATAGCCTTCCGAGCGATAGAGCTCCTGCACGTGCTGGACGGCGCGCTCGTAGGTCTCCGGTATGTAGACCGTGTGCGGGTCGAGCTCGAGCGGCGACGGACGCGCCCCGCGCTGCGCCAGGGGCCCAGCAATGGTCTGGTCGAGACCGAGCGGACGAGGCGGCATGAGGACGTCGCCACCGGCCGCCTCCTCTTCGAGATAGCTGTCGATCTCGCTTCCGATGGCCTTGGCCGACGTGGGCCCGCCTTCGGAGAGCTTCTTCACGTCTTCTTCGCGCAGGCACGGATACGAGCGCGCCGCGACGTACACGCGCTGGCCCTCGACGATGTGGAAGACCAGATAGTGGACCTGGTCCTTCGGGCCACCGCGATCCTCGAGCGTGACCTGCGCATCGAGGAAGCCTCGCTTCACGTAGAAGTCGCGGATCTTCTCGACGAGGTGGCTCGGCGTGCGATCGGTCTCGTTGTCGAGGTCGAGATGCGCGTCGAGGGTGTCCTTGTCGAAGTGCTCGTTGCCCTCGTAGCGCGTCTCGTACCGCGTTCCGTAGTCGACGCGCACGCGAAGCACGATGAGCCCACGATGCATGACGACGTCGTGCGTGACCTCGGCACGATGCCAGCCCGCGGCGCGAATACGTGTCTGCAGGGCAGCGTCGGCGAGCTCGAGCGTTGGCTGGTCCGCCCGATCGCCCACCTTCACGGCATAGGAGCGTTCGAGATCGAGGGTGCTCCCGACGGGCTGACGATTCGCGGCGCCCGTCGAATCCACCGGGTAGATGACACGCCGCTCGATGCGTCGTGGCGCGCCCACGTTGATGTCGGCGACGAGAACGATGCGCAAGGGGTCGTCCGTCGGACGCGCGGTGATCGAGACCTGCGGAGAAGGAAAGCCGCGCCGCTGGAGCATCGCTTCGATGTGGTTGACGTGCCTCGGCACGTCGCGGCCGACAAGCTCACCGTCGACGACGAGCTCGGTGTCGCGAAGGAGCTCGTCACCGTTCACCGGCGCGCCGTGCGTGTCCACGCGGATGCTCTCGATGACCTTGCGGGGCATCAGGTAGATCGTCGCGTGCACGCCGCCGGTCTCGTCTTCGAACTCCACACGTGCGTCGGCGAAGTGACCGCTCGCGAGCGCCTCCTCGATGGCACGACGCACGAGCGCGGGCGTGATGGGGTCGCCCGGTCGCATGACGGTGATCGGCGGAGGCCGCTCGTCCGTGAAGCGCATGTCGTCGAACATCACGTCGACCGAGCCGACGGGCCGACCGGCGAAGCGCGACAGATCAGGAGGGGGCGCGATCGTCGGATTGGGCGACGGTGACGGGGGCACCGGAGGCGGCGTGAGGATCGTGACGTCCTCGTCCGGGGCTGGTCTCAGGTGGCCTTGGGCGGGCGGGGCGGTAGGTCGCGCCTGCCCTGTCGTGGCCTGCGCCAAGGACGCGCGAGGCCGTGCAAAGACGAGCAAAACCGCGAGCAGCAGCCACAAAAGTGTGTGCCGGCGGCGGTTCATTCGCGCGCATCATGGCAAAAAATGCGGCGCGTAGGTGCACGAGATCAGTTGAATTCGAGCCGCCAGCGGAAGTCGATGCCGAAGTTTCCGACGTTGGTGAACGAAACGGTGTTGATTCGGTCGTACGAGGGCTCGACGGTCAGCGAACGGTTGAGCCGCCACTCGATGCTCGAGCGGAGCTGTGGATCTTCGGCGAGGCCGCTCGTCACGCGGGCGCGGACATTTTCCCCGAGACGACGGCCGACGGTGATGTTCGGTTCGACGCGCCCCGTGCGCGGCGAATAGGCGGTGCCGGGGCGAAAGTCGTCGATGACGGGAATGGCTTGTTTGACGGCGCGGTCGACGCCGCTGATGGTGCCGATCGTCTCGAAGGCCGCGCTCGCGTAGACCGAGCCTGCGCGCACCTGATCGACCTCGGCACGGGTCAGACCGATGGTGAGGAGGAAGAAGATGTCCTCGCGCGTGAGCGCCGGATCGCTCGTCATGTCGATGCTGAGCTCTTCGAGGTCACCATACGCGTGGAGCGTGATGCGCCAGAGGTTGCCGCCCTGCCCGCCCGTCGAGATGTTGCCGGCCGTGGGCGCGACGGCGGTGGGGCCCGCACCGGCGCCGGTAAGGGTGTTGCTGTAGCGGCGGTACTCGGTGACGGCGATCACGTCGACGTGAGGAACGATGCGCGTGGGGTCGTCGAAGCGGATGGTCGCCTTCTGGATGTCGAAGTCGTTGGCGAAGACGCGGAAGCGTCCGCCGGGGAGCGTGTTGAGCTCGCCGCGTAGGCCCATGCGCTGGTTCGTGCCCGAGACGTGGATGCCGCGAGGGTCGATGGCGAGCTGCGCCTCGACGAGGTTGTTGCGAATGCGGAGCGGGGCGCGTGAGCGAACGTCGAACCCGAGATTCACGGCGTCGAGCGTGGGATCGTAGGTCTCCACGACCGTGCGCTTGGCGCCGCCGCGGAAGTCCGTCAGGTTCAGCGTGAAGGGCTTGGTCGCCTCGAATGACGTGATGGTGACGTCGCCGCCCACGAACGGAAGGCGTCCGGTGGCGGTCGTGGCGTTCGGGTTCACCGTCACGGCGAGATCGGCGTCGACCGTGGCCTTCACGCCCTCGACGGGCGAGAGATAGAGCTGACGCCCGATGAGCGTTGCCTCGGCCACGCCGAGCTGGCCCCCCTTGAGCGGCATGCGCGCGGTCATGCTCACGTCGCCGCCCAGGAATTTCCCGGTCGCGCGCGTGATTCGAGCCTCGCTTTCGTCGGCCGTCAGATCGACATCGACCTCGGAGAGATCGCTCGGCAACCCCTTGATGCCGAACTCGCCGCCCTTGATCTTCAGCTGGCCGTCGAACTGCGGAGACGACGCACTTCCGCCGAGGCGCACCGAGCCACTGAGCGTGCCGCGCGCTCGTGTCACGCGCGGAACCACGCCGACGAGGATACCGAGATCGATCGGCGAGAGCTCGGCGTCGAGCGCGAGCTCCGCACCGCGGGTGATCTTGCGGACCGAGCCGTTGAGCGAGAACGCTCCCTTCAGGCCGTTCGGCGTGGCGAGCTCGAAGGTCGATCGCGGGATCGTGACCGCGTCGTCTTCGAGCGTGAAGGCCACGGGGGCGGGCTTCCACTCGAGGCGCTGACCGCCGCGCGTCACGCGCATGGCCTTCGGCGCGAAGCTGGCCTTCGCGTGAGGCAGGTCGTTCATCGCGATGCGGTCGAGGACGATGTCGCCGGAGATCTCGCCGCCGATGGGCGACGGCGTCACGCCCTCCTCTTCGCTCTCTTTGACGAACAGCTTTCCGATCGGCCCGAGGTCGAAGCGCGCGAGCTCGAGCTTGCCGGACACGACGGGTGATTTCTGGCGCGTCATCACCACGTCGTCGAGCTTCACCTGGCCACCGAAGAGCGCGCCGGAGGCCGTGATGGTGCCCTGGACCGAGGTGTCGCGAAGGTAGGCATCCTTGTCGAACGGCGCGGAGATGGGCGCACCGCACACCGTCTTGCCCACGATCTTCGGGGCCTTTGGATGCTGGACGAGCGAGACGTGCACGTCCGAACCTCCGAATGGCACGCCCCCGATGCGCACGGGCGTGACGTTCACGTCGGCATCGACCGCATACGCCGACACCGTGCCGCTCACGCGCGCCACGCCCGAAGCCGAGCCCTCGATGCTTGATGCCGCCTTCCCGATCATGTCCGTACGAGAGAGCGGGAAGCCTTGCATGACCATGCTTCCGCGGAGCTCGCCGCCGCGTTTGACGAAGACCGATCCCAGCACCGAGCCGATGGCAGCCTTGCCCTCCTTCTTCACCTTGGCGAGCGAGAGCGAACGCACGTCGACCTCGGCGCCCTCGATGCCGGCCTGGCGATCGAACCAGCGGTAGTCGAAGTCGGCGTGGCCCTCGTCGAAGCGCTCGCCGAGGAGATTCAGGTTGCGCATGTTGGTCGACGCGGACACCTCGAGGTAACCGCCCTTGCACGGGTCCTCCGGACCGCCGAGGGCGAGGTGCACGCGCGCGCTCGTCTCCAACGTTCCTTCGAGCTCGAGGAAACGCGGGTCCTCGTCGAGCTTGAACACGGAGAAGAAGTCACGGATGTCGAGGTTCTTGGAGGTGACCTGACCATCCAGGCGCATGCTCGCCGCGCCGCCGAATTCGAGGCGACCGGTGGGCAGCTCGTAGTTGCTCTTGCCCTTTTGCGCGCGTACGTCGACGAGGCTGACTGCCTTCTGATCGAGGTGCTCGACGAGGATGTGGCCCTGGGTGACGTTACCGAACCCGAGCTCGTTGGGCTTGTCGCCAAGCGTGTAGTTCTGGATGGAGACGTCGCCTTCGATCTTCGGGTCGCCGAAGGGTCCGACGATCGTGGCCTTGGCCTGCGCGAAGCCGCTCATGGCAACGCTGCCGATGGGCGAGACGTCTTCGAGGGCGACCTTCGCGTCGGGAACCTCGACGCGAAGCACCTCGTGGAAGCCGAGCGAGACGAGCACGCCGGTGATCACGCTGTGCGACGTTGTGACGGTCGTGTTGTGGAACTCGAGCGACGTGGGTCGGATGGCGAGCTTGCCGCGGATGTCTCCGAGCGCAACGCCGATGGCGCGCGTCTTGGTGTCACTGATGATCGGCGCGTCGTACACCGCGAAGTTCGTGGTGTGCGCGAAGAGGTCTCCGTCGAGCTTGAGCGGGTCGAGTGTGCCGTGGATGGCCGTGGCGTGGACCTCACGGATATCCCACGTGACATGCGGAGTCTTGGCGACACCGAGATCGATCATCAGCGAGGCGAAGCTCACGTCGTGGGCGTCGAGCGTCGCTTTGAGCGGGAGTCCCTTGGCGAGAGGCTGCACTTCGACGTCTCGAATCTCCGCCACGCCGTCGGCAATTTCGACGCGCGTGAGCGGGCTCGTGACGATGCTGCGTCGAATTGCGAAGTCGCTCTTGATCGAGCGGGCGAACGAGAAGTGATCGAGGCGAATGCCCGACGCTTCGAGGCGCCCCGTCATGTCGGGGATGGGGGTCTCGGGCGAGTAGTGCATCTCGGTATCCACCGAGACCCACCCGTCGATGTCGGGCGTGCCGGGAAAGCGATTCATCACCGCGAGCGGCGCGCGCACCTTCGCGTGACCGTCGAGGGTGGGCAGGTCCCCCTTCTTCTTCGGCAGGCCTACCGAGAAGTGACCGAAGGCGAGCTCGACGTAGCGCTTGTCGCTCTTCGGGAGCGTGCAATCGATCGCGGGGGCGTCGGCGACGTCGAAGTCGACGCCTCCGAACGCCGAGAGGCGACGCACGAGAATACGTGTCGGCTCGATGCGGGCGCGCCCATCGAGCCGGCAGAGGAGGTCGTCGTCGACGGCGGAACCACCGTCCTTGAGCTTGCGTACGAGCCGGCCGCGGGCCTCCGCCACGCGAACGGCAACCTCGAAGGCCGTGCCTCCTTGGCCGTCGTCGTCGGTCGAGACGTCGACGTCGATCTCGTGGCCCTGGCCGCGAATGCCGTCGATCTCGATGTCGACGTCGGCGCCGCTCGCCGAGATGACCGAGAACGGCGGCCGCTTCATCGGCCCGGTTTCCTTGGACTCGGGCAGCTCGAGATGGAGGTTCTGGAGCTTGCCGTCTTTCATGACGACGCGCGCCTTCGGCTCCTCGATTTCGATCTCGTCGATGGTCACCTTTCCGGCGAGCAAGCCGAAGATCTTGGGCCGCGCCGTGGCGCGCTTGGCCGTGAGGAAAGGGGTGCCGCCATCGGTCGATGCCACGCGGACGTCACGGAGCGTGACCGACAGCGGCCAGAGCTGGAGCTCGAGCTGGTAGGAGGCGTCGATGCCGAGACCGGCGATGAGCTTCTGGGTCTCGCGCGTGGCAATGCCGCGCGCCCAGGGCGTCTGCACGAGGACCCCGATCGACGCGGGAACGAGCCCCGCGATCGCGAACACCACGCACAAAATGCGGGCGAAAATCCGGCCCCAATCACGACGCCGCCTGCGTCGGATCGGAGGAAGCATCGTGCCTGAGCTTGGCGAATGCATGGCCGGTAAGGGTTCGACGATCGAGTCTGGCGGCCTGTTCGGGAGGGTCCGCCCGGTCCAACTCTAGCCGGGGCCGTCGAAAATCGCCCATTTGTGGCCGAACTTCGCGAAGTTAGCCCCAGACGCCTTCATTCTCCACGGATCGTGGCCCGATTCCGCTGCGCAATCCCGCTCCTCCGGGCGCCCCGTGCTAAGTGGCAGCGCGCCGTGAGACGAAAAACCCCGGGGATGATCCCCGGCGCCCAGCTCGTACCGACCCTCATCGCCCGCGCAGAGCGGCACGATCCCGAGCGCGTGATCCGCCTCCTCGAGCCGTTCGTACTCGATCGACGGCGCGAGCGCCTGCTCTCCATCATCGACCAGCGCCTGTCGAGCGTGCAGGTCGTGTTCGATGCTCCGCACGATCCCCACAATGGCGCGGCCGTCGTTCGTTCGTGCGAGGCGTTCGGCGTCCAGTTCGTGCACGTGGTGGAGCGCAAAGAGACGTTCCTCGCCTCGCCCACGGTCACGCGCGGCTCGGAAAAATGGGTCGATTTGCGCGCGTGGAAGTCGTCCGAGGAGGTGCTTGCCCACCTCCAGACGCAAGGCCTCGAGATCATCGGTGCGCATCCCGATGGCGAGCTGACCCCCAACGATCTCGCCGGTGTGCCAGGCCTCGCGCTCGTCCTAGGCAACGAGCGTGACGGCATCGCCGAGGATCTCGCGAAGGCATGCACGCGCCACGTTCGCGTGCCCATGCGAGGCATGGTCGAGAGCCTGAACGTCAGCGTGAGCGCCGCGATCTTGCTCGCGCAGGCAACGTTCGGTCGGAAGGGCGATCTGTCCGAGGCGGACCGACGCCGGCTCTACGCTCGAGGTCTGTACTTCAGCGTGGTCAAGGCCGACGAGGTGCTGGCCGCCGACGAGATCTTCGGGAAAGACGCCTGAGCGCGACGTGTCACCGTACGGCGGACGTCCTGACGGAGTGCGTCACAGCCCAAGCACGGCAAGGCTTTACGCCCGGTTCTGCGAGCGGTAGCAGTCGAGACAAGATCCCATGTTTCACGTCATCCCGTCGCATCAGAACCGCCCTTCCGACGATCCGATCTTCGCGCTCAACCGCGAGGCCATGACCCGCCGCGGTCGTGGTGAAGCCATCGTCAACGCCACCGTTGGTTCGCTTCTCGACGATAACGGGAAGCTCGCGATCCTCCCGACGGCTACGCGCATCATCAGCGAGATCCCTGCGGAGGAATGGGCCGCCTACGCGCCCATTGCCGGTTCGCCGGACTTCCTCGCGGCGGTGATCGACGATCTGTTCCGTAGCGAGCCCACGCTGAAGGAGTGCGCGCTCGCGACGGCGACGCCCGGCGGCTCGGGTGCGCTTCGTCATGCGATTGCGAACTACCTCGAGCCGGGGCAGTCGCTGCTCACCACGAGCTACTTCTGGGGCCCCTACCAGACGCTCTGCGACGAGGCCGATCGCAAGCTCGCGACGTTCTCGATGTTCGACGCCGAGGGGGGCCTCGACGTGGCCGCGCTCGACAAGGCGCTCGGCTCGATGCTCGCGGAGCAGAAGCGCGCGCTCATCTTCATCAACGACCCGTGCCACAACCCCACGGGCTACTCGATGCGCGCTGACGAGTGGCGCCGCGTCGTCGACGTCCTGCTCAAGCACGGCAGCACCGGCCCCGTCACCCTCCTCGTCGACACCGCGTACTTCGCCTACGCGCCCGGCGATCCGCGCGCGTTCCTCGCCGAGCTCCGTCCGCTTCTCGGCAAGGTCGGTCTGCTCTTCGCGTGGAGCGCCTCGAAGACGTTCACGCACTACGGTCTCCGCGTCGGCGCGCTCGTCGCCTGCGTTCCGGATGCGACCGAGCGCAAGATGACCGAGGCCGCCCTCAGCTACTCGTCGCGCGGCACCTGGTCGAACTGCACGCGCGGCGCCATGCGCGCGGTCACCCGCCTTCTCGCCGAGAAGGACCTCGAAGCGGCGTGCAACAAGGAGCGCGACGCGATGAAGGACCTCCTCACGGCACGCGTCGCCGAGTGGAACCGCCTCGCGCCGGGCGCCGGCCTCAAGTACCCGCGCTACGAAGGCGGCTTCTTCGTCACCGTCTTCACCGACGACGCGCACGAGCGCGCCGTCCGCATGAAGGAAAAGGGCGTGTTCGTCGTTCCGGCCAAGGGAGCGCTCCGCGTGGCACTCTGCTCGGTCGCCGCACGCGACGTGGCAAAGCTCGTCGAATCCTTCAGCGCCTGAGACAGGCATCCGCGGAGCGTCCGGGTAACGGACTTGGACGTTCCGAAGTGCAGAAACGCCGTTCGCACGCGGTTTGCAAACCGAGTCGCGAACGGCGTTTTGGTTTTGTCGCGTCGAAGAACGCGGAGCCGTGCTCAGGCGGCGAGCTTCTTCGCGAGCTCGCCGGACACGTCCAGCTTTCGCAGCTCGTCGAAGCCGCCAATCGACTCGTCATCGATGAAGATCTGCGGAACCGTGCGTCGGCCGCCGGTCGCCTGGACGAGCCACGCGCGCTTTTCGGCATCGCCCGAGACGTCGATCTCTTCGAAGGCGATGCCCCGCTCCTTCAGCAGGACCTTCGCGCGGATGCAGTAGGGGCAGATCTGGGTGGAATAGACGCGAACTCGAGCGCTCATCGGGGAACTCCCATTCTAGCCATGCCGCGGCCCGTCGCCAGCGCAGGCATTGCGGGGCGCCCACAACCACGGGTCGCACGGGTCGACCTCCGCGTCGATTGACAGAGCTCCGGCGAGGGGGCATTCGAATGCTGATGAGCTTTCGCGTGCGCCATTCGCTTTCCTCTCTTTCGATCGCCGTCGGCGTGGGTGCCGCCGCTTTCGCCATCGCGGCCTTCGTTGGATGCTCGAGCGACAACCCGGGTAGCGACACCGCGGCAGCCGAAGACAGCGGGACGGACGCGCCCCTGCCTCCCGCCACGCCAAGGCCTGATCCTCCGCGTGCGACCGACAGCGGAGCCGACCCGACGCTCGACGGATGCCTCGCCGCGTGTGACACCGCCCATCCGGCAGGTCTCGTGAAGGACGAGGCCATCGACACCTGCTGGAGCGACAACTGCCAAGGCCCGTGCATCGATGCCACCGGCCCGTTCGACGGCGGAACGTCTGACGACGCGGGCGATGCCGGTCCTCTCGCGTGCAAGAACGACGTCTCCACGGGCGGCACGGCGTGCACTCGTTGCACGGAAGCGTTCTGCTGCGCCCCGTGGGATGCCTGTTTCGACGACGCGGATTGCTCGGGTCTCAACGCGTGCCGGGCGGCCTGTTATTCCCGTTGATCCGCTCGTGGTGACGATGTGGACGGCGTGGTAGCTTCGTCCTTCCGATGCCGGCCGAGCAAACGATCCAACTCGAGCGCTATGCCTCCGATGCGAAGGCCCTCGTGGCCGCCGCACAGACCCTCGCCGACGAGCGCAAGCACGTCCAGGTCGAGCCCATTCACCTCCTCGCACGCGCGCTCGATCGCGACCGCGGCGTGGCTGCGGTTTTCAAAGCAGCAGGGGCCGAGCCGACCGACGTCGTTGCCGAGGTCGAAGCGCAACTCGGCAAGCTGACGAAAGCGTCGACCGGGCTCGCGTACCTCTCGTCGGCGATGCTCAGTTTGCTGACGCGCGCCGAGAAGGAAGCCGGCGCCGGCACGGCGGTGGGCGTCGAGCACCTGCTCAATGCGCTCTCGCAGGAGATCCGCGGCCCCGCGGCCGTCGTGCTGCAGGCCTTCGCACTCGGCCCAGGCTCGCTCCGTCCGCACATGGCCGCGTTGAAGAGCGTTCCGCGCGAGGCGCCGGGCACGAGCGCCGCGAGCGCCGCAACCGGCGGCGACGTCCTCCAGAAGTTCGCGATCGACCTCGTGGCGCGGGCAAAGGAAGGCGCCTTCGATCCGGTCATCGGTCGCGACACCGACGTGCGCCGGCTCCTGCAGATTCTCGAGCGCCGCCAGAAGAACCATCCGCTGCTCGTCGGCGAACCGGGCGTCGGCAAGACGGCCATCGTCTCCGCGCTCGCCATGCGCATCGCCACGGCGGACGTTCCGCAGAACCTCGCGAACCTGGCGATCCTCGAGCTCCAGGTCGGCCAGCTCCTCGCTGGCGCGCGCCTCCGCGGCGAGGTCGAAGATCGCTTGAAGGCCGTGTTCGCCGCCGTTCAGGCGCGCGACGCGCTTCTGTACATCTCGTCGCTCGAGTCGCTCCTCGGACAGAGCGGCAGCGCGGTCTTCGATCTCCTCAAGCCGATGCTCGCGCGCGGTGAAGTGCGCATGGTCGCGTCGACCACGCCCGAGGGCCTCCGCAAGCTGAACGACAAAGACGCGAGCCTGCTCCGGCAGTTCACGCTTCTCACCATCGAGCCGCCCACACCGGAAGGCGCGATCGAAGTCCTTCGCGGCATCGCCACGCGTTTCGAGAAGCACCACAAGGTGCAGATCGGCGATCCGGCCATCGTCGCGGCGGTGCGTCTCGCCAAGCGTTACGTGCAGGAGCACGCCCTTCCGGACAGCGCGATCGACCTCCTCGACGAAGCGTCGGCGCGCAAGCGCGTGGAGATCGACGGCCTGCCCGCGCACATGGACGACGCGATTCGTCGCGTCGCCTCGCTGAAGGCGCAGCTCTCCGGTCTCGAGAACGACGCCGATGCGATGAGCGTAAAGACGCGCGACCGCATCCAGAAGGAGATCGCCGAGCTCGAGCCCACCGTCGCCGAGATGCGCGTGAAGCTCGACTCGCGACGCGGTGCCCTCGCCGCGCAGACGGCCCTCCGCGAGGAGATGGCGAAGCTCCAAGCGCAGCTCGAACAAGCGCGCAAGGAGCAGAACTTCGCGAAGCTCGGCGAGCTCGAACACGTGCAGATCCCCGACGTGCGACGTCGCCTCGAAGCGGCCGATGCCGCGGTCGACAAGGCCGGCCTGAAAGACAGCGTCTCGGGCATCGTCACCGAGGAAGACGTCGCGCTGGTGCTCGGTGATTGGACCGGCATTCCCGTCGCGAAGATGCTCGAGGGCGAGAGCGAGAAGCTCCTCAAGATGGAGGAGCGCCTCACCGCGCGCGTCATCGGGCAGACCGAGGCCGTGAAGGCCGTGTCGAAGGCCGTTCGACGTGGTCGCGTCGGCCTTCGTGATCCGGGCAAGCCGATCGGAAGCTTCCTCTTCCTCGGCCCGTCGGGTGTCGGCAAGACCGAGCTCGCCAAGGCGCTCGCCGAGTTCCTCTTCGACGACGAGCAGTCGATGACTCGCCTCGACATGAGCGAGTTCATGGAGAAGCACATGGCGCAGCGCCTCGTCGGTGCGCCTCCCGGCTACGTCGACAGCGAGGAAGGCGGCTTCTTGACCGAGGCCGTGCGTCGTCGTCCGTACAGCGTGCTTCTCTTCGACGAGGTCGAGAAGGCCCACTCCGACGTCTTCAACCTGCTCTTGCAGGTCCTCGACGACGGGCGCCTCACCGACGGTCGCGGCCGCACGGCGGACTTTTCGAACACCGTCGTCATCATGACGAGCAACATCGGCTCGCAGCGCATCCTCGAGACGGATCCCAAGCTCTTCGAATCCGAGGAAGGCCGCGAGGCGCTCCGCGACGTGCTGCACGAGGAGCTCCGGAACTTCCTCCGTCCGGAGTTCTTGAACCGCATCGACGACGTCATCGTGTTCCGCCCGCTCTCCAAGGGAGATTTGCGCGGCATCGTCGACATTCAGCTCCGTCGCCTCGAGAAGCTCATGACGGATCGCGAGCTCAAGCTCGATCTCAGCGAAGGCGCGAAGATGGCCCTCGTGGAGCGCGGCTACGAGCCTGCGTTCGGTGCGCGTCCTTTGAAGCGTGCCATCTTGAAGGCCGTGCAAGATCCGCTGGCCGAAGAGATCCTCGCCGGCGGTTACGCGACGGGCAGCACCGTTCACGTCGACGTGGACGGCGATTCGTTCAAGTTCATCAAGAAGTGAGCAGTCGAGAGATGCGCGTCCACCTCATCGGTGTTTCGGGGACGGGAATGGGTCAGCTCGCGATGTTGCTCCGCGACGCGGGGCACGACGTGAGCGGCTCGGACATGTCGTTCGATCCGCCGATGGGGCCCGCGCTCGAGGCGGCCGGTATTCGCTGCCTCCCGGGCTACAAGGCGGAGAACATCGACGCAGGCTACGACCTCGTGGTCGTGGGCAACGCCATCCGTCGCGACAACGTCGAGGCCGTCCGGACCGACGAGCTCGGCGTGGCGAAGACCTCGATGTCGGGCGCGCTGCGCGAGCACTTCCTCGTGGGGCGAAGGCCGCTGGTGGTGACGGGCACGCACGGCAAGACGACCACGTCGGCCATGTGCGCGTGGATCCTCGCGCAAGCGGGGCTCGAGCCCGGCTTCTTCATCGGCGGCCTACCCAAGAACTTCCCGTCGGGCGCCTCCATCGGCAGCACGAAGCGCAAGCTCGGCGGCATGGGCGGCGCGCGAATGGGCAAACCCGCGCCGTTCGTCGTCGAGGGCGACGAGTACGACGCGGTCTACTGGAACAAGCAGCCGAAATTCTTCGACTACGTGGGCGTCGGCTCGGACGACGTCGCGATCCTGACGAGCATCGAGCACGATCACATCGACATCTATCCGTCGGCCGACGTCTACGAAGCGCAGTTCGCGGCGATGATCGACAAGCTCCCGCCCGACGGGCTCATCGCCGCCGACGCTCGCGATGCTCGCGCGCGCAAGCTCGTCTCGAGCCGTGCCAAATCGCGCGTGGCCTTCTACGGGCTCGACGGCGACGAGACCGGCGACGTGACACCGACCTGGTTCGGAGCCCTCGTGGCCCCCGATCCCGTCACCGGCGCGCAGCCATTCGATCTCTACGCAGGTGGCTCGTATTGCGGCCGCTTCGCGCTCAAAGTTCCCGGCGCCCACAACGTTCGCAACGCGGTCGGCGCGATCGCGGCGTGCGCCGAGGGCTTCGGCGTGGGCGTAGCCACGGCACGAACCGCGCTTGCGGCGTTCGAAGGCGTGCGTCGCAGGCAAGATCTCCTCGGCCGCCCGGGCGGCATCGCCGTCTACGACGACTTCGCGCATCACCCCACGGCCGTCGACGAAACGCTTCGCGCGCTCAAGTCGCGCGAGCCAAACGGTCGCCTCTGGGCCATCTTCGAGCCTCGCTCCGCCACGGCGTGCCGTTCGCTCCACCAGAACGAATACGCCACGGCCTTCCGCGCCGCCGACCGCGTGCTCTTCGCACCGCTCGGTCGCACGAACATCCCCGAGGCCGAGCGCCTCGACGTCGACAAGCTAGCGCGCGAAATCGGTGAATCTGCCGAAGCGATGCCCACGGTCGACGCCATCGTCGCGCGCATCACCGAGCAGGCCGCCCCCGGCGACACCATCGCTCTGCTATCGAACGGCGCCTTCGGCGGCATCCACGCCAAGCTTCTCTCCACGCTCGCGAGTCGGTCATGAATCGCAACGACCTCGAGCGCGTTCTCACCGTCTGCCGAGGAGCCGCGCGCGACGCAGGTACGCTCGTCATGAAGGGCTACCGCCGGCGGCCCGTCATCGAGCACAAGGGCGCCGTCGATCTCGTCACGAGCTTCGACCGCGAGAGCGAGCTGCTTCTCCGCGACCGGCTCACCACGGAGCTCCCCTTCCCGGTCATCGGCGAGGAGGGCGGAGGCACCCTCGTTCAGGGTCAGCCCGTTTTCTACGTCGATCCGATCGACGGCACGACGAACTTCGCGCATGGCCATCCGTTCTGGTGCATCGCGATCGGCCTCATCGAAAACGGCGTCCCGGTCTTCGGCGTCGTCGTCGCTCCCGCGCTCGGCCTCGAGTGGTTCGGCTTCGTCGCGACGGACGGTGAGGCGGTAGCCATGCGCCGCGCGTGGGGCCCGGCAAACGTCGAAGGCGCCGAGGGCGAGCCGTGCAAGGTCAGTGTGACCGATCGCCTGGAAGACTCGCTCCTCGCGACGGGCTTCCCGTACGACCGCAAGACGAGCAGCGACAACAACTTCGACGCGTTCGTGGCCATCAAGAAGAAGTGCCAGGCCGTCCGGCGTTGTGGCTCGGCCACGCTCGACCTGTGCCTCGTGGCCGACGGCACGTACGAGGGCTACTGGGAGCGCAAGCTCAGGCCGTGGGACTTCGTCGGCGGCTCCGCCATCGTTCGTGCGAGCGGAGGCCGCGTGACGGATTACGACGGGCGCGAGGACTACGTTTCGACCGGTCACGTGATCGCAACGAACGGAGCGATCCACCAGCAGCTCATCGACCAGCTCGCCCTCGTCGTTCCGGGCTCGATGACACTCCCCGGCCAGGGCTGATCACACGGTTTCGCCGCGCCCTGCCTGCGGCTCGTACAGCGGACATGTGGGCGCTGTGGCGTCGCTGCGTAAGAATTTACGCGCAAGGCGTGGCGCTGGAACCGAAGCCGATTCAAGATCATCGAAGGAAGCGCGTAGGTTTGTTCGCACACTCCTAGGCCCACTCCGCAGTACTGGAGGGAGTCCTTCGATGCTCCGCATCGCTCATCTTTCGGACGTTCACATCCTCGACCCTCACACGCGCCGCTCGGCCGCACGCTATCGAATCACCGCTCGTGCCGTGAGCATGGGACGATCCGTCGACCCACGCGAGCGGGCCCGCAAACTCTCGCGAGGGCTCGCTGCCGCGAAAGCGAGCGGCGCCGGCCACGTGGTCATCTCGGGCGACCTCACCGAGCTCGGTGACGCCAACGAGTTCGAACACTTCGCAACGCTCCTCGACGAAGCACGATTGCCCGACGGCAGCGTCACGCTCGTCCCGGGAAACCACGATGCGTATACGAGCGCCGACGGTTGGAAGAAGGCGATGGCCGGGCCGCTCAAGCGATGGTCGTCGGCGAGCGCCTTTCTCACCGGGCAGGTCGTCGAGCGCGGTGACGTGGTGTTGATGCCCATCGACACGTCCTGTTTCCAATCGATCGCGCGATCCGGAGGCCACCTCACCTCGGACGCGGTCGACGCCGTGCACTCGCGCCTGCGCGATCCGGCGTTTACCGACAAGTCGATCATCCTCGTTTTCCACCATCCACCGTTCGTGACCGAGAGGAACGCGGTCTGGCAGTGGATCGACGGCCTCCGCGGCTACGCGCACGCCGTGGACCTGCTCGGCAAGCACCCGCGCCTGCAGATCCTCCACGGACACCTCCACAAGGTCGTCGACAGCATCGTGCGCCTCGGCAAGGGCGCCCTCGCGCGCGTGGAAGACGTAGCCAGACTCTCGCCACGCGACGCCGGACGCGAAACGGCACGTGCTCGCATCTTCGGTGCCCCTGCCGTGGTCGACGACGGCGAGCGCCCGCGTGTCAGACTCTACGACGTGCGCGACGGAGCCCTCGAGAGCGCCGGCTTCTACGCAACCTAGAGCAACCTGTTCGGTGCTCGACTACTTGGTCGCGCCGAGAATCGCCACGAGCAGGTCGGCCTGCTCCTGGATGGCGAAGTCTTTCGTATCGCGTGCGAGGAGCTTCATCGACTGGGCGTGCATCTCGGCGAGCTTGCGTAGGCCACCCGCGCGCGAGACGTCGCCGCCGACGAACGCTTGATCGAGGCGCCGCAAGGTGGCCATCGCCGATGCATAGGCGATGACGTCCCCATGTCTCGACTTGGCGATGCGCTCGATGTCGTCGTCGTACACGCAGGGCACTTCGGCGCGGAACTCGCGCGGTCCGCCCCAGGCCAGGTCGTCCGCGGTGGCCGTCACGGTAAAGTGGAACTTCTCGCCCGGGACCCACGCCGGAACGGTAACGCGCAGGACCTCCGTTCGAGACTCGCCCGCACGCACGTTGCCGAGGACGAGCTCGCCCGCATCGAGCTTCCAACGCGATTCACCGCCCGAAGCCTCGAGGACGTGCGAAGGCGCCGGCGTTCCCTCGAACATCAGGCGCACGTCGCGGAAGGTGGTCATGCCGGCTTGCGGCACCGCCTCGCGAACCTCGGCCATGCGATCCGGCGTGTTGTCGTCGAGTGGGCCACCGAGAACGGCGCCCGTCTGGATCCCGCGCGAAGCAAGCTCGGCGACGGACTCGACATCCACTTTGGCGAGCGCCTTGTCGGAGAGCACGAGGACGCGCTGCGTGACCTCGTTCGACGCGATGGCGGTCTTCGCGAGCGCCAGCGTGGCGCGAAAATCGCGACTTCCGCGTGCGTCGGCGTGCAGATGGTTGCGCAGCGCGGCGATGGCCATCGAGCGGTGCGAGGCCGGCATCGAAGGAACGACGACACGCGCCCCGCGAGCATCGAGGATGGTGACGCGATCGCGCCCCGCGAGCTGCGCGAGGGCCGTGTCCGCGAGCTCGGGAATGTCTTCGGCCTCGCCGTCGATGACGATGGCGACGTTCTCGCCCCAACGCGCCGTTCCCTCCGCCGCCGGCGCGATGACGTCGACGCGGACCAGCACTTCCCCGCCCCACGCCGGAACGCGCGTGTCGCTCGGACGAAGGACGATGGAGAGGCCCTGCGTGGAGAGCACCGTGGGGCTGCTCGTCTTCGTGAATCGGCCGTCTTTCGGGAGAATGAAGCCCATCGGCGCACGCCAGGGCTCGTCGGCCGTGCGGTGGACGACGGGAACGGGCACCTCGGTGTTGTCGTGGTACTCGACGCCGTTGGCCGTGAGGACCGCCGCGCCGTGCGCGCCCTTCTGCTGGAAGGTGAAGGTTCCGTCACGTGCGAGCTGGGGTCCGCCGCACCCGGAGATCCACGCCCCAAGAGCGAGCGCGGCCGTAAAAGCCGACGATCGAACGCGGTGGGGGGTGATTCGGAGCGCCATCCTTGCCGTTCAGTATACGCGTCACGTCCGCTACGCAACGCGCAGGGGGCGGAAGTCTAGGGGTGCGATCGATTTCACCGAAAGCCCCTAAAGAACCTGGGGCGCGGGCCGTTCCGTGATTCCAGGTCGTTTCTCTCGCGAGGCCCCACTTGTCGATGAACGCCCACAGGCCCTCTACACCTCCCGACGCTGATCCCGACGACGAGTCGGACGAGGCGCTGCATTCGTCGACGAACATTTCGGTGCTCGCGGCGAGGCTCGCCGGCGTAAAGCCCTTCCCCCACATCGTCGCGAAGATCCACTCGCTCGCGATCGACCCCACGAAAACGTTGGGCGACGTCGTCGACGTCGTCGAGCGCGACATCGCCTTCGCGACCCGCATGTTGCGCCTCGCGAACTCGCCCACGACCGCGCTCCGCCAGCGCTGCACCTCCGTGCGCCACGCCGTCTCCCTGCTGGGCTTGAGCCGCGTCGCGAACATCGCCACCACGACGGCCGCGTTCGCGTTCCTCTCCGAGCACTCGACGAGCGCGCCGAACATCGTGAAGCACGCCGTATTGACCGGCGGCGTGACGCGAGCGCTCGCTCCGTACGCGAAGATCTCGGCGGACGAAGCCTTCACCGTCGGCCTGTTGCACGACGTCGGCATGCTGCTCCTCCTCCAGCTCCACGAGCCGCTTTACGAGGAGCTCATCGAGCAGGTCGGCCCAGGCAACGAGCCGACGACCGAAGAGGAGCACGCGCTCCTCGGGTTCGACCACGCGTCGTTCGGCGGTCACGTTCTTGCGCGCTGGAAGCTTCCGGATCCTCTCCCCGACGTGGTCGCGCTCCATCACGACTGGGAAGCGGCCGTTGCCCGCGGAGGGCTCGTCGCTTCGCACGTTGCGGTCTTGCGCGTGGCCGAGATCCTGGGCCCGCGCCTCGAGGCGCGCGAGACACCGAACGAGAGCGATCGCGTGGCGCTCGCGAACGAGCCCGCCCTCGAACACCTGGGGCTCACCGCTCCCGAGCTTCTTCGCAAGTGGGACTCGCTCCGCGAAACCAGCAAGAACGGCGCGGAGGAATCACCTCCTCTGGCAGTCGAGGAGTTTGCCTCCACGCCTCCCAAGCCGAAGACGGAGCCTCCGCGCACCCTCATGATGTCGCTCAGGCCGATTGCGGACATGCTCGAGCCGCTGACGAACTACCCGCGTGTCCCGCACCGCGAGTGGAACAGCGCACTCGTGGTGTTGCTGGTGGCGATGGTCATCGGCCTGCTGGCGGCCGTCGCGTGGGTGTCGATTACCCACTGAAGGTCACGCGCTCGCCCAGAGCGCGCTGATCACCGTGCATGCCAGCTCGAGATTCTTGAGCTGAACGAGCGGGCGCTTCGAAGGGCGATGCACCCACGGCAAGCGCGGTTCGTAGACGAGGCAGTGGGAAGGTTTCACCTTCGGGTCGCCCTCGATCACCGCTTTGCCGTACCAGAGCAAAGCCGCCATGAGGCTTCCGACGCCGCGCGGAAGCGGATCCTTCGTGAAGGAGAACTTCGCGGCTCCACTCTCGATCGTGCCATGGAGCTCGACGTCGGGTTGCATCGACACGCGCACGCCGTGAAGCTCGAGAAGCGAGCTCGAGGTGGGTCGCGTTGCACGAATCCACGGAGGAAGCGGGAGCTGTGTGCGAGCCATTGCACGAAGCACGTCACGCTCGTGTGCGCGCAGCGGCGCGTCGGGGTCGAGGCGTGCCTTGTCCACCAAGAGCGAGATCGCCTGACGGCGCGCGTTCTGATAGCTCCGACGAGGACCGGGCGCTTGATACTTGTGACCGCGCAAGAGACGCGTGAGGGCCGTCGGCGAGATCGGGCCCGCGGCCTTCGCGAGCGTACTCAGCGACACGGTCGGCGTGACCAGAACTTCCGCGGCGCTCATCGCATCACCGCGCAGCCGGAGTCGTGCTCTTCGCCTTCCAGAATGTCACCACCGCAATGCGTGCAGAAGCCGAGCATGCTGAGCGCGCGTTCGGCAGCCATGGCGTGTTCGGCAGCCATGGCCTCCGCGGCTCTCTCACGTTTGCGATCGCGAATGGCAGCGTACTGATGCGAGCTGAATCTCATCGAAGAACTCTCCTGTTTTCCGTCACCAGGAGATGCTCCGACGGGGTGTTTTTCGATCACTCCTGAACGAGGATTTTCATCCGCAATTTCAGGCACATACGACAGCCTCTCAGGGTCGCCGTTCATGGCGGTTGGACAGCTCTGTTCGGGGCACGAGGAAGGCCGTCTCGTCACCCAGGATCGCGAGCGCCTCGTCGTACGAAAACGCGGAGCGAACGCGCTCGAGATGGGCGGCGCTGAACACCGGAATGCCTCGCTCGTCGTCGTGCTCGGCGAGAAAGGAAGCGTCATCGTCGGACAGACGCCAGGCGAGTTCGTCGAGATCAGTGGGGATCGTCGTGACGATGATCGCACTTCCGTCGGCGAGCTCCTCGACCCTCCCGAACGTATCGGTCCGAGCTTCGAGGCGCGTCCGACGACGAACGAGAACGCACGCGCGGTCGAACTGCGCGGCTCCGCCTTGGACGATGGGGCTCACCATGCGTCCTAGCAATCCGGGCGCCTCGGGCGCGTCGTGTGACGCGAGTTTCTGGAGACGCGCGACGAAGTCCGTCGCGATGGCCGCTTGCTCCTCGCAGGACAGCGGCTCGTCCTCGTAGTCGTCCATGGTCCCCTCCCCCGCCTCGTGGATAACCGATGAGCCACGAAAAATCTGCGCGCACGATCACGATCACGAACGATCGTTGCGACCTGCGACGAACCTCCTCGCGTGTTTGCGGCACACCGCCGTGACCACGACTCAGTGCCGCGGCGGATGCGACGATGACGCACCCAGCGAGCGGAGCGCCGTTCCACAGTCGTCGACGACGAGCCGGTTGCCCGCCGCGCGCGCGAGCTCACGAAGTCGTTGGTACTCGAGGCGAGCGCCATCGAGATCGCCTCGATGCGCAAGGAGCTTCGCGCGCAACGAACGTCCGCCGAGCACGTCCCAGGTGAACTCGTTCGACTCCGCGTACCGGATGCCCTGGAGCAGGATGCGGTCGGCTTCTTGGTCGCCCGCGAGCCCATCGAGGTACGCGAGGAACATGCGGTTGTAGCTTCCGAGGCGCTCGTAACCGAACTCGTCGGAGAGCGCGAGCGACTGCTTGATGGCGCCGTATGCGCGCGCGTAGTCCTCGAGGTGGACGAGGATGTCGCCGAGGTTGTGCAGGTTGATGGCCACCTCGAAGCTCAGACCGAGCTCGCGCGACAGGTCGATCGCGCGCTCGCAGTTGAGCGCCGCGACGCGAAAGTCTCGTGCGAAGTAGTCAATCAACGTTCGCAGCTTGTGACGTTCGCAGACGAAGACCGGATCGTCCGGCACGAGCGCCTTCGCGCGCTCGAAGTGCTGGATGGCCGCAGCGTGATCGCCCATCGCCGCGTTCGTCTGCGCGAGACTCGCGAGGAGCTTGTGTTCCTGCCCCTTGTCGCCGCCCGTGAAGGCCATCGTGCGCAGGCGCTCGAGATGGGCCAGCGAGCGCTTGAAGTCTCCCTGGCGCCCGAGCAGCTCCACGGCAGCAACGATCGTCGACTTCACGAGCTCGCTACGGCCCTCGCCGATGGTCTCTGCGGCCGTGAACTGCGCGCGCGCCGCGTCGAAGAGACTGAGCGATCCGAGAATGCGCCCGGCGTCGATGCGCACCCGCACGCGGAGCTCGAAGGCTTCGGGGGCGGAGGAGTCGCGCGTCTTGTCGTCGACGTGAGCGATGATGCGTTCGCAGGTCTCCATCGCCTCGGGCAACGCTCGTACGAGACACACCGCCTTGGCGAGGCCCGCCAGCCAGCCCGCCGTCTCTCGAGCCGAGCGCTCGCCGAGCTGCGAGAGCTCGATCGCGCGCGCGAAATCACGCGCAGCGGCCTCGAGCTGGCCCGTCTCGAGCCGAAGGGCGGCGCTCTTCGCGAACCAAGTGCCGGCGCGGTCTCCCTCACCGGACGAATAGAGGTGCATCGCGACGCGCGCCGCATGCTCGACAGCCTGATCGCCGCCGCTCTTCTCGAGCGCCATTCCAGCGGCCGCATGCATCTCGCGCGCAGCTTCGGCGGGAAGCGCATCGACCACGACTTCGCGCACGATGGGCGACGTGAAGCGCAGCTCGAGAGGCCCGGTATAGACCAGGAAACCGTGCGCCGTGAGCTCACTCAACGAGCGCTCCAGAACCGCCAGATCGAGCGAGGTCATGCTCGCGAGAACCGGCGCGGAGGCAGGCTCACCGAGCACCGCCGCGGCCTGCAAGATGCCTCGGTCCGCCGCTTCGAGGCGCGCGATGCGCGAAGCCACGAGGCCGCGTAGCGTCTTCGGAAGCGAGAGATCCTGGCCGAGGAGCTTCATGCTCACCACGGCCTGATCGGCCACGGTCACCGCGCGCGCTTCGACGAGCGCCTTCACCACCTCTTCGATCATCTGCGGATGGCCACCGGCCCGGTCGCGCACGAATCGAACGAGCTCGTAAGGAACGCGCTCGACGCCGAGCCGCACCGCCACGAGCCGCTCGGCGTCGTCTTCGCGGAGATCGGCGAGCTCGAGAAGGTGCCCGGACTTCGGGCCGTACGTGTGCTCGAGCGGATGGGAGAACCCCGCGCGCGTAGCGAGCACGAAGAGCGCACGCGACTGAGGAACGCGCTCGAGAACGGCCTCGAGGACGGAATAGCTGTCGGCGTCCATGCAGTGGGCGGCGTCCCACGCGAAGGCATGAGGGCGATCTTCGCAGAGGCGCTGGACGGTTCGCGCGAACGCATTGAGCAGCGACGCGCGGGCATTTCCCGACGTTGCGCTGCCTGCTGCGCCGAGCGCGGAGAGCACGGCCGCGACCTCGTCGTCGTGGAGGCCGAGCGCTCGAAGTCGGGGCACGACCTGACGAATGCGCGACTCGGAGTCACCCTCGACCACGCCACAAAGTGACTGCAGCATGCACTGAATGCCGGAGAGCGGAAGGCCGGTGCCGCGAGGGAGGCACGTGGCGAGATGCCAGCCCACGTTGTAACCGCCCTTGCGAAGTCGCCGTTCGACCTCGAAGAGCAGGCGTGTCTTGCCGATGCCGTGATCACCGCGAATCGTGAGCACGGTCGCGCGACGGCGGGTGGCGAGGGCGAGCACTTCACCGAACGCACGGAGCTCGTCGCGCCGACCGACGAAGCGCCCGAACGCCTCCGACGCACCACGAACCTCCTTCACGAGGAAGGTGGTCGACGCAGAGAGCCCCGGAACGCCTCCTTCGCCGAGCGTGTCGAAGACGAAGAGGTTCCGGACCTGGCGCATGGCGGTGACGCTGATCGCGCACATGCCTTCGCGAGCGCGGGCCAAGGCGCGCGCGGTGGTGAGCAGCGTGGAGAGGCGCTCGTCTTCGGTGGGCTCGCCCGTGCTCGAGACGTGGATGCGCCCAACGTGGAGACCGGCGCTCGGGAGCGAAGGGCCCGTCAACGACCGAAGGACGACGAGGGCACAGCGCGTGGCGACTTCGGTGTCGCGCCCGTCGGGGTCGTCGACGCCGAAGACCGCGGTGATCTGCTCCGGGTCCTGCGAGACGATCCGGCCGCCGTGTCGCGCGATGGTCTCGAGCGCGCGCTCGGCGAGCGAAGGCCCTTCCGACACGGCACGTGAACCGGGCAGCTCGATGGCGAGCGCGGTGACCTCGCGGCGCTCGCCCATGCCCGCCGCGCGCTCCATGTCGAGCGCGGGCCGCATCGTTTCGACCTTGGTGATCGACGGATAGCTCCGGCGCGAGAGCGGAATCTCGACCGGCGTGCGTTCCTGCGAGGGCATGCCCTCGGCATCGAGTACGACGCGAGGCCCCGTCTCGTCGGGCGCGCGGAAGCGCGAGAGGAAGGCGGCGAGGTCGTGGGCGCTGAACCTTCGACCCTGCGAGTACAGGAAGGCGAGCAGCGCCTCGTACATGCGCCCGGCGTCGGCGAAGCGATCTTCGATTTTCGGCGCGAGCGCGGTCTTGAGGAGAGCGACGAGCTCCGCGGGAACGTCGGGGCGGAGCAATTCCACCGGCGGATACTCGCTCGCCGACACGCGGCGGAGCGTCTCGAACGTGGTGGGTGCGCTGAACGGGTTCACGCCCGCGAGCATTTCGTAGAGCACCGCGCCGAGCGAGAAGAGATCGCTCCGCGCGTCGACGCCCTCGCCGGTGGCGTGCTCGGGGCTCATGTACCCGAACTTGCCCTGCAGCTGACGAGCGCGCGTGTCTTCCATGCCGCTCGGCTCGATCACGCCGCGCGCCTTGGCGATGCCGAAGTCGGTGACCTTCACCTCGCCTTCGAGCGAGAGAAGGACGTTCTGCGGCGAGACGTCGAGGTGGACGATGTTGAGCGGAAGATTCTGTTCGTCGCGACGGCGGTGCGCGTGGTCGAGGCCCTTCGCCACTTCGGCGGCGACGTAGACGGCCATCTCGATGGGGATCTGGACCTGGGCGCGGCGGCAGCGCGAGAGAGCCGTGGCGAGGTCGAGCCCGCTCACGTACTCCATCGCCATGTAATAGGCGTCAGCCGGTGAGGGAACGCCCTCCGCGGAGGCCGCAGGCGCGAGACCGAGATCGAAGACCTGGACGATGTTCGCGTGCGAGAGGCGCACGGCGAGCTTCGCTTCGTGGATGAACATCTCCACGAACTCCGCGCTCGCGGCGAGCTCCGGAAGGATCCGCTTGATGACGACGACCTTCTCGAAGCCTTCGACGCCGTAGCTCTTCGCCTTGAACACCTCGGCCATGCCGCCTTGGCCAAGGCGTTCGAGCAGCCGATAGCGCCCGAAGGTCGTGTTCACTCAGCCCCCCAAAATTCGCTCTGCAAGATGCGCCAACGCCCCTGCGTCCAGACGACGATAGCGGGTTCGACGAGCGGTTCGGCGACCACCTCGCCGGCACGTTCCGGTCGTGCGGCGATGCTCCTCACGTGGAGACGACAACTTAGCATGCCTGTCTCCGTTCCGAAGGCCTCGCGTCGGGCGCACATGCATCGAAACACGCGATGGCCTCATCGGCTCAGCCAGATCGGATTCGTGAAAGCGAGCGGCTGAATCACCATGAAAGGCAGTGCGTCGTCGAGAGGACGATCACCGCGAACGACTGCGATGATCCACCGCGTTCCTTCAGGAACAGTGACACTCAATTCCGTCTCGAACCGAATCGTGCGCTGAGCGGCTTCCTCGAGCGTTCCCTCTTCCTTGCCGAGACGCGTCGGACGCGACGGAATCGCCGACTTGAAGACGACCTTCGTGCTCCCAGGAGCGGTGCCGGGCACATTGCCAGGCGGATTGCCTGACGCGACGGGCAAAGCGCCGAGGGTGGGACTAGGTACGCCCGCCACCAGCTCCACGGAGGTGACGTCGACCCACGGCGCTGCGCGCACACGAAGCTTCCCCGTGAGAGGTCCTCGCGGCGTCGGCAGATCGTCGCCGGGCTTTCCATTCTTGCCTTCCGAGACGACGTCGAACTCGATCATCGGCCCGGTCGAGACGAAGCTGTGTCCCTTCTTGAGCGCCGCGACGACTTCGCGTGTGTCGACAGGCAGGCCTGTATCGCCCGCGGCCTTCGGATCGACCATCGCGAACGTGCGCGGGTAACCCGCCCACTGGTACTGGATGCGATGCGAATCGCTGCTGCCCGTCGCGGCGTAGCGCTTGCCGAGGTTCAGGAGCGCGTACCAGTCCTCCATCACGCGTTCGACCTGCGCGCGATTGGCGGATTCGTAACCGTTGTAGACCTCGATCGTGTCGAAGTCGGTCCGCATGCTGGAAGGAATTCGTCCGGTCTTCGGATCGAAGCCCACGATTCCGAAGTAACCGATGCCCATCTGCATGCGCGGGTGATTGACCTGCACGATGCGATTGGGATCGCCACGATGCCCGGCGGTGAAGATCGCGCCGGCCGTGGTTCCCTTGAACGGCGGGACCCCTGCGCCGAGCGGATACGGGAACACGCCGAAGTGCCCGAACCGCGGATTGTACGTGGTCACCTCGACGCCCGTGACGTGCGCGAGCTGCCTGTTTCCGATGCGGAGGAGATCGGTTGCAGGCCCGTAGTCGCCGACGATGTTGTGCTCGCTTGGAACGGCGAAGTCGACGCCGGCCGACACGAGCGAGAGGACGCGGTCTTCGGTGGTGACGGGCGTGTCGAAGCTCGGTCGCGCGTGGACGTGCAGATCGCAACCGACGATCCCGGGCGTGGGAACCACATGGCGAAGCGCGAGGTCGACGTGCTTCGTGTGACCGCTCGTGATCTCGATCGACTCGGCGTCGATGCTCCATTCCATGCCGTGCGTGGCGGAGACGCGGTAGCGGCCGGCGGGCAGCGGCGTTGTGACTTCGCCGTCGAGCATGTCCATGAGCGGTCCGGCGCCGGACGCGCGGTAGTCGGGGCCGAAGCTCGGATCGATCGTGCCCTCGATGCCCTTCACGAGGAGGCGCGAGACGAGGGGCTGGCCCGTGTCGCCATCGATCACGCGCACGGATAGCTCTCCTCCGGCGGAGACGTCGAGCTTGAGCTCCCAGGGCGTGCCGGGAGGAAAGCGAATCGGTGCGCTCGTGGCGGCCGTTTCGAGCGCCGCGTACCACTGCGTGGCCGTCTTCGGGGCCTCGATGACGAAGCGTCCTTGACCGTCGACCATCGCGCGGATCATCGGATGGCCGTCGTCGCCGCGCGCGAAGACGTGCGCGCGCTCGTGCGTGCCGGTCACGATGCCCGTGACCTTGGCGGTCTCGCTACGGAGAAGCTTGTAGAGGCGTCCCCAGATGGCCTGGCTCGACGCGCCGACGAGGATGCCGAAATCGAGACGCGCGGTCTTGGGCACGGCACCCGCGAGGCGCGCCGGCGCCGTCTCCGTTCGTGCGGTGACGACGAGGCGAGGTCGAGCCCCTGCCTGATCGAGGTCCGGTGCCTGCGACGCGATCGTCATCGCGCCCTGGGTGGAGACGAGCGCGAACGCATGTGCGTCGTCGTCGATCACGACCGAGCTCGCGTCGACCGTACCGAGGTCGGAGAGCGTGCCGACGCCGGGAACGAAGACCGAACGGCTCTCCGGGGCGAGGCCCACGCGCAGCGCATAGGTGTGCGTCGCGCTTCCCGAGTCGGGTGTGATGGCGAGGCCCGCGGAGAGCAGATCGGAGCTCGGGTCGAGCTTGAGCTCGAGCAATCCGGTCGCGTGCTCCTCGCCGATCTCGACGGGGAAGGAGACGGCGAGCGTGCTCTTGTCGCGCAGCTGCACGTCACTCCGGCGCATCGCGATCGGTCGCTCCACGCCGTCGACCACGAGCGACATTTCGAGATCGAGTTGTCCGTGACCATCGGAGGTCGACGCGACGATGCGACCGGAGGCTGGAAAGAACGCGAAGCGCGCGAGCTTGCCGCCGAGCTCGGTCACCTCGCCCGCGCGCGCGACGACGGGCACGACGCGCCGTCCTCGCTGGGCCCCGAACGCGAGCGCGAACGCAATCAGCGCCGCCACGATGGCCACGCCGAAGACGTCACGGGGTCGATGCGATGGTCGCGCGAGCAAGGCGGGGCCGGGGTCGTATCAAACCAAAAACAGGCCGGTTTCGCATGGCAAACGTGGAGCTGCGCGCCTACCTCTCGGCACGTGGGGCCGACCCGAGCGCTTCGACGAAAGAGCCTGGATTTTCCGGCGTAAGAAGCAGGGGACGGCCTTCACGAAGCTCGACGATGACGAGCGGGTCGAGTCGCGAAATCCACATCGAGAAGGTCACCTGGGAGGTCTGGAGCAAACCGAACCCGCCCCAGAGCCCTCCCGCGCCGATGCGGACGCCCCAGCCGTACGTCCGCCGGAACTCGTCATGAGACAAGACGCGTGCCCGGACGATCGCCTCGCGAGGGATCACACGCGAACGAGCGGGCCAGACGATCCGAAGGTCGCTCTCACCGACCGCGAAGTAGGTTGGGCGGAAGACGAACCACACGCTGGCGTAAAGGAGCGCGACGAAGACGAACGCTCCCCCGAGGACCGAACCGATCGGCGGACGCGCGACGAGCGCGGCACCGAGCATGCATAGCGGAACGCCGAAGAGCCCCCAGGTCAGGAGGCGCAGGCCGGACGACATCGGCGCGAGCGCGAAGCGGGTCACGTTGGTTCGACCATAAGGACGGCGTCCTCCGGCTGCAAAGAATGACTATGCGGATGCTAGGCTCTCGCCTGCGGGCGGATGGAGCCATCGGGGCGGGTCAACGAAACGGCTGCGCTGCAACTCGGCGGCGATCGCTTCTTGCTCCAGCGGATCCTCGGCCGCGGCGCGATGGGCATCGTCTACGCCGCATACGACCAGAAGCGGCGCATGCCCGTCGCTCTGAAGATGCTGCGGATGGTCGACCCCATCTCGCTCTTCCAGTTCAAGAACGAGTTTCGCGCCCTCAGCGACATCACGCATCCGAACCTCGTCACGCTCTACGAGCTGCTCTCCGAGGGCAACCTGCTCTACTTCACGATGGAGCTCGTCACGGGCGTCGATCTCCTGCGCTTCGTGAGGCCGCTCGTGGACGGCGACATCTCGTCGAATGCCCGAACGCTTCCGCTCGACCACGAGACGCTCACGAACGTCCATCGCAAGGCGCCGAGCGGCGTGACGAACCGCGGCGAGCTCGACATCGAACGATTGCGCATCGCGCTCCCCCACGTCGTGCACGGCGTGATGGCGCTGCACACCGCCGGCAAGCTCCATCGCGACATCAAACCTTCGAACATCCTGGTGCCCGAAGACGGGCGCGCACGCCTTTGCGACTTCGGGCTCGTGGCGTCGCTCGGGAGTCAGAGCACCGCGGGGGGTGAAGGCAGTCCGCTCGTCGGAACCGTCGCATACATGTCGCCCGAACAAGCGGCGTGTGGAACGTTGACCGAAGCGAGCGATTGGTACTCCGTCGGCGCAACCCTCTATCGAACGCTCACCGGCGTCACGCCCTACCCGGGCGACAATCTCGAGGTCCTCAGCCGCAAGCAGCACGAAGATCCTCGGCCTCCCTCGCGCGTCGATCCCGAGGTTCCATCCGATCTCGAAGAGCTCTGCGTCGACCTCCTGAGCCGCGATCCCGCGAAGCGACCGACGGGTGAACAGGTGCTCGCGCGGCTTGCCGGGCACAAGCGCACGATCGCGCGACCGGCTGCTCGTGTGCACGTGGACCCGGCGTTCGTCGGACGGCGCAGCGACCTCGATGCGCTCGACGAGGCGCTCGGCGCCGTGCGGGCAGGAACCCCCGTGGTCATGCTCGTGCGAGGCCGTTCGGGCATGGGCAAGAGCACGCTCGTCCGGCACTTCCTCGACCAGGCGACGGCAAGCGGAGCCGTGGCGCTCGCCGGTCGCTGCTACGAGCGCGAGTCAGTGCCGTTCAAGGGCCTCGACAGCCTCGTCGATGCGCTCGCCAATCATCTCGGCGACGTCTTGCGCGATCGCGTGGACGATACGGTGGCGCGCAACATGGTCCGCGTGGCGCGTCTCTTCCCGGTGATGCGCGCCATCGCCGACAACCATGCGCGCGGGCCGGGCGTCGTCGATGGCCAGAGCCCTCAGGAGCTCCGAAACCGTGGCTTCGCCGCGCTGCGCGGGCTCCTCCGATGGCTCGGAGAACGTGCGACGCTCATTCTCCATCTCGACGACTTGCAGCGCGGCGACGCCGACAGCCTGGCCCTCCTCGCCGAGATCCTGCGGCCCCCCGAGGCGCCGCGCATGCTCCTCGTAGCGAGCTATCGCAGCGAAGACGAAGCCTCGAGCGAGCTGCTGCGCGAGCTCGCATCGCGGAGAAAACGCGGCGAGCTCGGCGACGTGCGAGACCTCACGGTGGATGCACTCTCCGACGGCGACGCGCGCGAGCTGGCAGCGGAGCTCCTCGGAACGGCGCCCGGCGATTCCCTCGTCGCGCACGTGGCGGCCGAGTCGGGCGGCAGCCCGTTCTTCCTCCAGGAGCTCGCACGGTACTTCGAGACGCGCACGCTCGAGAGCCGGTCGGGGCCCATCCTCCTCGACACCGTCCTGCGGTCGCGCCTCCAGGAGCTGCCCGCGCCGGCACGCGCGCTGCTCTCGGTCGTGTCGGTCGCGGGCCAGCCGCTCGAGCGACGCATCCTCGAAGATGCCGCGCCGGTCGGAACGGCCGAGGAACAGAACTTCGCGCTCCTCCGCTCCGAGCGGTTCGTTCGCAGCAAGGCAGCAGGCGAGCTCGAGGAGTTCGAGCCTTACCACGATCGCATCCGCGAAGCGGCCGTTGCCCTCCTCGAGCCCGACGAGCTCAAGACCCAGCATTTGCGGTTCGCCGTGGCCCTCTCCGCGTCGGACCGCAGCGACCTCGACGCGCCGGTCGAACACTGGCTCGGGGCCGGCGACCACGAGCGCGCCGCCAAGGCCGCACGTGCCGCGGCCGAACAAGCCGAACGGGGCCTCGCCTTCGAGCGCGCCGCGCGCCTCTTCGCCCTCGCCCTCGAGCACGGCACGTGGGAGCCGGAAGACGAGCGGCGACTGCGCATCACCCTCGGTGACGCACTCGTCAACGCAGGGCGCGTGGTGCTCGCCTCCGAGGAATACCTTCGTGCAGCCAAGGGAGCCCCCGATGGCGTCGCGCTCGATCTCAAGCGGCGCGCAGCCGTGCACCTTCTTCGGAGCGCGCGCGTCGACGAAGGGCTCGTTCTCATGCGCGAGGTCCTCGCTGCCGTGGGCATGAGCCTTCCTTCGTCGCCGAGCCGCGCGCTCACCACGCTGCTTCTGCGACGCGCGCAGCTACGTTTACGCGGCCTCGACTTCCGCGAGCGCAAAGAGAGCGACGTCTCCGCCGACGTGCTGGCACGCATCGATACGTGCTGGACCGCATCGACCGGCCTCTGCCTCGTCGACCCGATTCGCGGCTCGGCCTTCCAAACCAAGCACTTGCTCATGGCGCTCCAGGCGGGCGAGCCCTCGCGCGTTGCGGCCGGACTCGGAATCGAAGCCGGTTACATGGCGACCTTCGCCGATCCGTGGGCCGCGGCGCGCGAGAAGCACCTGCTCGAGACCGCACGCGATCTCTCCGAGCGTCTCGGCCAGCCGCACGCCATCGCCGTCTCGCTCACCACCGCGGGCATCGCGGCCTTCATGCGCGGGCAATGCAAGCGCGGTCACGAGCTCTTCGTACGCGGCGAACGGATCTTCCGCGACGAATGCACAGGCGTCGCCTGGGAGCTCGCCGCGGCAACGCTCTTCGGCATCCAGTGCCTCTACAGCCTCGGAGAGATCGCGGAGCTCGTTCGCAACGTGCCCACGCGGCTTCGTGAAGCCGAAGAACGCGGCGACGTGTATCTCGCCGGCAGCTTGCGCACGTGGCGTTCGCACGTCGTCTGGCTCGCGACGGACAAGCCCGAGGAAGGGCGCGCCCAGCTCGAAGAAGCGCGGCGCATGCTTCCTCAAGAAGGCTTCTACCTGCAGCGGTACTTCGACGTCGACACGGCGGTCAACATCGAGCTCTATCTCGGGCGCGGAGTGGCGGCGCATGCCATCGTGCAGGACGCCTGGGCCGGCATGAAGAAGGCCTTCCTGCTGCAGGTCCAGAACATGCGGATCGAGACGACCGCCCTGCGCGCGCGAACCGCCATCGCCGCGGCGAAGGAAGGTCACGACGCGACGGCACGACTGAACGAGGCCGAAGCCGATGCGAAGCGGCTCGAACGCGAACGCACGCCCACCTCGCTTCCGTATGCGCTCTCGATTCAGGCTTCGGTGCGATTCCTGCGGGGCCAGCGCGCCGAGGCCTTCACGACCTACGAGCGCGCGGTCGAGGAGTTCGAGCGAGCCTCGATGAAGATGCACGCGGCGGCGGCGCGTATTCGCCTCGGCACGGTTCGCCGAGGGCAACGCGACGCCGAGCTCGTAGCCAACGCCGAGAAGACGCTGCGTCGGGAATCGATTCGCAGGCCCGACCGCATCGCGGCCATGCTCGTGCCGTGACGTTCAGTGCGCGTCTTGCACTTCGCGGAAGTAACGCTCGAGCGTCACGTTGACGGTGCTCTCGATGAGGCGCAGAACGCTCTCGAGCTCCGCGTTCGTGACGTGAAGGCGTGTGGCGAGGCTCTTGCGGAGCGCCACGACCAGCCGCTGGCGCGCACTCGCCACCCATCGCGCAGCCGTCGCGCCGTGAACGCCGTAGACCGCGCCGATCTCCACGACGGTGGCGTCGCGCACGTAGGCATGTCGCAGCACGCTCCGCTCGCGCGGAGTCAGCGACTCGACGGCGAGGCGGAACGCTTCCTTGAACTCCGCGCCGTACTGCGCCTTGAAGCGATCGAGCTCGATGTCGACCCCCGCTCCGAGCTTGTCGAAGAACGCCTCGTCGACGGGCCGCTCGCGTTGGACCTTCTCGACGACGTCCGAGAGCATGCGCGCAGCCACGACGCGAACCCAACCGCGTACGTCACCGCGACCGGCGAACTTGAGGATCTTCGGCCCGCCGTCTTCGCTCTTCGCAAACAGCTTCTGGCGGAGCATCTGACGCGCATCCTCGTGGCTCACGCGCTCGCGAAACGATGGCCACAGCGCATCGAGCTCGCCGAAGTAGCGTTGCTCGAAGAGGCGGATGGCAGTGTTGTCTCCCCGCGCACACGCGCATGCGCCGTAGAGATCGGAGAAGCGCAGCTCGGCGATCGCCTGCGGCAAGGGACAATCGGTTCGCACGTAGCCGGCAACGTGGGCCAGAACCTCGACGTCGCCGACGACCACCGGTGACCATGCTGCGCGCGCCTCTCGCAAGAGTGCGCTCAGCTGCAGTCCGAGATCGGTAATCCCCCTCGCCTCGACCTGTTGCGCCTCGGGCAGCGCGCGGGTGAACGCGTCGCGAAGGAGACCGAGGTCCATGCTTGAAACTTTACTTGGCTTCGAGCCCCGAGGCACTCGACGGTGTCCGATCAGCGGAAGGTCCGGGTGAGCGAGATGCCCGCCGTGCCGGCGCTTACCATGGGCGACACGTCGGTCCAGCCCTGTGTGAAGGCGGGCTTGGTGGCGGCACCGTGACGAAGGAACAGATAGGTCGCGAGGCCCACCCCCACCACGCCCACGCCGAAGCCCAGCGTGCTCACGACGGTAAGGGTTTTGCCGGTGCTCGCCCGCTCGACGTCCTCGGAGGATGTGCACTCGTGGTTCGGACAGTTGTCCCGCACTTTTCCGGCCAAGCCGAGCGCGAGGAGCCCCGAGACGGTTCCGACGGCAAGACCGGTTCCGCCGATCGCGAGCGACGTCCACGCGGCGGCACGCGAGGGCGTCGCGACGGGCGTGACCCGAGCGTCGGACTTCGCGTCGAGCTCGCGAGCAGGGAGCAGATCGCCGGGCTGGATCGCGACGTCCAACGTCGCCCCTTCGGCGACCTGAACGGAATAGCTGCGGTCTTGCCGTCCCGAGGCGTGGACCACGACGGTGCGCGCCCCCGGATTGACGGGAAGCGGAACGTCGAGAGCCGCATCACCGAGCTGCACGCCGTCCAGCTCGACGCTGAGCGGACCGCCGGACGGAACGAGACGTACGTGCGGAACACGCGGCTGGAGCTTGGCGATGCGCCCCCGAGCGTAGGCGTTCCGATCGTCGTTCTTCGCCATCGCATCGAGCGCGTGCTGGAAGTTGGCGAGCGCATCGGCCACGCGGCCGCGATGCTCCTCGCAATCGGCGAGATTGAGCATGGTGCCGACCGCGGGCAGGAGCCGGAGGCTCTCCGAAAACCGCGAACAAGCCTGGTCGTAGTTGCCCTTCGCCATGTCCTCGCGGCCCTGACGAAAGAGCGCGCCGGCCGGGGCCGACGTGTCCGCGCCGTAGGCGGGCGTCGTGAGGGCGAGCGCGATGGCAAGCGCTGCGCCGGAGGTCAGAGAAACGCGATTCAAAGGCGAAGACAACGTAGCGGACTCAATACTGTCGCGACAGAGGGTCGCCCGAAGCCGGAGGGCCTGACCGGCTGGCAGGGCGCGACGACGGCTTCCGACGAGGGACGCTCGAGGGTGAGGCGCTCGACGTGGTCGGCGGAGCGGGTGCCGACAAGGTCGGAAACGCCGGGGGAAGGTCGCCGGCTCGTGTGTCCGACGCGGCGCTCGTCGCCGTCTTCGACGCTTCCGTGACCGATGCGGCCGCCGTGGGCCGCGCTCCAGACGAAACGAAGTGGAGCGTCAGCCCCGACAGGACCACGACCGCGAACGACGCGACGGCCAGCGGCCACACACTCCGTTTGCGGCGCGAAGACACCGTGGTGACGACGGCCGACGCGAAGCTCCCCGGCAGCGGCGTCGCTCGCGTCGGCGTCACTTCCGGAACGTTCGCAGCCAGCTCGTCGAGCAGCGCCTGCATCGACGAGAACCGCCCTTGGGGCGCAGGCGACAGACCACGGCGGATCGCGACCTTCACAGCGTCGGGAATGCCGAAGGCTCGTTCGAGCACGTCGGACGGTCGATCTTCCGGCGGGCGCTCGCCGAGGAGCGACTCGTGGAGCGTGACGCAGAAACTGTACTGATCGCTTCGCTCGTCCGCCTCCGCGCCCAACCTCACTTCGGGCGCCATGTAGCCGGGCGTTCCGGCTGCACCGCCTCCATCCGGCGAACGAATGCCGCCAATGCTGGGCGTCGCGCTCGTGAGGCCGAAGTCGGCGACGAGCACGCGACCGTCGCGCGACACGAGCACGTTGTCCGGCTTGAAATCACGATGAACGAGGCCGGCCTTGTGCGCCGCGACGAGACCACTGCCTGCGTGGAGCACGGCCTTCAAGATCTCACCGGGCTCGTGCCTGTGACTTCGCAGCCAGTGGCGTAGCGTTCCGCCGTCGACGAAATCCATGACGAGAAACACATGACCGTCGTGCGAGCCGACGTCGTGCACGGCGAGCACGTTCGGATGGGAAATCCGCGCCATCGTGCGCGCCTCGCGCATCAACGTGCGCTGCGCATGGCGCGCCTGCTCGTCTTCCCCCGAACGTCCGCGTAGAAGTTTGATCGCAACTTTACGGTCGAGCTTCGGATCGTACGCGGCGTAGACCACGCCCATGCCGCCGGTCCCGAGCGGTGCGAGCACGACGTAACGCCCGATCTGGGTCGGAGGGGCCTCCTCCCCCGTCTCTTTCCGTTGCGGGGCATAAGGATCGAGCGGCGCCCGCGACATGATCTCGGTGATGTCCATCGAGTGCGGAACGCCGGTGAGCGGCGGCTCGACCGGATACGCGCGGGCGAGCGCCATCATGAGATCCGCACACGTCGCGCACTCGTCGAGGTGCTCGGTGATGCGCTCGGTCGCGTCGGGATCACGCGCACCCGGATTGAACCGTCCTGCGAGGTGCGCGGACAGCTCGTTTTCGTCCAGGCAGCGCATGCGGTCCCTCTGCAATTTATCGAGCGGAGCCGCGGTGTCCAGCCGGGGGCCGGCCGAGGACTTCAGACCTCGTCTTGAGAGACCTGCCGATTCAGCAACCGTTCGCGCTCCTCCGCGGTGGCCGCGATCGCGGCACGGGCGAGGTCGAACTGGTCTTCCATGACGTCGAAATAGTCCTCGATGGAAATCGAGAGCACCGCGCTCGGTACGAGGGCCTTCGCCTCATAATCCCCCTGCGAGCCGAGCGCTTCGACGCCGCGAACCACCTGACCGGTCCGGAATGTTCCGGTCAGCTCCGGCTCGGCGCGTGTCACCTCGATTTCACCCGACACGACCACGAAGACGCGGCCGCCTCGATCGTCCGACAGGGGAAACGGCTCACCCGCATCGAGTCGACGCTCGTCGGCGAGCTCCGCGATGGTCGCGAGCGCCTGCGACCCGGCGCGACGACAGAGGTCGACCTTGCGCAGAAGCAGAATGCGCCCGACGAGGTCGAGCCTCTCGCCGAGCGGAACGATCTCGCCCGTCGGCGGATCGAAGCCGCCAAGCGGTGGCTTGCGGGTTCGGAGCGTGTCGACCCCCGCGGCGGTGAGGCGAATGGCTCGCTCGGCGAACTCGAAGATGTCTTCGAGGAGCGAGAGCCATTCCTCTGCAGGCATGGCGAGCAAGTGCGTGCGCTTGACGGCGACGGCGTTACGAGCACGCGGGCGATTGAGCCCGACGTCGATCGTGCCGATGAGCGAACGCTCGCGGAAGGTCCACGTGGGTGTTCCCGGCGCCGTGAGGGCGACCTCGCCGCTCACGACGAAGTAGTGGCGCTCGGGCTTCTCTCCGATGCGATAGATGCTCTCGCCCTCGGCCACGTACACGTCTTCCATCTTCGTCGCGATGCGCTGCATCACGGGGCCCAGGGTCTTCGGGCTCTGAAAAAGAAGCGAGGAGAGGAAGAGCTCGCGGACGACCTGCGGGGTGGGTTCGCGATCAGGCACGATTCGGCCTCAGGTTCGGTTGCGGTTCGGGGAAAATGCGTTCGGCGATTCCGAGCAGCGACGGGCGCCGCCCTTGTGCGCCCGCCGTATCGCGCAGCTCGCCCTTGCCGAGCGAAGCCGCATGGTACGCAGCGAGCGCCGCGAGCGGGCGATCGTGATCGTCGATGAGCGCGGCGAGCGCTTGGTCGTGATCGCGAATGAGCCCCGGAACGAGCTCCGCGGCTCGATCGACACGCACTTCGTCGTTCGCGTCGTCGACGACCACGCGCAACAGCGCGCGAAGGGCTTCCTGATCACGACGCGCGAGCAGCGCATCGAGGAACTCGCTGGCGTTCGCGCGCGCATGCCGATCCGAAGACAGTGCCGCGGTGTGCACGCTCTGGATGTCTTCCTGCGGGTGCGCGAGCTTGAGAAGGCGGAACGCACGCTCCATCGACTGGCGAAGCTTGTCGTCGAGAAGACCGAAGAGCAGCGATGCACCGTCGATGGCGATGACCTGCTTCGGATCCCGTGACGACGCGAGGGCCACGTGCTGCGCGAGGAGCCTCAAGTACTCCTCGAGGTTGCGACGCGCCTCCTTTTCGACACCCACACGGTCGATCTTCACGTCGAAGTGCGCCGTCAGCTGGCCCAGTGCGCGAATGAGCTTGAAGCGAACGGCTCCGTCTTTCTCCACGGCGAGGCCGTCGACGAGGATGTCGGCCGCGCGCTGCGTGCCGAAGCGGGAGATCGTGCGCGGGACGTGCAAGCGCACCGAACGATCCGTGGTCGGGTCGTCGAGCGCCGCCGAGAGCGCCGTGAGAGCACGGTCACCGATGGCGACGAGTGCTTCACGAATCGCGTCGCGCCCTGCCCGCTTGCCGAGGTGCGCGACGAAGATGGGAACGAACTGCGGCTCCTTCAGCTTCGCGACCGCCGTGGCCATGAGCTCCATCGCCTCCGCATCGGCACAAATCTCGGGCCGCTTCGTCATCGCGAGGAGCAGCGACGTCGCGCGAGTATCGGGTGCGTCGGACACGGCCGCGAGGAGACCGAGGCGCGTGGCCAGACCGAACTGCCCGGGAACCTCGAGAACCGCCCGTATCAGTGGGTGCTCGAGGAGGTCGGTCTGGGCCTCCTGGATGGCCACGTGGAACGCCGCGTACGCGTGCACGCGCGAGTTCGCGTCGTCAACCGCACGGCGGAGCGGCTCGAGGCGTCCGTGCTTGGCGAGCGCGCGCACCGTCGCGATGCGAACGTCTTCGCTCGGATTCTGGAGCAGTCGCTCCGCCAGCGCATACCAGTCCTTGCGCTTCGAAGCTCCGAAGAGCTCGAGCGCGTGAATCAAGACGCTGGAGTCGTCATGGTAGAGGACGAGCGCCGGAATGAGCTTCGTGTGGTGATGGATCTGGAGGACGTCCATCGCCGCGATGACCGTGGCGGGATCCGCGCTGGCCATCGACTCGACGATCAATTCGGCCGAGCGCAAGTCGAGCTCGCCGACGCCTGCGCGAGCATCGAGCGATCCCTTCGTGAGGGCACGCCGGAACAGATCGAGGTACCGCGAACGCAGCGTGATGGCGGTCCCGAGCCACAGGGCGCTGAGCCCCGCGATGATGGCAGCGAGAATGCGCGCCGACGCCAGGCCCTGCATTGCCAGGTAGTAGAGGACGACGGCCGTGAGGGCCTGCACCACCTTCGAGAGCACGCCGTCGACGAAGCTCTTGCCGCGCTCGCGCACTTCCTTCGGAAGCGGCAGGTAGAGAAGCTCCGTGGCCACGCGATTGAGCGAGTAGCGGAGGCCGCCGTCGATGCCTTTGAGGCCCAACACGATGAGGAACACGCCGCTCCCCAGCAGCGCGCTCAGGCCACCGCCGAGGAGCAAGAACGGCATGAAGCCGACGGCGCCGATGACGCCGAAGCGCCGGATCATGCGGCTCGCGAGAACGAGCTGCACGACGAGCGAGAGCCCGTTCATCAGCGCGTAGTACCGGGCGAAGAAGTCACCCATCGAGGCGGCGGGGACCATGCGCGCCACCGTCGATTTGAAGAGGTAGTCGACGACGAGAACGGCGGCCGTCGACACGGCGACGAGTCCGGCGATGCGCGCGAGAAACGGATTCTCTCGGAACAGCTGATAGCGCCGTTCGCGTTCGCGGCGCGCCGCTTCGCCCGTTGGCTGCGGAGCCACGCGTTCGGCCGGCGCCAGGGTGAGAACGAGCGCCGTGAGAATGAACAATCCCGACGCGACGAGAAGCAGCGACGTCACCGGCAAGACCTGCAAGAGCAGGGCGGCGACACTCGCTCCCACGACGCCGCCCACGACACCGCCCGAGGCGATCGGTCCGAACAGACGACGCCCTTGGGCAACGGTGAACACCTGAGCCGCGAGCATCCAGAACTGAGGCGTCAAGAGAGCGCCTACCAGTCCACAGAAGAGGTAGAGCGCCATCGCCATGCGAGGCGTCGGCGCCTGGAAGTGGAGGAGCGTGGTCACGTAGGCCGCGACGACCAGCGTGCAGATCAACGCGTTACGCCGCCCAATCCGGTCGGCGAACCAGGTGCTCCCGTAGGCCACGACGAAGGTGAGGCCGGCCAGGATCACGTAAACGATGTTCAGGTCACGAGGAGGGAGCTTCGTGAGGAAGAGTGCGTCGCGCGCGGTTTCGAGCGTCGTATGCGCGCTGATGATCAAGAAGAGGACGCTGAACGAAAGGACGACCGACCGTTTTTCGCCGGGTCGAAGGTCCAAGAAGCGCCACACGAATCCGAGCATGGGTTTCGTCGTCTAGAGATGCGCCGAGCGCGCCGAATGGAGGGCCAAGTCGACGGCCAAGTCGAGAGAAGAGTGGATGCGAAGTGCGGGGAGCCCCTGAACAAGCTTACCGCCATGGTCACGCCTCGCACCCATGCTCGTCGTCGGGAATGCACGCATCGAACCGGCACCGGCTTTCCCGCTGGCCCCTGGCCGATTCATGACTAAACTCTGTGAGTGATGGCTGCGTCTGTCGATCTCCAGAACTCGAACGCGCAGACTCAAGGAGCGCAGCTCCGCCGTGGAGTTGCCACCATTGCCGTCGCGCTCGGGCTCGCCGTTCTGCTGCGGGAAACGGGCGCGTCCCACCGGACGATTCTGCTCCTCGTGCCCTTCTTTTTCCTGGGCATCTACGGAGTTCAAGCGTCGTTCATGGGTACGTGCAGCATTGCGGCGATGCGAGGCGTGCGTCTCACCGCGTCCGGCGCGGAGCCGATTTGCGATCGCGGTCGTCGGGCGAAGCTCAGGCGCAGAGGCCTCGGACTCATTGCCTCGAGCGCTGCCGCCGCGGTACTGGCCGGCGCGCTGCTCGCGTTCGCGCACTAAGTCACGTACTCGCTCTCGTACTCGCTCGCGCACGAAGCGCTCGAAGCGCTCGAAGGGCATCCCCACCAACATGACCGCTCCAGGCTCCGATGCCGGCGAGCATCGGACCGCGTCGACCTCCGCCGAACGAACGCTCATGGCAGGTCCCTGAAGCCTAGAACGAGGAGGCGCGCGACCTGTTCGCGTTTGCCGTTGTCGTCACTCACCAGAAAAAGAAGGCGTCGTCCGTCGGGGAGCTTTGGACCGAGGGCCATGCCTTCGAAGTTCGGATAGAACCACCGCGAACCTTGTCGCCCGGCCTGCCCAGGAATGTCGGCGATGTCGACGAGCAGCTTCTTTTCGACGACAGGTGTCGTAGGGCCGACACTCTCGAGGTTGCGAATGTCCGCGGCATGAGAGAGGTCGACGCGGTACACGCGCACCCGATTGCCTACGTTCGGAACGTAGGCACGCTCGAGCACGAGGACGTCCACGTCGGAGATGGCAGCGAGGTCCGTGATGCCGATCTCGCCGCGCGCGCCTTCCGCAAAGATCGGATCGGAGCGATACGCGAACTCCCCCCGCGCGTTCGTCTTGCGGTCGATGCGCAGGATACGAACCGTGGTTCCACGCGTCGTGGTCGGCGGATCCTCGTCGCTCGCCAGTGCGCGCTCGTTGGCGGTGAAGAGCCAGCGCCCATCCGCCGTGAGCGAGAGGCTCTCGAACGCCGCGTTCGCTCCGCACGCCGAGTAGTGAATCGGGACGTCGACGTCTGCTCGAAATCGACCGTTCCGATCGACCTCGAAGATCTTCGGACCGACCTCGTTGGCAATCGCGAAGCCGTCGTCGAGAACGGCGATCCCCTCGCCGTCCCACGCACCGTCGTACGCCACGTGGATGGGCTCCTGGAACGTGAACGTATCGAACCCAGGCGAAGGAACGAGCGGAAGGATGATGGGGGTTTCGTCCGAAACCGCATAGAGCGTGCGATTTCGGTCGTCCCAGGCGATGCCGGAGAGCTCTCGGCCGCGCTCGCCGGGCGGCAGGTCGAAGGAGGTCACGACGAGGGACGAAGCCTTCTCCGGCGGCGACATCTCACGCGGTGACGACGGTTCCTTGTGCCCGCATCCAACGAGCAGCGAGCCGACGACGAGGAGGCTGGCGAAGCGTCGCCCAAGGTCGAGCCCAACGTCGAGCCCAACGTCGAGATTGTTCGCGCGGCCGCGCTGCGAACCTGTAACAGCGCCGGGTTTGTGTATAGACTCCACGCCCGTCTCCTCCAGCCGAGCAAGCGATAGCGCGAACTGGTTCGGCAAAGAAGCGTAAGTCGGCGGCGCGCGAATCACGAACCGGAACACGAGCAGGTACGCGAGCACGGGTCCCCGAATCGTCCTCCGTGAATCGACGCAATCGCCAGCGTCCGAAAGCAAAACGCAGTACGGCCCATGAGCGACAGCCCGAAGCCTTCTTCCGAGCAACCCGGGCAGCACGGCGGCCCAGGTACGGACTCCTCCGATGCCGACAAGCCGAGCATCGCCTTCCTCAAACCCATCGTCGACGCGAAGCATGGCGAGGTCGCTCCGCTCTTCGCATCGACGGCGTGGATCTTCTTCGCGCTGACGGCTTACTACATCGTCAAGCCGCTTCGGAGCAGCGTGCTCCAGGAGAAGATCGGCGTCGACAACAAGTCGATTGCCCTCATCCTCACGACGGCCTTCGTCGGCGTCTTCGCCTACGTCTACGGAAAGATCGTCCCGCGCGTCGCACGCTCGAAGCTGATTGTCGCGACGTTCCTCGTGTTCATCGCGTGCCTCGTCGCCTTCGCCGTCTTCCTCCCGAGCGGCGACAAGATCACCGGGTACACGTACTTCGTCTGGGTCTCGACGTTCAATCTGATGATCGTCTCCCAGTTCTGGAGCCTCGCGGCCGACGTCTGGACGAAAGCCGAAGGCACCCGCCTCTACGGCTTCATCGGGGTCGGAGGCGTCACCGGCGGCATCTTCGGAACGCTGGTCGTCTCTCAGTTCGCGAAGAAGCTCTCCACCCAGCAGATGCTGTTCATGTCTGCCGTGGTGTTGGTGATTTGCCTACTGCTTGCAATTTACATTCTTCATTTCGCGGCGGTGCGCGGGAGGAACACGGCCGCGGTGCCAAACAATGGCAACGCGAAGGACGCCAAGGATCAGGGCGGAGGCAAGGCTCCCTCCACGTCGAGCGCCGGAGCGTCCCACAAGGGCAACGCCGTGCTCATGGTCGTCGAATCGCCCTACCTGCGGCTCGTCGCGTTGATGATGCTCATCCTGAACATCGTCAACACGAACAACGAGTGGATCCTCGACAAGATGGTTTCGCGCCAGCACCTGTCGAGCGAGGCCGTCCGAGCGTTCTACGGCGAGTTCTATCTCTTCCAGAACGTCATCACGTTCGGCATTCAGTTGTTCCTCACGTCACGCATCCAGCGTCGGTTCGGCTCGCGCATCGCCCTCTTCTTCGAGCCGATCGTCGGCCTCGTGGGCGGCGCGGCCTTCCTGGTCGTCCCCGCCCTCGCCGTCATTCGCTGGACGAAGATTCTCGAGAACGCAACGGACTACTCGATCCAATCGAACACGAAGGAAACCCTGTATCTGCCTGTGTCGACGGTGGAGAAATACAGCGCGAAGAACTTCAATGACACGTTCGTGGTCCGCGGGGGAGACGCCCTGGCGGCCGCCTTCATTTTTGCGGCGACCAACTTCATCCTGCCGGCTTTCGGCGATATCGGGCTAAAGATGATGGTCGGCGTCGACATCGTGCTCGGTGTCGTCTGGCTCCTGATCGCGAATAGGGTCGGGCGCATGCACGCCGACCTGATGAAGCCCTCCGCCACCACCTCCTCCTGACGATGAATCGAAGTGCAGTTTCTCGCTATCTTGGCTTCTCCACGGCCGTAGGCCTCGCGCTCTGCGCGCCCGCGGCGTCCGCCGACCAGGATCCCGAGCCGGCCCAGGAGCCGGTTCCGGCGCAAGCGCAGGCAGCGCAGCCCACGACGACGCCTGCTCCGGCGCCAACGGCCGCGGTCGTGACCGACGGTCAGGGCATGGCCACGCCGCCTCCCGGCGTCACCACGGGTGCGGCCTTCAAGGTCGACCCCATCACCGACGGCGCACTCATCGCCGCGGCCGGCGGCTTCTCCCTCCTCAACGAGCTCATCCTCTCCACCGGCGAGATCAAGCCGCAACGCCCCGGCGATCCGGGCGTCCTTCTGCCGATCGACCGCGGCGCCATCACGCAAACCTTCGACTCGAACGCGAACACGTACTCGAACGTCGGCCTCTACCTCGCGCTCAGTTACGCGGTCATCGACCCGGTCGTGACGGGCTTTCGCGATGGCGAGAAGGCAGCCCTCGTCGATTTCGTTCTCTACGCCGAGACTCTCTCGCTGACGCTGGCCCTCACCGACATCGCGAAGGTCGCCGTGCGAAGGCCTCGCCCGCGCGCGTACTCCGAGCAAGCCAAGCTCGATGAGCAGTACGGCGGCTCGGACAAGTCGCCGTCGATCAGCGACACCGACGCCTCACTCTCCTTCTTCTCCGGCCACGCGGCGACGGTCGCTTCGGTCAGCGCGACGGCGACGTACCTGGCCTTCATTCGTTCGCCGAAGTCGTTCCGTCCGTGGCTCACGCTCCTCGTCGGCGCCGCGCTCACCACGGGCGTGAGCTACGAACGCGTCCGCGCGGGTGCGCACTTCCCCACCGACGTCATCGCGGGCTCGCTCGCCGGCGCTACGGTCGGCATCCTCGTTCCGCATCTCCACCGCCAGAACCCGAAGGGCGCTTCGGTTTGGATCGGCGCGGCGCCCGTGCCTTCGGGCGGGGGGCTCTCCCTCTCCGGCATTTTCTGAGCGGCGTGGGCTCAACCGACGCGCCCTACGAGTGCTCACGAGAGATTAGTCGTGCGGCGCGCCGAACGTGTCCGCGACGAACGGCTTGACCCGCGCGCCACCGGTGACGTGCAACCACGGCGTCGCTTCGGCCCCCGCCCACTCGAGCCGAGAATCGAGGAACGGACAGCACCGGTGCTCCAAGCCGACGAGCTCGGCCATCCGCGCGAACAACCCCGGATCTTCGGGATAGCGGTACGAGTAACCGTCGGCCCTCTCTCTGCGCTCACGAATCGACTCGAGATGGAGATCGAGGAGCTCGCCCTCCCGATGGCGTTCTGCATCCGTCAGGGCGTTCAACGAACAGGCAATCGGTGGAAGATTCTTGTCGGTCTGTTCCATGGGAGCATCAGCCTTTCTGCATGAGGTCGTGCCAAGCGCCGCGAGAACGGACGCCACGATCAGGAAGTGCACCTGTCTCACGCAGCACAGTCTGGAGTCTGGAGTCGACTCCAGAGTCAAGGCGACTATGCTGATGCCGTGCAGACGCTCAAGATCGGTGAGGTCGCCGAACGCGCCGGCGTAACGGTCGACACCGTCCGCTATTACGAGCGAGTCGGCGTCCTGCCCGCTGCAGCCCGTCGCGCGTCTGGATACCGAGTCTTCGACGAGACCGCCGTCGACCGAATCAAGCTCGTCAGGCAGCTCCAGGACCTGAGCCTCACGCTCGAGGAGGTGCAAGCCATGCTCGTGGCCGTTGCGGACGACACCGCGACCTGCGCCCGCGAGTCGGCCCGTATCGAGTCTGCACTGCGTCGATCGGAGGAACGCATCGAAGCGCTCGTGGCCGTCCGCGATCGGCTTCGTGAGGCGCTTCGTCGATGTGGGCGCGGCGAATGCGACCTCGTCGAGCGCGGGCGGAAGGTCACGCGCAGAACGACCGGTAACACGAGCAAGAGCCGGTAGAAACGGATGTCCGCAGCAAGCTCCTCGTTGTTGGTGGTCGCCCGTACCGGCGCTCTTTTCGTCGCGACTGCGATCGCCGAGATCCTCGGCTGCTATCTCCCGTACCTCTGGCTTCGCAAGGCAGGGTCGCCGTGGCTCCTGCTTCCCGCGGCGATCTCGCTTGCCGTCTTCGCGTGGCTGCTGACGCTTCATCCGACCGGCGCCGCGCGAACCTACGCAGCCTACGGCGGTGTCTACATCGCGACGGCGCTCCTCTGGCTTTGGCTCGTCGAAGGCGAGCGACCCACCCGCTGGGACGTCGTCGGCGCGAGCGTTGCCGTGCTTGGAATGATGATCATCGTGCTCGCGCCGCGCGACCGATAGCGTTCTTGCGAGGCAACCGAGGAAGGGAGCCCTTCGATTTTCGAGCGGCGTCGGCGCAACCGACGCGGTAAGAAGGCCGAGGGAACGACCATGACTGCTCCCTCGCTTCGCCCCTACCAGCGTGACGCCATCGAGGCCGTGCTGAAGGCGCGGCGCGAGGGCACGCGGCGCTTGCTCGTTTGCTTGCCGACCGGTGCAGGCAAGACCGTCGTGTTCTCGCAGCTCGCGCGTCTCGCGCGACGCCAGGTGCTCGTGCTCGCCCATCGCGAAGAGCTCCTCACCCAGGCCCGCGAGAAGATCGAACGCGCCATGGACGGCGCCGCCGTCGTGTCGATCGAACGGGGCGCGGATCGCGCGTCGGCCGACGCCAAGGTGCTCGTCTGCTCGATTCGCTCCCTCCATGAAGAGCGGCTCGCGCGCGTGATTCAGGGCCGAGACTTCGGCCTCGTCATCTACGACGAGTGCCATCACGCCGCTGCCGACGACAACCTCCGCGTACTTCGGCAGCTCGGTGCGTTCGACGACGGCTGGACCGGCACGCTCCTCGGCTTCACCGCCACGACGTCACGAGGCGACGGCAAGGGCCTCGACGAGGTCTTCGAGCGCCTCGTGTACACGCGAACGCTGCCCGAAATGATCGACGACGGCTACCTCGCACCGCTGCGAGGTTTCCGCGTCTCGACGAACGCCGACCTCCAGAAGCTCTCGAAGGGCGGCCTCGATTTCCAGGAAGAGGAGCTTGCGGAGGCGGTCGACATCGAAGAGCGAAACGCGCTCGTAGCCCGCTCGATCCAGGAGCTCGCTCGCGACAGACGCACGATTGCGTTTTGCGTGACCGTCGGTCATGCGAAGAACCTGGCGCGCTCGCTCAACGTCCTCGGCGTTCCGGCGGGCATCGTCCACGGCGCGATGCCGAGTGACGTTCGTGCGCAGGCCTTGGCCGAGTTCCGCGAGGGCCGCACGCAAGTACTCACGAACGTGGGCGTGCTCACCGAGGGCTTCGACGATCCCGGCGTCTCCTGCGTCGCCATGGCGAGGCCCACGCGCTCCGAGGGCCTCTACGCGCAATGCGTGGGGCGCGGAACGCGCCTTCATCCAGGCAAGAAGGACTGCCTCATCCTCGACTTCGTGGACCTGTCGACGCTGAGCCTCTGCACGCTCCCTTCCCTCTTCGGCGCGCCTCGCGACATGGATCTCCGTGGTGGCGACGTTCGCGAAGCGGCGCGCGTCTGGGAGCGCATCCAGTTCGATCGACCAGGCTTCGAGCTCGAGGCCGGGGCGGTCACGCTGCCCGAGATCCAGGAGCGAGCGGCGAGCTTCGACCCGCTCACGTTGAAGGTCGACGGCGAGGTGCGCGCGATCTCGGGCAACGCATGGTTCTCGCTCGGTCGCCACGGCGTGGGCCTGCACTTCGAAAAGCGCGCCGGACGCGCGAACGAGGTGCTCGTTCTCAAGCGAGGTGCGCGCGGCAAGATGTGGGAAATCCAACTCGACGGTCGATCGATGGATCGCTATTCGCACATGGAGGAAGCGGTCCAAGCCGTCGACTACGAGATCGACCGCATGGGCCGCTTCGTCGCGGCCTCGGCTCGTCCTGACGCGAACTGGAGGCGAAGCCCCGTCCCGGACGCGCTCGCCGAGACCCTCAAAGCCAAACCGCGGCCGGTCTTTCTCGGCGAAGCGCTGCGGCTGGCCGTGTGGGAGCGAACGATGGCCGCGCCGCCCGTTCAGGTCGTCGCGCCCGCGGGCAAAAAGGCTTCACGCTCCAAGCGGTAACCGCGAGCAAGCACACCCGTAACGGTGCCGCGCCTTCGAGCATCGTAGACTGTCAGGATGTCCTGGTTCAGCGCCCTGTCGTTGGGCGGATGGCTCGTGGTGGTGGGGATGGCGGCGTTTCGCTCGCGCGCCTTCGCCGTATTCGCCGGGATTTTGCTCGGCATCTACTCGCTGATTGCGGTGGCGCTGGCGTCGTCCTTCCCGGCGATCCTACCGATCTACGCGGCCTTCCACGTCGCCGCGTACCTGAACTTTCTCGGTCTCGCACGCCCGCGCATGCGGCCGCTGCCGTACAGGCTGCTGATCAGCTGGCCCGCATCGTTCTTCGTGGCCGGCACATTGCTCGCGCTTCCCTGGGCAATCGCCATCGCGCTCGGCTTCCATCCCTGGGCGCCGTGGCTGCCCTACGCGCTGGCCGCGGTGGGCATGCTCCAGTCGCTGACCACGAAGCGCGAGGAGATCGATCTGGTGCTCGGGCATCCGCGGGGCCCGAGCGCCGGCGAGCTCGCGCCTCATCCGCGTGGTGACGCGCGGGAAGAGCGACCGCTCCGCATCGTGCAGATCTCGGATCCGCATCTCGGTCCTTTCATGTCGGTCGCGCGACTCAGGCGAATCTCCGAGCGCGCCGTGGCCGCGAAGCCGGATCTCGTCTTTCTCACCGGCGACTTCCTCACGATGGAATCGCAGAGTGACCCGGACCTGCTCCTACGGGCCCTCGAGCCTCTGCGCGCGCTTCCGGGCAAGGTGTTCGCGTGCCACGGCAATCATGATCACGAAGCGCCCGAGATCGTGCGGCGCGCGCTCGTGGAGAATGGAATCGAGCTGCTCGTCGACGGCTCGAAGGTCGTCGACACCGAGACCGGCCCCGTCCAGGTCCTCGGCATGGACTTCGTCTGGGCCGAGCGCAACGCCCACCTCCAGCGCGTGTGCGCCGAGAACCCGCGCCTCCCCGACACGACGCGCATCGTGCTTCTCCACGACCCGGGCGCGTTCAAGCATCTCCCGAAGGCGAGGCGGATCTCGTCCTCTCCGGTCACACGCACGGCGGACAGGTCGGCCTGCTCAGCCTCGGCTCGTCGTGGACGTTCCTGCGCCTCTTCGGCATTCGCATCCCGGACCACGGCTTCTGGGCCCGCGGAACCGATCGCATGTGGGTTCACCGCGGAACGGGTCACTACGGCTTTCCGCTTCGCCTCGGCGTGCCGGCGGAGGAGAGCGTCCTCCGCCTGCACCGCGCTGCCTGAGCGCTCAGGCGCGCGCGCGGAACAGGCCGCGAAGCGACTCCACGAACGCGGACGACCGCCCCTTGGCCGGCGCGAGGTTCGAGAGCTGCGCCCGAAGCGCGTCGCTCGGGTTCGTCACCGCCGCGATGCGGTCGAGAATCGCGCGCTCCTCGGGCACCGACCGCCCGTCGGCATGCGCGAGAAACCAGGCGCTCCGATAGATCTGCTCACGCGCGTCGGACGTGCCGATCTTCGCGAGCTCGGCGTCGACATCGACCTTCTCGGCAAGCAACTGATCGGCCGAGATACTCGGCGGCAGATCGAAGCTCGCAATCGCCGCGGCGAGCGACTTCTTCTCGGCGGGGTCGATCTTGCCGTCCGCGCGCGCCATCGCAACGAGAACGTTCAGACAGGCGAGAGCTTCCTCTTCGGCGATCGGCATGCGCCAAAGATTCGGCTCGGACGCGCGGCCCGTCAAGAATGGTGGGCGCCGCCCCCCGAACGCAGGCCGGCGTCACCGGCGTGCGAACGACGATGACGCCCGCTCAGGATTCCGCGTCAGCTGTCTACGAACGGAGAGGCGCCCGGCATGCCCGGGGCGATCGGAGTCGTCGCGATCTGGGGCACGACGGGATTGTTCGGCTGCGCCGGCGACGCGATCGGTTGAACCGGCTCGTCCTTGTGGGCGCTCGAGCGGCTCCCGCGATTGGCAAAGAGCGTGGGCGCGTACTTGTCGGCGTCTCCCTGCGGCCAGCGGAGGTAGTTGACGGCGCGCCGAACCGAATCGTACGCCGCGATCGCGAGTGTGAACGCACGCTGACGCTCCTCACCGGCGGAGGCGACCTTCGCCGGCTGCGCGTTGCGCGCGGCAACGGCTTCCGTGATCTCTCCGAACAGTCGCTCGGCGTCGTCGAGCTCCGACGGCTGGATCGCCGTTCGGTTTGCAATGTCCGTCCAACGCTCACGCAGGATGGTGACGAGCACGCCAAGATCGGAGGCAAGGTTCAAGTAGCCAACGGATCCCTTGAGCTCGGTCAGCTTCTTGCCGTCGAGCAGACCGCGATGCGCGAGCGCCGTTGCGTCGGACAGGAGAAGTTCGCGGGCAGCCACGCCGCGTTCGATGAGGGCTGGGAGCTGCTCACTCCGCGTCGATGCGCCTAGATAATTGGTCTGCGCGAACGTCATGGCGCGCGCATAGGTCACCAACTTGTCGAGCTGCGAGAGATCGAAATAGGGCAGCTCCTTTTCGATCTGCGGACGCAACTGCGCCGCTTTCGGCGCTGCCCCGAGGATCCCGGTCGCGGCCTCCTGGAGCTCGATATTGATCTGGAGCATTTGCTCTGGCGTTAGTGCTCCGCGTTCGGCCGCAGTGTCATTGAACGCGTCGCGGTAGACGTGATCCTGTGCATCCGTCGCTGCTGCATCGGACATCTTGACCCCCACTGACTGTTAGGCGCGCAGACGCACTCCGCGTCCGAACGGCTTGCGGGACCCTATCGCCAAACCGCGCCGGTCAGTTGCGTAGACTGGTAGGAAAATCGACTGCGGCACACGACCGGCCCGAAGCGAAGACATCTATCCCGGTCGAGCCTGTCGACTGCTTCGACAAGGTCGCTTGCACCCCGGGGAGGCCACTCAAGTGGCCCCCACCCAACCCATTCGTCTGCTCCGGGGCCACTCGAGCGGCACTGTGCGGATCGTTGGTCCCCGACGGAGGCCGGTCGACTGCGACTTTCACAACACCAGTAACCAGAGAGCAGCCACTCCACCGGCCGCTATCCAGTCGCCCCTATCGACCACCGCCCGCTCGAGCGGCCCGAGCAAGGGAGCGCCAGACGCTCAGATGCCAGTCGAGCGCCCTCGCCAAGTTCGCGCGACCCTCCGCCGCCGGATGCACGGCAACCGACGCCGCGCGCGCGACATCCTCGAGTGCCAGCGCGTCGGGAGTGATTTTCGAGAGGCAAGCCGACCTCGCGAACCAATCCTTCTTACCCGACCTGGTGCGGCGACGGCCCGAGCAAGTCCTCGCGTAAGGTGCTTCATGGGGGAAGGAAAAGGCGCGCCCTTGACGGGGCAAGGAAACGCCCGCGCCACAGTGGACGTAGTCCCTCGTCTGGCGACATCTCCGTAGGAACGGAAGGCGGTCCTACGTGGCGATCGCGAGATGCGATCAATTGCCCCGACGGAAGCGGGCTCGTCAACTTGGACGATTTGTTTGTCCGAGAGTGATCTTAGCGCGGCCGGGTGGGCATTGCTCCGCTGATGCCCCCCAATGCCTAATTCGCGTGCCGAGGACGCGGGCTCGAGGCGTACGGAGCCGGGACGAGTCGGGTCGAACGAAGGAGCAGGAATGAAGAGCGAACGGTGGGGCGGACGCGATCTCTTTATCGGATCGAGGCGGCGGACTCTGGCGCTCGATCCATGGCCCTTTCGTGGAGAAGTCGAGAGGGATTCGCTTCGGCGCCCCCAACTTCGACGGCAGCTTCATCTCCATCCGCAGGGGTCCCAACGGGAACTACCAACTCCACGTCGGCTGGGACGGCGAAAAGGCGGATCCGCCTCGCCCCGGTGCGGGCGGTCTGTTCGAAACAACCCGCTATAGCGAGATCGCTGCCGTACCTGACCCCACGAAGTGTGGGTCAACAGAGGCACGGATCGAAGATCTCGAGGGAAGCCAACCACTCGTCGAGACGTTCATCGACAGCGAGCACAAGACCGTCGACCGCCTGACCGGGATCATCGGCAATGCCGCCATCGGCAACCTTGAGACGGCCTTCTTTGGCCTAGTGGACGATGGCCCGTTGACCAAGCTGTCACGCCGAACGAGCTTCGGGGAGCTGCCTTTTGAGGCCGAATCGTTGTCGGCCGGCTGTGATGGCTGGGTACCGGTCTACGAAGTCCTCAACGCGTCCACCTCCGGGGACGTTGTCCTCCTTCCAGCGGCGCGAGCCGCCAAAACGCGATGCTTCATTTCCGGTATCCGCGGCGACTGGTCCGTCACCAACAGCAACGGAACAGTGCAATCGTTCGCCGAGATCTACTACGGCTCGAGCGGCGACGTTCGGCTCCGTGTCGTCGCGGCCGATCCGCAGGTCCCGGTCAGCGCATCGGCATCGTGCATTCGACTGCGCCCCTGAAAGGCGACTTCTGATGAACAACTCGAAGAGTGCCATGTTTGTTCTGCTCGCCGTCGCGGCCTCGGGCTTTGACTGTGGCGGTCGTGTCGAAAAGGACAACCCCGCAAGGGCGAGCCCGTCGCCGGTCCCATCCGTCGCGCCAGCGCCTCAGCAAGGCCCCACCTTCGTTATCCAGCTTGCCGACGGAAACCCGACTACGTCCGAGCTCAACTCTGGCGATGTTCTTCGAATGTCATTCGATCTTACGCGGCCTTTGAAGGAGTCTGCGCCCCCCGTGCTTTCGCAGGACTCTTGGGATTTTGCCAAGTACGAAGGCTCTGATGATTATCAGGTGCGATTTCTCACTCGGTACGACGGCGCCGATCGGTGTTCGCGTGAGGGGCGCGACAACCTGGAGGAAATGGTCAACACGCGCGCGATATCGCATGATGTGGCGGATGTGTCGTCCGTGCGGCTCGAGTTCGAACACATGATCCCGGACGTCGACCCCCGCGGGCAGACACCTGGCGTCTGCGTCGGCGTCCATTCGAAGGAGAGCGGTTGGACGTGGGATCTCACGCTCCGCCAGCCCACGTTGGATACCCCGTGGGTCTTCGGCGGCGCCAACGGCACCGCTCATCTCGACCTGTCGCTCGACGCCAAGAAGATCGACATGGTCGCCGTCGTGGGCAGCGGAAGGTTCAGTCCTCAGTACTCCGTCCGACGTATTCGCTACGTCGCCAGCCCCCTCGCACACTGAGCTGCGCACGAAGAGCGCGCCGCTTGGGAGGCTGGCAACGTTCGCGTCTCATTCAAGAGATGCGACGGATGTTCAGGGGCCGGCGTTCGCCTTGAACCAGGCGAGGAAGTCGGCGTCGACACGCGTGAAGTGATCGAGCCTTGGTTTCCGAACGAACGGCTAGCCGCTGATGCCGCCCCGCGCGGTTTGGCGATAGAGTCGCGTTCAGACACCAGTCGAGCGTCTCAGCCAGGTTCGCGTGCTTTCGGCAACTCGCGAACTGCAGGCCAATGCGCTGCGACGGACGCCGCGCTCGCGTCAGGTAAACGAGGTCGGGAGCCCCGCGTTCTTGAACATGCCGAGCAGGCCGCTCTTGTCGACCGCCTTGAGCCATGCCTCCTTCGGATCGACGAGCTTGCGCTGAACGAGCGAGAAGAGTGAATCGTTCATCGTGACCATGCCGACGTTCTTCGACGTCTGCATGACGCTCGGCATCTGGAAGGTCTTGCCTTCGCGGATGAGCGAGGAGACAGCCGAGTTGCCGAGCAGAATTTCGTGGGCCGCCACGCGACCGCCGCCGGTCTTCTTGCAGAGCACCTGCGCGACGACGCCCTTCAGCGACTCGCTGAGCATAACGCGAACCTGCGCCTGACGATCCGGCGGGAACTGGTCGATGATGCGATCGACGGTGCTCACGGCCGTCGTCGTGTGGAGCGTACCGAAGACGAGGTGGCCGGTTTCGGCGGTCTCGATGGCGATGGCGATGGTCTCGAGGTCGCGCATTTCGCCGACGAGAACGATGTCCGGATCTTCGCGGAGCGCGGCGCGGAGAGCGTTCTTGAAGCTCTTCGTATGCTGGCCGACCTCGCGCTGGTTCACGAGGCACTTGACGTTCTTGTGAACGAACTCGACCGGATCTTCGATCGTGATGATGTGATCGGACCGGTTCTTGTTGATGTGGTCGATCATCGCCGCGAGCGTCGTCGACTTGCCCGAGCCGGTCGGTCCTGTGACGACCACGAGGCCCTTCGACAGGTAGCAGAGGTCGAGGCAGGCCTTGGGCAAACCGAGCTGCTCGGCGGTCAGGATGTCGATGGGGATCTGACGCAAGACCGCGCCGACGCCGTTGCGATCCTCGAAGACGTTCACGCGGAAGCGAGCCTTGCCGCCGAGCTCGTAGGCGAAGTCGGCGTCGTGCAGCTCTTCGAAGTCGTGTGCGGCCTTGTTCGTCATGATCTCGGTCATGAGATCGCGGACGTCGTTCACACCCAGCATGGGGTGCTGCTTCATGAAGTGAATCTCGCCGTCGACGCGCATGACCGGCGGGTTGCCGACGGAGAGGTGAAGGTCGGACGCCTTGGCCTGCAGCATCTGGTGCAGGAGCGCATCGATCTTGCGCGGGACGACGCCTCCCGTCGCAGCCGCAACGGCGGCGGCCGTGGCCGCATGTGCCGCATTCATGGGCTTCGGGTCGACGGCGAGCTCGAGACCACTTGCTCCGTTCGCGCCGTTCCCGGACGCACGCTGAGCCGCCGGGGCCGGAGCCGGCACGGCGGCGCGTGCTGCGGGCTTCCTACCGGGCCGAATCGCGAGTGAGATGCCATGCGTCGAACGCCCGATCTCGATGACGTACATCGTCTCGCCGTGCTCGTAGCGCACCATGCGCGGACGGTTCTCCGGCAGCTCGTTCATCTCCTCTTGGGAAAGGAGCTCGGACGCGGCTGCGACGATGAGGCGCGCGTTGATGGGTTGAGCGCCGAGATCACGCCGCTGGCCTTCGACCAGGCAATACGGGACCTCGCCCGGAACGAGACGAAGCTCGTCGGCGGATCCACGATCGAGCATGGCGAAGAGCGGCGGCAAATTCGACAAGAGAGACACCTCCGATCTCAGGATAGAAGGTCGCGACACCTCACCGCGAGAACGATCTGAGAAACGTGCTTCGCGCGCTCTGTGTTCTGTGCACATCGTCGCCGGTCGCCGGCTCCCCGCCCTCCCCCATGCCTCCCATGGCTGCGCTAGACTCCCTTTCGCTTTGAGACCTACACGCTCGCCTTCGCGCTTCTTTCGCTTGTCCGGCTTGCCTCGCTGGCCTCGAGCGCTGGCCGGAGTTCTCGCTGTCGGCGGCGCGCTCCTCGTCACCACGGTCTCGAAGACGGCGCTCGCCGACAGAGTCGCGGTGCTGCCGTTCACGTCCCCCAAGAACCTCGCAAAGCCCGAGCTCGACGAAGCCCGCAAGTGGACGCGCGAGGCGACGACGATGCGGGGTCACACGCTGCCGACGGACTCCGAGATGCTCTCGGCGGAGATGGCCGTCAAAGACGGCGTTGCCGATACGAGCGAGGAGTATCGCGCGGCGGGTCGGGCCTCGAGCTCGGACTGGACCGTCGTTGGCCGCCTCGAGCGCACGGACGTGCCGCCCGCCAAGCTTCCCGACGGCAAGGAAGAGGCGGGCTACACGGTCTATCGCCTCGAGCTCGAGGCATGTCAGGTGAGCACGGGGCGGGTCGAGTCACTCGCACGCGAGCTCGATCCGGACGAGGCGCCGACGCAGGTCTCGGAAATGCTCGCGCTCCTCTTGAGGCCCGAGGGCCTCGCGAACGCGGACATTCCCTGGAAGAACGGACAACCGCGCAAGCCGAAGCCCAAGCCTGCACCACCGCCTCCTCCGCCCCCGCCTCCTGCTCCTCCGCCCCCGCCTCCGGAGCCCGAAAAGCCGGTGGTGAAGCACCCTTACGCCGAGAATCACCCCTTCGCGCTCGGCGCGTCGATTGGGGTGTCAGGCCTGATCGCCAAGCCCGACGAGGCTCGTGGTCCGTCGACGGCGATGCCGATCGGCGGCGTGATCGCGTATGCGCTCGAATCCGTTCCGGGGCTTGAATTCAGGGCGATCGTGACGAGTCAGGTCGTCGGCCCCAAGGCGCTGATCGCGGCCGGCGGTGCGCGCTACGCGATTCCGGTTCTGCCGCAGTATCGGATCTTCGTCGGTCCTGAGCTCCTCGCCGGTACGTTCGTGTCGCTCGGCGCCGAGAAGACGGGGCGCTTCCTCGGCGACGGCGCCGTGTTCGCGTCGATCGGGATCGGCGAATACGTGCAACTCGAGATTGCCGGCGACATCGGAGCAGCGTTCGGCGGAAGCGGAACGCTCGTGCTTGCGGGCGGAACGTTCCGCACGCTCGTTCGCTTCTGAAGGAACTGCATGCGCATCGTGCGACTGGGAACCCGCAGAGACACGACCCGACTCGGAGGCGAGATCGCCCGCATCCTCGAACCTGGCGACCTGGCCCTCTTCAGCGGTGACCTCGGCGCCGGTAAGACCTTCCTTGCGCGCGCCGTCGCCCGGGCACTCGGAGTTCCGGCCGACGTGGCCATCGCCAGCCCGACCTTTACGCTCGTTCAGGAGTACGAGACGCCGCGAGGAACGCTCGCCCACGCCGACCTCTATCGTCTTCGTGACGAGGACCACGCCAAGACGGCGATGGAGATCGCCCGGCTCGGTCTCCGGGAGCGTCGCGGCGATGGGGCCATCGTCCTCGTCGAATGGGGCGAGGGCTTCTCGGATGAGCTCGGCGGCGACGTCGCTCTCGACGTGTCGCTCGCTCTCGACGGCGCCGAACGCGTCGCGACGCTGCGCGGTGACAAGGCCGATCGCTTGGCGCCCCATACGTAAGGCCTAAGCCCGCGTGAGGACTGGCATCTGCCATGTCCAGTGGATCACGCGCAGACCGATGGACTGATCCAATCGAGTCAGTTCGCTGCGCTGTGTCATGAGCATTTCCCATGACTTAGCAGCGCGGCTTACAAGGCCCGACCTTTGCTCAAGTGCACCTCCAAGTTCTTGCGGGGGAACCGGAGGTTACCAACGTGATGAAGCTCAAGACCCTGATGGCGGCATCCTTGTCTCTGTTCGCTCTCTTCGCGTTCGCTGGATGCGCGGCGGATACCGAAGGAGACGAAGGCGATACCGCAACGTCAGAGGACAAGCTTCTCGCCGGCCGCAAGGTTCCGGAGTCCGAGGTCGCGGAGCTCCTTCGTGACGCAGGCTTCCCCGAGGACGTGGTGCCCACCATGGTGTGCACGGCCAAGTGGGAGTCGTCGTTCTTCGAGCGCGCCTACAACAAGAACAAGAACGGCTCGAAGGATTACGGGCTCTTCCAGATCAACAGCGTGCACCTCGGCGACGAGAACTGCCCGACGACGATCGAGGGCCTCTACACGGCGTCGAAGAACGCGCAGTGTGCGTTCAACGTCTACTCGAACGAAGGCCTCACGGCCTGGGTCGGCTACAAGAAGCACAAGACGGAGTGCAACAACTACAAGTTGAAGTGAGGGGTTCGACCCTCGCGCGCGCCCATCCGTCGATCACCGGACGAGACGCTTCCGGGATTCGATGACGAACATGAACGGTGTTCGCATTCGTGCTGTGCACGATCGTTCACCGTTCTGGGCGGGAGTGTCGAAGGCACCGAACGTTGCGCCACCGAATTCGGCAGCGCGAGCGGATCGGTTGTTGCTCTTCCGTGGAGGTATGCGCCTCCTTGCTCAGAGTTGCGCCGTTCTGGCCCTTGGAACGCTGGTCACGTGCAGCGCCGCGTGTAGCTCGCAGACCTCGGACCGGGGAGCCGATGATCCGGATCCGGTGCCCTCGCCTGCTTCGGGCGCTCAGTCGCAACCAAACCCCGCGAGCACCACGGGCGACAAGCCGCCGCCGACCAGCACGGGTGACAAGCCCACGACTCCAGGGAAGAACGCCGATCCGTTCGCGCCCATCGTCTACGTGACGATGCGCGACAGGCAGAACGGTCTGTGGTTCTGCACGGGAACGCTCGTCGCATCGCGCAAGGTGGTGACCGCTGCGCACTGCCTCGATCCGATGTTCGTGAGCTTCAAGATCATCGCGCCGCACTCCCCGATTCCCACGACGGTCTCGGCGTCGAACCCCGTCGTGTTCGGGCAGCCGATGGACTTCGAAGACGTCGCCAAGCCGGACGCCGGTTTTCTCACGCTCGACTCGCCGATCGCGCTCGATGCGTACGCCGCGCTGACCGACGTGGTCGCGCGCGTCGATGCCGGCGAAGCGCTCGAAGTCGCCGCCGTCGTTCGCACGGCCGAGAAGCCGCAAGCGCCGCTCGAGGAAGCCGCCCACCTCCCGCTCTCTTCGACCGTAGAGTACGGCTACCTGCACGGCTTCGGCACGCCGATGTTCACCAAGGGCGGCGACTCGGGCGCCGGCCTCTTCCTCGTCGAGAACGGTGTCCGCACCGACAAGCTCGTCGGCATCGCCCGTCAGCCCGAGCCCGCCCGCGGCATCGATCACTTCACGCGCGTCGACGCCGACTTCCTCGCCTGGTTCAAGGCAAACGCGGGGCCGTAAGGCGGTCGCGGCCTGGAGCAGGCCTCAATTCAGAAGCGCGTCTTCACGCGCGAAGCGCTCGAGCATGCCTCGAATGGTGTCGCGCGCCGTGCGGAAGCGAGCCAGCATCGCCTCGCGCGGGATGGAAGGATCCTTGCTCGCCGGGTCGGGGATCGGCCAATGGAGCCGGCGTGCTTTGCCGAGGAAGACCGGGCAGACCTCTTCCGCGCAAAGCGTGATGACCGTGTCGACGGTCGCCGGATCGATCGTCGACACGGACTTCGAGTGATGGGTGGAGAGATCGACGCCGAGTTCTGCCATGACCTCGGTTGCGTAAGGATTGACCTGCGAGGGCTCGCTACCGGCGCTCTGGATGTGAACGCGGTCTCCGAACAGCATGCGGGCCAAACCTTCGGCCATTTGGCTTCGGGCCGAGTTTGCTACGCACAAGAAGAGAACGCCTTTGCTCATCGGAATCGGGCTTTCAGTCGAGAGGAAGGGGCCGAAATCGTATCGAACGTTGGTGATTCGCGATCCGATGCACCAACGAGATCGAGCCTCGCGTCGCTTCGTCGCGAGGTCCAAGGGAGAACAATCACCCGTTTTCCCAGCGTCGAGACCTCTGCGAGGAATTTCACTTCCCCATGGCGCCTGAGCGTCAAACAAGGGTCCGACACGGTAACGGGGAGGAGGCTCTGATTGACGACCCACGCCATCGGTTCGATGCCAGCGCGCTGCAGGTCGCGCTGCAATTGTGACGCTTCATGAACCGGCGTTGCCTCCGGCAGCGTCACGATGAGTGTGTGGGTCAACTGAGGATCCCTCAGCCGCGGAAGCAATCGACGAACCTCGTCGGGAACGTCTCCGTTCGCACGCAATACTTCGCGGTGGAACGACTCCGCAGCATCGAGCAAGAGCAGCGTGTGCCCCGTCGGAGCCGTATCGATGACGACGAAGGTGCGTTCACCATCCGCGACGGTGCGCGCGAACGCTCGGAAGACCGCGATCTCCTCGGTGCAGGGGCTCCGAAGATCCTCCTCCAAGAGGGCCCGACCAGCCGCGTCGAGTCCCGCTCCAGCGCGCGACATGACCTCCGAAGCGTAGGCTTTGGTCTCGAGCTCCGGATCGATGCGAGACACTTGGATGCGGCTCTCCGCTTTGCCAAGAACATCTGCAACGTGCGCTGCTGGATCCGTCGTCGTCAGCTGGACGGAGTGGCCTCGCCGGGCAAGTTCCACTGCAATCGCCACAGCGATGCTGGTCTTGCCGACGCCACCCTTGCCCATGGTCATGACGATGCCGCGCCCTCGCGCTTCCAGCGTCGTGATCAGGTCATCCAAATGTTCGTACGAGGGGACATCGCTGACGGAGCGAATCTCCAGCGATTGATTCGCAAACGCGTCTTCGACGCTGCTGTGAACGTCGCCTTGCTCGAGCAACCCACGCAGTCGCTGCAATGCCTCCGAACCTACGATCCCATGACCTAGGAGCGGGACTTCGGTGCGGGGCAGGGCACGGAGCTCCGAAGGCATTTCAGAGAGCGCCTTCGACGCCATCGTCTCCATCTGGAAAGCCACCTCATCGGCACGCTCCGCGGCGCGGAAGACACCGTTGACGACCAGTTCCTGGCGACGGATTCCGAGGGCTTCGAGCTCCGCGAGCGTGCGTTTTGCTTCCGCCAACGCTCCGGAGTCGGGGCGGGCCACCAAGACGACGACCGTACGCTCTGGATCGCTCAGCGCTGCCCGCGCGTCTTCATAGAGTTGACGTTGGGCGTGAAGGCCTGCGAGCGGACCGAGGCAGGAGCTTCCTGCCGTGTTCGTCGCCAGGAACGTCCCCCAAGCGGCTGGCAGCTCCAACAGGCGGAGCGTATGTCCGGTCGGCGCGGTGTCGAACACGACGTGATCGAACTCAGCGGCTCCCGCGCCTTCCACGACGAGCTTCGCAAATTCCTCGAACGCCGCGATCTCCACGGTGCAAGCGCCAGAGAACTGCTCCTCGATGCTGCGGACGGCAGCCTCGGGAAGCAATTCGCGGTACGGACCGAGAGCGCGATCGCGATAGCGAGCGGCCGCGATTTCCGGATCGATGTTGAGGACGCGAAGGGTGGGAAAGGCCTCGATCGAGGAGATCTCCGCTCCCACTGGCGCGTCCAGCACTTCTGCCAGGTTCGAGGCTGGATCGGTGCTGACGAGCAGCACCCGTCGACCGCGCGCCGCGAGAGCAAGCGACACCGCGCAAGCCGTGCTCGTCTTGCCAACGCCTCCCTTTCCCGTGAAGAAAAGATTGCGCGGTGCATGCTCCAGTAGCTTCACGCCGAGCCTCTCAGCAGCAGCCCGACTTGGTGCCACTCTTCGGCGCGCAGCATTCCGTTGCCTTCGCCGGTTCCGTTTTGATCACGACGCCGGCGAGCGCGGCGAGCGTTTGCCTCGACGGGTACGATCCCTCGACCGCGATGCGGTCATCCACCATCACGAGCGGCAGGACTTCATTGCCACGCGCCAAGGCCTCTTTGACAGCCGCTGTCTCCGCGAACGCGCCCGGCTGCTGGGCAAGATTGAATCGTTCGACGGTCACGCCCTGCGTGCGCAGCCAGTCCACGTCCGCCGCGAAACGCGCGAGCTCGGGATCGATGCTCGGGCCGCAGACGCCCGTGGAACAGCAGAGGGCGGGATCGAAGACGCGGATGGTGCTGGGCATGTTGCGGAACCTTTCGTCTATCGTCGATGAACGATGGGTGGACAGACCGATACCGGAGAAAGAGCATGGCAACTCAGAGACCGCCGACGAGCGCCTTCAAGCGCCGAACGGCACTCGGCTCGATGCAGTAACAGACACGTGGGCCGTCGACGTCACCGCGCACGAGCCCCGCGTCTTTCAGAATCTTCAAATGCTGAGAGACAGTGGACTGCGCGAGCGGCAATTCGTCGACGATATCTCCGCAGACGCACGAGTTCCGGCGGGTGAGGATGCGCAGGATCTGGACGCGCGCGGGATGAGCAATCGCCTTGGCGAGCGTCGCCAGCTCTTCGTCCGCTTCCGGCCCCTCCACGGGGCGGAGATCCGCCTCCTGGCGGGCGGGCGGGCAGCATGCGGCCTCGGGCGAGCGACTCATCGTTGAATGACGATAAGCCGCACAGCCTTGGAAATCAAGCCGAGCACGCGTTCACGAGCTGCCGCGCTTGCCCCGTTCGCCATCCAACGTGTTGCACGACTGGTTCGAATAATCTAGAAGAATGGCATGACGCGGAAGCTGGAGTTGCACGCGGAACAGCTCGGCGCGCTGGGGCATCCCGTTCGACTCGGGATCCTGCGGCACGTCGTTCAGGCCGGAGAAGAAGGCGCTGCGGCCGGCGAAATCCAGAACAAGCTGGACGTTCCCGCGTCGACCTTGAGTCATCACATCGATCGATTGGTCAGAACCGGACTCGTCGAGGCGCGCCGCGAAGGGACGTACATCTTCTACAGCGCGGTCTTCCCCGCCTTGCGCGCTCTCACGGACTACCTCTGGGAAGACTGCTGCAAGAGCGGCAAGAACGGCTGCTGCTGAGCCGTTTCTCAGGGCCTGTATTTCGATTTTTCTGGAAGCTTCAAACAACGAGCCGGCGCCCTCTGGCCTGCTCCCTGACAACGTCTCGCGCCTTCAAGGACGCACATGATTTCCAAGTCGAAGGTCACCGCCAAGCTCTCGGTCATCGACCGGTTTCTCCCCCTATGGATCTTCGTAGCGATGGGGCTCGGCGTAGCGCTGGGGCGCGTCTATCCGGCCATTGGCCCTGCGCTCGACGCCGTCAAAGTGGGCGGCGTGTCGCTGCCGATTGCGATCGGCCTCTTCTGGATGATGTACCCGGTCCTCGCCAAGGTTCGGTACGGCAAGCTCCAGTCCGTGAGCGCCAACGGCAAGCTCTTCGGAGCCTCGTTGGCCTTCAATTGGATCCTCGGGCCCATCCTCATGTTCGCCCTGGCGTGGTTGCTGCTGCCCGACCAGCCCCACTACCGCACCGGGCTCATCCTGATCGGGCTCGCGAGGTGCATCGCGATGGTCCTCATCTGGAACATGCTGGCGAAGGGCAGCGGCGAAGTCGCTGCGCTCCTCGTGGCACTCAACTCCGTATTCCAGATCCTCTGCTACTCGGTGATGGGCTGGTTCTTCATCACTGTCGTGCCGACGTGGCTCGGCGCCGAGAGCACCGAGTTCCACGTCTCGATGTGGGAGATCGCAAAGAGCGTGCTCCTCTTCCTTGGGTTGCCGCTCGTTGCAGGCGCGCTCACTCGCGTTGGCTTCGTACGAAGTCGCGGTGAGGAGTGGTACGAGAAGAAGTTCCTGCCGAAAGTCGGGCCCGCGGCGCTGCTCGGCCTGCTCTACACGATCGTGCTGATGTTCGCGATGCAGGGCGACAAGATCGTCAGCCTGCCCTTCGACGTGCTGCGCATCGCTCTCCCGCTCGTCCTCTACTTCGGCATCATGTTCACGTCGGCGTTCCTCCTCTCGAAGAAGCTTGGCTTCTCCTATCAGGAGACCGCGTCACTTTCGTTCACCGCGGCCGGCAACAACTTCGAGCTCGCCATCGCGGTCGCGATCGGCCTTTTTGGAATCTCGTCGGGTGAGGCGCTCGCTGGCGTCGTTGGCCCGCTCATCGAGGTCCCGGCGCTGCTGGCGCTCGTCTACCTCTCGTTGTGGCTCAAGGATCGTCTGTTCCCGGCGGACGTGCGCGCAAACGAGACCGCGGAGCCCAAAGACCAAGCCACCTCGCTCGCACAAGGAGGGCAACTTCGATGAACGGCGACGATTCCACCTCGTTCGATCTGCCGAACGTGTCGGGTGACCATCTGGACATACCGGACCACGACAAGCTTCGCCGGGAGGCCTCGCTTCATCCTCCGCGCATTCTCCTTCTGTACGGCTCACTGCGCGAGCGCTCGTACAGTCGACTCCTGACCCTCGAAGCGGAACGCCTGCTTCGCAAGTTTGGCGCGGAAACGCGGGTCTTCGATCCGCACGGGCTGCCGATGCCCGACAGCGTTCCGGCCGACCACCCCAAAGTGCAGGAGCTCCGCGCTCTCTCCGATTGGTCGGAGGGTCAAGTGTGGTGCAGCCCGGAACGGCACGGCACCATCACGGGCGTGTTCAAGAGTCAGATCGATTGGCTGCCTCTCAACACGGCAAGTGTAAGGCCCACGCAGGGACGGACGCTCGCTGTCATGCAAGTCAGTGGCGGCTCCCAATCCTTCAACGCCGTGAACGCGCTTCGCGTCCTGGGACGTTGGATGAGGATGGTGACGATCCCGAACCAGTCGTCGGTCGCGAAAGCCTTTCAGGAGTTCGACGACGCTGGTCGCATGAAGCCCTCGAGCTACTACGATCGCGTCGTCGACGTCATGGAGGAGCTCGTCAAGTTCACCCTGCTCGTTCGCGACCAGTCGAACTATCTGACCAGTCGCTACAGTGAACGAAAGGAAGAGGCGGCAAAGAGCGAGGCAACCAGATTGGCCGCCGTCGCGATGAGCCACGAAGCCGCGCGCACGGCAGACGCGACGGGAAAGTGAACCCGAAGCAGTAAAGCCTGCGTCCTTCCGAGTCGGTCAGCGTCTTCATGAGTATCCTTGAAGGAGGCTGAATTGGACGAGCGAGCAAAGCAAGATGTGCGCACGCAGGTACGAGCTCAGTATGCGGCTGTCGCCAACTCCACGGCCAGCTGCTGCGCGCCGAGCTGCTGCGCACCAAAGCCCGACGCAAGCTTGGCGCTCGGATATACGGACGAAGATCTCTCGTCCGTGCCCGAGGGCGCGAACATGGGACTCGGCTGCGGTAACCCGCAGGCCATCGCAGCGTTGAGGCTAGGAGAGACGGTCCTCGACCTCGGCTCGGGCGGAGGCTTCGACTGCTTCCTCGCAGCAAGGCAGATCGGGCCGACGGGCCGCGTCCTCGGCGTCGACATGACCTCCGAGATGATCGCGAAGGCCCGCTCGAACGCCGAGAAGCTCGGGGTTCGAAACGTGGAGTTTCGCCTGGGTGAAATCGAGCACCTCCCGGTCGAGACGAGCTCCGTCGACGTCATCCTCTCGAACTGCGTCATCAACCTGAGCCCGGACAAGGCCACCGTGTTTCGCGAGGCGCTCCGCGTTCTCAAACCGGGAGGACGTCTCGCGATCTCCGACGTCGTCCAAACGGCCACTTTGCCCGAAGCGTTGGCCGGCGAGATGGCCGCCATGACTGGCTGCATCTCCGGGGCCGCCAGCATCGAGACGCTTCAAGCGTTGTTGCGCGTTGCGGGGTTCGAGAACATCAAGATCGTGGTGAACGAAGCGAGTCGGACGTTCATCCGTGACTGGCTCCCGGGTTCCGGTGCCGAGAACTTCGTCGCTTCGGCGACCATCGAAGCGACGAAGGCGTCAGCGGAGGAGCGATCCTGCTGTGGGCCAAGCTGCTGCACGCCCGGAGGCGCACCGTGATTACCTCGGCGACTCGTGATGCCTGGCGTGACCTAGAGGCGCGATTGCGCCCCTTCGTGGCCAAGCGCGTCCGGTCGCCGATGGATGTCGACGACGTCGTGCAAGACGTCTTCCTGCGCATGCAACGTGGCCTGTCGTCACTCCGAGAGGACGAGCGCTTTGGGCCCTGGGTGTACCAGGTTGCCCGAAGCGCGATCGCCGACCACCATCGCGCACGACGAAGGTGTGGGCCCATCGTCGCCGACGACGGCGATGCCTTGGAGGTCGCCGAGCCCAGCGAGTCCTACGACGGATCCATCGAAGAAGTGCTCGCAATGTACGTCGCCCCCTTCGTGGCCAAGCTTCCCTCGCCCTACCGCGAGGCGCTCACCCTGACGGAATTGGAGGGTCTGACGCAGCGAGAAGCGGCGGAGATGCTCGGCATCTCGCTCTCGGGCATGAAGTCGCGCGTGCAGCGAGGACGCCAGCATCTTCGCGAGGCCTTGGAAGCCTGTTGTGAGATTGCCGTGGATGCCCGTGGCCGCGTCGTCGCGTGCGAACCGCGACCGGATGGCCGCCTGCCGTTCGCCGGATGCAAATGTTGATCATCGGTCGTCGTTCGAAGTCCGATTGACAATCGGTCTTGCGCTCCCAGCTTCGGGCGCGTGGAGACGATCCCGCGCCTCGGCGAGCTCGAAATCGAGGTACTCGAGCTCGTCTGGTCCGCCCGCAAGGTGGACGTGCGTGAAGCGCATCGGCGCCTCGGCGAGCCGCGCGGGATCACGTCGAACACGGTGCAGTCTGCGCTGGAGCGCCTCTTTCGAAAGGGCCTCCTCGAGCGAGAGCGCATCGGGCACGCCTACCAGTACTCGGCCGCCCTTTCGCGCGACGAGTTCCGCGCCAGAGCGGCGGCGCAAGCCGTCGGTGAGCTGCATGGCGCACAGGCGGATGGAGTGCTGGCAGCGTTCGTCGAGATGGCCGCCAAGGCGGACCGCGCGAATCTCGATCGCCTCGAAGCGATCATCTCGGCCGCTCGTGCCAAACGGGCGCGGCGATGAGCCGGACACGCATGTCCAGAAGGCCGATGGTCGGTCGGTTCTTTGCGCTGATTTGCCTCGCCAAGGTGGCGATGACGGCCGGCGAGGCGAGCGCCCAGGGAACCGAACGCCTTCTCGACCGAACAACGGTGGCAACGCTCGCAGGTGCGCACGGACCGAACGTGGTGGTGGCTGAACGGCGGCTCGAGGAAGCCAAAGCCGCGCGGACCGGAGCGGGCGTGCTCGCCCCAACGAACCCCGAGCTCTCGGTTTACGCGGGACCTCGTTGGCAAACCCGTTCGCCGGACGTGGACTACTTCATCGGAGTTGCTTGGCCCTTCGACGTGTCGGGCGCTCCTTCTCGTCGTATCGACGTCGCCGATGACCGCGCGCGCCTCGCGCAGAGCGAGACGGATGCGGCACGCCAGCTGGCCATTGCCGATGCACTCGACCTGTGGGCGAGCGCGCGTGGCGCCGAGGAGCGAGTGCAGCTCGAGAACGCACGCCTCGCACTCGACCGCTCCGTCCTTCGATCCGCGGAGGTGCGTCGCAACGCCGGCACGACAGGCGATGGCGAGGTCGCTCTGGCCCGAGCGCTCGAGGCGCAGGGAAAGGCGCGCGTGGCGACCGCGGAGCATGCAGCGACGGCTTTCGCCGCCAGGCTGCGCGTTCGTGTCGGGCTGGTGCACGACGAGCACGTCACGGTCGGCGGCTCGCTTCTGCCCGACGAGCCAAGACCGCTCGAGGCACTCCTCCGCAGCCTGAAGACGCAACCGGTGGTGTTGCGCTCGCTCGCGGCTGCTCGACTCGCCGCCACGGATGCATCGCTCCAGCGCCGCGCCGGCTGGCCGGTTCCACGCGTCACGGCGGGGGTGGGGAACGATCCTGAAACGTATCTCCACGTCGGGGTGGATCTCCCGCTCCCTGTGTACCAGCGCAACCAAACGAACGCCGCCGTCGCTGCCGCCAGGAGAGGGACGGCAGAGACGGAATATCAGAATGCGCTCGCACTCGGCGAGGCCGAGCTCCGGGCCACCTACGCCGAATACGAAGGCGCGCGCGAGGCTTTCATCACCCTCGACAATGCCTCTGCCGCCGTCGACGACGCCGAGCATCTGGCGATGCGTAGCTACGAGCTGGGGCAGACGGGGCTCACCGAGCTGGCACTGGCGAGACGTGAGGCGGCGGCGGCGCGTTCGGCTCGCCTCGACGCCGCCATTGCGCTCGCCAAGGCGCGGATCGCGCTCGACGTACTGACGGGAGCCTTTCGATGAAGGCAGCGGCTTCTTGGTGCCTGCCTCTCGTGCTCGTCGCCGTAGGCGCCTGCAAGCACGCGCCGGCGCCGCCTCCTCCTGCTGCCGATGCCGGAGGGCCGCCGGTCGTCGAACTGAGTCCCGAGGGCCTGGCCACGGCGCAGATCAAGGCGCAAAAGGTCGGGCCGGGAACGTTCACGCCCCGTCTTCGCCTCGCCGGATCGATTGTCGGAGATCCGAGGCGCGTCGCGCAGGTCGGAGCGCGCGTGAACGGGCGAGTCACCGCGGTGCGCGTGGCTCTGGGGGATCGGGTGAAACGCGGACAGGACCTCGTCGAGGTCGATTCGGCCGAGTTGCATCAGGTGGTGCTCGACTTCCGAACAGCCGCCGCGAGGGCGCGGAGTACTCACGACACGCTGGCGCGCCAGAAGCTGCTCGTGGAGGAGCGAGTCGGTCCCGTCCAGGACCTTCGGCGTGCCGAAGCCGATTCCGCAGCGGCTGACGCAGCGCTCGCGGAGGCTCGGGAACATCTCAAATTCCTCGGCCTCAACGATGCGGAGATCGCGCGCCTGGAGAGCGGCGCAGCCGAAACCAGGAGCCGTATCACGAGTCCGATCGATGGACGCGTCGCCGCCCTCGCCGTGACCGTGGGACAGGTGCTCAGCGGTAGCGAAACCATCGCGACCGTCGCCGACCTCGATCCGATCTGGGCGCACGTTCGCGTCTACGAACGCGACCTCGGCAGCGTCCGCGCCGGACAAGCCGCAACCGTCGAAGTTCCGACCTACGCCGAGCGGAAGTTCGACGGAAAGGTCGTGTTCGTGAGCGACGTGCTGGACCCGGCGAGCCGAAGTGCGGAGGTTCGCGTCAGCCTGCCGAACGCCGACGCGTCTCTTCGCCCTGGAATGAGCGCCAACGCCTTCGTTTCCAGGCCCCCGAGCAACGATGTCATCTGGTTGCCCGCCACGGCGGTGCAACCTCACGAGGGCACGAGGATCGTCTTCGTGCGCAAGGGAGAGCGTCGCTTCGAAGCTCGTCCGGTCACGGTTGGGAACGAACAAGAGGGATTCTTGCCGATCGAAAAGGGGATCGGCGCAGACGACGAGGTCGTTGTCGACGGAGCGTTCGCCTTGCGCGGCGTGCTCGAGCGCGCAGCGGTCCAAGGAGATTGAAGCGTGCTCGGTTGGGTCATCGCGTTCAGCATTCGTCATCGCATCGTGGTCTTGCTGGCCACGTGTGCGCTCGTCGCGCTCGGTGTGCACGCCTTCCAGAAGCTTCCCATCGATGCCGTGCCCGACCTCACGAACGTGCAGGTCCAAGTCCTCACGAGTGCCCCATCGCTCGGCCCGCTGGACATCGAACGCCTCGTCACCACGCCCGTCGAACGCTCGATGGGCGGACTCCCTCGCCTCGTCGAGCTTCGCTCGATCTCTCGCTATGGCGTCTCGGCGGTGACCGTCGTCTTCGAAGATGGCGTCGACCCGTACCATGCTCGCCAGCTCGTCGGTGAGCGCCTCGTCCGAGCGCGCGACTCGATTCCATCCGAGTACGGGGTGCCCGAGCTCGGACCGATGAGCACCGGGCTCGGCGAAATCTATCAGTTCGAGGTCCGGGGAGAGAGCGTCTCTCCCATGGACCTCCGTTCGATCCTCGATTGGGATATCGCGCCGAGGCTACGGCTGGTTCCTGGCGTCATCGACGTCAACACGTTCGGTGGACAACTGAAGACCTACGAGGTGTCCGTCGAACCCGCCAAGCTCACGGCTCACGGCGTGGCACTCGAGGATCTCTTCGTTGCCCTCCAGACGCAGAATCGTATTACCGGCGGCGGCGCGATCCTGCGCGGCCGGGAGGGATTGCTCGTCCGTGGCGACGCGCTGGTGCAATCACTCGAGGACATCCGAAACATCCTCGTCGCCACGAAGGACGGGACGCCCATCCACGTTGGAGAGCTCGCCGACGTTCGGTTCGCCGCAATGCTCAGACAGGGGGCGGCGTCGCGTGACGGCCGCGGCGAGATCGTGGCCGGCATGGCGATGATGCTCACGGGAGAGAACTCGCGCGACGTTGCCGTGAGGGTGCAGCAGGCCGTCGACGCCATCAACGCGACGTTGCCCAACGGCGTTCGAATCGAGCCTTTTTACGATCGCACGTCGCTCGTCAATCAGACGATCCACACGGTCGCGAAGAACCTCGCCGAGGGCGGGATGCTCGTCATCGTCGTCTTGTTCCTGCTGCTTCGGAACATTCGCTCCGGGCTCATCGCCGCGGCCATGATTCCGCTTGCGATGTGCTTTGCATTCCTCGGGATGAGAGAGGCCGGGGTAAGCGGCAACCTCTTGTCGCTCGGGGCCGTCGATTTCGGTCTCGTCGTCGACGGAGCAATCATCCTCCTCGAAAATGCCGTCCATCACCTGGCCGAGGAGCGCGCAAAGCTCGGACGTCCGCTGGACCACGCCGAACGAGATGCCGTCATCGAACGCTCGGCACTCGAGGTGCGCTCGGCAACGGCCTTCGGCGAGCTGATCATCGCCCTCGTCTACTTGCCGGTGCTCACGCTCCAGGGCGTCGAGGGCAAGATGTTCCGGCCGATGGCACTGACCGTGCTCTTCGCGCTGCTCGGCGCGTTCATCCTGTCCCTCACGTTCGTGCCGGCGCTCGCGTCTCTGCTGCTCTCGCGAACCACCGTCGACAAGCCGAGCCCGATCATCAGCGCGGTGCAGCAGGTCTACGAGCCCTTGCTTCGCATGAGCCTCGGGCATCCGGGCAAGGCTGCGCTGCTGGCGGTCATCGCCTTCGCAGGGAGCGGTCTCGTCGCGTCGCAGATGGGCTCTGAGTTCGTCCCTAGGCTGGACGAAGGTGCCATCATCATCGAGACCAATCGCCTGCCGTCGACGTCGCTCGAAGAGTCCCTCCGTCAGGCCGCCGTGATCGAGAAGACGCTCGGCGCGTTCCCCGAGGTCAAGACGGTGGTCGTCAAGACAGGACGCCCGGAGATCGCCAACGATCCCATGGGCGTCGAGCAGTCCGATGGCTACGTCATTTTGAAGCCACGCGACGAGTGGCCTCCTCCGCGGGATCACGAAGCGCTCGTTGCTCGTATGAGCAAGGCCCTGGACAGCGCCGTACCCGGAGCGGCGTTCGGCTTCTCGCAACCGATCGAGATGCGCATGAACGAGCTCGTGAGCGGCGTCCGTTCCGATCTCGCGGTCAAAGTCTATGGCGACGACCTCCAAACGCTGGCTCGTCTCGGCGACCATCTTCAACGCATCATCGGCGGTGTTCGCGGAGCGAAGGATCTCAAGGTCGACCGAGTCGAAGGAGAGCCGGTTCTCAAAGTTTCGGTCGACCGGCTAGCGCTCGCCCAGCGCGACGTGTCGGCGGCCGAGGTTCTCGACGCCGTCGAGGTCGTTGGAGGCAAGACGGTCGGCGAAGTGCTCGAAGGTCGTCGTCGTTTTGCTCTGCGGGTGAGGCTCCCGGAGGGCGTTCGCAACGACCGTGAAGCGATCGAGCGTTTGCCGCTTCGCACCCGTTCAGGCGCGTTCGTCACGGTTGGCGGCGTGGCGCACGCGGAGATCGTCGACGAGCCGCTCGTGGTCAACCACGAGTCCGTGCAACGACGGCTCATCGTCCAGGCCAACGTACGAGGGCGTGACCTCGGTGGCTTCGCGGACGAGGTGCAAGACGCAGTGGCGCGCAAGTTGAAGCTGCCGCCTGGCTACCACCTCGCGTGGGGCGGGCAATTCGAGAACCTTCGTCGCGCGCGTGCGCGCCTCTTCGTCGTGGTTCCTCTGGCGCTCGCCGTCATCGCGGCGCTCTTGTATCTGACGTTCCATGACGTGCGCGCGGCGGTGCTCATTTTGCTGAACGTCCCGATGGCCGCGACGGGAGGCGTGCTGCTCCTCGCTGCAAGAGGACTGCCGCTCAGCATCTCGGCGGGGGTCGGCTTCGTCGCGCTCTTCGGTGTTGCCGTCCTGAACGGCCTCGTCCTGGTGTCGACCGCTCGCGACTTTCAGGCGGCTGGTCATTCGGCCGAGGAAGCCGCGCGCCTCGGCGCACTTCGGCGATTGCGGCCCGTGCTTACGACCGCGCTCGTCGCGTCGCTGGGCTTCGTGCCGATGGCCCTGGCCACGGGTGCAGGCGCCGAGGTCCAGCGACCGCTCGCGACAGTCGTCATCGGAGGCCTGGTGACGTCCACCCTCCTCACGCTGCTCGTAGTCCCGACCCTGTACGCAAGGGTCTTTGGCAAGCGCAGTGCCTGAAGACGAATTCAGAAGAGTGCGCGCGCACCGGCAAGGATGTGAATGCCGAGCAGGATGAGCACGATGGGGAGCGCCACATTTCCGTAGCGTCGAAGCTTGCTTCCAAACGCACGGTTGTTCACCAACTTGAATCCCAAGCCGCACCAGGCAGCGGTCAGCGCGGCAAACACCGCGGCATAGACGCCAATGGCACGGCGCTCGGCTGCAAACAGCGGAATGTAAACGCCGAGATTGTCTCCACCGTTCGCAAGCGTGACACCGACGACAGCGAGAACCTGCGAGCCTTGCCTGAGTTTGTCGGCCGTCGCCGAGCCTTCCTCGGTGTCGTCGGTCAAGCCTCGCGATCGGACGTAGTCGACGCCTTTGGAGATTCCGAGCAGCAGCGGAACTGCCCCGAGAAGCGACGTCCAGCCCGCGGGGAAGGCAACGGCCAGGCTCCCCGCGACGACACTCACGACAACCAGCGCGCCGATCCCGAGAAACTGTCCCGCCACGATGCTTCGCGGACGGAGCTTCGGATCGGCGAAGAGAACGGAAAGAAGGACGATGTCGTCGACGTTCGTGCTGACGAAGACCACGACGGCCTTGACCAGCGTGTTCAGGAGTTCGGCCGCCGTGATCATGCCCTACCTCGAGCGCCGGCGCCCCGGAGCCCGCGCCGAACTATAGAAGAGTTCGGCAAAGCAGTGTGTGCGGTCGGCGAACGCTGCCGTGGTGCGGCAACCTCACCGTTTCGAGCTGAGGCGAGCGTGAGCGCGTGAGACCGGGTTCGCGCAGCCAAGTCTCTCCGACGCAAGCCTCTCCCTGGCAACGAAGGCAATGGTTAGCCTCTCGTGATGAGCCCGCATATCGGCACTAGCGTCACGCTCGATATCGGAGGGCTCGAGGCGCTCTTTCGAGCGCTCATCGAAGATGGTCGCGAGCTCGTCGGGCCGACCGTGCAAGACGACGCCATCGTCCTCACCCGCATTCGTGGAGTCGCCGACCTGCCGCGCGGCGTCGGTGACGAGCAAGCTCCGGGACATTATCGGCTCCGCCGGCGATCGGATCAGGCGCTCTTCGGATTCGCCGTGCCGCAGCACTCCTTCAAACAGGAGCTCCTCGTTCCCCGAACGGAGCTCGTCCAGATTCGACGTAGCAAGACGGGACTCGTCGTCACCGAGCCACCGCGCCCCGACCGGCGCGTCGCGTTCATCGGCGTTCGCGCCTGCGAAATTGCGGCGATTCGCGTCCAGGATGTCGTGCTGCGAGATGGCCCCTATGCCGACGCCGACTACGCGTCTCGCCGCGCCCAGATCTTCGTCGTCGCCGTGAACTGCAGCGATCCGTCCGGCACCTGCTTTTGCGCATCGATGGGAACCGGTCCGCGCGCGGAAGCGGGGTTCGATCTCGCAGTCACGGAGCTGCTCGAGCCCGAGCACCTGTTCGTCGTCGAGATTGGAAGCTCCGCGGGAGCCACCATGCTCGAGAAGGTGTCGTCCTGCGCGACGACCGAGGCCGAAACAAGCGCTGCCGAGCTCGTGGTCGCGAACACGAGAGAGCGCATGGGGCGCACGGTCGACACGACCGACATTCGCAATCTGCTCGTCGAGAACCTCGAACATCCACGCTGGGACGACGTCGCCGATCGCTGCCTCGCCTGCGCGAACTGCACACTTGCGTGTCCGACCTGCTTCTGCACGAGCACCGAAGACAGCACGAGCCTCGACGGTGACGACGCAACGCGCACGCGTCGTTGGGATTCGTGCTTCACCATGGACTTTGCCTATCTCCATGGTGGGGGCGTTCGGCCCACGGTTCGCGGTCGCTATCGCCAGTGGATGACGCACAAGCTCGCGACGTGGCACGACCAATTTGGCAGCTCGGGATGCGTCGGTTGCGGGCGCTGCATCACCTGGTGTCCGGTCGGAATCGACATCACCGAAGAGGTCGCTGCGATTCGTCGAGAGCCCGGCGCTTCGCGAAAGGCGCAATAGCCGATGGAAGATCTGGAACGAGCGTTACGAACGCATCCCTTTCTCCTCGACCTCCATCCCGACCACCTGCGCTTTCTGATCTCGTGCGCGGAGAACGTCCGGTTCCGGCGAGACGAGTACCTCGTGCGCGAAGGGCAACCCGAAGACAAGCTCTATCTCCTACGACAAGGCACGGTGTCGCTCGAATCGTCGGGCCCCGGTGGGGACGCGACGGTGCTCGAGACACTGGGCCCTGGTGACGTCGTCGGTATTGCCCGCATTGCGCCGGCCGCGGCTCATCTCGACTGTCGCGCACGTGAGGGCGTGCTTGCTTTTGCATTCGACAATGCCTGCTTGATTCAGAAAATGCAGGAGGACCCGCGGCTGGGTTACGCCGTCACTCGCCGGCTCCTCGAGCGCACGTACGAGCGCCTGGCACGGGCTCGCCTCCAACGCCTCGACGTATACCGATGACGATCGCCAATCCGTACGTCACGACGCCGATGCGCATCGCGAACGCGATTCGCGATCTCGAGGATGTCTTTACGCTGACGTTCGACGCACCGAGCGGCTTCGCCTTCCGCCCTGGCCAGTTCAACATGCTCTACGTCCACGGCGTCGGCGAGGTGGCAATCTCGATTAGCGGCAATGCCGACGAGCCCGAACGTCTCGTTCACACCGTGCGCAGCGTCGGCACCGTCACCCGCGCGATGGCCACCCTCGAGGTCGGCGACATGCTCGGCGTCCGCGGCCCTTATGGGAGCTCTTGGCCACTCGAAGAAATGCGCGGCCGTGACGTGCTCGTGATCGCAGGTGGCCTCGGGCTCGCTCCGCTTCGGTCTGCGATACGCCACGTACTGGCACGACGGAACGACTTCGGACGAGTGACGCTCCTCGTCGGTGCGCGGTCTCCCGAACAGCTCCTCTACCGCGAAGACCTCGAGAAGTGGCGGGGACGCTTCGATTGCCGCGTCAAACTAACCGTCGACAGGGCTGGTCGTGACTGGCTCGGGAACGTCGGCGTCGTGACGACGCTCCTTGCCAGCGTTCCCCTCAGCGCCGACACGGCAGTGCTCGTCTGCGGGCCGGAGCCCATGATGCGCTTCGTCGTGCTCGAACTCCGGCGACGAGGCGTCGCTTCGTCGTCGATCTGGCTGTCGATGGAGCGAAACATGAAATGCGGCGTAGGGCTTTGCGGCCACTGCCAGTTCGGTCCGCTGTTCGTCTGCAAAGACGGCCCCGTTCATCGCCTCGATCGAGTGTCGTCCTTCCTCTTCGTGCGCGAGGTGTGAAATGGGGCGTCCCAAGCTCGCGGTTTGGAAGTTCGCGTCGTGCGACGGCTGTCAACTCACCTTGCTCGACTGCGAGGATGAACTGCTCGAGCTCGCAGAGCACGTGGACATCGCGTACTTCCTCGAGGCGTCGTCGCGCGTCGAGCTCGGCACGTACGACCTGTCACTCGTCGACGGTTCCATCACCACTCCCGAGGACGTCGAGCGCATACATGACATTCGCGCACGCTCGAAGGTACTCGTGACAATCGGAGCCTGCGCGACCGCGGGCGGCATTCAGGCCCTTCGCAATTTCCGCAATCACCAAGAAATGCTCGCGGTCGTCTACGCACGTCCCGACTACATCGAAACCCTCGACACCTCGACGGCCATTGCGAAGCATGTCTCGGTCGATTTCGAGTTACGTGGCTGCCCCATCGACAAAGGTCAGCTTCTCGAGGTCATCTCGGCATTCCTGAATCTGCGAAAGCCAAGCGTCCAAAGCCACCCCACGTGTCTCGAATGCAAGATCCAGGGGAACGTATGCGTGGTCGTCGCGAAGGGAATTCCCTGCCTCGGCCCGGTCACACACGACGGATGCGGGGCGCTCTGTCCTCGTTACGGACGCGGCTGCTACGGCTGCTTTGGACCGAGTGACGCCCCGCAGACCCAGCCCCTCGCTCGCTACTATCTCGCCAAAGGCGTTCGGCCCGGAGACATCAAGCGTCTCTTCTCGACGTTCAACGCCGATGCGGGTCCGTTTCGCGAGGAGGCCGCCCGCCATGAAGACGAGTAGAACGATCGACATCGGTGCGCTGGCGCGTGTCGAAGGTCACGGCGCGGTCACTCTCGTCCTCGACGGTGAGGTCGTCGTGGATGCGAAGCTACGCATCTTCGAGCCGCCGAGACTCTTCGAGGCCTTTCTGCGAGGGCGCGACGCTGCCGAGACGCCCGACATCACCTCGCGCATCTGCGGGATCTGTCCGGTCGCTTACCAGATGAGTGCCGCTCACGCCGTCGAAGATGCCTTCGGTGTCACCGTCGACGGCCAGCTGCGCGCGCTCCGCCGGTTGCTCTATTGCGGAGAGTGGATCGAGAGCCACGTGCTCCACATGGTGATGCTCCACGCCCCCGACTTTCTCGGCGTACACGACGTCATCGCGATGTCGAAGCACCATCCCGAGCGCGTGAAGGCCGCCCTTCGGGTCAAGAAGGCGGGCAACTCCATCATCGAGACGCTCGGTGGCCGTGCCATTCACCCGGTCAACGCCAAGATAGGCGGCTTTTGGAGAGCCCCCTCGTCGAGTGAACTAGGCGCCCTTCGGCCCGCCTTGATTGCTGCACTGGAGGACGCCGAGGAAACCCTCGACTGGATCGCGACGTTCGAGTTTCCGCCGTTCGAACGTGACTACGAGTTCGTTGCACTCCGTCATCCCGCCGAATATCCCATGAACGAAGGACGCATCGTTTCGACGAAAGGGCTCGATGTCGACGTCCACGACTTCGAGACATGCATCCGCGAAGAGCAAGTTCCTTACGCGACAGCATTGCGTTCGAAGCTATCCGCGCGCGGAGCGTACATTTGCGGTCCGCTCGCGCGTTTCGCCTTGAATGCGGAGCGCCTCTCGCCACGCGCCGTGGCGGCCGCCGCACGCGTCGCCCTTTCACCATCGTGTCGCAATCCCTATCGCTCGATTCTCGTTCGGGGTGTCGAAGTCGTGCACGCGCTCGACGAGGCGGTTCGTCTCGTCGACGAGTACGAGCGACCGTCCAGTTCGTCACTGCCCTGGTCACCTCGCGCGGGCCGAGGATGTGGCGCCACCGAAGCACCGCGGGGCTTGCTCTACCAGCGCTACGACATCGAGGAATCGGGTCTCGTACGTGACGCGCGCATCGTCCCGCCCACCTCTCAGAACCAGCTCGGCATCGAGGAAGACCTCGTCGCGCTAGGATCGACTCTGGCAGGGCTATCGGCCGAGAAGGCCTCGCGGCGCGTAGCGCACGCCATTCGCAATTACGACCCATGCATCTCGTGTTCGACTCATGCCCTGACGATCCGATTCGAGCCACGACAAGGCTCTGTCGCCAAAACTTGAGCTTCGGCTCTCCCCGCTGGCCTACGACGGTCGAAGGCGCGCGCCGCTGAGGTGCCGAACGAAGAGCAGCAAGACGAGGGCGATGACGAGGCAGTAGATGGCGATGGCCTCGATCACCGCCAGGCCGACGAAAAGCGTACGTGAGATGGTGCCACTCGCCTCGGGCTGCCTCGCGATGGCCTCCATCGCCGACGTGATCGCCCGCCCTTCGGCGAAGGCGGGACCTATCGCCCCGAAGCACACGACGACGACGGCTCCGGGGATGCTCCACGCTTGGACGCTCATGGTCGAACCGCGCCTTTCTGTGGCTCGTCGGTGAGCTCGGAGAGCACCTGGATCGGCGCGAGAAGGGGTGTCGGCTGCAGGAAGTGTTTCAGATATCCGCGGAGCCCCTTTTATGCCGCGCGCGGCAGCTCTCCAGCGCAAATTCAGGCGTTCGAAAGCGCCGATCGTTCCACGCTCGAACGAACAGCGCAGTCCAGAACAGCGAACTCAACTTCGATATCGTGCGCGAGCAATTCACTGTCGGGTACGAGCGCCGCGTCCGAGAAGATCCCGACGGTCACCTCACCGGCATAGCTGAAGATGCTGAGGCCCAATCCGAGCCGACCGGCTTGGGGTACCCAAAATGAGATGCGCGAGATGGGGACTCCCGCGAGGCTCGTGCGTTGCACGGGCCCAGGCACGTTGGTGAGCACGAGCGAAGCCTTCCGAGCAAAGAACTCGACGGCAAGCCGTTCGGCAGAACGAGGTGCACGCCCCATGGCCTTCAAGGCAATGTTCGTGATGACCGCCTCGTGACTTGCCTTCAGCGCGTCCAACATTCGCTTCACGGTGACTATCCTCGTCACCGGGTTGGCAATTCCGAGTGGAAGGTCGAGCAGAAAAAGGCCGAATTGATTTCCGAGCCGCGTCGGTGGTTGCGCCGTACGAAGATTGACCGGGACCATGGCGTGGATGGAAAGACCACGCGTTTCGAGCCCGCGCCTCGAAAGGTAGCGTCCTAGGGCCCCAGCAAGCACCGCGACGAGCACGTCGTTGACCGTCGCATCGAGAAGGTGAGCGTCCCGCTTGATGGCACGAAGCTCGATTGGAGTGGTCCAAGCGACTTGCTTCTCCCCGCTCAGCGGAGCCTTGAGCGGTGTCGACGGGTCGTTCGGCATGGCTGCGAGTCGCGCGAAGGTCATCGCCGAGCCGACAAGGCCCGGCTGCCCTGCAGACGCGTGACTCCGGACGACCTGCTCCGTCGGAACGTCTTCGAGCGCAGCGAGCAACCCGAGCAGAGCGAAGCCGTCGGCCATGCAGTGATGAACGCGGAAGAGAATCGCGGTGCCGACGCCGGGTCGTTGGATGACGTAGACGTGCCAGCCGGGGTAACGCAGGTCGAGTGGTTCTCCCACCGTGCGCGAGACGAACGCGCGTAGGGCCGCGTCCGTGGCGTCGTCGAGCTCGACGTGGTCGACGTGACGGGCGAGCACGAACTCGCTGTCGGCCTCCCAGCGTGCACGACCACCCGGGAGCGATGCTTCGACCGGTCGCTCTCGAAACCGCGGGAACTGCGCGAGACGAGCGAGGAGCGCGCTCGATGAGGACCGCGAAAGCTCTCCCTCGAGCTCGACGAGAACGTCGACCACCATCGGAGACATCGCCGACTCCATGTGCAACCAGGCGGCGTCCTGCCCGCCGAGGAATTCCCGTTGCATCGCTCTTTCCTGCCCGTCGCTCACCCGTGCAACCCTCGTTCCTCGCGTCGACGAGCGGGGGCGTCTCGAGCTGCGCTTCGCGGCGGATGAGCTCGCACGCGTCTAACGAGATCGTTCGGAGCCCAAGGCTGCGCGCAGGAAGTCGACGAAGGCGCGCGCCTTGGGGGTGGCGAAGCGGCTGGGCGGCGACACGGCGAAGATCGCGTAGCCGCTCGGATGCCAGGTCTCGAGAAGAGGCACGAGCTTGCCAGCGCGGAGGTCGCCTTCGACCACGAAGTCCGGCGTGAGGAAGACGCCGACGCCCGCGAGGGCGGCTTCGCGGAGCGCGATGCTGTTGTCGATGCGGAGTGGCCCCCGCACGTTCACTTGAACGCGTTCGCCGCGTCGTTCGAACTCCCAGCGGCCGGGAGGTTCGTGGAGGCTGTAGCGAAGGCAGACGTGCTTCTCGAGATCGCGAGGCTGCTTCGGAGCGCCGTGGGTGCGCACGTAGTCCTTCGAGGCGCACACCACGCGCCTGCCCTCCGCGAGCTTTCGCGCCACCAGCGAGCTGTCCTCGAGCTCGGCGCCGATACGAACGGCCACGTCGATGCCGTCTTCGATCACGTCGACGCGGCGGTCGTTGAACGATACGTCGAGCTCCACGTCGGGAAAGCGGCGGAGGAACTCGGGTAGCTTCGCGGCGAGGCGCAAGAGTCCGAACGACATCGGCGCGCTGACGCGCAAGAGCCCGCGTGGCGCGGACTGGAGATCCGAGAGCGCGCGTTCGGACTCGTCGATGTCGTCGAGGATCCGCACGCAGCGTTCGAGGTATCCGCGACCGGCATCCGTGAGGGTAAGCCGCCGCGTGGTTCGGACGAGCAGCTGTACGCCGAGGTGCTCTTCGAGCTGAAGGACAAGCTTGCTCACCCAGGCGGTGCTGACCGCCAGCGTCCGCCCGGCGCCGACGTAGCTTCCGGCCTCGGCGACAGCCCGAAATGCGCGCATTCCGGCCAGAACGTCCATCCGACGGTTATCAACGAATCGTTGATGATTCGTCAATCGATCGAGCCATTGTCGACCGTGCGCCCGCGCGCCACGTTGGGGCCATGACCAACGGAGCACTCACCTCGTCACGCCGAGCGTTCCTCGCATCGGCAGGCGGAGGCCTGGCCACGACCGTTTTCGCGTGCGCGGCCCCACGCACGACTTCGTCACGTTCCGTCTCGGCGGCTGCCCCCGCGTCGGTGGCCTTTCCGGGTGCCATCAAGGACGGCGAGTCCGCCGGAGCGCTCGGCATCGATCCTGTCGCACAGTATCCCGACGTTCGGAGCCACCGGCAGAAGCTCGGACTGCTGCTCCCGGCGACCAACACCACGATGGAGCACGAGCTTTGGACGTTGCTCGTGAAGAATCGAGAACTCGGCGGCATCGGGATCCACAGCTCCGTCGTCGTCACGCCGCGCCCCGTCCTGCGCACGGCCGAAGATCTCGAGAGCTACAAAAAGCAGTTCGTCGGGGGACTCGATGCGGCCGTCGAGCATGCGCTGCTCGCGCAGCCCGACGCTCTCGTCATGGGGATGAGCCTCGAACACATCCTCCACGGCATCGACGCGATTCGCGGGGCGAGCGCCTCGGTGACGACCCGCTCGAAGATTCCGCTCTTCACCTGGCAAGACGCGGCGCCGGCCGCGCTACGCACATTCGGCGCGCGACGCATCGGTTTGCTGACGCCCTTCGATCGCACGGGCAACGAGAACGCAACGCGGCTGTTCCGCGATCTCGGCTTCGACGTCGTGACGACCGTGGGCTTCGCTTGCGCCGACGCCGTTCAGATCGCGCACGTCCCGGACGCCGCCAAGGAGCGCGCGATCGTGGAGCTCCTTGCGACGCCGGAAAACAAGCTCGACGCCATCGTCCAGTGCGGGACGAACATGGGCATGATCGACGTCGCCGAAAAAATCGAGCCCAAGATCGGCATCCCGATCTTGGGCATCAATTCGACGCTGCTCTGGTACGCGCTTCGCCAGCAGGGCATACGCGCTCCCCTCGCAGGCGGCGGCCGCCTCCTACGAGAGGCCTGACGTCAGCCCGCCTTCTGCGTCTCGCCGTCGGGCTCGTCGCCCTCGCCGTCACCGTCGTCTTCGGACGCATCGTCCTCGGCGGCCGCGGGCTTCGCGTTGGAGGCCACCTTGGTCTTGGCCTTCTTGCGACGCGGCTCGGCCTCGCCGGCCTCGGCCTCGTCTTCTTCCTCGTCCTCCTCGTCGCGCGCACGGCGACGCGGACCGGCGTCGTCCGCGGTGGGCTTGATGTCACCGAGCGACTCGAGGCCCATGGCGAGCTTCGGACTCCTGCGAGCGCTCTCCCAGAAGCGCGCGTAGAAGTAGGCGACGACGAGCGCGCTGAGGAGACCGATCCACTGGCTGGTCGACGGGTGCGCCTGGACGACCGCGGCGAACGATGCGGGGCGGAGGATCAGGTACGCGGCGATCGCCGGAACGAACGAGGCGACGCGCGCCACCGTACGAGCCTTCGGGTTCGTGATGCCGAGCGAAATGCCGAACGTGAACGCGAGCGCGAGGAGGAAGAGCGCGCCCGAGATGAAAAGGTGCTCGGGGAACGTGCCGAACTCGCCGCGCTCCGAGTCGTCGCGCAGCATCTCGATGAGGAAGCGCGCGTAGCCGTATGCGAAGGCGAAGAGGAAGAAGATCTGGCCGCGGAACTTCTGGTGCTTGCGCTGCCAGAGGAGGAGCGCGAGGAGCGCGAGGCCCGTGAGCGACTCGTAGATCTGCGTGGGATGAACCGGGAACGAGTGGTTCATCTTGAGGAGCTCGGCGGCCGCGGGGGTGCCGTGACCGGCGGCGTCGAGGTGCTTCGTGAAGGCGGGAGCGCCGTCACCGCCGTCGAGCGTGCCCGAGCCCCAGTGGGGGAAGGTGCCGAGGCTCTGGAGGAAGCCGGGGGCCGTCGGGGAGAGGCGCTTGCCGAAGTCGCAGCCGAACAGGTAGCAGCCGATACGCGTGATGAAGAGACCCGAGGCGAGGCTCGGGACGGCCACGTCGGCCCAGGGCATCAAACGGAGCTTGTGGCGCTCGAGGAAGAGCCAGCTTCCGAGGAAGCCGCCAAGGAAGCCGCCGTACGCCACGAGACCGCCGCGACGGAGCGCGAAGAAGCTCGAGAAGACGAGGTCGCTGTTCGGGTCGTGGACGTTCGCGCGGAACTCATCGAGGTTCGTGACGATGTAGAGGAGGCGCGAACCGACGATCGCCGCGAGCGCGGTGACCACGTAGCAATTCGCCATCGTCTCCTTCGGGAGCCCGTCCCGCTCGGCGAGCGTCAGCGTGAGGTACCAGCCGACGACGAGCGAGAGACCGAGCATCACGCCGTACGAATAGATGGGGAGGTTCGGCGACTCGAACTGGGTCGTCCTCCACACGTAAGCTGCGGCGATCGCACCGATTCCGACGACGAACGCGCCGAGCGCGGTGCCGCGATCCTGACGGCGAAGACCGAGGATGGCGTAGACGGCGGCGATCACCGCGACGGCCGCAAGTGCCCACCAAAGCTTGAGGGGCATGTGCGGGAGCGGAAGGCGGAAGAGGATCGGATGCATGTCTCGGCGCAGGTTTTACAACAAAGACGCCGATTGGCGACAGGCGGGAGGCAAACCGCGAGCACGATGGCCGGCCGTGAGGCGGCCGCGAGCATGGCCCCCAGCGGCACGAAGATTGGCGCGGTAGCGTCGGGGCGGGTGCCTGAGGTACAAACGCGCCCGTGAAATCGCGCCTTTTTGGAGCTCCGCTGGGGCCACTGGGAATGGTGATCGCGGCCTTCGCGGGCGGGGTGGCGTGTGTGCCCACCGGAAATGCCCCTCCTTACGACGGTGGGGCGAACACCCAGAGCACGGCGCCGTCGTTCAAGCCGTCGACCAACATCATGACGGCCCCCTTCGAAGACAACTTCGACCGGCCGGACGCAGGGGAAGGCAACTGGCCAGCGCTGAACCAGGACGGTGGCGGCACGAAGCCCCCCATCGCGTTGCTCGAAGCGGGTCCGGGCGACGCTCGAGCCGATGCGACCGGCCTGCAGGCCGAAGCTGGAGGGGACGCCGAGGGCACGGAAGACGGCGGCCGCACGGCCGAGCCGGCGCACAACCTGGGCCCCAACTGGACCCCCATCCGTACGAACGCCTGGCGCATCGAGAACGGAAAGCTTTGCGTCCAGGGCGCCCGCAACCACCCCGTGTGGCTCAACAAGGTCTTGCCGGTGAACGCCCGGATCGAGTTCGACGCCGTCAGCTACTCCGATGACGGAGACCTGAAGGCGGAAATCTGGGGCGATGGCAAAGCCTACGCGACGGGCACGTCGTACACGAACGCCACGAGCTACCTCACCATCCTCGGCGGCTGGAAAAACTCCATGCAGGTCCTGGCGCGCCTGAACGAGCACGGCACGGACCGGAAGGAGATCCACGTCGACAAGGACTCCGACGATCCCCGACAGCGCGCCGTCAACAAGGGGCAGGTCTACCACTTCAAGATCGAGCGCACCGACGGCAAAACCATTCGCTGGTTCGTCGACGGCGTCGAGTATCTGAGCTGGCAGGACCCCTCGCCGCTCGCCGGCCAGGGCCACGATCACTTCGGCTTCAACGAGTGGGACGCGAAGGTGTGCTTCGACAACCTCAAGATCACTCCGCTAGGGGGATGAGGGCTGACGGGCTGACGGGCTGACGGGCTGGCCTGAGATAGGCGAGGCCGCCCTACGCAGTCGTTAAGCCGAGCGCGAGACGTGCCGGAAAAAAGGGCGTCTCCGTCCTTTACTCCGCCCGCGCGGTCACCGACACTTGATGGTCGGTCACGGACGGCCGTCCAAACAGGACGAGCACGAGCGGCGCGAGCAAAACGTGGACACGAAGGAGCAAGAAGTCGCCATCGGGGAGCTCGAGGAGCGAGTCGACCGGCTCCGCGTGCTCTACGAGCAGTACTTCCTCGGCTTCGAGAAGCTCGAGCCGATGGTTCCGCGCAAAGACGTGGACCGCCGCTTCGCCGTGCTTCGGAAAGAGCAAATCCGAAACACGGCCCTGCGCTTCAAGTTCAACGTCGTCACGCAGAAGTACAACACGTACTCGATGTACTGGGTGCGCATCTGCCGCCAGATCGAGGAAGGCACCTACAAGCGCGACGTGCGACGCGCCAAACAGCGCTTCGGGGAAGATGCTCCGAGCGCGGACGCGTCGGTGGAGGTCGACCTCACGGATTTCGAACTCGACGGAGACGACCTCGACGCGGTCCTCGCGGAGGCCGATGCGGCAGCGGTCGCCTATGAGCGAGCAGCATTGGATACGGTGCCCCCGGCCGTGACCCGCTCGCTCCAGCCGGCACAGCACCCTGCGAGCGTCGTCATCCAGAATCCTCGGGGCGTCGTCGAGCGAGCGCCGGCCCCGGCCCAGACCCCGGCGGCCGCCACGCGGGTTGCTCGCCCGTACACGCCGGCCGCACCGCTGGCCGGTCAGCCCGCCCGCGTGCCCGCCCCCGCGGCGCTCCCTCCGGGCGCCAAGCCGAGGGTCGTCGTCCGTCGAGCAGGCGAAGCGCCTCCGCCGAATCAAGCGCCGGCCCGGGCACCGGCGCCCGCGCCTGCGCCCCCAACGTCGTCCGCTGCGTCCACGGGCCGCTATCCGGTCGCCCAGCAATACGCGTCCGACCCCCTCATCGACGCCACGCCGATGACCGCGCCGAGCCCGCCGGCTCGAGCCCCGAACCTGTCGCCCGCCCGCCAGCCGGGGCCTACACCGAGCTCCGCCGCACGTGTCCCGGTCGCGCCGGTCGCGCGGCCCGTTCCCATCTCGCCTCCCCGTCAGGCCGATGGCCAGGGAGTGCCGCCTCGCGGAGCGCCCATCCCGGAGGGCCAACGGCCGCAGATCCGACCGCGTGCGCCCCTTCCCCTTCCGAGCCAAGGGCAGCGTCCCAAGAAGGACGAATAGCTGGAGCTCGAACGAACATCGCCCGCCACGCTTGGCTACCTACGAGGTCGCTGGCGGGCGGGCGATGATTCGAAATCAGCTCGAAATCTGGCCGAAATTTGGCAGCGGAACGGCAGGCAGCGGAATGGCGGCGGGCCGTGGAGCGTTCGGATGTCGAACGCTCGCCAAAACCTAAAAAAGCCTAGTGCGTCGACGGGTACGACGAGCGGCGGACGCTCGACGGAATCGGCGTCTCCTCGGCGCTGCTCTCGTCGCAGAACAGAATCGCGCAGTGGCGGCTCTCGTTCTGGCGGATTCGCGTGCAGAGCTCGGCCAAGTCCTCGTCGGCATCGACGATGGTGCCCTCCACGGGCTGAGCGGTTCTCGCGTCGTATCGGCAGTTGTCGAGCGCAACCCAGCGGCCCCGATACGCATCACTCATACGAATCTGTGGCCATGTCATCCGACTACCCATGCGCGTTCTTTTGAACCTCTCCTGAAACAGTCACTGCCGCGAAGGCCCTGTGATTCGGTGATGGGCCCGAGAGACAGCGCGAAAAACGAACCGCGCTGCCACACGAAAGTCCCGGGTGAAGAACCCTCCACGGGGGACCGTCTCGCAGTGTGCTACATCGCTACAATGCGCCTCCGGGATCGGTCAAGGCGAGGGGTGTCGTTTTCGCGACACACCTGAACGACCAATCAGCCGCAAATGCGCCAAGTACGCGACTCGTCGATCACGACGAGGTGTCGAAGCCGAATACGGTTGAGCTTCGCGTCGAGCTTCGCATCGAGCTCTGTGGACCTCGATTTTCAACTTGATCGGCACGCGGTTGCTACTTGCGGCAAGCACCTCGCGCGTTCGCCCCGCGTTACTTACGGCGCTTCCCCATCCACTGACCGACGCGGAACGCCATCTCGAGGGCCTGCCGGTAGTTGAGGCGGGGGTCGCAAACGCTCGCGTAGTTCTTGTCGAGATCCTCTTCGGTCAGGCCGCCGCCGATGCACTCGGTGACATCGTCGCCCGTGAGCTCGAAGTGCACGCCGCCGAGGAACGTGCCCGAGTCGTGGTGGACGGCGAACGACTGCTCGATCTCGAAGAGGATGTCGTCGAAGCTCCGGGTCTTGAGGCCCGAGTTCGTCGACTTCGTGTTGCCGTGCATCGGGTCGCAGACCCACAGCACGCGAATCCCAGCGTTGCGAACGGCGTCGACGAGGGGGGCGAGGGACTGCTGGACGTGCGCGGCGCCCATGCGCGTGATGGCGACGAGCTTCCCAGCTTCGTTCTCCGGGTTGAGGCGGGAGAAGAGCCGGATGGCATCCTTCGGGTCGACCTTCGGACCGAGCTTCACGCCGACCACGTTCTGGATACCGCGGAAGAACTCGACGTGCGCTCCGTCAATCTCGCGGGTTCGCTCGCCGATCCAGGGCAGGTGCGTGGTCAGGAGGTAGTGGCCCTCGCGACGAGGAACCCGGCGGGTCTGCGCAGACTCGTAATGGAGGTTCAGGCCCTCGTGGCTCGTGAAGAACTCGACGCGCGTGAGCTCGTCGACCGTCGTCTCGCCCAAGGCCTCCATGAAGCGGAGGGCCTCGGACAGGCGGTGCGAGGTCTGGATGTATTCCTCGCGGAGCGCCAGCGGCAGGTCCGCACGCGAGAGGAAGGCGAGGTCCCAGTACTCGGGGTGGTGAAGGTCGGCGAAGCCGCCGGCCGAAAGGGAGCGCACGAAGTTGAGCGTGAGCGCCGAGTGCCCGTAGGCATCGAGCATCGCGCGCGGATCGGCACGACGCGCCTCGGCGGTGAACTCCGGGCGGTTGACAAGGTCACCGAAGTAGCTCGGGAGCGACAGGCCGTCGCGTTCCTCGGTCGCCTTGCTGCGCGGCTTCGCGTACTGGCCGGCGAGGCGCCCGACACGCACCACCGGCTTCTTCGCGGCGTGCACGAGAACGAGCGACATCTGAAGAAGGATCTTCAGCTTGTTCGTGATGATGCCCGGCTGGCAGTCCGCGAGCGTCTCGGCGCAGTCGCCGCCCTGCAGGAGAAAGCGCTTGCCCTCCTGCGCCTCGGCGATGTGCTGCTTGAGGCGCTCGACCTCCCAGGACGTCACCAGAGGAGGAAGCTGACGAAGCTTCGAAACCACCGACTGGACGCTATCGGCGTCGTCGTAGGCAATTTCTTGTGCGTGCGGACGGTCTTTCCACGAATCGATGTGCCAGGACACGACGGCAGCCTAGCGCACTGCGGCGATCGGAGTAGCGCTACCGCAACGTAAAGCGCCTCGAAATACTTCACTTGGCGAGGCGGAGCACAGCCTTGTCGGTCAGCCAGTACACGTGCGTCGCATCGACCGCGACAGCGCCCGGCTGAGCGAGCGCGCTCCCGGCGCCATCGACCACCACGGGATCGCCGCCGGCGATGGGCGCTCGCATGAGGCCGGAGCCGGCCGCGCTGCCGTCGCCGGAACGCACCGGAAACGCCGCGGCGGGAGCCGTCGTCGCGAACCAAAGGTTCTGGTCGTCCGAAGCGATGGCGCAAGCCGTGAACGTTCCGGCCGCCACGGTTGCCACGGCGTTACCTTCGAGCGAGAGCTTGCGCACTTCGCCCTTCATCGCCGGCCCGCCGGCCGAGGCGGGACGGCTCGTCCAGAACAGATGCTCCCCATCACGGATGAGTGCACACGGCTCGCCCGAGGACGCGAGGAGCTCGGGGGCGTGCGTGTCGAGGCCGACGCGCACGATTCCACCTGCCGCAGGCTTCGCGTCGGTGGGGCCCGTCGCGACGTAGACCGCGTTGGCGTCCGCTTCGACGCCTCGCACCGCACCTTCGACGGTCGCGAGTGCTTCGGGCGCGCCGCCGGCCTTGGCCACGCGACCGACCTCACCGGTTTCGCGTGCGAAATACACGTAGTCACCGGACAGCGAGAGGGCCACGGGAGACGCCTCGATGTCGGCGACGGTCGCCGGCTCGCCGCCCATGAGCGGAACGCGCACGAGGCGCCCATCGCTCGTGCCTACGAAGGCATCGTGTTCGTCGATGGCGAGCGCATCGTAGGTTGCGCCCTGGCGATCGACGGAGATCATGAGCGCCGGTCCAACGCGCTTGTCGGCGACGAAGAGCGCGCCGGCTTCGACGAGCTCGCCTCCGACGAACGTGTTGCGGGTCGTGAAGACGGCCGACGTCGACGACAGCGCGAGGGCCGAAGGAATGCCCACGTCTGAGGCGACGCTCTCGGGGCCCGTCCGCCCAGCCGGCGCGCCGACGCTGGGCGTGTCGCTGGACGGCGGCTCGTTCGTCGACGACGCACCTTGCGCGTTGGGAGACGGCTCGGCGACTTGTCCGCCGCAGGCCGCAAGCAACAGGACCATCGAAACCGCTGCCTTGCGCATGTGCTTCCGCTATCGGAACGGAGAGCAGCGGGCCAAGTTTTCGCGTCGTCAGAAGATGTCGGACTTGTCCCCGCGAACCGCGCGCGGTGACGAGACGGGCGCAGGAAGCACAATGGGTACGGAGGGTTCCTGGTGCGCAGACTTCGCCGATGCCACGGACGTCACGCGATGGTGTGGCGGCAGATCGGCATCCGCGACGGGCAGCTCGAACGATGGCGGAGCGAGCGACTCGCTCGTCGCAAGGGGCCCCGGCGGCATCACGAGGGCCGCCGCCTTTCGCTCTTCCGCCGCCGCCCATCGCATGGTCACGAAGAAAGCCGTCGCGGCGAGCAGGAGCGCGAAGCCGCCCAAAAGAAGCGCGGGCCGCGTGAACGATGGGGGCACGCCCGCGGCCTCGATCGCGGTCTCTTCGTCCCCCTTGGAGCGAAGGAACGAGGGGGATTCCACACCGTTTGCGACGTCGCAGAAAGCTTCGGCGAGCTCACCGGCGCTGGAAAAGCGGCGTTCGAGGCGTACGTCGAAGGCGCGCGCGAAGAAGTCCGCGAAGCGCGGAGGAAGATCGGCACGACGAGCATGCACCGGAATCGGATCGACGAGCGAGAGGCGCAGCATGATGTCCTCGGCCGACTCGCCGTCGAACGGCAGCTCGCCCGTGAGCATCACGTAGGCGATGACGGCCAGGGCCCAGACGTCGGCGCGATGGTCGATGTCGGGTTGCCCTCGTGATTGCTCGGGGCTCATGAAGGCGGGCGTTCCAATGACGACGCCACGCTGGGTCGCGTTCGGAGAACGGCGCTGGCGTTGGACCTTGGCGATTCCGAAGTCGAGGATCTTGAGGAGGTACTCGCCTTCTTCGTCCGCGGCGACGACGACGTTCGAAGGTTTGAGGTCGCGATGCACGATGCCGTCTTCGTGCGCAACGTCGATGCCGCGAGCGAGCTGGGAAACGAACTCCGCGGCTCGCTCGACGGAGAGCGTCCCCTGCGCCTCGAGGTAGCTGTCGAGCGAGGGCCCGGCGAGCAGCTCCATGACGAGGTAGGCCAGCGGAGGGTCGTCACCATGATCGGTCACGCTCACCACGTGACGAGTCTTGCGCGAGAGCGCCGCGGCACAGCGCGCTTCGACGAGGAAGCGTGCGGACGCGGAGCTGCCGTCTTGATGATCGTGATCGCGCATCACGAGCTTGATGGCGACGAGCTCGTCGAGCGACGCGTGGCGCGCACTCCAAACTTCGCCCATCGAGCCGGTGCCGAGCTTACAGACGAGCTCGTACTTGTCGGCGATGACCAATCCGGCGCGTAGCGCGGGCGGAACGGAAGAGGTCGCGGGAGTTCGATCGTCGCCGCCGCCATAACGCGCGTTGTTCGCGGGAGGCGCTTTTGAAGGACGATCCATCCGCTCAAGTATACCGATCTGCACACCCCGTGCATCTGCCGAGCTTGGGTGTGATCCCCCTACTCCGGGCGCTCGGAGCGCGACCGTCCTGCCGCATCGCGTCGTGCAGACGAACTGCGTTTTACGCAGCTGCCCCCGATTCGCCACGAAGCGCTCTGTGCTATCTGCGCGGCCATCATGAGATCGGACGGAGGCACGCTGCTTTCGATCTCTTCGCCGCAGAAGCGCGCGGAGCTTTCGCCCCCCCCACCTGTTCGCGACGAGCAGCACGAAGCGCGCACCGTGCGCGCCATTCGGCAGGCGCTCGCGACCGTCCCCTTCTACGCGAAGCTCGGACTCGCCGCGCCCGCGCCGGGGGAAGACGCGACGCTCGCCGAGGTGCTGCCGAAGCTGCCGCTCCTCACGCCCGCGAAGATCCGCGCGACGCTTCCCAAGGCGTGGCTCCCCGAAGGACGCGACGTCCGCGCCGAAATGGCGGAGGGAAAGATCAGCGTCGTCGAGACCGGCAGCGGCGACGCACGCACGCGCATCCTCTGGGACGGCGCCTGGTGGCGACGCCAGGAAGACCGCGCGCTTCGCGTGAACCCGCGCATGCTGAGCGCGATGGCCGGCGAGATGGGCGCCTACCGCGACTCCGTCTTGTGGGTTCCCGAACGTGGCACCGGCTCGTGCGGCGCGGGCGACCCGTCGTACGAGGATCGCCTCGAGGGCGCGCGCCTCCACCTCAACTCGCGCCAGGATCCCGCGTTCTGGACCGAGAGCGTCATGACGCGCATGCTCGACGAGCTCGCGCTCCACGGAACCGTCGGCCTCCTCGCCGATCCGTTCTACCTCGACGTGCTCGCACGCCACGCGATCAGCCTCGGTCGCAAGCTCGACGTGAAGGGCTTCGTCGCCCTCACGCGCGCGCTCACCACGTCGGCGCACCGTGAAGCCATCGGCAAGGTGCACGATCACGTGGTCGACGTCTTCGGCGCTCGCGAGGCGGGCATTCTCTTCGTCGAAGCCGAAGACAAGAAGTTGCATCATGCACCGAGCACCACCCACGTGGAGCTCCTGCCCGCGAAGGTGGAGACGCCAGGCGCCGAGAACGTGGCGCTGGTCGTCGTGACCACGCTCGATCGCGACGTGCAGCCGCTCGTCCGCTACGTCCTCGGCGACCTCGTCGAAGTGGCGGAAGGCGCGCCGCGCTACACCACGGTCTCGCCCATTGCGCGCGTGTCCGGAAAGCTCGACGACGCCGTCGTTCGCCCCGACGGCGCCATCCTCACGCCTGCCGCGATGGATCGCGCGCTGGCGCCGCTCTCGCTCCGCGCGTACCAGGTCACGCAGCGCGAGCCGAACGCGGTGGAGATCGAAGTCGTCGGCGGCTCGGCTGACGCGGCTCGCGATGCCCTCGCGACGCTCGCCACCGGCATGACCGTCACGGCGCGATCGGCCACCGCCATCGCCGCCGAGCCCAACGGCAAGTACCACACTTCTCGTCGTCACATTCCGCTCGCACTCTCTTCATCGTTCGATGGAGCCGCATCATGAAGGACACGATCGATCGCCATGCCGAACGCGTTCGCCCCGAATTCCCGCTGCTGAAGCGCGAGTTCGACGGACGCCCCGTCGTCTTCCTCGACAACGCTTCGACGACGCCGAAGCCGCGCTCGGTCATCGACGCGGTCGTCAACGTCTTGGAGCGTTCGACGGCCAACGTGCATCGCGGCGTCCACAGCCTCGGCGAAGAAGCCACGCGCCTCTTCGACGAAGCGCGCCGTGAAGTCGCCTCCCTCATCGGCGCGACGCCGAACGAGATCGTCCTCGTTCGCGGCACCACCGAGGCCATCAACTTCGTCGCCAACGGTCTCGAGCTCGGCCCCGAAGACGAGGTCGTCTTCCCCGCGAGCGAGCACCACGCGAACTGGATCCCCTGGCGCGTGCACGGCAAGCCCGTGCCGATGCCGATCGACGAGGACGGCGTTCCGCGCTGGGAGACGCTCGCGTCGCTCATCACCAAGAAGACGAAGCTCGTCTCGATTGGTCACGTCTCCAACGTGACGGGTGCCATCGCCCCGGTCGAAGAGGTCGTTCGCATCGCGCACGAGCACGGCGTTCCCGTCCTCCTCGACGCGGCGCAGTCGCTCTCGCACTTGCCGCTCGACGTGAACAAGCTTGGCGTCGACTTCCTCGCCGCCTCGAGCCACAAGGCTTTCGGCCCGTCGGGCGTTGGCCTCCTCTGGAGCAAGAAGGACTTCCTCGCGAAGTGCCCGCTCTACCAGGTCGGCGGCGGCATGATCTCGCTGAACAACGACATCGACGTGGGCGGCTTCATCCCGCGCGACGCGCCGTTCAAGTTCGAAGCCGGCACGCCCGCCATCGAAGCGACGATCGGCTTCGGCGCTGCCGTGAAGTGGATGCGCGCCATCGGCATGGATGCGATTCGCGAGCACGACATCGCGATGAGCAAGTACCTGTTCGAGGGCCTGTCCGACATCAAGGGCGTGCGCGTTCTCGCCAAGAAGCTCCCGGTCGAGAAGCGCATCGCGCTCGCCACCTTCGTGGTCGATGCCCCCGCGATGACGCAGGAGAGCGTCGCGCGCGCGCTCTGCGACATGTTCGGCGTCTGCGTGTCGGCCGGCTTCCACTGCACGCACGTGCTCCATGCCCGCACGCACTTGCCGGGCACGGTGCGTGCGAGCCCGCACCTCTTCAACACCACCGCCGAGATCGATCTCTTGCTCGAAGGCGTTCGCGAGATCGCAGGCTGAGCACGGGACTCGATGGCTCCAGGCTGCAACTGGAGGATCGAAATCCCAGGACGTGAAACTTGCCTGGCAATGGCGATGGCCAGGCAACGAAGGCGGGTGATGCGCAGCTGATCTCCGGGACCTTGGAGGTGTCGACCTCCTTGGTCCCGCGGATTGCCAGGCGAGGGCCAATCGAACGGCACCGCCGATGCAATCTCGGTCGACATGCGCCTCGTCCAGCATGCCTCGGTCCTGCCCCTCCTCGCCCTCCTCGCGTCGGCGGCTTCGTTTGCCGCATGCGCGAAGGAAGAGACACCCGCATCGGGCCAAGCCTGGTCGTGCGGAAAGGAAGACGTGCCCGGCGGCGAGTCGATTCGCTGCGTGCAGTCTGCATTGGTGGTCGGCGGCCCTTCGGATCCCTCCGGCGGCGCAGGCAGTGGAACGGCCGACGCCGGCACGGGCAGCACGTCGTACGACTGCGCCCCCGGTTCGACGAACCCCGACTGCCCGCCCTCGGGGCCCGTCGGCTCGCAAACGGGGAGCTCCTCAACGGGGGGCGCCGGCAGCGGAACGAGCAGTGGCAATCCGCCTGTCGATTCCAACGGCGGTTCGGCCGAAAGCGGTGGCGCAGGAAGCGGAACCAGCGATGGCAATCCGCCTGGCAGTTCGCAAACCGGCAGCGCGTCCAATGGTGGTGGCGGCGGGAGCGACGAGTGCGCGTACACCGAGGATCTTCCGTACTGCAATCCCTCGAGCAGCACGGCCGACGGCGGAACGTCGAGCTCGGGGAGCTCAGGCGGCTCGAGCGACTGCACGCAGCCGAACTGCAAGGTCCCCCCTGGGCAGGCGAAGAAAGGTTCGTCGAGCGGACAGAGCGGCGAGAACTCGTCGGGCGGAACTTCGAGTGATGGAACGCCCGGCACGAAGAAGCCGTATCACTGCACGAAGGACGACAAGGGGAACAAGTCGTGCCTCAGCGAGCCGACGTGCGCACCCGGCTCGCATCCTGCTCCGTGCGGAGCGTGCGTGACCGACGACGAGTCGTCGAGTGACTGCGTTCCGCCCGACGCAGGCGGCTGCTGGGTCACCGGTGGTGGATTCATCGAAGCGGCGAGCCTCGTGCCCCTGCACCGGCCGACGGTCACGACAACTACGGCGGCAACGCCAAGCCGATGAAAGACGGCACGGTGAAGGGCCACTGGAACCACGTCGATCACGGCACCGGCAATCATGCGCTCGGCCGACCCGAGTACCTGTTCTGCCGTCACGTCGACGAGCCGGGCCCCGGACAGCCGGGTGGAAAGAAGGGCCTCACCTCGAACCAGGTCTATTTCGGCGGCCATGCGCGCTGGCGCTCGAACGACGTCTGGGAAGACGGCTACTGGTTCGACGTTGTCGCCAAAGATCACGGCGAGCCCGGCAGCGTTCCCAAGCCCTCCAAGAACGGCGGAATGGTCGACACGTACCACTTCACGATTCGGAAGATCATCGACCCGGCGAACCTCGCCTCGGGCACGGTCGTCTACGAAACGAAGGGCAACCTCGTCGGCGGCAACATCCAGATTCACCCGTCGAACGGCGGGCATCCCGGGGTGCAGTCGCCCCTGCCCTCGTGGGTGTCGCTCGAGCCGTGAGCTACTTCGGCTTCTTCTGCACGCGCGGCTTCATGAACGAGGCGAAGGCCTGGACCTTCGGACTCAAGTTCGAGCGGCTCGGGTAGTAGAGGAAGAAACCGGGAAACGGCGGACAGAACCCGTCGAGCACACGCACGAGCCGCTTGGCGTCGAGGTGCTCGCGTACGACGCTCTCGAAGACGTACGCGAGCCCCACGCCCTCGAGGGCGGCGTTCACCATGGCGCGGACGTCGTTGGCCACGAAGCGGCCTTCGACGCCGATGTCGATGTCTTCGCCGTTCACCGTGAACTCCCAGCGATAGACGGCGCCGCGCGAGATCGAGCGGTAATTGATGCAGTCGTGCGTGAGGAGCTCTCGCGGGTGCTTCGGTTTTCCGCGAACGGCGAAGTACGCGTGTGATCCGACGACCGCCATGCGCTGGTCGCCGCCGATCTTCATGGCCACCATCTCGCGATCGAGCATCTCACCGAGCCGAATGCCGACGTCGAAGCCCTCCTCGACGATGTTCACGAAGGCATCGTTGATCGACACGTCGAGCCGGATCTCCGGATAGGCGGCGAGGAACGCCGGAACGATGGGATCGACGACCTGCTCGTAAACGACGCGCGGGACCGTCAGCCGCAAGAGGCCCGCCGGCCGATCACGCAGCTCGTTCAGCGACTCGAACGCAGCCTGGACGTCGTCGAGGGCGGGCTTCAAACGCGACACGAAGCGCTCTCCGGCTTCCGTGAGGCCCACGCTGCGCGTCGTGCGCTGGAGCAGTCGAACGCCGAGCCGCTCCTCGAGCGCACGCACGCTCTGGCTCACCGCCGAAGGCGTGACCCGGAGCGCGGCTGCCGCCGCCGTGAAGCTTCGCTTTTCAGCGACGATCAGGAGCGCCGTGAGGCCGGAGAGGTCGTCCCGCATTTGTTAGAAGACCTTCATAGCACATCAACATTCATCGCCTTTTGCTTGGGCTCACCAAACCGTAGGTTCGTCTCGTCAGCGAGGCGCGAGCGCGAACGGCGCCGCCTCGGAGGAGCGAGTCATGAGCACGAAGAACGACAGCACGGCTTCGCAGGTTTGGTTCATCACGGGCGCCTCGTCCGGCTTCGGTCGAGCCATCGTGGACGACGTGCTGGCCCGCGGCGGCAAGGTCGTCGCGGCCGTGCGCACCCCGAGCGTCATGGAAGACCTGGCGAAGGCCAATCCTGATCGCGTCCACGTCGTGCGCCTCGACGTCACGAAGACCGACGAGATCCGTTCGGCCATTGCCTCGGCGCGCGAGCGCTTCGGACGCATCGACGTTCTCGTCAACAACGCCGGCTACAGCATGGTCGGAGCCGTCGAGGAGACGAGCGACGACGAGCTTCGTAGCGCCATGGAACTGATGTTCTTCGGCGCGGCGTCGCTGACGCGTGAGGTCTTGCCGGAGATGCGGGAGCGGCGTTCGGGAACCATCGTGCAGATCTCGAGCGTGGGGGGCTTCATCACGGCACCGGGGTTCGGGCCCTATTGCGCCGCGAAGCACGCACTCGAGGCGCTCTCGGAGGCGATGTCCGTCGAGGTCGCGCCCTTCGGTGTTCGCGTCCTCGTCGTCGAGCCCGGCGCGTTTCGCACGTCGCTCTTCGGACACGGGTTCCGCCGGATGCCGCCGATCGACGCCTACGCTTCGACCGTCGGACCGACGCGAGCCTTCACCTCGCAGTCCCACGGCGCCCAAGCGGGCGACCCCGTCAAAGCCGCGCGCGCCATCGTGGATGCGGTCGCGGCGGGCTCTCCCACGCTTCGCCTCCCGCTCGGCGCCGACGCGGTCAGCGGCATTCGCGACAAGCTCGCGGCCGTCGCGGCCGACGTGAGCCGCAACGAGGCCGTCGCCGTCGCCACGACGGTTGACGCCTGACCGCTCGGGTCGCGGAAAGGACGTCGAGCCGCTAAGGTTCTCGGCGTCCGATGCGGCTGATCTTCACCGAGAACGTTCATGCGCTGGCGCTACCGCCCGGGCACAAGTTCCCGCTCGGCAAGTACCAGCGCATTCACGACACGCTCGCGGCGGAGCACCCCGACCTCTTGATGCTCGGAGCCCCGGCGAGCACGACCGATCTCACGCTCGTGCACGAACCGAGCTACGTGCGCGCGGTTCGCGACGGAGAGCTCGAGACGAGCGCCGTCCGCCGGTTGGGGTTCCCCTGGTCGGAGTCGCTCGTGACCCGCTCGCTGCGCAGCGTGGGCGGTACGCTCGCCGCCCTGTCATGGGCGCTCTCGCAGGGCGCCGCCGGGCATCTCGCCGGAGGAACGCACCACGCATTTCGCGATCGGGGCGAGGGGTTTTGCGTCTTCAACGACATCGCCGTTGCCATCATGGTGGCCCGTCGCGATCACGGAGTTCGTCGCGCAGCCGTCGTCGACCTCGACGTGCACCAGGGCAACGGCACGGCGTCGATCTTCGAAAACGATCCAGCCGTCTTCACGTTGAGCCTGCACGCGCAGAAGAACTATCCCTTCCACAAGGAAGCGAGCTCGCTCGACGTTCCCCTTCCCGACGCGTGTGACGACGCGACGTATCTCGCGGCCCTCTCACCCGCGCTCGATCGCGTAGCCGCGCATCGCCCCGAGATCCTCTTCTACCAGGCGGGCGTCGATTGCCTTTCGGGCGATCGCCTCGGCCGAATGGCGCTCTCCCACGACGGACTCAGTCGTCGTGACGCCATGGTGTTCGACCTCGCCAAGCGCCTCGACGTTCCGCTCGTTGTCACGCTCGGCGGAGGATACGGGCGGGAAATCGAGCGAAGCGTGCAAGCCCACGTGGCGGTCTATCGGCGACTCGCGCGCACGTTCTCGTAGTCGACAGAAGCTCGGCCGTAGGACCACATTGGCGAAGCTTCCGACGGGTCCGTAGCATGGGCTCATGCCCTCTCGCGCCGTTCGTTCGCTTGGCCTTGCCCTCGCCGCTTCGCTTCTCGCGACCGCCGCCGCATGCGGGAGCACCGATGGCGAGTCCGAGTTCGGCGACGGAAAGCAGGATGCGTCGACGCCCGGCACCGGTGGGTCGAGCGGCAACCCCGGCTTCGGAGACGAAGCCGGTCCTGGCAGCGGCGACAGTGGCGGATCCTCGTCGGAGCCCGGCGTCCTCGAAGCGATCGTGCGCGACTTCAAGAAGTGGGACGGCAACGAAGCGAATACGAATCCGGATTTCGAGAACACCGGTTCGCTTCCGAACCAGGGCTCGTGGACGGAAGCGACGGACAAATGGTTTCCGGGCACACAGTTCCAATTCGACATCGTCGCCGCCACGCTCGGGGCTGACGGCAAGCCCGTTTACAACCCGGCGAGCATGTTCGATGGCAAGAACCAAACCCGCACGACGCACGGCAAGGCGGCGTTCGACGAGTGGTACCACGACACGCCGGGCAAGAACGTCGTCCGCAAGGTTCCTCTCCTGCTGACGAAGACGGCCAGCGGAACGTACTCGTACGACAGCGCGAAGGACGGCATCCTGCTCGACCCAAAGGACGCGAACTCGGGAAGGATGTTCTTCCCGATCGACGACGGGTCCGCCTACGCGACCACGGCCGACGGCTTCGGCAACCAGGGCAACCCGCACAACTATCACTTCACCGTCGAGCTCCACACGCGGTTCACGTACCGCGGCAACGAGAAGTTCAAGTTCACGGGCGACGACGACGTGTTCGTCTTCATCAACAACCAGCTCGTCATCAACATCGGCGGCATCCACTCGGTGCTCGAGAAGGAGATCTCGCTGCCCGACATCGCGAGCGCGATCGGCCTCCAAGTCGGCACGGAGTACCCGCTCGACTTCTTCCAGGCCGAGCGTCACGTGACGCAGTCGAACCTGCGCATCGACACGACGCTGGAGCTCGCCCCCGCCGTCGTACACTGAGGCTTGTCGCCGGCCGTTCACACGTCGATGTGACGGCGCGTTCTCTCGGGGCGGCAAAACGCGAGTGATTGCGGGGCGACGTCGCGGAACGGGTCGGCACGTGACGTGCTCTCGCCACCGGCCGTCATGCGCTCCGATCGAAGGCCCCCGAACGTCCAACCGAAAGGGATTCGGATGATGGGCGCCTACCTTCTGCTCGCGGGCGCGGTCTGCATCGGCATCAACGCGCATGCGTGGACCACCAAAGAGCTCTGGCCAAAGGCGCTCGTCGTGGCCCCGGCCATGCTGCTCCTCGGTTCGTGGCTTCTCTTCGACGCACGCGCGCTCGCGCGGGGCTCACGCCAGCAGCACAAGGCAATCCTCTGCGCGTGTGTCGGCGCCGGCTCGCTCCTCGGCGCCGGAATCGTGCACGCGCTGACCGGCCGCTTCTTCTGAGCCTCAGCGCCTGCCACGTGGGCACACAGCAGCTCGAGCAGCAGGCGTTCGATCGCCGCGACCCGAATGGCGAAGCGGAAGGCGATCACGAATTCGAAGCGGCCCTCGACAAGGACGCCGCGCAGAACCGCGCCAGCGACGCCTGACGCGCACGCGACGCCTTCGCACCGCTCACACGTTCAATTGATCCTCGCAGCGACGATGCCGACCCTGGGCCTGAACGTCTGCATGTCATGGACTTCGAAGGTTCTCTTTTCGTGGTTGCGCTCGGCGTACTGGTACTCGCATTTCGCGTGTCCGGACGAACGCGCTCGAACGCGAGCTTGGAGCTCGAACGCGGAGGGTCACCTCTTCTCGATCGAAGTCTCGTCGACGCGACGTACGGAGCGCTCGAACCGATGGCTCGCGCGTGCGTGCGCTTCGGGATCTCGGCAAACTCGGTCACGTGGAGCTCACTCGTTCTCGCCGTCGTTGCCGGCGGGCTCGTTGCGACCGGGCACTTCGGGCTCGCGGCGGCCACGCTTGCGCTGAGTGCGCTCGGCGATGGCCTCGACGGACTCGTTGCCCGCGGCTCGGGAACGGCGGGGAGGCGGGGCGAGCTGTTCGATGCCACGGCCGCTCGCTATTCGGAGATGGCCTTCCTCGCGGGCCTCGCCGTCCACTACCGGACCGAGATCTGGACGCTCATCCTCGCGCTCCTGGCCATCAGCGCCTCGACGATGACGAACTACGCCTCGGCCAAAGCAGAGGCTCTCGGCGTGCCAGTGCCTCGCGGCATCATGAGGCGCCCGGAGCGCGTCGCCTACCTCACGATGGGCGCGCTCCTCGTGCCGTTCGCGACCGCGCTCCTCGGCTTCGCCAGGCTCCGCCTGCCATCGACGGTGATGGAGATCTCCATGCTCGCGGCGCTCGCCATCGTGGCTGGCGTGGGCAACGTGTCGGCCATCCGAAGGCTCGCCGCCATCGCGCGTTCGGTGACCGCGCCGTCGCGCTGCATCACTCCCGAGCTTCGTCTTTCGGCCGCTCGCAAAGTCGACCGCTGAAGTGACGCCCACGAAGTGGGTGAGCCCTTGCGTGGTCACGGCCCATGCACGAAACCGTGCGCTCGACCATACGGAGAGCTTCGAGTCCTGCGTGCGGCGTGGTTGTTTTGAGCTGCGACGACGGCCTCACCGGCCGGAGACGACCCCGATGAAGTACCTCCTCCCCCTCCTCACGCTCGCGCTCGTCACCGCCACCGCCTTCCCGGCTAGTTCGGATTCGAATCAGATTCCGATTGGCGCCAAGGATTGGCGTGTCGTCGAGCAGAAGTCGGGACCGACGAACTATTACAAGGTCGTCGACGACCCGACGGGCGCCTTCGTTCGCGGGGAATACCAGCCGGGCATGAAGACGACGGTGCTCGGCTTCAAGGTCGAAGGTGACGACAAGTCCCGTGTGCGCGCTGCGCGGTGGCGCTGGCGCGCGATGACGCTGCCCCAGAACGGCGACAGCTGTGGTTCGGGAACGCGCGACTCGGCGGCGACCGTCTACGCCACCTGGAAGCGCGGCCTCAAGTGGTACACGCTCAAGTACGTGTGGGCCACGAACGGCTCGAAAGGCACCGTCTGCGACAGCAAGCGGAACCCGTTCGTCGCGCAAGACACGATCATCCTCGAAGCCGGTGGGCCGACGGGCGAATGGCGCATGGAATCGGTCGATCTGAATGCCGACTTCCGAAAGCACTTCGAAAACGGCAACCCCAATGCGGACGTGCCGGAGTTCCAGGGCCTGGGCATCATGACGGACGGCGACGACACGAAGACTCCGAGCTCGGCCGACTACGCGGGCTTCTTCCTCGTTCGCTGAGCTCGTCCGCTTTCGAACGCGCACCGAAACCAATCGCCCGCGAGCGGCGTATCCGATCCCGAGACGTCGGGCAGGAATGGTCCTGCCGACTTACGTTCTCGAGGAGACGCCAATGCTCGCCCGAATGCTCTTCCTCCCTGCAGCGCTGACGGCCTGCCTGCCCATCGTGGCTTGCCGAGCCGACGGAAAGGCGAAAGAGGCCTCGAGCACGGCGACGACGGACGGAGCCAGTGCCATGTCGACGCAAGCGACGCCGCCGAACGCCACGCCGGTGAATCCGCCCGCCAAGAGCCTCACTGCGGAGGAGCTTCGCGAACGCAAAGCGAAACTGACGCCCGAGCAGTATCGGGTGACCCAACGTTCGGGCACCGAACCGCCGTATCGGAACGCCTACGTCGACCAACACGCCCCCGGCATCTACGTCGACATCGTGTCCGGGGAGCCGCTCTTTTCGTCGAAGGAGAAGTTCGAGTCCGGCACGGGCTGGCCGAGCTTCTACGCGCCGCTCGAACCCGCGAACATCGCCACGAAGAGCGATCGCGAATACGGCATGACGCGCACCGAGGTCCGCTCGAAGATGGCCGATTCGCACCTCGGCCACGTGTTCGACGACGGCCCCGCGCCGACGGGACTTCGTTACTGCATGAACTCGGCCTCGATGCGCTTCGTCCCGGCCGAGCGGCTCACGATCGAGGGCTATGGCCAGTACGCCAAGCTCTTCCCCGACGTGAAGCAGGTCGAGCAGTAAGCCACACCGTCACGTTCCCGCGAACCACTCGTAGCCGCGATCTTCCCAGTAGCCACCGGTCATGGTCGGCAGGAAGAGCACCTCGGTCAGGTACTTCACGCTCTTGTACCCGAGCTTGATGGCCGAATAGAGCCGCAGCGGCGCTCCGTGCGCGGCTTCGAGGGGGTCGCCGTTCATCCCGTACGCGAGGATCGTCTGCGGATGAAGCGCGCTCGCAATGTCCCACGACGACGAGTAACCGCTGTCGAACGAGCGGAACTCGACGAACTTCGCGGCGGGATCGACACCGACGAGCTCGGCGAGCGCGCGCATCGACAGGCCATGCCACGCAGCGACGGCGGACCAGCCTTCGACGCAATGATGGCGAAAGCGAACGTCGATACGCGTGAGCCGCTGGAGGTCGGCGAGCGAGAGGTCCTGTGGGCGCGCAACCATGCCGCCGACGCGAAGATGCCAGTTCGGCGGCGCGACAGGCAGCGACTCCGACACGAAATACACTGGAAAATGCACGAAGGGCGTCAGCGCTTCGGGACCGGGATCGGCGGCGAGCTTCGTCTCCGAGAAGAGAGCCTGCTGTACGCGCGCGTTCCACCGCTCCATCGCGCCGAGGCCGCCTTCGTGAGGACGCTCGGTGTCGCACGCGACCGTGCTGGCAGCGAGGCCCGTGAGCAATGCACGACGACCGAGAATGCGCGAGCTCATTGTCCTACCGGGCCTCCGGTGATCATCGGCGGCAGCGTGCGCGGGTGGAACGCCACGAGCACGACGTGCATGATCACGAACAGCGCGAGCGCGACGAGGCCCACGAAATGGACGACGCGCGCACCATCGTAGCCGCCGAACAGCGCCGCGACGTAAGAGAGCTGCACGGGCTTCCACATGGCCAGCCCCGAGAGCACCTCCACGACGCCGAGCACGATCGCGGTCGTGTATGCCAGGCGCTGGAGCCCGTTGTAGAAGCCTTGCGCCGGCGCGTCGCGACGAAGCCGTAGATAGTGGGCGAAGGTTCCGACCGCTTGCTTCGCGTCGCGCCGCGGGAGGAAGAAGCGGCGACGCCACTCGCCGCTCGCGAACACGTACACGAGGTAGAGCAGCGCGTTGGCGACGAGCGCCCAGGCGAATGCAAAATGCACGTGACGAGCGCCCGCGAGCCAGCCGCCGATGCGCATCCACTCGGGCGCCGTCCAGTTCTGGATCGGAAACCACGTGTACATCTGCCCGCGCGGCCCGAAGTATGGGAACGCCATCAGAATCTGAAGACCGGAGCCCGCCATCACCGGAAGGAACACCACGTTCCCCCAATGCGTGAGCCGAACGATCCACGGTTGCGCGCGTCGTGCGCGGTCCCGCTGCTCTCTTCGCCTCGTCATGACGATCGACGATCGAGCAACGGCCACACCATCTCGTAAAAATAGGGTCGCCGTGCGGGCATCGTGCCGCGCGCGCCTTCCGTCGCAGTCCCTGCAGGAAGAGCTGCTCGATGCGCTCTGCGTCGACCATGACGCGCTTTCGGAAACGCGGGAGGCCTCGGGCGTGACGCGTCGAAGCCGCTCAGTCGAAGTCCTCGGTCCGCCCGGGCAAGGGCTCCTCGGTTTCGGCCGGTGTGTACCCCGACCAGCCGTCGAGGCCTTCCACGAGCCAGGGCCAATCGCGGCTCACGCTCTGAACGACGGTATCCCAGATGCCGTGCCGGTTCGTGCCGGCGATGTTCAGTCGGGCGTGCGCTCCGCGCTTCCGGACGTTCTTGGCGGCGTTCCGATAAGCCGCCTCGCAACCGGTCGTCGTGCAGGAGAAGAGACCACGCTCGCCTCCGCCTTTGACCCACGACGCGGCGAAGTTCATGACCGTATCGGGATCGTAGGCCGACTCCGAGAGCGCCACGCGCCGGTAGGTCGCCGGAGCCTCCTGCGCGAGCTGCGCCGCTTGGCTCGCACCACGTGAGAAGCCGACGAGCACCATCGGGCCATCGTGGATCCAGTCACCGAAGACCTTCCGCGTAGCTTCGAGCGTGCGCGCGACGCGTGGCTTCGTGTCGGCGGGATGCGACCACGAGAGGCCGTATTTCGAGCTGCCTGGGCCTCGTGGGCAGACGATGAAAGGATACGCATTGGCGATACCGCGCCACTCGCCGCAGGCCCACTCGGGTCGGTCACCGCCGCCGTGCAATGCGACCACGATCGGACGCGGCTCGCGCGCTCCGAGCGGCACGGTGACGAAGCCGAGCGACGTTTTGCCACCATCGGTCTCGTCAGAGAGCTCGACGATCCAGGGATGATTCGTGAGCTCGCGCGCGGGCGACGATGCTTGTGCTGGCTGCGTCTTGGCTGGCGCCTGTGCGTCGACCGGCTCGGGTGTGGTGGAGGCGTGGCGAGCACACGCGCTCGCGAGGAGGAACAGCGCGGAGGGGAATGCCTTCCGGGAGATCACTCGTCGCCGCCGTCGAGGTCCGACGGATCGGCGCCGACCTCGCTCGCGCGAATGCCGAGACGCGCCGCCAGACGCTGCAAGAAGCGCCTGCTCACGCCGGCGATCTCTACCGCGTGGGTGGGAGCAACGCGCGTGGTCTCGTCGTCGATGAAGTCGTTCACGTCACGAGCATGGTAGCGGACGGAACGATCAGCGCGGAACGTTCGGCGGGAACGTGGCGGAAACGACTGCGTGGATGCGGTCGACGACGGCAACGCGCGCGGGACGGCTCGCCTCATCTTGCTGGACGGCGTGCTCGCCTCACCTGCCCGTACGACTGCGCTGACGGCTTGAGAGCACAAGACCAACAGGTTCAGTTCCAGGTCGGCGACGACGTCGAATACACAGCGGCGGTCGGCGAAACTTCCGCCATCGGCGCACTGCGCTTCATCATGCCCTGACTCTCGCGAACTGCAGGACTTTTGCCTATCCTGCAGGGTCGAATGACCACGGCCAGCGCTGTCACGACGATCCCCGAGGACCTCGTCGAGTTCTTGCACGGCGGTGTTGCGATTCTCATTGGCACCCGCGACCATGACATGCGGCCCGCGACCCAGCGTGCCGGCGGCGCGCGGGTTCACGCCAATCGACGCAAGGTCGACGTCTTTCTGCCCGAGCGCTCGGGCGAACGGACCATCGCCAACGTGCGCGCGAACGGCCGCCTCGCAGTGACCTTCTCGCGAGCCATCGACCATCGCACCGTCCAGCTGAAAGGCAACGCGGCGGTCATTCGACCCGGACGACCGGACGAGGAAGCCATCACGCAGCAATACCTGGAGACGTGGGGCGCCGCGGTCGAGCTCATCGGTATGCCTCGTTCGACCATCAAGCGGCTCTGGGCCTGGCCGAGCGTAGTCGTCGAGCTCGACGTCGAAGCCATCTTCGAACAGACGCCAGGCCCTGCGGCCGGAGCCAAGCTGGCTGGAGGAGCAACGTGACCGTCCCCCTCGCGAGCCTCGACAATGCCTGCTTCCAAGGCGTACTCCCCGCGATCCTCTCCACGTGCTCCAAAGACGGCGAGCCGAACGTCACCTATTTGAGCCAGGTCCACTACGTCGACGAGCGGCACGTCGCGCTGACGCGCCAGTTCTTCAACAAGACCACGCGTAACGTCGAAGAGAACCCCTACGCGAGCGTCGAGCTCTGTCACCCGGTGAGCTTCGAAGCGTACCGGCTCGACCTGCGCTTCCAGCGTACCGAGACCAAAGGGCTGCTCTTCGACACGCTGGCGATGCGCATCGATGCGATTGCGTCGGTCATCGGCATGGCCGGCGTGTTCAAGTTGATCGGCGCGGACGTGTACGAAGTGCTCGACGTGCAGGTCGTGAAAGACCTCTTGCGACCGGCGCCGCACCGCGCGCCCCGCACGCTGCCGCCGGTCAACTACCGCTCGGAGCTCCGGGCGTTGCAAGTCGTCTCCGACCGCCTCAATCGTGCCGACGACCTCGAAGGCCTCTTCGCGTCGCTCCTCGCCGCGATGCGCGACGAGCTCGGCTTCGAGCACGCCATGGTTCTCCTGCCCGACGAGTCCGGAGAGAAGCTCTTCACGGTGGCCAGCATCGGCTACGGCGACAGCGGCGTCGGCGCCGAGGTCACGATCGGCCAGGGCATCGTGGGAACGGTGGCCCAGCAGCGCAAGATTCTCCGCATGTCGGCCGTCGACGAGGCGCTCCGCTACGGGCGTGCGATTCGAACAGAGGCCCACACCCATGGCACTTCGCCGGCGACCCCGGAAATCCCGCTTCCGGGCTTGCCGGACGTCGAGAGCCATCTCGCCCTTCCGCTCGTCCTGCGCGACAAGCTCGTGGGTGTCCTCGCGGTCGAGAGCAAGAACCCCCTGCAGTTCGCCGACTGGCACGAGGCGTTCCTGAACATCATCGCGAACCAGACGGCCGTCGCCATCGAGCGCATGCTCGAAGACGAGGACGAAGGCGAGCAAGAGCCGACGCCCTCGCAAATTGCCATGCACCAGCGCGCGTGCTCGGCGCCGCCCAAGCCTCGGTCGTTCAAGTTCTACCGCGGTGACGACTCCATCTTCGTCGACGGTGAGTACCTGATTCGCAACGTGCCCGGCCGCATCCTCTGGCGCCTGCTCAAGAGTTACGTGGACGAAAAGCGGGCCGAGTTCACGAACCGCGAGCTGCGACTCGATCCCTTCCTCGGTCTGCCGGCCATCAAGGACAACCTCGAGAGCCGCCTGATCCTGCTCCGGAAGCGACTCGAGCAAAAGTGCCCGGAGGTGCGCATCCCGTCCTGCGGGCGCGGTCATTTCCGCCTCGAGCTCGATTGTCCGATCGAGCTGATCGAAAAGACCGCCCCTTAGGCTCCCCCCGTGCAGTTCGCATCCTCGCATGATTCGAGGATGCGATTTCCTCGGGAGGCCGGTTGCTAAATGGTTCCTTCGCCGACCCTAAAAGAAGCCTAAGCGATGGGGGGGCGAGCGTTCAGGTAGACACGTGCGCTCAACGCGTCGGCTGGCGAACGCCGCAGCCGGCGGGGACGTTGCCGCCGTCGTCCGCTGGCGCCGCGCGGCCGACGTTGCAATCGAGTTGCTGGACGGAGGGCCGTCACCGCGAGTGAAACGACGACGCCTTCGATGGGCGTACCTGCGTCACGGACGGCGCCTCGTAGCGCGGGCGCCTCTCGCTCCGCGTGCGGGAACGGAAGACAGCCGGGCGCGGCCGACACCAACACGAGAATGCCGGTGGTCCATATCGAAGTTGCGAATCGCACTCCGCACGAACGCGCGAGCACCCGTCTATCGAAGGCACCGCGTCGCGAAGCGGCGTGCCACACTCGTGTGCTCACCCTCGCCCAAGGCAACGAGATCGAAGCCCGCCTGCAAGGTGGCAAGAGGTTCGGCGGTTGCGTGAACGCCGCCGACGACGTGCAGCGCCTCTTCGCCCGAGGCCTTCACGACCGCGAGCTCCTGCGCCGAAACAGCGAAGTCGGGTGAATAGAAGGACCAAAACGCGAGCGCCTTCTTGCCTTCGGCGCGCGCGGCGGCGAGCTCTTCGATCATCGACGGCGCATCCTTCACGAAGCGCACGTCGATGCCCTCGGTCCGAGGGTCGGCATCGAGAGCCGCCGTCACGACGTTGAGCCCGACAAGGCCCGAACGCGCGTGCATCGCGACGATTCGAGGCTTGTCGAGCTCTCCCCCCATGCGTTCGGTTCGGCGATCAGGCCTTCTTGATGAGGCGCTCGGCGATCTGAACGGCGTTGAGCGCGGCGCCCTTGCGGAGGTTGTCCGCGACGACCCACAGGTTGAGCGCGCCCTTCACGGCGACGTCGTCACGGATGCGACCGACGTAGACCGGATCGGTGCCCGAGGCGGCGGCCGGCGTGGGGTGCTTGCCCGGTGTGTACGGCTCGTCGGCGAGGACGACGCCGTCGGCATTGCGGAGGAGACGCTTGGCCTCTTCGGCGGTGATGGGCTCGTGGAACTGCACGTGCACGGACTCCGAGTGGCCGTTGACGACCGGGACGCGCACGGTGGTCGGCGAGACGCCGATCGAGTCGTCGCCCATGATCTTGCGGGTCTCGTGGACCATCTTCCACTCCTCTTCGGAGTAGTCCGCGTCGCCCGGCTTCCAATCGCTCATGACGTTGAACGCCATCTGGCCGGGGAACACGGTGGCTTCGACGGGCTTGCCGTCGAGCACGGCGCGCGCCTGCGCGAGGAGATCCTCGACCGCCGCATGGCCCTTGCCGCTCGTCGCCTGGTAGGTCGACACGACGATGTGCTTGATGCGCTTCGCGTCGTGCAGCGGCTTGAGCGCGACGACCATCTGGATCGTCGAGCAGTTCGGGTTCGCGATGATGCCCTTCGGGCGGTGCTGCGCGGCGGCCATGTTGACCTCCGGCACGACGAGCGGGACCTCGGGGTCCATGCGCCACGCGCTGGAGTTGTCGATGACGATCGCGCCGGCCTTGGCGGCGATCGGCCCGTACTCGCGCGCGACGCTCGCGCCGGCGCTGAAGAGCGCGAAGTGGACACCTTCGAACGATTGCGGACCGAGCTCCGTGACGACGATCTCGCTCTTGCCGTACGGAAGAACTTGGCCCGCGCTGCGCTTGCTTGCGAGCGCGACGAGGCGGGAGACGGGGAAGTTCCGCTGTTCGAGCGTACGGAGCATTTCGCGGCCGACGGCGCCGGTGGCACCAACGACGGCAACGACGAAAGATTGATCGTGCGACATGAACCTCGTCGTTAGCGCGCTTTGAGCCCCACGGCGAGTTCCATGACGTGGCGATTTGCCCCTTTCGAGAGGGAGCCCGGCCACGTGATACGCTTCGAGTAGATGCGCGCGTGCCGCCTCGGTTTCCCCCGTTTTTCCCAGGTGCTGGCGGCGGCGCTTTGCACGGCCGCGTGCTCGCACTCGGGTAGTCCGATGCGATCGGCCGACCAGGCAAGCTTCCGCGAAGCCGGAGTAGGCTCGACCGTAGAGCCTACGGTCCGGCCTGCGCGTCTCGTGCCCCTTCTCGCCGACGACGTGGAGGGCGACCAAGGCTACGGCGTGGAGGCCGACGGCGGCGTGCGTGCGATGAAGGCCGGGCTTCGGATCGTCCTGTCGAATCAGGGCGCGGTGTCCGCCGCGGAGGATCGTTTCCCGCAGACGCCGCAGACGACCATCGCGCTTCCGGAGCGCCTCGGCGGCGGGTTCCTCTTCGTGATGGGCACCACGCTCTGGCGCGCCGATCGTTGGCTCGCTCGCGCAACGCCGGTCTTCACGTCGACGCAGCCCATCACACGCATCGTTCCGGGTCTCGATCGCGTTTACTTGCGCGCGCAGAACGCCTTCGTCGCCATCGACGGCAAAACCGGGCGTGTCCTCGATCTCGGCCCGTGGCCCGACGGTCCGTGGGTGGCCGACTACGCAGCTGCCGACGGATGGCGCGCCATCGCCATCACGGATCTGCGCGGCGTCCTCGCGACGTTCGATGCGGGAGCTTCGTGGCGCTCGGTGGAGCTGCCGATCGACGCGCGGAACGTCTACGCATCCGGCGAAAACCTCGCCATCGGCGGCATCGAGAACGGACGCGATGCGTGGTACGAGCTGCGCGCCGACGGCAGCCTCGCGCGCCTCGGCCAAGCGCCTCGCGAAGCGAAGGGAAAGACCTACGTCACGCGCTCTTCGAAGGGCGATACGTCGAACCAAACGTCGCGCGCGTCGTCGTCGCGTGAGGAGACGTACGTCCCCGACAGCGAGAGTACGGCCGTACGCATCTTCGGGAAGCGCCCGCTCGCCGCGGCGGTCGAAGATGGCTGGCCGCTCACCGACGGGACCGCCATCGTGGCGCGCGACGGCGCACTCGGGCGCATCCGCCTTTCGGACGGCGCGTTCGTCGAAGTCGTTCCGAGCGCCTTCCCACTCAAGCCGGCGCGCTGCCATCCGATCTCGCTCACGCGTCCGAATGCTCCGGGCGCCTTCGGTTTCGTGTGTGGCGAGCCGCGGGGCGCAACCGTGCTCTACGCCTACGACCCTCGCGCAGGGCGCCTCACCGAGCTCAAACGATTCGACAAGCCTCGCGTGGTCACGTCGTCGGGCAACGGAGCGGTCGCGGTTCGGGGAGCGTGCGCCGCCGACGCCGACGGTGGCACCGCCCCGCGCGACGCTCCGCGGCTCGAGCTCCCGGACACCGAAGCGAAGAACGCCAAGAACGGCGCCAGCGAGAAGCCGAAAGAAAAGGCGCCCGAGCCCGAGCCGGTCAAGCCGACCGAGCCCGAAGTACGCCCCTTCTGCGTGCTCGGACTCGACAATCAATGGCGCGAAGTCCACGTCCGAGGCGACGTGGGTGACGGGCGCGTGGTGATGCTCGCGGACGGAAAGATCGCCGTTCTTTCCCCGCCGCAGTCACAAACGGCGCCGGCTCGATTGACCGTCCTCGACAACGGTAAGGCCACGACGGTCCCCATCGTGTTTCCGAAGGTCTCGGCCGACATCGCGCGCGTTCTGCGGCTCGGCGTGTGGCTCGACGGATTCGAGGAACGCCGGCCCGGCGTCGTCGGTGGCTGGCTCGAAGCCGGAGGTTCGGTGCTCGGCATCGAGGTCGCGCTCGACGGCAAAGCCACGCCCGGCCAATACGTGCGTGATGCAGGCATGCCGTTCGTGTCCGGCCGTTACGGTTTCGGCTGGTCGGCCTCGAAACGCGGTTACGAGACAACCGACGGCGGCATGACGTGGACCACGCTCGAACTGCCGGAGCCACTGCAGACGGCGGTGAACACGCGGGCTTGCGGGCCGGTGGGCTGCCTCGCCGCCGGATGGCTACGCATTGGTTGGGGCAATCCGAAGAAGGAAGCGAGCCCTGCCGCCCCCGAGCCTTGGCGTCCGTCGACGTCGGTCGCCGCCGCCCACGTGGACCTCGCGTGCGAACCGCTCACCTCTCTTCCGCCACCGGCCCCGACGGCGAAGCGCAACACGACACCGAACATCCGCATCGTCCATGCGCCGTTCGGCTCGTCGCCGGTGCTCTCGAGCAGCAACTTCGGCGTCGCCGATCTGCCGTCGTTCTATTCACAGCCCGGGCCGGAGCTCCGCGAGGCGGAGCGAGGCATCCCCGTCGACGTGACGGATCTCGTCGACCGCAGCCAGCGCGGCGAGCACCGCGAAGGGATCGGACCGCTCGCGCGCGTCTATGCGTGGGGCCCGAAGACCGGCGATTGGGACACGCAAGGCAAGTGGCAGGTGAAGTGGCTCTCGCCCTTCGCCGGCTGGCCGGACGTTCGCTCCAGCATTTCCGTGCTTCCCCCGACGGCCATCGTCGACATCGCGCGGCCGAACACGATGTACCAGTCGTACAACTGGCCGTTTGCGCCGGGTGAAGACACGGCGCACGCCATCTTGCTCGTGCGGCGCCCGGCGAGTCACGAGCTCGTTCCCGTCGAGCTCGAGGCCGATCGCGCACCGACGGTGGTTCGGCGCGCCGATGGCGAGCCCTTCGCCGACATCGACGCCGTCGTTCGTGCGGCAGGCCATTGGTTCATCGCCACGCCCGCAGCAGTTTCACCGACGGGTCAGGCGACCATCATCTGGCAGGTCGACGGCGGGGCGGCCCGCGAGCTCACGCGCGTCACCCGTGTGATGCCGGAGAACGGGCGCTCGTCGGTCACCCGCTTGGCCCGTCGTTCCGACGGTCGCTCGATCGGTCTCGTCGTCGACGGCGTGCCCACGCTGGAGCGATCGACCCCCACACGATGGGTCTTGCCCATCGACATCGAAACCGGGCAGCACGGTGATCCTTCAGCTCTCGGTTACACGGACTTCGCGGGTCGCACGCTCGAGGCCTGTCCCGACGATCTCGTGGGCTGGGTCCTCGACACGAACGTCCCCTCGGTGACGACGCGCCTTCGTCTGCCTCACGGTCAGGGATCGCTCCACGGCGTCTACGGCCGGGTACGACTGACGAGCTCACGTGCGTGTGTCGAGCGACTCGCGGGTCTCTACAATGGTTCGAGCGAGGGTCCGACGGATCTCGCAAGACCGGGAGCGCGGGCATCGAACGTCCCCCTCAAGCCGGGCGAGCTACTCGTCACCGCGACGGCGGCGCAGACGCGTTACCCGCTGAAGTGCACCGTCACACGCTGAGCCGCGCTCGCCTTCGCGTGCTCACGCCACATGACGACCGGTTGGTCGCAATGTCATCAGTGGCTAAGGTGCGGCACCACTGTGCAGTTCCGCCTTTCACGCTTGCAGATCTGCATCGAGCAAAGCACGTTGCTTACAAGCAACGTGTTGGAATTGCTCACGTTGAAAAGTGGCACACCGCATGCACCTTCGCACATTGCCTACGCGGAGTGCGGCTGCCCCCCCGGCCCCTTCGCGTGGGTTTTTCTTTTTGTCCTCACGACGACGCGTGAGGCATCAACCGCGCGAGCGCAGCCTCCAGAGCTGCCTTGCCATCTCGGTGCCGTCTTTGAGAGGGCGCACGGTCGAGGGGCGCACCGACTGCTGCAGGACGACCGGTAGCTCGCGAATCTTCTCGCCGTGGCGCTCGGCGAAGTAACAGAGCTCCGTCGAATAGAAGAAGCCGCGCGACTCGATGCGCGGCAGCAGCTTCTCGGCGAGATCGAGACGGAGAAAGACGCTGCCCTGGGAATCGGCGACGCGCATGCCGATCGCCAGCCGTCGGGCGGCTCGGTAGACGAGACTCATCAGTTGCCGCTTCCGCCCGCGGTCGATGAAGCTCCGCGGATGGGCCTTCGACCCCATCATGATGCGCGTCGAGCCGTCGGCGAACCAGGGAAACGCCGACTCGAGATCGCTGAAGCCGAAGGGGAGATCCGCCGCCGTCAGCACCGCCCAGTAGTCTTTCGAAGGACCGAACGCCGCGATCGCCTCGCGCAGGCCTCGCTGGTAGGCCCAGCCGATGCCAGCACTGGGCTCGCGGAACGCACGGACCTCGACGGGACCTTCTTGGCTGCCCATTTCTGCAGCGGACCGGTTCCCGAGCTCTTCGGCGATCGCCCAACTCGCATCACGGCTGCCGTTCTCGACGAGGTAGACGTGCAAGCCTCCGAAGCGTGCGGACACGTCCCCGGACAGGTGTGCGACAAGACGAGCGACGTTGTCCGCGAGGAGCTTTTCCTCGTTGTGGACGGGGAGCACGTAGACGAGCTGGCTCCGATTCATCTGCGCAGCGCGACTCTAACGCAAAATCGCCGGCGACGGGCGGCGTGCTCGGCTACCTCCGCGCGGCGAATTGGACTAGAGCACCAGGGGACGGTTCCCAGCCGTCTCTCCGCCGATGTCTTCGGGCTTCTTCATGCAGCATTTGAGCACCCGCATCGCGTCGCGTGAGGCCAAGGTCGGCGTCATCGGCCTCGGCTACGTCGGGATCGCAGTTGCAGCCGCGCTCGCTGATGCCGGATTCCGCGTGGTCGGCGTCGACGTCAAGGCCGACCGGGTAGCCCGCATCAACGCCGGCGAATGCCCGATCGAAGGCGATGAACCCGAGCTTCCCGAGCTCCTCCGCCGGGTGACCGCCGAGAAAAAGCTCGTAGCGACGACCGACTACGCGCCGCTGGCCGAAGCGGACGTGGTCCTCATCGGGGTCGATACGCCGGTCGACGCCGATCGACGTGCCCGTTTCGTGGCCTTGCAGAACGCTTGCCGCGATCTCGGCAGGGTCATGAAGGACGGCGTGCTCGTGGTCATCGAGTCGACGGTTGCGCCTGGCACGTGCGAGACGATCGTCGCACCGCTTCTCGAACGGGAGAGCGGAAAGAAGGTCGACGAGGGCTTTTTCCTGGGTCACTGCCCCGAACGCGTGATGAGCGGCAAGCTCCTCTCGAACCTCCGTAACCTCCCACGCGTCTGCGGAGCCTCCACCCCCGAGACGGCGGCGGCGATGATCGCGTTCTATCGGACCATCGCGCACGGCAAGCTCGAGACGAGCGACTGGGTCACGGCCGAGCTCGTAAAGACGGCGGAGAATACGCTCCGGGACGTCAACATCGCCTTCGCCAACGAGCTCGGGCTCGTATGCGAGGCCGCCGGCGCGGATTTCTCGCGTGTGCGCGCCCTCGTCAACGAGCTACCCGGCCGCAACATGCTCGTCGCCGGCGCGGGCGTCGGCGGTCACTGCATCCCGAAAGACCCGTGGCTGCTCGTGCAGGGCCTCTCCGACCTGCAGCCCCGCGTTCTTCCGGCCGCGCGCGCGGTCAACGATGCGATGCCGCTCCACGTCGGACGACTCGTCGAAGCGGCGCTTCGCGAAGCGGGCGTCGCCATCGCGGGGGCGCGCGTCGTCCTGCTCGGTTACGCATATCTCGCCAACAGCAACGACACGCAGAACAGCCCGAGCGCGACGCTCGCGACCTATCTACGCGAACGCGGAGCCAACGTCATCGTGCACGATCCCTGGGTGGCTGGACACGCGACGGATCTCTGGGACGCGACCCGCGGCGCCGATGCCGCGGTGCTCATGGTAGCCCATGACGCCTATTGTGACCTCGATCTCACGCGGTTGAAGGCAACGCTTGCGCACCCGGTGCTGATCGATGGGCGCCGGGTCGTCGACGCCGATGCGGCGGAGAAGGCAGGCTTCGTGTTCCGCGCGGTGGGTCGCGGCAAACGCCGCCGGCAACGCTAGCGAGCGTAGACCTGCGTGGACGGGACTTGAACCTGGCGCGCGCCGTCGAAGACAGCGCCGGTCCAGATGACGTTCGCGGCTGCGCGATCCTCGTCGATGTCTTCGTCTTTGAAGTCGACGTAGATCGAGTGTGATGCGTTGGGCGGAAGCTCGTAGGGCTTGTGGAGCGACGTCGTTCCCGAGGACCGTCCGAGGATGCGCCCCGTATCGAGCTGCAACGTGACCGCGTCACGATCGACGGTGAGATACGACGGCGAGAGATTCGTGAATGTGACGCGGACGAAGAGCCGATTTTTGCGGCGGTAGATTTCCTGCGGAACGATGCGCGTCTCCTCCGTGGCCACCGGCTGGGCGGCCCAAGAGTGCTTCGAGCCAAGGCAGCCCGTCATCGCGGGAGCCGCAGTGGCGAGGAGAATGGCAAGAGCCAGGCGCTTCATGTCCCTGGCCTTCTTGCACACGTCGAACCAACGTCAAGGAACCCCGGAGCGCGCCTATTCTTCGCGATCCCCCAAAGCGATTGGGCGCGCGTGGCGCAATGAGCGTCATTCTGGCGCCCCGCCCGCCCGAGAGCGCCGCTCGTTCAGGGCAAGGCGGCGGGCTGCTCGACCGGCTCGTTCGCCGGCAGCTCGCCCTTCCGACGGAGCGCGAGATACGGAATGGCTCCGAGCAGGGAGGGCACCATCTGGCCGAGCAAGTAGACGTTGAACACCGTGGCGCCACCGCGCAGGCCGATCGCCGCGAACAGCCGATCGAAGGCCACGTGGCCCACGCCAAGCCCACCTGGCGAGATGGGAAGAATCAACGTCAGCAGGCCGAGCGGAAACACGGTGGCGACGGCCGAGTACGCGACGTCTTGGTCGGTGACGACGCGCGTGAGAACCGTGAAGAGACCAATGGCGAAGGCGTGCTGCGCCATCGAGAGCAGCATCGCATAAGCAAGGTTCTTCGGGCTCGACGCGAGAAGGCGCATGGCCGCCACGAGCTGAGCGAGGATCTTGCCGATCTTCGTCGTGCCACCGATCCAGCGCTCGAGGTGGTGCCCCGCGCGATGCATCACGAGAACGAAGACGGCCGGACCGACGATCACACCGGCACCGAGGAGGAGCACGGCGCCGGCGATGGGGCGCAGCAGGGGATCGGCGAACAGCGTCTGCCCCCGAACCAGGGTGACCATGCTGGCGACGGCCACGAGACCTGCGAGCCCCAGGAGCCGCTCGACGAAGACGATGAGGAGGATCGTCGTGCGCTTTTCTGGCGCCGCGTCACGCGCCACGTAGAGCGCCTTCACGACGTCGCCGCCGACGTTGCCGGGAATGACGACGTTGAAGAATATCGCCGTCAGCTGCAGCTGCGCGAGGCGAGCGAGCGGGGCTCGGACGCCCGGAATGGCAAGAAGCGCTCGCCAACGAAGTGTTGCCGTCGCGACACTGAGCGCGAACACGCACAGGTCGAATGCAAGGAGCCACGGCTTTCGGAAGAAGACACCGAGGGCCCCGAAGTCGAGGGCGCCCGACCGGATGAGCCAGCCGATCAGCACGGCCGCGACCGCGACCTTCACCGTTAGAAAGACCCGAGTTTTGACGTTGGAGGTCGTCTTCGGCGGGGTTTCGGCGCTCAAGCACTGGGGGCATACCAGGGGGCGCCGACGCTGGCAAAGGCTAGGCGTTCGCACTATAAGTTCGTGCTCGCGATGCCGGTTCCCTTCATCGATCTCCAGCGCCTCGTTGGTCGTATCCGTGCCGATGTCCTCCCCGAGTGGGCAGACGCCCTCGAGAAGTGTGAGTTCGTTGGAGGACCACGGGTCGCGTCGCTCGAAAAGAAGCTCTCGACCACCCTCGGCACGCCGCGCGTCGTGTCGTGTGCGAACGGAACGGACGCCCTGCTCGTCGGCCTGCAGGCTCTCGGTGTGAAGCCCGGTTCGAAGGTCGCCCTTCCGAACCTCACCTTCTGGGCAACGTTCGAAGCCGTCGCTCAACTCGGTGCCACGCCGGTCCTGATCGACATCGATCCCGACGACCTGCAAATGAGCCTCGCGGAGCTCAAGTCCGCCCACGACGCTCACCGCTTCGATGCGGCGATGCTCGTCCACCTGTACGGCTGGGCATCGTCCCAGCTCCGCGAAATTCGTGCATTCTGCAAAGAGCGCGACATCGGTCTGCTCGAAGACGGCGCCCAGTGCTTCGGCGTCGAAGCGCACGGCGAGCCCGTGCTGGCATCAGCCACCGTCGGCACGCTCTCGTTCTACCCCGCGAAGGTCATCGGCGGCGCGATGGACGGCGGCGCGATGACGATGCAATCGGAAGCTCACGAGAAGGTCATCCGGTCGCTGTGCAACCACGGCCGCGCCGACCACTACTCGTACGCGCACGTCGGCTGGAACTCGCGCATGGGCGGCGTTTCCGCGGCATTCCTCCTGCGCATGCTCGACGAGCTCCCGGCCATCCTCGAGTCGCGCCGCAAGGCCGCCACGTTCTACCGGGAGCGCCTCGCGTCGGAAGCGAAGGTTCGCGTGTACGGTCCGCCGGCCGGCATCGTCGAGAACGGCTATCTCAACGTCCTCACCGTCGAAGGGAAGAAGGGCCAGGAGATCGTCGATGCCCTCAAGGCCGCCGGCATCGGCGCGGCGCGCACGTATCCGGAGCCGATGAGCGCACAGCCGCCCGCGAAGGCCGCCGGCGCCATCGCCCACGGCGACCTCACCCAGTCGCGCCGTATCTGCGAGAGCGTCGTCAACCTCCCACTCTTCTTCGGCATCACCGATGACGAGTGCGAGCAGGCCGTTCGCGCGCTCCTCGCCGCCATCTGAAACGCGACTCGTCGCAAAGGACTCGGAGACCATGGCAGCCAAGATCAAGACCGTGCTCGTCGGCCTCGGCCGCATGGGAAAGAACCATCTCCGCGTCCTGCGCGACACGCCAGGCATCGACCTCAAGGCGGTCGTCGATGCACAGGCCGTGCAGCCGGGTGACCTCGGTTCGATCGGCTTCTGCCGTACGCTCGCCGAGCTCAAGTCGATCGACTTCGACGCGGCCGTCATTGCCACGCCCACGGCCACGCACCACGCCGTCGCGCTGGAGCTCATCGGCATGGGCAAGCACCTGCTCGTCGAGAAGCCGATCGCGAGCACGTTCGAGCAAGGGCGTGAAGTCCTCGAGGCCGCGGCCAACAGGGGCGTGAAGCTCGCCGTCGGTCACGTCGAGCGTTTCAACCCGGCCGTACGCAAGCTCCGTGAGATCATCAAGGAGGGCTTCCTCGGAACGCCCATCCACTTCTCCTTCACGCGCGTCGGTGGTTATCCCGAGACCGTCATCACCGGCAACAACGTCATCCTCGACCTCGCCGTGCACGACATCGACGTCCTGCGCAGCCTCGTCGGCGCGGTGAAGCTCGAACATTCGATGTGCCACGTCACGTGGCGCGAGAACGTCTTCGACACGGCCGAGATCTTCCTGGCGTCGAGCACGGGCGCGAGCGCCAGCGTGCACGTCAACTGGATTACCCCCACGAAGATTCGCAGCATCCGCGTCACCGGTACGCGCGGCGTCTGCTTCGTCGACTACATCCTCCAGACCTGCGAGCTCTACGGCGGCAGCCTTCTCCGCCCCGTCGAGCCGACGAACATCCACTCGTTCGACTCGATCCAGGAACTCTATCGCGCGACCGACAAGATCCAGTTCGGTGTGCAGAAGGAGGAGCCGCTCCGCGCGCAGGCGAAGCAGTTCCATCGCTTCGTCACCGAAGGCGATGCCGGCGAGCTTTGCACCGGTCGCGATGCCCACGCGGCCGTTCTCCTCGCAGAACGCGCCATGCAGGTCGAGCAGACGCGCGCCCGCCCGACGTCACTCCCGCCCAACGACGGGCTGCTGACCGCCGCCGACGAGTGGATCTGAAGGCGAGCGATGGCGGAGGCGGCCTTCCACGGTCGCCGTCCGCCACGTCGTGAGCTTGCCTGCGCGGGTCGTTTCAGTCCGTCACCGCAGCGGCGCGTACGAAATCGTCGTGGCGAGCGCGCCGTCCTTCGGCAGCATGATGTGAGAGACCCGGTACTGCTCGTCGAACTCGAGAGGAACCAGGCGCCCCACTTCGGTGCGGAAGGCGCCGTAGCCGTCGAGGAGATCGCTGCTGACCAGCGTGAGATTGAGCGATGTGAATCCCGAGAATCCAATCTCGGCCGGCTTCGGGGTGAACGCCACCCAGTCCGCGACCTCCGCGGGCAACTCCGGGAAGCGAGCACTCGTCGCATTCGGCGGTAGGACGAACGACCATCGATATTTCGTCTGATTGTCCGCCTGGTAGTCGACGGCGCCCAGCGCACCATCGACCGTCGACATCCCCGCGGGCAACGTCCACGAGAGCTCGGGCCGTTCACGATTCGTCGCCGCGAGGGTCATGTCCTTGATTGCCGGGGGAGCGGTTCCGAAGTCGAGCGTGACCGAGGACTTCGTCGAAGGGATTCGTGTCACGAGCGAGCGGGGCGTAGGGTACGCACCGTCGAGAGCGGTGAACTGGTGAGCATCGGCGAATCCCGCGGCGAAGGCGAGCGATGCGGTTGCCGTCTTGAGATACATCGAGTCACTCGGGTACGCGACGTCTCCCAGGATGTCGTCGAGGTCGAGCTTGGTGTTCGTCAAAGAGCTCGGCGGGTTCAGGATGTTCACGGAGGCCATGGCGGCCGTGAACCACCAAGAACCGAGCGTGACGTCGACTCCGGCGGCGGGCGCTGGAGCGGGAACGCCCTTGAGGAAAGCGAACCCGTTGGTCCTGTCTCCCGCAGAGCGCCCCAAGATTGCGTTTTGCGGACGAACGCACTCGGCGCGCATCGTGATCGATGCCGGCGTGCCGACGTTCTTTCCCTGGCGAGCAACTCCACACGAGCCGACATTCGCGTAATACCAACTGGACCCCATGACCTCACCGGGCAGCGTGACGGTGATGTGTCCGAGCTCTTCGCCACCCATGGGAGAGAAGTCCGTCACGAACAGCTCGTCGCCGGCCTCGACGGAGGTCCACGTGTGGACACTTCGAAGCCAGCTCGCTGCACCGAGAAGGACGCTGACTTGTGCCGGGATCGCCCCGGTGCTGACGGCCTTGCCGGCGGCGTCGGTCTTGGTGCTCCCGAGAACGGCCCCTGACGCATCGTGGAAAACGACGGTCACACCGGCAGCGGGCTTCATGCTCCGCACCACGTTCACGGTCACCGCCTGCGGCAGGGCGGGCGCCGTATCGGCGACGTCGGCGTCTCCGTCGGGATTCGCGGCTGAGCCGGAATCCACCGGGCTAGCGTCCCAATCGTTGGGTGTCGGACACTTCGTGACCTCCTGTCCCTCGTCCGAGCTGCAGGCCACGATCACACAACCGATAACCAAGATTGGCGCAAACCCAAGGATGGCACTTCGCATTTGGCGCCACCATCGCGCGCCGTGGCCACCGCTGTAAAGAGATGCAAACGGCCCACACGAGCCCACCGGTATTCGGAACTCGAACTACGTAAAGCCCGAAAAACATCGCTACGGACGAATGCGCAAATACCCAATTGTATCTTCGCTTCGAATTGTGCCTTAGCGTCGATCGCGACGTTGCAATCTCACTGCGTGGGATACGACGACTTCGCGCCGTTCTTGCGCGCTTCTTCCTCTTTCTTGCGAGCCTGAACGCCGTCTTCGTAGGCCTTGCTTCGTGCGCGGGCATCTTCGAGCTGAGGCACGTACGAGGTCGTCATCGTCGACGCGATCTCCTCGAGCGCACCTTTCAGCTCGGGGAACGGAACTTCGTCCTTCTCGACGAGGACCTTCCATCGATTGGCCTGCGAGCTGCGCTTCATCTGGAAGCCCACACCTCTCGAGCCCCAGCCCGACGAGACGTGGATGACGACGCGACGATCGCTGTCGGAACACGGCGTCACGAAGGCCACATCCAGGTGGTTCCTTCGGCCGCTCTTGTCGCGCGTTGCATAATCGATCTGACAGGCGTCGAGCGGCATGAGCTGCGCCTGAATCGGTGCGAGGTCCTCGAGATCACCGACGTTCGAGGTCGTCAGGAATCCGCCCTTCTTCATGCCGATCGTGAGCACGCCGAGCACAACGCCCGAGAGGGCACCGATGAAGATGATCATGCCCGCCCGCGGCCGCCCGCGCGTGGGCTGACCAGTCTGAATCGGTGCGTCGCGGTAGGGCTGATTGGTTTGGGATTCCATTCCGCTGAGCCCTTCGGGAAAGCGTCCTCTGGGACGACGAGGCATTCTAGCAGGACAAGGGCGTAGTCATCGGCGATGCACGGTCGTAGCTTGGATCTTCGAGGTTCGAAGGAAGGCAACTCCACACGGCGCTTCGCCCCCTCATCGAACGAGCTCACGATCAGGCGATGTGGTTCGCCTCCGACGACAGCGATACGCAAGCGGAACGATGTGAGGCCTGGTTCCGCCGTGTCGAGACGTAAGCGGAGGCCGGCAACCGGCGCAGGCCACACCGGATCTGGCCAGGGCCACGCGACGCGTGGGCAACGTCGCGGAATTGCATCGTCGAGCTTCGGCATGGGCCGTGCTCGGCGGCGGGCATGGCGCTGCGAGCTATACTCGAAGGCATGCCGAGGCGACCCGAGCGACCCGCGACGTACGCCGATATCGAGGCCCTGCCGCCGAACGTCGTCGGCGAGATCATCGCCGGCATTCTCTACACGCATCCGCGTCCGGCCATCCCTCACGCAACCGCGACGAGTGTGCTGGGTGGCGAGCTCGGTCCGCCGTTTCATCGCGGCAAAGGAGGGCCTGGGGGTTGGGTGATTCTCTTCGAGCCCGAGCTCCATTTGATTGAAGACGTCCTCGTGCCCGACATCGCGGGCTGGCGTCGCGAGCACATGCCCGAAATCCCCAACGGCGCGTACTTCACGCTGGCCCCCGACTGGGCCTGCGAAGTTCTCTCGCCTTCCACCGAGCTCGTCGACCGCGCGCGGAAGCTTCCCGTCTATGCGCGCGAGAAGGTGACGCACGTGTGGTTCGTGCAGCCGATCGCGCAGCTGCTCGAGGTCTACCGACTCGATGGCGAGACGTACCGGCTCGTGGCCACGCACGGTGCCGACGAAGTCGTGAGGGCCGAGCCGTTCAGCGCCATCGAGCTCGAGCTCGCGGCGCTCTGGGCTCGTTGAACGCTATTCCTTCGGGCCTTCGTTGTAGCCGCGGGGGCGGTACTTCGGATCGACACCGTTGTGCTCCTCGCCATGCTCGAGGATGTCGCGACCGAGGTACTCGAGCCAGGTGCCCGGGTACTTGTCTTTGAGGGTGTCGAGTTCCTTGCGCTCGCCCGTTTCGGCTCCGAGCTGCTTCTCGTCCCACAGGCACTGGAGTGCCAGAGCGATGAGGTTCACGTCGTTCGGCGCAAGCTCGAAGCCGTGCACGTAGTGCGGCCATGCCTCGGGCGCGCGGTGAAGACGACAGAGTGTGTCACCGAGATAGATGCTCGCCATCGGCCACTGCGGAGCGAGCTCGAGAGCAACCTGATTCGCGGCGAGGCGCTCGTTGAGGTCGCCTCGGGCGCCCTTCATGACGGAGTAATTCAGATGTGCCTTGGCACTTCGAGGAACGGCCTTGCGCGTGGCGTCCCAGAAGGCGAGATCGTCGGCGTAGTCGTTCGCATGGCGGCGCGCGGCGAAGCCCTGGAAAAGGAAGAAGGCGACCACGCCACCGATGACGACGTAGCGCACCGGCCCCGTGCGAAAGCGCGCGAGCAGCGCATCGAAGGTGATGGCGAGCGCGATGCTCGATCCGATGACCGGGAAGTACCAGAACCGCTCCGCTCGGATGGTGGGCAGGAGCACCGGGATGTTCGAGACCGGAAAGTACGAAACGGCGATCCAGAGCAGACACGCACCGATGACGGGACGCAGATCCAGACGGGTATCGACGCCTCGTGACGGCGCAGCCTGGTGGATGACGACCTCACCAAACTCGTTCGTCGAGTAGTCCTGCTTCTCGACCGCCGGTTTCGTTCGCCATCGCCTCCAGGCGGAGAAGCCGAACCAAGTGGCGATCGGAAACGGAAGCAGCATCGCAAGACCGCCGAGGACGTTCTCGATCGCGAAGGCGTTCGTGGGGACGGGCTCCTGCGGCGCGGAGTAGTCACCGGAGAGCGTCCACGGAAAGACGACCTGCTCGAGCCCTCGGAAGTACACGCGCAACGCGCCCGACACGCGCGGGAGGCCGTGCGCATTGACCAGCGGGTTGTTGAGCGGGTCCTTCGGCAACGTCGGCTGCGCGTACCAACGCAGTATCGCGGCGAACGTTCGGGCGGCCAGCGGCTTGTCGGCGTTCGCTTCTGCCGATAGCTCGGGCGGCATGGGCGCCGGAAACATGCGTCGTCGGGCTTCGACGTAGAGAACGAACGCTCCCGCCGCGACCACGAAGGCAAGCGCCGCGCGGAGCCAGCGACGGGGCTTCTCGGGATGCGTCAGCTGCGCGGTCAGAAGCACGGTGACCGGCACGAGCGGCACGCAGACGAGCGCCGTCTCCTTCGAATAGAGGCCGAACAGCGTCGCGAAGAAGACGCCGAGCACCATGAAGGGCATGCGCGCGAAGATCGCGTAGATGGCGAGCAGTGCACCCGTTCCACCGAGCACGTCGGCGATGCCCACCACGCCGCTGACGGCCTCGGTCAGCACGGCGCTCGCCGTGAAGCACGCACCGGCGAGCCAAGCCGTGCTCCGCTTCTTCGTGAAGTGGAAGGCGATCATGCAGACGAGCGCCCCGTTCACTCCGTGGAGCAGAACGTTCACCCAGTGGTGCAGGAACGGCGTCTGCTCGCGCGCGCCGAGGCCCCACAGGGCGCGCCACACGAGATCCGGAATGGGCCGATACGAGCCGATGCTTCGGTCCGGTCCGAGGCCCCAGAAATCCCGGTAGAACGCGTCGACCCAGCGAAACTTCGGCTGCGCATCGGCAATGCTGCGCACGTAGGGGTTCGCGAGGAGCGCTTCCTGTTCGTCGAAGATGAAGTTCGTCTTCGTCGGATGCCTCGTGAAGAGGAGCATCGACAGGAAACAGAACGGAACGATGGCGATCCCGAGCGTGGGGTCCTCGCCGAGGAAGTAATCGCGAAGCCAGCCGCGCAGCGTGACGATGAACGGCTTCTTCTCGACTTCGGCCGCAGGCGGCACGACGGGCTCCTTCGCCGACGCTGGCGGAGCGGGGTCGACCGGAACGACCTCCGACGAGTCATCCTCCGTCCGCTCGGGCGATTCCACCGTCACCGCGCCTACTCCTTCGCGAGCTCGGCGACGATGGCCGGCGGCGGAGGAGGTTCAGCGTCAGCGATGATCCAGTTGTCGCCCCAGAGATGTGCGCCGCCGTCGATGTACCAGGTGACCCCCGTGACGAAGAACGCCGCGTCGGAGGCGAGATACGCAATGAGCTGCGCGACTTCACCTGCCGTGCCGAGGCGCTTCATCGGCGTGCGCTCGCGACTGAGCTCGAGGAGCTCCGGCGGATACTGGTCCGTTCCGCTGGTGCGAATGACGCCCGGCGCCACCGCGTTGACCTGCACGTTGTACTGCGCCCATTCGATGGCGAGCGTCTTCGTCATGTTCTCGACGCCCGCGCGTGCAGCGCCGGTGTGGACCATGCCGGGGAATCCGCGCGCCACGTTGGCGATGACGTTCACGACGCGCCCTCGCTTCGCCGGGATCATGTGCAGGTTCGCCACGGACTGCGTCATGAAGAAGGTGCCGTTCAGGTTGTTCCGAACGACGGCCTCCCAGCCGCGTGCCGAGACCGTCTCCGCGGTGGTGGGGAACTGACCGCCTGCGTTGTTGACGAGCACGCTCGCCGTTCCGAGCTTCTCCTTTACCGCCGCGACGAACGCCGTGACTTGCTCCATCTCGCGGATGTCGCAAGCGTCGGCGAACACCTCGATACCGCGCTTCGCCAGCGTCTCCGCGGCGGCGTCGAGCTTCTCCTTCTTGCGACCGCAGATGGCGATCTTCGCGCCGAGCTCGCCGAGGGTCGTGGCGGTTGCCAGACCGATGCCACTGCCGCCACCGGTGACGATGGCGACCTGGCCCTGGAAGAGGTCCTTGCGGAAGATCGACGGCATTCGATCAGCCGAGGCGAACGACCCCGCCCTCTTTCACGAGGGTGCGGCCGCACGAGCAGGTGCCTTTGCCTTCGGTTCCCTCGCGCGGCTCGAGCTGCACGCGGGTACCGCAAGCGCAGACCCAACCCGCGATGCGTGCGGGATTGCCCATGACGAGGGCGTGGTCGGGGACGTCCTTGGTGACCACCGAGCCGGACGCGACCATGGCCCACTTGCCGATGGTGGTTCCGCACACGATCGTCGAATTGGCGCCGAGCGCCGCGCCCGCCTTCACGAGCGTCGGGGTCACCTTCCAGTCGTGAGCGCTCTTGAGGCTCATGTCCGGGTTGACCGCGCGCGGGATCTTGTCGTTCGTGAAGCAAACGTGCGGGCCGACGAACACGCCGTCTTCGATGGTCACGCCCACGTAGACCGAGACGTTGTTCTGGATCTTGACGTTGTCCCCGATGGTCACGTCGTTGTCGACGTAGACCCCCTTGCCGAAGATACAGCCCTTCCCGATCTTGGCGTTGTCGCGGACCTGGCAAAAGAGCCAGATTTGAGACCCATCGCCGATCTGGGCGGTCTCGGCAACGTTCGAACTCGGATGGATGCGGACGGCCATTTCGGCCGGCAGCATAGTCCCGATTCAGCGGATCGTCACGAGCCCGGGCGGTCCGGCAGGCGCGAGGAACGCGTACGCACGGCTTCCCGCGCGAGCTCGTCGGCCCGTTCGTTCAGCGGGACGCCGGAGTGGCCGGGAACGTAGACGAGACGCCAGCTACGGCGCTGCACGAGCGCTTCTTTGACGGCGGCAACGAGCTCCTGGTTGGCTTTCGCCTTCCAGCCCTTCGAAAGGACGCCGATGGAGTACTGGCTATCGGTGTGGACGACCGCCTGTGCGGAGGATGGCAGCAGCTCGGCCGCCCGCAGGATCGCAGTCAGCTCGGCAATGTTGTTGGTGCCAACGCCGAGGTATTCGAAGCCGTCGTGAACCTTGCCATCCGGCGCGACCATGACGATCCCGAGCCCGGCCGGACCGGGATTGCCCGAGCACGCACCGTCGGCGTAGACCGTCCACGCTCCGGCCGGGACCGCACCAGGCGCCGTGGCGGCAGCAGCGGCCGCCTCCTTACGCTTGGTGGACCGATCCGCCTTGTCGGCCTTGCCGTTGTCCTTCGAAATCTCGACGCCCGGAACGACGGCATCGTCCCCGAGGAGCGCTTCACCTTCGACGCGCTCGAGGTTTCGTTCAGCTGCGCGATAGGCCCTCGAGTCCGTCGGTTTGTAACGGATCTCGACCCGCCCCCCGACACTGTCGAAGGAGCCGTCGTCTTTCACGCGCGCAAGGACCTTCTGTCCTTTCAAAATGGCTCGCGCCCAGGGCACGCCCAAGCTCCTAAACGATCGAGCCGGCTACCTCAAGGGCACGACGCTTCCGATTCGCCGTTTCCGTGCCTTCCCACAGCGGTCGAGGTAGGACTGGGGGCATGAAGCGCGGCCGTTCGGCCCATACGTAAATCCACGTAGGCCCCTCGAGCCCCGGTCTCGTTATACTCGCGCGAAATTCGATGATGCCCCGCCGCCGTACGCTTTCGCTGATCGCCATCCTGTATGGCGTCTCCGGAGCACTCGGCCTCGTCTACGAGGTGGCCTTCAACAAGTACCTCGGCGGTGTCTTCGGGACGACGGCGTACGCGTCGAGCGCCGTCCTTGTCGCTTTCATGGGCGGGCTCGCGCTCGGTGCTCACCTCGCCAGCCGCCTCGACGCGCGTATTCGTCGGCCACTCCTGGCGTACGGCATCGCCGAAGCCATCATCGGTGCGTTCTGCATGCTTGCGCCGTTCGGGTTCACGCTCCTGAACACGGCGCACGGCTGGTGCGCGGCGAGGCATCCGGACGCCCTCACGATGCTCGACGCCGTCCGGGCGGGCCTGGCCGTCGTCGTCGCGCTCGTTCCGGCAGCCGGCATGGGCGCAACGCTCCCGCTCCTCGCGCGCTTCGTCGCCTCCGAGGATCCGGTCCGCGGCAAGCGTCTCCTCGCCCGCCTTTACGCGATCAATACGCTGGGCGGCGCCCTCGGCTCGCTCGTCTGCGCCTACGCGATCGTTCCCGGCCTCGGCCTGACGTGGACGATGCGCAGTGCGGCCACCTTGAGCCTCGGGATTGGCATCGTGGCGATGCTCCTCGGGCGAGAGCGCGAGATCGAGCTCCCGACCGTCGCGGCGGACTCCGCCCCAGAAGTCGGATCGGAGAGTGCCGCTTCGCCGTTCTTTCCGATGCGCGAGGCGATCGTGTTGAGCGCGGCGTCCGGCATGCTCGTCTTCGGCTGCGAGATCGTGTTCGTGCACCTTCTCGGATTGGCGCTCGGCAAGACCGGCTACGCCTTCGGCCTCATGCTGGCCATCTTCCTCGTTTGTCTCAGCTTCGGAACGCCGGTCGCCACGAAGCTCGCCGATCGCTTCGGGGCAGGCGCGATGGCCATCGGCTTGACGGTTTCGGGGCTCTTGCTGCTCGCCTCGGTCGTTCTCTGGGAGCGGATGCCCTCGCTTTTCGTGCTGCTCGATCCGGTGTTTGGTTCGTGGGGCGCACGAGAGCTCGTGCGCGCGGTCGTTGCTTTCGCGGCGCTCGCGTTGCCGGTCGTCTCCATGGGCACGACCTTCCCGCTCGTCCTTCGGGCGGCGCGCAGCGCAACCATCGGGGCGGACGTCGGCAAGCTCACGGTTGCGAATACGGCCGGATCCATCCTCGGCTCGCTCGCGTTCGGCTTCGGGCTGCTACCCCGACTGGGGCCGGAAACGAGCCTGCTCGCGGTCGCCGTCGTCTACGTCGTGCTCGCGGTTTTCGCGAATCGGAAAGGCAGTTCCTCCGCCCGCGCCCGTGATGGTGAGCGGGCGCTCCTGACGAACGGCTTGTGATAGCCTTCCGCGCCGTCGATGGCCCTGCTTTTTGCCTTTAGCTTGCTCGCACTCGTCGCCTCGCTCGCAGTGACGAGCGCGGTCACGGGCAATGCATTCCGCAGTCGTTCCGAGACCGTGATCGCCGCCTCACTCGTGTGGAACGCGCTCATCGTGGCGCCCATCTACATGCTCGGCCTGATGGGGCTGCTGACCCGCCCCGCGCTCGGCATCGCCTCCGTCGTCCTGTCGCTCGGCCTGCTCGCCATGCACCTGCGGAGCGAGAGCAGGCCCCTCGGAGACGGAACGCACGCCCTCGCCGGAATCGGAAAGCGCGCCGGCCAGCTCGCCCTCTTGCCGTTCGAAGGTCTGATGAAGACGTGGGAGCGCCGCTCGCTCGCCACGATCGGGGCGCTGGCCGCCCTCCTGCTCTTCCCTTGGATGGCACTCTCGGCGTACCTCGCCCCGGCGTGGCGCGACTGGGACGCGCTCTGGTACCACGAGCCGCTCACTGGCTTCACGATCCAGAACCACGGCTTTGCGCCCGTACCGCTGCCGAGCGGACTGCAAGTCGTCAACGGCGTCCAGCGCCTCTGCGAGATGACGCAGACGTGGTTCGCCATCTGGGGCGGACGTCGACTGATCGACCTCACGAACGTCGCCTTCATGCCGCTCCTCGCGGCGAGCATGTTCGCGCTCGCTCGTCGCTACACGAAAGACGTCGTGACGGGCGTGGCCTGGGCGAGCGCCCTCGTTCTCTTCCCGGGCTTCGTGCGCATGCTGCAGAGCACGATGGTGGACCCGCAGGCCTGCGCGCTCCTGCTCGCGGCCGCGTACTTCGTCACGCATCCCAAGCTCGATCGCACGAACGCCACCTACGCCATCCTCGGCCTCACCCTCGCCGTAGGCGCGAAGATCTGGTCGATCGTCCCGGTCGGACTCCTCTCACTCGTTCTCCTGTTCCGGCTTCTGGCGCGTCGCAAAGAGAACGGCGGGCTCGCGTCGATCGTGCTCGTCCTCGTTGGCACCGTATGCCTCATCGGCATGCAGGCCATCACGTACCTGCGCAACTGGCTGAACTTCCAGAATCCGCTCTGGCCGATCATCACCTACAACAACGACGCGCTCGGCATCCACTGGAAGGGCAACATCGTCACGGTCGATGCGGGTGCATCACGGCTCAACATCGACTTCAACGAGCCGTTCCTCGTCTTCTACAAGAAGATGCTCGCGGCGCCGTTCACGGCGATGAGCCCCGGCCACACCTGGCAGCTCAACGACTACGGCTTTGGATACGCCTGGGTCGTGTTCCCTGTCGCCGCCGTCGCGATTTTGCTCGTCACGGCGCGCTGGCTCTCACGAACGAGCGCACGCGTCTTCAAGCTCGGTGGCGCCAGCACGCCGGACGAGGCCACGTCGAGCGCCATGGTGCTCGCGGTCGTCGGCGGCGCCTCGCTCTACCTTTCACCGGCCCTCCACATTCCGCGCTACCACGTGGCCGCGGTCGGCATGCTTTGCGCGGTCATCTGCTGGCTCTCGGGCCGGCAAACCGGCTCACGCCTCGCGATGGGTGTCGCAATCGTTGCGCAACTCAGCTCGATCTGCACGCTCCATTGGGCGCCCAAGAAGGCCCCGTTCGTCTCGGTCTACGCACCCGAGCACGTGCTCCACTGGCTGAAAACGCCGTATCCGCAGCGTGAAGTGCAAGACGTCGGAACGCACGAGATCCCGCGGATGATGATCTCGCCCGTCAACCCCGAGACCGGTCTGGCGCGCGAGCGCGAGGTGAAGGCCGGCGACGTGGTCGGCTTCGACAACATCGACTTCGCCTCGCTGCTCTGGAATAACGCGTACTCGAACAAGGTCGTCTGGCTCTCGTCGAACGATCCTCTCGGCGAAGCCAATCGAATCGGTGCCGTCTGGGTCTACACGCGGCCGGGCACTGCACTCGCCAACCAGCTCGGACGTCCAGGCTCGGGTTGGGAGCTCGTCGGCCCGCTCGAGGCCGAAGGGTTCGGCAACGTCTGGCGTCGCAAGAGGTAAGGCATGCGCATCGCGTTCGTCAGCCCCGCGCTCAACGAAGAGGCACTTCTCCGGCGAACCGTCGAAGGCACGATCCACCTCATGGATCGGCTCGTCATCGTCAACGACGGCAGCACGGATCGCACGGGCATCATCGCCGACGAGCTCGCGCGCGAGTACCCCGGCAAGATCCACGTCATCCACCAGGAGAACCGTGGGATCGGCGGCGCGGTCAAGCACGGCATGCGCTGGTTGCTCGAACACGACGACGTCGATGCGATGGGCGTTCTCGCGTCCGACAATCAGTTCGAGCCGCAGCTGATCGCGCGATTCCGCGCCATCCTCGAGGAGCTCCCCGAGGTCGACGTCGCGAAGGGCTCGCGCTTCATGCACCCGCAGTCGCTCGATCAGATGCCCCGCTTCCGGTACTGGGGAAATCGCGGCGTCTCGTTCGTGCTGCAGATGGCGCTCGGCTACTGGGGCATGAGCGACGTGCTCCACGGCTACTTCCTCGCGCGCACCCGCTTGATACGCGACATGGACCTCGACGCGGTCGCGGATGGCTACGATCTCGAGAACACGATGATGGCGGAGTTCCGTCGCCTGCGCGCGACGTTCGCGATCGTTCCCAGCCCTTCGCGCTACGGCGAGGAGGTCTCGAAGATCGTCTACAAGAAGCAGATCCCGCGCACGATCAAGACCGTGACGGGCTTGGTCGCGCGTCGCATGCTCGCAGGACCGGATCGCCTCGGCATCGTGCTGATGGCACTCTCGGTTCCCACGCTCGGAGCAACGTTGCCGCTCGCGATCGTGCGCATGCACCAGACGAGTCCGAAGGTGAAGAAGCTCCGGCAATGACACCGGACTTCCGCCCGTAGAACGTCGCAACGAATCGGCCGCATCCCACGCGAGGCGCCCGCGTGGCGCCGCTCGAGCTCGACTGCTAGGTTGGCGGCGCCATGCAGTACGCCCGCGTTCGTTTGATTCGCACGGCCGCGCTGCTCGTGACGGGCTGCGCCATCGCGGCCGCGTTCATCGGGCGAAGCGCCGAGGCCGAAGCGCCCAAGAAGAAGCTGTCGCACGAGTGGCGCGAGGTGATGGAGAATCACTGGCAGATCGTGTCGTCGGGCGAAGCTCCCGAGACCACCGACGCGGCCGAAGGAACACGCGGGGCCTGCACGCCGGGCATGGTCGAAGTGAAGGGCAAGATGCGCGTCACCGCCATCGGCGACGAGCTGCAGAAGGCCACGTGCACGAACTGGATCAACCGGGAGTTTCCCGAGCGCTGCGCGTCGTTCTCGAAAGAGCGATGGCAGGTCGTTCGCGACAAGCTGCCCACGAAGGACATGCACTTCTGCATCGACCGCTTCGAGTTTCCCAATCGCAAAGGCGAATACCCGGTCGTCTACGTGAACTGGTTCGAGGCCAATACGGTCTGCAAGAACGTCGGCAAGCGCCTCTGCACGGAGGAGGAATGGACGTTCGCGTGCGAGGGTGAAGAGGCGTCCCCCTACCCGTACGGTTTCGATCGCGACAAGGACGCGTGCATCACCGATCGGCCTTGGCGCGCCTTCGATCCCAAGGCGTACGGGAACAAGGCTACGCTGGTCGCCGAGCTCGACAAGCTATGGCAAGGCGTGCCCTCGGGAACGCAGCCGCGCTGCAAGAGCGTCTATGGCGTCTACGACATGACCGGCAACGTCGACGAGTGGACGCAGTCGTCCGTCTCCGGCCGAAAGTCGATCCTCAAAGGTGGCTACTGGGGCCCCGTGCGAACACGCTGTCGGCCGTCGACGCGCGCACACGGCGAAGCGCACGTGTTCTACCAGCAGGGCTTGCGCTGCTGCAGCGACGCTCCCTGACGGCTCACTCCCAGATCATACGGCCGCCGTCGAAGCGCACCGTCCGTACGCCGCCACAGGGAATGGAGGTCGCGTGCGGAGTCGCCGAGCTTCCGATCTTCACGTCGTGGTTGCCGCATGGCAAGCGCACGTCGAGCGGCGTCTGCCCGACCACTTTGCCGTCGACGAAGACGCGTCGATCGGCCGGTGCATTCTCGGTGCGGAGTGCTCCGGTCTTGGCATCGAGATCGGCGGGCGGCTTGGGCGGCTCCTTGGCCGCCGCTTCGCTGACGGCAGGCGCTGGCTCGGCTGCCTTCGCTGCGCTCGATGCGGCCGTGGGCATCGCGGCGGCGTCGACCTTGGGATCGTCGAGGTCGTCCACGGGCGCGTCGTCGAGAGCGACCGGCTTGGGTGCACTTGCCACCGCACTCGGCGCACTGCTCGGGGCCGCGCTCGCCTTCACCGAGGGCTCGGCGGCCTTCGGTGAGGGAACTGCCGAGGAAACGGTCTTGCTCGAAGCCGAACTGCCCGTCGCAAGCACGGAGACGCCTGCCACGACGAGCACCAGCGGGATACCGACCATGAGCATGATGGCGCGCGACGATGCGCCCGACTTCCTTTCGGACTGCGGCGCGACCGCCTGCACGTGACGAGGAAGCTCGAACGACGACGTGAGCGGCGACCGCATCTCGTGCTTCACGGTCGGACGCGGCACCGGCGGTGCGACGATGTTCACGACTTCGTCGGACTTCAGGTACGCCATGATCGAGCTGTCGCGCTCGACGACCGGCAGCTGAACGGCGATGGGCGTCTCGGGCGCAGGCTCGGCAGCCATCGCGTTGGCGAGCTTTTGCGACGCCGGCGCTCGTGGAGCGCCGATGCCACCGAGGCCCGCGAGGAAGTCCGCGACGGTGCGGATGTTCCCAGCCCACGCTTGATCGACCGCCTGCGTGACGTTCGCTGGAAGGTTGGGCACCGACGCAAGCGTCGTGTCCGAAGCCGCACGCGCCTTTCCCGTCAGCATCTCGTGGACGAGCGAAGCCACCTGGCGCACGTCATCGAGGACCGCGCCCTCGTTCAACGGCACGCTTCCGTCGAGCGAGAGAAGGCCAACCGATCCGTCTTTCGTCGTCACGACCGTCTCGCCGTCGAGACCGCCGGAAGTGAAACCGGCCTTGTGCATCGCCGCGATCATCGATGCGAGCGAGTGTCCGATGCGCATCGCGCGATCGAACGCGAACGGCCCGCGCGCCTTCTCCAGCGACGAGGCAATGCTCTCGGCGTTGCACGCTTCGAGGACGAGATAAGGCAACCCGTCTTCACCGGTTCCGTCGTCGCGGACCCTCAGCACCGTACCGATGGCGTTCGCGAGCAGGCCCTCGCGCCGGATGCCGTCGACGTGCTCGCGCGCGAGCGGCACCTTGATCCAGGCCCGCACCCCATTGCGGTGCGTGGTGTCGTAGATGACGGAGGTCGCCGATTGATGGATGAGTCCGTCGACTCGGAATCGGCCTCCTACGAGGGCCGGCATGCGTGCGGGAGCGGCTGGACGAACCATGATCGACGAGAAGCGCTTCCCCCTCGACCAGGATACCCCGAAGCGCGTGGAACGATAGACGTGGCGGCGCTCGCGCGTATGGAAGGTGCGCGCGGGTGCGCCTCTACTTCGCTCCTGCGGCGACCACTTGCGTGGACCGAGGATTTCGGGGCCCACGGTGGGCGAGGGCCCCGAAATCCTCGGTCCTTTGCGCAAGTCTGTCGCGAACTCCGGTTGACTATTCAATCAGCGCAACTGTGTTGCGCTGTCAGCGAGCGCGAGCTTCGCGGCCGAAGCGAGCGCGTCCAGCGACGTCGCGGAGGGAAACCGCCCTTCGGCGCGCTCGGGTCGTCCACCGCCGCGTCCTCCCTGAGCCTTGGCCTGGGACTGAACGAACGCGCCGCAATCAAACTTCGACGAGCCCCCGCGCTGGACCACGAGCACGAGATCCCCGCTCGCAGCGTCGGTGCCGGTGACGATGACGACGAGGTCCGGGCTCTCGGCGAGCTTGCCGGCGAGTGTGCGCAAGGAGGCGAGATCGTCAGCCGGGCGAGCCACGGCGATCACGTGGGGCGTTCCCGTCGGGACCGTCGACAAGATCTCTTTGGCGAAGAGCGCCGCGAGCTCCGCGCGAGCCGCATCGAGCTCGGTGCGAAGGCCCTTGAGGTCGGTGCGGAGCTTCGTGACGGCCTGAGGAACGTCGAACACACCGCACGTGAGGCTCGATGCCAACGTGGAGAGGACGTCGTGACGAGCGCGCGCATCGACCAACGCGCGGCGCCCCGCGTGGAAGCTGATTCGCAGCATGCCCTTGTACTTCTCGGTGCCGACGATCCTTACCTGCCCGATCTGGCCCGTTCGAGTGCAGTGCGTACCTCCGCACGGAGTGATGTCGAAGCCTTCGATGGTGATGACGCGCACGCCGGCCGCCGCCTTGGCCATGTTCGGCTGCTTGCGCAGGTCCATCGACGCAAGCTCTTCAGGCGTCGGAAATTGGGCGTGCACCGGAACGTCGTTCATGACGACGGCGTTGACGAGATCTTCGGCGCGCGCGAGGTCCGCGTCGGCGAGGCTCGGCCTCGAGACGTCGATCGTGCAGATGCTCGCGCCGAGACGCGACGAGACCGTGGTGGCGCTGGCTTCGTCCGCGACCGCACGCGAGAGCGCATGCTGGGCGGTGTGAATCGCCATGTGATCACGACGCCGCCTATCGTCGATGGTTCCGCGAACGGCCGTCGCCGCGCCACGCGCCAGCTCCTCGAGCTCGGGAACGGGCGCCTCCGCGAGAACGTGGTGAATCACTCCGGCGTCGTCGACTTGCGTATCCGCGACGGCGAGGTTCACCCCGCCGACCACGATCGTCCCCGCGTCGCCGAGCTGACCCCCACCTTCCGGATAGAAGAGGGTCTTCGCGAGGACCACCGAGGGCCGACCTTCGAACGCCGACAAGGTCAGGCCCTCGGCTTCGAAGGTCGTGGCGAAGGGATCGGACCAGTAGAGCTTTTCCGTCATCGTCGTCATGCGCCGGACGAAGCATGCCACGGCGGAAACTCCACGCGCTGACGAAGTCGCGCTATGTCTCGCGGGGCCATGACCGATCGAGCCCAGAGCGAGACCACGTTCGACCCTTCTGCTCGCATCGCCGAAGAGCTCCGGCTCGATGTGAACGCCATCCGCGCCGTGGTTCGGCTCCTCGCCGAGGGCGCGACCGTACCGTTCATCGCGCGCTACCGAAAAGAGCAGTCGGGCGGGCTTGACGAGGTTGCCGTGCGCGCCATCGAAGAGAAGCGCGAGTACCTCCTCGAGCTCGACGCACGCAAGCAGACCATCCTCGCCGCGATCGACGAGCAGGGAAAACTCACGCCCCAGCTGCGAGCCGCGATCGAGAACGCATGGGTGAAGTCGGCCCTCGAGGACCTCTACCTCCCCTTCAAGCCGAAGCGCCGAACGCGCGCTCTCATTGCTCGCGAGCGCGGGCTCGAGCCTCTGGCCAACCGCATTCTCGCACAGCCCACCAGCGGCAATCCCGACGCCGACGCGCGAGCGTACGTCGACGCAAAGAAGGAAGTTGCGGATACGGCGGCGGCGCTCGCTGGCGCACGCGACATCGTTGCCGAGACCATCGCCGAGCGACCCGACGTCCGCTCGGTCGTGCGCGCTCGGTTCGACCGTGAAGCCGCCGTGCAGACACGCGCCGTGGCCGCGAAAACCAAGGCTCCGACGAAGTTCGAAGCCTATTACGAATTCGCCGAGAAGCGCCGGACGATTCCCTCGCACCGGCTCCTGGCAATCCTTCGCGGCGAAGAAGAAGGCGTCTTGCGCATGAAGGTCGCCGTGGACGAAGAGGCGCTCGGACGCGATCTCGTCGCGCGCGTGGGCGTGAAGCGCAACTCGCCGTTCGGCGGACAGCTCGAAGAGGCCGTCCACGACGCGCAGAAGCGGCTCGTCCTTCCCTCCGTCGAGTCCGACGTGCGCGCGGAGCTCAAGGAGCAGGCCGACATCGACGCGGTCAAGGTGTTCGCCCAGAATCTCAAAGAGCTGCTGCTCGCAGCGCCCTTCGGACGGCACGTCGTTCTCGGCATCGACCCCGGCCAGCGCACCGGCTGCAAGTGCGTCATCGTCGACGACACCGGCAAGCTCGTCACGCACACCTTGATCAATCTCGTGCAAGGGCCCGCCGCGCTCGAGCACGCGAAGAAGACCGTGCGTGAGCTCATTTCCAAGTACAAGCCGTCGGCCATCGCCGTCGGCAATGGCACGCACGGGCGCGAGACCGCCGACTTCTGCCGTGATCTCCTCGCCGCTGAAAAGAAGGCCGGCGCAAAGGCCGAGCCGATGGTCGTTCTGGTGAGCGAGTCGGGCGCGAGCGTCTACTCGGCAAGCGACGTGGCGCGCGAAGAACTGCCCGACGTCGACCTGACCGTACGCGGCGCGGTGTCGATCGCTCGACGCCTGCAGGATCCGCTGGCCGAGCTCGTGAAGGTCGACCCCAAGTCGATCGGCGTCGGCCAATACCAACACGACGTCCATCAGCCCCTTCTCAAGAAGAAGCTCGACGAGGTCATCGAGAGCTGCGTGAACGCCGTCGGGGTGGAGCTCAACACGGCAAGCGCGCTTCTTCTGTCGCGCGTCGCCGGTCTCTCGAACTCGCTCGCCAAGAAGGTCGTCGCGCACCGCGACAAGAACGGCGCCTTCCGTTCGCGAAAAGAACTCCTCGACGTCTCCGGGCTCGGCCCCAAGGCCTTCGAGCAAGCGGCCGGCTTCGTGCGCATCCGCGGCGCGAAGAATCCGCTCGATGCGAGCGCCGTCCACCCCGAGCGTTACGCCCTCGTCGAGAAGATCGCCAAGGACGCAGGCGTGGAGCTGAGCGCGCTCGTCGGCAATGCCGAGCTCGCCAAGAAGATTCCGTGGTCCAAGTACGTGACGAAGGACGTGGGCCTCCCCACGCTCGAAGACATCGCGAAGGAGCTGGCCAAACCTGGTCGAGATCCGCGCGCAGCATTCGAAGCGCCTGCTTTCCGCGACGACGTGCGCACCATCGAAGACGTCAAGGAAGGCATGAAGCTCTCGGGGGTCGTCACCAACGTGACCGCATTCGGTGCGTTCGTGGACATCGGCGTCCACCAGGACGGGCTCGTCCACGTCTCGCAGCTCGCCGATCGATTCGTCCGCGATCCGCACGAGGTCGTCAAAGTGGGTGACCGGCTCGACGTCGTCGTCCTCGGAGTGGACCTGCCGCGCAAGCGCATCTCCCTCACGGCGCGAAAGTCGGCCAGCCCCAACTGAGCTAGCGTTTGCGGCGTTTCGTCGGTTTGGAGGGCGGCGTCCCGATCATCTTGTCGAACGCCGCGAGCTTCCACGAGCCTTGCTCGAAGCGCCAGAACGTCTCGCGTGTGCCTCGCTCGAACTTCACGAGTAGCCGCAGCGTGTCCGACTTCGGATCTTGCTGGAGCGGCAGGCAGGTGACCGGCAAACCTTCTTTGCCGTGAGCCTCCTTCCAGAGACGCTCGGCGACCGCGACGCGCATGATGGCCGTCGGGTTCTCGACGAAGGCCGACCAGAGCTCTTCACGGTTGGCCTTCGTCTCCCTCTTGCTCATCGCCTCGACGCTCTCGAAGCCGCGCTCGGCGATGACGTCGTTCGTGATGAGATCGTAGACGTCGACCGACGGCTCGCCCTCGTGTCGAAGTCCGCCCACGAGCGTTCCGCACGATTTTCCGAGGCGATCGACGAGCCAGGGAACGTTCGCGAGGCCACGCTTCGTCTCCAGCGCGGCGTCGATCACACGACTGACGGCATCGACCGGGATGGCCAGATAGACGTTGTCACGACCTTCGTACTTGACGAAGTTCACGCCGACGACGGCACCGCTCTCGTTGGCGAGCGGCCCGCCGCTGCTGCCTGGGTCGATCGGCGCGGTGTGCTGAAGAAGCGTGATGGTGTGGCCGCGTGACGTGGCGGAAAATCGCTCGTTCGAAATCTGGCCGCGCGTGATTTGGTAAGACGGTCGCCCGTCGAGCCCCGGATACCCCGTCGCGATGACGGTCTCCAGGTCATGGGCGTGCGTGCTCGAGAGGCGAAGCCCCGGAAGATTGCGTGGTGCCTGCTCACGAAACGAGAGCACCGCGAGGTCGTAGTCCTTGTCGGCATAGATGACGTCGACGGGAACGGCCTCGTTCGAACCGTCGACGGAAATCTCTGCTTCGTCGGCGAAGTCGACCACGTGGCGATTGGTGACGATGAACGTCTCGCCGCCTCGTCGAACGGCAAAGCCGCTGCCGAACGCGCCACCTGTTTGGGCCGTGAAGAACTCCGCGAGCTCGGCCTTGCCGCTCTGTTTCATACGCTCGGCCACGGCGCCGAACAGCTCGGCAATGCGCGGAGACGCTTCCACGTGCACGCTCACGGTATTTTGCCGGAGAAACGACGGTGACAAGCGCGAAGTCGACGCGCCCATCCCGCCCGCACAGCCTGCGCTGCTCGCGAAAACGATGCTCGCGAACGCGGCGACGAGGACTCGCATCGCGTCGAAGCGTACGCGTCCACGGGCACTCCCACAATCGAAGGGACGATCGGCGACCTCTCGCCACCGATCGTCCCTTCCTCACACGGATTGGATGCTGAGCAGCAGGATCAGCCGCCGCCGCCGGAGTCGGTGGCGCCGCTGTCTGCGCCACTGTCTGCGTGACCGCTGTCTGCGCCGCTGTCGGCACCGCTGTCTGCGCCGCTGTCTGCGCCAGCGTCGGTCTCGGCGTCGGCGCCGGTATCGGGCTGGGCATCCGCCGCCGCGTCCTGCGCTGCGTCGGGTTGTCCGCTGTCCGCGCCCGAGTCGGCGCCGGCGTCGGCACGACCAGCAGGCGGCTCGGTATCGCGAATGACCTTCTGCAAGTTCAATGCATTGACAAGATCAGTCGCGACTTGAGCGCGAAGTTGCGTGAGCTCCGTTTGAAGTTGCTTATTGGCTCCAGCAACGGGCGCCGCTGCATCCTGCGCATCGCCGCTCGTAGCCTCGTTTGTCAGGCTCGGCATGAGCGAACGATCGATAATCGACAGCAGCTTCGCCTGATTGTTGATCTCCGCCGTCATGTAGGTGAAGTCGAAGTTCCCTGCGATCACATTCTGGAGATCATTGGTCGTGAACCCATCGGTTCGTGCGAACTCACCCGCGGTCCGGTCGTTCTCGGCCGAGCCCACGTTGAGCGTCTCCTGCGGATTGTCGTCGAAGCCGCTGATCGACTCGAGCGTCTTCAGTGCTTGTTGACGCTGGGTCACCATATTGTTCGCGTAGGTCTTCACGTCATTGTTCTGCGTGCGACTCACGGCAAGCTGGCTCTGCGTAACCTCGTCGTTATTGAGGACGATCGCGATGCTCCCCACCGCTTTCGTGTCGAACGTCGCGGCTGTCTCGCTGGTCGGAATGACCGGTGTGGTGCTGCCTGTGTTCTGTGATCCCTTCAGGGCACCCTCGGACGACGATGTGTTTTCCGAACCTTGTTCCCCTGAACACGCCCACGACGCGAACACGGGCACACTCGCGATCGCGAGCACACCCAGCCATCGGATGGTCTTCTTCATGGAGCCTCCTTCCGGACGCTGCGGAGTGCAATGCCCGTGCGACCCCCTCACCCACGCATGCCGATCGCGATATTTCCCCCCTGATTCCGTCGCGCGACGCGACTCACCAGGAGCGAGTGCAACGCGTGGGCCCATGCGATGGAAGGTCGCGGACGAGCGTCGTTCGCGCCCTCGCCGTGCACGAGCGCGGCACCACATCGCCACGACCTGGGGCAGCGCTGGCCCTCGGCCTCTGCCGTATCAGACGGAGACGGCCTCGAGCGTACGAACCTGCCGGTCGATGAGCTTCGAGTACGGACCGCGCGAACGAACGAGCTCGCGGTGCGTTCCAGCTTCGACAATGGTCCCGCCTTCGACGAAGGCAATACGGTCGGCCTGGACGAGCGCGCTCGCACGGTGCGCGATAACGAACGTCGTTCGGCCCTTCGTGAGTCGCTCGAGAGCCTCACGAACGAGGTCCTCGCTCTCGGCGTCGAGCGCGCTCGTTGCTTCGTCGAGCACGAGAATGGGCGCGTCTTTGAGCAGGGCTCGAGCAATCGCAATACGCTGGCGTTCGCCGCCGGAGAGCAGGCTGCCACCGTAGCCAACGCGGGTGTCGTAGCCCTGCGGGAGCTTCACGATGAACTCGTGCGCATGGGCTGCACGTGCCGCCTCCTCGATCTCCTCGAAGCTCGCACCAGGACGGCCGAAGGCGATGTTGTCGCGAATCGTGTCGTCGAAGAGAACGCCATCCTGCATCACGACGCCGATCTGCGAGCGCAGCGACTTCTGCTTGTAGGAACGCATGTCGACGCCATCGAGCAGGATGCGCCCGCCGTCGGGATCATAGAGTCGCTGCAAGAGCGCCATGAGCGTGCTCTTGCCGGCGCCGCTTCGTCCGACCAAGGCGACGGTCTCCCCTGCACGAACGCGCAAATGGACGTCGCGCAGAACCTTGGGCCCCTTGCGATATGCGAAGCTGACGTTTTCGAACGTGACGTCACCGCGAAGGTGTTCGGCGTCCCGCGCGCCCGGGCAGTCTCCGACCGAATCCTGAGCGTCGAGAATCGAGGAGACGGCTTCGAGCGCAACGCTGCCCTTGCGCACCGTCTGATACATGCCGGTCAGCGCCTGCACCGGCGCGAACACGCCGCCGACGTAACCGAGGAACGCGAGGAGCGTTCCGAGCGAGATGTCATGGCGCGCAACGAGGCAACCACCGAGCGCGACCGCGCAAACACGAGCGACAGCCATGGTCGCGTTCTTCGTCGCGTTGACGCGAGCATCTCGGCTGAACCCACGTCGGGCAATGGCGTTTGCGTCGTGCACGCCACTCAAGAAGCGACGTTTCTCGTCTTCTTCCTTCACGAAGCTGCGAATGACCGTGATGCCGGACAGAACCTCGTTGAGGCGCCCGAAGATGCGCACCCAGCGGCTCATCAGCGCGCGCTCGCGGTCGATCTGTTCGTGCGACGCCCAGGCACCGAGCAGAGCCGGCACGGGCGCGAACGCGAGCACGACAAGCGTGAGGTGCCACTCGAGCCTCACCATGATGATGGCCGAGAGCGCGAGGTAGGCGAGCGAAGGGACGAGGTGCAGAGCGATCTCGGAGAACGCCTGAACGGAACCGGCAACGCCGCGCTCGATACGCGAGAGGACCGCGCCCGAGCTCTCGCCGCCGTGATGGTCGACGGGGAGCGAATGGAGCCGGTCGTTCGTCTCCTTCAGCATGTCGAAGTTCAGCGCGATGCGGATCTTCGAAACCGTGAACTCGATGAGCGCAGCAAGCCCTTCGCGCGTCACGAGCGCTACCGCGAGACACACGAGCAGCGCGATGGTGATGCCCGAAAAGCCGGAGCCGAGTGAGTCGACGATCAGCTTGTAAAGAAGCGGTTCGGAGACCGCGAGCACCGAGGTGCTGAGCGCGAGAACGAGGATCAGCGCAATACGGCGACGATGCGGAAGGAAGAACCTCGACGCTGCGCGTGCGAGGACCGAGTGCGAGGAAGATTGAGGCATTCCGTCACGCCGAACATGCCAAGAGAGACGCGTCGCGTCAGGGCAAACCTTCACGAGCTCGCTCGTTTTCTTCGCGTGATCGACGACACGTGACTACGCGACGCGCGAGCTCGTGCCAGACGGCGAGTTCAAGACTTCGCGAGCACGAGCTCCGCGAAACGCGAGGGCTCCGAGACATGAGGATAGTGGCCGTTGCCTTCCCAGACCTCGGTCGTTGCGCCCTCGATGAGCTCCGCGAGCCACGTCGCGTAGCCCGACGGCAAGGGATTGCCATGGAGGGCGTGATACGGCGCGCGGATGTTCGAGAGCGTCGAGAGCTTCTCCCCGAGGACGTCGTCGGAATCTTCGAGGAGCACGTGCCACGCGCCGAGGAGCACCTCTCGACGCAGCATCTTCAAGCGCTCGACGTGGGCTGCGCGTGCCGGCTCGTCCAGCCGACCATAGCCGATCGACTCGATGACCGAGCGCACGACCGCAACATAGTCACCATTCGTCAAAACGTCTTTCAGCGGGCGCACCCCCTGAGCCATGCCCACGATCTGAAGGCTCTGATCGACGTTGAGAACACCTCGCACCTCTCGGCGCGCGGCGTACGTCGTCGCGATGAACCCGCCGAGCGAATGGCCCACGAGGAAAGGCTTCTCGAGCCCGAGCTCTTCGACCACCGCGTCGAGGTCGTAAGACAGCTCCAACGTCTCGTACGTCGGCGCGGGTCCCGACGCGCCCTGGCCACGAACATCGATGCGGATGCACCGGCGCCGCGAGACGAGACGCTCCACGATGGAATCCCACGTGCTGTGGTCGTCGCCGAGACCGTGAACGAAGACGACGGCAGGTCCGTCGCCGTCGTCGGCAAAAGCAATGCTGGATCCCGAACGTGTCGTCGTGCGTAGCGCCATCCTCCCAAGATACGTGAGGCTTCGCTCGCGCCACCAGACACTCAAGGTGCGGCGTTCGCCTTGATCGCGAAAGCCTTGCCGTCCTCGTAGAGGCCGTGCAGCTCCACGGTGAGCTTGCCGGCCCAGGGCGGGGCGCTGGTTTCGTCCGACGACATGCGGTGCCCACACCCATCGCCGAGGACCGGTGCCCGATAGGCCGGTTCGTAAGTGAGGTTCCACGTGATGATCGACGTCGTCGAATGCCCGTAGGCGAGCAACGCCCCCTGGCAGTTCGGGGTGAACGAGGCGGTCATGTCGTCGAACGACAGCGTCATCGATTGAACACGGTTCACGTCGACGGCGGTGTCGTTCTTGATGACGAACGTCACCTCGTAGTTGGCTCCCGTGCGGATGACGTTGAGATTCTCGATGCGCAGCGGTTGCGGAGTTTCGGTGTCTGCGCTCGCGTCGTCGGTCGACTTCGGATCCGGCGTCGTCGTGCCCGTCGGTTCGTCGGCGGTTCGTCCGGGCTCGTTCAGCCGACCTCCGTCGGACTGCCTGCCGGTGCCCGTGACCGTTTCTCCGCCAGAGCACCCGAGGGCGGCGAGCGAGGCGAGCGCGGCGAGCACGGCGAGCGCGGCAAGTGTCGCGAGAACGAAAGGCGAGGAGGGCTTCATGCCCGCGCTTCAGCAACGCGCATGCCTGGATTTCGTGGCGCGACTTGCGCCATGTCTGTCACGAGTAGCGCTACGCCGGCACGATCAGGCGGAGCGCGCGCGGAACGACCTCGATCTCCACGCGTTCCTCATGCAGGTCCGAAGGCCACTCACGCTCTACCCGAAACACAAGGGCGTCGATGAGCTCTACGAGGGTGCAAGTATCGTCGTACTCGCCGTCTTATGGGTCTACTACTCCGCACCGGTCTTCTTCCTCGGAGCGAGCGTCGGTGCCGCTCTCCGCAGGCGACGATGAGAGAATGCTCGGGGCGTCCTCCACGAGGACGGGGTCCGGTTCGACGCACGGCGCCCCCGCAATGTACGGCAGTAGGACGCGGAACGTCGTGTGGCCCTCGCGATTGCTCTCGACCCAGATACGACCGCCATGCGCCTCGACCAAGCCGCGACAGATGTAGAGCCCTAGGCCCAGGCCGGCAACGCCTGCCTCCCGCGCCGACCTGCTACGCGTGAAGCGATTGAAGACGCGTTCGGCGTCGTCGGCCGACAGCGCCTGGCCTTCGTTCTCGACACCGAGCTCGACGGCATCCTCGCGCCAATCGAGCGTCACCTCGATCGGGCTGCCGGGCGTTCCGTACTTGATCGCATTCGAGAGCAGATTGCCGACGATCTGTTCCATACGGACTTCGTCGAGGGACATCGTGCGAGGCTGTCCCGTTTCTCGAAGGTGGAGCGGTCGTTCGCGACGCTCCGCGGAGAAGTGGCCCGTCACTTCGGAGACGATCGCGCGAAGGTCCACGGGTTTGCGTTCGAGCGTGAGGCGTCGCGCCTCCAACCTGGAAACGTCCGTGAGATCCCGAACCATTCGGTCCAGCCGCTTCGTCGCCTTCCGGACGCGCTCGACGGATTGGCCTGCCCCCTGAGGAAGCTGCTGACGCGCGAGCAACTCCGCCTGCAGCGCCAGCGACCCCAAGGGCTGACGTAGATCGTGCGCGACCACGGACATCCACTCCTCACGCAGCCGTTCGAGCTCCTTCAACGCGGAGATGTCCTGCAAGGTGGCAACGGCGCCGACGAGCCTATCATTCGCGTCGATGACGGGGCCGGCACAGACGAGCATCGGAAGCTTTCGGCCGTCCTGAAGCTCGACGCACAGCTCCTGTGTCGAGGTCTCACGGGTGCGGAGAGCAACGAGAAGAGGATGATCGGTCCTCGACACACGCTCGCCTGTCGCGAGGCCCCAATCCGAAGCGGCCTCGGGCGAGAGCAAATCCATGAAACGGTTCTCGGTGGTCACGAGACCGTTTGCGTCGGCAACGACGACACCGGCCGGCATCTGATCGACGAGCGCCTGGAGGTTGGCGCGCGCGTCGGCCTCACGCGCGAGAGCGACGGCCAACGCCGCTTCGTTGCGCTTGCGTTCGGTGACATCGCGAATGAGCCCCTGCCATCGTCCGTCGGGTAGCAGCTTCGTGCTCGACTCGACCTGGATGATGTGACCGTCTTTGCACCTCACCTTCCACTCCTCGACCACGGCTTCGCCGGAGAGCATTCGCTCCTGAGCGGCACCGATTCGTGGAATCTCTTCGGGCGGAAGGAAATCGGCGACCTTGTGTTCGAGCAGCTCCTCGCGCGTGTAACCGAACATTCGACATGCGGCGGAATTCGCGTCGAGATAGCGGGTGGTGCGGACGTCCGCGATGAGAATGGCATCCGCGGCGTGCTCGACGAGGTCGCGGTAGCGCTGTTCGCTTTTTTCCAGCTTCCTTTCGACCGAACCGACGAGCCGTGCACTACTGAGGACGAGCAAGAGCGAAACGGTCATCGCGGTGACCGCCATCAGCACTGCCGACGTTTCCGGAGAATAGAACCCCGCGCGCTGCCCCGTCATGAACGCGAGACCGACGATCGGCGCGAAGAGGCCCGCCCCCAGAAAGCGCCGGGCGACGGTCCCTGCGAGCCCCTCGTGGACGACGATGGCGATGGGTCCTGCCCGAGGTCGCGCCCAGAGCAGTCCAACGGACAGGAACGTGAACGAAGTCGCCGCGTGGATCGAGAGGCTCGCCATCGGCAGAAGGCCGGGCACGCCATAGAACGGTGGCGCCTCGTAGACGTAGCCGGCAATGGCGCAGAGCCCATTGAGCAAAACGAGGCACGTGAGCACGGAGCTCGCCTTGCGAGCGATTTCGGCTCTCGCATCGAGAAGAAGGACGGCCAATCCGAGCACGACCGCACTCGCGGCCGAGTTCACCGAGGGTCGCCCGCAAAGCGGTTCTCGTGCACACGTGCGATCCGGGTACAGCAGGCCATCGATACCGAGGTCGACAGGGACGAGGTACTCGAGGAGGAAGAGCCCTCCTGCGAGGCACGCCGCCCCTGCAGCGATTCGCCCCGCCACGCGCACGGCACGCGGAGCTCGCTCGTAGGACTGCGCGCCGATTCCGAGAGCCAGCAGGATTACCACCAAGGCCGTGGTCGGCTTGAACGGCGGATAGTTCCCGTCGACGCGTGTGAGAGGGACGCTGCCGATCATCCACCCGACAAAACCGACGATGCCGATCAGCAGGGCAAGGGCCGCGCAGGCGAGACCGGTCCGAGCACATGCACGTTCGACGCGTTCGCGAGCGTCGCGCGCAGGTACCTCGAACGTCTGCATGACGAGCGTGGAGCAACTCTCTCGCCATGTCCTCGACGCATCGCCACGCCGGAGCGGGCTAGTCGGACGCAAAAAGATGACGCGCTGCAGCGGCACCCCAACCCTCGAAGATCTTGAGCTTATCTTCGTTCCTCCAAGGATTTTGGCAGGTCGATATTAAAAATCTCAAGCCGCACATTGATTTTATCAAGTCGGCCCTTAGAGTGAAGCTCGTGCGACGCCAAGCTCCGTCGAACTGTCCCGTCTGCAACACCACGCTTCGTATTGCGCGTCTCGAGTGCGACGACTGCCACACCGCCATCGAGGGTGACTTCGACCGGGGACGGCTCGGCCGCCTGTCGCGCGAGCAGCTCGCCTTCGTCGAGGTGTTCCTCGACTGCCGCGGCAAGATCAAAGACGTCGAGCAGCGCCTCGGCCTCTCCTACCCCACTGTCGTCTCGCGACTCGAACAGGTCGTGCACGCCCTTGGCGCACCGATCGAAGCGGAGGCGGAGACGCGCTCGCGTCGCGTCGATGCCGTGCTCGAGAGCCTGTCGCGCGGCGAGCTCACCCCGGCCGAAGCGGCCGAACGTTTACGGACGCTCCGCAGCCCCGGCGGCTCGAGCGGCTAATCCCTGGAGGACTCATGCACCCGCACTTCCATCGTCAGCATTTCGGCCGGACGAACGGCCCCACTTTGCGCCGACCGCTCCCTCTCGCGGATCATCCATATCTCGACATCGACAGCGATTTTGCCTTCGTCGCAGTCGTCCCCGTCACGGCGGGCGAAGAGCCGTTCATCGAGATCTCGGGCGCTGCCACGTTGGGAAACGACGGGCCGACACTCGGCTTCGACGTGCACGCGAAAGATGGAACGACCTCGGTCCGCATCCACGGTGCCGCGCGCGCCATCGAAGACCGCATCACGAGCGGCCGCTTCTGGGAGGCGAATTTCTGGGAGAAGCGCCGCTGGCACGGACACTTTCGCACGCAGATCGTCGCGCACGTCCCCAGGAACGTCCGCATGCGGCTTCGCTCGGCGGCAGCACGCGTTCATGTCGAAGAGCTCTCGGGATGTGACCTCTCCATCGCGACGAATGCCGGTGCGCTCTTTCTCGAAGACGTCCAGGGTCGGCTCGCACTCACGACCGAGGCAGGTCGCATCGACGGGCGACGCGTCGGGGGCTCGATCGATGCCTCGACCAGCGCAGGAGCGATCAGCCTCGACATCGTCTCGCTCGATCCCGGCACGCATCGCGTGCGCACGAACATGGGCGCTGCGCGCATCGAGCTCGCCCAAGGAATGCCCGTGCAGATCGACACGCGCACGGCCATGGGATCGTCACGCGTCGACTTCCGCTCCGTCAAAGGAGCGCCGGCCGTTCTGGAGCTCGAAGCCGATCTCGGAGCAATCCGCGTGAGGACCTCGCGACACCAATGGGAGGCGAGCGACGCCAGGACCGGAAGGCCCATCGACGGGAGTCGCGCCGATCAGGGCTCCCCCTACCGAGCGCCCGCCAACGTCGTCGAGACGGTCGCGACGGCTTCGGCCGACGAGGACGTGCAGAAGGTCCTCGAGCGCGTCGCCGACGGAACGTTGGCACCGGCCGACGCTCGCGAGCTGCTTCGCGCGATGGGTTGGGGTTGAGAGCGACGTCTTCGGCCGAGACGATGGCGTCCTCCAAAACGCGACGCGATGGACCGCATCCGAAGGTGTGCGGTCGGTGTGGAATCATCTACGGCGAACGCGAGTGGAACGCGCTCGACGAGTTCGGCACCATGCAGCGCGCCGACGTCGAGCCGCTCGTCGTTGGTTGGCGCGAGTCGACCTTCATCGATCTCCGCCGGTGCCGTGGATGTGGCGTGGTCCTCGCGCGCCTCGTCGCACGCTGAATCGACGCTAGAGATCGGCGATCGACGCCTGCACCGGCGCAGGCTCGACATGCACAGGCTCCCGTTCGAGCCGCAGGGTCGTCGCCTTGTTTGCGTCGGGCGCGACGCCCATGAGCGTCTTGGCCTTGCGCCGCGGGCGCTTGAAGTTGATTCGCTCGGCGACGATGTAAAGCGGCCTGCCCTTGAGCTGCTCGTAGATGCGACCGATGTATTCGCCGAGCACGCCCGTCATTACGAGCTGCACACTGAAGAGGAACGACACGAGGACCACGGTGGTCGTCCAACCGGGGACCGTGATGCCGGCGAGGTGACTGATGATGGCCACCATGCCGTAGACGACGCTCGAGAACCCAACGACGAGCCCGAGGTACGTGGCCGTTCGCAGCGGCAGGATGCTGAAGGAGGCGATGCCGTCGATCGCGAACGCGATCATCTTGCGGAGCGGATACTTCGTTTCGCCGGCTGCGCGAGCAGCACGGTCGTACTCCACCGCCGTCTGTTTGAAGCCGACCCACGCCACGAGACCACGCACGAAGCGGTGCGTCTCGCGAAGCTCGCGCATCGTGAGCACGACGCGCCGGCTCATGAGCCGGAAGTCTCCGGTGTCGAGAGGGACTTCGATCGGGATGAGGGCGGCGAAGACCTTGTAGAAAAGCTTCGCCGTAATCAGCTTGAACCAGGTCTCTCCGTCGCGCGAACGGCGCCGTCCGTAGACGACGTCGAAGCCCAGCCGCCACTTCGCCATCATCTCGAGGATGACTTCGGGAGGGTCTTGCAGGTCCGCGTCCATGACGACGACCGCTTTGCCCCGCGTCGCGTCCATCCCGCAGGTGATCGCCCGCTGATGACCGAAGTTTCGCGAAAAGCTGAGAACGCGATAGCGCCCCTCACGGGTCGCCATCCTCCGTAGGAGCTCGAGAGACCGATCCTTGGAGCCGTCGTCGACGAAGACGACCTCCGTCGAAACCTTCAGTACGTCGAGCAATGCGCGAAGTCGCGCGTCGAGGCGAGGAAGCACCTCTTCCTCGTTGTAGATCGGGATGACGAGCGACAGCTCCGGGCGCGGCATCGGGACGAGATGTTCTAGCGCAGGAACGCTTGAACTACCGCATGAAAGCCCAAGCGTCGGCGACGATCTCCTCGAGGTTGGAACGCTTCGCCTGAAAGCCCAAAATTCTCGCGGCGCGCTCGACTTTGGCCACGAGGATCGCCGGATCCCCGGCCCGTGTCGGCGCCTCGACGACAGGGATGGCATGACCCGTCACACGACGCGCAGCATCAATGACCTCGCGCACCGAATGTCCCCGCCCGGTGCCCAGGTTGAACGCGCCGCTCTCCCCGCCCTTCCGGAGAAAATCGACGGCGCCCAGGTGCGCATCGCACAAATCGCGTACGTGGATGTAGTCGCGGATGCAGGTGCCGTCGGGGGTGGGCCAGGTCGTTCCGTAAACGTTGATCGCCGGTCGCTTGCCGCGCGCGACGTCGAGAATGATCGGCAAGAGATGCGTTTCGGGTGAGTGCCGCTCACCCAGACCAACTTGGTGGTAGGCGCCGGCCGCGTTGAAATAGCGGAGCGACGACCACCGAAGTCCGTAGGCGCGACCATAGGCTTCGAGCGCGCGCTCGATCGCGAGCTTCGTTTCCCCGTAGGGATTTACGGGCCGCTTCGGGTGCTCCTCGTCGATCGGCACCTCGTCCGGCGTTCCATAGACGGCCGCCGTCGACGAAAGGACGAACGCTCCGACCTTCGCATCGAGCGTGGCCTCGAGGAGACCGAGGGTCGCCGTGAGGTTGCCCTGGAAGTAGCGACGCGGGTCCGTCACCGACTCTTCCACCCGGCTCTTTGCGGCAAAGTGGAAGATGGCATCGGTCTTTGCATCACGGAGAAGAGCGAGGACTTCGCTGCTATCTGCAACGTCGCCCTGGACGAAGCGAGCTTCGTTCGCGACCGCGTCGCGATGACCGGTGGAGAGATCGTCGAGGACGGTCACGTCGTGGCCGGCGTCGAGCAGGGTCCGCACCATGTGCGAGCCGATGTATCCCGCGCCACCCGTAACGAGCGCTCTCACGAACGGACCTCGACCTCGAGCTTTGCCGGCTCGTGCTTTGGAGACTCGTACTGTTCGCCCCCTCGTTCGGAGGGCACGAGTGACATGAAGTAGTAGCGCACGCGATCGTTCGTGGGGCTCGATCCGAGGACGTCACCGCTGCCGACGTCGAACCCCGCTCGCCGAGCGAGCCCCGCATAGGCGTCGGGATCACGACAGTAGCGACCACGATCCATCATGGCGAGGACGTTGTTGAACAGCTGCCCGGGCAAGAAGACGATGTCGTTCGTCACCACACGAACGAGACGGGGCGACGACGCCACGAGCCGAAGCACGCCGTCGGCTTCCGCGTTCGTAAGGTGGTGGAGAACCCCGGAGAGGACGACGCCCGTGGGCTCGAGCTCGCGAACATCTTCCTCCTGCAGCATCCGGCATTCGAAGCGTACGCCCGGTCGGTTGCCATAGCGGGCTTTCGCCGCCTCGATCGCGACCGGATCGGTGTCGATCCCGAGATAGCTCTCGAACGACGACAGATAGCGAAGCGCATCGCCCGTTCCGCAGCCGACGTCGAGAACGACGCGGCCCGCACCTGATTCACCTTCGCCCAAACGCTCATAGAGCGAGCGCATGTCGATACCGCCCACCACGCGCGGGCGAATCTGGTCGTAGACGAACGGATGGCCGAGGATCTTGCGGTACAACCCAAGCATCGACGGCACAGCTTAGCGGAATCGAAAGAAAAGCGCGCGACAGGTGCTTGACATGATGGGGCACAAAAAGTAGATAGCTGCGCATCGGCACGGGCCAATAGCTCAATTGGTAGAGCAGTGGACTCTTAATCCATTGGTTTCGGGTTCAAGTCCCGGTTGGCCCACTAGGGTGTAGTGAAGAGAAAACGAGCAGGCTGAATGGCCTGCTCGTTTTTTTGGTTTTTGTGGCGAAAATGCCGGGCACTTGCCCGGCATTTTCGCTCCTTCGGCCCAACGCGGCGGTGGTGGGAACGCGCCTTCGGATCAACGCGGCGGTGATGGGAGCGCTCCTGCAGCCCAACGCGGCGGTGGTGGGAACGCGCCTTCGGATCAACGGGGCGGTGATGGGAGACCGCCCAACTTGAGAACCCGGCTTCGCGCCGCCGGGGTCGAGCGTCACCAACGAGCGGGCGGTGATGGGTACGCGTTCGGGTCAACGGGGCGGTGAGTACCGAACGTGAGACCCCGGCTTCGCGCCGCCGGGGTCGAGTGACGACGCGGCTTCGGGCCAGCTTGGGCCGGCAGGGTCGGGCGTGAGAACGCGGCACGACCGGAGACCCCAGCTTGGCACCGGCGCGAGGAGCCAGCTTGAGGCCAGCGTACGGAGCGTGAGAACGTGGCCCGACGTCTGAGCGCGCCGCCCGGACTACCGCGCGGGTCTAGGAAAGCTCGTTTGGTCGAAGACGGGACTGGTCGTCGCCGGGCCGGGGTGAGCGAGGCCGGATCGAGCTTCGAGCCACCGTCATGGCGATGAGCTGACGCTTGCGGTGGTGGTGCCCCGCGCCCTCGATTTGGCGGAACGGGAGTGGCCGTGCTTCGTGGGTGGTGCACGGCGATCCAGCGAGCTGGTGAGCTCTGAGCCGCGATGCAACGTGGTATCGTGCCCCGGGTGCGCACGAGGAGTACACGACGAAGCATCCGACTGTTCTTCGTTCTGTGCGCGCTGCCGCTGTTTTGCGTCTTCCCGTTCCTGAGCGCGGTCAACAACCCGAACGAGAACGTGCGCACGTACATGACGATGGCGCTCGTCCAGCAGCACACGCTCAAGCTGGACCACATCGTCGAGACCTTCGGCTGGACGAACGATATGGCGCTCGTCCCCACCAATCCGCCGTATCGCGTGTCGGTCAAGGCGCCGGCGACGAGCTTCGCAGGCGTCGTTCCGTATGCCGTCTTCGCGGCCGTCGCCCCGCACTTCGGGATGCCGTTTCCGACGAACGCCACGCCACACTCGGAGATCGTCGATTACCTCCGCGTCACGACCTGGGTGGTGCGCCTCTTCGCCATCCAGCTGCCCTGCTTCCTCTTCTTGATCTGGCTCGAGAAGTACCTGCGAGACTTCTCGTCGGACGTCAGCCTGCGCCTCGCCGCGGTCGCAGCGGCGGGCCTCGGAACGAACTACCTGGCTTATGCGAACATGTTCGCGAGCCACGCGCCATTCGCCATCGCCGCCTTCGTGTCCTTCGGACTCGCGGAGCGCGAGCTGCGCAAGAGCCGCGGTGATGCACGCGCAGTCAGCTGGCGAGCCGCCTTCTGGTCCGGCTGGTTTTGTGGCTGGAGCGTGCTTCTCGAGTATCACGCGCTCCCGCTCGCGATCGTTCTCGCCATCTACGGCGTCGTCGCCTTTCGGCGACCGACACGGCTTCTCGCGTTCGCGGGAGGTGGTCTCTTCCACGTCGCCCTGATGATGCTCTTCCAGTGGAAGGCGTACGGGAATCCGCTCACGCCCGGCCATCGCATGGTCGAGAGCGGCCTTCGCGTCCACCATCAGGCAGGCCTCTTCGGCGCCACGTTGCCCGACCCGGAGCACATTCGCGCCGTCTGGTTCGACCTCGGATTCGGGTTCTTTGGCACGAGCCCGTTCATGTGGCTCGGCCTCCTCGCCATCCCGTTCGCGCTCTTGCTTCCGAAGGGACCGCCTCGCCAGCGCAAGCTCCTTCGCTGGGCCACGTTCGTCTGGGTGTTCGGCCTCTTCGTTCTCTCGGCTGGCGCGAGCGGCTTCGGCAACTGGCGCGGAGGGTGGACCGTGGGCCCGCGCTACTTGGGGGCCGCGCCGCCGTTCGTGGCGTTCGGTGCGCTCGTCGTCGGTGAACGATTCGCCCGCAAATCGCGCATGCGCCGCTCGATCGTTCGCGGTGTGTGGGGCGGTCTCGCCATCGCCAGCGTGCTGACGATGGGCCTCGTCGGCATCCTCTACGACACGCTCCCCGAGGAGATCGATCGACCGCTCGTGCAGTTCTCCATTCCGTTCATCCGAACGGGGTTCGTTCCCCACCACATCGGCGAGTGGTTCGGCTGGACGAGCATCACGCCCTGGTATTTCGTCCTCGCTGCGCTTCTCCTCGCGCCGATTCTGGCGGCACTCGTCTTCGACGCCGAGCGCAGCGTCAAAGACCGTTCGCTTCGCATCGGCGCCGCCGTGGTCGCTCTCGCCGTCGGTCTCGCACCGTCGTTCAGCCGCTCCGCCACGAGCGAAGATCAAGTTCACGCGGCGCTCCGAAACCTCGTTCAGGTGTGGGAGCCGAAAGGGCGCGATCGAATCTCGCTGCTCCGCACCGAAGCCGAGCGCTTTGGTCCGCGACGACCTTGCATGTGGTATCGCCTTGCCGATCTCGAGCGCATCGTCGCCCTGAACGCCGAAGCCGCGAACGACGAGCGGCGCGCACAGGCCCCCCGTGGCCAGTGCCCACGGAGGATCTTCTGATGGCTATCGAACGGCGGATCGCGCCGACTTCCTTACGGCTGGTCCTCGTCGCACTCGCGGGCCTGCTCATCGCGCTTCTCGGCTGGTGGCCGATGATTGCGCAATACCCGCATACCCCCGAGCTCGACGGCCAATATTCGTTTTACCAATTCGAAATTGGCAAGGCGATCATCTCTCGTTATCACGAATTCCCGCTCTGGAATCCGTATGACTGTCGCGGCATCCCTCATTGGGATTTCCCGGAGTCGATGGGCGCCTCGCCGCTCCTCCTCTTGGGATTCTGGCTGCCGCCGCTCATTCAGTATTACCTTTGGAACATCCTGCACTGCGCTGCCGGCTTCGTCGGCATGTGGCTGCTCGTCCGCGACGACCTGAAGCTCAGTCGCATCGCGTCGTTCGCGGCGGCCACCGGTTGGGCACTCGGCGCGGCTCACACGGCGCAGTACTCGACCGGCCACGTGATGATGGCCGGGTTCTGGAACTTCCCGCTGCTCCTCTTCCTGTGGCGACGGGCGGAGAACTCCATCGGCTCGGCCATCGGCGTGGGCATTCTGCTCTCGTGGATGATCTACGACGGCGGCACCTACCCTGTTCCGTTTTGCGTGCTGCTCCTCGTGCTCGAGGCTGCGACGCGACTCACTTCGCTCGCCCGACTCAAGTCGATCGTCGTCGCGGGGGTCGTCACCGGGGCCACCGGCATCCTCCTCGCCGCCCCTCGCCTCCTCCCCATTTCGAAGCAGTTCTCCGGCCACGTGCGGCCGAACCCGTATCCCGACGTCGACAGCATCACCAACATGGCGAACGTGCGGTCGATGTTCCTCATGCGGCAGACGCAGTGGTCACTCCACCTGCCCGGCCAGCAGTACGTCTGGAACGAATACATCTCGTATCTCGGCATCGCGGGTCTGCTCATCGCGCTCGTGGGTATGTGCATCGCGGCCGTCCGCCGGCGTTGGCTCGTCGTCCTCACGCTGATGGTGTTCGTCCTGATGCTCGGTCACTTCGCGAGCTGGGCGCCCTGGCACGTGCTGCAGACGCGCGTCTTCCCGTTCACGTCGATGCGCGTTTCTTCGCGCTTCCGTTTCTTCATGACGGCCTTCGCGGCCATGTTCGTCGCCATCGCCATCGACGAGCTTCCGCCCATCGTCGGACGCTTCGCCGGTCCTTCGCGCGGCAAGATCGCTCGCGTAGCCGTCGTGGGCCTCGCGTTCTTGAGCGCGGGCGACGTCATGGCCTTCGGCTACGAGATGTTGACCGCGCGCTTTGGCTGGGCACCGCCGGTCACCGTCGAGGCATCACCGCGCTTCTACTATGGAGGCCCCGGCCTCACACCTGTGTTCACCGACCAGCCCAGGCAAAACCGCGCTTGGACGGGTTGCCGAGCCGTCTCGTGGGCCTTCTACGAGAACGCCCCCGTGTGGACGGGTGACGTTCCCCAAGTGCGGGCGTCCGATGCCAATGCCACCGTCGGCAACGTTCGCCGCACGCCGAATCGCTTCACGTTCGAGACGGACGTGAACGCGCCGACTGCGCGCATCCGCGTCAACAGCGCCTATGGCGACGGCTGGCGCACGGACGTCGGAACCGTCGTCAACGACGGTGACCTTCTGGCCGTCGACGTCCCGCAAGGGCACCACGTCGTGCACCTGCGCTACTGGCCGAACTACCTGACGCTCGGCCTCTGGATGGCCTTCGTCGGCGTCGTCGGCATCGCCGCTTACGCCTTCCGCGGGAAGCTGTTCCGCGCGAAGAGCAAAGCCTAGAAGGCGAACGAAAAGCCGAGAGGCGTTGCGGGCGCAGCAGGCGTGAGCGGGTCGCGGGCTTTCGCGACGAGCGTGTCGGACTGAAAGGTCGACGCTCGATCGCGGATGCCGCGCGGCTCGTGCTCGAGGCGCGGCTCGCGCGAACGGTTGGCGATAAGCACGATTCCGCCCACCGTGAGCCCACCGCCGCCGAGGAGGCACACGAGGCCCGACGTGGTGAGGTCGACGTGGGTGCGCGAGCGCGTGTCGGCGGACACCGCCACGAGGATGAGACCAACGAGCGCGATCACGCCTCCGCCGGCGATCATCACCGCGCCGCCCGCGACGGCGCCCTTCGAAGGACTCCGAACCGCGAGATCGACGTCACCACCATCCTCGGCGGTCATCACGAAGTCGTGTGGCTCTTCGGTGTTGCCGGCGAAGACGACGCGCATCGTCGAGCCGATCGGAACCGCCGCGTCGCAAGGCGACGAACAGACGTACACCGCTTGCACGCCACGCACCTCGTAGAGATCGGCGTGATCTTTGGGCCGGACCGTACGGAAGTGCACGCGCACGGCCCCTGCCATCGCGGCTTGCGCCTGCACTCGCGGCGGCGGAGGCTGCTCGGGAGCCGCCTCGATGGTCACGTTCGGCGTCTCGTTCGGCGTCTCGTCCGCAGCCGCGGGAGCCGCCAACGAGAACAGAGACGACGCGACGAGTCCCCCGAGCACTCCACGGACGGTCATCGTTCGATGGTACCAACGATCCCCGGCCGCCCCAGCGTGATCGCGCGTCGGACGTCGGCAAGCGGGGCCGCCTCCTCGAAACGAACCGTGATCACGTGCCGCCCAGGCCTACCGGTCGATGCACTCGAGGAGGTCACGAGGCCCAACGTTCCGAAGAGTGCGCCGAGATCGACGGGCGAAGGTTCACTGCCCATCCTCTCGTGCAGCTCGCGGAGGACGTTCAGTCCCGTCGCACGATCACCTGCGGCAAACACACGATCGAGGTCCCATCGCACCGCGTTGTTTCCGCCTTCGGCGAGGATTCCTCGCAAGGCGTCTTCGAGACCAAGACGACCATCGGTGCGCTTTCGAATCTCGACGTCGGCGAGCAAGAAGAAGAGCGCACCGCCCCAATAGGTTCGACCCCACGTCGGCGTTTGATCGAGTCCTCGGTCACCGGCAGCGGGCAGACCATTCGGCAAGCCGCGCACGAGGCCGCTCCACGCGCGCTCGGCGTCGATGAAGCCCGCACGTGCACGGACGAACGGCTCGACGTACGTCGCGAGTCCCTCTTCGGCCCACGCGAACGAACGCGAGACGGAGGGGAACGCGAGATGAATCAGCTCGTGGACGAGCACCCAATCGTCGGCCAACGCGGCCGTCGTCGCGCGCTCACCAACGCGCATGAGCACGGTCCCACCACCGCCGGCGAGCGTGCGCCCGCCGCCGACCCAACCACCACGCGACGGCACGAACAACACCAGCGAATACGGAAGTGGGAAACGCCCGAAATACCCGGCCACGGCTCGTGCGCGCGTCTCCGCCCAGGCCACGAGCTCGTCGTCTTTGATGGCAAGCTTGCCGGGGGCGATGGCGATAGCGAGCCGAGCGCCGTTCACGTCGACAACGCGCGACCGGAACGTCCCGAACGCGCTGTACGGCGAGCTCCTCAAATCGTCGAGCGAGATGTCCCAAGCGTCGCGCGCAGCACTCGACGGATACACGCCGGTGACGAATCGCGATCCATCGGACGTCTCCACCCGAAACCGAATCTTCGAGGTCGTGTCACCCTCGAAGAACGGCGCGAGCAGCCACGTGGACGGCGGTGCCTCGACGGTCTCGCCCTCTTCGCTCGCCACGTCGACGTCGTCGATGGATCGGGCGGCTTCGCGCAGCGCGTAGCGATAACGCACTCGGCAAGGCGCTTTCGCGCATTCGGGCGCGATGAACGCACGCCCGTCGTGCGCGAGCGGACGGAGCGGAGCCGACGGGTCATCGCGATGGTCGACCCCGACGACTGCATCGCGTACCCAGCGCTCGGCCCCCAGATCCACGAAGAGTGCGGCACCGGCGCCGCGCGCGAGGCGAGCTTCGACGAAAACGTCCCCCGAGACGACATCCCATCGCGCGGTGTAGTCGCCGACGAAGTCCGGTCCGGCGAGCTGCGCGACGGACTCGCCACGCGATGGATCGCGTGCGCTCGAACCTGGCCGAGCGCACGCTGAGACGAAAGCGAGAAGGTGAACGAGGACGACGAGCGCAGCGAGGCGCATCGTCGTCGCCTCTCAGTTGCCGAACTTCTCGACCAGGCGCCCGAGCCGCGGCACGGCTTGTTCGACGTTCTTTTTGGCCGAGCTGCGAAGCTTGTCGTAAGCCCCTTTGGCAACTCCGCTCTTCGCGCGCGCCGCCTTGGCGTCCGTGATCGAGAGGAGAGCGTCGGCCACGCGGCTGGAATGAGACGCGAAGAAGTCCGAAACGCCCTTGTTCTGCGACTTGGCCTCGGCATAGATGGGGTCGAGGGCCTTCGCGAACTCGGGAAGCATGTCTTCCACCGCGTGCTCCACGAAGCCGGGCTTGATGCCCTTGACCGCCTTGTAGCCCGCCTTGATCGCGAGCCCGGAGATGCCGCCCTTGTCATCCACTTCCGCGTCGATGAGCTCGCAGCACTCCTTCACGATCTGGGGCTTCTTCGATTCGTCCGTAAGAGCTTCGAGCAGCGACATCGGCGACCTCGTGGTGCAGAAAAAAAAGTGGGGCTTCCGCGTTAGCACATGCATCGAGCGGATGGAGCCCGGTTACTTGACACATTGCGTCACGGGCGCCAGAACGAACGTCTTCGACCACGGATCGAGAGGGAAGGCATGACGGAGTCGAAGCATTCGGCCGGCATGGTCCAGCCCGGCGATCGCATCGCGATCGTCGCAGGGCTTCGTACGCCGTTCGCCAAGCAGGGCAGCGCATTCACTCATCTGACTGCGCTCGATCTCGGCCGCACCGTGGTCCGCGAGCTGCTCGCGCGATCGGAGATGGATCCCCGCGAGGTCGGGCTCGTGGTCTACGGCCAGGCCATTCCGAATCCGACGGCACCGAACGTCGCGCGCGAGATCGTGCTCGGCACCACGCTGCCGAAGAGCACGGATGCCTTCACTGTCGTGAGGGCTTGCGCAACCTCGTTCCAGACGACCACGAGCGCAGCCGAGGCCATGCTCGCCGGCCAGCACGACGTGGCCATTGCGGGCGGTGCGGACAGCGCGAGCGACGTGCCCGTCACCGTCACGAAGAAGCTCGCCCACGTGCTCTCGCTCGTGCAGCGGGCGCGCACGATGACCGACAAGCTTCGCGCCCTCTCGGACCTGTCACCACGCGATCTCGTGCCGATTCCTCCGGCACTCCGTGAGCCTTCGACGGGCCTCACGATGGGCGAGCATGCCGAGCGTATGGCCCAGCGGGCAAGCGTCTCGCGCGAGGAGCAAGATCGCTTCGCCCACCAGAGTCACGTGCGCGCGTCCGCCGCGTGGACACGCGGATTCTTCGACGCCGAGGTGATGCACATCGTGCCGCCACCGGCGTTCGATCGCCCGATCGATCGTGACAACATGGTGCGAGCCGATTCGTCGCTCGAGGCCTACGCCAAGCTTCGTCCCGTATTCGATCCCGATCACGGCACGGTGACCGCAGGCAACTCGTCTCCCCTCACCGACGGTGCGAGCGCACTTCTCCTGATGAAGGAGTCGAAGGCCAAGGCGCTCGGTTTCGCACCGCTCGGCTATCTGCGCTCGTGGGGCTACGCGGCGCTCGATCCGAAGGACGGACTCCTGATGGGGCCTGCCTACGCGGTGCCCATCGCGCTCGACCGTGCGAAGCTTCGCTTGGCGGACATGGACGTCGTCGACATGCACGAGGCCTTCGCGGCTCAGGTGATCTGCAACCGCAGAGCCCTCGCCTCACGACGTTTCGCCGAAGAGAAACTGGGCCGATCGGCGCCCATCGGAGAGGTCGACGACGATCGCTTCAACGTGCACGGAGGCTCGATTGCGCTTGGCCATCCGTTCGGCGCCACCGGCGCGCGCATGATCCACACCGTTCTTCGCGAGCTCCGCCGCCGCGGCGGACAGTTCGGCCTTGCCACCGCGTGCGCCGCCGGAGGCCTCGGAGCCGCGGTCATCTTGGAGGTAGCATGATGGCCGCGATGACGACGCCGACGGAGCAGCCGAGCCGTCCCGCACCGCTCGTTCGAACGGAGATGCTCGGGAGCGGCCTCGCTCTCGTCACCATCGACGACCCGCGCGCGCCCCACAACACCATTACGCCGGCGTTCGCCGCGGCACTGTCCGACGAGCTCGACGAGCTCGACCGGTCGGCGAAGGTCAAAGCGATCGTCCTCCGAAGCGGCAAGCCCGAATCCTTCCTCGCCGGAGCGAACATCGAGTTCGTTCGCAGCCTGCGCTTCGCGAAGGATGCCGAGGACGTCTCGCGCGAGATCGGCACCCGCTTCGCACGCATCGCACGCTCGAAGAAACCGATCGTGGCGTGCGTGCACGGGCCGGTCCTCGGCGGCGGCTTCGAGCTCACCCTCGCCTGCACCGCCACCGTTGCCAGCGACGATCCCAAGACCGTCTTCGGTCTGCCCGAAGTGAAGCTGGGACTCATTCCGGCCGCGAACGGGCTCTTGCGAGTCGCCGAGCGCGCGGGTCTTCGCACCGCGATCGATCTCGGACTCTCCGGGCGAAACATCCGCGCCGAAGCCGCCATGGCGCTCGGTCTATGCGACGACGTGGTCTCGGAAGCGATCGTGCTCGACACGGCTTGCGAGCTCGCGCTGCGACTCGCTTCGAGGCCGGAGCTCCGCAAGTCGCTGCCCCGCAAGCGCCTCCAACGCAGCGCACATGCCGACGGCGGTGGACAACCGGGAAACGCGCTCTCGGCGATCGCTGCTCGAGCGTTGCTCGAGAAGAATCCGATCGGCCGCAGCGTCCTCTTCAAGCGCGCGCGAGAGACGGCCGCGGCCCGCACGCGTGGGCACTACCCGGCGACGGATCACGTGCTCGACGTACTCGAGCGCTTCGGCGGGCGAGGCTTCCGTTCGGCTGCAACGCTCGAAGCGCGTCTCTTCGGCGAGCTCGTCGTGAGCGAGACCGCGCACCGCTCGATCGAGCTCTTTTTCGCGGAGACGGCGCTCAAGAAGGACACCGGGCTCGCTCCCGGTGAGGCCGCCACGGCGCACGCCATCGAGCGCGTCGGTGTCGTCGGAGCCGGCCTCATGGGCGCGGGCATCGCGGCGGTCACGGTGCAGGCGGGCATCTCCACGCGCATGAAGGATCGCGACGACGCTCACCTCGGTCGTGGCCTTCGCTACGTGAAAGAGGTCCTCGACGCGCGCGTTCGTCGAGGCGCCATGTCCCCCCTCGAACGCGACCAAGCTTTCGGCGCACTCGAAGGAACCGTCGAACCGAGCGGCTTCCGCCGGGCCGACCTGGTCATCGAAGCCGTCTTCGAAGACGTCGAGCTGAAGCGCGAGATCGTTCGGACGATCGAAGAGCTCGTTCCCGAAACGTGCGTCATCGCGTCGAACACCGCGTCGCTTCCGATCGCGAAGATCGCGGCCGCCGCGTCCCACCCCGAGCGCATCGTCGGGATGCACTACGCGCGCCCCGTTCCGAACGTTCGTCTCGTCGAAGTCGTTCGCACGAAGCAAACCGATCCGAACGCCCTCGCCACGGCCGTGGCTCTCGCCAAGCGCCAAGGCAAGACGGTCATCGTCGTCAACGACGGCTACGGCTTCTACACCACGCGCGCGCTCATACCCTTCTTCGGCGAAGCCCTACGGCTCGTCGCCGAAGGCGTGGCCATCGAGAGCATCGACGAAGCGGTCGTCGACTGGGGCTTCCCCAAAGGTCCGCTCCTCTTGCTCGACGAGCTCGGGATCGACCTCGCGGAGCATTTTGCGAACTCGGCCCACGCGGCCTTCGGTGATCGCATGCGTCCGCCTGCAGTCTTCGGCGAGCTTGCGCGCGACGATCGACGCGGTCGCAAGAACGGTCGCGGCTTCTACATGCATCGCACCGGAAGCCGCTCCGGCTCGCCCATTCGCGTGGACGACACCATCTACTCGACGCTTCTCACGATGCCTCGCAAGAAGCCGATGCCGGAGGAAATCCAACTCCGGTGCACGCTCGCGATGATCAACGAAGCGTTTCGCTGTCTCGACGAGGGGATTCTCCGTAGTCCCCGCGACGGTGATCTCGGCGCCGTTCTCGCGCTCGGTTTCCCGGCGTTCCGCGGCGGTCCGTTCCGCTACGTCGACGTTCTAGGCGCAAGCGAAGTGCTTCGACGCACGCGGTCACTCGAACAGCGGTTCGGAGCCCGCTTCGAGCCCGCACCGCTTCTCGTCGACATGGCGCGCCACGGCAAGCGCTCCTACGGCTGACCTTCGCGCGCTTGAACGCGGGACATTTCGTCCTGCGTGATCGGGCGGGAGCACAGACGGATCCCAGAGGCCGGTGGCGGTGGCGCACCGAAGGTGTCCGTCAGCCTCGCACTTCGCTCGCGTGCCACGGCCGGCTGCTGATCGAGTGCGAAGAACCACGTGTGGACCACGGCGACGAGATCGCCGACCGTCCGGATGCCCGCAAGCTCCGCGACGGGAAACTCCGCGCCTTCGCGATCTTCGAGGCGAAGCGCGAGCAGAACCAGATCGAGCGGATCGAGGCCGAGGTCTCGGTCGAGACGTCTCTCTCGCCCGATCTCGGCGGGTGCCCATCCGATGTGCGAGGACAGCTCGCGTCGGACGATGTCGAATGTGTCTTCTCTCATGACGACCTCCGCATGCAAACGGCACGCTGGCGAAGGACCCGCGTGACTACGATCGGAATCCCCCGTGCGTCTGACCGGCCGGACGCATGGTGCTGATCACACTCTTGCGTGCCTTGCGCGGGGCGAGGCTGACGATGCGTGTGAGCTCGATAACGGTCCGTACGCCGTCGAGGGCTCTGAGCGGGATCTGGATCGCGAGCACTTCTTCGAGCCGCTGGGCAACGAACACGACGTCGAAGAACTGAAGACCGAGATCGCGGTGCAGGTCTTGGTCGGGCTTGATCGTCGTAGGGTCGAGACCGAGCTCGAAGGCGAGGGCGAGCGCTACGGGTCTGTGGAACGTGTCTTTCATTGCCTGCCTCCTTCCGAGATGGTTCGGGATGCTCTCGCTACGCGGGACGTGGATCAGATGAACGAACCCGTAGGATCATTCCGCCGAAAAACAATTCGACGTCCGTCGTTCAGCCATGGTTCGGCTTCGTCGTATCGAACGTCCGAACCGACGCGCAACGACTGCGCGTGATCTCCGAGCGGGCCGCGAGCGCGAGTGTGGATCCGCGTAACGAACATGGATGTTTCGTCATGTTCCTTTCGACCGGTTCATGTCGATGATGTGCCTAAAATAAAGGTCGGCGCGTAACGGCACCGTGATTGCTATCGACGCTAGGGGAGCGAACGAGGCGAATGAGGCGAACGGCGGCTGCCGTGCGTCACGCCCGTATCCCCCGAACGCGCCTCTCCGAAGGGTGGGTCGCGTTGTCTTGCGCAACGATACCCGCCGCGCTGCCATGCATCGACCGTGCGAGCGACGAGACGGTCGGCACGTCCGACGAGGAGGTCACGGCCGTTCCCGAAACGCCCGTTCGAGCTCAGAAGGATCCCGGCGAGTGCTGGCACTTCGCGACGACGCGCTGAGTCGAGAGCCTCGACTACGGCAAGCTCGCAAAGTCGGCGCGCCCGGACACTTCCGACACGACGCCGACACGACCGTCGGCGCGCCCCGACACGAGTCCGTTGCGTACCTCGACGATTGGGACCGGCACGTCCGTGCGCACGACGTCTTCGGCGTTGGATCAGGACTCGACAAGGTCCCGGCCGCGCTCGAAGCCGTCACCGACTCGTGTCAAAACTGCTGTGCGCCTTGGGACGGCCGCGCGAGTTGCTGCGGGGTTTTGACCGCAAATGAGTGCGGCCCCCCGCAGGCGTCTGAGACGGCAATTGACCACCAACTCGAATTCGCGCTTCGCGTATGGTGTGCTCGTGAATCTCGATTCGAGGCTCCTTGCCTCGGTTTTGCGCCTTTCGCTCGTTGCGGCGTACACGACATCGGCATGTGCTCTGGTCGGCGCGTGCTCGTTGACGGTCCCTGACGATCTCGTGGGCAACGCCGACCCGCAATCCACCCCTGCCGGCGCCAGCACCAGCGACGGCGGCGGCACGAACGGCGGGGAGGCCGGCACCGGGCCCGGACCGTCCACGGAAGGCGGGGCCGATGCCTTCGTTGCCACCGGAGCGAATCTCGAGCCGAACGGCGACTTCGAAGAGGGCTCGTGCGCGCCGTGGTCCGGAAAGGCCACCCTGTCCGACGCGCCCGGGCACGCGGGCCTGCACGCTTGCAAGGTGTGCAGCGACACCTTCGCCGCTATCGCGATCGACGATCAGAAGAGCGCCGGAGCTCCTGTCGTCGGCGCCACCTACCACCTCGAGTTGTGGGCAAAGCAGGCGACCTACAACCCTGCGTACAACGCGCTTCCGCTCTCGACCACGCTTGCCACGACCGACGGCCCGAAGACGGTCGAGTCGAAGTCCGACACGTCGAGCAGCCTGACCGCGAACAGCTGGTCGAAGATCACGCTCTCGCTCGACGTCACCAAGCCGGCGGAGAGCCTGAGCGTGCAGCTCGCGGCGAGTCCGCCCTTCGGATTCTGCTTTCTCTTCGACGATGTGTCCGTGACGCGCACGAAGTAGCGCCTTGCCCTGCGAAAGGGCGTTTGACGCAGAGCGTCTCGGGTGTTAACCAATCCATTGCTGCACCGCAGCAATGGACTTCGAACGCGGTTTCCGCGCCGAAGACCCGGGGAAACCAGGCACGAGAAGCGTAGCGGGGGGAACGTCGCTCCGAGCTCTCGCGTGCCTTTCGGCCGACTCGTGTGCGCACGGGTCCGGTGGGGCGCGCGCGCGTCCGAGGAGCGTCGAACCATGATCACACGGTGGACTACGACGGAGACGCTCGCGTCGAGCATTCCGGACGGTGCCTCGATCGCCACCGGCGGCTTCATGCTCGGACGTGCACCGATCGCCATCGTGCTCGCGTTGATTCGCGCGCGACGGCGTGACCTTCGTGTCGTCTCCCTTCCGAATCCGCTCCCCGCCGAGCTCCTCGTCGCCGCAGGCGCGGCGTCACGTGTCGAGTTCGCGTTCGCCGCGTTGAACCTCGCCGGCCGCGTTCGCCCGATGCCGTGCCTCAAGCGCGCGATCGAAGGTGGAACCATCGCTTGGGCCGAACACGACGGCTACCGCGTGGTGCAACGCCTGCGCGCCGCGGCGATGGGGCTCCCCTTCTTGCCTGCGCCCGACATCGAACGCTCCGCCCTCGCGTCGATGGATCCACCTTCGTTCGTCGATTGCCCGTTCAGCGGGAGGCGTGTCGCCGTCGAGCCGGCCGTTCAGCCCGACGTTGCCATCGTGCACGCGCACGCGGCAGACGATCGAGGCAACCTCTACATCGACGACCCGACGACGGATCTCCTAGTCGCTGGCGCTGCAACGCGAGTCCTGGCCACGGCGGAGAGACGCGTCACTCGCCTCTCGCGCGTGACGATCCCCTCGTTCCAGGTGGAGATGGTGGCCGAGCAGCCTGGTGGCGCATTGCCGACCGGATGCGTGGGCGACTACGGGTACGACGAATCGGCTCTGATCGAGTATCTCGAGCTCGCCGAGCACGGGCGCGAGGCCGAATGGATCGAGCGCATGCTCCACACCATGAGGGCGGCATGAACGCCGACCTTCGCGCGGACACCGTCGTCGCCATGATGGCCGCGCAGATCGAAGACGGCGACGTCGTGGCCACCGGCGTTGCTTCGACGCTCGCCATCCTCGCCATTGCCGTGGCGCGCGCGACGACAGCTCCGAACCTCACCTATCTCGCCTGCGTCGGTTCCATCGATCCCGACCTCTCGCACCTTCATCGTTCGCCCGAAGAGCTCGCTTATCTCGAAGGACGAACCGCGGAGATCTCGATCCCCGAGCTCTTCGACCACGCGCGCCGCGGACGCATCGACACCATCTTCTTCGGAGCCGCCGAGGTCGACGGCCAAGGTCGGACGAACATGTCCGCAGCCGGCTCGCTCGCTCGTCCGAAACCGAAGTTCCCAGGGCTCGCAGGTGCGGCGTCGCTGAGGCGCTGGGTGAAGAAGCCCGTTCTCGTCGTCCCTCGCCAGAGTCGGCGAAACCTGGTGCCCGAGGTGCAGGTCGCCTCCACGAACGACGAGCGGCGCACGATGCTCGTCACCGATCTCGCAGTCTTCGAAACCGGACTTCCAGAGGCGCGGCTCGTCGCGAGGCATCCTTGGGCGTCCGAAGCGGAGATCGCGGACAAGACGGGATTCCGTTACACGACGGACGCCCATCTCGCGGTCACGAGCGCGCCCGACGAACGAACGCTGCGAGCCATTCGAAGCATCGACAGCCAGAACCAACGCCACGCCCTCGTCGGCTGAGTCGACGACCAAGGAGAACGCGATGAAGGCCGTCATCCTCCGTGAGTTCGGTGGGCCCGAAAATCTCAGGTTCGAATGCGTGCCCGATCCGGTGCCGGGTCACGGCGAAGTACTGTTGCGGATACGTGCGTGCGGCGTTTGCTATCACGATCTCATTGCACGCCGAGGACGCCTCGGAGGTATTCCGCCGATGATCCTCGGCCACGAAGTCGTCGGCGAAGTCATCGGCATCGGAGACGGCGTCGAAGGATGGAGCGTGGGAGATCGCGCCGCAACGCTTCAGCGAATGAGCTGCGGCTCGTGCGAGTTCTGCGAGCAGAAGCGGAACAGCCTATGCAAGGTCGACCGACGTTTCTTCGGCGAAGAGATCCCCGGCGGTTATGCGCCGCTCATGGCAGCGCCGGTGCTCGGGCTCTGTCCCGTTCCCGATTCGCTGTCATGGCCCGACGCCGCCACCGTGTGCTGCACCACCGGCACGGCCGTTCACGTGTGCCGTACGCGTGGACGCATTCGCGACGGAGAGACCGTGCTCGTGACCGGCGCGAGCGGCGGTGTCGGATTGCAGGCGGTTCAGATCTGCCGCCTCTCCGGCGCCAAGGTCATCGCCGTCACCACCAGCCATACGAAGGTCGGCGCGCTGGAAGCGTCCGGGGCCGATCACGTCGTGGTCGCGCCCGATCTCGACTTCGCTCCAGAGGTGAAGCGAATCACGAGTGGCGCCGGCGTGGATGTGGCACTCGAGATCGTGGGCAGCGCCGCGTTCGGCCAGACACTCAAGTGTTTGGCTCCGGGCGGACGCCTCGTCATCGTCGGCAATCTCGATACCGCGTCCGTCGATCTCAATCCCGGTCTCGTGATCGTCAAGGAGCTCGAAATCATCGGCGCTTACGCAACGACCAGAGAGGAGATGGCGCTTGCCTTCGAGCTGACCGCAAAAGGACACGTGAAATCCTGCGTGTCGGAGGTGCTGCCGCTCCAGGAAGCCGGAAGCGTTCACTTTCGTCTGGAAAACAGGCAGATTTCGGGTCGAGCCGTGCTGGTCCCCGACGACGTTTGACGCACGACGGCAGCGCGGGCGACGCAACCAACGGCCTAGCGACACCGGCTGGGAATCGTCGCGGGCTCGATTGAGTCGACCGATCGGCCAATGTTACGCTAGCGCTTAGTGACAACTCGCACCGGCTTGGCTTTCTCGCTGCGCGCGTCCATCGCGTGCTCGGTGATTACCCTCTCTTCCGCGTGCTCGCTCATGGTCGACTCCTCGGGCCTGGCCGGCGCGGAGAGCAGCGATCAGAATGTCGATCGCGCCGAGAGCGGAACGTCGAATGACGGCGGCGGTGTCACCGGTGGTGACGGTGGCAACGTCACGGATGATGGCGGCGTCGGCGACGCGGGCCCCGACGTCGTCACGGATGCAGGGCCCGGTACCGGCGATCCTGCTTTCGGCAATGCGGGCGTCGTGCACGTCTCGCTGGGGACCAGCACGACCGTCGGCTCCTTCGCCCTCCAATCCGATGGCAAGATCATCGTCGGCGGCGGCGTGATGCGCGTCGACAACTACGATTTCTACCTCAAGCGGCTCCTCGCCAACGGCGCGGACGACACCACGTTCAACGGCAGCGGCAGCGCCTTCTACGACTTCCAGGGGAACGATGAGTGGGTCGAGGACGTCCTCATCCAACCCGACGGACGCATCGTCGTCACGGGTGAATCCTGGCAAAGCGGCGGCTTCGATCTCGCGCTCGTCCGGTTCATGCCGGCAGGAACCATCGACACGAGCTTCGGCACCTCACGCACCAACGTGAGCCAGGACGATCTCCCGCTTCGGCTCCTTCGCCAATCCGACGGGAAGATCCTCGCAATTGGCAATTCGGGCACCAAATCTCAATATCAATTTTCCGGAGCACGATTCACCTCGAACGGCGCCCCGGACACGAGCTTCGGCTCGGGCGGGAGCTTCCATACTTTGTTCGGAACCGGGAACTGCCCCGGGCGCGACGGCTTGCTACTCACCGACGGAACCGTTCTCGTAACTGGCGCGGTGACGCAGGCTGCGAGCGACATGAACTTCGGCCTGGCCCGCTACACGAGCGCCGGAGCTCTCGACACCACGTTTTGCTCCAATGGTCTTTGCGCCTATTCGTTCGGCACCGGGGAAGACTTCGTCTACGGAATTGCAGCCCAGTCGGACGGCAAAGTCCTCATGGCCGGGTACATGACCAAGCAGGGGCACTATCATTCGGCGCTCGTGCGCGTCGGCGCCGACGGCTCGTACGACACGACGTTCGGCAACGCCGGCAAGGTGACGCTCGACGTCAGCGGCAACGATCTCGTCGGCAACGTCGCGGTCTTCGGTGATTGGATCTATCTCTCGGGCTACGTGGAGACCGGGGTGAACGCGAGCGATCTCTACGTCGCACGACTCGACATGAGCGGACAGCTCGATCCGTCGTTCGGGATATCGGGCGTCGCCACGTTTCATCTCGGCGATGGAGAGAACTGGCCGGGCCGCATGCTCGTCCAGAACGACGGCAAGGTCGTCGTCGTGGGCACGACGGGTCCCCAGAATGCGCAGAGCGGATACGTGCTGCGCGTCGTCCCCTGAGCGCGCGCGACATCGCCGACGGTCGCGATCAGCGACGCGCCAACGAGAGCATCTGACGATACGTCCGAGCCTCGATTGCCCCATTCGTCGACGGACTATCGAAGTCCCGCTCGATCGACGCCTGATGCGAAGCTGAGCTTCCGTCCTTGCGACGCGGGTTGTCATCGAGGCATCGAGGCAAGCTATAGAGAGAACAACGCATGAAATCCGCGCTTCCCGATGGTGTGGTCACCCCCCAAGGCATCGAGCCCACGCTCTTCGCTCGTCTGGCCGAAACGGCTCAGGCGCGCGCCGAAGGCCACGAGCCTGCTCACGACTTCTTCCACGTCACGCGCGTGATGCGGAACGCGTCGATGCTCGCACGCGCGGAGGGAGCGAACGAAGCCGTCGTGGTCACGGCCGCGCTGCTCCACGAGCTCTTCACCTATCCGAAGAATCATCCGGATTCTTCGAAGGCGGGCGACGTCTGCGCCGAACACGCACGCGAGCTCCTCGAAAAAGAAGGGGCACCGGCCGAATTCACGAGCGCCGTCTGCGCTGCGATTCGCGATCATGCGTTTTCGAAAGGCGCCGTCCCCGAAGCGCTCGAAGCAAAGCTCCTGCAAGACGCCGATCGCCTCGATGCCCTCGGCGCGATCGGCCTCGCGCGCATGTGGGCCACGTGTGCAGACATGAAGCGCCCCTTCTATGCTCCGAACGATCCTTTCTGCACGGAGCGCGAGCCCGACGACAAGTCGTGGGGACTCGATCACGTCTTCAAGAAGCTCCTGCTCCTTCCCTCACGCCTGCACACCAACGCTGCGCGCGCGATCGCCGAAGAGCGCGTGGCGTTCATCCGTCGGTTCCTCGAGCAGTTGAAACGCGAGATCTGACGCTCGTCACGCTCGCCGTCTTCAGCGCCCCGCTCGCCGCGCTTCGATTCCACGCAGCATCGCCTCGACGCCTAGCTCCTCGCCCACGCGCCGCATCGAGATGGCCTCGAGGCCTTCGCGGTCGAGCACGTCGAGGGCGGCTTGGAGAATGCGCTGCCGGGAGAGAGGTTCCCGCTTCTTGGAGGCCAATTACCACCGCGTCACTGACACGCCCGAAACGCTCGACTACCGATTCATGGCCGAAGTCACCGAGCTCCTGTCCGCAGTGCTCCTGCGCGAGTCCTGAAGAGCCCGAGATCGTGAGGGGCGCTCAGGTTGACGTTTACGAGGCCGGGACGCGCCGGTATGACCAGCGCTGGCGATGAACTCTTCGCAGAAAACGATGCTGGCGCTCGGTCTCGGCGTGCTCGTGGTGGCGGCCGTTCCGATCACCATGAAGTGGCGCGCGGGCCGGCGTGAGGAAGGCGCCGTTCAACGCCTGCTCCGCGAAAAGCAGGAGAGCCTCCTCGCTGTCACAGCGATCGCGAAGAGCGAGCTCGGTTGCGAGCAAGTCGAGGTCAAAGACACCACCGACGGCATGGTGGCCACGGGTTGCGAGAAGGTCGCGCGCTACGTCGCCAGCGGTTCGGGATTCCGGCGCGACGGAGAGATCGTCCCAGCGGGGGACGCCGACGACACGAGTGGATGCAAAACCGTGTGGGCCGCAGGGCGCACCGACGCCAGCACTGCGGAGCAGGCTCTCGCGGAGATTCACGCGCGCGGAAAGACCGCTCGGCTGCGTGTCCCGATCGAGCGCACCGACGTGCGCGGCCTCGCGAAGTTGCGCTTCGGGAAGTTCGTCGCCGTGTTCTCGCCGGCGTCCGAGGGCGCCGTGAAGAACCTGCCCGTTCCGTGCGGAGAAGGAGACGCCGGAGCAAGCGCGAGCGCAGACGGCGGCGCGGAGAGCTCAGCCTGCACGCTTCCCTTCGAAGCAGTCACCGAAATTGCCGATTGTCCCTGATCGCGAACGAGGCGTTCGGGCGAGTTTTTGCTAGGTTCGCGGCCCCATGATCCCGCGCTATACGCCGCCCGAGCTCGCCGCCCTTTGGTCTCCCGAACGCCGCTATCAGGCGTGGCTCGAGGTCGAGCTCGCCGCTTGCGATGCGATGGAAGACGCCGGTCTCGTTCCGAAGGGAACGGCATCGCGCATTCGCGCGAAGAACCTCGTCCTCGACGCCAACCGCATCGAGGAAATCGAGCGCACGGTGAAGCACGACGTCATCGCGTTCCTCACCCACGTCGAGGAGCAAGCCGGTGAAGACGCGCGTTGGCTCCACCGCGGAATGACCTCGAGCGACGTCCTCGACAGCTCGTTCGCCATCCTCCTTCGCGACGCGACCGATGCGCTGCTCAAGCGTACCGACACGCTCATCGAAGCGCTCGCCAAGCGTGCACGCGAGCACGCCAAGACGCCGATGATCGGCCGCAGCCACGGTATCTTCGCCGAGCCGGTGACGTTCGGTATCGCCATCGCCGGTCACCACGCCGAGATGGTGCGCGGTCGCGAGCGACTTCTCCACGCACGCGAGCAGATTGCGTACGGCAAGATCGCCGGCGCCGTCGGAACGTACGCCCACCTCACGCCGGAGATCGAAGCCAAGGCGCTCGGCGCACTCGGCTTGAAGCCGGAGACCGTGAGCACGCAGGTCGTGCCGCGCGACCGCCATGCGGAGCTGTTCTGCGCGATGGCTCTCATCGCGGCTGGCATCGAGCGACTCGCGACGAACGTTCGTCACTGGCAGCGCTCCGAGGTCGGCGAGGCGGAAGAAGCCTTCACCGTCGGCCAGAAGGGCTCGAGCGCGATGCCCCACAAGCGTAATCCGATCTTGAGCGAGAACCTCTGTGGTCTCGCTCGCGTGGTTCGCGCCGCGTGCATCCCGGCACTCGAGAACGTTGCCCTCTGGCACGAGCGAGACATCTCGCACTCGTCGGCCGAGCGCATGATCGCGCCCGACGCGACCACCACGCTCGCCTTCATGCTCGATCGCGCGCGCGGCCTCGTCGACGGCCTCGTCGTCTACCCCGAGCGCATGATGCAGAACCTCGATCGCGCCGCCGAGCTCTATTACTCGGAGGCGGTGCTCCTCGCGCTCGTCGAGACGGGCCTCGCGCGCCAGCAGGCGTACGTGCTCGTCCAGCGCAACGCGATGCGCGCGTGGAAGGGCGACGGTTCGTTCCGCGAGAACCTCGCGAGCGACAGCGACGTCAAGCTCTCACGCGAGAAGCTCGCCGAGCTCTTCGATCTCGAGCACGCCCTGCAGTGGGCACCCGCGATCGTCGAGCGCGCGCTCGCCGGTACCTGAAGCGCCGCAAGTTGGAGCGCGCGCTCGACGCCTGGAGCCGAGCGCGCGCTCGCCGGTAACTGAAGCGCCGCACGTCGGCGCGAACGCGCGCCGGTACCTGAAGCGACCATGCGACTCAGCGCAAAGCGCGCGTTCGGCCCAGCGTCGAGCGCGCGCTTTTTGCTGTTTCGAATTGCAACACCACGCCTCGAATCTCTTCGCAAACATGCCGCGGCACTGTCCGTTTCGAGCTCACTCGCTGGCATGAAGAATTGTGAAGAACGACGAAGGAACGGTGAGGCATCGTGAGCATCATCGACCTGGTCGGAGGATTCAGACCACTCGGCGGAAAACTCGCCGGCGTGATCGGTTTGTGGCGTGCGCGTGCACGATGCACGGGTAGAAAAAGAAGCTCGCCCGCGTGCCGTCTCGACCGCCTTTTCTCCTCCTTGCAGGGCTTGCAGCCCTAGCGACCGCGCTTGCCGATGCCGGCTTCGTCGTGCGGGGCGCGATGGCGGCGCACGCCTCGCCCTCGTCGGTCGCGCTAGCCTTCCTCGTCGCGACGGCCGTGGTGATCGGGCCGCTGCTTCTCGCGCTCGCGTTCGCAGCCGCGATTGCGCGACCACTCGGCGCATTCGGAAACGACGCGCTGCAAGGCCTGGCGAAGGCGACGGGAGGACATGCTCCACTCTCGGCAACCGCGCTCGTGGCCGCGCTCGCCTTCGCAGCCATCCGCACGGCGATGCTCGGCCGAACCATCGTTGCGGCCCTCAGTCCGTCGATGGCGGCGACGTTGCTCGTCCTCGTCGCGTTCACGGTCGCGATCGGAACGCTCGCCGGTACGCTCCTGCTGCTTCGCGCAGTGGGACCTCGTCTCGTCGCGCTCGAAGAACGTCAGCCGAGCGTGCGTCTCGTGAGTCGCGGGGTCGGTGCGCGCATCGCGTTCGCGCTCGTCGTCACGTACCTCCTCGACTCGCTCTTGCCGCGTCCGTTCGTGGTGGCCCCTGCCGTGGGCGTCACGACCGGCCTTCTCGTGAGCGCGTTCAGGGCTTCGTCGTCGGCGCGCGTCTTCACGGACCGACAGGCACTCGGCACGCTCGTCGTCCTCGCCGTCGTCTCGCTCGCCGGCGCGCATGCCCTCTCGTTGCTACCCAGTCGCGCACGCAACGCCGTCGTACACGACGGCCCTTACGGTGCGCATGCGGTTGCCGGACTGAGGAGTCTCGTCGATCGCGACGGTGACGGCTTCTCGCCTTTCTTCGGCGGCGGCGATTGCAACGACGGCGCTGCGCACATTCATCCGGGCGCCTACGACGACCCTGGCAACGGCGAAGACGAAAACTGCGACGGTATCGACGCCACCGCGCCGGTCGATCCGAAACTCCCTCGTCCGGCGAGCCCCAAGACGAGCGCGCGGCCGAACATCGCCATCGTCTTGCTCGACACGGTACGGCCCGACCACCTCGGGTTCGCGGGCAACAACCGCGCGGTCTCGACCTCGATCGATCGCTTCCGCGAGTCCGCCACGTGGTTTCAGAAAGCCTACACCCCGGCTCCCACCACGCGCTTTGCGCTCGCCTCGGTGTTCACCGGCCTCGACATCGACGAGATCCCCCAACGCCGAGGCGCTGGCTTCGCCTTCGAGCTGCTCCCCGAAGCCGAAACCCTGGCCGAGAAGCTCGAACCGCTCGGCTACGACCGCGTCGGCGTCACCTTCCCGTACGTCGTGAAGAACATTCGCGGCATCGGGCAGGGGTTCCGCTCGTTCACCTCGCCGCCCGGCACGAGCGACGAGACGCGCTTCGACGGCCGCGACGCGAAGCTCACGAGCGACGCCGTCATCGACGCGCTCTCGAAGCTCGAGGGAACGAAGGAGAAGCCCTTCTTCCTCTTTGCCCATTACGCGTGCGCGCATGCACCGTACGTGCGTCACCTGGAACACGACTTCGGCGGCGACGAGGACGCGCAGTACGACAGCTCGCTCGCCGAGTGTGACAAGCACGTGGGCCGCGTCCTCGACACGCTCGATGCACGCGCCGATCGCGATCGAACGGTCGTGGTCGTCATGTCCGATCACGGCGAGCTGCTCGGCGAACAGGGCGTCCACGAGCACGGCACGTCACTGCTCGAGCCGGCCGTGCGTGCCCTGCTCCTCGTCCGTGTGCCGGGTTGGAAGATCCCGACCATCGACGCGGCGGTGTCGATCACCGACCTCCATCCCACGCTCCTCGAGCTCGCCTCGGCGACGGACGAAAGCGAGACCATCGCCACACAAGACGATCCGCACCGCTGGAACCTAGGCTCGTACGTCGTCGCTGAGGATCCACCGCGCGATCGCGCCCTACGGCTCTATGCGGACACGTGGCATTCGGGCATCCACTACCAGGCGCGCGCCGTCGTGAAAGGGCGCTTCAAGCTGCTTCGAGATCTGACCACCGGCGCCGAGCAGGTCTTCAACGTGGACGAGGACCCCGACGAGGTGCACGACCTCAAACACCACTTGCCCGACGTGCGGAAGGCCCTCGCCTCCTACCTCGATACGTGGAAGTCGATTCGTCACGAGCCGCCCAAAGACGGCAAGGACGCCCTGCAAAACTGACGAGGGCGTCAGCGCGCGACGATCAGCGCGACGAACACGGCGCTGACGAGGCACATCATGAGGCCCGTCATCACCGTGAGCGCCCAGCGCGCCTCGTTGCCATAGCGTCGGCTACTCCACACGGCCGCGAGGCCGATCGGGGGTGCGATGACGAGGAGCGAGCCGATCGCAATTGGATCTTCCCACCATGCACCGTGCTTGCGCGCGGCCACGACGACGGGCGGGGAGCCCGCAACGTGCGGGCTCGACTCACGTGGGCTCTGGCGGGTCGCCTGCCGATGCGGGGCATGATGCGGGTCGTAAGCCGGAAAGAGCCGCACGTCCTTGGCGGGGTTTCGCTTGTGCGGAACCACGTTCTGGGGCGCGACGAGCGCCTTCGGCGGCGCAACGTACGTGGGCGGGGCGGACGGCAACTGGTTTGCGCCGTACGCGGCGAGCTCCTTCGGAATCGGAAGGAACAGGCACTTTCGCAGCGCGGAGTGACGGACGTTCTCCCAGCCGCGAGGGACGTAATTTCGCGGCGATTCGCGAAGCCACCCCTCCCCTCTCAACGTGCTCGTTCGCGGGGTCAGACCTCGCTCGGCGCGAATGTGGCGCGGCGTATCGCTCATCCGGTTCGCTCCATGATGGTGCGGCAGGCGCTTTCCGCAAGGGGCCGCCGCGCTTCGCCATCCAATTGGGTGACACGCGAGGCGAGACGAGGCCTCGACCGCGCGCACATATCCTCACCTAATCATGTGTAGCGGCGCGCTTCCGCCGGATCGCGGCACGGGCGATGAGGAAGAAAATGGGCGGCAGATGGCGAAGCCGTAGCTTGCTCTGCTCGGTGCCGTACACGGGCCGGACGGGCACCTGGCGGATGCGCAGACGTCGGGCGGCGAGCTGACCGAGGATGTCGTTGGGGTAGCCGAAGCTCGGCCAGAGTCCGTCGAGGTCGAGTGCTCGTGCTGCCCGCCTCGAAATCGCCGTATAGCCGCACTGGCTGTCCGAGATGGGCTGGCCGGTGGCGAAAGACGTCAGGCGCGAGAAAACCTGTCCGCCAATCCACCGCGGAAGGCCCATCGACGCGCGAACCGCGGGGTCTCGAAAGCGGTCGCCTTTCACGTAATCCGCCTCGTCTCGAACGATGGGCAGGGCCACGTTGCGGAGGTCGTCGGGATGCATTTGCCCGTCGCCGGCCATCACGCAGAACACGTCCGTCGCTCGAGCTCCCGAGTCCAGCGCGGCGAGATAGCCGGTGGTGATGGCAGCTCCGACACCACGACGCTCGGGATGCCTCACGATCTGCACGCGTGCGTCACCGACCGCTCGCGCTACCTCGGTCGTCCGATCCGGGCTGCCATCGTCGACCACCACGATCCGGTCCACCCAGGCGGGCATCGTCTCGATGACGCGAGCAATCAGCAACTCCTCACAAAACGCAGGAACGACGACGACGACAGACGAGCCTTCGAGCAATGTTCAGCTCCCGAGCGCGGGCTTGATGGAGGCTTCCGTAGGGGCGTTCGGACGGGTGTCCAGCGCGGCGGCAGAAGTCCGTTTCGAGACCCGTTTCGGGAGCCGGAAGCTCACGCGGAAGCCTGGAAAATCCGACTCGACGCCGAAGACGCGACCATGACACAGAACCGTCACACCGCTAGAGTATCCGCGAAGCATGGCGCGAATCCTGGTGATCGAGGACGAAGCCGACATCCAGCAGATCCTCGACTACAACCTGCGCGAGAAGGGCCACAAGGTCTTTATCGCTAGCAGGGGTGACGAGGGTCTGAGGCTTGCTCGCGAAAAGCGTCCCGACCTCGTTCTTCTAGACCTCATGCTGCCGGACATCCCCGGCACGGAAATCTGCAAAACCCTCAAAACCGACCCTGCCACGCGTAACGCGCAAGTCGTCATGTTGACCGCCAAGGGCGAAGAAATCGACCGTGTCGTCGGTTTCGAGCTGGGTGCGGACGACTATGTCGTCAAGCCGTTCAGCGTGCGCGAGCTTCTGCTTCGCGTGCAGGCGATTCTTCGCCGGTCTCAGGGCGAACAAGAGGCAGCCGTCACCTTCCAGTTCGGAAGGCTCCGCGTCGATCGCGAAGCCCACCGCGTCTGGGCGGACGACGCCGAGCTCGAGCTCACCGCGCTCGAGTTCAAGCTCCTCGTGACGCTCTACGACCGCCGCAACCGCGTTCAGACCCGCGCGGCGCTCCTCAGCGACGTCTGGGGCATCGACGCGGACATCACGACGCGAACCGTCGACACCCACGTGAAGCGTCTTCGTGAGAAGCTCGGCGATGCCGGCATCTACATCGAGACCGTTCGCGGCGTCGGGTACCGCTTCGCGGACAACCCCGAAGAGGCCCTGGGGACAGCCGGGTGAGAAGCCGGATTCGAATCCGACTTCTGATCGCTAGCTGGGCACTCGTTTCGTTCAGCATCTTCGTCACGCTCGTCCTCTTCGCGCGCAACGACCGACCGTTTACTTCGTTCGCCGTTGCGCTGGCCCTCGGGGGGGTCGTTTCGTTCGTCGTGACGGAGCTGGCGATGCGCTGGCTCGACGACTCGGTCAGACCACTCACGGACGCCGCTCGGCGCATGCACGAGGGTGATCTGAACGTACGCGCGCGCGTCGCGAGCTCGGACGACGTCGGAAAACTCGGTGCAGCGCTCGACCAGCTGGCGGGCAGCTTCTCGCGCACCGTCGGCGAGCTCAGAGCCGAACGCGACCTCGTCAGCCGCATCCTGAACGGCATGGCGGAAGGCGTTCTGCTCCTCGACAAGGAGGGCAAGGTCGCCCTGATGAACGCTTCGCTGCGGGAGATGCTGCTCCTCCGCGCCGACGTCATCGGGCAGCCGCTCCTCGAGGTCGTGCGTCACGCCGAGCTCAAAGAGCTGCTCGATCGGACACGCAAGACCGGCACGACGTGCGCGGGCGAGATCGAGCTCGGAGGTCTCAAGCCGCGCCGCCTCCTCGTTCGCGGAGCCTCCTTCACCTCGCCCGACGGCGAAAGCGACAAGCCGCGCACGACGAACGGCGTGCGCAACAAGACCGACAAAGAAGGCCTCTCCGGCGGACTCCTTGCCGTCTTCGTCGACGTCACCGACGTCCGCCGCCTCGAGTCGCTCCGCCGCGACTTCGTCGCGAACGTCTCCCACGAGCTCCGCACGCCGGTCACCGCGGTTCTCTCCGCGGCCGAGACCATGGAGCTCGCGCTCGGCAGAGATCCCGAGGGCGCCAAGCGCTTCCTCGCCATCATCGAGCGCAACGCGGCGCGCCTGCAGCGCCTCATCGAAGATCTCCTCGATCTCTCGCGCATCGAGTCGCGAGAGCTGCGTCTGCGAAGCGAGCGCTTCGCCTTCGAGCCCTTCGCGAACCACCTCGTCGGCATGTTCCGCGAACGCGCCGACAAGAAGCGCGTCGCCATCAAGCTCGACGTCGCCAAGCAAGTGGAGGCCGAGGTCGATCGCCGTGCGCTCGAACAGGTCGTCACGAACCTCGTCGACAACGCCGTGAAGTACTGCCCCGAAGGGTCGACCGTCACCATTCACGCCGAGGCCACCACCGGCCGTGAGCGCGGCATTCGCATCCGCGTGGCCGACGATGGTCACGGCATCGAGGAAAAGCACCTCGGGCGCCTCTTCGAACGTTTCTACCGCGTCGACGCAGGTCGCTCGCGCGAGATGGGCGGCACCGGCCTCGGTCTCTCGATCGTGAAGCACATCGTCGAAGCGATGGGCGGCAACATCGACGTCACGAGCACCGTCGGCAAGGGCACCACCTTCGAGATCAAATTGCCCGACGCGAGCACGCGCATCCACGAGCGCGGCTCGACCCGAGATCTCTCCAAGCTCGCCCGTGAGGAAGTCGCGTGACGCGTGCATTCTGCACACATCGCTCGATTCTCACGGCGGGGGCGTTGCTCGTCCTTCCGCTCGTGGTGGCGTGCAGCCGCTCGGGCTCCGTCCCCTCCGAGACGTCTCCGCAAGTCCTCGTCGGGGCAGGCGCCACGCTTCCCTCGCCGCTCTATTCGAAGTGGGCTTCGAGCTACGCCACGGTCGAGCCCACCGTTCGCGTGAACTATCAGTCTGTCGGTTCGGGCGCGGGCATTCGCCAGACCACCGACGGCGTCGTCGACTTCGGCGCGACGGAAGAGCCCGTGCCCGGCACGCTCGTGCACGTGCCGATGACCGTGGGGGCCGTCGCATTCGCCTACAACGCGACGATCGACGGGGAGCTCGCACTCACGCCGAACCTGGCCGCGAACATTCTGCTCGGTCGCATCAAGCGCTGGGACGACGAGGCCATTCGCGCGGAAAATCCCGGACGATCGCTGCCGAGCGAGCCCATCACGATCGTCCACCGGGCGGACGGCAGCGGTACGAGTGCGGCTCTCACCACGTGGCTCTCCGCGCGAAGCGACGCGTGGCGCACCGAAGTCGGCGCCGGTACGGCCCCTCGGTTCCCCGTCGGCGTCGGTGCAAAAGGCAACGAGGGCGTCGCGGCGCTCGTGAAGTCGACGCCGAACTCGCTCGGCTACGTCGAGCTGGCGTACGCGAAGCATGCGGGGCTCCGCACGGCGCTCGTCGCGAACCGCGCCGGCAAGCGAGTCGCGCCCTCGGTCGAGGGCATCGCGCGCGCCCTCGCGAGCAGTCCCGCTCTCGGAGACGATCTGCACGCGAAATACTTCGAAGCCACCGACGAAAGCGCGTATCCCATCGTGGCCGTGTCCTTCGTCGTCTTGCGCGAGAATACCCACGATCAGGCGCGTAGTGCCGCGCTTGCCAAGTTCTTGTGGTGGGCCATCCACGATGGTCAGCAGTTCGCGCAGCCGCTCGACTACGCAGCGCTGCCGTCCTCGCTCGTCACGCGCGGTGAAGTGGCTCTGCACGCACTCAAGGTCGACGGTAAACCCGTTCTGCCGGCCGGAGGATGAGCTCGTGGCTCAACCTGCCGAGCCAACGTCGCCGTCTTCGCACGTCGAGTCGAGAAGGGCTGGCGAGAGCCCCGAAGCGCTGCGCGCGCGCATCGACCGACTGATCGGCGGCCTGGGAGGCGCGGCGGCGAGTGCGATCGGCATCGTCCTCCTCATCGTCGCCGTCTCCGCTTTCCAACTCGCGCTGCCTTCGATCCGAACTTTCGGCGCCGACTTTCTCGTCTCGCAGGATTGGGACCCGATCCACGCGCGCTTTGGCGCTCTACCGTTTCTCTACGGAACCGTGGTCACGTCGGCCGTCGCTCTCGCGCTCGCGGTGCCCGTCGGCATCGGCATGGCGCTCTTCTTGAGCGACCTCGGGCCGAGCGCGCTCAAGAGGCCCGTCGGCACGCTGATGACGCTCCTCGCCGCCGTCCCGAGCGTGGTCTACGGACTCTGGGCAGCACTCGTGCTCGCCCCGCTTCTTCGCACCACGATCGAGCCGGCGCTCGAGGCCCGCTTCGGCGCATTGCCGTTTTTTCGAGGTCCGAGCGTGGGCGTCGGCCTCCTCTGCGCCTCGCTCGTGCTCGCCGTGATGGTCCTTCCCACGATCGCGTCGGTGTCGCGCGAGGTCCTTCGCGCGGTCCCGTGGGAGCTTCGTGAAGGCGCGCTCGCGCTCGGGGCCACCCGCTGGGACGTGGTCCGTCGCGTGGTCCTTCCGCACGCTCGCGCGGGCCTCTCCGGCGCCGTTCTCCTCGGCTTCGGGCGCGCAGCGTCGGAGGCGATGGCCGTCGCGATGGTCGTCGGCAGCCGGCCCGAAATCCGCGGCTCGCTCTTCGCGCCCGGATACACGATGAGCAGCGTCATCGCGAACGAGTTCGCTGAATCGACCGGCACGCTCCACGTCGCTGCGCTCGCCGAGATCGGGCTTCTGCTCTTCGCAGTGACGCTCACCATCAACGTGGCCGCGCGCATGCTCGTGTCACGCGTGAGGGGCGCGTGATTCGCGAAGCGGAGGCGGCGTACACACGTCGCAAGGTCGCCTCGTGGGCGGCCACGATCCTCTCGGGGCTTGCGGTCGTCGTCGCCCTCGTGCCGCTCCTCGCGATTCTCTTCTACGTGGCGCGTCGCGGCCTCGGAGCCTTCTCGCTCGCCTTCTTCACCGAGCTTCCGCGCCCGTTCGGCGAGCGCGGCGGCGGCATGGCGAACGCCATCGTCGGCACCCTCGAGCTCGTAGGCCTCGCATCGATCATGGGCATCCCGCTCGGGATCGCCTCCGGCCTCTGGCTCTCCGAATATCGCACCACGGCGCTCGCCCGCGCGATGCGCTTCGCGGCCGACGTCCTCTCGGGCGTGCCGTCGATCATCGCCGGCGTCGTCGTCTACGCCACGGTCGTCGTGCGGATGAAGCACTTCTCGGCCTTCGCCGGCGCCGTGTCGCTCGCCATCCTGATGCTCCCCATCGTGGCGCGCACCACCGACGAGCTCGCCCGCACCGTTCCTGACGCGCTGCGCGAGGCCGCGCTGGCCCTTGGCGCCCCGCGTTGGCGCATCGCGTTCCACGTCGTCCTGCGTACGGCGGCCCCGGGAATCCGGGCAGGCTGCATGCTCGCGGTCGCTCGGGTGTCCGGCGAGACGGCGCCGCTGCTCTTCACCGCCTTCAACAATCGTTTCTGGAACGAAAGCCTGCTCGACGCGACGTCGTCTCTCCAAGTACAGATCTTCACCTATACGATGTCGCCCTACGACGATTGGCATGCACAAGCTTGGGCTGCCGCCCTCGTTCTCGTCGTGCTCGTCGTCGCGCTGGAAATCACCGGCCGCCGCCTTCTTCGTCGGGCGGGAACGTCATGAGAAGCAACTTCTCGCCGCCACCCAGCCCCGTCTCGCTGCGCGCCGAAGCTCCGGTGCACAAGATGAGCGCCGAGACGCTCTCGGCTTGGTTCGGCCAGAATCGCGCGCTCAAGGACATCACGCTCCCCCTGGTCGAGCGCAAGGTCACCGCCGTCATCGGCCCTTCGGGCTGCGGCAAGTCGACGTTCATCCGCTGCCTCAACCGCATGCACGAGGTCGTGCCGGGGGCGCGTGTCGAGGGGCGCGTCCTGCTCGACGGCAAGAGCATCTACGCGCGTGACGTCGACCCGGTGCGCGTGCGCCGACGCGTGGGGATGGTCTTCCAGAAGCCGAACCCCTTCCCCGCCCTCAGCGTGCGGGAGAACGTGCTGGCCGGCCTGAAACTCAGCGGGATCGGCTCGCCCGATCCCGATCAGCTCGTGGAAGAGGTGCTACGTCAGGCAGCCCTCTGGGACGAGGTCAAAGACGGCCTCGAACGCCCCGGCGCCGCACTGTCCGGCGGCCAGCAGCAGCGCCTCTGCATCGCACGTTGTCTCGCACTCGAGCCGGAGGTGGTGCTCATGGACGAGCCCTGTTCCTCGCTCGATCCCGTGGCCACCGCCAAGATCGAAGAGCTCGTCCACGAGCTGCGCGAGCGGTACACCATCGTCATCGTGACGCACTCCATGCAGCAGGCCGCGCGCGTCTCGGATTATACGGCCTTCTTCTACCAGGGAGAGCTGGTGGAGTACGACCACGCCGATGTCATTTTCACGAAGCCGAGCGATCCTCGAACCGAGGACTACATTACTGGGCGCTTCGGCTGAGGAGTCGTTAGGTTAGAGACATGCCGCCGCGCCTGCACACCGACCGAGAGTACGAAGGAGAACTGCAGCGCATCCGCGAGATGCTCCTCATGATGGGAGCCAAGGTCGAGGAGATGCTCGGCCAAGCGATGCGCGCCCTCGTCGAACGCGACACCGAGCTCGCCGAGCGGACGCTCTACATCGATCGTCAGATCAACCGCCTCGAGATCGAGGTCGACGATCTCTGCCTTCGCGTTCTCGCGCGCCGGCAGCCCGTCGCCAGCGACCTGCGCTTCCTCACCATGGCCCTCAAGGTCGTCACCGATCTCGAGCGCATGGGCGACCTCGGAGTGAACATCTGCGAGCGCGTGATGGAGCTCAACGAAGAGCCCCCGCTCAAGCCGTACGTCGAAGTCGTCAACATGGCCGAGGCCGCGCAGGAGATGCTGCGCGAGGCCCTCGACGCCTTCGTGGCCGGCGACGCCGAGCGCGCCACGAGCATCGTCGAGCGCGATTCCAAGGTCGACTCGTACTACGCGACGATCTTCCGCGATCTCCTCACCTACATGATGGAGAACCCGCGCAACATCTTCCGCGCGACGCGCGTTCAATCGATTGCCAAGTACATCGAGCGCATCGCCGACCACGCGACGAACGTGGCCGAGATGGTCGTCTTCATGGTGCGCGGCAAAGACATCCGGCACGTCGGAAAACTCGATCGTCAGAAATCGAACCGTCCGCCCACCGTCGTGCCTTCTGCGACGGACAGCGATGCCTCCGTGCGTGATTTGATGGGCGCCGCCCGCGCCCGCCGCTCGACCTGAGCTCCACGCTCGACCCGAGCCGGCCTCGACGCGCACGGCTCGGGGGTCAATTCCGTTACGACACGTGAAGCGCGCCTCGCGCTGACACGGACGATCGCGCGCATTTTCCGAAGCTCACGGCGCTCCGGCCAACATGGCCTACCCCTTGCCTAATGCGGCGACCACCTGCACGGACCGTGGATTCCGGGGCCCACGATGGGCGAGGGCCCCGAAATCCACGGTCCTTTGCAGGAGTCTGTCGCGTACTGCATTTCACTGTTCACTCAGCGCAACTGAGTTGCGCTGAATGGCCGCTCACGTCTTTGGACGTAGGTCGCGCGGGCAGTACGCGCTCGATCGTCAACAAACCATCGGAAGGGAAGCGGCCATGCGCACGTGGTTGGCCCGCACGGGCCTCATTTTGTTGTCAGCAGCGGCATGCATCGGATCTGGCGCCTGCGCGGAAGAGCGCGCGCCGATCGACAAGGTGCAACCGAATGCGCTGCCGAAGTCGTTCTTCGTCGGTGAGAACCTGGCAGACGGAAAGGACGATCCGGAGTTCCGGACGAAATCGTATGTCGTCGGCTCTTCGGTCAGTCAGTCCGATTATGCGATTGGCGAATTCTCGGTCGTCGATCGGATTCGCTGGGAAATTACCGAAGACATGTTGCTCGGGCGGCGCGCCTACCAAGAATCGCCGGGCGCCGACAATCGCGGCGTGCCGAACTCGCAAGTCGCGTCATCGACCGACAAGAACGTGACGGCCACGCCGAACGGCACCATCGTCGCGGCGTACAAGATCAAAAGTCACTTCGACATCCGCCGCGCGTACAACCCGTCGACGGGCGAAGAGAGCAACGTCATCGAGGAGAATTCGAGCGACCGGCCGTGGAACGAGCGAGCGTTTTTCCGTGTCGACTGGTCGCAGAACCTCGTCGTCTCCACCAACGATTCGACCGCTTTCTCAGGCTCGACGAAGGTCACGCCGGTCGCCTACGACGTCACGGATCCCTCGAACGAGGATGCGCCCCATCTCGAGATCGACGGCGGCTACCTCGACGTCACGAACAAGTTCACGGTGGAGCCCGCCGAGATCGAATTCTCGTGGGGCACCATGAAGCGCTGCATGATCACGAGCTTCATGACGGGCACGTCGACGTACGACTGCAACCCTCAGGAGGCCGTGGTCCGAACGAGCTTTGCCCGTGTCTCGCCGAACGAAGACTTCGAGCCGTTCGAGGACGATTACGCCTGGCAAGACGTCGTCGGCAATACCGGCGGCGAGGGAAATGGGTACGAATCACTGCTGGGCGTGGCTCGAACCAAGTGGGATCCGCAATATTCGTTCAATGACGCACAGACCCAGCGACTGAAATCGATTCACAACGTCTGGCAAAAGAGCCATCTCGACACGACGTGCCACGACAATACCGACGAAGACGGCGATGGAACCGCCGACGCGTGTTCGAAGGCCATCACCGGTTACAAGGGCAAGAACGGCTCGCAATGCGACACGGTCGTCGGGAAATGCACGATCCCCGTGCGTGACCGCACCATCAAGACGATCGCCTATACCCTCAACAAGGAAGCCCCTGACGCCTTCCAGGACACGGTCGACAAGAACGGCAAGGTCGCCGAGGAAGGCACGTTCGAGCGCATCGGACACGCCTGGCGGCAGCTCCTCGAAGTCGCCATTGCGTATCGACGCGAAACCGAGTGCCGGCGCACGGGAGACGGCGATCGCGACACGTGCCACACCGAATTCTTCGAGAGCGACAGCTCGCCGAACGCCAAGCAGATGGTCGTGCAGGGCGGCTGGCTCACCGATGCGCCGAAGAAGCTCGCCGTCGATCAGGGCATGCCGATGTTCTACGTGTGCCACAACCCCGTGCGCGCGTACGACCCGGAGTCGCTCTGCGGAAAACCAGGAAGCACTCCGCGCTTCGGCGATATTCGAAGGAACTGGCTCGTCTATTGGCCTTATGAATCACGTGCGCACTACGGTGGTATCGGCTGGAATCCACCCGACCCCGTAACGGGCGAGACCTTCGGTGCAAGCGCCACCATCATGGGCCGTTCGGCCACGTATGCGGCGGCGAACGAGCGCGACATCATCCAGCTCGCGATCGGCGATCTGGCCATGGACGACATCGTGGCCGGCGTTCCTGCGCAGCGCTATGCGAAGACGCTCCAGTCCGGCGCGTCGGCGCCCGAGGCCTTCCGCATCGGACGCACGAGTTCACAGATCGCTTCACGCGTCGGCGCCGTGGACATGTCGGCCCTCAAGAGCACGCTCTCCGTGAGGCCCCCGACCGTGGCGTCGGCCCTCGAAGGCGCGTCGCTCGACAGCATCGCCAAGGCAAAGAGCACCGTCGCGGCGACGCAGTTCACGGCCGACATCGGGAGCTTCGCCACGCTGACCCAGCGATTGCAGGGAACGGTGAGCACACTTGACGAGCTGACGTCGCCACTGCGCGGTCTCGAGCCGGCCAAGCTCGAAGCCCTGCGAGCGTGGTGGGAAGAAGACATGGCCGCACGCGGGGCGTGCTTCCTCGATGCGAACGCTTCGAGCACCGGAAGCCTCTACCTGCCCTCGCTCGCGGGGTATTTCCGCGAGAAATACGCAGACCTCTCGCCCACCGAACGCGGACAGCGCATCTACGACGACCTCGTGAAAGAAACGATCGTAGGCATCGGAACGCACGAAGTGGGGCACTCGCTCGGCCTGCGCCACAACTTCGCTTCGAGCTGGGACGCGCCGAACTTCAACCCGCAGTATTGGCAGCTCCGCACGAACGAGGGTCGGGCCACGGGTGCCTGCTCCGAGCCGCGGAATGCCGACAACGCCGATACGTGCATGGGACCTCGCTATCTCGACCCGATGACGAAGGACGAGCAAGGCCTCGACGCGGAGTCACGACCGGGCATCGACTACTTCGCCAACACCTCGACGATGGAATACCAGGTCGAACGCGGCGGTGAATCCGTGGGACTCGGCACGTACGACCAGCACGCCATGAAGGTGCTGTACGGGCGCGTCATCGAGACGTTCGACGACCGCGTGATTCCCAAGAAGGACCAGGAGAACTTCGGCCTCAAGAACTACACGCAGCTGCAAGAGCGCGATCTGGTCATCAACGGGCGCAACGTGTTTACGCACTACACGACGACCGGCAGGCTGATGAAGGTCTTCGACGCCGGGCGCGATTGCCGCGAAGCCACGGACGAGGAAAAAGCCATCTCGGGTTGGCGCGTCGTGCACGGTAAGGTTTGCGCACCGCCGCCGAAGGATCACGGCGCGTTCGGCGACTTCGAGAGCGGACCGCACCCGCTCGCATCGACGCTGAACCTCGTGAAGTGGCGCGTCAAAGACGGCAACACCTCGCGCGTTCGCTGGAACTACCGCTGGGGCGAGCAGTACGGCGCCGGCGGTTACATGCACACGACGATGATGGACGCCGGCGCTGACGTCTACGAGCTCACGCAGAACCTCACGCGCTCCTTCGATCTCCGTTATCCGTGGACCTACTTCCGCCGCGGAAATCGCGAGTGGAACGACATGTACCTTCCGCAGTCGGTCGCCGCGCAGTACTTCGGACGCCTCCGCGCCTATCACTGGCAGATCGCTCTCGACCTCGCGCGCTCCAGCCCGAGCGACCTGAACAGTGACGACGGCCTCCGGCCCTACGTGATGTCGCAGGCGGACATCTTCGCCTTCCTGCAGCGCGCCATCCTGATGCCCGAGCCGGGTGGCTACGTCGCGAGCCCGCTCCACACATCGCCACGTGGTCGCTCGATCTTCGACCTCTCGACCGGTACGGCCGCAGCGAACTTCTCTATCGGCGTCGGCGACGGACGCTTCATCGCCGACGACTTCGAGAACGAGAAGGGCGGCTCGTGGAACTACCAGCAGTACGTCCACCACGCCGGCTACGAGACGGAGAAGGCGCTCGCGATGATGCAGCTCGTCGACCCGCGCCCCACGCTGTTCACCGTCGCGCGCGAGAACTATCTGGACGGTCGCGACGTCATGATCAGCTTCCGCAACGACCTTCCGGACAGCGTCGATCGCATGCTTGGCGGCTTGCTCTCGGAGGACTGGGAAGCGATCGCCCCCTATGTCACCGGTGATGCGAGCGGCGGTCTTTACGGGTTCGAAATGACCGACAAGGCGTTCACGCGCCCGCAGGGAGCGATGCTCGTGTTCCCCAACGTGGGTTACAAACAGGAGCTCTCCATGGCCATCTACGGCGCAACCTTCTCGCGTCTGTCGTCGGACATGACGCTCGTGAACAAGATGCGCATCTCGGCACTGGGCGACGCCACGCCCACCATTCCCGGAACGCGCGAGGTCCGCTTCACCAATCCCGAGAGCGGCATCACGTACGTCGCTTCGAGCTACGGGACCGAGACGATCGACGGGCGCTCGATCGATCACGGCATCGGTTCACGCATGCTCGGCCACGCGAACGATCTGCTCGCGCAGGCCTACAAGGTCGTGACCGACGCCTCGGGCGCCCCCGTGCTCGACGAGAACGGTGAGCCGAAGCTCGTCCTCGACGAGAGCGGTAAGCCGATCACGACCGGCCCGGATGCCATCCTGGCCTTCCGTCGCTACATGGGTCTCGTCGACGCCACGCGCCAGATCGGCCGCGCCCTCGACGGTCCGCTGGCCCAGTAGCTCTGTCCGAACGACGGCGCGGCAGCGGGAATTCTCGCCGCCGCGCCGTTCAGCGCACGGCTTGCAGCGCGACGCCGGCGGCCGCGCCGCCGAGAACGAGCCACGCCGAGTTCACTTTGAACCGGAAGAGAAGAACGCCACTCAGCACTGCGAGCACCAGCGCAGGAAGGTCGACGAGTGACGAACGACCGAGTTCGAACGTCACGACGACCATCAATGCGAGCGAAGCCACGTTGACCCCGTCGAGGAACGACGCAGCACGAGGCGAACGCCGAAGTCGCGGAACGAGGGCACCGCTCAAGGCGACGAACACGAACGCCGGGAAGAAGATGCCAAGCGTCGCGACGCACGCGCCGAGCGGGCCCGAGACCAGATAACCGACGAACGTGGCCGTGGTGAAGACCGGTCCGGGCGTGAGCTGGCCAACGGCAACGGCATCGACAAGCTGCGATTCGGTGAGCCACCCTCGGTGTTCGACGAGGTCGGTGCGCAAGAATGCGAGCAGCACGTAGCCGCTGCCGAACAGCACCGAGCCGATCTTCGCGAAGACGAAGAACAGTCCACCGAGCGACGATGGAACGGAGCTCGCCGCCGCGACCTTCCCGGCGCTCATCCCGAAGGCGGGGACGAGCGCGGTGCCGCGTGGCGTCTTCCAGAGCATGGAGACGAGTCCGGCCCCGAAGAGGATCACGAGCTCCTCCGCACCGAAGAAGGTGGCGGCGACGGCGAGGATGCCCAGCAGCGCGAGGAACGTGCTTCTGACGGCCGTGCGAACGAGCGCGATCAGCGCTTGAACGACGACCGCGATGATGACGGGCTTCACGCCATAGAGCACCCCGCGCGCTTCGGGGACGCGTCCGTAGCGAACGTAGAGCCATGCGAACGCCAGCGTGATGAGCGCCGCCGGCACGATGAAGCACGCGCCCGCCACGACGAGGCCCGCGAATCCACGCCGGCGGTGGCCGATGTGGATGGCCATCTCCGTCGAGTTCGGGCCGGGGATGAGATTCGTGGCGCCGAGGAGATCGAGGAACTCTTCCGACGTCAGCCACTTGCGCCGCTCGACGACCTCGTCACGCATCATCGCGATGTGCGCGGCAGGTCCGCCGAACGCGGTGACTCCGAGGCGGAGAAACAGAAGCGCGATCTCGCGAAGAGGCGTGTTTTCCGCCATGACGAAGGCCGCCGGAGTCATGCCCGCTCACCCGTTGCGACGCAAGAGCACGATGGCGGCTCAATCGCGACGAGATAGCGACTGGATCGCGACGAAGATGGCAATCTTCCAGCCACCCCGAGATTCACGCACGCCAAAGGGAACTTCCATGACTCCTCGTTGTCCACGAGATCATGCAGGCCGGCCTTTGGCTCGTCGTGGGCATGCTGCTCCAAGCATGTTCGGCACGGAGTCAGCCGCCGCCCCGCGCGCCCCGCGCTCCGGACATGATTCCGCATCGCGAGGCTTCACCGCACGACGACGAAACGCCCCTCTCGGTGTCCACGCAACCTGTCGGCGAGGAAGAACCAACGTGGCCTCGGAAGCCCACCCCGCCACCCCAAGAGGTCGCTCCGCCACCGGTTCGTCCCGCGCCCGTCTGCGTTGGTGATGCGACGCTTCCGAAGGAAAAGCCTCATCGCGCCGCGTGCTGTTATCCCGCCCGAGAGCTCTTCGCGCAGCCGATTCGAGCCGTGTTTCCCGAATTGCGAGCTTGCTACGAGCGCGCTCGTGACGCCGACGCCGAAGGCACGGTCGCGTTCAAGTTCCGCGTGGAGCAAGACGGAAGGATCCTTCGGGTGTGCGGCGCCGCCGATACGCCGCTCCTCGACGACGACGTGGTCCGCTGTATGGCCGAACGACTACGAACCGTTCGCTACGACGCTCGCACCGACGGTGACGTCGCGCTCTGTGGGCTCATCCAGATTTTGTATCCTGTACGCTTTACCCACGAAGGGAATTGACGAGCTCGATATCCGCTCGAAAGACAACGATCGTCCGCAATTCCCGCGTCTCGTAATCGGGTTTCTCTTTTGCAGACAAAGTCCCGAACGACGAGATCTCGACGACGTCCACGTACATGAAGGCCGTCCGGATCGCTTCCGCGAAGGCGTCGAGTTCGGCGTCGTCGCTCGGCTCGACGACAGCGTTCGGCTCACCGTTCAAGAGATCGAGCAGCGCCTCCTCCGTCTTCCAGGACACACGGCGCTCTCGGACGGAGAACCTCCCGACCCCGGCGAGCCGGACTCCCTCCGCATGCGAGCTCATGCATGCTGTCAGACGCGTAACCAAGTTGGGGACGACGAGGACAGCGCGCTCTTCGAGGTTCTCGTTGTGCTGGCGAACGCCCGACTTATCGCTCCGCGGCTCGGCGAGCTCGGAAGAATGCTTCACGCTCCGTCTTACGCTGCACGGCCGAGCATCCTTCCCAGCCCGCGCGAGCGCCGCTTCATGCGTGACGAAGCGGTCCTCGTATGGCGTACGGAGACGACGTCAGGCGATCGAGAAGGCTTCGATCGAGCGCTTCAGATCTTCGAGCGCAGGAATCGAGGCAGCGCGTGCGGCGAGCGTCTTCGCGGCCGACTCGATGGCGTCGATCTGCTCCGAGACGCGCTCGGGGGCCGTGCCACCGGCGCTCTTCTTCGCGGCGACCGCAACGCGCGGATCGAGGACCGCGAGAACGCTGGCGTCGAACGACGGATGAATCGCCTTCGCGTCGTCGAGAGAGACCTTCGCGAGATCGATCTTCCGCTCGCGTGCGAGGTGGACGACCTGGCCGGTCGCCTTGTACGCCTCGCGGAAGGGAACGCCCTTGCGGACGAGCGCCTCGGCAACGTCGGTGGCCTGCGTCGAGCCATCGGAGACGGCCGCGAGGCACGTCGTCGGATCGAACGCGAGGTGGACCATCGCCGCGCGAACGGCGCGCACGGCGCCGCGGACGAGAGGCCCGGTGTCGAGGACGGCCTGGCGGTCGTCCTGGAAATCGCGGTTGTAGCCGGTGGGCAGGCCCTTCACGAGCGTGAGCATCGCAGAGAGGTTGCCGACCCCGCGTGCCGACTTCGCGCGAACGAGCTCGAAGACGTCGGGGTTCTTCTTCTGCGGCATCATGCTCGAACCGGCCGCGATGGCGTCGCCGATCTTGAGGTAGCCGAACTCGCTCGTGGTGAAGTCGACCACGTCCGTGGCCAGACGCGACAACGAGAGGAGCACGCGTGCGCCGGCGTACGTCCAGTCGATCGCGAAGTCGCGATCGCCGATCGTGTCGAGCGCATTCGCCGTGAGCGCCGGGAAGTGCAGGACCTTGGCGACGACGTCGCGCTCGATGGGGAGCGAGGTACCCGAGCACGCGCCGCAGCCGAGCGGCGACTGGTTCGCGCGATCGATGGCGACGGCGAGGGCGTCCGCGGCGCGAAGCAGCGCGTTCGCCCATGCCGAGATCACGAACGCGGCAGACACGGGTTGAGCGCGCTGGCGATGCGTGTACGCCGGGATGATGACGTCTTTCTCGCGGCGCGCGCGCTCGGCGAGCTCCAGAGCGAGGCTCGTCGTTTCGGCGAGCGTGCGTGCGGCCTGGTCACGGACATGAAGACGCAGCGCGAGTGCGACCTGGTCGTTTCGCGAGCGCGCCGTGTGGAGGCGCTTGCCCGTTTGACCGAGGTCGGTCGTGAGGCGCGCCTCGATCGCCATGTGGACGTCTTCTTCGCCGTCCGGAATGACGAGCGTGCCCTTGGTGGCCTCGTCGAACATCGCGAAGAGCGCGCCGCGGAGCTTCTGCGCGTCGTCCGCATCGAGCAGACCGACTTTGCGGAGCATCGTGACATGCGCGGCGCTGCCGAGCAGGTCTTCACGAACGAGGTGCCGGTCGTGCGACAGCGACGTCGTCCACGCGAGAAGCTCGGGGACCATCTCCGCCGTGCCGGTCGCGTCGGTTCGCGCAATACCGCCACTCACGGCGGGGGAAGAAGGCTCTTTCATCGTCGGCTCTCTTTACGTCTCGTTCGCCGTCCCCCGAATGCGCCGAATGCGTCTCGCTGTTCGCAGTGGCGCTATGACCGTCGATTCACACTCAGGGGTGCTTGAAGCCCGGCGGAAGGCCCGAAGGAAGGCCGGCCGGCATTCCGGGGCGAGCGCCCGGAGCGTTGAGCGGGCGTGCCGATTGAACGGGCGGTGCGCCCGGGGCAGCCTGCGCCTGCGCCGGGGCGGTCAGGGCCGAGCCGGGCATGACGTTCTGCGCGTTTTCCTGCGGCGCGGTGGAGGGGCCCGACGAGCAAAGCGCCCACCACAATCCGACGAGGAAGAAGAGAACGGCGCCGATGGCGGTCAGCCACAACGGCGTCTTCGGCTCCGGCAAAGGCGCCGGCCCGTGCGCATGTGGCCCATGAGACCCGCCAGACGCGTGAGATGCATGGGAATGGGCCAAATTTCCGTCACTTGCGCTCATGGCTTCCGCACCTCTTTTCACCGTCCGCCGGCCGCTGTCAAGGCGCGCCCCCAAACACGTCACGAGGGGGCCTCGGGACCATCCGAGCCGTAGGCACGGTCAGTGCTAAGTTTGGGAAGATCCATGGCCCGCCCCTCCCGATCCGAAGCCCTGAAACTCGCCCCCTTCGCGATTGGATGCGCGGCAGTCTGCGCGGCCATCGCGGCCCTGGCGCAGACGGCTCTGGCCGCCCCGCCGGAGCTGCCGAAGCTCCCGGGGGCGCAGTCGCCGGAGGCGCCGAGCGCGGCCGACGCAGGGGCGCCGTCGAGTGACGCCAGCCGGAAGGGTGTCGTGCAGGTCGAGCATGGCGGACATCCGATCGCGATCGGGACGGTCCTCGGTCAGGATGGACGGGTCATCACTTCACTCTCGGGTCTCGGTGCGGTGGAGCAACCCGAGATTCGCTACGCCGACGGCACCGTCGTCAAAGCGAAGGTCGGTCACAAGGACAAGAACTGGGACCTCGCCCTCCTCATCCCGCTCACGGGTAAGTGGCTCGACGGCCTGACACCGTCGACCGCGGAACCGCAAGGCCCGGAGCTCAAAGCGTACGGCCCGAAGTCGGGGAAGTTGAGCCTGATGGCGCTCGGGTACAAAGGCCGGGTCGATGTGCGTTCGCGCGAGGGCGATGCGCTCCGCTCCGTGCTCGATCTCGATTGGAAGGGCGGTCCGACCGTTCCCGGCGCGCCGGTCCTCGACACCGATGGCAAGGTCGTCGGTGTTGCGATTCGCGCCTGCAAGGAGGCTTCGGCCCCGAGCGCCAAAGAGAGCGAGCCGAAACGCGTGAACGGCGCCGCTGCTCCGCCTGCCGACGCGAAACCGGCGGAGGCGAAATGCACGGCGGTCACCGTGGGAGCGCCCGTCTACGCCCTGCGTGGCTTCTTGATGAAGACGCCCGCCGAGGCGGTCCAGCCGGCTCCTTGGCTCGGCCTCGGCGGAGCGCCCACGGATTCCGGCAACGTGAAGGGCGTTCGGGTGATGGGCCTCGCGCCAGGAAGCCCTGCGGAAAAGGCTGGGCTCAAGGCCGGAGGCGATGCCCCCGACACCATCGTGGCCGTCGATGGCCAACCCGTCGAGAGCCCGGAACAGCTCGCCCAGGTCATCGCGAAACGAGGGATTGGCCAGCAGGTCAAGTTTCTCGTGTTCAGCGGAGGTAAGTTTCGCGAAGTCGGGGTCACGCTGCGCGCGGCGCCCTGAACGAGCGAGGCAAACGAGCCGGAGAAGGCCAAGTCGGGCCTGGAAACGGCGGAGATCGCGGGGGTCCGCCGGTGAACGCGGTTGACAGGAAGCGCGCCGCCTTGGACCATCGTCTGCCGTGGGACTCCGCATCGAGGTAGCCGGCGAAACCAACGTCGGCATGAAGCGTACGCACAACGAGGACAACTTCTCGATCATCGAGGACAGTGGCCTCTACGTCGTCGCCGACGGCATGGGAGGCCACGCGTCGGGCGAGGTCGCCAGCAAGATGGCCGTCGACGCGCTCAAGGAGTTCTTCGCGGCGACGGCGCACGATCCCGAGCGGACGTGGCCGTACAAGATGGACCGCGCCAAGGGTTACGAGGAGAACCGGCTCATCACCGGCATCAAGCTCGCGAACCTTCGCATCTACGAGACCGCGCAGCGCGAAGCCGGCAAGCGTGGCATGGGCACGACCATCGTCGTCCTCTTCGCCGTGGAAGAGGGCATCTACGTGGCCCACGTCGGCGACTCACGCAGCTACCGCGTTCGCGACGGCAAGATCGAGCAGCTCACCGAGGACCACTCGCTGCTCAACGACTACATCAAGATGAAGCGCCTCACGCCCGAGGAGATCGCGAACTTCCCGCACAAGAACGTCATCGTGCGCGCGCTCGGGATGAAGGACACGGTCAAGGTCGACACGCGCTTCGAGTCACCTCGCGCGAACGACGTCTACATCCTCTGCTCCGACGGTCTCTCCGGCCCGGTCGAAGATCCCGAGATGCTCGAGATCATCACCAAGCACGGCGATCTGAAGCTGGCCGCGTCGAAGCTGATCGAGCGCGCCAACGAGAACGGCGGCCCCGACAACATCACCGCCATCCTCGCCCGCTGGGTCGACGACTAGGCTTCTTGTAGGGAACCTCCGGTTCCCCTCAGAACCTCCGGTTTTGAGCCTCCCCTCCGGCGGCGGCGGGTCGCCTGACGGCGCTCGCGCTCCGCGTGAAAAGAACCCGCCGCCTTCTCGTGGCGTCAGACAGCCTTCGGTTCTGGGTGCGACGGCACTCGGGCCAGCTTGTGCGGGCTGTTCGACGAGTGTGCTCGCTGACTCGAGCTCACATCACCGAGAAATGGCCATGGGGCCGAGGGCTAGATACACGGCGACAATCGCGACGAGCATCACGGCGGCGACGAGCCCGTAGTTGATGCGCGATTGCGTCGTGCTCCAGCCGTCAGCGTAGAACTTCCCCTTCGAGCGCTGGCGAAGCTTGCGCTGCACGTTGGCGACGAGCGCGCGATCGACTTCTTGGGCAGGCTTCTCGTCCGCGAAGGAGCGCTTGAGGAGCGCCGTGAGCGCGGGGCTCTCGTCATCCATCGCGGCGAGCTCTTCGTCGGTCGGCGGCCTGTCCTGCTCGTCGCTCATCGGATCTTCTCTCCGAGCTCGCGCTCGACGATCTCCTTCAGCTGCGCGCGTGCGCGGAAGATTCTGCTCTTCACTGTACCAGCGGCGAGGCCCGTGATCTGCTCGATCTCCTCGTAGCTGAGCTCCTCGACGTCGCGAAGGATGAGGCACTCGCGGAACGACGGGTCGATCTTCTGGATGGCGTTCTGCACGATGTGCTCGACCTGACGGCCTGCCATCGCCTCGTCGGGCCGCTCGATCTGAGCGACGTTCGCGCCGCGCGCTTCGGCGAGAGGAACGCGCTCGGCGACGGCCTCGAGCTCGTCTTGCTCCGACGAGTGACGCACGCGCAGGTACTTCGAGCGGTTCTTACAGAGGTTCACCGCGATGCGGTAAATCCAGGTCGAGAGCTTCGAGTCGCCGCGAAACGTGCCGATGGCCTTGAAGACCTGGACGAAGACCTCCTGCGTGAGGTCCTCAGCCTCGGCGCGGTTTCCGAGCATGCGGAAGACGAGCGACGAGACCCGTCGTCCGTAAACCTGGACGAGCTCCGTGAACGCACGCTCGTCGCGAGCGACGAGACGTTCGATCAGCTTCGATTCAAGCTCGTCGGGGAGCGCCACGTCCGGCCATGGTGCAACACTCTCGGCATCGAGTGCAAAGTCGTAGGCCCGCATGGGCTTCTACGGGCAAGACAGGGCCTCGAAGCGAAAGTTCCGCGAGCACCAACGGATTGGGGCTCTACCTCAGAAAGAAGCGTGGAGGCCCGCAAAAGCGCCTCCGGCGACGGGCCGGACGGTCAGTTTGGCCGCCACGCTCTTCGGAGGCCCACTCGTCAGCACGATGTAACCTCCGACGGCGGCTGCCGCCGCACCGAGGACGAACGACACGGTCGAGATCGTCCCGTCGCGATGCGCGTCACGCGAGAGATCGCCGGCGGCCGCATCGCACGCCTGCCCGGCGCAGTGGGCGTCGACATCGGAGAGCTTCGAGAGAGCCATGATCCCGAAGGTGGCTCCCACGGCGAGACCGACCACGCCCGCGCCGAGCGTGACGTAACCCGCGACGCGCCGGGTGCGGAAGGGATCGGGGTTCTCGTTCGTCACGGGCCTCGCCGGCGGGTCGGGAATGTCGTCGGCCGGCGCGGGCACCATGACGAGCTGCTCGGTGGGCGAATCGACGACGCGGAAGGAGACCGTCCCGCGCTTCTTACCGGGGACCGAGATGGCAACCGCGTGCTCGCCGGGATCGAGATAGAGCGGCAGGTACCAGCGTGACTCGGGCACCGGCTCGCCGTCGACCTCCACCGACGCGATCGCTCGATCCGTCGGCAGCTGCAGCGCCACGCGCGGGAGCTTCGTCTCGAGCGCCTGCACGTGGTTCATCGCGAATTCGTGGCGATCCTTCTGACCATTTTGCGCAGCCCACGCGGCGGCGTACTGGAACTCGCGCCACGCCGTTGCGCTGCGCCCCATGACCTCGTGACAGAAGGCGAGGTTCAGCAGCGTTCCGAGCTTGGGACCGAAGCGCAGGCTCTCTCCGAAGTCGTTGCACGCTTCGACGTACTGGCCCGAGTCGAACTTCTTCTCGCCACTACGGAAGAGCGTCTCCGCGCGCATCTCGTTCGACATCGGACGCGCGGGTGACGTGCTCGAAGACGACGTCGGAAGCGCAGGGGCCGATGGTGCAGGCGGAGGCGCGGGCGTTGGAGCGGCTTTGCCGGACGACGAGCGAGGAGCGGCCTCCGCGTGGACGGTGACGAAGACAGCAGCAGCGAAAGTCGCGCCGGCGAGCCAGCGCGCGAGGGAAGGTCGTTCGGTCATTCGCGGGTGTTCAAGAACTTCGGTCGTTGCGGCCGTTGCCCCTTCCCGCCGCGGGATCGTTGCGCCGTTCCTTTCTGGCCCGGCGTCTCCGGCAAGTCCATCAGCATGGGAGCATTCCCGTCTCCCTGCCCCGACGCCCCCTCTCCCTCGTCCGAGGAGGGGTCTTGAGGCGTCGCCCCTTCCGCCGCAGAAACCATCGTGGTCTGCGGCGCCGCCGTTGTGTCGCGCGTCACACGCACCGCGAAGAAGATCGCGAACGCACCGATGACGACCATCAGGGCGGCGGCGATCCCCATCCAACGGACGGACGGCATGCGCCAGGCCGCTCCGAGCGCACGCGTGCGAAGGCCGTCTTTGACCGTAGCGGATTCCGGCTTGCGATTCGCGAGCAGCAGCGGCTCGGTTCCGAGGCTGGTACTTCGAGCGCGCTCGGCGGCGGCCGCGATGGCATCGGCCACGCGGCGCACTTCCGCCGGCGTGTGCTGATGGAGCATCTTCGAACGGGTCAGCACTTGCGCGCAGCTCGACACGACGTCCGCGTGAGCGCCCGTTCCGAACTTCGCCACCGCGCTCGCGAGCTCGGCGGCCGACGGCCAACGATCTTCGACCTTGCGCTCGAGGCACTTCGCGACGATGTCCGAGAACTCCTTCGGCACGCTCGGCACGAGCTCGTGGAGCGGTGTGGGATCCTTCTCGAGAATGGCAGCGAAGATCTCGCCCACGCCGTCGCCGTCGAACGGCGGCGCGCCGGAGAGGAGCTCGTAGGTCACGACGCCGAGTGACCAGAGGTCGGCGCGCGAATCGATCTCCTTCGCATTGCGAAGCTGCTCAGGGGACATGTACACCGGCGACCCGAGTACGGCCTGACCGGTGAGAACCTTGTCTTCGGGCCTCGACGTCATCGCCTTCGAGATGCCGAAGTCGAGCATCTTGATGGCATTGCTGCCATCGGGACGGCACGCGAGAAAGAGGTTCGCGGGCTTGAGGTCGCGATGGACGATGCCGACGGCGTGCGCATGCGCGAGGGCCTCGAGCGCCTGCAGGAGGTAATCGGCGACGTCGGCGAGAGGAAGCTTGCCTTGCAGTTGGAGAAGCTCTTCGAGGTCACAGCCGTCGAGGAACTCCATTACGAGGAACGGTGCGCCGCTCGCGAGCGAGCCTGCGTCCATGACGCGTGCAACGTGCTCGCTCTGGATGCGTGCCGCCGCCTGCGCCTCGCGAGCGAACCGTTCGACGACCGCTTCGGAGGTCGCAGCGGAAGGCAAGAGCACCTTCACCGCGACCGTCTGCTTGAGCACGAGATGGGTCGCCGCGTAGACCACACCCATGCCGCCTTCGCCCGCGACCTTGTCGAGGCGGTACTTGCCGGCGATCACGTCGCCGACTTTGGGCATGGCGTAAGTGCTCACGCGAATGGAACTCCGGTTCTCCGAGAGCCGCGATGGGAGCGCGGGCCTCCCACGAAAAAGTATACGCGCTCTCCTCACACGACCGGTAACTCGCACGCGTCGAAACGGAAGGATCTTCTTCGCCCTCCCTCGGCGGCCCCCGGCCCCGGCCCCGGCCCCCCTACCTTTCCCCTCCTGAGCGTTGGAGCGGCAGAGCGCGCCCTCACAGACGACTGGCAACTTCACCAGCCAGGTGGGCGTGGCCATGTGGGCGAGGCCCGCCGCGTGTCGGGGAAAGCCTTCCGTCGTGCCGCCGGCCCCATCCGTGCGCGTCCTCCTCGTCCGGTCGGTTTTGGCACTCGCCTAGGTCCTGGGCCAACGAGCGGGACTCGATGCCGCGACGAGATCCTCGTGGCGCGTGCATGCGCCTCGGTTGCTGACGGCGGCGTAAGGTCTGGCGCTTGGAACGCGCGAGCTCGTCCCCGACGAAAAGGGCTCACGCGGCCCCGCTCGATCCCGGCGCCGATGCGATTCGGTATCGCCCTTGCTCTCCAACGCGCGATGAGCACGCACGTCGAAAGCCCTTCCGTCCGCATGCCGAAGCGGCCAACGCGAAAGAAGCATCGCGCAGGTTTCGCGTTCGGGTCGCTCGTCCTCGGCGGCCGAACCTACGAGCACGACGTCGTCGTGAGCGCAGGTCGTGTACGGAAGCGCAAGAAGAGACCCTCGAAGCGATACAGGGACTGGTTCGGGCACACGCCCCTCTCCATGGATGAGGACATCCCTTGGGACTGTGAACGTCTCATCGTGGGCACCGGAGCTTACGGCGCGCTTCCCGTCATGGTCGAAGTCAAACGGGAAGCCCATCGCCGAGGCGTCGAGCTCGTGATGATGCCCACGCCACGTGCGATCGACGAGCTCGAAAAGGCCGGTCCCTCGACGAATGCCATCTTGCACGTCACTTGCTGATCGCCACTCGTTTTACGTGACGCAGACGATTTTTCGTCGTCGTCCTTTTGGCCCGGACGTGCTCCAGGTAAAGGTGCGCTATGCACGCTCGGAAGACAGCTCGTGACGCGTACTTTCCCACGCGATTCGACGATGCGTTCTTCACCGCTCGAGGCGACGTCACGTTCCGTGACACCGCCGCCGCCCGCGTCTTCGCCGATCGGGTGAACGACCTCGACGCACGCTCGGGAGACGATATGCTTCGCCCCGCCGAGCTCGCGGCGATGGCGCTCGTGCACGAGATCTTCCACGTCGTCATCGAGCTCTATCGTCAGCGCAATCCGCGCAGCTTCGAGCGCTTGCTCGAGCGGCTCGACAGCCAGCTCGAGGGCGGCGCGCGCCGCACCCTCATCCGCTTCCTCGAGACCTTCCCAACGCCTGCGATCTACAAGCAATCCCAAGGCGAGGGCGACGAGACGCCCCAGAAGCTCTTGGCGCGCGACGGCCGAGGCGCAGAAGACACCTACGCCGAGGAGGTGATCCTCCTCTGGCTCACCAACCAGAATCCCGCCTACGAGCCCGTGCGTCCGATCGTGACCGACTACGATCTCGGTCCGAGCTACCAGGCGATGGTGGGCGAGGCGCGTCATTTCTTCGCGCACGAAGAGCCGTTCGGCCCGCGCCGGCAGAGCCTCATCGATTTGTTGCTCGAGCCGAGCCGCAAGGCCCCGAAGTCGATCCTCGATCAGCTCAAGTTCATCGAAGACGAGTGGGGCCAGAGCCTCGGCCTCGATCAGCTTCCGATTTGGCGCCGCGTGCTTTGGGCGCGCGACTTCCTCAACGAAGAGGGCAAGTACTTCTATCGCGGCGGCCCCGGCCCGGGCTCGCCGCTCCTCGACGCCATGCGGTTCAACCGCACCGAGGTCGAGCCGAAGCGCTTCAGCCAGGACCTCGACTGGATGCCGCGCGTCGTGCTCATGGCCAAGACGGTCTACGTCTGGCTCGACCAGCTCTCGAAGCAGTACGGGCGCGAGATCCATCGTCTCGATCAGATCCCCGACGAAGAGCTCGACATGCTCGCGTCACGCGGCTTCTCGGGACTCTGGCTCATCGGCCTCTTCGAGCGCAGCTCCGCGTCGAAGAAGATCAAGCAAATGCGCGGCGACCAAGACGCCGTCGCCTCCGCCTACTCGCTGAAGTCCTACGACATCGCGTGGGAGCTCGGCGGTCATCAGGCCTACGAGAACCTCCGTCATCGCGCCTGGCAGCGCGGCATCCGTCTCGCCGCAGACATGGTGCCGAACCACGTCGGCATCGACGCCGATTGGATCGTCAACCACCCCGACTGGTTCATCCAGACCGACCACCCGCCCTTCCCTAGCTACCGCTTCGGCGGCCCGGACCTCAGCGACGACGGGCGCGTGGGCGTGTTCATCGAAGAGGGCTACTGGTCGAAGACCGACGCCGCCGTCGTGTTCCGTCGTCACGACCGGCACACCGGTCACGACCGCTTCATCTACCACGGCAACGACGGCACGAGCATGCCGTGGAACGACACGGCGCAGCTCGATTACACGAAGGCCGAGGTCCGCCAGGCGGTCATCGAGACCATCCTGCATGTTGCACGGATGTTCCCGATCATCCGCTTCGACGCGGCGATGACGCTCGCCAAGCGGCACTTCCAGCGTCTCTGGTTCCCGCTGCCCGGAAGCGGCGGAGCGATTCCGTCGCGCTCCGACTACGCGATGACGCAGGACGAGTTCGATCGAAAGATCCCCGTCGAGTTCTGGCGCGAAGTCGTCGACACCGTCGCGCAGCGCGCGCCCGACACGCTGCTTCTCGCCGAAGCCTTCTGGATGATGGAGGGTTACTTCGTCCGAAGCCTCGGCATGCACCGCGTCTACAACTCCGCGTTCATGAACATGCTGAAGCGCGAGGAGAACCAGAAGTATCGAGAGACGATCAAGAACGTCCTCGACTTCGAGCCTCAGATCCTCAAGCGCTTCGTCAACTTCATGAACAACCCGGACGAGGAGACCGCAGCGCTCCAGTTCGGCGGCGACGACAAGTACTTCGGCGTGTGCGTGCTCATGAGCACCATGCCGGGCCTCCCCATGTTCGGCCACGGGCAGGTCGAAGGATTCCACGAAAAATACGGCATGGAATATCGCCGTGCGAAGTGGGACGAGAAGCCCAACCATGGCTTCGTCGAGCGCCACGAGCGCGAGATCTTCCCGCTCCTCAAGAAGCGATATCTCTTCAGTGGCGTCGATGACTTCGCGCTCTACGACTTCTTGACCGACGGCGGCGTCGACGAAGACGTGTACGCGTACTCGAACGGTTGGGGATCGGAGCGCGCGCTCGTTCTCTACAACAACAAGTTCAAGGACACGCGCGGTCGCATTCGCTGGAGCGTTGGCTCGAAGCGCGAAGACGGCAGCATGCTCTCGCGCGACGTGCTCGAAGCCATTGGCGTAGCCGGCCAGAGCGGCGCATGGGTTCTCTTCCGCGACGCCGCGAAGAACCTCGAATACCTGAGGCGCGCAAGCGACCTCGAAGGCGGCTTCTACTGGGAGCTCGGCGCGTTCAAGTACCACGTGCTCACGGATTTCCGGACGGAGCACGTCACCGCCGAGCGCCCGTGGGATCGCCTCGCCGAAGAGCTCGGCGGGCAAGGCGTTCCATCGCTCGAGCGCGCGCTGGTCGCCCTGCGCTTCAGGCCCGTTCATCAGCCCCTGCGCCAGGCGCTCGGTCGCGGGCACGTCGATTATCTGCTCGCCGGGTGGGACGCGAAGACGCGCGAGCCCACGAAAGAAGCGCTCGCGGCACTCGATGAGCGACTCCAGCACGTTGCCGACGGCCTCGCGTGGATGCGCGATACGAAGGTGGACGCGACCGCGGCCCTCGCGAAGGCACGCACGCGATTCACCACCATCCTGCGCCAGCTCCACCCCGATGCGGAGGCGCCGGACTCATTCCACCTCACCGCCTCTCCTGCGGCGGATGGCGAAGTTCCGCCGACGAAGCTCGACGGCGCGCTCCACCTGCGCTGGGTCGAGCTCGAGGCCGTGGTCGACCTCGTTGCGCAGGTCACACAGCTCGAGAACGAGCCGGGCGCGCGGCCGGGAATCCTCGATGGCTGGGAGCTCTCGCTTCCGCTTCTCGCGGCCATCGGCTCGGACGACTACGAAGCTCACCAGCACATTGCGCTCGTCCTTCTCGCGACGGCGTTGCCGGAAGTGCCGCTTCGCGAAGCCATGCGGGCATCGCTCTCCGAGGCGCGCGGCCGCACGTTCCTCGGCGTGCACGAGGCGAACGGCGTCTCGTGGCTCTCGAAGGAGCGTTTCGAGGCGCTCGCGAACGTCCTCGCCGAACGCGAGGTGCTCGACGGGCGCGCGAGTCTGGCGCTGGCGCGACGGCAGTACGAAGACGTCACTCGCCTCGCCGAGCGCGAAGGCTATCGAACGGCGCGCATCGAGAAAGAGCTCGACACGCCGCGCCTCGAAACGCCGCCGAGCAGCGCGAAGGAAAGGCCGCTCACGCCTTCTTCTTGAGCACGGCGTAGGCAATGGCGCTTCCACCGAACGCCAGCGACAACGCCATGACCAAGAGCACCCAGACGTAACGCGAGTCGCGCCCCCCCTGCCCCTCGGGGCAGTACACGAAGCGCTTCGTCGACACCTCGTCGGGTCGTTCGCAGACGACCTGCAGGCCGCGTGTCACCGCGTCGTCCATGCACGAGCGATCGGTGCTCGCGCAATCGAGGCCCGTCGACGAGCACTTGCGAACGACGCTGCAGGGCTCGTCGATCGAGTCGTGAGCCCACGCGGGCACGGAACCGACGACGAGGGTGAGCGCAAGCGCACGACCGAGCCATGTTCTCGAGAGGCGATGAGGATGGGACACACGACGCTTCTAGCCCAGGCGGGCTCGTCGACGAAGCGTCGTGCGTCCTCCCGATCGATCCGGCTCAGAACAGCTTGCCGAGCTTGCCGACGGTGCCGCTGAGCGAATTCAGGTTGTTCGTCAGGCCCTTGGAGGCAGACGTCCAGCTGTCGTTCGGAACGGCCGAGAGCCCGCTGATCTGATCCTGCACCTGGCCTCTCATCCCGGTGTACTGATCCCAGAGCGCGTCGAACTGGTTCTTCTTCGCGGGGGGCAGCGTGTCCGCCTTCATCTTGAGGTTCGATGCCTGCGAGTCGAGCTGATCGAGCGAGCTCTTCGACGAAGCAGTGAGGTTCTTTCGATCCGTGTCGAGCTTCGCGTTCGCGTCCGCCAGCTTCTTCTCCGCGTCCGAAACGTTCGTCCGCCCTTCGGAGACCGCCTTGGCGCGTGTGTCGGCATAGTTGGCGTCGATCGCGTTGACGTTCTCGCGCGCTTTGACCTGCGCGCTCGTCAGATCGTTCTCGGCAGTCCTGAGATCCTTGCTCGGATCGTGGGCGCATCCAGCGAGCGCGACCATGAGGGTCGTCGCCGCGGTGATCCCGGAGATTCCAACGATGGGCTTCATGGCCTCCTCCTCGCAAACGGCTACCTCCGTCGCAGTAGCGAGCGTCGTGCCGCACCGCCGCCGGACCCGAGCCGCCCGAAAATGCTCATGGAATTCAGCTCATCTACATGGGGGCAAGAACGCGGGCCGTAGCGGTTTGGCACGGCCCCGGTAGGCCTTCCTACCCACCTTTTCACGCCAATTTTTCCGGGTTCCGGCCCTGTTCGTGCTTCCTTGGTCCCGCACCGACGGAACAGCTGTTGCACCCGTTCGTCGCAGTGCTAGGAGGGCGGTCCATGAAGCTCGAGGGCAAGCGCTTTTCGCGGGGCAAGACCACGTTCGTGGGCTTCGAGCTCGCGTTCGCGTTCGCGTTCGCCGCCCTTGCGGTTTCGACCACGGGTTGTGCGACGCCGGCCCAGCAGACGAACCTGACCTCGGCGGGCACCTCGGTCGAGACCACGACCGGAACGCGCCCTGCGCCCCGCGTTGGCAAGTCGCAGCGCGCCGAATCCGCGAAGCCGGTCGCCGGGCGTGATCTCCGTCATGAGATCGTGAACCCGACAGACGACGATCTCGAGCCGAAGCGCACGACCACGAACGACGTGTCGAGCTCGCATCGTCGAAGCGGCACCTTCGGCGCCTGGAAGTAATCGTCGCTCTTCGCAGAGCGAGGAATACTTCACGCGGCTTGCACGTCGCGGCAGGTCGAGGAACCAGTTCATGGCCAGGATCGACAGCCTGCTCGCCATCGTCGTGCAGCAGGGCGCCAACGAGCTCCGCCTCGGTACCGATCGTGAGCCCAAGATGCTCGCGCACGGCAGCGCCCGGCGCTTCCACATGCCGGAGACGAACGAGGAAACGCTCCGCGCGCTCCTCGGTGACATTCTCTCCACCGACCGCGAGCGACAGCTCGGCGAACGTGGCCGTATCGAGGTTCCGTACGAGACGAACGCGGGAGCCGCGTTCCACGTCTCGCTGACGGCAAGGCCAAGCGGGGGCTTCGACGCCGTGTTCCTACGAACCTCGAGCCATGTGCCCGTAGCGCGCCCCGAACGCATCGAACGCGTCGAACGCGAGGAGCCAGGCCCGCCGGATTCGTTCGAAGCTCCCTCACCATCGTCCGGACCGCAGGCGAGCGTCGTTGAAGCGCCGCGTCCCGCCTTCTCGTTGAGCCTCCAGAATCTGCCACTGGTTCAGCAAGCCATTGCCTCGCGCGCGACGGACCTGCACCTCGTCGACAGCGACGCGGCGGTGCTGCGTATTGACGGGCGCCTCACGCGTCTCGAAGGTGAGGTCGTCGACGACGTCGTCGCCACGCTCCACCTCGATCCCTCCGTCAGGGCCATCCTCGCCAAGGGCCAGTCCGTCGAGCTCTCCGCCGAAGTCGACTGGAATGCGCGCGCACGCGTCCACCTCTATCGCGCGGCTACGGGCAACGCTGCGGCCATTCGCTTCTTCGCCCGCACGCCGTCCTCGCTCGCGAGCCTTGATTTCCCCGTGCCGCTCGACGACCTCGTCGACATTCCTCACGGCCTGGTCATCGTCTGCGGAGCAACGGGGTCGGGAAAGTCGACCACGCTGGCCGCACTCGCGCACTCGGCCCTGCAGCGACGGTCGATCGTCCTCGTGACCCTCGAAGATCCCATCGAGTACGTGCTGGCCGGCGGGTCGGCATCCATCGTTCGCCAACGCCAGGTCGGGCGCGACGTCCACGACTTCGCCACGGGCCTTCGCGACGCGCTTCGCGAAGATCCCGACGTTCTCGTGGTGGGAGAGATGCGCGATCCCGAAACCATCGCGCTGGCGCTCACGGCTGCCGAAACCGGACACCTCGTCTTCGCCACGCTTCACTCCGGCGGCGCGGCCTCGGCGGTCGAGCGCATCGTGGATTCCTATCCGGCCGAACGCCAATCGCAGATCCGCACGCAGCTCGCCGACTCGCTTCGCGCCGTCGTCGCCCAACGTCTCCTGCCCCGCGCTCGCGGCGCTGGGCGCATTCCTGCCGTCGAAGTGCTGCGGATGAATCACGCGGCCGCGAGCCTCGTTCGCGAAGCGAAGACGGCGCAGCTCACGAGCGTGCTTCAATCGGGCCGGCGCGAAGGAATGATCACGCTCGAGCGAAGCCTGGCCGATCGCGTACTCGCCGGAGAGGTGCGCATCGAACACGCCCGCGCCGCCGCGAACGATCTGGCGGCGCTCACGATGTACCTGAACAAGTAGAAGCGGGAATGCCCGCCTCGGGTCGGTGGTAGTGTCGTGGCGTGATGACACGACGAACCTCGACCGGAATGCTCCGCCTTCTTCCGGCTCTCGTGCGCGGCTCCGTGGTGCCGCCAGCCGCGCTCTTCGTGAGCTTGGGACTCGGCGCGTGTTCGAAGCCCGAACCGCCCACGCTGCTGCCCAAAGAGGCTCAAGTGACGGCGGTCGGCGCTGCAGGGCTCAACGTGCTCGTCAAAATGGAAGCGACGAACCCCAACCGCGTCACGCTCTCCGCGCAGTCGGTCACGGGCAAGGCCACGCTCGACGGTAAATGGTCGCTGGGCACGGTGACCATCGCGAAGCCAATCACGCTGCCGCCCAACACGCCGACGATGATCGACGTGCCGCTCACCATGCCGTGGTCGGATCTCCAGGCGCTCGGCGCGATCGCGCAAGCCAGCGGCCCCATCCCTTACGTCATCGAAGGCACGGTCGCGATCGGTGGAGAGAGCCTGAACGTCAACGTTCCCTTCAGCGTGCCGGGAACGATCACCCGCGATCAGGCCATTGGCGCCGCGCTGAAATCGCTTCCGGCGATTCCTGGGCTGACCGCGCCCGCGCACTGAGCGCGTTCGGTTCACATACCGCCGCGCATGGCCGTTCTTCGGCCGCGCAGGCCACCGAAGCGTGCGCCGCCGACCATGTCCTCGCCGATCCCCTGTGCGATCGGCGAGTCGTCGAGACGTGACGCGAGCTCGGCCGGACCGTCGTAGATGGCGATGGCGTCCGCGAGGTCTGCGTCTTTCCAGCCCCCTGATCGGAGGGCGATGGCACCGACGCTCGCGCGCCTCGCTGCGGCTATGTCGTAGGGCGTATCCCCCACGAAGATGGTCTCGGAAGCGTCCGCCCCGACACGTTCGAGTGCCAGCTCGACGAGCCCTACAGAGCCGTTCGGGTCGAGGTCATCGCTGGTCACCACCATGTCCATGAGATCGGCAACCGCTGCCACGCGCAGCAGGTCTGCAAGGTCCGCCGACGACGCAGAGGTCACCGCCACACACGAGAGTCCCCGCGAACGAACGCGGTCAACGAGCACCCGTGCGCCGGGCAGTGGCCCGAGGTCGGGGAGGTAGTGAGCCTTGAAGACGGCGGAGCGCCGCTCCGTGAGAGCTCTCCCCTCGGTCGAGCGCGCGTCCATGTCGACGAGCTCGCGCAATATCCTCTCGGAGCCCATTCCGATCCTCGATCGCACGTGCTCGAACGGGACATTTTTCCCATGGCCCCGCAGGGCATCGAGCCACGCGTGCGCATGGGCATCGTTGCTATCGAGGAGGGTTCCGTCGATGTCGAACAGGACGGCTCGAATCCGCGCCATGGCTCACCTTCCCCACATCGCCGTTGCAGTCGACGTGCCTTCGGTATGCGTTTCACGAGGGTGAACCCCCACACCTCGCGTGCCCTTCCCGAAGTGACGGTCCTCACGAGGCGCGCCGCCTCGCGTGAGGCACTTCAGAAGGGGGAGTCGTTCATCGATAACGTCCACGCCGTCCCGATAGCCGCAAGGTGACCACCGACGAAGAGCAGCGCGAGGTGAGCCGCCAGTGTCATCGGACACGTCAGCGCGGCGGTGAACAGAGCGAGTCCTACCCAGATCGCCGCAGTCACTGCCACCCGCAACATGACCGAGGAAAGCGCGCCCGGGCGTGTCGATCGCCCGAGTGTTCCGCGCGACGAAGACGGCAGGGCATGGGGTGCCCGAGTGAACCTGACGTACGGCGCATCGTCGTCGAGCAGCGTGGTCATGCGGGTCGCCATGACCTCGAGCGGTGCATCGCGCATACCAGCGCGGTCGAGTGTCTTTCCGGTCCGCCGCGGAGTTCATCGGAGGTGTCTTCACTCCCAACCGGTCTTCGATCGCACGACGTCGGCGAGCTGATTCGCGAGACGCTGGTGAAACGCCGGGTTGCCGTGACCCTCGCATCCGGTCAACTCGTCGGACGTCGCGATGGGCGGCACGACGAGGCTGACGTGTGGGTCTCCCTTCGCGTTCCGGTCCTTTACCGCGGCCGTGACTCCCCTGCACGAGATCGTCGCGGATCGGATGTTCGGCATCGACGTCGACCGCGGACGGCGACACGACGCAGAGAATTTCCGCATGCGGGTAATTCTTCCGCAATGTGGCCACGAACTCGCTGTAGGCCGACGCAAAGTCCGAGACCGGCTCGGGCCCGTCGTCGTTGGGGAGTCCGACTGCAAAGTCGAGCCCACCGATCATGGAAACGATGACCTTCGGAATGAACGACGAGAGTACGTACGTACTCTTCGTGTCGACAGGGTCCGCCTGCGCTTCGCTCCGCTTGTACAGCTCGACGGTGTGCAGCCCGGAGGGCGGATTCGTCGCGAGCACGTCCTTCTGCGTGCCGTACCCGAGCACGAGCTTGGGTAGGAGATTGCCGTCGATGATCACGTCCCATTCGCTGGGGCCGCCGATCATCCATTCATCGACCTTCTCGTTGAACGAGGCGGACACCTCGGTGCCCTCGAAGTTCGCGACGATCCTGCAACCTGGCCATCCACACGCATGGCCGGCGGGGTCGGACGTGTCGAAACGACCGATGAACTGAACGGCCGGTTTCGTAAGGTCTTGGACCGGTGTGTCGAGCTCTTCGTCGGTGGGGGCGTGTCCTGCGTCCGTCGGACTCGGCGTCGGTGTTGTCTCGCTGGGCGCAGGTATCTCAGGCGCGGATGGCGACGGCTCACGCGCACCTGCTAACGGCGTATCCCCACTCGAACACCCGACGACGAGACCTACCAACGAAGGGACGAAGACGAAGCGAAGTCCAAGCGGGCGCATCGTTCACCACCCCATTTTGGCGGAGATGACCTCCGCAAGCTGACGAGCCACGCGGTCGTGGAACGCAGGCGTGCCGTGACCGTTGCATCCGGTGACTTCGTCCGGCGTGGCGATCGGCGGCGAGGCCGTCATGAATCGCGCGTCACCGTTCTTCGCGCTGTCGTCGGCGAGCATCGTCATCGCCGTCGTCAGGTTCGTTCGACTCCCGCGTCCGGGCGGATCGTCGTCCGTCACCGACGGTGAGATGGCGTAGAGCACGTAGGCATTGGGGTAGTGCGAGCGAATGTCCGCCACGAGGCCTCGCAAAGCGGCGATGAACTCGTCGAAGGGCGGCGGCCCGTCGTCGACCGGTTCGCCGATGGCGTAGTCGTTCGAGCCGGCCATGATGATCACGAGGTCGGGCGTCCAGGATCCGAAGTCGAACGTACTCGTCGGGTCGAGCGGGTTCGTCAGCTGGAAGATCCGCGGCACCGTCATGGTGTCGGGTCGGTTGACGTTCTTGACGAGGCCCTTGCCCGAGTAGGCCGTTCCCACGACTTCGGCCGCGAAGATGTCGCCGAGGTGCGCGCTGAACGATTCATGGAAGTTCTCCCAATGTGCCGCCCAGCTCGGCGGCGGGCAGTTGGGACCGATTGAAGCGCCATCGATGCCGTAACCCGCGGGCGTCGAGTCACCGACGATCTCGATCCGTCGCCCTGCCGAGAGCGGAGGAGGAAGCAATTTGCCGGCGCCGAAGTCGAAGCCGAGAAACTGCGTCACGCCGTTCTGCGCTTCGCTTCGCTTGAAGAGCTCGACGCGATGGGTCCCCGGGGGGAGAGCGGTGGCGAGCTTGTACGTCTGTTTTCCCGTCGCGAGCACGAGCTTGGGCTTCCACTCGCCGTCGATGGCGAGATCCCATTCGCTCGGTCCGCCTTGCATCCAGCTGTCGACGAGCTCGTTCAGCGTGACGGAGACCTCGGTACCATCGAAGTTCGCCAGAATGCGGCCACCCGGCCACGCGCACGAAGGACCTGACGGATCTCGCGTGTCGAAGCGACCAACGAACCGCACGGCCGGCGGTCCGGGATCGTGGTCCGCGTTCGGTTGGTTGGGCGACGGGGCGTTCGTGCCCGGCGACGCGCTCCCGTCACGACCGTCGTTGCCTGGGTCCGAAATGCCCGGGCCCCCCACTTCGCCGTCACCGGTGCCTCCCGCGCTGCAGTTGGCCGCGGAGAACACCGACGCCAGAGACGCAATCGCGAGCACGCCATGAATGCCCTGGAACTGCTTGAGTTTCATGCCCCCGCAAGGACACAACGCATGGCGTGAGCCAGCATCGAGGCGGCCGGAGATCGTGCGGCGCATGCGAGGTCGCCGTTCGCGCCGCGCGGTGATACGGAGAGATCGCTTGGAAGCGTTCTACGTGCTCGGGCTCTTCGGCGTTCTCGCCGGCTTTCTATGGCTCGTGCGCCGCGACAACGAGATCTTCCGCGTCGAGGTGGAACGCGGCAAGGTGCGCGTCGCACGCGGCAAGGTCCCGCCGTCGTTCCTCGGAGACGTGCGAAGCATCACACGTCACGTCGAACGAGGAACCATTCGCGCGGTCAAGCAGGACGGTCAAGCGCGCATCCTCGGATCATCGTCGATCGACGAGGGAACGCTTCAGCGACTGCGCAACGCATTCGCGACCCAGCCAGGACGGGGCGGGTCGCGACTCTGAGGCGATCAGCAGCCCGCGAGAACCAGCGCCGGGAGGCGCAGCTTCCGCGATTTGCGCATGCGGCGAGAGAGGGCGATGAGGATGCGGTCCAGCATTTCGCGGCCCTTACTGCTGCCAAACGAAGCAAAGGTCAAGCATTCGCTTGTCAGGCGTTGTCGACGCGCTCCTGACAAGTGGGTAACGGCTCGATAGTCTTACGCGATTCGGGGATTTTCAGCACACGCGGAGGATCACGTAGGTCTTCACGCCTTGGGGGGTTTCGACCTCCGCCTCGTCGCCCTCCGAGAGGCCAAGGAGCGCTTTTCCGAGCGGGCTCGTGGTGGCCAGCGTGTGGATCTCCTCCTCGTCGGCTTTGACTGTCATTCCGCCGGCGACAGGGACGACGAGGTAGCGGGTCCGAGCGCCTTTGAACGCGACGTCGACGAGGGCCGAGGCCTGGATGGCTTCCCCGTCGGCGAAGTCACGGGCCTCCATCGACCCGAGGACGGCAGCCGCGTGCTCCAACGTCCGGACGCGTTCGGCCTGCCCGCGCGCGATGTACGAGGCCTCCGTGGAACGCATGTCCTTGTCGTTCTCGGGCTTGTTTTCCTCGTGCGTCGCCGCCGCCGCCGCGTCCTTGGCGATCTTGGTCATGGAGGCAACCTCGGCCGTAATGCGGGCACGGAGATCGGCGAGAAGGGCGCGTTTGTCGACCATGACGCTCCCGATACTCGATCACCCGGGTCGGTGAGCAAGGGTGGATCGGAAGATCCTCGTTCTTGGCTCAACGGATCTTTACGACGAGAGCGAATACATGTGATTCCGCGGTCGTTCGAGGTGGGAGCAGCTGGCACCAACACTGCAACTTTCCGCCAGCAACGCACTTCTGCGAACCCTTCAAGGAGTCTCTCCCATGTTTCGATCGGTCGTCGCCTCCTCCCTCATGATCGTTGCCCTCTGCGCGTCCACCGGCTGCGGAGCGTCGGCGACGCCCGCAGCGAGCACGGCCGTGGCGAGCGCAAGGCACGACTCGACCTGGTACCCGGCCGAGGAGACGGAGTTCGCGTTCCGTGGCGACGCCGCCGAGCGTCCGTCCCGTCCGGAGACGGCGCACAACCTCGAACAGCCGAACCGTAACGAGATCCCGCGCGGGTCCATCCACGCAGCAACCAACTGAGCGCATGCGCCAAGCACTCGCCCAGGAGCCTCGTCTCGGGCGACGATGATCGCGTGCGGATCGAGCCCGGACGCATCGTCACCTGCCTCACTCTCTCCCTCGCCTTCGTCGCCTGTCATCACGCGAGTGCCGACGAGCCTCCGCGCAAACGCGTCGAAGCGCCGCCGCCGCTGCCGCCCCCTGCGCCGAGTCCTGCCGCCGACACGGGAAGTCTCCCCGCCGCACCGAGCGCACCGCCGCCAACGTTGAAGACGGCGAAGTTCGTGCTCCACATCGGCGATTCGACCGTGGGCTACACGCTCGGCATGCAGCTCGAGCTGAGTCGTATGTTCAAGGCCGCCGGCGTTCGCTACGAATCGCACACGTTCACCGCGGCGGGCCTGCGTAGCTTCGCGAAGGAGCGCTACATCGAAAAGCTCGTGCGCGAGAAAGATCCCGATCTCGTCATCGTGCAGCTCGGCACGAACAACCTCACCGTCCCGACGCCGAGCGCGTACTTGCCGGACGTGAAGGAGATCGTCTCGCAGACGGGCAATCGCGCTTGCTATTGGGTGGGCCCCATCCCGCTCGAGCAACCCGAGAAGGGCATGCGCAAGATGCTTCGCGAGAACGTTGCACCATGCACGTTCTACGACTCGTTCGATCTCGTGCTCGCGCGCCAGTCCGACAAGATTCACCCGACGCAGCCGGCCGCAAAGAAGTGGGCCGAGGCGTTCTGGACATTCGCGGACAAGACGCCGCCGGGTGGCGGTTAGAGCGCACGCCTCAGACGGCGATCAGCATCCCCGCGAAGTCTTCTTGCAGGTAGGCGTACTTGTCCGCGTCACGCCATTCGAGTGGATCGCTCGAACGCTCGCGCTTGGGTACGGCCTTGCGAGGTCGCTTCACGACGATCGTCATCTTCGGCTTGTCGCCGAATCCCGCTTCGATGAGCAGCTCCACGAGCTCATCGCCGGTCCGACGCTGCGCAGCCATCGTGGCCAGCTGGGCGGACCAGGGACGGCTCCTACGCGTCGTGCTCCGATGTCGGGTGCTGGTTGCCTTTGACATGGCAAAAGGACAACTTGCAGGTTCCGAGCCGAGGCGGGACACCGCGCGCTGACGTCACGAAGAGCCCGTAAATCCTCGATCTCGCTTGGCGGCGGTCCGGCCGTTTCCACGATGACGACGGAGGGCTGGATCGCTCCGTTGACCCGCGGGTGCCCCGGTCCGCGAAGGTGATCCGCGATTGATCCATGGCCCGCGACGGCCTCGAAGCCGAGGAGCGAGCGGCGCGTTGCCGATGACGCGCCACGACGAGAAACACGCCGTGACATACGCGCCGCAGCCCTCGAGCTCGAGCTCGAACGAGCCCACGTTTCACTTGGACGAAGCGCGGCCCGGTGCGAGTCTGCCCGGCCCATGGCGCGTCTCTCTCGCTATTTCGAACTCGTTCGTGACGCTGGCGGCATCGAGCACATGAAGGTGCATGCCGACGGCGTTGCATTGCTTCGCACGGCGCTGACGAACAAGGGCACCGCCTTCACGGAAGAAGAGCGTATCGCCCTCGGGCTCGACGGCTTGCTTCCGCCCCACGTGGCAACGCTCGAAGAGCAGCTCACGCGCGTCTATACGAACTTCACGCGCGAAGTGACGCCGATCGCGAAGTACGTCTACCTGCGCTCGCTCCAGGAGCGAAACGAGCTCCTCTTCTACGCACTGCTCGAGCGGCACCTGGAAGAGATGCTCCCCATCGTCTACACGCCGACGGTCGGCGAAGCGGTGCAGAAGTTCCACGCGCTCTACCAGAGTGCGCGCGGTCTCTCGCTCTCGTCACAGAACATCGACCGCGCCAAGACGGCGGCGACCAACTGCCTGCTCGACGACGTGCGCATGATCGTCGCGACGGACTCGTCGGCCATCCTCGGCATCGGCGACCAGGGCTACGGCGGCGTGGCCATCGCCATCGGCAAACTCGCGCTCTACACGGTCGCGGGAGGCGTGAGCCCTTACCGCTCGCTGCCGATCGGGCTCGACGTCGGCACGGATCGCAAAGACCTGCGCGACAACCCGGCGTACCTCGGCGTCCGTGAGGAGCGCCTCAAGGGTGAGTCGTATCTCGCGTTCATGGACAAGGTCGTCGCCGCCATTCGCGAGCGCTGGCCGCGCGCCATCTTGCAGTGGGAGGACCTCTCGAAAGACACGGCGTTCGCGGTCCTCGACCGCTACCGGAACCAGCTGCCGTCGTTCAACGACGACATCCAGGGAACCGGCGCCGTGGCGCTCGCGGGTCTCGTTACGGCGTGCGCGACGCAGAAGCGGAAGCTGTCGGACGAGATGGTCATCGTCTACGGCGCCGGAGCCGGTGGCGCGGGTGTGGCGCTCGCCATTCGCGAAGGCATGAAGCGCGAGGGACTCACGGAAGAACAGGCGCGCGCCCGCGTTCTCGTTCTCGACTCCAAGGGCCTGCTCGTCGAAGGCCGCAACATGGAGGACTACAAGAAGCCGCTCGCGCAGACGCACGAGAGGCTCGCCGCGTTCGACGCGAAGGACGTCACCAACTGGGACCTCCTCAACACGATCCGCGCGTCGAAGGCCACGGTCCTCCTCGGTCTCTCCGGGCAGCCTGGAACCTTCACCGAACCCGTCGTGAAGGCGCTCTTGCCTCACGTGGAACGGCCCGTCGTGTTCGCGCTCTCCAACCCGACGAGCTCGTGCGAGGCGCAGCCCGTCGACATCCTCGCGTGGACCGATGGTCGCGCGCTCGTCGCGACGGGAAGCCCGTTTGCGCCCGTGCGCGTGGGCGATCGCGACGTGCCGATCGGTCAGGGCAACAACGCCTTCATCTTCCCGGGCCTCGGCTTCGGCGCCATTCTGGCGAACGCCTCGTCGATCACCGACGGCATGGTGCTCGAAGCGGCTTACACGCTTGCGGACTACACGCGTGAACATCACGGCAAGGAGGGGCTCCTCTACCCGCCCGTGTCGTCGCTGCGCGCCGTGAGCCTCGAGGTCGCTACGCGCGTCGTGAAGAAGGCCTTCGCCGACGGCGTGGCGAGGAACACGAAGGTGACGCCGGAGAAGGCGGCCGCGTACGTTCGCGCGAAGGCATGGAACGCGCGCTATCTGCCCTTCAAGAAGGCCTGAGACCGAGCGATCGTGGCTCGCGAGGCGCGATGCTTCGCGAGCCCGAGCGCAAATGAGCGAAAGCCCCGAGGGGCGAGATGTCTAGGACATCGCCACCGGGGCTTTCTTCGTCAGCTTGGCTGGATCAGGGACGAACGGTCACGGGCGTCGTGAACGAGTCGTCGACGAACGGCTGAACGCGCGCCTTCGAAAGCGCGGTACGAACGCACTCGTCTTCCGCCTTCTGGCCGCGCATGTCGACCTTCTGCACCGAGCCGTCCGACGAGAAGACGATCGATCCCTTGCGGATCGGATCGTCGGGCGCGAGGCACGCGCGCGCCGAGGGCAGAACGGCATTGATCGCACCGATGACCGAGCCCGGCGACGGACGCAGCTGGCGCGCGTTGGCGTTCTTGGCGGGCTCATCCGCGAGGCCGCTGCCGCTGGCGTAACCGCCGTCGGCCGCGCCGCGCATGGCGGCCGCGAGGTCGCCCTGCTCGCTCGGAGCCGTCTGGATCTCCTTCAGCGTCAGCGACGGATCGACAGAAGCCGCAGGAGCGGCCGGCCCAGCGGCATGCTTGCCACCACCCGTACGCGGACGCTCGGCGGGAGCTGCAGAAGCGCTTTCGGCGGGAGCAGGCTCTTTGGTGTCGACCGCAGCGGTTTCGGCGGGCTGCTCTGAGGGAGTCGGAGCCGCATGTGCGACCTCATTGGTGCGTACTGCGGTGGGCAACGGAGCCGCCGTGGGTTCGGGGGCCTTCGAGTTGAGGAAACGCGAAGCCGTGAAGCCGACCAAACCGAGGAGGGCTGCAGCCGCGAGAAGCGGAACGACCTTGCTGCGCTTACGCTCCTGCGTGCTCGTCGACGCGGCAGCCGCCTCGGCCTTGGCCGCGGCGGGCTCCGCAGCCTTCGCACTCGCGGACGCAGGGAGCTGCGACGACGGCGGAACGGAAGGCGACGCGACACCGTCGAGCGAGTCGTCGGCGCGACGGCTGCTGTTGCGCGCGACGCTTGCCGCGGCGGCGGGCGCAGCGGCCGCGGCGACGGCCTTCGAGCTCGCGACGGGCTCGGGCGTGCGGCTCTTCTCGCTCTTCTCCTCGCTCGCCTTCTTCGACGATGCCGGAGTAGAAACGGCCGCTGCCGGAACCGCCTTGCTCGAGACGGGTGCGGGGGTCTCGGTAAGCGAAGGAGTCGTGCGCGCCGCAGGCGCTGACGAAGCTGCAGGCGTCGCCGATTCGGCGGGCGGACTCGGGTCCGCCTGGCGCATCAGCGCATCGAGATCGATGAGCCCGCTGTCCTCGTTGCGTTTCGCGGACGAGCGATCGTTTGATTCAGCCATCCGCCTTTTAATGCGCGTTCGCCAGACTTTTTGATCACGAAATCGTCACCGCTTGTTTGATTTTTCAAAGTCGAGCTGTGACGCAGCGAGCTCACGCATTGCGACGATTCGATTTGGTGACTTGTAGGTCCGTCACGCCTCCTCCCGTGACCCCTCGTGACGCCCTTCACTGGCCCGTGACTGCGCTCGTCATCGCGTCTCGTGACACGAAGCATTCTCGGTGATGACGACGCGGTCGTTCTTCCCTACGGCCGCACGCACCTCGCCAATGAATTTCGAACGATCCGCATCGGATAGCTCATCCAGACCGCTGCAAACGTCCGACTCACCTTCCTTGCCCCAGCGGACGCGCTCGGTCTTCAAATCGACACTCTTCGCGATGCGCCACTTATTGATGACCTCGTTGACCTGATCTTTTGCCTTCGAATCGACACCTGCGCCGAGGCTGATGAAGCTGACGACGAGACGATAGGTCGCGGCGCCACCATCGGGCTTCGCGTTGGGCGTGGCGACGGATTCGGACGACGGCGCAGCGCCAGCATCGGCCGTGCTCGACACATCGGCGGGCGTCACCGGCTTGGGTGTTTCGTCACCGCAGGCTGCGACGAGGAGCGAGAACGAAACCGCGAACGGACGGAGGCGCGAACGAATCATCGCGCCGCAGGCTACTGCGGCGACCACTTGCGTGGACCGAGGATTTCGCAGGTCTGTCGCGAACTCCGTTTGACATTCAATCAGCGCAAGTGAGTTGCGCTGTAACGCGACTCGCAGGACGCCGGTTGCGAGCGATGACCATCCGCGAGCGGAACCTTTACCCACATAGCCCTACCCATTTTGGGAAACCATGATCGGTCGGTTCGAAGGGCCGCCACTATCGAGGGAGCCATGGGCAACGCGCGCGCCGACGGCGGCGACATCGAACTGGTGTCGTCGCCCGAACCTCCGAGCACACCGCTGCTCGAGTTGGCGCTTGCTGCGGCCGCAGGTGACGGCAATGCAACAGGGAAGCTGCTTCGTGCGCTCGCGCCTCGCCTCGTGGCCATCGTCCGGGCCGTCCTCGGGGCGTCCCACCCCGATCTGGATGACGCCGTGCAGCAGGCACTCATCGGTCTGGTTCAGGCTCTTCCGGCGTTCCGAGGGGATTGCGACCCGCTCGGCTACGCCCGCGTGATCGCCGTGCGCGCCGCCATCGCCGTGCGGAAGCGGTCGCGCGCGCAGGCCTCGAAGCGTGACGACGAAGCCGAGACGGACCGCATCGCCGAATCGCATCCGACCCCGGGCGAGCAAGCGGCGGCGCGACAGCGAAAAGATCTCCTTCGCGATCTGCTCGCCGAGCTCCCGACCGAGCAAGCCGAGACGCTCGCTCTTCGCGTGGTGTTCGGTTGCTCGCTCGAAGAGGTCGCCAAGCAAACGGGCGTGCCGCTCAACACCGTGCGAAGCCGTGTGCGCCTCGCCAAAGAACGTCTCAAGCATCGCATCGAAGCCGACGCGTCGCTGCTCGACGCACTGGGGTGTCATGAGGGTCGTCGACCTGCACCCCGAGGACTTGCTCGACAAGGAGGCCAACGGCGCACTCACCGAAACCGAGCGCGCGCGCCTCGATGCCCACGTCGAGGGCTGCACGACGTGCGCGTTCGAACGCCAGCTGCGCGCAGACTTCCGTGAAGAAACCGACGGCGATCTCGTCATCGGACGGCACACGGCGCAGGAGCTCGTCGCGCTCGCGCTGCAAGGCTCGGCGACGCGTGCGACGCGTGCGACGCGTGCGACCGAGGAAGCGCCGGCGACGCGACCTGGCCCGCGACGTCGCACGTGGATGCTGCTCGCGGCAGCTGCCGTGCTCGCAGTTTCGGCAGCGGCCGCCGACGAGTCGCTCGGCGGTGCGCTACGTCGCGCCGTGGGCCTCGACGTGCCTACGGTCGAAGTCACGCCGCGTTCGCCCGAGGCAACGCCGAGCACGCCCGCACCGAGCCCACGGCTCGTTCACGCCACCACGGCGAGCTCGGTGACCGTCGTCGAGGCAGCGGAGCCGGCGGAAGACGTCGCGTCGCCCGTTCCGACGTCGCCCGTTCCGACGCCTGCGGTGACGCCGCCGAAGTCGGTGGCCGTTCGGACGGCAAGCACCTACTTCGACGAGGCCAACGAAGCGCGCCGTCGCGGTGATTACGCCCGCGCTCTCGCCCTTTGCAGCGAGCTCCAAGCACGTTACCCGTCGAGTCGAGAGGCACACGTCTCGTATGCAACCGCGGGTCGACTCGAGCTCGATCGCGGTAACCTCGGCGCGGCACTCGCGAGCTTCGATGCTTACGACGCACACGGTCAGGGTGAGCTCGACGAGGCCGTGATGGTCGGCCGGGCCACGGCCCTCGAGCGCCTCGGGCGTATCGACGAGGCACGGCGCGCGTGGAGTCGCCTCCTCACGGCGTTCCCGAGCACACCTTACGCCGATCATGCGCGCACGCAGATCGGAACGGAGACGACGCTCCGTTGACGCGACGAGGTCGAAGGTGACGTGGAGGAGCAAGGCTTGCGGCGTTCTCGCAAGCATCCTCGTGGTGTCGGCATCGCCTCTCGCACGCGCCGACGAGCCGTCTCGCAGCTCGCGCGTCTCGCGCCACGTGGTCGAGCTGAACGTGACAGGCGGCCAAGACGACGTGGCCGTCCTCGACGCGACGATTCGCGAGCTCCTCGGCCGCCTTCAACTCGTCGTCACGCACGGCCCTGCCCTCGATCGCTCGACCGTCCTCGCGCGCGTGTCGGTCGCGATGACCTCCGTGGGCGGCGCGCGGGTGGAGGTCATCGACGCCCGCGATGGTCACGTCGTCATGCAGCGCACCGTGCCGAAGGAGGGCTCGTCGTCGATCACGCGCGAGGCGATCGCGCATGCCGTACAGTCGGCCGTCGAAGCCCAGCTGCTCGACGCCGAAGCGCCCGCGGCCGAGCCTGCGCCCGCGCCTGCCGCCCCCGAATCGCCTTCACCTGCGCCCGCTCCCGCTCCTACTCCCGCGACGATGCCGCTCGAGCAAGCACCACCGGAGGCGCTGAAAGACGTCGTCGTCGAAAAGCCTGCGTCGCGCTCCACCATGGCGCTCGACGTGGCGACGTTCGGCGGATTCGGACCGATCGCGCGTGGATCGGGCATCGTTCCACGCGTTGGGGCCGGCGTGACGCTGGCATCGAGGGCTGGCGTTCGCCCTGCGCTCACGCTGATCGGAGCCTACGCGCTGCCGTTCGACAACGACGCGGCCTTCGTCTCTTCCCGCACGTCGTTCGTGTCCATCCGTGCACTTCCGTCGCTCCAGCTAGTCGGCTTCTCGCAGGTCGCCATCGACCTCTCGGCTGGCGGCGGCTTCGACGTGCTCTCGGTCCAGCCGACCTCGACCGTGCTTCCCGCGTCGGCGCTCGGGCAAGACACGTCGCGGATCGATCCCCTGCTGACGAGCATGCTCACGGCTCGTATCGGAATCGTGCCCGGCGTGGTGCTCCTCGCGTCGGCGGGCATCGACGTCGATCTGTCGACGCGGGCGTACATCGTCGACAACGCCGGTACGCGGACCGAGGTCCTTTCGCCTTGGCGCGTGCGACCGGCGATTGTCCTTGGCTTCGCCTTCACGGCGCTCGGACCAGCCGCGTTCGCCGCACCGGACGAGCCCAAGCAAGGTGGCCGTTCGTGAAACACGCCGTGCGGGTCGTGTTCACGATCGCTCTGCCGCTCGGGGCAGCACCAGCCATGATTGCATCATGCACGGAAGATCCGGTCGTGCTCGCCGCGATTCCCGCCGTCGATGGCGGTGACGACAACGTGCACGTTCGCCCGCGACGGTGCATTTCGAGCTCGGATTGCCCGAGCGACGCCTTTTGCGAGAAGCCCTCCTGCTCCGCGCCAGCGGGCTTTTGTCGACCGTTTCCGACCGTCTGCCCCGACGAGGAGATGCCCGTGTGCGGGTGCGACGGCATCACGTACTTCAACGATTGTCTTCGCGCCGCGGCCGGGGTTCCGAAAATGAACCCGGGCGAGTGCGAGGACAATGCACGCGTGTGCTTCGGCGCGAACGATTGTCCAAACGGCGGCTCGTGCGCGCGATTCGTCGGCTCGGTGCCCGACATGCCGTGTGGCCCATCGCTTCCCGGACGATGCTGGTCGTTGCCCCCGACCTGTCCGCCCCCCACACGCAGCGATCGCTGGGATTCGTGCGTGCCCGCCGATCACGACGCGGGCCGGCGTCAGTGCGTCGACACCTGCAATGCGATTCGGAGCGACGCGCCTCACCGACGACGTGTTTCGGTGTGCCCTTGAGCTCGCGCGCGCCACGCAACCTCGAGCACGACAAAACGAAACGAACACGTCGCAGGTCCTTCAAGGGGCCGCACCAAGGTGACTTCGAAACGGAGGTCTTTCCCCATGCCGAATTCGCTTTGGTCTCGATCCGCTGCGGCCGCCGCCGTGGCCTCGTTCGCAGTCTCGTTCGTGGCAGTCGCCTCAGCCGACGGGCCGCCGCCTCTGCCCGCCGAGGCCTACACGGCATGTGAATCGAAGAGCAGCGGTGATGCTTGCAGTGTGCAGTTTCGAGAGCGCACGATCGAGGGAACTTGCACGGCTCATCCGAGCGATCAGCGGCTGTTTTGCCGCCCGAACGGGCCGCCGCCCGGACCACGCCCGGACGACAAGGGGCGCGATCACTGAGCGATCACTGAGCTCGAGCGGACCTCGACGTCTGCGCGAGAACGCGTCGGACGACCTCGGCCGCGGGCCCACTCAGCACGCCACGCTGGACGTCGGCGGAGGCTTGTGAGGCCAGGGCTCGCGCGTCGTCGGGGCGTCCTTCGCGCAAGGCCAGGTCGGCCCGAACCGCACGAACGAGGACGCTCAGGGGCTCGAGGTCGAGCTTCTCCGCGGCCGATTCGGCCGCCGCGAGGAGAGGCTTGGCCTTCGCCGGTTCGACCGTGAGGGCGCGAATGCATTGAAGCTCGGCGCGCTTCGGCTCGCCGCCATGCTCTTCGACGAAACGTACGCAGGCCGCGGATGGCTCCTTCGAGCGCGAAGCGCCGATCCACGCACGCATGACGTGCGCCGCGACGCGAACCCACGCATCCACGTGCGCGTCGCGCGCGAGAGCGGCGAGATCGCGTTCGGCCGCGTCGACCGAGCCGCCCTGCCAGGCGATCTCCGCTCGGAGGAGCTTGACCTCGCTGAGAAGCCGAGCCGGTGCTCCTTCCACGAAGGGATCGAGCAACCCCGCCGCCGCGCCGAACGAACGCTTCGCGACGGCGAGACGTGCCGACGCGAGCCGGTGCGCCGACCGGGTGTGGATGGCGCCGGCGTCCATCGCGTCGGCATCGACGTTCGCGTGCGCGAGCTCCGCACCTTCGACGTCGCCGAGGGCGAGCTTCGCGAAGACGATGGCCGCAAAACCGCGCGCCCGCGTGACACGAATGCGGCCCCAGCGATCGAGCTCGCGAATCGCCTCCTCGTAGAACCCCACCGCCGTGCGGTACTGCCCGCGGTGCGTGGCAACCTCGCCGCGATCGTAGAGAGCGCCCACGTATCCCCAGCGATCTTCCATCGAGCGCGTGACTTCGTCGATGACGTCGATGGTTCGTTCGGCATCATCGAGCTTGCCCGCACGCAGGCGCGCTTCGAAGAGGACCTGCAAGGCATACGCACGAACCATGACCTCGTTGCTCTCGAGGGCGAGCTCCGATGACAGGATCGCCGACGCCTCGGCGGCTTCGCGATCGCCTCGTTCGAGCTCGACGGTCGAACGCACCAGGACCGCTCGAGAGCGATCGCCCGGCGTCTTCGCCGCGCGCTCCATGCGTGCCGCAATGAGCTCGTTTTCCGCGCCGAGCGTACTGCGCGCGCGTTCGTAGAGAGCCCGCGAGGCACCGCTCCAGTCGCCTGCCTCTTCGAGAATTTCGACCGCACGATCGAAGAAACGCAGCGTGTCGGCGATGCAGGAAAGACCGCGCGCCGTCTCTGCCGCCCGAAACAAGAACGGCACGGCCTCGCGCGGGCGACCGCCGTGCATGAAGTGATCGGCGATGCGCGCGGCATCGCCATTCGTACGCGCGAGGTGCTCGGCCACGAGGGCGTGGACGTGCGTTCGGACCACCGCTGGAATCGATTCGCGCACGGCCTCCGCGAGCACGTCGTGCGTGAAGCGGTTCGCCTCCAACACCTGCGCGCGCTCGAGTTCGCTCCACGCGTCAGACAGGTCCATGGGCGAGCTGCCGAGCACGTGCGCGGCAAGCGCAACGTCAAGCTCCGTACCCGCGAGGGACGCGACACGCGCGAGGCGAACGGCTCCCTCCGAGAGTCGATCGAGCCTGCGTCGGAAGAGGGCCTTCATGCGATCCGTCACCGGCACGGACGACGCAGCGCTCTCGCCGGAGCTCGCCTCTTCGACGATGGCTCGCACGATCTCGAGCACGTAGAGCGGATAGCCACGCGACGCCTCGGCGATGGCGTCGGAACGCCCTTCGATGACGGGGAGCTCGAGAGACGCCAGGAGCGCACGCGTCTCGCTCTCGTCGAGAGGAGCGAGCACGATGCGCGTCACCGCGTCCGACTCGACGGCACGCTCGATATACGCCTGGGGCTCCGCTCGTAGCTCGCCTTCCCGATGCGCAACCACGGCAAAAATGGGGAGCTCGCCGTACCACGAGCGATGAAGCAGAGACGAGGCGAGCTCGCTGCTGGCACGGTCGACCCACTGCAGATCGTCGACCAGGAGCGAACGGACGGACGCCGCGAGAAGCGCCTCTTTCACGGCTTCGAAGAGCCGGAGCTTGTCGGTGTCGGGGCTCGCGGTGATGCCCTCCGTCCCTGCGAGCTCCGGCAGAACGCGCGCGAGCTCGCCCGAGGCCCATGCTGGCAACGACGAGGGGGCGAACTTCTTCGTGCGAACGAGCGCGCGCAGGGCGCGTGCGAGCGTGCCGTAGGCGATGCCGGAATCACCGGGGCGCCCTTCGAACACGAGCAGGCTCCCTTTGCTGGTGCAGAAATCGCGAAGGAGCCGTGATTTTCCGACCCCAGGCTCACCGGAGACGACGACACCTCGTCCCGCCTCGAAGGCTCGTTCGAGCTTGCTCCACTCCTTCCCGCGGCCGATGCGCCGAGGATGCAAGACGAGCGCTGGCACGTCTTGGGCGATCTTGCGGTGCGGAGCGGCCGTCGGCCGGCCGGCGCGAATGGCCTTCAGCGCCTCGAGCATCGCTTCGCTCGGGTTCATCCCGAGCTCGCGTGCGAGCGTCTTCTTGCATCGCTCGTACGCTCGCATCGCCGCGGGTGCATCACCCCGCGCGAGCCAGAGGCGCACGACACGCAGGTGCGCCTGCTCCGAAACGGGATCGGCCGTGACCACCGCCTCCGCCCAACCCAAGGCGTCGTCGAAAGAGCCTTCACGCTCGAACCGCTCGCTCGCCCCCGTGGCCGTGCGAGACCACGAGCGAAGCAGGGTGGCGCGCGCGGTGCGCAGCCACCCATCGAAGTCCGAGCAGTCGTCGAAGTCGTATCCGGCGAGGAGATCGCGATGCTCGCGAGGAGCGTCCGAGCGCGGCCCCTCGTGCGCCTCGAGCAGGAGATCGGCCACGTCGCTCGAGGCTGAACGAAGCGAGAGCACCTCGTCTCCCAAGACGAGCGGCGCTCCCACAGCGCGGTGGAGGCGCCGAATGGCCTGAGCGAGATTGTTGCGAGCCGTTCGCTCCTTCGACTCGGGCCACAAAAGGCCCGCGACACGCGAACGGGCCGTCTCGCCGTCGACCACCAGGAGGGCCAGCATCGCCGCCGTCTTCCGTTCGAGACGCGCGACGTGCTCGGCCCCCGTCACGCTCGCTCCTCCGAGCAAGGCGAGTCTGATCGTATCGGCGAGTGGAGGGACGGCGACCAAAACGGGCGGAGTCTAGCGCGACCCCGGCCGCGACTCACCCGCTAGACGTCATCCAGCGGGGTGACGTCAGCGCCCGGTACCGTACGTTTGCACGAGCCGCCATAGGTGGGTGCGGTCGATGCCTGAGAGCTTGGCGGCGGCCGTCTGATCGTGTCTCGTCTGCGTGGGAAGCTCGGTGAGCTCCCGCCAGCGTCCATGAAGCGTCTTCTTGATTTGCGGCGAGCCTCGTGCGCGATCGCGTTGCACGCCAGCCGGCTCATCGTGGGCTAGCTCGATCCGTGTCGAGAGCGCGCCCGGCGAAGGCGCGACGTTCATCGTCGAACTGCCCGCCTGACGCGCGCACGTGCGCACGCACCTGAACGGCGACGCAGCGGGCGGCGCTGACGTCGATGTCGCCAGCCAACCATTTGGTCGGAGGCGCCACCGAGAGTGCGCTGCAGAAACGCCCCCGAAGTGCGGCTGCTCTTTCACCCTCGAAGGGCATGGTAACGTTCAGCAGTCGCGAAGCTGCCGCTGCCAGGTGGTGAGCAACGCGACGTAGGGGCGGGCGGAATGGGTAGTAGTAGCGACAAGCTGAGGGCGGCCGAACCGCGTGCCCGCCGGACAATCTTCGTCGGCTTCCGCAAGGCGGCCATCCAGCTCTGGGGCGAACCGGGCCTCGCGGAGATCGGGCAAATCATGCCCGAGGAAGTGCGCGCCGCGACGGTCGACAACGTCGTGGTCGTCGGCGAGTGGCAGCCCGAGCGCTACGTGATGGCCTGGTATGACGCGGTGATGACCGGCCCTGCGAAGGGGGATCGTGCAGTCTTCACGAAGTTCATCGACCGCATGATGGACGCCGGCTTCGGAACGGTGCGGAAGCTCCTTCTACAGCTCGCCAGTCCCGACCAGGTGGCCGCGCAAGCCGCCGACTTGTGGAGGCACGATCACACGCACGGCGTCCTAACCCCGAAGAAGCTCGACGACCAAACTCAATTGTTCGTGCTGAAGGATCATCCGTACACGACGACCGTCCTCGGCCGCTTCGCCGTCACGGAGATTTGTCGTTACGCCACCGAGCTGACGCGCGTGAAGAACGTCACCGCGTGGCACGCGATTCACGGCGACGAATTGCACGTGACCGTCAAGTACAGCCGTTGAACGCGGGCGTCGGGCGTCGGGCCTCTCCGCGGCGCCCCGTCATCCATTCGGGCGACCCGTCGCGAAACGCAACGCGACCGCCCCGCGCCCCGTATTTTCCCATTCGAGGCTCACAGTCATCCTCGGGTCATCCTGCCGGTCGAACAATGGACGACGTCGATGAGCGTCCAGCCATCTGCGTCTTGCGGAGGGAGCGTTCCTCCCTCTCGATCGAAAGGATTCGTCCGTGAATAGAGTGTTTGCTTCGTTCGGCGCCATCATCCTCGCGGCAGCCTTTGCGTCGACGGCCTGCGAAGAATCGACCGAAGTCACGCCCAACCCCGCACCCGACGGCGGCGGCAACTTCCCGAGCACCGAGGCAGACGCGAGCGCGCCCGCGATCGACTGCCCCGCGCCGACCGGCGGCCCGACGATGCACAAGGACGACGTCGAAGGCGAGCAGGTCTGGACCACCGCGGGCAGCCCGCACATCGTCGAGTACGACGTGAACGTGCGCAACGGCGCCAAGCTCACCATCGAGCCGTGCGCCGAGGTTCTCGTGGCGAAGGGCAAACACATTCACGTCGCGTACCCCGGCACGCCCAACATCGGCGGCACGCTCATCGCCGAAGGCACGGCCACGAAGCCGATCAAGTTCGGCGGGCGCGACGGCGAGCGCTGGGCCAGCATTCATGTCGTGGCCCCCGGCACGGCGCGCTTCAAGTACGTCACGTTCGACGGTGGCGGCGGCGGTGACTTCGAAGACAACGCCACGTTGAACATCCTCGGCGACGGCGAGCTTCCGGCCGATCCGCTTCTCTTCGTCGACCACGTCACGATCAAGAATTCGCTCGGCACCGGCATCTGGATGCAGCGCGGCTCGAACTTCATCGAGGGCTCGACCGATCTCACCATCACCGGCTCGGGCGCCGGCGAGAGCCCCTACCCGATCCAGATCGAAGAGCATTCGATCGATCGCCTGCCCGTCGGCAAGTACACCGGCAACAAGATCGACGAGATCCTCCTTCGTGCGGTCGGCGCGAGCGATGCCAATGGCCTCGCCCTCGATGCCACGCTTCACGAACGCGGCGTGCCGTACCACATGGGCAAGACCACGCTCGACTACTTCGTCGTCGGCCCCAAAGACGGCGCACCTACCGCTACGCTCACAATCGAACCAGGTGTCGTCATGAGGTTCGAGGCCGAGACGGCCCTCAAGGTCCAGGGCTCCGGCGACAAGCCCTCCACCGGGGCCATCCGCGCGCTCGGCACGGCGGAGAAGCCGATCGTCTTCACCTCGGCCTCCGCGTCGCCCAAGGCGGGCGACTGGCGAGGCCTGTGGTTCGGCGGCATTCCCTCCGACAAGAACAAGCTCGACCACGTTCGCATCGAGTACGCGGGCTTCGACTGCAGCTGCATCCTCAACAGCTGCAGCAACATCGGCACGCACAACGGCGCGGTCATCTTCACGGCTCAGCCCGGCAGCGCGTTCATCACCAACTCGGTCTTCAAGGAAGTCGACGGACACGCCGTGACCGAGGGCTTCGACGGAGCGCTCGTCGACTTCCGCCCGACGAACGACTTCCAGGCCATCACCGGCTGCGTGCAGACTTTGCCGCGCGTCGTCGTGGGAGCATGCCCCAACCCGAAGCCGGCCTGCGACGGCATGGACTGAGGTTCGACGAAACCATCCTTCGCAGGGGCGTGCTCACGAAAGCACGCCCCTGCGTCGTGTGAACGATTCCCGAGATCAACCAGCTCTCGGTGAACGTCTTCACGTGGCTCGCCGCGGAAAAGTGTGCGCTCGAGCCACCGCGCTAAGGCGCTAGTTGGGGACGGGCACTCCGTCGACCCACTTGTAGAAGCCCTCGCCGCTCTTCTTCCCCAGTTTTCCGGCGCGAACCATGGCGCGGAGGATGGCGGGCGGGCGGAACTGCTCGCCGATCTCCCGCTGGAGGTGTTCGAGGATGGCGAGGCGGACGTCGAGACCCACGAGGTCGGTCAGCTTGAGCGGCCCCATGGGGTGGCGGTAGCCAAGCTCCATACCGCGGTCGATGTCGGTCGCGCTTGCGACGCCCATTTCGAGCATGCGCATCGCCTCGGCGCCGAGGATGACGCCGAGACGGCTCGTGGCAAAGCCGGGGACGTCGCGAACGACGATGGGCGTTTTGCCCAGGCCGCGTACGAAATCGAGCGACCGCGAGATGGTTTCCTCGCTGGTGGAGAGACCGCGAACGACTTCGACGAGCTCCATGACCGGAGGCGGGTTGAAGAAGTGGAGGCCCACGGTCCGGTCCGGCACGCCGAGGCGGGCGCCGAGCTCGGTAATGGACAGCGAGGAGGTGTTGGTGGCGACGAGAGCCTTGGGGGCGAGGACTTCGAGGACCGGCTGCAGGACCTCGAGTTTCAGCTTCATGTCCTCCGGTACCGCCTCGATGACGACATCGGCACCTGCACACGCGTCACGCGCCGATGTTCCGGCCGACAGCCGGTTGAGCGTCGCCGCCCGCAGATCGTGGGTGATCTTGCCCTTGGCAACGAGTTTTTCGAGCTGCTCGGCAATCCCCTTAACGGCTTTGATCGCCCGGCCGTCTACAGCATCGAACACGCGGGTCGTATGGCCACTGGTGGCGACGACCTGGGCAATCCCCTGACCCATCGTTCCCGTGCCAATGACGGTCACCGTCAGGGACACGGTCGCGGTGCCTGTAGGCGGATTTTTCTTCGGATCGGCGCTCATGGCTACAGCTCCTTTTTGCTTTCTACAGCAGGGCGCGCGAGCATAGTCGAAGTCGAAGTGGCGCGGATTCTCTTGGTCGACGACAGCGCGAGCGCGCGTGCGCTCCTCGGTGTTCGGCTCCGCGATAAGGGGCACGTCATCGAGGAGGTCGCAGACGCCTCGGAAGCCGCCGAAATGGCTCTGGCCCAGCCGCCGGATGCCGTCGTCACCGATCTTTGGATGCCGGGCATTTCCGGACTGCAGCTTTGCCGGCTTCTCCGTGCGGAGCCCGCGACGGCGAACGTGCCGGTGGTGCTGCTGACGGCATCGGACGATCGGCGCTCACGCTTCTGGGCACGCCACGCGGGAGCGACCGCGTACGTGACGAAGACCGAGATCGATCGGCTCATCAACGTCCTCGGCGACGTGACGTCGTCATCGATGACCAAGCCGCCGCCGGCTTCGCATCCGCAGCTCCCGACCCGCGGAAACATCCAGGAGCGACTCTCGCAGCTGCTCGACGCCTCGCTCTTCGAGTCCACGCTCGCCGGCGAAGTGCGCGCCCTCTCGCAGAGCGCCGAAGAGCTCGAACTCCTCTTCTCGGATCTCGTCGCGCTCACCTCCGACGTCACCGGCTATCGCTGGATCGCGCTCGCCACGGACGCCGTGTCCGCGCCGCGGGTCAAGAACAAGGTCCGCCTCTTCATTCACACGCATCAGGAGCAGCGCGAGATCGCAGAGCGCGAAGCACGCGACGCGCTCGAAGTTCCCTTCCCGCCGGAGCGCCGCAAGCCGGAAGAAGGCGACGCCTTCATCATCGCCGACAAGCGCGCGGCCCAGGCCGAGTGGTCGACGCCCCCCATCGTCCTTCCCGTTCGATTCGGCAGCGTGAACATGGGTCAGATCGCACTCGCTCCGAGCCGGCGCGGCGCCTCCCACGACGACCGGCGCCTCATGTCGCTGCTCGCGAGCGAGCTCGGTGGTCCGCTCCGCATGACCGCGCTCGTGGCCGAAGCCCGACGCCTGGCCTCCACCGACACGCTCACCGGCCTCTTGAATCGCCGCGCCTTCATCGAGCGCCTCGACAAAGCGCGCGCCGCGAGCGAGCGGCAGCTCTTTCCGATCAGCGTGCTGCTCCTCGACGTCGACCACTTCAAGAAGGTCAACGACACGCTCGGCCACGACGCCGGCGACGCCGTCTTGCAGGGCGTTGCGCGGGTGCTCGCCGGCATGGCGCGCAAGACCGATTTCGTCGCGCGCTGGGGCGGTGAGGAGTTCGTCGTGGCCCTCACGCAAACGGCGGAGGCGGGCGCCCGCATCGCGGCCGAGCGCGTGCGCCGAGCCATTGCCGAGGCGAAATACCCGCTACCGTCGGGCGAGATTCATCGTGCAACCGCGTCGGTCGGACTCGCGAGCGCGGAGAACGAGTCGTGGCAGCTCGACGAGCTTCTCCAGCGCGCCGACAAGGCGATGTACTCGGCGAAGCACCGCGGTCGTAACCGCGTCGAAACTGCCTAGGGTCAGACGCCCCAGATTTCGCCGCGACCGCCGTCGATGGTGATGACGTCGCCCTTCTTCAGCACGACGTCCGCTTGCTCGGCCGTGGAGTCACGCCAGATCGTCAGCGAGTCACTCGCATAGTCGACGCGAATGGGCCCGCACCATGCGATGCACGGCTTGCCGAGGCTACGCGCCACGATGGCGCCGTCGCCAGTGAGACCACCGCGCGTGGTGATGATGCCCGCGGCGACCTGCATGCCCGGAACGTCCTCGGAGGTGGTCTCGATACGAACGAGAATGACGGGCTTGCCCGTGGCGGCGAGGGCGATCGCGTCTTCCGAGCGAAAGACGATCGCGCCAGTCGCCTGGCCAGGGCTCGCGCCCATTCCTCGTGCCAGAAGCTGCTTTCCTTCCATCGTGCGTTCCTCAGCTCGACGCGGCCTCGGCGGCCTTCTCGTCGTCGGCCTCCGAATCACCGGTCTCGTCCGCGCCGCTGGCCTCGTCCTCGCCACGGAGGTGCGCGAGCGACGCTCCGCACTTGCACTTCTTCGGCACGGCGGTCTTCAGGTAGACGCGCTCGCAACGCGTGCAAATGCGACCATCGGGTTCGTAGGAGATCGTCTTGCCGGTGGCGGCGCACTTGCGCCCGACGATTTGGAGCGGCTCGAGATCGACCGCGAGTCCCGCGTGGGGCGCCGCGGCGGGGAGCTTCTCGCGAAGGTCGTCCGAGATGTCGACACGCTTCGGAATACGAGCCGTGGCCTCCGAAACGATCCAGCCGACCGCGTCGGGATGCGATTTGACCGGCACCTTGAAGGACCAGTCGATGCCAGCTTCGTCGCGACCGACGACCGCGAGCGCGAGATTGCCGGGCTCGAACGTGATCGACTCGACGCCCCACCAGGGTATGCGTCGAACCTCACCGCGCTCGATGCCGATGCCCGGATCGCCGACACGAACGGGTGCTTCGCTGCTCGTGCCGAACCAGATGGCAATGCCGGTGAGCACTGCGCCGCCCGCCAGAAGGTACTGCGGGATGACCTTCAGCTTCTCGTCGGCCTCGAAGGACTGCCCGTAGGCGTACGCCCAGGCCGACGCACCGAGCGCGGCGGCGCCGAGACCTCCCGCGACGCGCGGAATCCACGGGCTGTTGCCGCTTTGCGCGATGAAACGACGATCGTGACGCTTCGCGGCGTTCTTCTTCTTCTTGCTGCTCATACCTTGCGTGCCCCGGCAGGGTTCTAGCGCGAAAAGGCCCCTGTCGTCACCGGGGGCTCATGGGGTGCCGGGATTCCCGCTGGACGCGGGATTTCAGCCTATTTCGAGAGGACTGCGAGCGCTTCCTTGAGCAGGTCCGGAAGCCCGAGCTCGAAGACCTTGCCGCCAAGCTGTTCGATCGCACGATCGGCCTCGGCCTGGCGATAGCCCATGTTGATGAGGGCCCTTGCCAGCAGATCGCTCGCGCTGCTGGTGCTCGCCGGTGCGGCCGCCGCAGCGCCCGCGGTAGCGGTCCCGCGTGGCCCGGCGGCTTCGAGGATCGGCAGCTTGTCTTTGAGCTCGAGGAGGAGACGTTCGGCCGTCTTCTTGCCGATGCCGCTGATGCTCGTGAGCTTGCCGAGCTCCTTGCGCGCGATGGCCTGACCGAGATCGGGCGCCGGGAGCGCGGAGAGCACGGCAATGGCGGTCTTCGGTCCGACGCTACTCACGCCGATCAGCGTGCGGAATGCGAGTCGGTCGCCGTCGCTCGCGAACCCGAAGAGCGAAAACACGTCTTCGCGGACGTGCGTGTGGATGAAGAGGGTCACGCGCCCTTCGGGGTCGGCCTTGGCGCGGCCGATCGTTCCGAGGGGAACGATGACCTCGTAGCCCACGCCGTTGACGTCCACGACGATCGTGCCGTCGTCTTCCTGCGTCACCCTACCGGTGAGGCGCCCAATCATGCGCTCGCAACTTACAGGGCGAAGCCCGCGGGCTCTAGTCGTTCTTTGCGCCCTGCGCGATCCAGCGGCGAACGACGTCCCGCGTTTCGAGGGGGAGAGGGTCTTCGCCGCGAGGCATCGACATCTGGCAGGAGCCGCCTTGGCACTGGGCGTCGAGCGCGCACTGGCTGCCATCCATCTTGCGCATGAGGTAACTGGCGCGAGGATCGCCGGCGACGACAAAGGCCATCGACGGAAGCTCGCTGGCCACCACGCCCAGGACGGCAGCATGCACCCGGGGCGCGTCGTCACCGAGATAGACGCCGTTCGCGTCCCCCACGTTGGAGCCGTGGCACGTCGAGAACGCGCACGACTGCTTGAAAATGGGCATCACGTCCTTCGAGAACGAGACCGCCGGGGTCGTCGCGTCGAACGTCGCCGGAGGCGTGTAGTCGGAGCAGAGACCGATGTTGCTAGTCGGATCGCTCGAACACGCAGCGCTTGCGACGGCGCCCGTGACGACGAGCGCCGCGCCTGCGAACACGCCGAGTCTGCGAACCCCTGCGAGAAACGACGGCATCTTCAACCGAATAGCACGTAGAGCTGATGCGCCCGAGCTCTAGGAACGCGGCGGCGCCCTGCGAGCCCGTGCACGAACGACCTTGCCGAGCGCGACCGCGAACGCGCCGAGGCCGACGCCGAGCCAGGCATTCGAGGAACCCGTGGTCGGGATCGAGGTGGAGCACGCGGTGGTGCCCCCGGTGGTGGTCGTCGATCGGAAGTTCGCCTCGTCGCGCGGAGCCGTGCCGACCTGATCGCAGCCGTTGTAGACCGGGCAGATCGGCTGATTGAGCTCTTTGGTCACCTGGCGCGTCGTCGCCAGAACGTCCTGCTTCTGCGACGCCGACATCACCAGGTCTGCATCGAGCGCAGCATGCGCTACGTCCGCGCGAAGACGCGTCACGCGCGTCGCCGCCGACGGAATGCCGTGGAAGAGCGTATCGAGATCTTCCTGACGGACTTGAACGGCCGTCTTCACGACGGCGCCATTGGCGTCCGTGATTGGCAGGTAGGACTGCTGCGCGCGGTCTTCCTCGGTCTGCGGATAAGGCCCCGAACCGTTGTAGGAGTAGCCGTTGATCACCGCGCTCTGGATGGTCTGCGGGAGAACGTTGGTCGAGTTCTCGATCTCCCACGCGCGGCCTGCGCCAGCCGTCGTCTTCTGCGCGCGAATATCGACGTAGTTGCTCTTGTTCTGCGTCCAGTCCCAGGAGAGCTCGCTCGCCTCGACCATGAACGTCGGGAAGTTCTGCGGCTCGTAGCGACCTTCACCGACGACCCACAGCGAGATGCCCACCGTCGAGCCCGTACCCGCAGCCACCATGCGCAGCGGAAGAACCGCATTCGCGCCGGGCGTGGTCACGCGCACCGGTCGCATGTCCTGCACGCCTTTGCCCGGCAAGAGCTTCAGCGCGAGGAAGTCGAAGTGCTCGCCGACGTACGTATCGATCACCGGCTGGATGCCGGCCGGTACGCTGAAGCCATTCTGCGAAAGCCAGTTTGCCAGCGCCGCCGGATCCGTCGCGCTCAACTGCACGGTGTCATACGGACCAACCACCTGGCGGCTGTTCACCGTCACGCCGCCGCCCGACTCGTCGAACGCCGCCCCGGACGCGTTCGTTGCACCACCGCGGCTGCACGAGTTAGGCGGGGACGGGCAGTTTCGCGGCGGAGGAAGGACCTGCGTTTGTGTGTAACCGTCGAGCGTCTGGAAGACGGCATCCGAACTCAGGCCCACGGTGACCGTGCCCGAGATCGGAAGCACCCACGCGAACGACTCCGGCGCCCCCGAGTACTTGATCTGATCGTAGAGCGTCGACTGATCCTTCGAGATCGAGAGGATCATCCGGTGGTCCGTTACGACCGTCGGCGTCTCCGGCGGCGCAAAACATCCACCGCACGCCTCGGCATCGCGAGGCATGGCCAACGTCGTCGTCGCAACGGCCGTGAAGGCCAAGGCCGCCAAAGCAAGCTTTCGCATGTCACTCTCCCACTCGGAATTGTCCCCTACCCATCGAGAGGACGTCCAGCCGCTCGCCTCGAAAAGTTACTGACGCACCGCGCGACGCTTGCGAACGACCTTGCCGATCACGGTGGCGAGCAGGCCAAGGCCCACACCGGCCCACGCGTTGCGTGATTCCTGCTTGGGCGGCGTCGTCGAGCACGCCGTGGTACCGCCGGTCGTAGTCGTCGATCGGAAGTTCGCCTCGTCGCGCGGAGCCGTGCCGACTTGATCGCAGCCGTTGTAGACCGGGCAGGTCGGCTGATTGAGCTCCTTGGTCACCTGGCGCGTCGTCGGCAGAACGTCCTGCTTCTGCGATGCCGACATCACCAGATCCGCGTCGAGCGCAGCATGCGCTACGTCCGCGCGAAGACGCGTCACCCGCGTCGCTGCCGACGGAATGCCGTGGAAGAGCGTATCGAGATCTTCCTGGCGAACCTGAACGGCCGTCTTCACCACCGCGCCGTTGGCATCCGTGATCGGCAGATACGACAGCTGCGCGCGGTCTTCCTCGGTCTGCGGGTAGGGCCCCGAGCCGTTGTAGTAGTAACCGTTGATCACCGCGTTCTGGATGTTCTGCGGGAGAACGTTGGTCGAGTTCTCGATCTCCCACGCGCGCCCGGCGCCGGCCGTCGTCTTCTGCGCGCGAATGTCGACGTAGTTGCTCTTGTTCTGCGTCCAGTCCCAGGAGAGCTCGCTCGCCTCGACCATGAACGTCGGGAAGTTCTGCGGCTCGTAGCGACCTTCACCGACGACCCACAGCGAGATGCCCACCGTCGAGCCCGTACCTGCAGCGACCATGCGAAGCGGCAGCACCGTGCTCGCCCCCGGCGTGGTCACACGGACAGGGCGCATGTCCTGCACGCCTTTGCCCGGCAAGAGCTTCAGCGCGAGGAAGTCGAAGTGCTCGCCGACGTACGTGTCGATGACCGGCTGGATGCCCGCCGGAACGCTGAAGCCATTCTGCGAAAGCCAGTTTGCCAGCGCCGCAGGATCCGTCGCGCTCAGCTGCACGGTGTCATACGGACCAACCACCTGGCGGCTGTTCACCGTCACGCCCGCATTCGGCGCCGTCCCCGCGGAGTCACTGCTGCCGAACGACGCGTTGCAGTTGTTCGGACGCGTCGGGCAGTTGAGCGGAGGCGGCAGCACCGTCGTCTGCGTGAGACCGTCGAGTGCCTGAAAGACGGCATCCGAACTCAGGCCCACGGTGACCGTGCCCGAGATCGGGAGCACCCAAGCGAACGACTCCGGCGCTCCCGAGTACTTGATCTGATCGTAGAGCGTCGATTGATCCTTCGAGATCGAAAGGATCATCCGGTGGTCCGTCACCACCGTCGGCGTCTCGGGGGGCGCAAAGCACCCACCGCATGCCTGCGCATCGCGCGGGAGGGCGATGGTCGTCGTCGCAACGGTGCCGAGAACCAGGGCGGTCCAGAGAATCTTTCGCATCACGCTCTCCCTCGCGGCCCTTCAGGAGAGCCCGCTTACGAGCGCTAGCACTGGCCGTACCACGGCCGAACTGTAGAAATTCGGAACAATGTCGGCGCGCCCGAGAGCGGCTCTACGACACGCCGATCGTGGAGCAGGCTCAGGATGGCACAGGCTGACAACTCCACCTGCCAGGAGAGGGCCTACGCGCAGGCCTGCACGGGCATCCTCTCGCCCGCTTTTTCTTTGCCCCTCGAAGCGAGCGCACGGTAGAACCGCGTCGCTTACTCCGCTTGAGCTTGAGCACTTTCGACGGCGCGCCCACCCAACTCGGTGTTCGCGCCGTTCGTGTATTCGGGCGTGTTCTTGGGCGAGAATGCGGGCGCGCGGAAGGCGGCGGCCGCGAGCAGGCAGAGCACCGGCGTGACGACCATGTGGTAGCGGTCCTCGCCAAAGAAGACGGCGTGCGTGAGGACCGTGGTCGCGAGGAGCACGACCCCCATCGCAATCGCGGGTGGCAGCGCCGGCCGACCGGGAATCGGTAGCCACGGCAGGACGCACGACACGAGGACGAGCGGCCAGAACGTGGGCGTGCCTTCGGCGAATGCCAAGTAAGCGCCGATGCCGAGCGAGGCGAAGACCACGCCTTGCGCAATCGCCGCTCTTCGCATCTCACGCGGCTTGCCGCGCCCCGGAACGACGAGCCCGACGAATGCGAACGTGGCGAACACGACGAGCAGTCGGTGAAGGCTCGTGAGCAGCTCGCGTGCTCGCGTGCGACGAGGCTCGGGCCATGCCGCGGGCCTTGCCTCGTGGAGGTATTCGACCGCGAACGACTCGTGATCGAAGGTGTACGAAAGCTTGGCGGGCACGAGGCCGAGCCAGCGGAGCGGAGCCGAGCGGATGTGCGAAAGACCGTAGGCGAGCCAGCATCGATCCTGCTGGACCTGACCGGTCACCTCGCGGCATCCGTCGGACGAACGAAGCGTTTCGAAGCGTCCGGTCGCGCGCGGGAATGCACCGATGGCGAGATTCCAACCGGCGTTCGTGCTGACGAACGCGCAGCCGTCCATCACGCGACAGTTGCGCGCCGTCCACGGCAAGACCGGGACGAGGGCGACGAGCGACGCGACGACGCCCCCCACGACGAAACGACGAAGCGACTGCCAGCGAGCATGCGCCTCGACCTCGCCGGGCACGCCGTACGCGAGGCCGAGGATCGGTGCGCAGAGCAAGCCTTGCGGACGCACCAGCGCGGACAGACCGAGGACGAGCGCCCCCGCCGCGGGCCCGCGCAGCGACAAGAGCCACGACGGCAGCTTCGAGGCGAGCCCCCAATGGCTTCGTCGCACGCGAATCGAAGTCCAGAATGCCGCCAGAACGAGCAGCGCCGAGAGCGGCTCGGTCATCGCGAGCGCGCCGTACAACACGAGGCCCGGATGAACCGCCACGAGGACACCAGCGGCTCTCGCCCGACGAGGCGACAGAGCTTCGCGCGCGAGCAGATACGTGACGACGGCGAGCAGGGCACCGCAGACGCCGTTTGCCACGTGGGCCGCGACAGGCGTGGCGCCGAAAAACTTGTAAAACGCAGCCAAATAGCCGCTGTAGCCAACGGGATAGTGGCACCACGGATGCCAGACGGCGTGACCGTCGATCATCCGGTCGTCGGAGTATCCGAACCCGGCGGCGATTCGCTTGGCGCCGAAGTCGTAATACTGGCCGTCCCATACGGGCTCGGCCGCGAGCGTGAACGCCGCCGCGAGGCGCAGCGCGAGCGCCACGACGAAGAGGCCGAACGCGAACAGGGCGTCGACACTCGCGGCCGGGCGAACGCGCTTGGTCGTCAGGCCACGTTCGTCGCGCACGCCATCCCGTGGCGCGCCGTGATCCCCGATGGGGGGAGCCTCGTTCACGACGCGTTCTTCTCGCGCATCCGCCGGAGGTAGGTGCGCTGGACCTGCGCGGGGTCGAGACGCAGGTACTTGGCAAGCTCCATCACGAAGCCGCGGACGTAAACGATGGCCGGCAGGTTGTCGTAGGTCTCTTCTTCGAGAGCGACCAGGTGAGCCTTCGAGATCTTCGTGCGAGAGCTGATCTCGACGATCTCGATTCCTTGCGACTCACGGACCTTACGAAGGAGCGGGCCGGAAAACTCGGTGTCCGGACCGATCTCGCGCGCGAGCTCGCTCTGGAGCATGAGCTGCTCCGCCGCGAGTGCGGGCCGAGCGATGGCACCGACGAGCGGCGGCGCATCGGGCTCGGGGAACGTCGAGAGGTCGTAGGCTCGACGACGAACCGGATCGAGCAGCGTGTCGTGCGCTTCGTCGACGCGCGCCTGCGCATTTCCGAGCTCGGAGTCATCAAGAAGGGAGGTGGTGGCGAGACCGCCGGTGGCGTAGACCTCGCGCTGGCGCTTGAACGCGCGACGAATCTCTTCGTCGTTCGACGAGCGACCGACACCGAGCACCGCGTAGTGATCCGGCGGGTCGAGCGAGCTCGGAGCCCCGCCCGTTCCCATGAGCGGCGGCGCCATCTCGGCGGTCTCCTGCTTGGGCGCGGTGAGCGCCACGACACGACGGGCGATGCGCTCGATGTTGCGCGCGGCCTTGGAGGTGGGGCTGTCGACGAGGAGCGGCCGGCGGCGGCGGACCGAGAGCCACACCGTGTCGTCATGCTCGACCCAACCGAGCTCGTCGAGCGCGACGCCGTAGTGGCGCTTGCAGAGCGTGCTCATCCAACCGGCAAGCTCGAGGTCGGTGCGCACGCGCGTCTGGTTCACAGCCAGATAGAGGTGCACGCGATGCGCCTCGGCCCAGGCGAGCTCGGCGAGGGTGCGGTCGACACGGGCGAGCGAGCGAATCAGCTCGATCGGCGAAGGAAGGCGGCCGATCTCCTTCATCGTGCGATCGACGAGCGAGAGCCGGTAGCGATCGCGCACGAGCGCGCGACGAAGCTTGCGCCGGAAGGCGGCGCGCATGAAGCGGTACGTTGCCTCGATGGCCGGCGGCTCGGGCACGGTCACGCAGATCGCGAGGTCGGCGCCGAGCATGACGTCGAGCGCGAGGTTCGAATGGCCTGGACCGACGTCGACGACCATGTAGTCGCACGGCAAGGCGCGGAGGCGCGCGAGCCAGCGGCTCTTGCGACCGGCTCGGAGCTGCAGCGGCGGCTCGATGGCGTCGTGCGGTCCGGGCAAGATCGAGAGACCGGGAACGCTCGTCGGAACGAGCGACTTCATCAGCTCTTCGAGCGGACCGTCGATGGGCGGCGGGTACGAGAGCGCATTGAGCCCGAATTGCGTGTGGATGTTCGCGCCCGTCGGATCGCAATCGACGAGCACGACGCTCTTGCCGAGCTGCGCGAAGTAGACGGCCAGGTTCTGGGCGATGAGGCTCTTGCCCACGCCACCACGACCACCACCCACGGCCAAAAGGCGCCGCGCCCCTCTAACGCCTTCTAAACTTTCGAGCTCAATCGACGGTGGCGGCAGACTATCCGTCACGGAGTTCCTCCGGTTGCCCCCGGTCCAAGATTCGCGCGAAGCAGTCGCGCGCGACGAAGCAGGCCGTAGATGCGGGCGCCCAGCTCGGCGGCCCGAAACGGCTTCGGCAAAAAGTCGTCGGCGCCACTGGCGAACGCTTCCACCTCGTCACGCGACGAAGGGTGGCTCGACAAGAAGAGCACCGGCAAGGGGGAACGCAGCGGATCGCGACGCAGCCCGCGCACGAAGGCGAGCGGGTCCTGCCCTTTGGCGTGGAAATCGAGCACGAGCGCGTCGAACGCAACCTCGCGCATGCGAGCCGAAGCGTCTTCGGCCGTGGCCACGGCTTCCACGTTGAGCCCGATCTCCGCGAGCATCGAGCACACGTCGGTGCGGGTGACCGGGTCGGCGTCGACGATGAGCACACGCGAGCCCAGCGGGACGCGCGTGGATTCGATGGGAACCGACGCGGGCGGGAGGTCACTCTCGTTCGGGATGGGGCTCTCCAAGGCCGCCGGCAGTCGTCCGGACGAGGTCGTGGACAAGGGCCGCGCGGCACGCATGTGCTCACTGCGGGCGACCGCGAAGGACTGGAGGCGATCCCAATCGCGACGCTCGAACTCGACGTGAGGGTCGCCCGCGGCGCACACGCATCGCGCAGCCGCAGCCGTGGCGCGCCGACGCGAGCCGATCTCGAAAATGGCGAGCACCCATTCACCGTCGACGCCAGCCTCACCTTCGGGCAACGGCAGCGAGCCGCGCGTCTCCTCGAGCGCCACGCTCAGCGCCGAGATGTCCCGAAAGCGAAAGACGACCGAGCGCAAGGTGCGCAATACCTAGCCGCGTCCCCGCCGTCGCGCAAACGGAGGATCGCCGGGTTTTCTCGACCATGGCCCCGGCACGAACCCGACCAGGGGTGGTCCTGGCCGCCCCAACGGCGGTGCCTGTGTTAGACTGCGCCCGCTCGCATGGTCTCAAAAGCGCTAACCATCGGTATCCTTGGGCTTTTTGCCATATCGGAATCGACGTGCGGCAAGTCCAAGCCGGACGACGCGACCACCAAAGAGAAGCCGGCGGCCGCCGAGGTCACCCTCGAGGGTGTCGATACGAGCGGGCTCACGCCGCGCGAGAAGAAGGAATGGAGCGCCTACGTCTCCGAGTTCCTCTCTCCTTGCCAGAACGTGCCGGTGTCGATCGCGCAGTGCGTGCAGGAGAAGCGCGCGTGCTCGAAGTGTCTGCCTGCAGCGAAGTACGTGCTTCGCGGCGTCAAAGACGGCATGACGCGCGAGCAGGTCGAGACCAGCTACAAGAACCGCTTCGACGCGAGCAAGGTGAAGGACGTCCCGCTCGATGGCTCGCCCGTGAAGGGCCCCGAGAGCGCGCCCATCACGATCGTCGAGTTCGCTGACTTCGAGTGCCCGCACTGCGGCGAAGTCGCCCCGTACATCGACAAGGTCGTCGAAGGGCACAAAAACGACGTCCGCTTCGTCTTCAAGTTCTACCCGCTTCCGGGTCACCCCCACGCGGACATCGCGGCGCGCGCGGCGATCGCGGCGTGGAAGCAGGGCAAGTTCTGGGAGATGCACCACGCGCTCTTCGCGAACCAGCGCCATCTCGAGCAGAGCGACCTCGACAACTACGCGAAGGAGCTCGGTCTCGACGTGTCGCGCCTCCACGCCGACATGCAGTCGAACGAGACGACCGAGCGCATCGCCAAAGACAAGAAGCTCGGCGAAGACGTCAAGATCGAGGGCACGCCGTCGATCTTCATCAACGGCCGCTCGTTCGATGGTCGCCAGGACATGAACGAGTGGATCGGCCTCGAGCTCGCGGGCCTCGGCAAAGACACGCCGAGCGCGCCGGCAAGCGGCAGCGCGGCCGTGGCTGGCGCGGGCGCCGTTGCGGGCAAGCCGCCCACGACGGGCGCCGATGCCGGAACCTCCAAGCCGAGCACGGCGACCGACGCCGGCTCGAAGAAGTAGGCCCGCCACGTGACGCGTTCGCTCGGTGACGGCTGCGGGTGCTTTCCGACCGGCCGCCATTACCCGGGCATCGCGCATCTCCTCAAGACGACGGTCCGCGGCCTTGCCGAAGGCATTGCGGCGGACACGCCTTGGCAGGAGATCGAGATCGCGCTGCTCGACGTCGAAACCACGGGCCGCGACGCCTCCGTCGATCGCGTGGTCGAAGTCGGCATCGTCGTCGGCAAGGGCGGCGAGATCGTCGCCAAGTACAACTGGCTCATCCACCCCAGCATCCCCATCCCGGCCGAGGTCTCCGCGATTCACCACATCACGGATGACATGGTCGCGGACAAGCCGCGCTTCGAGGCCGTCGCTTCGGAGATCGCTGCCGCGCTGCGTGGACGCGTGCCCGCGGCCTACAACGCTCCGTTCGATCGCGCGTTCATGATGAGCGAGTTCTCCCGCGCGAAGTTCGACACCGCGGGTGTGCCCGGGCTCACGCGCGACGTGGAATGGTTGGACCCGCTCATCTGGGCGCGTGACATCCAATCCGACGAGAAATCTCGTGCCCTCGGAGACGTCGCTGCGCGTCTCGGCATCTCACTCGAGAATGCTCACCGAGCCGAAGACGACGCCGAGGCCGCGCTACGCGTCCTCTTCGCTCTCGGCCGCGATCCGCGCATGCCTCGGGCATACGGTGCGCTCGTTCAGGAGCAGCGCCGAATCGGCCAGGCCCAGGCCGATGCGCGCCGCCACTGGAGGTCATGAGCCTCCCGCGATCTCGGCCGGTTCGTCACGCGTTCTTCACCGTGCGAACCGTCGAGAATCGCATCGTTGGACACTCCTCACGGAGTGCCGAACCGTGACGTTCACGGCTCAACGGCGACCCCGAATGGGTTCGCGCGTATGAATTGCGTAGCGTTCGTCGGCCAAGAAAGGCCGGCGGTCGGAAGGGCGCGAATCAAATCTCGGACGTTGGTAGATTTGGTCGTCTTTTGGGGGGTGACGCGCCGCGCAAGGTTCCCTAATATCCAGCGCGCTTCGAGGAGGCCCCCGTGACGGACAAGGTCGAGATTAAGCTGAAGGATTCGACGTTCGAGGCTCCGGTCATCACCGGGACCGAGAACGAACGCGGCATCGACATCGCGAACCTCCGCGCCAAGACAGGTCTGGTCACACTCGACCCGGCCTTCATGAACACGGCGTCGACGAAGAGCGCGATCACATTCCTCGACGGAGAGAAGGGCATTCTCCGTTACCGGGGAATTCCGATCGAGCAGCTCGCAGAGAAGTCGCGCTTCGTCGAGACGGCGTACCTCCTGATCTACGGAGAGCTTCCGACGCAGCCGGAGCTGGATCGTTTCTCGAACCTGCTCACGCGTCACTCGTTGATCCACGAGGACATGAAGCACTTCTTCGACGGCTTCCCGTCGACGGCCCACCCGATGGCCGTGCTCTCCTCGATGGTCTGCTCGCTCTCCACGTATTACCCGGAGGAGCACGACATCAACGACAAGGAGAAGATGGACATCACGATCGCGCGCCTCATCTCGAAGGTGCGTACGATCGCGGCCTACGCTTACAAGAAGTCGATCGGCCAGCCGTTCATCTACCCGCAGAACAACCTCAAGTACGCCGCGAACTTCATGCACATGATGTTCGCCGTTCCTGCGGAGCCCTACGTCGTCGACCCGGACATCGAGTCCGCGATCAACCTTCTCTTCATTCTTCACGCCGACCACGAGCAGAACTGCTCCACGTCGACCGTGCGTCTCGTCGGCAGCTCACGCGCGAACCTCTTCGCGTCGGTCGCCGCAGGCATCCTCGCTCTCTGGGGCCCGCTCCACGGCGGCGCGAACCAGGAAGTCATCGAGATGCTCGAGGCCATCCAGCGCGACGGCGGCAACGTCAAGAAGTACGTCGAGCTCGCGAAGGACAAGAACTCGAACTTCCGCCTCATGGGCTTCGGCCACCGCGTCTACAAGAACTTCGACCCCCGCGCGAAGATCATCAAGCAGACGGCGGACAAGATCCTCGCCAAGCTCGGCATCCAGGATCCGCTCCTCGACATCGCCAAGGAGCTCGAAGAGGCTGCTCTCAAGGACAGCTACTTCGTCGAGCGCAAGCTGTACCCGAACGTCGACTTCTACTCGGGCATCATCTACCGCGCGCTCGGGTTCCCGACGAACATGTTCACCGTGCTCTTCGCCATCGGTCGCCTCCCCGGCTGGATTGCCCACTGGAAGGAGATGATGGAGGACACCTCGACCAAGATCGGCCGTCCGCGCCAGATCTACACGGGTCCGACGGAGCGTTTGTACGTCCCGATCGAGCAGCGCTCGAAGTGAACTGAGTTCCCCTTCGGGGTGAACGACGAGGCCGCGCCCTTCTCACGAGGGACGCGGCCTTCGTCGTTTGTCCCTCAAGCAGGAACACGCTGCTTTCTCCGGGAGAAGCGCTGCTCTCTTGCGGCAGGAACACGCTGCTTCTCCGGGAGAAGCGCTGCTCTCTTCTCCGTAATCCGCGGCTCTCCCGCTGGAAAATCCGCTGCGCCCCCGCGGTGAAATCTGCCGCCCTCATCCCCCGCCCTCCTCCCAGAGGGAGACGGGAGGAGAACTCACCTGGGAACGCGCGGGTGACCGCTACACGCTCACGTGAAAGATCAGCACACGTTTGCGTGCCGTTTTTCGCCGCCTAGAGCCCTTCTCCCCTCCGGGAGAAGGGCGGGGATGAGGGGAGCGGAGCGGGCAGTACAGCAACGATCCTCTCCCCCTTCTCCCTTAGGGAGAAGGGCCTGGGATGAGGGTCGATCACACCTAAATTGAATGGAGTCGCTCCCACCTGCTTGCTGAGCGTGCGATCACCCCGAGGCGAAGAGCGCCTGCCACTGCGCGGCGATGAGGTCGCCCGCAAAGAGGAGCTCGAGGCAGGCGAGGATCAAGAACGGACCGAAGGGCATCCAGGTGCGCTGCGGCGGCTCTTCCTCTTCGGCCTCTTCGTCGGCCGGCGCTTCGGTCGCTGCCGTCTCCGACTTCGGACGCACGAGACCTAGCTTCTCAAGGCCCGTACGAATCCAACGAAGGATGAAGGCGTCGCCTTCCGACTCGGTGAGCGGATCTTCTTCGAGCTCCGCGATCGCTTCGGGATCGCCCTCCGCGGCGGCCTTCTTGAGGCGATCGATGTCGTCCTGAACGGCCTTCGGCAGCTTCAGTTCGATGCCGAGTACCTTCATCACCATCGCGTAGAGCGCGCCCTGGAATGCGCCTGCGAACAACGTGAAGACGGCGCCGGGCCATCCGAACCATGCACCGGCAAGCGCGACGAGCTTGGCGTCACCTAAGCCCATGCCGTTACGGCCCGTGAGTCCCTTGAAGAGGAAGATCAGCGGGAACCAGATCATGAGCAGGCCGATGAGCGCGCCAACGATCGACTCGCGAAACGACGAGCCGCGGAGCGTGGCGGTGGCGATGCCGAGAACGACGCCGCCGAGGGTGATGCGGTCGGGCAGGATCATGTGCTCGAGATCGATGAACGCCGCCGCGACGAGGCCGAGACAGAGGGCGAAATCCGCCGCATAGATCGCTGCGGCGCGACCAATGCCCATCGAGCCGGGGAGCGATCGAATGATGACCTCGAAGACCGCGAGCGACAGCGCCCCGCCCAAGAGCTCCACGAGCGGGTAGCGCGGACTCATCCTTGCGCCACAGCAGCGCGCGCGGCCGCGGAGAATGACGTACGAGAGCACCGGAATGTTGTCGTAACCGGCCACGGGCTTGCCGCAGCCGGGGCAATGCGACCCGGGGAAGACGACGCTCATGTCGAGCGGCACGCGATAAATGACGACGTTGAGGAAGCTTCCCCAGAGCAGTCCAAACACGAACACGGAGGCTCGCAGGAGCCACAGCGGGATCCAGGCGACAATCTCACCCAGCGTCATCATGGAAGGCCCCAGCGTAACATCAGCGCATCGCGCTTGCTCTTGGTCGCGAACCTCCCGAAGGCCTGGTAAGTTGCGCCCGCCGACACATATCTAAGCGGTACACGTCGGCTCACTCCGGCTCTCTCTCGCACTCGCGCACCAGCGCAGCAGCACCATGCTTCTCCAAATCAGCCCCGATCATCCCGAGCCTCGAAAGGTTCGCCGCGCCGTCGAAGCGCTGCAGGCGGGCGAGGTGATCGGCTACCCGACGGACACGGTCTACGGTCTCGGTTGCGACTTCTCGAACAAGAAGGCCGTCGACCGCCTCTACCAGATCAAGGGCATGGACCGCTCGCAAGCGCTCGCGTTCATCTGCCCGGACCTCGGCGAGATCGCGAAGTACGCCATCGTCGACAACCAGACGTACCGCGTGCTGCGCCGCTTCCTGCCCGGACCGTACACCTTCATCCTCGAGGCAACACGCGAGGTCCCGCGCCTACTCCAGACGAAGCGCAAGACCATCGGCATTCGTATCCCCAACCACGAGGTCACCCGCGCCCTCGTGACCGAGCTCGGCCGTCCGATCATCTCGACCACGGCGCAGCGCACGGGAGCCGAGCCGCACGTCGACGCCAACGAGATCGACGACGACTTCAAAGGCCTCGGCCTCGTCATCGACTCGGGAGCCGGCGGAGTCGTCCCCACGACGGTGATCGATTTGACCGTCCAGCCCCCTGTGGTCGTGCGTGAAGGCGCAGGCCCGGTCGACGAGTTCGTCGACGAAGCTCCGCGCTCGCTCCGTGGCATGCAGAACGCGATGCGTGAGCTCAAGCAGCACATGCGCGACTGAGCTCGCCCCCACGTCAGGGGCCTCCCAAGCCTGCAATTCCGAGCAGTTACAGCGTGGCCGTCGCAGGGACTTCCAGCAGCGACGACGCTCTCTCGTCGCGTGTTTCGATCGCGTCGCGTTAGAGTGACTCGCAGCGGTGAGCGCGCTGAGGACGAGTACGGATCGAAGGACGTTCGTTCGCGCGACCCTCGCATTGGCGTTTGCCGGCGTTCTCGTGTCGTCGCCGGCGCGCGCGAATCCGCCGCGCGAAGAGCACGTTGCGCGCTTCTCGCTGACGCTGGTGGGAGAGGACAATCCCATCGAGAAATGCGGCGGGAGCAAGGCTCTCGAAGACGCGATCGAAAAGCGACTCCACCGCTCGATCTTCACCGATGCGGATCTCGCCGACAGCACGTTGGTGGTGCGTGCCGAGGTGAACGAGACGAGCCGCGATCAGTGGAGAGCGCAAATATCGGAGCTCGCGCGCGACTCGCAGGAGCTCGGCCAGCGAGACGTGACTGTGCGCGCGGACGACTGCGCGAAGGGCATCGACACGCTCGCCGTCGTCCTCGCGATCATGGTCGGTCCTCCGCGCACGATTCCCGCGTCGATCGAAACGCCTGCTCCAGCTCCGAATCCCGCGCCTGCTCCAGCTCCCGAGACGCCGGCACCACCGGCCCCGCAGCCTTCCGTGCAGTCTACACAAGCTCGAGCGACGCCGCGAACTCCAGCGTCAGCGCGCCCGGAAGGCCCTTCATGGCACGTCTCCCCACTCCTCGACTTCACGGTGGGGACGGGCGTCTTGCCAGGCGTGTCATGGGCGTTACAAGGAGGAGTGGTCGTCGAGCCACCGACGCGCCTCGTCTACTTCATCGGGCGTGGTGCGTACTGGCCTCCGCGTTCTGTCGCCTCTGTCGAGACGCAGCCAGGTGGTCACTTCGATCGGCTCTCTCTGTCTCTTCTCGCCTGTCACGAGTTCATTCCGCGCAAGCCTGCATCCTTTGCACTCTGCACCGGTATCGATGGCGGACGGCTCCACGCCAACGCCCCGAACCTCACGGCTGGGACCGACGTCTCCCGCCTCCTCCTCGACATCCCCCTCGAGGGGCGCATCGGACTTCGCGTAGGCAAGCTCGGAAAGCTCGACTTCGAGCCCTTCCTTGCAGCTCAGATCGCAGCCGTATTGCGCCGAGACCGCTTCACCTACCGAGACCCCTCGGGAGAGCAACTCACGCTGCTGCGACCATCCCTCATCGCCGCACAGGGGAGCGTCGGACTGGTCGTGCACTTTTTCTAGACAACACGCGCCACCGACGGATCGGGCCGTGGGCACCTTGTGTTTACCAGGTGCCCATCTTGTCGAGCCTACTCAGCCGTGGTCGGCACCTGAGGCTCCGCGCTCGGCGGCTCCGTCTCCTCCTCGCGCGCAAATGGATTCGGACTGAGGCCTTTACGAATCCTCATCGCTTCCCACCATTCGTGCGCAACGAGCAAGAGCGGAGGCTGAATGATTCGGTTCATCATCGCGAGGATGAACGAGCCGCCGATGACGGCTATCGCGAGTGGCTTCTGCGTCTGCGCGCCGATCCCGTGCGAGAGTGCCGCCGGCATGAGCCCGAGCATGGCCACGAGTGTCGTCATGAGGACGGGACGGAAACGCTTCTCGGAGGCGCCGCGCGCGGCATCTCGGAGAGGGATGCCCTCCTTGTAACGCATCTGCTGGAAGTACGTGACGACCAGGATCGCGTCTTGGATTGCAATACCGAAGATCGAAAGGAAGCCCATCGCCGCCGACACCGAAAAGTTTGTGCCCGTCGCGAGCAGCGCGAGGAGAGCGCCGGTGCACGCGAGCGGGATGTCGATGAGAACGACGAGCAGGTCGAGCCACGTCTTCACGGCCGCATAGACGAGGAGGGCAATCAGAAGCAGCGTCAGTGGAATGATGACGAGGAGTCGGCGCTGCGCCTCACGGAGCTCGTTGATTTCGCCGGACCACTCGAGGCGCTTTCCGTAGCCTTGCGGAACCGAGGCATTGACCTTCTCCTGTGCCTCCTTCACCGCGCTCTCGAGGTCGCGCCCGCGCACGGAGAATTTGATGGGAGTGTAGCGCTGGCCGTCTTCGCGGAAGATGTTCGAGGGGCCTTCGATGAGCTCGATTTTCGCTACCTGCCCCAGCGGCACCATCAAGTTGTCCGGTGTCGCAATCTGAATCTCGCGGATCGCTTCCAGCGACGAGCGATACGGCGGCAGCCACCGGACGACGACGTCGAAGGCTTTCTCGCGCTCGTAGAGCTGGGTGACCGCCTGGCCACCGATCGCGGTTTGAACGACTCCGACGACGTCGCCGCTGTTCAAACCATAGCGAGCGCACGCCTTCCGATCCGGAGAGATCTTCACGTTCGGCTGCCCAAGCGTGCTGAACTTGCCGAGGTCCGCAATTCCTCGCACGCGGCTCAGCGTCTCGACGATGGCGTCCGCGTTCTTTTCGTTTTCGTTGAGGTCCGGGCCGAAGATCTTGATCGAGTTCTCGCCCTTGACCCCCGCGACCGCCTCTTGGACGTTGTCACCGATCATCTGCGAGAAGTTGAAGACGACCCCCGGGAAGGCGTCTTGCAGCTCCTGGTTCAGCTGCTCGGTCAGCTTCTCCTTCGTGAGCCCGTTCTTCCATTTGTCGAAGGGCGTGAGCGGTGCGAAGAGCTCGATGTTGAAGAAGCCGGTCACGTCGGTACCGTCGTCGGGACGCCCGAGCTGCGAAGTCACCGCGATGACCTCGGGGTGTTTCTGGTTATCGCGCGTGCAGGGGACGCTCGTATCCTCAGGACACCCGCGGACGATCGCCCGCATGTGATCGACGTATTTCGCGCTCTGGGTGAGGGAAATGCTCTTCGGGAGGGTTGCGCGAATCCAGAGATTCCCCTCCTCGAGCTTTGGCATGAACTCGCCGCCTAGCAGCGGAAAGAGCGAAACGCACGACGTGAGCACGACGATGCGCAGAGGAATCGCGAATTTGGCGTGATTCAGGAAGGTGTTTGCAATCGGCTCATAAATGCGATGCAGCGCTCGCATCACGAGAGGCTCTTCCTCCTTGGTATTCGCCGGGATCAGCTTCCACGCGAGAACCGGGAGCAGCGTCAGGGCGAGGAGGATAGCCGTGCCGATCGCGAAGGCGTAGGTACGCGCCATCGGCGAGAAGATGACGCCCGAGACACCCGTCATCGTGAAGAGGGGAATGAACGAGCTACCGATGATCAGGGTCGAGAATGCCATCGGCGTTCCGACCTCGTGCGCCGCCGCGAGAATTCGCTGCTTCATCGAGCCGCGGCCGTGGGGGCCGAGATGCCGGAAGATGTTCTCCATCATGATGACCGAGGAGTCGGCAACGATGCCGAAGTCCACGGCGCCGATGGAGATGAGGTTCGCGGAGGTCTTCGTGAAGACGATGCCCGTGAACGCACCGAGCAGCGCCAGGGGGATGGTCACTGCGGTGATGAGGGCGGCGCGGACGTGACCGAGGAACACGAGGAGTACAATCGCGACGAGCGCAATGCCCACCGCTACGTTCTCCATGACCGTCGATGTCGTGAGCTCGACCAGATCGCCGCGATCGTAGTAGGTCTTGACCTCCATCCCGGGCGGCAGAATGTGATTCGCTCGGATGTACTCGATCTTGGCGTGGATGCCGTCCAGGGTCGGCTTCGTCTCCGCTCCGTATCGCATCAAGATCGTGCCCTGAACGACATCGGGCCGCTCATCGATCCCGACCTGCCCGAGGCGGGGCGCCGGGCCGATCTTGACGTCGGCAACATCGCGAACGCGAACGGGCGTCCCCTTGATGCCGACGATGACGATATCTTCGATGTCGTGGACGTCTCGGAGCAGACCGATGCCCCGGATGTCATACGACTGCTCGCCCATTTCGAGGCGCTGGCCACCCGAGTTGACGTTCGCGTTCTGGACCGCGTCGATGACCTGCTGAAGCGTGACGCCGTGGCCTTTCAAGCGGTACGGATCGACGCCGATGTGGAACTGCTTCGTCTCACCGCCAAAGCTGACGACGTCGACGACTCCGGGGACTTGCTTGAACTGCTTCTCGAGAATCCAGTCCTGGGCCGTCTTGAGCTGCTGGACGGTGTAGCCCTTCCCCTCGACCGTGTAACGAACGACCTCTCCGATCGCGTTCCACGGTGAAATCGTGGCCTGAACGCCTTGAGGCAGCGTGACGAACTGCAGGCGGTTGATGACTTCCTGGCGTGCGTCTTCGTACTTCGTGCCCCATTTGAAGTAGCACTTCACGTCCGACAGACCGAACAGTGACTGCGAGCGCGTGTGGTCGAGCCCGGGCATTCCGGCGAGACCAACCTCGAGCGGTATCGTGACGTAGCGCTCCGTCTCTTCGGCGCTCCATCCGGGCGGCTGCGCGATGACCTCGACGAGCGGCGGGACGGGATTCGGGTACGCCTCGATGTTGAGCTCGCTGTACGAATAGCTGCCGATTCCGACGAGGCCGAGCGCGAGCAGGACCGCGAAGGCGGGAGCCTTGAGAACGAAGCGGACGATCTTCTCGATCATGGGATCCCCGCTAGAGCATGCCGGAGAGTAGGAGCGCGCCGTCGGTCACGATCTTGTCGCCCTTCTCGAGCCCGTGTTCGACGGTGAGCCACTCGCTCCCTTCGCCTTCGTCGACCGTAACCGGCAATCGCTCGAAGCTTTCCTTACCGTCTTTGGTGCCGCGATGAACGAAGACGACGGTCTGATCTCCGAAACGAAGAACCGACGATCGCGGGATCGCGATTGCCTTCTTCACGTCCACCGAAATCCTCATCGTCGCAAACATCTCTGGCTTCAGCGCCCCGTCAGAATTGTCGAAGGTGCATCGCACCTTGGTTGCGTGGGTATTCGTATCGAGCGCCCCGCTGATCCAGTCGACCGTCCCTTCGAACATCCGTTCTGGCCACGACGCGACGTTCACGACGACTTTGGCCCCCAGCTTCACACGCCGAATGTCGAGCTCGAAGACGTCGGCGAGCACCCACACCTTGCTCGCGTGACCGATCGTGAACAGCTCGGTCGTCCCTCCACCGTATTGGCCTGCGATCTCCATTCCAGGCGAGATGGCCTTCATGAAGACCTCGCCTTCGAGATCAGAGCGCAGCGTGTACGTCTGCCCGGTCACATCCCCCTGGCGAAAGAGCCGCGCCTTCTGCTCCGCACGCTCTACCTCGGCTTTCGCTTTCCGGTAGTTGTCGGCCGCCGTCTCGAAGTCCTTCTGCGAGGTGGCGTGCGTCTCGAGCAGCTCCTTCTGCCGTTGGTAGTCGTGACCTGCGGCGATCAGATCGGCTTTTGCCTTGCTGAGATCGGAAGTGGCGACACCGATGTCGGGCGACTCGATCACCACGAGAGGGTCACCCTTCTTCACGTGGTTGCCGAGTTGCGCGAGCACCTTGACCGCCTTGCCCGCCACGGGTGAGAAGACGTGAACGACCTGTTGATCGTCATAGGCGACCTTGCCGGTCGTCAGGACCGTGTCGTCGACGTCCTGAAGATCGACGACCGCAGTCGCGATCCTCATCTTCTTGATCTGCTCCTGCGTGAGGAGCGCCTCGTTCAACGGCCCCGGTGGTGTCGTAAGCGCGTTCGCCTTGTGGTTACAACCGGCGGTGCCGATGAGCAGTGCAAACAGAAGGGGCCAACGATGGGCATTCATCGGGGATCTCATCAGGGGGCAACGAGGATCTGAGCGGGGTTGTCGTAACGCGCGAGGCGCGAAATCTTTCCGCCTTGCAACTCGACGACGTCGACCACGTACATCTTCAGCAAGTTGTCTTTCTGGGCGGGTACGAAGCCAATCGGGCCACGCTGCTCGCCGACGATGTGGTACTCGACGACGACGAACGGACCGACGCCCCAGACGTTGTCGACTGAAGTGTCGAGCTGAGCGATGGCCTTGTGCATGGCCTTGACGTAGCCACGCGCTTCGGCCTTTCCTCGAGCGGGCTTGGCGCTCTCGAGGGTCGTCAATTCGACATCGTCGGCCATCGTCGCGACATAAGCGGGCTCGTTTTTGCTTTCGAGCGCATCGAGCGCGTCGCGGACGACGGCGACGTTGGCGCTCTCCTCGGCAGTGCGAGCTTGCTCGATTTCTTGGCGTGCGCCCGAGGGCAGCTCCGGTGGGGGAAGGTTTTGGAGCGCCTTCGGGCCGACACCAATCTGCGCCTTCGCCAAAGCCTCGTCGAAATACAAGTGGACGTTCGAGATCGACCCGTCGTCCTTCGTCCACAGAAGCGCCAGCCCCTTAAGAACGACCGGCTTGTGGGAGCTCGTGTGCTCGCCACTCATGGTCCATTCGACGATTTGTGCTTCGGCCGTCAGGAACACACGACTTGCGACGAAGCTCCGTGAACTGTACCCACCAAGAAGAGCCTGGTGAACGCGGAGGGTATTGTCACGTCCGTGAACGTCCTTGTATCCGGCGAATGCGAAGTGCGCGTCTTCGTCGAGGACGCGCCCGAGCTCGCTGAAATTGGGAGAGGCAAGTGCTTTGAGATACCCGTCGGCAGCAGCTCGTTCCCTCGACGTTGCCGTCGACATGCCAGCATCCGGCGGCGCAGGTCGAGCCTCGAGCGACGCCCAGTTCACGGGCGGTGGTGCCGGCCGCGTAACCACCTCGGACGAACAGCCCGCGAGGACGGTTGCGAGCATGGCGGAGAGGAGCGCGCGCAACATCAGAATGCCCACCCGAGGGAGAGGAGTAGCCGAGGAGCCACGCCCCGGTTCGCGTAGACTCGCGACGGAAACTGCTGGTCGGGAATCGACTTGGTCGTCCACACGTACTGGACACCGCCGCCGAGGCTCAGCGCGACGCGGTCGGCGAGCAGCATCTGGTATCCAGCGTCCGCCGCGAGGCCCAAATCGAAGAAGTGCGTCTTCGTTCCGTCCTGCGCGGTTGCGTCGAAGGATCCGGCGATCAAGGACGGTCCCACGAAGAAGCCTCGTGGGCCTCCCTCACCGAAGTAGTACCGGTAACCAAGCTCCGCGCCGAAGCCCTTGAACTTCTGTTCGGGCAACCGCGTCGGATTGCCAGCGTCGTCGAAGACGAAGATCGGCGCAGTGCTCGTCCACGCGTAAAACGGGCTGAAGGCGAGCGCGTGGTGGTCGACCGGCGCAACGATGACGTTCGCGCTCACTTTGTTGATCGTGAAGAGCGCCAACGGGTTCCACTCGACGGTCACGTATCGGCGAGGAGGAACGGGGTCGCGAACGACCACGTCGACAGCAGAATCGGGCTCCGCGGCCGCCGTTCGCGCTGTAGTTGCGAAGCTCACGAACGCAGCCAAGGCGAGCGAGAGGACGCACGGGGTGGATCGAATCATCGTTGCTCCGTAGGTCGCTCGCTCGAGCTGCGAGCGTTCGGGCCGTGGGCCCGCAGGCTCGCGCGCCGCCGCACGAGCATCGTGAGCACGAGCGCGAAGGCTCCGGCCGTCAAGCCAAGGGGCGCATCGGCCCCCCCACGTCGAGACATCCCGCACGTCGAGTCGTTCGTGGTGTCGCAGAGAGCACCATCACAAGCGAGCGGAACCCTCGCGACTTCGGTGGGGTCTCCGCCGTCATGGACGTCCGCGCCGGCATCGTCGGTACCGCCATCGTCTGCCCACGCAGCTTGCGGCTCCAAACAAAGCGCCGTGCAGACGGCGAGCGCTACTGCAGGGAAAATGGGCGCTTTCATCGCAGGTCCCTCGCGACCGCGGCTTCGAGCTGGAAGACCGCCGTCCAGTAGCTCGAGAGGGCGTCGAAGTACTCGTTCTTCGTCGCAATGTACGTCCGCAGCGCATCGAGATAGTCGGTCAGGCTGGCCGCACCCTTCTCGTATTGTGTCGCGACGATCTCGAAGGCTCCCCTCGCGCTCTGCAAGAGCCCACCTCCGGCGCGACGAGGCCCCTCCATTCGCTCGACAATCCTCTTCGTCACGGCGAACGAAGCGAACGCCGTGGCGACTTCGTTGACGACTTGCGACGTCACCTTTGCCTGTTGAAGAGCATTCGTGTCGTACTGCGCTTCCGCCTGGCGTTGCTCGCCTTGAAGGCCGTAGAAGACGGGCAGCGGAGCAGAGATGCTGAAGGTGAGGGTCTGAGGTGTAAGCGGTCCGTTCGTCGACGTCCCGCCATAGCCACCACCACCACCCCACGCATAGTTCGCACCGAGCGTGATGTCCGGCAGCTTCTGGCGCTTGACGAGTTGGATCTGCGCCTCCGCCTGCTGCTTGAGGTAGCCAAGGCCGATGAGATCTGGACGGTGATCGAATGCCGTCCGAAGAAGTGCCACCCCTGTGGCATCCCGAAGCTGACCCGGCACCACGTAGTCGAGGACCTTCGTTTCGACGTCGAAGTCGGCGACGTCACCGCGTACTCCGAGCAGGAACGCGAGCGCAACGCGTGCGGCTCGAAGCGCTAGCTCCGCTTCGTCGACAGCCTGATCGGCTTCGAGCTTCTGCACCTCGATACGCTGAAGGTCTCCCTCGTTGATCGCGCCCCCTTTGTAGCGATCCTGAGACCGCTTCAGTGACGTAGCCTGCGTCTCTGCGACGTCCTTCGCGAACTTGAACGCGAGCGTCGCCTGCGCCGTCTGGATGTAGGTCGCCTTGACCTGGAACGCGATCGTGCGCTCGGCATCGACCCGCGCCATCTTCGCGGCCGCGAGCGCGTTACGAGCCACCTTTAACCGCAGATCACGCTTGCCGGAGAGGGCATCCGCCAGCGCCGCCGAGTCACTGATACCGAGATTGTAACTCCACGGACTGCATTCGGCGCCGCTCTCGAGACAGTTGTCGTGACTGTACTTGTTGGTCGAATACGTGAATGCATTACCGACACTCGCCGAGACAACGGGATTCGCCACCGCACCGGCGATCTTCACCGCCCCCTCGGCGCCGCGGGTGTTCGCGTCTGCGATCAAGAGATCGAGCCCACGCCTGCGGAAGATCCCGAGCGCATCTTCGAGCGTGAGCGTGTGCGGCAGCTCGGTCGCGGGAGGGACAACGTCGGCAGCCATTGCAGATCGCAACGCGAGGAGCCACGCCGCGAGAAAGAATAAAAGAGTGGCCGCCGTCAGTCGTCTTGGCGTCCTTTCGAGCAGCCATAGCCGCTTGGCCTGCATCACAGGAGCATGCCACCGGCTCTTCCAAATCGTTCTTTACATTCGCGTAAGATCTGAGAAATCGGCACCGTGCACGAGCTTGCGATCCGCTCGCGTGGACGAGTCTGCGCGTCGAAGTCGACGATATCGCTTCTCGACGGCCATCCAATCCAACGTCGCGCGCGCAGCGAAAACGGCGCGCGCGACGAACACTGAGCGACGGCGTCATTCGGGCGGGAGCATGTAACGCGCGACGACCTCTATGTATTAGGGGGCGCGGGACATGCGCGACCAACTCTGTCGCGCTCATTCGATTGTGAATAGCCACTTCGAGTTTCGCCTTGTCGAGATTGCGGCAGACGCAGGCTCGTCTCGGAGACCAACTTTCTCATCCTGAGGATGCGGCGATCGAGGCTCGACCATCATCAGCCAACTCGCGGACGCCGTGCGTGCAGTGGAATTCGGGTCGACGGAGCATGCCTCCGCCAGGTCGAGGGTTCATACAGCGCGAGCTGCCTGTGCGTTGACAGGTCATCCAGGACGACGCGATCCGCTCTGCCTTGGGTAGTGCGTGTCGACGAGGCCGCGCGGGCGCGGGGTGAAGTCTCCAGCGGCCCGCTCGTCGGTCACCCTGGCGTGGCCCACATCTTCTGTTGCCACGGCTTCAGCTCATTCGCGACCGGCGTGGGCGTCACGCCCCTGAGCGTCCACACTGTGCGGCTCGAACTCGAGCATTGCGGCTTACCAATCTGATGAGCAACCGACTGCTCGCGTTTGCAGGGACCTCCACCTCGCAGCTCCTCCACGTTCGCCACGGCTTGGGCGGTCACGGTGCGCCGAGCGCTTCTCGTAGCGCGGGTCCCCTCGGCCCGACTGCACGGGCGTCTTGCCAGGCGTGTCATGGGCGTTACAAGGAGGAGTGGTCGTCGAGCCACCGACGCGCCTCGTCTACTTCATCGGGCGTGGTGCGTACTGGCCTCCGCGTTCTGTCGCCTCTGTCGAGACGCAGCCAGGTGGTCACTTCGATCGGCTCTCTCTGTCTCTTCTCGCCTGTCACGAGTTCATTCCGCGCAAGCCTGCATCCTTTGCACTCTGCACCGGTATCGATGGCGGACGGCTCCACGCCAACGCCCCGAACCTCACGGCTGGGACCGACGTCTCCCGCCTCCTCCTCGACATCCCCCTCGAGGGGCGCATCGGACTTCGCGTAGGCAAGCTCGGAAAGCTCGACTTCGAGCCCTTCCTTGCAGCTCAGATCGCAGCCGTATTGCGCCGAGACCGCTTCACCTACCGAGACCCCTCGGGAGAGCAACTCACGCTGCTGCGACCATCCCTCATTGCCGCACAGGGGGGCATCGGACTGGTCGTGCACTTTTTGTGATAAAAAGTCCGATCGCCTGTCTTCTACCCAATCGAGGTCCCCACGGTTGGCAGCGTTCGGTCCATTCGGTCCTTCTGCAGCCGCGCCTCTCCCGCAGGTGGGAGAGGTGGCCGTCCCCGTGCGTTCTAGCCGTTCGAGCGCGGAAATTTTCCGTGAGCACGGGGCCTTCGTCTGGCGCCTTCTCCGTCGTCTGGGTGTCCCGGCGGCGGATCTCGACGATCTGACCCAGGAAGTCTTCATCTCCGTTCACCGCTCCCTCGACAGGTACGAAGAGCGGAATCACCTGAAGGCCTGGCTCTACCGTATTTGCGTCCGGCAGGCCTCGCGGCACCGCCGGAACCTGCCCCCGCAAGCCACGTGGACCCCGATCAGCTCTTGGAAGTTGCCCACGAGGGGCCCGAAGCGGCCCTTCGGGACCAAGAGCAGCGCGCCACTTTCGAGCGACTGCTCGAGGTCCTCGACGAAGAGCGACGCACCGTGTTCGTCCTTTACGAGATTGAAGAGCTCTCCATGCACGAAGTCGCACAAGCCGCCGGATGTCCGTTGCCGACGGCCTATTCGCGCCTTCGGTCAGCACGCAAGCTCGTCCTCGAAGCAGCACGCCGTCTCGAGCTCAGGGAGAACCACCGATGAGCCTGCGAGAACCGCAACGCCTCTTCGGCTCGGACGAGTCGCCCTCGATCCTCCGCGACGCCTTGAGTGCGGAGAAGGCCGATCGCGGCCCTGATTCGGCCCACCTCCGTCGGATGGAGCAGCGCTTCGCCGAGCGCATGGCCGCCGAAGGCTCGAGCGCGAGCTCGCCCGGTGTCGCGGCGCGCAAGGGCCTGTCCTGGTTCGGTCAGAACGGTTCGTGGCTTCTCTTCGCGTGCGTGGGCATCGTGAGCGTGGCGACGTTCGCCCCGGGCGGGTTCGCGTCTTCCGAGTCGGTTCCTGGCTTCGCGGGCCCCACCACTCCCACGACGCCGCGCACCGTGAACGAGCTCGCCCCGCAAAAGGCGAAGGCGCTCGCCACGTCGATGAACGTCGCGTCGGTACGTGACGTCTCACGCGAAGACGAGAACACCAAAGCCGCTCCGGCAACGTCCATTCCCGTCAGCGCGCTCGCCAACGTGAGCAACGTGAGCGGTGGCGTGAAGAAGGCGCCGGGCAAGGCGAATTCCGTCACCACGTCTGCCCCCGACGAGAGCGACGACACCGAGGAGATCGCCCTTCTCGCTCGTGCTCACGAAGCGCTCCGCGCGCACCCGTCCGAGTCGCTCGCGCTCTGCCAGCAGCATCGCGTGCAGTTTGCACAAGCCCACTTCGCGCAGGAACGCGAGGCGGTGGCGATCGAAGCGCTCGTGTACCTGCACCGCACGCAGGAAGCCGAACAGCGCTGGAACGAATTCAAGGCTCGCTATCCAACGTCGAGCCACCGCATTCATCTCGAAGATCTGTTCTCCACGGCAACGACCAAGAGTCGCTGAATCACCAGCGGCGTCGAACTCGTTCACCCAGGCTCTCCGAGCCTTTGGGGAGGTTGACCTTGCTTTCATCCATGAAACGCCTGGCCGCGCTTTGTCTCGTGGCGTCGGCTCTCGTCGGCGTCGCCTGCGCGGACAACGTCGATTTGGGCCAACAGACGAACGGCCCCGACGCTGCACCTCCGACGTTCACGCCCACCGATGGTGGAGATGCGGATCCCGACACGGGGCTTGCGCAGGAAGAGCTCCTCATGTGCATCGGCACGGTGTGCCCGGAGCCGTACACGACGTGCACGGACACGCCGTTTCCGAAGTGCGGAGTCAACCTCATGAACGACCCCGCGAACTGTGGTTCGTGCGGGCACTCGTGCGTGGGCTTCGGCGACCTGAACATGGACGGCCTCTGCCTGAACGGCGAGTGCGTGTTCTCGTGCGCGAACCGTAACGTCATTCCGAAGGTCAACTTCAAGGACTGCAACAAGCTCCTCGACGACGGTTGCGAGGTCGAGTCGAACTCCGACGTAGAAAACTGCGGAGTGTGCGGCCATGCCTGCGCGGCCGCAGAGCACTGCATCGAAGGCAAGTGCGGATGCTTGAACGGCTACACCGACTGCAACGCTACGTGCGTCAATCTGAAGACTGACGATTACAACTGCGGCGCTTGCGGAAATGCCTGCAATCCGTTCCCGGCGGACGCTTGTGTCCCGAAGCCCGCGAACACGGCGTACGGCTGCCGGCTGGGCGAGTGCGAGAAGCTTCGTTGCGATTACGATCACGATGACTGCAACGGCGACCTCGTCGCGAAGGGCTGCGCTTCGGACGGCTGCGAGACCGACATCAAGCACGATCCGAACAACTGCGGGTCGTGCGGAAACAAGTGTGCTCCGGGCCAAGAGTGCCGCGACGACGGACTCGGTCCGCGTTGCCAAGAACCCTGCGCGAAGCTCGGTCTGGCGGAATGCCCCCAGGGCTGCGCGGACCTGCTGAGCGACGTAGGGAACTGCGGCGCCTGCATGAACAGCTGCCCGAACCCGGGCGCAAATCAGGTCCGGACGTGCAGCAAGGGCCTCTGCGGTTTCGAGTGCGTCGAAGGCTTCGCCGACTGCAACAACGACCCGCTCGACGGCTGCGAGGTAAACCTTCGCATCCATCCCTCGCACTGCGGCGCGTGCGGAACTCAGTGTGACGTCGGCGCGGGCCAGCCCTGCATCGAGGGCAAGTGCCTCACGACCGAGTGCGACGCGGGAACGGTGACGAAATGAGAACGGCCAACCTTCGCCAAGACATGACCCGCTTCATGCGCCGCCGCGCGCTCCTGGTTCTGCCGCTCTCCGTCATCGCGGGAGTCACGGCGCTCGTTGCCTGCGCGAACAACGAGTCCTCGTCCTCGGAGCCCGACAGCGCCAACGTCATTCCCGACGCGTCGCCTCCCGATCTCGATGCCGGCCTCGATGCCAACGTCGACGGCGATGCGGATGCCGGCTGCGTCGAAGGCGATCCCAACTGCACCACCAAGGTCGTCTCGTGCGACGAGGTCGAGTGGTGCATGGCGGCGACGCCGCTCAGCGTGCTCAAGACCTTCACCGCCGTCTGGGGCACGAGCAAAACGGACGTCTGGGCCATCGGCTCGGGCGGAACCATCTATCACTACGACGGCACGCAGTGGGTCGACACCCCCTCCGGCGTCTTCAACACGCTCTACGGGATCTGGGGAAGCTCGGCGAACGACATCTGGGTCGTGAGCGATCCGATGACAGTCCTCCACGGCACCGGCTTCAAGAACGGCACCGCGACGTGGGAGCTCGTACCGACAGGCTTCTCGAAGTGGAACACGACGTTCTTGCGTGCGGTGTGGGGAACGAGTCCCGACGACGTTCGCTTCGGCGGACGCGCGTACGACATCAGCAACAACGAGCTCGAGATCTACACGACCGGTCATCAGCTCCTGAAGAAGACGAACGGCGACGGGTCGATCGGCTTCAAGACGATCGAAGGCACGCCGACTGTCTATTCCTACTGGGGAAGCTCGGCGACCGACGTGTGGATGGCTGCCGACAACCACATCTACGCGTCGAGCGAGCGTGGTCTCATCATGCACGGCACGCCACGCCCGGACCCGAAGCCGAGCAGCGATCCGCTCTCCACGGTCGAAGATCCGCTCCTCTGGGCGAAGGTCGACAGCCAGTCGAACCTCACGCTCGAGTCGATCTGGGGCAGCAGCAAGGACGACATCTGGGCCGTCGGCGGCAACGGCGCCATCCGCAACTACAAGACCGGTGACGTTCGCTTCGAGAAGGTCGAGTCCGGAACGATCGCGAACCTGCACGCGGTGTGGGGCAGCGGACCGAACGACATCTGGGCTGTCGGCGATACCGGCACGATCCTCCACTACGACGGCAAGACCGTCACGCCGTCGACCGTGCAGCTGCCGGTTGGACGCAAACCGAATCTGTATGGGGTCTGGGGTAGCGGAGCGGACGACGTCTGGGTCGTCGGCGACGGCATTGCCCTCCACTACACCGGCAACAAGACCGGAGGCGCCAAGTGAGCCGCTCGTTCATGCGTCACGTTCCCCTTCGCGCAACGTTCGTTCTCGTTGCGCTCACCACCATCGGCGCGCTCGTCGCCTGCGCCCAGACCGACGAGGGAGCGCCGATCACCGCGGGTGACGACGCGGGCGCCAACGTGCTTCCCGACGGCGCGACGAACTCGACAGACGCGAGCGACGACGCGACCAAAGACTCCGGACGCGACGCGTCGAGACAGCACGACGCTGCACCGCGCACGTGCTCGGACGACAACTTCTGCCACAGCGTTCTGCCCGAAAACTCGATGCTCCGCGGCGTGTGGGGCGATGGCCAAGGCGTCGTCTGGGCCGTCAGCGCCGGCGGTAGCGTCCTCCGCTGGGACGGCTCGGCGTGGAACGAGCAAGCCAAGGATCTCGGCAGCCTCAAGTCGATCTGGGGAAGCGGGCCGACCGATCTCTGGATCTTGAACGATGCCAGCGTCGTCTATCACGGCACCGGCGACAATCCCGCGACCATCACCTTCGAAGCCGTGACGCTTCCCGGTGACGCCAGCCTTCCGATCGCAAAGGTGTGGGGCACCGGCCCGAGCGACGTGTGGGCCGTCGGTGGCGCACAAGACTTCTCCGACTTTCCGTGGCCGGGCAAGGCGCGCGTGCTCCACATGACGGACCCGGCTGTGGGGTTCGTGGTCGACGACGAGCTCACCGCCTCGCCCACTGCCTTCGAGGACGTCTGGGGCTCGCCCGAGAGCGGCGTCTGGCTCCACGGCGAGCAGGGATTCATCCGCAACTTCTCCGCCTACGCCATCGTCCTGCATCGCGCGGCGGGATCGACGACCTGGGAGACCGTCGAGATGCCGGAGAACCCGAACCTCAACGACTACGCGCCGTTTCCGGGAAAGTTCACGGCGTCAGGAGCGATGGGTGGCAGCTCCGTGTGGCTTGCGGGTGAGACGTCCGGTTGGAAGAAGGGCCTCTACCACGGCAAGAGCTCCGACAACGGCAAGACGTACACCTGGTCGTTCATCCTCCAGAACTCATGGGACCTCCCGCTCAACGCCTTCTGGGGAGTGAGCGACACGGACCTTTGGGCCGTGGGCAAGTCGGGACGCACGGCGCACTGGAACGGCACCAAGTGGCAGCAGGCTGCGATTCGCGTGACCGACAGTCCGATCGGCTCGAACCTCTACGGAATCTGGGGGACGAGCAGCACGGACTTCTGGGTCGTCGGTGACGACATCGCGATGCACAAGACGACGGGCGACAAGCCTTGAGGCACATGACCATGAAGATTCGCTCTCTTGCTTTGCCCGTATCGCTCGTACTCGCGTCGATGACCGCCGCCGTGGTCGTCGCGTGCAGCAGCTCCGACGATAGCCGCGCGTTCGACGAGACCGAGGAGGACGCCGGCCACGCCAACCTGCCCGATGCCTCGGTGGGCAACGACAGCTCGGCCAGCGACGGCGCGACCGTCGAACAAGATGCCAAGGCGCCCTTCGATCCCAAGGACGAAGCGGTCACGTGTCCGCCGAGCGGACCTTGCGCCGTTCAGCTCGTCGCCGGTGACAATCACTTCTGCACGCGCATGAACGACGGCTCGGTGCGTTGCTGGGGCGACAACAGCAAAGGCACGCTCGGCACCGCGGACGCAGGCGCCGCCGAGGGCGATGCCGGCATCGAGATCCTCGACGGAGGAGCCGACGGCGGCACCGTCTCTGGAACCGGTTACGTCGTCAGCAAGGTCGAAACCCTCGAAGGCGCCACCCAGATCAGCGCCGGAGGCACGACGACCTGCGCGCTCGTCGCGAACGGCGGCGTGCAGTGCTGGGGTGGGAACGACAAAGGCCAGCTCGGCTTGCAGACGACGCCGGCCATCTCGGACTCGAATGCCCATCCCACGGCGGCTGCCGTCGCCCTTCCGAGCGCGGCGAAGCGTGTCGACGTCGGCGCTCGAAGCGCGTGCGCCATGCTGACGAACGGCGAGACCTGGTGCTGGGGTGACAACTCCCAGTACGAGCTCGGTCGCGCCCAACCGACGACAATGGGCGGTCCCGACAAGGCGTCGCTCGACGGCTACACCATCGAGCGCACGGCGGCCGGCACGAACAACACCTTCGGCATCACGCCCGAGGGCAAGATCATCAGCTGGGGTGCCGTAGGAACCTCCGGCGTCCTCGCGCTCCGTCAGTCGAACCTCACCAAGGACTATTTGCCGGCGGAAGCCGACATCGATCCGCCTGTCTCGAGCTTCGCGGTCGCCTCGGGCTCGCCGGGCCACGCCTGCGCCATCATTCTCGGCAACGTCTCCTGCTGGGGACTCAGCGCCACCGGCGGCCTCGGGACCGGCTCGCCGGAGAGGGCACCGATTCCGATCGCGGCCCCCGTCGCCAATCGCACGGCATGGCCGCAACAAGTCGCCGCCGGCGGTGAACTCACCTGCGTTCGCCTCACCGACGGAACCGTGCAGTGCACCGGCACCAACGCGCGCGGCGCGCTCGGACGCATCACGACGGAGACGGCCGCATGGACGTTCCGTCCGTCGACCGAATTCGGCGGACACGCCGTCGCCGTCGCCGTGGGCAAGACGAGCGTGTGCGCACTCGTCCAGAACGGAAGCGTCGTTTGCTGGGGAGGCAACGACAAGGGCGAGCTCGGTCAGGGCATGACCGACAAGATCCCCCACCCCACGCCCGTCTCGATCGCCTTCTGAAAAAGGTCCATCCGATGAAACTCAGTGATCGCCTTCTCCGTGTTTCGTTCCTCGCGCTGGGCGTGACGGGCGCTCTCGTCGTGATGGCTGCGTGTTCGAGCTCGAGCAACTCGACCAGCCGAGCGTTCGACACGCCTCAGGAGCCGAGCATCGTCAGCGACGCCTCGGCCGAAGAAGAGCCCAAGTGCGGGCCGCACTGCTCGCGTGACCTCAAACAGGTTCTCACCGGTTGTGGGGCCGACGAGGTCGTCACCGAAACGTGCGACCAGGACAAAGGCTGTGGCGATGGCAGGTGCGTCGACGCGTGCGCGTCTGCCGCCATCTCCAAGGGCTCGACGGGGTGTGACTTCTATACGCTCCCGCCGACCGACGTGATCGAAATGGCCGGCTCTTGCTTCGCGGCGATCGTCGCGAACACGTGGGACCGCCCCGTCTCTTTGAGCGCGGAGTACGGCGGTGAAACGCTCGACATCTCGAAGTCGGTCTACACCGTCACGAAGACCGCCGGAGCCGACGTCGACTACAAGCTCCTCGACGGGCCGCTGCCGGTCGGCGAAGTCGGCATCGTGTTCCTCGCCAACGATCTGAAGAACAACGGCAAGGATCGCACGTACTGCCCACTGAGCGTGACCCCTGCGCTTCCGATCGATCCGATCATCCACGGCACGGCCAAGACCAAGGCCTTCCACATCAAGACCGACGCGCCGGTCTCGGCGTACTCGATCTTCCCGTACGGCGGCGCCGACACGCACGTTCCGACGGCCACGCTGCTGCTCCCCGTCTCGTCGTGGGACCTCGACTACGTCGCCGTGAGCCCGAACTACTTCGGTGATCCGCGCAAGCGTCGCACGCTGCAGATTGTCGCCAACGAGAACGACACCGAAATCAGCATGCGCCCGAACGGTGAGGTGAAAGCGAGCGGCGACGTCACGGGCGCGACCGCCGGCATCACGCAAACATGGACGCTCCAGAAGGGTCAGGTCCTCCAGATCCTCCAGGACGCGCTCACCGGAAGCCCGATTCACGCGAACAAGCCGGTCGCCCTGTTCGGCGGCTCCGAGTGCACGTTCATTCCCTCCACGATCGACTACTGCGATGCGCTCCAGCAGCAGATCCCTGCCGTCTCGCAGTGGGGCACCGAGTACGCCGTGGTGCCCTACCCGACGCGCGTCGAGACGTTCCAGGGCCCGCTGAACGAGAACGTTCCGTACACGATCGTCGCCGCCGCGGACGGAACGAAGTTCACGTACGACCCCGCGCCTCCGCGCGGAGCGCCGGACGTTCTGAACGCCGGCGAATCCGCGAGCTTCATGACCGATCAGGTGTTCGTCGCGAAGAGCCAGGACGACAAGCACCCGTTCCACGTGAACGTCTACATGACGAGCTCGCAGTACGGCGGCGGCGTCGGCACGGCGATGACCACGGGTGATCCTGATTACGTCAACGTCCCCGCAGCGGATCAGTTCCTCGATCACTACGTCTTCTTCACCGACTTCACCTACCCCGAGACGCGCCTCACGGTCGTGCGCCGCAGGACGGCGAATGGTTTCGCGCCGGTGACGCTCGAGTGCGCCGGCGAGATCGACAGCTGGCAGCCGCTCGGCAAAGGCGGAGAGTACGAGTACGCCTACCTGAAGCTCACCACCGGATTCCAGGACCAGAAGTTCGCGGGTGGCACGTGCACGTACGGCCGTCAGGAAGCGAAGAGCGACGGTCCCTTCGCCATCACCGTGTGGGGCATGGCGCAGGACTCGAGCTACGCGTACGTGGGCGGCACGGGTCTCCGCCCGATCAACAACGCGACGCCGCCCACCATCAAGTGAATCAGGGAAGCGAGACGGTGCCGTCCTTCTTGTCGAGGCCGGCGCCGTGCTCGCTGGTGATCCCCGCGGCGGCGGGCTCGCGCACGTTGAGCCAGCTCTGGTCGTCGCCGCGCACGATCGTGGAGGCGACGGCGAGGTCGTAGGTGTCGGTGCCGCCGACGTCTACGAAGATGCCGGTGGTAGGGACCTTCTGGCGGTTCTTGTCCTGATCGACCTCGGTCGAGAGGTTGCCGCAACCGAGCGTGGGCTCGCCACCGGAGTGGTACTCGTCGTTGCCGCCGATGTTGACGAGGGCTCCGAGGCCGTTGGCGTTGCCGGTACCGAAGGAGAGGTTCGGTCCGTGAAAGACGTCGTTGCCGCCGAAGTCGACGAGCCACGACGTCGTGTAGTCGTGACCGACGGCGATCGAAGTGCCGACGCGCGCGGTGTAATCGTCGTCACCAGCTTCGTCGAGGAGCACGCTCAGGCCGAAGTGCGCGCCTGAGCCGAGCACGTAATAGGTACCGTCGTAGGTGTCCTTGCCCGCACCATCGGCCAGAAGGCCGACGCCGAACCAATACGAGGTGGCCTGTCCGTAGACGCTCGCGGTGTAGAGGTCATCACCTGCCTTGTCGCGGAGGATCCCGAAACCGCCGGACATGTACACGCAGTCGTCGCCGGCTCCGCACGAAGCACGACGGCCGAAACCCGCGCCCTGGACGAACGAGGTGCTGCCGCAGTTGTTGCGCTGAGCGAGCGGGGCGTCCGCCGGGAGCGTGCACGGCATCTGCGACGAGACGTAGATCGGGTCGCCTCCACGGCGCGGATCGCCCACGTCGGCGAGGTACTTGTCGGTGCCGTCCGCGTCGTAGAGCACGCCGACGCCTCGCGAGAAGCCAAAGCCCTGCGCGTAGGAGTACGTCTTGTACGTGTCGTTACCCTTCTGATCGAGCAGCAAGCCCACGCCGAAGATGGCGCTGCCCTGCACGCCGGCCTCTCCTTCGTAGACATCGTCGCCGCCTGCATCGTAGAGCACGCCGACGCCGGCCACGCCGAAGCCCTGGGACATGCGGAGCGAGCGGTAGTGGTCGCCCTCGGGTCCGAGGTCGAACAGCATGCCGTAGCCCATGCGCGCTCCGCCCTGACGGGGCGTCTCGGAGATCGAGATGGGACCGCTATCGCCTTGACCGGGCCAGTTGGTGCCGGCGTAGCGACCGGCCGCGTCGGAGGGCAATCGATGGCCGGTGTCGCCGGGACCTTTGACCTCGTCGTATGCGTACGTGTCCGTGCCGGCGAGATCGATCACGATCCCGACGTGACGCGCGCTGTTCGGGTCGAGTCGACCGTCGATGCCGCCCGCGGGAAAGCGATACGTATCCGCGCCCCCGGTGTCGACGAGGAGCGCGATGGGATCGTCCGCATCGTCTGCGTAGGTGTCGTCCGCCGCGTCTCGGAATACGAGGCGTCCGATGGGTGTCGGGACGTCGACCGAGAATCCCTTGGCGCCCGCGAAACGAGCGAGGTCGGCCGACTCGATGGCGTACGCGAGGTGAACGGCGCCCTCCGCAATCGCGTGGACGTCGAAACGATTCGCGAGCAGGTCCTTCACTTGCACATTGCCGAGCGCCGGGCCCTTCACGGCCGGTGCATAGAAGAGGAGCGAACCAAGCCCCGCGATAGCCGTGCGATCGGATGCCGAAAGCGGCTCGAGCACGGACAGGTACGCGAGGTTCGCTTTGTCGACGCCCGCCACGACCTGCGCCAGCGCACGCTGCAGGTCGGCGGGAATCGCCTGAACCGCACTCGCCACCGCATCCGCGTCGGGGCTGCCTCCGTGATCTTCGATGAGGGTCACGATGGCAGAGGCGAGCGGCGCGTCACCTTCGGCCGGAGCGACGCACGGCAGTGCGGACCTGCTCGGCCCGTATTGCAAGGCCGCGGCCTCGAGCGCACCGCTCACCGGCGTCTTCGAGGTCGCCCCCGTGTCGAGCTGAGTCACGACCAACTTCGCATACGACGGCGCGCGCACGGCCGTGTCGTGCACCGCATCGAACCACGGCATGCGGTATGGGTCGGCGGTCATCTGCGTCGAGAAGGCCGCGTAGTCTGCCTTCGAAAATCCGAAGTGGCAGCGATCGAGCCCGGTGAGAGCGAGCGCTTCATCGAGCGCGTCGGGCGCATCTGGCGCCTTGATGGGGCAATTCGAATCGTACGCCGTGGTGTCGACCGGAAGCGCCGCAAGACAGACCTCGCCCGCATCGGGCGCGACGGTGGCTTCGGTACCGGCTTCGTCCTTCGGAGGACTCACCGTGGTCGCCGCGGGGGAGTCACTCGACGAGCAGCCCGCTGCCGCGAGCAGCCCCGAGACCAGGAACGAAACTGCACCAGCCATCACCATGCGGCGCGGACGAAGCGTCGTCCGTGCAGGCTTCGCCATTGAAGAGCTCATTGTCGGGCGCGCAACGTAGTGGAAGCGACCCGCCACGCAAGGGTCGGCTCGCCCGAAAACGCGCCTGACACCGCGCGCGACAGAACCTTCCTCGTGGTCGATGACGAGCCCTTACGTCGGAAGAGCAGACGCTCGAAGATCGCGGAAGTGCCGATCTCGATCCGTTGTCACTGATCTCCGTATGCGCGAAACGCGGGTGTCTACTTCGACACCAGCCATCACGAGCGAAGCGTCGCTGGTGCGGGCGTCGTCATTGAAGAGCTCTTCGCGCGCACGCAGCGCGTCGGAAGGTCCGGTCACGCAAGGGTCAGCTCGCGCGAAAAACCGAAGGCCCTCGCGCTCGACGGTGTGGCGCGACGCACTAAGCTTGAGCGCGATGGCTCCTAACACCGCGAGCAAGGGGACCATCCTCGTGGTCGATGACGACCCGGCGATGTGCGAGTTCCTCGAGCAAGGCCTCGGGACCTTCGGCTTCTCGGTGGAGGGCCTGACGTCGGAAGCGCAGGCACTCGAACGCATCGAACGCGCCGATCTCGATGCTGTCGTCACGGATCTCCGCATGCGCGGAATGGGCGGCCACGAGCTTTGTCGCGCCATCGTCGCCCGGCGCCCGGATCTCCCGGTGCTGGTGCTGACGGCGTTCGGAACCTACGAAACCGCGGTCGATGCGATTCGGGTGGGCGCCTACGATTTCCTCTCCAAGCCCGTGCAGCTCGACACGCTGGCCATCGCGCTTACGCGAGCCACCGACCGAAGCGTGCTCCGCCGCGAGGTCCAGCGCCTGCGCCGTTCGCTCGACGAAACTCAAGGCTTTGGGGAGATCCTCGGCGAGAGCCCCTCGATGCGAAGGGTCTACCGCCTGCTCTCGCGGATCGCCGGCTCGGATTCATCCGTCCTGCTGACCGGCGAGAGCGGCACCGGCAAAGAGCTCGTCGCACGCGCACTACACACGAACGGATCTCGACCGGAAGGTCCCTTCGTTGCCATCAACTGCGCAGCGATGCCCGAGCCCTTGCTCGAAGCGGAGCTCTTCGGACACGAGAAAGGCGCCTTTACCGATGCGAAGACCGGCCGCGCGGGGCTGCTCGTGCTCGCCAACGGCGGCACCCTCTTCCTCGACGAGATCGGCGACATGCCGATGGGTCTACAGGTGAAGCTGCTCCGCGCGGTGCAGGAGCGGACGGTGCGTCCTGTCGGCGGGCGCCGCGAGGTCCCGTTCGATGCGCGGATCATCACGGCCACGAACCGCGACCTCGAAGGCCTCATCGAGCTGGGTCGGTTCCGCGAAGATCTTTACTTCAGGGTCAACGTCATCCAGGTGGAGCTGCCGCCGCTACGTGCGCGCGGACAAGACGTGCTTCTCCTCGCCCAGGCGTTCCTCCAGAAGATTGCCGGGCGAACCGGTACAGAGGTGACCGGCATCGATCCCGAAGCAGCTTCGAAGCTCTTGGCATACGCCTGGCCTGGCAACGTGCGTGAGCTGCAGAACTGCATCGAGCGAGCCGTCGCCCTCGCGCATGGCGAGCTCGTCACCGTCCAAGACCTTCCCGATCGAATCGCGCGAACGCGTCCGGCGCACCAGCTGCCCGCGATGCCCGATGACGAAGCTGGCATCGTCCCGCTCGAGGAGCTCGAGCGAGGTTACATCCTTCGCGCTCTCGAGCTCGTCGGAGGAAGCCGAGCGCGCGCCGCCAAGCTTCTAGGCCTCGACCGCACCACACTCTGGCGCAAGTTGGAGCGCTACCGACTGATCGACGAAAAGAACGAGACGAAAACCTGGTCGTGACCGACCCGGTTGCATGTTGAAACGAAGGTTGCAATCTGCAACCCACCTGAAGCACCCATTCTCGAAGACCGCGCGGTTGCTCTGTCGGGAGATGCCGTTCGGCTCGTAGGCATGAGCGATGCAAACGGCCACAGCGTCATGAACGAACACCACTCATCCAGGGGGCGCATCCTCGTGGCGGAGGACGACGACGCCATGCGAACTCTGGTGGCCGAGGTCCTCCGAGCCGAGGACTACGACGTCATCGAGGCCGCCGACGGTCGCGAGCTCTTCTGGCACGTCGAGCGAGCGCTGGCCGACGGCGGGCTCGATCTCGTCATCTCCGACGTGCGGATGCCCGTCTATACCGGCCTCGACGTGGTGGAGGCGTGGACCGGCTTCCGCGGCCCGCGCATTCTTCTCATGACCGCGTTCGCCGATCCGGAACTGCGCCAGCGCGTGACCGACCTCGGCATCGTCCTCCTCGACAAACCATTCCCGCTCGGCACGTTGCTCGACCTCGTCAACGAGACCGTCACGGAGCGGGGGCATCAATGACGGCGACCGCCACCCGAATACCTCCGGCGGCGCCGGACGGGGGCGCGCCGCGCAAGAGCCATCTGCACCCTGCCCTGAACGAACGCACCGCGATTCCGATTGCACTCGTGCTGACCGCGCTCATGGCTCTGGGCGACTACGCCACGGGTGCCGACGTGACGTTCACGCTGCTCTACCTCGTTCCGATCGGGGTCGCCGCGTGGCTTCGGGGGCGGGCGTTTTCGTGGAGCATCTGCGTGCTGTGCACGCTGTCGTACTTGGCCACGGCGTACTTCTCCCCTCCGCGGATGCCCCATCCGGGGTTCATCGTCTGGAACCTGTTCACCCAAGCAGGCGTTTTCTTCGCCTTCGCCGCCGTGCTCCACGCGCTGCGTTCGAAGGTCGACGACGAGATCCAGCAGCGAGAATCGGCGGTCGGGCAGCTCCGCCACGCCGAACGTTTGACCACGGTGGGGAAGCTCGCCTCGGGCATCGCGCACGAGCTCGGGACGCCCCTCAACGTCGTCGCCGGTCGTGCCGCTCTCATCGCGAGCAAGCGCATCGAGGGTGACGACGCACGCAAATCGGCCGAGGTCATCGTCGCGCAGACCGAACGGATGACCGCCATCATCCGTCACCTGCTCGATTTCGCGAGGCGCGGAGGCACGCGCAAGACCGTCGTCGATCTCAATCGGCTCGTGCACGAAACCACGTCGATGATCGAGCCGCTGGCGACGAAGCATTCGGCACGCTTGCAGATCGAGGCGAGTACGACGGTCGTCGCCAGCGTGAACGCCAGCGAGATGCAGCAGGTCCTCACGAACCTCCTCGTCAACGCATTCCACGCCATGCCGAGAGGCGGCACGGTGCACGTCGAGGTCGGCAAGGCAAACGTCAAATCTCCCCCCAAGCATGCGAAGCGAGCGCCCTCGTACGCCGTACTTCGCGTTCGCGACGAAGGTACGGGCATCGCGCCCGACCACCTTCCTCACATCTTCGATCCGTTCTTCACGACCAAAGACGTGGGCACCGGAACCGGCCTCGGCCTGTCGGTGACGTTCGGCATCATTCGCGATCACGGCGGATGGATCGACGTGACGACGAAGCTCGACCAGGGAACCGAGTTCGCGATCTACCTGCCGCAGCTCCCCGACGACAACCTCGATCGCTGAAGCCGCGACGGCTCCGTCGTGCCGCGTCGCATATCCGATCGAGACGCTCGGGACTGGTCGAGCGAAGCACCGCTAGGCGAGCCCGTGGTGGGTGCGGAACATGTTCTTGGGGTCGTACGTGTTCTTGATCGCAGCGAGCCGCTTGACGTCGTCGGGCAGGTACCCGCTCGCGAGCTCGGCCGCGGTGATATCGGGGCCGGAGAGGAAGTTGACGCACACGCCGCCTGTCGACCAAGGCTCCATCGTGGCGAACAGTTCGTCGTATTTGGCGCGCAGCGCCGGCAGTTCGGCTGGCTCGGCGGCGGTGCCGACGTACAGCACGAACTCCCCGTCACGTCGGCCGAGAGCGCTCGGCTCGGCTGCTGGTCGACTGAGCGCGCCGCCGGTGTGACGGAGCTCGAGGAGGAAGGGCGCGCCCGCGTCCGGACCGGCGTGACGGAGGAGGGCACTGACCGCATCGGTGTCGAGGGTGTGCAGCATCTTGTTGCGTGCGTGGAAGGCGACCGGATGCGTCGGCTCGGCGTGGATCGTGCCGACCGCCGAGTACGGCATCTCCGCCACCGTATCGGAGATCGGGCCGAGCGCACGGAACGGTGCGACGAGCCGCTCGCCGTCGGCGACGGAGCCGGTGAAGACGAATCGGACATGCATCACGTATTGCCCGCGGAGTGCCTGAGGGAGCACCGGAAGGTCCGGCATCCGGATAAGGAGTGCTGAGGAGGCCATCTCGTCGGGGACCGTGCGGGTCCATTCCGCCCAGAGGGTCAGCGCCTCGCTGGCGCTGTCGGCGGAGAAGTGCATGCCGCCGCCATAGAGCCGGGCGATCGGATGCAGGTCGAGCTCGATCGCGGTGACGACACCGAGCGTGCCCTTCCCACCGCCGCGCAGCGCCCAGAAGAGGTCGCGCTCGGTGGTGGGGGTAGCGCGGCGGAGCACGCCATCCGCGGTCACGATCTCGATCGCGCGGACGTGGTCCACTGCCCAGCCGAGGCTGCGACCGAGAAGGCCGAGGCCGCCGCCGAGGTGGTACGAGACGACCCCAACCTCCGGCGAGGAGCCGGAGAGCGGCGCGAGGCCGTGCACCGCCGCGGCCTGAACCAGCTCACCACCTCGCACACCGGCCTCGACGCGCGCCCAGCGGCCGGCGGGATCGATCGTGATGCCCTTCATCCGCGATGTATTGATCAGCAGCTGGCCGTCAGCGGATCGGGACGGACCGTGGCCGGTCGCGAGGACGGCGACACCGAGCCCGAGGCGACGGGCTGCGCGGACGGCCGCGACGACATCGTCCGCGTTCTCCGCGACTGCGATGGACGCGGGTCGGTGCTCGACGGCCAGGTTGTAGCCGCGACGCTCTGCGTCGTATCCGAAATCGATGTCGGTGAGGTAATGAATCATGTGTCCATGTTTGCCGCAAAATATGCGGTGACCAAGGACAGATGACGCATCGATTGTTAACATACAGGTTATGGAACGGCGTGAGATCGAGATCTTCCTCACCCTCGCGGAGGAGCTTCACTTCGGGCGGACGGGCGACCGTCTGCGCATTTCGCCCTCGCGCGTCAGCCAGACGATCGCGAACCTCGAGCACCGCTTTGGCGTCACCCTGTTCGACCGCACGAGCCGCCGCGTCGAGCTCTCACCCGTCGGCGCGGCGCTCTACGCCGACGTGCGCGCCGGGCACGATCGCATCGAACGGGGGATCGCCGCGGCGATCGCCACGGGACGAGGGGTCGTTGGAACACTGACCGTCGGCCTGGAGGCTCCCGCTGTGGCGGAGCTCGCCAAGCCGGTGTTCGATCGCTTCCGGGCGAGCAATCGCGGTGTCACGCTTGTCTTCCGCGAGACGGGGTTCGCCGATCCGCTCGATCTCCTTCGCACCGGGGAGGTCGACGTGGCCATCACGAACGGGCCCGTGGACGAGGACGGCTTCCAGGAGGGACCGGCGGTCTACACCGAACCCGTGGTGCTGGCGGTGGGGCGCGAGCATCCCCTCGCCCGTCGTGAGACGGTCGCCGTCGCCGACCTCGCCGGCGAGATCGTCTTCCGGGCGGGGCGCAGGGCGCCGCCCTACAGGCCAGACCCCGATCGGACGGCATCGACCTTCCTGGAGCTGCTCACCCTGATCGCGGCAGGCGAGGGGGTGGTTCCGCTCGCGGCGCACGCGGGCTACTACTTCGCACGGCCCAGCCTCGCCATGGTGCCCTTCGAGAAAGGGTCTCCACCCGTGCGATGGGTGCTGTGCTGGCGGAGAGGCCACGCCACCGCGCGCGTGACCGCACTCGCCGCTGCCGCCTACGCCGGCGCGCCGCTCGCGTGAGCGACTTACCTTCTTACCGGCGGCGGCGCTTGGCGGCGTTGTGATCGGGAACGAGGAGACCGCCCTCGGTGCGCGCGCGGACCGCGAAGCGAAGCTTGCCCTCCGCGTCTTTGCCAGGCACGGGCCTCACGAATTTGTGGGGCGGAGCCGCGAGGACTGCACCGAGCTTGCCGGCGACCTCGTCCAGCGCGACCGCAAGGGCCTCGTCGATGACGCGGTTCTGTTCTTTGGCCACCATGCCCGGGGGGATCGCGAGGGCGATTTCTCCGGAAATTTCGTCACCGGCGATGGAAAGTTGAGCGCTCATCGGCGGCGCGAGTCTACCGCGCTTCGCCGACTGACTCCCGCGCGAGTTGCGCGAGCTCAGGCGAAAAGAACCCGAAGATGGCCGCCCACGTCGGCCGCGCGTGCGAGCGCGGCATGGTGGATGGTCTTCGCCCAGCGAACCGCCGATTCGAGCGTCCGCTCGGGTTGGGCCGCGTAGTCGTCAGCGCTGCTCGCGAGCTTGCCAGCGATCAGCGACGCCAGAGCACAGCCGCCACCGTGCGTGGCCGGAATGTCGAGGCGGGGCGCTTTCAGCTCGATCACGTGGACCGCCGTAGCCCGTGGACGGGCCCGTTCCTTCTTGGTGGGTGCAGGCTCGGTGCTGGCGACGGCGAGCAAGTCGATCGCGTGCGGGCCGGTCAGGTGGCCGCCCTTGAGGAGGACCGCGCGCGCACCGAGCTTGAGAAGCACCAGGGCGGCATCGTGCGCCTCGTCGAGACGAGTCACGCGCCGTTCGCTGAGGACCTCGGCCTCTGGCGCGTTGACGGTGACGAGAGCCGCACGAGGCAAGACGCGGTCGCGAAGCGCTTCGACCGCGCGATCGTCGAGCAAACGTGAGCGCCCGCGCGTGGGCTTCATCACCGTGTCGATGACGGCGGGCATCTTTCGGTGCGTCGCAAGCAGCTCGCCCACGGCGCGCGTGTTCTCGACGCTGCCGAGGGCACCGACCTTGATGGCGCGAACGTGCTGGTGGCGAAGCACTTCGGCGCAGGCTGCGACGAGCTCTTTCTTGGAGGTCGAGGTCGCCGAGCGCATGCCCGAGGTCGACTGGACGGTCAGGACGGAGATCGCCGCGCACCCGAACGCACCGGCACGCGCAATCGCGCGAGCATCGGCAAGCACCCCCGCACCTCCGCCCGGATCAAGTCCGCCGATCGCAAGGACACACGGCACGACGTCGCGCTTCAGGCGCGGCCCAGAGTCCAGGCGGTTCGTCTGGGGCGAGCGTGTGGCGACCTTCGGCACGGCCATCGAGTAGCACGCGAATTGGTGGCCGCGAGGCGCATTGCGCCAACTTCTCGCGGGGAAGCACTTGCCTCCCCCCGGTTTACCAAGCGACTATGGCGGCAATGCGACCGATGCGGCTCGCCGCCCCTGCGCTAGTCTTCGCCGCATTCTTCGCGTGCCTTGCGTTCCTCGCATTTCCCGCGACGGCGCACGCCCAGTCCTCCCAAGCCACGTCCGGATGCGTCGACGAGGAGCTCAAGGAGGAGCTTGTCGGAGGGCGTCACTACCGCGGCGTTCAGCCGCGCCTGTTCACGAAGGCGTTTCGTCACGAGCTGTCCGGCATGGGCGGCTACTACGCAGCCGACCTCTATTCGTCGAACTGGCTCGCTGGCGGCGCCTACACGTTCCACTTCAGCGAAGACCTCGGCCTCGAAGCAAGCGTGCAGTTTACACGCTTCCGAACTGCGGTCACGGACACGTACGAGCGCCGCTACCCGCAGGTGCAGGTCGAGGAGCGCACCAACAAGCCGGGCCGTTTGTACTTCGGGCACCTGGTCTGGAGCTTCGCCTACGGCAAGCTCCGCTGGATGGGTGGCGGCATCAGTCGCTTCGACTTCAACGCCGCGCTTGGCGCCGGCATCACCGACGACACCACCGCGCAGGGCCTGACGGGCAGCTTTGGCTTCGGCACGAAGTGGTACTTCGGAAAGTGGTTCGCGCTCCGTCTCGACGTGCGCGATCACATCCTCAAAGAGTCCCTCATCGGCGAAGACCACCTCGTCAACGACATCCTCGTGACGGGCGGCTTCAGCATCTTCATCCCGTTCGGCGGCTGAGCGAGCTCACGCTCTCAGCCCGCGAACGCCGTTCGACGGCGCGTTCCACGGCGTGGCGCGGGCGAGGTCGTGGCCTTGGCCCACGGCCGTGAGATCTCCGCGAAGGTCCTCGCCACCTCGCGCATCCGCACACGCGGAAGCAACCGCCGTTCGCTCACCGCCTGGCGCGCCAGATCGTGCAGCGAGACGAGCCCCACGAGCCGCCCTCCACCGTCGGTGACGGGCAGCCGCCGTACCCGCGCGTGTCGCATGAGCTCCTGCGCCTCGCGCACGTCGTCCTGCGGGCCGACACGCACCGGTCGCTGCGCCATCGCCTGCGAGGCCATGAGCTCGTGCAAAGGGCGGCCGTTGTGGAGCGCGGCCATGCAGATGTCCCGGTCCGTGACGATGCCGAGCAGCCGGCGATCCTCATCGACGACCGGTATGCAGCCGCAGTCCTGATCCCACATCAACTGCGCCGCCCGCGCGAGACTCTCGTGGGGCAGGCAGTAGCTCACCTCGCGCGTCATCAACTCGTGCACCCTCATCGCGAGTCCTCCGCTGGGCGATGGATGTCCGTACGAACCGAGGGCTCGTCAATGTGGCATCATGCTCCGCGGCATGCAGGCGCCCGTCCACGCCGTTGCTCGTACTCGGTCGGCTCGCTCGGAGACGCGAACGAGTGCCATTGGCGTGGCCGAATACGTTCTTCGTCTCGTCTTCTTCGCCGCCGTTCCCTTCGCCGTCGTCGTGCTCGCGAGCCTCGTGCCGATGACCGGCGCCCTCGTGAACATCGTCCTCGCGCTCGGAGCCTTCTTCTTCGGCGAGCTCCTGCAGGAGCATGCACAGAAGCGCGGTTGGATCGGTCGGGTGCTTCGACGGCAGCTCGCCTTCGAGGTTTACTACCGAACACGACCGCCCAAGCCCTTCCTCTATTACGTCTTCTACCCGCTGCTCTTTCCGTACTGGCTCGTGGTCCCCGAGGCGCGACGCGAGGCCTGGCTCTTCAAGGGCTACACGATCGTCACGTTCGTCATCGTCGCCGTGACCGGTTCGATACGGTACTTCACGGTCTACCTGCCCGAGCTCGGCCTGAAGCCCTTCCTCGTGACGTTCGGCATCGGCCTCGTCATCGAAAGCCTGGCTGTCTTGATGCTGCTCATGCCCATGACGACGAGCGTCGTGGCGCTCCATCAGAAAAAGCAGCACAAGCGCCTCGTCGCGCTCCTCGCCGTGGGCCTCGTCTCCGGCGCCGTGGCGCTCGGCATCCTCGCACATCGACACCGAACGTTCCCCTCGCTCGAGACACGCGAACGCGTCGCCCAGCGAACGCTCGCCGTGCCGAGCCGAGCGAAGAAGGCTCAGGTCGAGGCGCTTCGGGCGGCCTGGAAGGCTCGCAAGGAGAAGCGCTGGGGTCGGGAAGACGACGGTACCCTGTCAGGTCCTGCGCTCGAAGACGCGCGAGCAGCGCTCACGAAATTCTACCGTGAGGACGAAGCCTCGGCGTTCGAGCTCTGGACCACCGCGCGCAAGGACAAAGCTCCGATGATGGTTCTCTTCGCGGAAGGACCTCGTCGCGGAAGGCCTGTTTTTCTGGGAATGCAGGCCGACGGCACGCTCGTCGAGAAGCCGCGTGACATTCCCAAGGCGGCGCGCGCCGTCATGCGCACAGCCGGCGACCTCGCCGGTGACCTTTGAGTCGTCACGCGGTTCGAGTCTGGCGACTCCAAAAAAGGACACGCGGCCCCGAGCTCGAATAGAATGGCCGGTGGTGCGTACGCGTATTCGGCTCTTCGGTGCAATGCTGATCGCGGGCGCAACCGCGCTTGCCACACTGGCTGTCGCGCAGCCGCGCAAGCCTGGGTCCAAGCCCGCCAAGCCTCCGGCCGCGGCCAAGGCCGACGCGGCGGCTCCGGCGCCTTCCGCAGCGGAAGACACGGCGGCGGCAGCGGGTGACGCTGGGGCGCCGACCGCAAGTGCAACGTCGGAAATCCCTTCGCAGGCGCCCGAAACCAGCGGCGATGGCGGCGTTCGTCCCTCGCCGCTCAATCCGACGGCTCAGGAGATGCCCGGCAACGTCGACGGCGGCGCACCACCCCCGGACTACGATCGACTCCTCGCCGACATCGCGGCGCTTCGCGCGCGCGTGGCTGCCGTCAGCGACAACCTCTACCAGTCGCGCGTGGCCATCGCGCTGCAGACCGACGGCGACCACGGCAAGATCGCGCGCCTGACCGTGTCGCTCGACGACGGCGTCGTCTACACCGCGCCGCCTACCTTCATCGCCAACGACCTCACGACCGTGTACGACCACGCCGTCGCGCCGGGCCGGCACGCAATCACGGTCGACGTCGATCGCAAAGACGACCGCGACGAGGCCTTCCGCACGTCGCAGCGAAACCGCTTCACCGTCGACGTTCCTCGGGACAATCGCCTCGAAGTCCAGGTGAAGGTCATCGACGACTCGAACATGGGCAAGGACTTCCCTGCCGACAAGAACGGCCGTTACGACTTGCGCTTCCGCGTCCGCGCCGTGGCGAAGCCGGTCGGCAAGTGACGATGACGCGCCGAACCTCCAAGCTCGTCCATGCGCCGGTCGCGGCGGCCATCGCCGTGGCCTTGCTCTCTCCGCTCGTCTTCGCGCAGCAGCCCACCACGCCTCCGACCACGGCGAGTGAGCCTGCGCCGCCGACGAGCGAGAGGCCCTCCGCCCCTCCGGCCGCGTCGACGGCCGCGTCCCCCGCCCCCGCATCGACGTCGACCGATCCTACGCGCGGCGACCGCATGCGCGCGTACCACGACGCGATGGCGAATCGGAAGCTCGCCTCGGCCGAGCCCATTCGCACCGAGGTGCTCGCCGAGAAAGTCGCCGATGCCGAAACATTGATCTCCACCGGTCGCGACGGCGAAGCCATCGCGAAGCTCACGGAGATCGTCGAGCATCCGAAGTTCGATCTCGTCGCCGATCGCCAGGAGGGTCGTGCGGCGCTCTACCTGCTCGGCCACGCGCTCGCCAATGCGGGCATCACCGAGTCTGCGCGCGCATACCTGAGGCGGGTCATCGCGCAGAAGGGTGCGTGGAACGACCACGGTCCGTACGCGCGTCGGGCCGTGCGCCGCCTCGCGGAGATCGCGCTCGAGACGCGCGCCTACCAGGCCGGATTGAAGGACCTCGAAGGCGTTCCTTCGAGCGCTCCCCTCGAAGTGCGTGGTGAAGTGGCCTACGTCACGGGGCGCGCGAAAGAAGCGGCGGGCGATACCGAGGGCGCCCTTCTCGCGTACGCGCAGGTCTCGCAGACCTCACGCTTCTGGTCGCAGGCGACCTACCTTTCCGGCCTCCTCGAGGTCGAGCGCGGTCGCATGAAAGAGGGCGAGAACCTCTTCTGCAAGGTCGCCGATCCGAAGCGCCAAGACCGCACCACGCCCGTCTTCGCCGACGAGCGCTTCTTCGCCGTACGCGACCTCGCTCGCCTCGCGCTCGGCCGCGTGGCCCACGAGCAATATCGCTTCGACGACGCCCGCTACTACTACTACCTCGTGCCTCGCGACTCGGATCGCCTGGCAGAAGCCCTCTACGAAGCCGCGACCACGCGCTACGAGAAGAAGGACTACCAGGGCGCCCGTGAACTGCTCGACGAGCTCAAGGGCCTCAAGGCACACCATCGTTACGAGGACGAGGCGCACGTCCTCGACGCGTACATCGACCTCGCGCTCTGCCACTTCCCCGAGGCCGACGCGAAGCTGAACGCGTTCCTGAAGTCGTACGAGCCCGTCCGTGATGCCTCGCGGCGCCTCGGTCAGAGCGATCGCGGAACACGCGCCTTGCTCGCCGCGGCACGTGCCGGCGCCGATGCAGGCAGCGCAGATGCTTCGGGCGCCGCGGTCACGCCCGAGCAGCTACGCGCCGTGGCTGCGCTCGTGCGCGTCGACCCCGCGTACGGAGAAATCTCCCGCAAACGCGCCGTGCTCGATCGCGAAGCGAGCGGCCTCCGTGCAGCGCTCGGCACGATCGGCGACATGCAGCGCAGCCTGGCCACCACGGGCGGCGTGCGTCCGGCCATCGAAGAAGCCGGCGATCCGATCGAGAAGGAGCGCGACGTGCGCGCGGCCATCGACGGCGTGCGCCGCCAGATCGACGATCTCGAGCAGGCCCACGCGCCGCCCGACAAGATCGCGCCGCTCCGAAAAGACCTCGCCGATCTCGAGGCGCGCCTCGGCACGAACTCTGCGGCCGTCGCCGAAGCCGCGTCGCAAGCGGCAGGCGGCAAGGATCTCCCCGACCTGCTCCGCGCCGACACCGCACAAGGCAACGCGCTTCGGCAGAAGCTCGAAGGTGTTCGTGGCGAGCTCGTCACCGCCGAGACCGCACTCGCCAAAGATTCACTGAGGCGCCTCGATCTCCGCCTGTCGCGCTTGCTTCGTCGTGCTCGCCTCGGGCGCATCGAGTCCGTCCTCGGCAAGAAGCGCGCGCTCGAAGTGGAGATCGAAGCGATCAGCGCAGGCTACTTGCCAAACGACGCGCTCGACTCACTCGATGCTGCGCGCTACCTGCGTGACAACGAGGAGTACTGGCCGTTCGAAGGCGACGACTGGCCGGACGAGTTCGTCGGCTCCGAAGGACTTCGTTGAGGGCGCGCGAGCGCTACGGAACTGTCGGCCCCGCCCCTACACGGATCCCGACCATGCAAAGCGTGTATCATCGTCGCGTGCGACGGACTCGGTTGCTCCCGCTCCCGCTCCTGTGCCTGGGCCTGGGCGGCGCGGTGCTCTCGCTGAGTGCGCTGGCCGAGGCGGCACCCGACAAGAGCAAGCCCGCACCGGCGGCCGAAGCCGCGCCGGGCGCCAACGTTCCGGCATCCACCGTGCGCGCGGCGGCCGAGAAGACGATCGACGTCAAACCGGCGACCAAGCCCGGAGCCAAGAAGGGTGCCGATGGGTCGTCGACGCTGACCGGCGCAGGCGGCAAGCCCGCCATGAAGGGCCCGAAGATCCCCGAAGAGCTTCGCGCCCAGCTCCAAAAGCAGCTCGAGGCGCGCGTCGATCGCGACGTCGCGCAGATCAAGAAGCTCCGCGGTGAGGCCATTGGCCTCCTCACCACGTTCGTGAACGAGACGCCGCGCGAAGCTCGCGAGATGCCGGAAGCCATGCTTCGCCTCGGCGAGCTCAAGTGGGAGCTCGAACGCGAGCAGTTCGTCGATCGCTTCAAGGCTTGGGAGTCGAAGCCCGTCGATCAGCGCGGGGCCGCTCCGGAGCCCAATTTTCAGCCGTCGCGCGATCTCTTCGCGCGGGTCCTCAAGGACTACCCGTGGTTCTCGGAGTACGACCTCGCGCTCTACGTCGACGGCTTCCTTGCCTACGAGCAAGGCAAGCAAGACGAGGCGCTCGCGCGCTTCGACAAGATCCTCAAAGACCACCCTCGTTCGCGCTTCGTCCCTGACGCGCACATGGCTCGCGCCGAGGCGCTCTTCAACGGCAAGTACGACTACGCCGGCGCGCTCGTCGAATACGAACAGGTCCTCAAGTACAAGCAGAGCGAACTCTATGGCCTCGCGCTCTTCAAGAGCGCTTGGTGCATGTGGCGCCTCGGGCGCACCGAAGAAGCCGCCAAGCGATTCGTCAGCGTCTTCGAGGTCACTGACGGCAACGGGACCAGTGGAAACAAGGTCTCCGCCGCGCAGCGAAAGCAGCTCGACGAGCTCCAGAGCGAAGCCCTCAAGTACCTCGTCGAGGTCTTCACCGAAGACGAGAAGAACACCGCGCAGGACGTCTACGGCTTCCTCACGAAGATCGGCGGCGACCGGTTCGCCGGCAAGGTCGTGCGTGCGCTCGCCGTGCAGTTCTACGATCAGGCGCACTACGAGCGCGGCATCGAAGCCTACGAGCTGCTCCTCAAGCTCGAACCCGCGAGCCCCGAGGCAGGTCAGTGGGTGCTGCAGATCGCGCAGGGTTACGCGTCCGTCGAGGACTACCCGAAGCTCAAGGCCACCTACGAGCGGGCGGTGACCGGCTACACACCCGGCTCGGCCTGGGCGAAGACGCAGGGCGATCCGGCCGTGGTGCAGCGAACCACCGCCAACATCGAGAAGCAGCTCCGCGAACACGCGCTGCAGCTCCACGCCAAGGCGCAGAAGGACAAGACGAGCCGGGCCGAGTTCGAAGGCGCCGCCGGTCTCTACGACGTCTACCTCTCGAAGTTCTCGAACGAGAGGCAGGCGTACCAGATCCATTACTACCTCGGCGAAATCTACTTCCACCACCTCGACCGAGGAAACGACGCCGCCACGCACTACATGGCCGCGGCTCGCGCGATCCCGAAAGAGGAAGCCGAGAAGGAGCCGCTCAAGACGCTTCGTCACGACGCGATCTACAACGCGATCGCCGCGCTCGAACTCGTTCGCTTCGCGGAGCTCGAGGCGCGCAAAAAGCAGCCCCAAGGAAGTGCCTTTCAGGAGACCGAGGCCGACAAGAAGTTCGCCGAGGCGCTCGATCTCTACGCGCAGCTCTATCCGAACGATCCAGCGCTCCCGGAGCTCTTCTTCCGTCAGGGCAAGCAGTACTACGACTACGGCGTCTACGACTCGGCCGTGAAGATCTGGGGCTCGCTCGTCGAGAAGTTCCCGCGGAGCCAGTACGCGCTCGCCGCCGGAGAGCTCATTCTCGACTCGTTCAATCGAGCGAAAAACTACGAGAACATCGAGACCTGGGCGCGACGCCTCAAAACCGCGCCGGCGTTCTCGAGCGACGCAAACCAGAAGAAGCTCGACACGCTCATCGTCCAGGCCGTCTTCAAGCAAGGCGAGCAGAAGGCGGCGAACGGCGAGCACCTCGAAGCAGCCAAGGCATACTTGCGCGCGGCCCGCGAATTCCCGAAGGATCCGCGCGCGGCCCAGGCCTGCGTGAACGCCGAGCTCGCCGCCCAGAAGGCGGGCGACATCACCACGCTCAAGGAGGGCGCGCAGCTCGTCACGGGCAAGGAATATCGGGACAAGCCCGAGTCTCCTCAGGGCGCCTGGATCGCGGCGACCACGTTGCAGTCGATGGGGCTCTTCGCCGAATCGGCCGACTTCCACGAGGCGATCGCCGGCTTGAACGATCGCGAGCACCCGAACTACGCCAAGTACGAGCACGCGAAAGACGCGGCCTACAACGCCGTCATCCTGCGCGTGGCGACGGGCGAGAACGACAAGGCCGTCTCCGACGGCAACCGGTACCTCCAGCAGTTCGGGTCCACGCCGGAGGCCGACGAAGTCGTCTTCCAGATGGGCAAGGCGCACCAGAACGCCGGTCGCAACAAGGAAGCCGCGGATCTCTATCGCCGCTACGTCGCACGCTCGAAGAACCAGGATCACCGCGTGCAGGGCTACGTCTTGCTGGCGCAGGCGCTCGTCAAAACCGGAGACGAACGCGGGGCGGACGAAGCGCTCAAGAGCGCGGTCGACATCGGCAAGCATCGCAAGGGCGAGCTCGGGCCCGACGGCAAGTACGCCGCGGCGCATGCACGATACATGGAAGGCGAGCGCATCCTCGCTCGCTTCGACAAGATCGAGATCCAGGGCGACGTGAAGCAGCTCTCGAACCGCCTGAAGCAGAAGGCGGAGCTGCTCAAGCAGGCTTCGGCGATCTTCCTCGACGTCGTCTCGCTCGGCGTGGCCGAGTGGACCACCGCGGCGCTCTACCAGATCGGTCGCACGTACGAGCAGTTCGCCAAGGCGATGAAAGACGCGCCGCCGCCCTCCGGTCTCTCCGACGCGGACAAGGAAGCCTACCAGCAGCAGATCGACGAATTCGTCGTTCCGATCGAAGAGCGAAGCCTCGACGCCTACGAAAACGGCTGGAAGAAGGCGACCGAGCTACAGATCTACAACCAGTGGACCGCGAAGATGCGCGAGGCGCTCGGCCGCTTGAACTCCGAGCTCTATCCGCCCTTCAAAGAGGTCGGCTTCGACGTGCGCTCGCAAGGGCCCGCGCCGCTTCCGCCCCTCATCGACTCGCCGCGCCGCGCCGGTGAAAAGGCAGCGCTCGCCACGCCGAAGAAAGAGACCGGCAAGCCCACGGCGAGCGCCGCACCGTCGACCGACGAGAAGGCGATAACGCCCGACGAGGAGAAGCCCGAAGCCAAACCTGCGCCGGCCAAGCCTGCCGCCAAGCCCGCCAAGCCCACCAAGAAGAAGGGGGCCAAGTGAGCTGGGTTCGCTCGTACGTCGGCGCGCTGATGATCGCGTGCTCGGCTGCCGCGCTCGTGGCATGCGGCGGAGGCAAGAGCCAGCAAGGCGCGAAGACTGCCGAGAAGGGCTTGCCGCCGGCAAACCCGATCGCCGTCCAGAAGATGGTCGAAGGCGTGACGGCCGCGAAGGATCCGAAGATGCGCGATCGGGCCATCGCGCTCCTGCGTGAGGCCATCCAGATCGACCCGAATCTGTGGGAGGCGCGCTTCGACTTCGGCGTCGTGCTCGCCAACGGTGGTGACCTCGCCAACGCCGAAGAGCAGCTGCGTGCCGCGCAGAAGATCGCTCCCGAACGCGAAGAGGTCGCGGTCGCGCTCGCCGAAGTGCGTCGCCGCCGAGGTTCGAACAAGGACGCGGCTTCGAGCCTCGAGGACTTCGTCAAAGATCACCCCGGGGCCACCGATGCGCGCACGCTCCTCGTCGCGGCCCTGCGAGACTCGGGGCAGCACGACAAGGCCATCCAGCAGGCGCGCGAAGTGCTCGTGCGCAAGCCGGGTGACGCGACAGCGCTCGCCGAGCTCGCGCTCTGCCATCTCGGCAAAGGCGAACGCGACACCGCGCAGCTTCTCGTGAAGCAAGCGCTCGACGTGAACGCGAAGAGCGCCGTCGCACACCGCGTGCAAGGCCTCGTGTTCCTGAGCGGCGGCGACGACGCGGCGGCATTCCAGGCCTTCCAGAAGGCCGCGCAGGAAGATCCCCACGACACGACCTCGCGCCTCAACATGGGCGCCGTGCTCTTGCGCGCCGGTGCGTACGGCAAAGCCGCAGAGCAATACAAGAGCGCGCTCGCCGCTTCGCCCGACGAGTCGGCCGCGCAGATCGGACTCGCGGCGGCCCTCCGTGGTGAATCCGACGGCAAGAACCAGAAGATGCTCGACGAGGCCAAGTCGCTCTACGAGAAGGTTCTCGAGAAGGATCCGCACAACATCGCCGCGCTCTTCAATCTCGGCGTTCTGCTCGCCGATCCGATGAAGAAGCCCGTCGAAGCGCGGCCCTATTTCGAGCGATTCCTCGACGACGCTCCCAAGGACCACCCTGCCCGCGCGGAAGCCGAACGCCAGCTCGGCGCGAGCAAGCCTGCGGCTCCGGCCGCTCCGGCCCCGGCGCCTGCCGCGCCCACACCGAAGGCCGCGGGAGGAAAGTCATGATGCAGAAACGGCACCTGCGACGTCCCATCGCCTTCGCGCTCATGACGGCCATCACCGCGATGTCGCTCCTCGCAGCGGCACAGAACAAGAAGGGTCAGCCTTCGAGCACGAAGACCACGGCGCCCGCGAAGAAGGGCACCAAGCCCGCGCCGAGCAGCAGCGCGAAGCCCGCGCCCGCCGACGAATCGAGCGAAGCGGCGGCACACACGGCCGAGGCATCGAAGGATGCCGGGTCGAGTGAACGCGCACCGTCCACGGCCGCGGCAAGCGGAGCCGCAGGCAAAGGCGGCGTCGTCGAGCAGAAGACGCTCGACGGCGGCTCGCGCGTCTTCCGTTTCGGCGAGGTCGAAGTCGAAGGGCGCCTCAAGAGCCCGCAGATCGTCTATTTCCTTCGCCGCGTTCGCGCGGAGTTCGCGGCCGGCGATCTCGGTCACCGCACCTTCATGCGCGAGCTCGGCGAAACACGAAACGAACCTGCCTTCGAATGATCCGCCGCACCACGCTCGCTGCCTTCGCCCTCACTTGCCTGCTCGGCATCGTCACCGAAAACGCCGCCCGCGCCGACGTCCCTGCCGGCGGGCCGATGAGTGACGGACAGTCGCGCTTCGTCTACGGCGCGGCCATCGCAGGCCTCCTGACCGGTGGAATCGTCGCGTATTACCGTTCCAAGAAGAGCCCTCCCAAGTAGCGCAAGAAAAGCCACGGGCCAGGGGTCAGGGGCTAGAAGGCCAGGGGACGCGAGTCATCACCAGCCGGTCGACCGGCGAGTCGCCCCGGGCGTGCTCCGATGTGCGCCTCGATGCGAACTCGCCCGCGTGATCCGCGCGCCCGAGTGCGTGGAATTCATGGACGCGCTACCGCCTCTGGTACCCTCGTAAGACGATGAGCATCGACACGCCGACCGCCCTCCGCGTCGCCGCCGTCTGGGGAACCACGGTCGTGGCGCTCCGCACGCTGGAGAAGGGTGAGTCGTTCAACTTGGGCGAGGCGCCCGAGTGCGAGCTTCCCATCCCCGACGGCATCGACATGTCGCCGATGCCTCTTCGTGCGTCGGCCGGCGGCTGGGAGCTCGACGCGCGCGGTTCGGTGGGTGGCCTGCTCACGCTTCGCGGCCGCGCCGAAGATCCGGTCGCCGTCGCACGCACCGGTGTGCCGGTGCCCATCATGCCGGGCGACTACGGGCTCATCCAGTACGGCCAGTTCTCGATCTTCTTCCAGTACACGTCGCGCCCGATCGCGATGAGCACGTTTCGGGCACCCGAGCTGCTCGCGATGCTGGCCGTGTTCTGCAGCGCAATCTTGCACCTCGGCTTGCTCGGTCTCGTGCGTACCCTCATGACGCCCGATCCGCTGCCCAAGCCCCTCGAGCTCACGAATCCCGACGAGTACGCGGCGCGCTTCGGCCTGAAGCGCCCGGTTGTGGAGATCCCGCCGCCCGAGCCGGTGGCCGTGGGTCAGGACAAGGGCGGCGGCAGCGGCGTCAAAGATCCCGGCGCGCAAGACAAGAAGGCTCAAGGCGGCGGCAAGAAGATCAAAGGCGACGAAGGTAAGTTCGGCATGAACGACAAGGCCGATCACACCCAGCTCACCGGCGAGATCAAGCCGACCACGCACTACGGCGGCCTCAGTGAAGTCCTCGAAGGCGACACCGGCAAAGAGATCCAGAACACGCTGAAGTCGATCAACACGGTCTCGGCGGCGCTCTCGGGGCTCAACTCCACGAACATCGTCCTCGGCAGCGGCCCAGGCACCGGCCTCAAAGGCGCGGGCTCCGGCGGCGGCGGAAACGGCGCCGGAGTGGCGTTCGGCTCCGGCACGCTCGACACGGGTTTCGGCGCCGGCAACGGCGGCGGCTACGGCGCGGGCGGTGGAGGACCTGGCGGACGCGGGAACGGCGGCAACGGACGCGGCGGCGCGGGCGGTGGCACGGGCACCGGCAACGGAACCGGCGGTGGTCCCGGCGAAGCGAAGGTGCAGGCCAGCGTGGGCGCTGCCTCGGCCTCGGGCGGTCTCTCGCCCGAGCAAGTTCGACGCGTCGTCATGGCTCACATCGGTGCGGTGCGCGCCTGCTACGAGTCCGAGGCGCAGCGCAATCCGGGCCTCAAGGGCGGCGTGACCATCGCCTGGCAGATCGATCCGAGTGGCAGCGTCTCCAGCGCGAGCGTCGCGAACAGCACGCTTGGCAATCCTCGCGTCGAAGGATGCGTCACGCGCCAGGTGAAGAACTGGCACTTCCCGACGAGCGACAAGGCCACGCAGGTCGCCGGCTTCCCGTTCAAGTTCGGCGTCGGCGGCTGACGTCTCCGCCCAGCACATTCGTGCACATTACACGCATGTAGCATGCAGCGCGCACGCTCATCCATTCGATGAGCGCGAGCGCAGCGCGTGATTTTGCGACGCGTGATTTTGCGTCCATGAGCTTCATCGCGTTGCGGAAGTCGACGATTCGTCGCACGCGAGCTTCATTCTGCGTCGCCTTTTGCAACGATTCGCACGAGGGATGGTCGCAACGATTTGAATGCATTTTTCACGTGGCAAGATGACCTCCGGAACCATCTCGATCCCGTCATCGCTCATGAAGAACATCGAATCATCGCGAGCAGGAAAGGCGCTTCGAGCGCTCGCGTCATTGGGTCTCGGGCTCGCCGCACTCGGGGATGCGGCAGCAAGCACACGTCGTCGTCAGACGCCGGCGCAGCGGACGTGCGTCCCGACGGACCAAAGACCGTGAAGTTCGATCCCAATGCTCTGGAACGCCTCGGCATCAAGGTCGAGCCGGTCGGTCAGACGACGGGCACCTTGGACCTCGAGGTCCCTGGCTCGCTCGAATACAACCTCGACAACTACGCCGAGGTGGGAACGCTGGTCGACGGCCGCGTGACGGCGATCAACGTCAAGGCGGGTGATCGCGTCAAACGCGGTCAGGTCCTCGCCACCATCGTCGTGCCCTCGATCGCCACGGCACAGGCCGAGTACCTCGCGGCGGAGGCCTCTGCGAAGATCGCCAAGGAGAACGAAGCGCGCGAGCAGTCGCTCCTCGACAAGAGCCTCACCACGGCGCGCGAAGCCGAGCTCGCAAAGGCCGACGCGACCAAGACCGAGGCCGAGCTCGCCGCGGCGAAGGCGAAGCTCCAAGCCCTCGGTGTCACGCGCCCGACGGGCGGCTCGAACATCAGCGGCGCAGGAACGCTGCTGCTCACCGCGCCGCTCGATGGCGAAGTCGTCCGTCGCGACGCGGTGCTCGGCCGCTTCCTTCAAGCGAAAGAAACGGCGTTCGTCATTGCCGATCCGCGCGACCTCCGCGCGTCGCTCAACGTCTACGAGGCGGACCTCCCGTATTTCCACATCGGGCAAGAAGCCGAGATCCTCATCGACGCGATGCCCGGCAAAGTCTTCAAGGGCAAGATCATTCTCGTCGAACCGCAGGTCGGAAAGGCGAGCCGCTCGGCACGCGCGTACATCGACGTGCCGAACCCCGACGGTCTCTTGCGCCCCGGCCTCTTCATTCGCGCGAGCCTTCGTCTTCCCGAGACCGCCAAGTCCGGGCGTCTGCTGGTTCCCGCTCCCGCCGTGCAGCCCATCGGTGACGACGACGTCGTCTTCATCGAGCACAGGCCCGGCATGTTCGAGGTCCGCAAGGTCAACGTCGCGCGCCGCACGACGCAGGTCGCGGAGATCCGCGACGGGCTCAGCGGCGGAGAGCGCATCGCCGTCGAGGGTGCCTTCATCCTCCGCGGCGAAGTGACCAAGCAATGACGGGCCAAGCCGTATGAAAGCCGTTGCCCTCTGGGCCGCCAAAAACGCGTTCATCGCGATCATGATCTGCCTTGGGATCATCGCGGCTGGCGCATACGCGGCCACGAAGCTTGCCATCGATGCCGTGCCCGACGTCACGAACGTCCAGGTGCAGGTCGTCACGCGCGCCGCGGCCCTCTCGGCCACGGAGGTCGAATCGCAGATCACGCAGCCGATCGAGCGCGGCGTGGCCGGTATCCCCGGCCTCACCCTCGTCCGCAGCACGAGCAAGCTCGGTATCTCGATCGTCACGCTGATCTTCGAAGACGACGTCGACGTCTATTTCGCGCGCCAGCTCGTCAACGAACGCCTCGTCCAGATCCGCGAACAAATCCCACCGGGCCTCGGCAAAACCGAGCTCGGACCGGTCACCACGGCGCTCGGCGAGATCTACATGTTCGAGCTCCGGGGCGATGGTCGCTCCCCCGAAGAGCTCCGCACGATCGTCGAATGGCAGATCGGCCCCAAGCTCCGGCAGGTCCCCGGCGTCATCGAGGTGGTCGGCTTCGGCGGTGCGCTCAAGCAGTACCGCGTGACCCTCGATCCCGCGCGCCTCGCCGCGCACGGCGTCTCGATCGAAATGGTCCAGACGGCCATCGAACGCGACAACCGCGTCGGCGGCGGTGGCTACGTCGAGTCCGCAGGCGAGCAGATCGTCCTCCGCGGTGACGCTCGCTTCCAGGGCATCGAAGACATCGAGTCCACGGTCGTGCGCACCGACGAGGCGGGCATCCCTGTTCGCATCGGCCAGCTCGGCGAAGTCGACACCGGCCCGGCGCTCCGTCAGGGCGCCATGACGCGCGATGGGCGCGGCGAAATCGTCGGCGGCAGCGTGTTCATGCTCAAGGGCAAGAACAGTCGCGACGTCGTCAAGAACGTCAAGGAAGCCATCACGGAGCTCTCCCCTCGCCTTCCCGCGGGCGTGCGTATCGAGCCGTATTACGATCGTGCAGATTACATCGATCGCGTTCTGAAGACGGTCGCCAAGAACCTGAGCGAGGGCGCCGTCATCGTCGTCGTCTGCCTCCTGCTCACGCTCGGCAGCTTGCGCGCGGGCCTGCTCGTGGCCGGCGCCATTCCGTTCGCCATGCTGGTCGGATTCATCGGCCTCAACGCCGTCGGCTACACCGGCAACGTCATGAGCCTCGGCGCGATCGACTTCGGCATCGTCGTCGAAGGCGCCGTCCTCACGGTCGAACACGCGATGACCCACGCCGGCTCGATCACCGATCGCAATCGCCGGCGCCGCGCGATCACGCATGCCATGGCCGACGTGGCCAAGCCTGCGGTCTTCAGCGTCGTCATCACGATTCTCGTCTTCTTGCCGCTCATCACCCTCGAAGACGTCGAGGGCAAGATGTTCCGGCCCGTCGTCGTCTCGCTCTGCTTCATGCTGGCGGGCGCGCTGTTCTACGCCCTCGTGCTCGTTCCCGCCGTCGGCCCGCGCTTCCTGAAGGGCACGCCGGGCGGACGCGAGCCCTGGCTCATTCGCAAGGCACGGCGCATCTATCAGCCCGCGCTGGACGCGGCCCTCAAGCGCCCCTGGGCCGCTGTCGCCTCGGCCATGGTCTTGACGGCCGCGCTCCTGGGCGCCGGCAGCCAGATGGGCGCCGAGTTCCTCCCGCGCATCTTCGAGGGCGCGTATGCACTCGACACGACGCGGCCGCCCAGCACGTCGGTCCAGCAGGCCGTAACGCTCTCGGGCGAGGCCGAGCGCACGCTCAAGGAGGCGCCCGAAGTCGAGACCGTCGTGAGCCGCATCGGTCGCCCCGAAGGCGCCGTCGACTCCGCCGGTCCAGAGTCGGCGGACGTGTTCGTCATGCTCAAGCCGCGCGAGCAGTGGCGTCCCGGCATGACGCCCGACAAGCTCGCCGAAGAGCTCGCCGCCAAGCTCGATGCGCGCGTGCCCGCAACGCTCAGCGCGTTCAGCCAGCCCATCGAGATGCGCGTCAACGACCTCATCGCCGGCGTGAAGGGAGACGTCGCCATCAAGGTGTACGGCGACGACCTCACCACGATGAGCGAGGTCGCCGATCAGATCCGCAAGACCGTCGCGCAGATCCCCGGCGCGGCCGACACCAAGATGGAGATCGCCACCGGTCTGCCGTCGATCCGCGTCGTCGTGAACCGCGACCACGTCGGTCGTCTCGGCGTCGCCCCGGGCAACATCCTCGACGCTCTCGCGATGGCGCGCGCCGGCATGCCCGTCGGCGTCGTCCGCGAAGGCGAGCGCGTCTTCGATCTCACCCTGCGCATCGGCGGTGAGCGCGTCGACGACGAGCGTGACCTCGCGCGCCTCCCGCTCGCCACCTCGCACGGCACGCTCGTGCCGCTCAGCATGGTGGCCGACCTGAAGCTCGAAAACACCATCGTCATGGTCGGCCGCGAGCAGATGCGGCGAAGGCTCATCGTTCAATCGAACGTGCGTGGTCGCGACATGGTCGGCTTCGTCAAGGAAGCGCAGGCCAAGGTCGCCGAGCTGAACATCCCGAAGTCGGTCGAAGTCGTGTGGGGCGGTCAGTTCCAGAACTTCAACCGCGCCAAGGCCCGTCTCGCGATGCTCGTTCCGGTTTCGATCGGCGTCATCGCGCTCATGCTCGTCTTCATGTTCCGGAACGTCCGGTACATGCTCATCACGATTCTCAATCTGCCGTTCGCCGTCGCAGGCGGCGTCTTCGCGCTCGTCCTGCGAGGGCTGCCCTTCAGCATCCCCGCCGGCGTCGGCTTCATCGCTCTCTGCGGCGTTGCCGTCATGACCGGCATCGTCATGACCCAGAGCCTCATGGACACGCCGCGCGACGAAGACGTGGTCTCACGCGTTCGCAAGGCTTCGCTCGCCGCGTTCCGTGCTCCCCTCAGCACGGCGCTCGTCGCCGCCATCGGCTTCATCCCGGCGGCAATCGCGACGGGCACGGGTGCCGAGGTCCAGCGCCCGCTCGCGACGGTCGTCATCGGCGGCCTGCTCATCGGCATGGTGCTCTCCATGCTGACCTTGCCGGCGATGTTGCTCATCGTCGCGCGACGCGAGCTGAACGAGCCTCAGAAGAACGGCGACGAGGCCAAAGAGGACGACGACTGGTCCCCACTCGAGGGCAGTCACCACCCGGCCGAGTAGCTCTCGTCCCGTTCCGAAACACGCCGAAGAGAAAGGGGCCGCCTCTCGGGCTGGCCCCCGCTCAGTCGCCCTTCTTCAACAAGAAGAGCAGGCCCATACCCACGAACACGACGCCCGCGATTCGTCGCAACCAGGCCGGCGAGACGAATCGCGACACCGCCTCACCAGCGGCGACGGCGATGGCGGACGTGGCCACGAGCGCGAGCGCCGAGCCGGCGAACACGGCCCACTTGGAGCTCGACCCCGCAGAAAGTGAAAGCGCAGCGAGCTGAGTCTTGTCACCAAGCTCGGCAACGAAGATCGCGGCAAACGTGGAGGTAAAGAGCTTCCAATCCATGGCCCCACGATGACATGGAGCACGTCGCGAGCCTACGGCGAGGTTCGGTCGAGCTCGGCAGGAGCCAGGAAAAACGCAGCCCGCCCGTCTCGAAACGCATCGTTCGGGCATGTCTGGTGCGGCACCTCCGTTGCTACTTCGAGTGGTCGCTCTCGCCGTCTCCGTCCTTTGCCTGGCATTGAACGCCTTCTTCGTGGCCGCGGAATTCGCGCTCGTGAAGGTGCGTGTGACGAAGCTCGAACCTCGCGTTCGACGCGGTGAGCGCAAGGCCATTGCCGCCAAACAGGTTCTCGGTCGACTCGACCGCTACCTGTCGGTCACGCAGTTCGGCATCACCGTCGCCAGCCTCGGACTTGGCTGGATCGGCGAGCCCGCCATCGAGGCGCTCGCAGACGGTGTGTCTCGGCGCCTGACGGGCAACACACTCAGCCCCAACTGGCACGTCGCCGTCGGTGTGCTCGGCCTCGGCGTGCTCACGTTCCTGCACCTCCTGCTCGGCGAGCTCGTGCCGAAGTTCGTCGCCATCCAGCACTCCGAAGCGACGGTGCTCGAGAGCGCCATCCCACTCCGCATTGTCGACACGACGTTCCGGCCCATTCTGTGGTTTCTCGAGCACGCGCAGCGAGCCGTCCTGCGCCTGCTGCGTATCAACCCCGACGTAGCCAACGAAGGCACGCTCAGCGAAGACGAGATCATCGGCATCCTCGCCGCGAATGCGGCCAAGAACGAAGCCGCGCGCGACAAGCAGCATATCGTCGAGCGCGTCTTACGGATGTCCCGTCGAGCCGTTCGGCACGCGATGGTGCCGCGCGTCGACATGGCGGCCCTCTCGATCGACGCGACGGGCGCCGAGGCGAGGGACTTCCTCGAGCGACACGCCTTCTCGCGGGTGCCGCTCTACAAGGGCTCGCTCGACCGCGTCGTCGGCTATCTCTACGCCAAGGACTTCTTCTTCGACAAGATGGGCGTCTCGCGCCCGTCGATGCGTGGTCTCGAGCGGCGCGCCATCTTCGTCCCCGAGCGGCGCGACGGCCTGTCGGTGCTGCGCGACATGCAGCGCGAGAGCATTCCCCTCGCCATCGTCGTCGACGAATACGGCGGCACGAGCGGCCTCGTCACGCTCGAAGACTTGGTCGAAGAGGTGTTCGGCGAGATTCGCGACGAGCTCGACGTCGAGCCGACGAAGGTGGTGCGCCTCGACCGCGAGGCCGTGATGATGTGGGACGTCGACGCGCGCGCCACGGTGCACGAGCTTCGCGAAGCGGGCGTACCGGTCAACGAGGAATGGCGTGACGAGGCCATCGGCAAGGTGGTCGTCGAACGACTCGGCCATCTCCCGCGCGTGGGCGACAGCGTATCGCTGGAGGACAATCTCCGCGCGGAAGTGAGCGCAACGAGCCGACGACGCGTCGAACGCCTTCGGCTGCGGCTCGTACCGGTGTGAGGACTAACTCTCCTGACGCTTCTTCGTGAGAGCCAACACGCGCTGGATCTCCGCGACGAGCAGCGACGGCGCGCACGGCTTCGTGAGGAACGCGTCGCATCCAGCAGCAACGGCCGCACGAACGTCCGCGCTCTCGCCGTGCGAAGTGAACGCGACAATGGGAATGTGCTTCGTGGCGGTCGCGCTCTTCAGGCGGCGGGCCACTTCGAAACCATCGCCGTCGGGCAGGTCTCGATCGAGGAGCACGAGGTCGGGGGCCAGCATCGGCATGATCTCCATGGCTCGACCGACCGTTGCCGCCTCGTCGACGCGCAAGCCGGCATCACGGATGGCGCCGCCGTAAAGCTCGCGCGCTTCCCCGCTATCCTCGACGAACAAGACGACGAATTCCTTCGCCCGGCCCCCCAAGCGCATTCACGAGCCGTACGCCCCTCCAAGCACCCACGCAACTCGCTTCCGCGTGAACTTGTCTGCGGCAGAATGCCCGGGTCGCGCGGGCCCTCGGGAGCAGAGGAGAAATCCCCTCTGACTTCCGAGGGTTCCGAATCACCTCTTGGCGCCGCCCGCCGTTCCACAACCACCGTTCGGTCGGGAATCGTCCGGGCAAATGAGAGCGCAAACGAGGCTCTGGATGTCGACCAACTCGTCCGGCGCGCAGTCGTCGTCGGTGATGTCTTCCTTCTTCACACCGCCGTCGATCTTCACCTTGTATGCATAGTGCATATACTTCTGCACCATGTTCTCGCTCACCCACGCGTAGCCCTGATCGCCCCAGCTGGTTCCCCAGCTGTTGTGAATGAGGAACTGACGGCCCGACGGCGTCACCCGGTAACCGCTCATCGTGATGGCGTGGCCACCGCTCGGATCACTCCAATCGGGGATGACGCCGTTCTTCATCTTCGAGTTCGACCAGGCATAGCCGTCGATCTTCATGGCGATCCAGAGGTCGGATCCGCTGGCGAGCGTCGAGATGATCTCGTCCATGTTCGGCGGAAGCGTCTGGAGTTTTTCGAAGTTGTTGATCTTGTAGACCGCCGACGAGTTCGCCTGGTCGTACTTCGCCATCAGCTTGCTGTCGTTGCGCCAGGTGCCGGGCACGGCGGAGGGCGTCACGTACGAACCGCAGTCTTCGTACGTCGCGTTGCCGAGCTCGCATGCCTCTCGATGGCTCTGGGGCCACACGCCGAGCGTGCCGATGGTCCGACCGAGATTCGCGTCGGCCGCGGTGCCCATCTGCGGGATGCCGTAGCCCGACCACACGTGGTTCGGCGACGCGGCGTTGGTCGCGTTTCCGGGCTGGAGCTTGCCGGCGCGGATGGCTGCGTTGTCGATCGTGGTCGAGAGAGAGAAGGCCGTGCACGAGCCGACCGGGCCCTGATCCTTGATGGGTCCTTCGAGGTTCTCGGCGCGGTGGTCGACCGTGGAGGGGAAGGTCTCCGCCTTCACGTCGCCGGCACCAGCAACGCTTCCGGGCGTCACCGCGCGCTCACCGCCACCCTTGGCGCCGCCGACGTTCAGTCGGAGGTTGGCGAGACTGCCGAAGCGGCTCTTGACCATCGAGACCGGCTTCCAGAACGTGGTGCGTGCCTGGAGCGCCTTGGCCTTGCGCGTCGAGAGGTGGAGCACCGCCTTCGTCGACGACTGGTAGTTGTGGCAGTCCATCTTCACCCAGTTGCCGGGGGCCACTTCCTGGAAGCCGCAGCCCTTCGGGTTGCGTGCCTTGAGCTCCTGGATCTTGGCGACGTTGATGGCCTCGGCCACGCCGGCGAGGTTCGGCGCAACGTGCTGAACGGGTGCGGCCGTCGCGGCAGGTGTGGTCGTCGCCCCCGGACGCCTGCCCACCGCAAGGGCCGGTCCATTCGCGGCAGGCTGGGGTGCCGGTGCAGCGGGCTTGGGAGCCGGCGCAGGAGTCGCCGCTCGAGGCGCCGCTTTCTGAGGGGCCTGGGCCCGGTTGTTGTCCGTCCCGACCTGAATCGAGCAGGCAGCTGCCGACAGGACGAGTGCGATCGACATCAGGGACGGCGCGCGTAGGGACATCCAGTTCCTCATTCCAAGGCTCCTCGCTCCGTCGTTCGACGGAAAGGGGGGCGATGGTATTCGGCCGAACTTCCTCGCGAAAGCATAAGAGGTCGAAAACTTGTCGGTTGGAAGTCGCACCTGATACGGCGGGAACATGAGCCATCGTGAGGGCAAAGGCGCCTGGCGCTCGGCCGGTGCTTCGGACGCTTCCTCAGATCGCGCGTTTCGCCCCATGTTGCGGGCGGGCGAGCGTTTTGCGCGCGACGCGGCGAACCGCCCGATCCTCATGTTCGAGGACGTCTACAAGTCCTACCGTCCCGGCGCGCCCGTCCTGCGCGGGATGAATCTCATCATCGAACGAGGCGAGTTCGTGTTCATCACCGGCCCGAGCGGGTCGGGAAAAAGCACGCTTCTGCGCATCCTGTACGCCGCAGAGAAGCCGGACGAGGGACGCATCTTGTTCCTCGGTCGTGACATCGTGCGCCTCCGCGACGAGTCGATTCCGTTTCTTCGCCGCAACCTCGGCGTCGTCTTCCAGGACTTCAAGCTCGTCCAATCGTGGAGCGTCTTCGAGAACGTTGCCATCACGCTCGAAGTGCTGGGCTTGCCCGCCAGGCTCATCCGTTCGCGCGTGGGCGAAGCCCTCGAGCGTGTCGGGCTCCAGGGCCGTGGTCAGGATCCCGCCGGAGTTCTTTCGGGCGGTGAGCAGCAGCGCGTCGCCATCGCGCGCGCCATCGTCGGCGAGCCTGCGCTCATCCTGGCCGACGAGCCGACCGGCAACCTCGATCCGCAGCTCGCGATCGACATTCTCGGCCTCTTCGAAGAGATCCACGAGAACGGCACGACCGTTCTCTTCGCAACGCACGATCGCTCGCTCCTCGACGTGCGCCCGCGCCGCCTGATCGTGCTCGACGAAGGCAAGGCGGTGGACGTTCCCACCGGCGTTGCCACCTCGGACGAGGATTTCGACGACCACGCGTGGGCTTCGAACGAACTTCCGGTCTGACGGCAGACGAAAGGCACCTGGCAATGCTCAACGGCTCGATTGGCACCACGAGGAGAGCTCGCCGCGGAATGCTTCGCGAGTGGCGACTTCACGCGCTCAGCGTGTTCTCGCTCGCCGTTGCGTTCGTGTGCCTCGGTGCAGCCTTGCTCGTCCTCACGAACCTGCGCGCGATCGAGGAACGCTGGTCGCGTGCCGGTCGGGCATCCATCTATTTGAAGGACAATGCGCCCGCGCAGGACGTCGAGCAGTTGAAGACGGCGCTCTCCGCCGTGCAGGGAATCGTGGGCGTCCGCTACGTCTCGCCCGCGCAGGCACGCCAGGACTTCGGACAGACCGAGGCCGGCCCCAAGGCAGCACTAGCGGCGCTTCCCGTCGATGCGTTCCCCGCGTCGCTCGAGATCGAAGTGCGCCCCGACGTGACCGACAGTGAGCTCGAAAGCATGGTCGGGAAGCTGAAGCAGCTGCCCGCCGTCGACGACGTCGAGACCTACCAGGCTTGGACAGAGCGCCTCTCGCGCCTCATTCGTGGTGGTGTCGCGGCGGCGGCGCTCCTCGCGCTCGTCGTGTTCGCGTCGGTTCTCGCGGTGGTCGGCTCGACGATTCGACTCGCGCTGCAGCGCCGTCGTACCGAAGTCGAGGTCCTCAAGCTGGTCGGCGCGAGCGATCGCTTCATCAAGGGTCCGTTCCTCGTCGAAGGCAGCGCGCAAGGTGCTCTCGGCGCAGCCGGCGCAGTGGCTCTCCTCGCGGCTCTGTTCTTCGTCGTGCGCGGTCGCCTCGATGCGGAGCTCGCTGGCCTCGTCGGTGTCGAGCCCTCGTTCCTTCCTTGGTACGTGGTGGTCGGCATGATCGGCGTGGGCATGGTGCTGGGCACGGTCGCCGCGCTCCTCGGCCTCCGGAGGCTCGTCACCGTATGAGTCTCCGCTCGCTGCCCAAGGGCTCGCTTGCGCTCGCCATTGCGCTCGTGAGCGGTGCGGCGGTGGAGGTCCACGCCGCCCCCGCACGAGAAACCAAGCGCGCCGAGCCCGCCCCGATCGCCACCACGGTCCAGGCGCCGGCCACGCCCACCACCGACGGACACCTTTCGCCCGCACTCGCACTCGCCGCGCTCGATCGACGTATCGCCGATCTCGACGCGGAAGAGCAGATCAGCAAGGGCGAGCTCGGATCCCTCGGCGCGAAGATCGCCGAAGCCCACACGCGCTCGCTCACGCGAGGGCGTGCCTTCTACCGTCTCACGCGCGCCGGCATGCTGCCGGTCGGCGGTGGCTTCAGTGAGCTCGTCTCGCATGCCCTGCGGGTCGAGCGATCCCGTCGCGCCCTCGCGGCGGATCTGGAGAACGAACAGAAGCTTCGCCAGCGTGGCGCCGAGCTCTCGCGGGCACTGGAACGCGTCGCACGCGACCGCATCGCCCTCTCGAGCCAGCGCACGGCCATGGACGCTGCACGCGTGGCCATGGACGACGAGGCACGTCGTCAGAGCGCGTTCGATCGCGCGTTCGCGGGCGACAACGGCCCGAGCGACTTCGTCGCCGTCAATGCCGGTCCGGGCGCTCCGAGCGATCGCGGCCAGGGCTTCGCAAGCTCACGCGGACGCCTTCTTTTCCCGCTCGCCGGACGCTCCGAGGTTCGCCCGACGCGCCGTGAAGGCACCGATGGGCCCGGCCTCGAGATCAAGACCGCCCTCGGTGCCTCGGTCCGCGCGGTCTTTGCCGGGCGCGTCGCATTCGCCGATCGCTACGGCCCTTACGGCCGCCTCGTGATCCTCGACCACGGCGACCACTACTACACGGTGAGCGGCAACCTCGCCGGCATCGACGTGAAGGTGGGCGACGAGGTCTCGGCGGGCGAGCGCATCGGAACCGTCGGCGACGAAGGCAAAGGGCCCACCCTCTACTTCGAGATTCGCCACGGCACAGAGACGCTCGCGCCGAGTCCCTGGCTCGGCGTCTGACGAGGCCGGCCTGAGCGCCCCGCTCACGTGACCGTCAGGGCCTCCGTCTTCCAGAGGCCGTGGAGCGTGCAGCTCTCGTAGGCCGTGACGGTCGTGACGCCGGCGGGCAGCGTGAAGTTGACGGTCGGCGGCGCGGCATCCGTCGATGCGAATTCCCAGAGGCCCACGACGGTGTCTTTGCCGTCCACGGCGGCACGCAGATAGATCGTGGTGATATAGTGCACCTGCGCGGCGCCCGCTTCGGCACCGGCGTCCCCCCCATCCCCCGCATCCCCCGCATCGCCCGCGTCGGCTGCATCACCGGCAGCGTCGGGCTTCGCCGCATCCATCGCCGCGTCGGCGGCCGCGTCGGGCGTTCCGGCGTCGAGGCCGTTCGCGCCCATGACGTGCTGGATCACGACGGTCGCCCGCTTGTACGAGCCTGACGTTCCGAACTTCACCTCGGGCACGTGACTGCGCTCCTTGCCCGCCCACCTGCCGGGCGCAGCCGCCGAGAAGACGGGGCCGGAGAGACGCTTCTGATCGTCTTCGAGCTGTCGCGCACGCGCTTCCCAGCTCTGGTTCGGGAGCGTTGGCGGAGCATTGCCGGTATCGACCGGCGGCGATGAGCCGGGAACGTACTCGTCACCGTCCGTCGGTGGCGTCGACGGTTTGGACGAGTTGCTCGTCGACTCACCTCCTGGCCCAGCGATGCGATCGGAGGTGCTCGCGTCCGAGCAGGCCGCCACCACACGACCGAACGCCACTGCGCCCGTCCCGAAAACCAGCGCCCGAAGTGCCAACCGTCGATCGATCTTCTTGCTCATGTCGCTACCCCGCCGGGCCGCACCAGAGCACGGACCAGACCAAGCAGCGCCGTGCGCTCGCGAGCACGGAATTCCAGGCACTTGAAGGCCCACGAATGGACCTTGCTTACCCCGGCCCCGGACGTAAGTGCGATGCCATCTGGCATCAGCGCATCGCTCGCGGATCGTCTCGATCCGCGAGCGATCCGCGCTCGATTCGTGACGGATGTGCCGATGCGCGCGCGCTAGGAAGCCTCGCGAACGCGCTCGACGACGGCCATGACCTCGTCGTCGGTCATGATCCGGTCGAGGCCCTTGGCGGTACGCAGGATCTCGCTCACGAGTCGTTCGTTGCTCGGGATGTTCCGGAGCGCGAGCCAGAAGTTCACGTTCGAGGCGCCGCTCATGAAGCCGATGCAGATCTCCTGCGTGCGACCGATCATGCCGGCCGGGACGCCGCTGTAGATCCGATCGGCGAGCCAGCGATCGCCCTTCGCGATCGACTTGATGATCGCCGCGGCGTGCACCCCCGTCGCCGTTCGGAACGCGTCGCGCCCGACGAGCGGGTAGTTGATCGGGATCCCCCAGTGCAGCGCCTTCGACACCAGCTGGGAGTATTCGAGCAGCTTCGTGAGGTCGTGGCCCTCGTCGAGCTGGCCGAGCAACTTCAAGTTGAGGAGCATGAGCTCCATCGGCGCGTTGCCGACGCGCTCGCCCACGCCGAGCCCCGTCGCATGCACGCGATCGGCTCCGTACTCGAAGGCCCAGAGCGCATTCTCGAGCGCGAGACCGCGGTCGTTGTGACCATGCCAGTCGATGCCGACGTCGGTGCGGCCCGTGCCGGCGATGACGTTCTTCGTGAACTGAATGAGATTGCGCACGCCGTCGGGCGTGGCGTGACCAACGGTGTCCGAGAGGCAGATGCGCGACGCGCCGTGATCAATCGCAGCGCGGAAGAGCGTGGTGAGCACGTCGGGCCGCGAGCGCGTGGTGTCTTCGGTGACGTAGGTGACCTCGAGGCCCGCCTTCACGGCGATGTCGATCGCCTCGGCGCTGCGCTGCGCGATCAACCCCACGTCCCAGCTCTCGGCGTACTGCCTGATCGGGCTCGAGCCGATGAACGCGTAGACGTCGATCGGAACGCCCGCGCGCTGCGAGAGCTCGATCATCGGCGTGATGTCGCTCACCACCGTGCGCCCTGCACACGCCACGCGGAGCTTCGCCTTCGCGCTGGTGAGCTCCTTGGAGATGCGGAGGCAGTCTTCGAACGCACGCGGGCTCGAGCCGGGCAGTCCGATGTCGGCCATGTGAATGCCGAGCTCCTCCATCAAGAAGAGGAGCTTCAGTTTGTCGTCGATGCTCGGATCGACGACGGAAGGATTTTGCAGTCCGTCGCGAAGCGTCTCGTCGAAGAAGGTCGCGTTCTTCGGCAAGATCCGCCCTTTGCGATTGACCTCGTTCCAGTCGAAGATGAGGTCAGCCGCGCGATCGCGCTCAGTGGCGAACTCGGACATGAAATGCAGTATGCCATGAGCGCAACCAGCACACGACAGCAGCGAGAGGATCGGACCGGATGGAAGAGGTGGGCAGTCTCGGCAGTCTCGATAGCGCGCGTCTCTCCGTCGTTCAGTACGGAACACGCGCGAGCTTCCGTCGGCGCGTCATGGATGCGATGCGACAGCTCGTACCAGCGTCGGGTGCGTTCTTCTGTTTTGGTACTGAAGACTCGCGTGCTTACGCGGACTCGTCGCGACTCGTCGACAGCTCGCTCGTCCCCACGTCGACGAAGAACGTAGGGATTCGACTGACGCAAGCCTTCGGTTTCGAGACGAAGAGCGTCGTGGAGACGACGCGACGCGTCTACGTCGCCGACGAGCTGTACCCCGAGGACGAGCGCATGAAGCTCCCGTATTTCGCCGAGAAATCGGGCGACGGGATGAAGCACGCGCTCCTCTTCTTCTTGCACGAAGGAGGCGTGCTGTTCGGGCTCGCAGGTCTCGAACGTCGCGAATCCGAAGGAGCTTTTACGGCCGACGACGCAAAGCGTCTCGAAGCGCTCGGCGCATTCGTGGTCGCCGGCATCCGCGCCCAGCTCGCGTACGACGAGCTCTCGCGTGAGGCCGCAGCTCTTCGCGCGTTCAGCAAGGTGAACGGCACTCTGTTCGTCGTCGATCGCGATGCAAAGAAGGTGGTCTGGGCTGCCAACCGCGACCGCGGCATCGAGTGGGAAGGTGACGTCGTTCCGATCGCAGACCACATCGTCGACGCGGCAGAGCAATCCCTCGCGGCGCGCGCGAAGGGCGACGCACTTCCAACGCCTCCTCGTTTGCCTTCCGGCGCTGTCGTCGGCGTCGCGAAGATCGATGGCGATCCCGTCTTCGGTGGAGCACGTTGCGTGGTGCTGCGCGTGGAGCCGCAGGAGAAGGCCCCCATCGAGGGACTCTCGAAGCGCGAACGCGAGATCGCTCGCTTGCTCGTGGCGGGCTACAGCGGCGTGAACGTCGCGGCCATCTCCGGTCTCTCGGAAAATACGGTCCGCACCTACGTGCGCCGCCTCTATCAGAAGCTCAGCGTCTCGAATCGCGCAGACCTCGTGCGCAAGCTCATGGCCCCCGAGCCGAAGTCGGCCACGCCCTCATCCGTGCTCGCACCGCCGCCGGATTCGTCCCTCGCGTTCGGCGACGACACGCTCGACTGATCGAACGAAGCATTTAACGCGAACCCCGGCCAGAGTTCGCCCCTTCGGCACAACGGCAGAAAGCGCTCTTTCGGCGCAACGCGCCTTCCTTGGTCGGCATCATGAAAATGACATTCATTTTCTTTAAGGTGCCGCCCTATGGTTCTCGACGCCTCTCAGTTTCCCATCGTGTCGATGCACTACGACGATCACGCGAACGAACGAAGCCCGCTCGAGGTCCTCGGCGACCTCGCGCGCGTGCTCGATCGGCGCGAGCCGTTCGTCATGTTCGGCTTCGGCTTCGATAGCTCACCGCCGAAACGGGACAAGGCGATCGCGAAGCAGATGAACGACTGGCGGAAGGAGAACCGCGAGCGCCTCGCGTCTCTCTGCCGAGGGATGGTCGTCGTCGAACCGAGCGCCGCGAAGCGGCTCGCGCTCAACGCATTCCGTCCCGTGTTCGCAAACTACTGGGGCTACGGCGTCCATCTCGTGGCGACGATGGACGAGGCGAACGAGACCGCGAACCGCCTCCTCCGCGCTCATGAAGAAGCGCACTGAGGCGGCCGCGAGCGCGCTTCATCTCGATCCCCACAAGCGCGCTCGACGATCGGGACCTCTTCGCCGCCGAGCGCTGCCGTGGTCTCGCGTGCTCCCTCTACCTCGGGCCTGGCTCCGAGCACACGTGGTTGACGCAGATCGTGCCGCTCGGTGCGTTGCAGCAATCCTCGTTCTTTTCGCATCGGTCACCGTCGCTGGCGCATGCACTAGCGCTCTTGCAGACGAGCCCGCCGTCAGGACCACTGCCGTCGCAGAAGCCGCCGCAGCACTCTGTGCCGGACGCACATCCTTGCCCGTCCCCCTTGCAAGGGTCTAGCGCCCAGAAGCCGCGCATGTTGAGCGACGATTGATCTTGTCCCGGCAGGAGGAACGGCGGATGGCTCGGATCGACGCCCGGGCTCGCGTTCAGATCGATCGCCGCGACCCACAGCTCTTTCACCGCGGCAGAGGCGCCGGTCAGGAGGTTGCCGTACGTGCGGCGGCTCGTGAAGACGACCCAGAAATAGCCGCCCGAGGGGACCGGCGCGAACGTCGGCTCGTAGTTGAGCGACACGTCGCGGGCGCCGGCGGCGAACGGGTAGCCGTCGCCGTCGAGCTTTGCGAGGCGGACCTCTTGATTCGGGGTGACCGCGCTTGCGAAGTAGAGATCCGCAGCGCCGTCACGCGTGTCGAGCGGTCCACGGTGGTAGACGATCCATTTCGCGTCCGGAGAGACGCTCGGCCAGGCGATCTCCGCCGCCGCGCCTTTCGGGACCAGCTCCGTCGTCGCACCGACCTTCGCGTTCTTGAGATCGAAGTCGTACGCACTCAGCGCGCCGTTCGCGATGTTCACATAGGCGAGCTTCGTTCCGTCGGGCGCAAAGTTCGGCATCCCGAGCGTCGCGCTCTCGAGCCCGCTCCCCGCGACGAGCGTTCCGTCGGCGGTGTTCCAGAGGCCGGCCTGCGCGCCAGGCGGACCGGGGAGCGGTGAAGCATTCTGCACGACGTATTTGCCATTCGGAGACACCGCCGAATTCGACCACAGGCGCTTCTGCGCGCTGCCGGCGCCGCCGCCCGTATCGTGGATCGGCGCGTTCTTCAGGAGGTCGTACGATCCGCCGAGCGTGTCGCCACCACTCACGAGCGTCGAGCCATCGGCGGAGACCGTGTGGCACGTCATCGTGCAGGTGGACGTGGGCAACGAACCGAAGGAGCCTGCGCTGAAGTCGTCCGGCGCCGCTGCACCGGGCTTGATGCGCATCACACGCCCTTTGTTGTTGGCCCAGTAGTAGATCGTTCCGCGCATCGAGGCGGGCGCGATCGTCCAAGACTGCTTCCCGGCCACGGTCACAGTCCCGGGCGCGCCCGCTTGACGCGCGACCGTGAGATCCGCTGCGCCGGACGTCGAGTCGACGAACTTCTGCCAACCCTCGGTCGTGAACGAATACCGCGAGGGAGGCGGCACCTTCGTGAAGGACTCGAGCTCGAACGTCGCGCTCGTGACGTGCACGTAATACATGTCGTCGGCGCCGCCGTTGTTCCACATGAGAAGCGGAGCGTTGAGCCCGCGCGGGAACACCGTGCCGTCGTACGGGTAGGCCCACTGGATGGCCGCATCCTTCGCCGTCGCGCCCTTCAACGCGGCGATCGTCCCGGGATCCGCGTTGCCAGGATTCTCGAGGAGGTGCAGTTTGACCGTGAGCGTCGCGTCGGCGGTCTTGTCCGACAACGCAGCCTTGATCGCGACGATCCCGCCGATGCTCCCCGTCGTCGAATAGACGCCGCTCGCGATGTTTCCGACCTGAAGATTCGTCGCCGTCCACCTTGCCGACGTCGTGACGTCGCCCGTCGAGTTGTCGGAGTACGTCGCGATCAGCTTGAACGCCTGCGTCTGCACCGCACCGCTCTCGACCGTGAGGGTGGCAGTGGGGGGCTCCACGCGCAGCGAGACGACCGACCGCTCACCGCTGTCGCCGAAGCCGTTTGCCGGATCGCCGGTGCCGCTGGGCGAGCCATTGCCGTCCTCGTTCCCGCTCGACCCACACGCGAGCAGGACCGCGATCACCACCGCGCCGGCGGCCGGAAGAGTCGGTCCAAAAGGCAGACGTCGGCTCATTCTAAGTTCCTCCGATCTGGAGGATGCCGGTCCTCGGCTCTTCCCGCGCGGCTTGATTGCGCTCGAGACGAGCTAGAGACCGCTCGAATCTCGTGATCTCGAGAGTCGAGCAACACGACGAGCCTCGCAGCCTCGACGCGCTCGTGATCGGCACGAATTCGACCACGCAGCGCCACCTCGCGGACACCTCGCAGGCACCTCGCAGGCACCTCGCGCTTCAGGCGCGTCGCGTTCGATCCACGAGCCAGCCCTCGCCGTTCACCATCGATTTCACGACGGCCGACGCGTGGACGCCGCTCGGCGTGCGGACGAGCGGATAATTGGCCGGAATCTCCCAGTGGAGCGCCTTGGCGACGGCCTCGGAGTAGTCGAGGAGGTTTGCGAGATCGGGTTCGTCGTCGAGTTGGCCGAGGAGCTTGAGGTTCAGGAGCAAGAGCTCCATCGGAACGTTGCCGACGCGTTCGCCGATTCCGAGGCCCGTGCCGTGAACTCGATCGGCGCCGAACTCGAAGGCCCACAGCGCATTCTCGAGCGCGAGCCCACGGTCGTTGTGACCGTGCCAGTCGATGCCGATGTCTTCGTGGCCGGCTTCGAGCAAGATGTTCTTGGTGAACTGAAGGAGGTTTCGCACGCCGTCGGGCGTTGCGTGACCAACCGTGTCCGAAAGGCAGAGGCGCGAGGCGCCGTGATCGATGGCCGAGCGAAAGAGTGTCCTCAGCACGTCCGGACGCGAACGCGTGGTGTCTTCGGTGACGTACGTGACGCGCAGACCGGCCTTGACGGCGACGTCGATCGCTTCGGCGCTGCGCTTCGCAATCAGCGCGACGTCCCAGCCTTCCGCGTACTGGCGAATGGGGCTGGAGCCAATGAACGCGTAGACGTCGATCGCAAAGCCGACGCGCTGTGAGAGCTCGACGATCGGCGTGATGTCACTCACCGCCGTACGGCCCGAGCAGGCGATCCGAAGCTTCAACTTCGCGCCTCCGAGCTCTTTGCAGATGCGAAGGCAGTCTTCGAACGCCCGCGGGCTCGACCCAGGAAAGCCGATGGCCGCGCCGTGGATGCCGATCCCGTCCATCCGCTGGACGATCCCGATCTTCTCTTCGACGCTGGGGTCGACGACCGAGGGATTCTGCAGTCCGTCCCTCAGGGTCTCGTCGAAGAAGCTCGCGTTCTTCGGCAAGAACCGACCTCGGCGATTGACCTCGTTCCAGTCAAAGAGGTCGGTCGCACGGTCGCGCTCACTGCCGGACTCGGACATGAACCGCACTATGCCAAGCCGCACTGGTTCGTGTCGACCCACGCACTGACCCAGGCTCTGCCGTACGCCCCCATGACGTGCCGAACTCGTTCACGGCACCACGCTCACGCGCGTCAAACCGGAGGTTTCGAGAGACCAAGACGCCCGTAGCTCGCCACAAGGCAAGCGCCGGGTCCTTCGTCGCGCTCATGTACCCGGTCACGAGTCGAGAGACCAAGACCCCTCTAGGTCGCGGCGAGGCGAGCGGCGGGTTCTTCGTCGCGCTCATGTAGCCGGTCACGAGTCGAGAGACCAAGACCCCTCTAGGTCGCGGCGAGGCGAGCGGCGGGTTCTTCGTCGCGCTCCTAGCGCGACGCGCCGAAGGCGACCCGCCGCGGGCAGCAGGGGGGAGGCTCGAGACCGTGAGGTCTCGAGGGGGGACTCCGTCCCCCACAAGTCAAGCCGTACCGTAGAGCGATTCGGCGATCTTGAACGTGAGCGTCTCGAGCTCCTGGTAGCTCGAACGGATGTTCGAGAGATCGCCCTGGTCGTCGAGCAGGCCGCGCAGGCGTTGGCAGCTCTCGCGGGTGCGGTCGATCATCTCGCCGTCGACGAGGTCCTGGTAGCCCTCGATGGCGGCTTCGGTCGTGTAGAGGAGCGTCTCGGCCTGGTTGCGGAGCTCGGCGAGCTCCTTGCGGACGATGTCGGCCACCTGATGGCGCTCGCCTTCGGCGATGATGCGCTCGATCTGGTCCTTCGAAAGACCGCTCGTTGGCTGGACGTTCATCTGCTGCGAGCGGCCCGTGCCGATGTCCTTCGCGTCGACGCTGACGACGCCGTTCGCGTCGATGCGGAAGGTGACCTGAATCTTGGGAACGCCGCGCGGTGCCGGCGGAATGCCGGTGAGCTCGAAGCGACCGAGGCTAGCGTTGTCCGCCGCCATGGGGCGCTCGCCCTGCAGGATGTGCAGCGGAACGAAGTTCTGGTTGTCGACGCTGGTCGTGAAGACCTCGCTGCGCTCGGTGGGGATGGTCGTGTTGCGCGGGATGAGCACCGTGAACACGCCGCCGCCCGTTTCGACGCCGAGCGAGAGCGGGGTAACGTCGAGAAGGAGCATCTCGACGGGCGACTCACCCTCGAGCGCGGCTCCCTGAAGCGCGGCGCCGGCGGCGACGACTTCGTCCGGGTTCACGCCCTTGTTCGGGTCGCGACCGAAGAACTCCTTCACGGCCTTCTGCACGGCGGGCATGCGGGTCATGCCGCCGACGAGAACGACGCTCTGGATGTCCGCTGCCGAGAGCTTCGCATCGACAAGGCACTTGCGGCACGGCTCGAGGCTGCGCTCGACGAGGTCGGCGGTGAGGAGCTCGAGCTCGGCGCGCTTCATCGTCTTCTGGACGTGGAGCGGCTCGCCCTTCGAGTTGGACGCGATGAAGGGCAGGTTGATTTCGGTCTCGAGCGAGGAGCTGAGCTCGTGCTTGGCCTTCTCCGCGGCCTCCTTGAGGCGCTGGAGAGCCATGCGATCCTTCTTGAGATCGACCTTGTGCTCGCCCTGGAAGCTCTCGACGATGGCGTCGACGATGCGAAGGTCGAAGTCTTCGCCGCCGAGGTACGTGTCGCCGTTGGTCGCCTTCACGCTGAAGACGCCGTCTTGGATCTCGAGGATCGAGACGTCGAACGTGCCTCCACCGAGGTCATAGACCGCGATGCGCTCGGCGTTCTTCTTCTCGAGGCCGTAGGCGATGGCGGCGGCCGTGGGCTCGTTGATGATGCGGCGGACGTTGAGACCGGCGATCTTGCCGGCGTCGCGCGTGGCCTGGCGCTGGGCGTCGTCGAAGTACGCGGGGACCGTGACAACGGCGTCGGTGATGGTTTCGCCGAGGTACGACTCGGCGATCTCCTTCATGCGCCCGAGCACCATCGCGCTCACTTCGGGCGGCGACATGTCTTTGCCCGCCACGGAGACCCACGCGTCTCCGTTCGGGGCTTCGATGACTTTGTACGGACTGCGCGCGTGGAGGTGCTTCACCTCGTCGCTCTGGTACTTGCGGCCGATGAGCCGCTTGACCGCGTAGACCGTGTTCTGAGCGTTGGTCACCGCTTGGCGCTTCGCGGGCTGACCGACGAGACGTTCACCGCTCGCCGTGAAGCCAACGATCGACGGCGTGGTTCGCGCGCCCTCGGAGTTCGGGATGATTTTGACGTCGACTTTACCCGTGGGGCTCTGCTCCACGATCGCGACGCACGAGTTGGTCGTTCCCAGGTCGATCCCGATGACCTTGCTCATGCCTCTCCCTTGATTCGCAGTGACTATGCGCCAGACCCCTCGCCGCCTTCGCCGTTCGTCTTCGGCTTGGGCTTCGCGACCACGACCATCGCCGCACGGATGAGTCGATCACCTTGAACATAGCCGGGCTGTACTTCGGCGACTACTGCACCGGGGGGCTGATCGTCGGTCTCGACCTGCTGGATCGCCTCGTGAACGGTCGGGTCGAACTGGTGTCCGACCGCCGGCACCTTGGTGATCCCCGAGCGCGAGAGCGTCTCGAGCAGCTGACGCAGGATCATTCCGAGGCCTTCGGCCACCGGCTTCACCTCGGTCGCACGCTGGGCGCTCTGAATCGCGCGCTCGAGATTGTCGAAGACCGGGAGCACCTCTTTCAAGAGCTCTTCACGGCCGCCCTTGCGAGCGTCTTCGACTTCCTTGCGCGAGCGCTTTCGGTAGTTGTCGAAGTCTGCAGCAGTCCGGACCCACTGGTCCTTCATGCGTGCGGCCTCGGCCTTGGCTTCGGCAAGCGGATCCGACGGAGCGGCCTCCTCAGCTTCAGTTTCCTGGCCGTTCTCGCTGTTCGGGCTCTCTTCGCCGTTCTTGTCGGTAGTTGCGGTCACGTTCCCGACTATACCCGAAAGCGCCAGGAGTTTGGGTAGGACCCACGCAGTCCAGGGCTGGCGGCCCGAGCGGTGTCGAGGTAAGCGGCATGGAGATGCCCGACCCCGAGCTGAACCCGCCGCAAGCCGAGGCGGTCGCACACGTCGAGGGCCCGCTCCTCGTCTTCGCCGGAGCCGGCAGCGGCAAAACGCGCGTCATCACCTACCGGATAGCGAACCTCGTCGCGCGCGAGCGCGTGGCGCCGTGGCGCATTCTCGCGGTCACCTTCACCAACAAGGCCGCGGGCGAGATGCGCGCCCGGCTCGAGCGCCCGGACATGCTCGGCGCCGTCGCCAAAGACCTCTGGGTCGGTACCTTCCACGCGACCTGCGCCAAGTTCCTCCGCCTCTATCCCGAGGCGATCGAGCGGACCAAGGGCTTCGTCATTTACGACGGAACGGACCAAAAGGCCGTCGTCACGCGCGCCCTCCGCGACCTCGACCTCGACGAGAAGCGCTACGCGCCGAAGCAGGTGCTCGGTCGCATCCACAAGGAAAAGCAGGAGGGTCGTGGCCCCGAGGAGATGAGCCTCGACAGCTACCTCGACGACGCGATCAAGAAGGCCTACGTCCGCTACGAGCAGGCGCTCAAGGCGGCCAACGCCCTCGACTTCGAAGATCTCATCCTCGGCGTCGTGCGCATCCTCGAGGCCGACAAGAGCGGCCAGTATCCGGTCGAGGTTCTTCAGGCGAAGGAAGCTCTGGAGAAGAAGTTCGACTACATCCTGGTCGACGAGTTCCAGGACACGAACACCATCCAGTATCGCCTCCTGCAACGGCTCGCCGCCCGCACGCGCAATCTCTGCGTGGTCGGCGACGACGATCAGAGCATTTATCGCTGGCGCGGCGCCGACGTGCGCAACATCCGCGGCTTCCGGCGCGACTACGCCGACGCGAAGGTCGTCAAGCTCGAGCAGAACTACCGCTCCTCGAAGCGCATCGTCTCGTCCGCTCTTGCCATCATTGCCTCGTCCGCGACACGCGAGCCGAAGGAGCTCTGGACGGACAACGGCGACGGCTCGCCCGTGCGCGTCATCGCCACCGCCGACGAGCGCGACGAAGCCGCCTGCGTCGTCCGCGCGGTGAAAGACGCACGCGACGCCGGCATCTCGCCGCGCGAAATCGCCGTCTTTTACCGGGTCCACGCGCAGTCGCGTGTTCTCGAAGAGGCGCTTCGCTCGGTCAACATCCCCTACCAGATCATCGGCGGCGCGAAGTTCTACGAGCGCGCCGAGATCAAAGACGCCATCGCGTACCTCCGCGTGCTCGTGAACCCGCGGAGCGACGTCGACATGCTCCGCATCATCAACACGCCGCCGCGGGGCATCGGCAACACCACCGTCGAGCGCGTGGCCACCTACGCCTCGACGCAAGGCTTCTCGATCTTCCAGGCCCTCGAGCGCCTCGACGACTTCGCCGAAGATGTCGGCTCGGCGCCGAAGAAGCGCCTCGGCCAGTTCCGTGAGCTCATGCGCGGGCTCATCAACGAGGCCAAGAACCGTCCCCCGGCCGACGTGCTCCGCATGGTCCTCGCGAAGAGTGGCTACAAGTCCGTGCTCGACGCGGAGGACTCCGCCGAAGCCGAAGGTCGCCTCGAGAACCTCGCCGAATTCGAGGGCTCGATGCACGACTACGCCACGGAGGCCCAGGCGCGCGGCGAAGAGCCCACGCTCGAAGGCTTCCTCGAGCGCGTCACGCTCCAGAGCGACACCGACAACATGAGCGAGCAAGAGAAGATCACGCTCATGACGGTCCACGGCGCGAAGGGGCTCGAGTTCGAGCTCGTGCTCCTCACCGGTATGGAAGAGGACATGTTCCCCTACCGGAACCAGGAGCCGCGCAACGCCGAGGAAATGGACGAAGAGCGCCGCCTCGCCTACGTCGCGGTGACGCGCGCGCGCAAGCATCTCGTCATCACGCACGCACGACAGCGCCAGATTTTCGGCACCACGCGCCTCGGCGTGCCGAGTCGTTTCGTCGGTGATCTTCCGCCGAACGTCATCGAGCACCTGGAGACGCCCGCCGCACGCAGCGCCGGAAGCGCGGGGCGATGGATCGATCGTGGGAGCTCGGGTGGCTTCGGCGATCACACGGCGCCCACGTCGTCGCGTCCTCGCACGGGCGGCGGAGCGAGCGCTCCTGCGAGCTCGCGATCGTGGCAGCATCCGCAGCGTGGCGCGGCCGCGACCTCGGAAGACGGGGGCGGTTGGGGCGCGGGTCCGAGCGTGCATCGCAAGCCGGCCGCCCCTGCCCGTCAACCGGGTGAGCGATTCGTCGAGCTCGACGAAGACGCAGGCGGCAGCCACGGGAACGTGCGGCTTCGCCGCGGCATGCCCGTCACGCACGAGCGCTTCGGTCGAGGCGAGGTGCTGCAGGTCGTGCAGTCGAGCGACCCGGCCGTCGTCGCGTTCTTCCCGGGCTGGGGCGAGAAGAAAGTCCTCGCCCGCTTCCTGCGCTTCGGCTGATGAGAGTCGGCTGATCAGAACGTCAGCGTGTACGAGAGATAGGTGCCGCCGGACAGCGGCGCCACTCGGATGCGCTCGATCTCTTTCATCGCCGCCCACGGCCTCGGCGAGAGCACGTACGGCACGAGCGAACCGATGATGCCCGTGCCCATGGCCGTGAAGATGCGGAAGCTCCGCTCGGTGTCGGTCCATTCCGGCTTGACCGGCCCGAGGAAGACGTAGTCGAGCGCGGGGCGGTGACGGCGGCGAGGAGCGTGATCGCAGCCGCGACCGGCCAGATTTTCCGGATCTCGCCCTCGGGCGGAGGACCGTAGGCCCACGTCGCATCGCACTTGGGCAACGAGAGAAAGCCGCCGCTCAGGAAGCCGCCCCAGAACAGCCCGATGAATGCCGGGCCCATCATGCGGACGGCGACGTGGTTCGACTGCTTGAGCGTCTGGGTGTTGAGAATCTCCGCACCCACGACCCCCCCCGCGGCGATGCCCGTGTAGACCCAGTCGAACTCGGAGGCCTGAGTGCAGAGCTCGAACTCGCGACGCTGCCGCGGCCGGATGTCCGTCGCCGCGTAGACGTACGCGGGCGGTTCGCTCGCCGGATTGGCGGAGGCACTGGCAGGAGGCGTGGCGGGCGGGGCGTCCACGGCGCGGCACGTTACCACGAGGTGGCCAAGATGCACCCGAAGCGCGTCGAGGTACGTCGATGCGCTCTTGCGGGCCTTGCCCGCCGCGTCCAAACGGGCTTTTGTGGACGGCCATGACCGTCCCCGCCCATATCTTCCGCGAATACGACATCCGTGGCGTTGCTGATCGGGACCTCTCCGATGGGCTCGCGGAAAACATCGGGCGCGGCCTCGCGCACATGCTTCGCTCGAAGAACGGCGGAGCTCCCCGTCTCGCAGTGGGCCGGGATTGCCGCCTCTCGAGCGAGCGCCTCTTCGCGAGCCTCGTTCGCGGCCTCACGAAGCATGGTGTCGAAGTCGTCGAGATCGGCGTCGGGCCCACGCCGATGCTCTACTTCGCGGTGCACCACCTCGGCACCGACGGCGGCATCCAGATCACCGGCAGCCACAACCCCGGTGACGAGAACGGCTTCAAGATCATGCGCGGGAAGGCGAGCTTCTACGGCGCGGACATCCAGAAGCTCAAGGCGATGATCATCGAGGGCAAGTGGGAGACGGAGACCACGGGCAAGGTCGAAACGATCGACGTGCAGGAGCCCTACGTCGCCGCGATGAAGGAGCGCTTCGACTTCAGCAGCTCGGACGTGAAGTTCGTCGTCGATGCCGGCAACGGCGCAGGCGGTCCGCTCGGCCTGAAGACGATGCGCGCCCTCGGCCTCTCGCCTGATCCGCTCTTCTGCGAGATGGACGGCAACTTCCCGAACCACCATCCCGACCCCACGGTTCCGAAGAACCTCGCCGCGCTCATCGCGCGCGTGAAGGAGACCGGTGCGCGCGTGGGCCTCGCGTACGACGGCGACGCCGATCGCCTCGGCGCGGTCGACGAGAGCGGCGAGATCATCTGGGGCGACAAGCTCATGATCCTCTTCTCTCGCGCGCTCCTCGCGGACAAGCCGGGCTCGACGATCCTCGGCGAGGTGAAGTGCTCGCAGACGCTCTACGACGACATCGCCAAGCACGGCGGTAACCCCGTCGTGTGGAAGACGGGCCACTCGCTCATCAAGACGAAGATGAAGGAGACGGGCGCGCTCCTCGCGGGCGAGATGAGCGGTCACCTCTTCTTCGCCGATCGCTATTTCGGCTTCGACGACGCGATCTACGCGGGCCTCCGCCTCCTCGAGATCCTCGCGAAGGACGGCCGCCCGCTCAGCGCCATGCTGGCCGACGTGCCGAAGACCTTCACCACGCCCGAGATGCGCGTCGATTGCCCGGACGCGCTGAAGTTCCAGGTCGTCGAGGCCGTGACCCGTCGGTACAAGGAGAAGGGCTACCCCGTCCTCGACATCGACGGCGCGCGTATCACCTTCCCCGCCAAGGGCAGCGCGCCCACGTGGGGACTCGTTCGTTCGTCGAACACCGGCCCCATCCTGGTCATGCGCTTCGAGGCCGGCAGCGAAGCCGAGCTCGACGCGATCCGCGCGGAAGTCGAAGGCGTCGTCGCCGAAGAGCGCGCGAAGCTCTCGCACTGAGCGCATGCGCCCCACGAAACGAACGACCGAGAGAACAGGCTTCAACTTCGGATGACGTCGAACCTTTCGCCGAAGACCTGGACGATCGGCTCGCTCGTGAAGTGGGCGACCGACGACTTCCGCACGCGCGGCATCGAGAACCCGCGGCTCGATGCCGAGCTCCTCGTCGCGTTCGCGCTCCGCATCGATCGCATGCGCGTGATCCTCGACGCCGAGCGCCCGCTCGAAGGCGCCGAGCTCGCCATGCTGCGCGATCTGGTGAAGCGGCGTCGCGCGCACGAACCCATCGCGTATCTCCGCGGCGAGCGCGAGTTCTACGGGCTCAAATTCCGTGTCGACAAGCGTGTGCTCGTTCCGCGCCCGGACACCGAGACGCTCGTCGACGTCGCGCTCGCTCGTACGTCGGGCATCTCGCTCTCCATGCGCCAGCTCGATCTCTGCACGGGGTCGGGGTGCGTGGCGATCTCCATGGCGCACAAGCGGCCGACGGCCAAGGTCTTCGCCGTCGACCTGAGCCCTGACGCCCTCGACGTGGCACGCGAGAACGCCTACCGACTCGGCACGTACAACGTGGCCTTCTACGAGGGCGACCTCTTCGCGCCGGTGGCGGGCCGCACGTTCGACGTCATCACCGCCAACCCGCCGTACATCCCCACGGCCGAGATCGAAACCCTCCAACCGGACGTTCGCGATTTCGAACCTCGCCTCGCGCTCGACGGAGGCGCCGACGGTCTCGACCTGGTGCGTCGCATCGTCGACGAGGCTCCTTCGTACCTCGTGCCGGGCGGCGTCCTCGCGCTCGAAATCGGGGCTGGCGAAGCGCCGGACACAGCCGCGCTCCTCGAAGCACGCGGGTACCGAGACGTTCAGACCGCACGCGATTTCGGCCGGATCGAGCGCGTCGTCAGCGGCGTCTTCGGGGGCGATCAAAGCGCCACCAAGCCGGCATAGGCCGTGCGATAATCCGCCGTCTTCGACGTGCGAACGTTCGCTCTCGTCCTTGCTTCGTCTTTTGCGATCGCGATTGCGCTCGCTCCGGACGTTGCGCGCGCACAGTCGGTGCCCGCGCGAGGCACGGAGGATCTTCCGCGCGCACGCGTGCTCGATCGCGAAGGGGCCAAGGCGTACGCGGAAGGTCGCTACAACGACGCCGTTCGCTACTTCGAAGAAGCCTATCGACTGGGCGGACCGCCCTTCGAGCTCTGGAACCTCGCCAAGTGCTACTTGCGGCTCGATCAGCCAGAGCACGCCGCGGAGCTCCTCGAGCGGTACCTTGCGACGCCGAATCTCGCGAGCGACGACCGTGACGAAGCCACGCAACAGCTCGACACGCTCCGCAAGCGATCGAGCACGTTGACGGTCGCGTCGTCGCCGCCCGGCGCGCAGGTCAGGATCGACGGCAAGGTCGTCGACGGTATGCAGACGCCGCTGTCGATGTCGGTCGCCCCAGGCACGCACACGGTGACGGTGACGCTCGCCGGCCGCCCGCCGTACACCAAGCAGATCGACGCGCGTTACGGTCGCGCGATCATTCTCGACGCGCCGTTGTCAGCAACCGCGGCGGCAGAGGGCGGCCCGGTCAAGCCTCCCCCGGCGAACCCTTACGACTCGATCGAAGACGACGTGTTCGCGAAACGTCCCTTCGCGGTGCGCGCGATCGCCGCCGCCATGCTCCCTCGCTACGGAAGCGTCGGCGGCACGGGTCAGGCGGAAGGCCTCCTCAGCGCCACCTACCGCGTCAGCTCCGCAGGTGCGCTCTCGCTCGCCTTCGGCGGATTGCTCTCGTTCACCGGCGACAAGTGGAGCAACACGATCGCCGCTCCGACCACCGCCAGTCCCTGCGGTGACCTCGGTAGCTCCACGAGCGCCACGGCGATCTCGGCGTTCTTGCTCGGCGACGTGGGCATCCGGCTCTTTTCGCGCGGAACCTTCCATTTCCAGGGTGGCGGAGGCGTCGCGACGTACTCCGCCGATCGCCTCGGTGGCGACCTCTTCGTGCCCACCTGCAAGGCATCGCCCGGCGCACGGCCCGCGATGTACTTGGGCACGCAATTCGATTTCGCGGTCACGCCGGCAGTCCGCGTGACGGTGCTTCCCATCGCGCTGCAAGTCCAGCCCGCGTTCGACGGTGTGCGCTCGCAGCCCATCGACACGAGCGGGATCTGGCTGCGCGCAAGTCTCGGGGTCGGGGTCGGCTTGGATCTCTGATGTCTTTCGCACGCCTTCTCGCCTGCACCTTCGTGGTGCCCTTCGCCTTGTTCGTTCGTGGCGGAGCCGCTGCAAACCGCACCGAAAATACGGCGCACGCGGCGGCGACCTGGAAACGCCCGCGCCTCGAACCTGGTCCGGAAGGCTGGCGCCTCGCCGGCAACGACGCGATTCGCGGCATCACGATCGGCCCGATCGAGAACGCCTACCACCCGGGCGTGGGCTACGGCAGCCCGGCCTATGCGCGCACGCTCGACGAGTGCGTTCGCATGGGCGCCACGTGGGTGGCCATCACGCCGTTCGGACGCGTGGGCGATCTGAAAGGGCGCGGCGTCGATCCGAGCTTCGAGACGCCGTTCCCGCAGAACCGCGAGAACGTAAAGCACGCGATCGAGATGGCCCACGCGCGGGGGCTCCGCGTGATGCTCGTGCCTCACCTGTGGGTCGAGTCGGGCGAGTGGCGCGCGCAGATCGATCCCGGCACGGACGCCGGATGGGAGGCCTGGGCGAAGAGCTACGGCAGCTTCGTCCGAGGTTGGGCCGAGGTCGCCGAGGCGACGAAGGTCGACATGCTCTCCGCCGGCGTGGAGCTTCGCTCGTGGGTGACCACGCCGCGCGCGCCGAGCTTCGTGTCGATCCTTCGCGAGCTACGTGCAATCTACAAAGGACCGCTCACGTACTCGGGCAACTGGGACGACGTGGAGAACACGGTCATCCTCGGCGAGCTCGACGTCATCGGCATCAACGCGTTCTACCCGCTGGCCGACAAGGACGGCGCCTCGTTCGAGACGCTGCTCGAGGGCGGCAAGCGCGTTCGCGACCGGGTTCGGGCCCTCGCCGATACCTGGCAGAAGCCCGTGATGTTCACCGAGATCGGGTACACCACGCGCCCCGACCCGGCGATTCGTCCGTGGGAATGGCCGGACGCGATGAAGAACGTGCGCGTCGACGAACGAGCTCAAGCGGAGGCCTACCGGGCCCTCATCGCGCCGCTCCTCGACGAGCCGCGTTTCATGGGCTTTTTCGTGTGGCGCCTCTACGCCGATCCCGACGACGTCTCCCAGGAAGCCGAGTGGGGCTTCTCCCCTCGAGGCAAAGAAGCCGAGCTCGTCATGCGTGACGCGTTCGAGGCGTGGTGGGCCGGCGACGCCTTCCGTAAGTACGGCTGGGCGCCGGCCGCGAAGGTGCCCGGGATCTTCTGACGCCGTTTGTTGGCCTTCAGGGCGATCGATTTTCTACGATTTGTCCTGCACATGGCTCGGTTGTTCGGTGGAGCACTGTTGGCTGCGGCCGCGCTCGTGGTGGGGTCGTGGGTCGGGCTCGGTAAGCCGAGCTACGAACAAGGCAGCGCGTGGGCCGAAAAAACAGGCTCCGAAGCGCTCGCTCGCACGGGTGCAGCAAAGGCCCTGGCGGTAAAGGCCGCGCCCGTCGAGACGGCGGATGGCGGCGCGGATCTTCCTTCGTCGGTGACGGAAACGGACAGTCAGCCCGACGAACGCGTGGCTCTTCCCCACGAAACGGACCCGGCGAGCGTGCCGGCGATGGAGCCTTGGCCCTCGCTGAATCCCGAAGCCGATCTGCAGAAGGCCTGGCTCCTCGCCGAGGGCCCCGCGCGAAAGCCCAAGAGTGGGCGACGCCTCGTCACCCTCACGTTCGACGACGGCCCGTTCCTCGAAACGACGCCCGCCGTCTTGAAGCTGCTCGCGCGGTACAAGGTCCACGCGACGTTCTTCGCCGTCGGGCAATACCTCGAAGGCGAGGACAAGCGCTCGCGCGTGACGCGGAATCTCCTGAAGAGGGTCGTCGACGAAGGACACCTCGTCGGCAACCACACGCTCGATCACCAGCTCCTCACGACCATCTCGCATACGCGCGTCCTCGAGCAGATCGATCGAAGCGCCGCCGCCATCGAGCGCGCCACGGGCAAGTACCCCTACCTGTTCCGGCCGCCGTATGGCCAGCTCGACGACTTCGGCCGCAAGGCCGCGCAAGAGCGCCATCTCGACTTGATGCTGTGGAGCGTCGAGGCGCGCGACATGGTCCGCGATGATCCGCAGGAGATGTTCCGCGATCTGATGGGCCAGCTCGTCTACAAGGAGGGCGGGATCGTCCTCCTCCACGACATCCGCTTCTCGTCGGTCGCCACGCTGCGCGAGCTGCTCGCCTGGCTGAAGCTCCACAAGTACGACCCGCAGAAGCCGTCACGTCCGGGCTACGAGATCGTCGATCTCCCCACGTACCTGCGCGAGACGCAGGCCGCGCCCATGCCGTACGCGAACCGCGAAGAGCTCGACAAGGCGCGCGAGCGGGCGCACGACAAGAGTCGCCCGCCGGCGGCGCCTGAGTCGAGACGCGTCAGCCGCCGTTGATCGAGTCGCAGACGTGCGCGTCTTTGCCGACGAACTTGCCCTGGCGGGCCTGGACGTCGCAATACGCGCCGCCGCGGATCTCGTCGACCATCTGCACGACCGCGGCGCTCGACCATTCGCGCGCACCGTCGAAGCGGGCGCGGATGACGCCGTTTTTGTCGATGATCCAGGTCTCGGGATAGAGGTTCGTGCCGAACTTCGAGGCGACGACCTGGCTGCCTTCCGGATCGATGAGGACCGAGAACGGCGGCTCCTCGCGGAGCACCGACTTGAGGGTGCCGGAGGCGTCTTGCGCGCTCTCGTCGGTCGAGATGGTGACGACCGCGACGTCGTCCATGGGCTTCAGGATGCGCGCGAGGTCGGCGATCTCGGGCATCTCCTGCATGCAGGGCCCGCACGTCTTCGTCCAGAAGTTGAGCACCACGACCTTGCCTCGATAGCTCGAGAGCGAAATGTCGTGTCCCTTCGTGTCCTTCAGCTTGAAGTCGGGCGCCAGGCGTTCGTAGCCGGCGTACTCCGGTCGCAGGAGGCACGTGGCGCTGCAACGACGCCGCGACTCCCCTTCTTTGGCGACGGTCACGAAGCTGAAAACGCCGACGGCCGCGACCAACACGAACGCAATGTGGGCGATCGGCGCGAGGGGGCTCTTTTCCTGGCTCACGCCGAGAGTCTGTCACACACCGCCGCATGAAAGAAGGCCAACGAGCTCGCCTTCGATCCGTTGAGCTCCACCGGGCCTTCGCGGGATCGGTTCGCTGAGCGCCCGCTGACGCGCTAAAGGGACCGCCCGTGGCTCGCCAGGCACCTCAGCACTCGTCCGACGCCAGGCTGCGCGCCTCGCTTTGGCTCGTGCTCGAGCGCTATTGGCGGCAGGTTCGAGCTCGTCCTTGGATGGCGGCGCTCGCGCTGCTCTTGCCCGGCATCGGTAACGTCTTCGTCTTCTACGTGCCACCGCTCGCAATCGCGCGCCTGCTCACGATGCTCGCACACGATGCGCAGCCGAGCGTCCAGCAGCTCGCGGGCCCCGTTCTCCTCCTCTCGGCCTCGTGGCTGGGCGGCGAAGCGCTCTGGCGCCTGTCGAGCTGGCTCTTGGCGCGCGTCGAGTTCCACGCGATCAGTGCGCTCTACATCGAGGCGATGGACGAGCTCTTCGCGAAGGACGTGGGCTTCTTCCACGAGAACTTCGCCGGGTCGCTCACGAAGCGCGTTCTGGGCTACGCGCGCCGCTTCGAAGACGTCTTCGACACGAGCGCGATGTCGATCACCGGCAACGTCCTCCCGGTGACCTTCGCGTGCGTGGTGCTGTGGCGCTTCTCGCCGTGGCTCATTCTCGTGCTGCTCTCGATGCTGGCCGTCACGTTCGTGATCGTTCGCCCGCTCGTTCGCCGCCGGCACGCGCTCGTGCGGATCCGCGAAGACGCCAGCACCGCCCTCGCCGGGCACGTGGCCGACTCGATCACCAACGCGGAGACCGTCCGCGCATTCGCGCGCGAGCCCGAAGAGGCGACCATCCACGCGAAGAACGTGCGCGACTACACCACGAAGATGCTTCGTTCGTGGGACTACCAGAACACGCGCGTCGACATCGTCACTTCGCCGCTCTACGTCGCGGCGAACACGCTCGGACTGATCGCGGCGCTCACGCTCGGGCGCGGCCACGGAATCGGCATCGAGCCCGTCTTTCTGACGTTCAGCTATTTCGCCACGGCCACCCGCGTGGTGTGGGAGTTCAACCGGATCTACCGCGTCCTCGAGACGTCTCTCACCGACGCCGCGCAGTTCACCGAGCTGCTCCTGGAGCCGCCCGCCATCGTCGACGCCAATCCGGTCGAACCGTTCAAGCCACAGGACACGAGCGTTCGGTTCGAGTCCGTTCGCTTTGCATACGGCACGCGAAAGCCGCTCTTCGACGGCTTCGGTCTGACGATCGGCGCGGGCGAGAAGGTCGGACTCGTCGGCCGCTCGGGCGGCGGAAAGACCACGCTCACTCGCCTGCTCCTCCGCTTCTCGGACATCCAGGGCGGCGCGATCACCATCGGCGGTCAGAACATCGCGCGCATCGCGCAGGCATCGCTGCGCGACTTCATCGCTGTCGTCCCCCAAGAGCCGGCGATGTTCCATCGGAGCATCACCGACAACATTCGCTTCGGCCGCCCCTCCGCGAGCGACGCCGAAGTGAGGCGCGCCGCCGAGATGGCCCATGCTTCGGAGTTCATCGAGTCGATGCCGGAGGGCTACGACACGCTCGTCGGTGAGCGCGGCGTGAAGCTCTCGGGCGGCCAGCGGCAGCGCATCGCCATCGCGCGCGCGATCCTGAAGGACGCACCGATCCTCGTGCTGGACGAAGCGACGAGCGCGCTCGATTCGGAGAGCGAAAAGCACATCCAGCAGGCGCTCTGGACGCTCATGAAAGGCCGCACCGCCATCGTCATCGCCCATCGTCTCTCGACGGTGAGGCGCATGGATCGCCTCGTCGTCCTCGAGGGCGGCCACATCGCCGAGCAAGGTCGCCACGAGGAGCTCCTCGCCTCACGCGGCCAGTATGCAGCGCTCTGGGAGCACCAATCGGGCGGCTTCCTCCAAGAGACGGTGGAGTAGCTCGGCGCGCCGTCCAGCTCAGGCGCTCGGTCGCACTTCGCAGCTCGCCACGATGCCGGCCTGCGTTCTCGGGTAAAGTCGCGGCTCCCATGAGCCACTTCATCAACGAGCGGGGCACGATCGTCACGGAGTCTCTCGACGCGGCCATCATGGGCGCGGGGGAAGGCAAGCTCGCGCGGCTCGATGGTTACCCGGCGATCAAGGTTGTCGTCCGCAAGGACTGGGACAAGTCGAAGGTCGCCGTCGTGTCCGGTGGTGGATCGGGTCACGAGCCGGCGCATGCGGGGTTCGTGGGCAAGGGCATGCTGACCGCCGCGGTCTGCGGTGAGATCTTCGCCTCGCCCAGCGTCGATGCCGTGCTCGCGGCGATCGTCGCCGTCACCGGCAAGGCCGGTTGCTTGCTCGTCGTGAAGAACTACACCGGCGATCGCCTGAATTTCGGGCTCGCCGCGGAGAAGGCCAAGGCCCTCGGCCTCGACGTCGAGATGGTGATCGTCGGCGACGACGTCGCGATCGACGGCGCAGCGCAGCCGCGCGGCATCGCCGGAACGCTCTTCGTGCACAAAGTCGCCGGCGCCCTCGCCGAGGCCTCCGCTTCGCTCGCCGAGGTGAAGCACGCGGCCGAGCGCGTCGCGCACAGCGTGGTGTCGCTCGGGCTCTCGCTTTCGTCGGTCGAATTGCCGGGTCAGCCGATCTCCGCCGCCGAGCGCGCCAAACCTCGCATCGGTGAAGGCGAAGCGGAGCTCGGGCTCGGTATCCACGGCGAGCCGGGGCGCGAGAAGATCGCCCTCGCGCCGGCCAACGTGCTGGTCGCGAAGGTCGTCGAACGGCTCGAACAGGCCCTCCGCGCGCCTCGGCATGGGCAGGTTGGTACCGCGGCGACCAGTGAGCTCGCCGTGCTCGTCAACAACCTCGGTGGCGTGTCGCCACTCGAGATGAGCGTCGTCACCCATGCCGTGCTGACCAGCTCGATCGCCAAGCGGATCGGCCTGATTTTCGGCCCCGCGCCGCTCATGACGTCGCTCGACATGAAGGGCTTTTCACTGTCGCTGCTCCCGCTCGATGCATCGCTGCGCGCTGCGCTCGAAGCCCACGTCGACATTCCGGCGTGGCCGGCTGGACGCGTCCCGGGCCCCATCTCGCTGGTCCCGGTGCCGGCCGTGATCGATCGCGTGCACTTTGCACCTTCCACGGATCCGGCCCGGCGCACGGCCCTCGCGAAGATCTGCGATCGCCTCGTGGCCATCGAGGGCGACCTCAACGGCCTCGACGCCAAAGTCGGCGACGGAGACACGGGCACGACGGTGGCGACGGCCGCCCGCGCCATCCTCGCGGACCTCGATCGGCTGCCCCTGGCGAACCCCAGCGAGCTCTGCGCGGCGCTCGCCGATCGGCTCTCGAAGGTGATGGGCGGATCGAGCGGCATCCTCCTCGCCATCTTCGCGGCCGCCATGGGAACGGCCTTCGCGGCCGGCGAGACCATGACCGTTGCCCTTCGCCGCGGCGCCGAGAGGCTCCAGGCCTACGGGGGCGCAAAGGCCGGCGACCGAACGATGCTCGACGCGCTGCTTCCGGCCATCGAGACGCTCGAAGCCGGAGGCTCGATGGCGGACGCCGCGAAGGCGGCCAAGGCGGGCGCCGAGAAAACCGCGTCGATGAAGACCGCACGGGCCGGCCGCTCGAGCTACGTGACAGGTGAGCATCTGTCGGGCGTCCCCGATCCCGGCGCCGTGGCGGTCGCCCAGGCGTTCGACGCCATCGCCCACTAGCGGCAATGCCGTTCGGATAGGCAGACAATTCACAGGAAGGTCGGAAGACCGGAAGGTTTGACTATTGCCCCGCGTAAAGCGCCAAACTCCGCTTGCTGGGGAACTGAATTGCACCAACGCCGACCGGGTGTCGCGCGCTCTGTCCGCTCTCCGCCCCAAAAACTTCCGCCCTTCCGCCCTTCCTGTGAAAAATCTCAGGTCGGATCCATCGGAGTCAGACGGATCTCTGCTTATCCGAACGGCATTGCCACTAACCGGTTCGCGTTTACACTCGCTCCGTGAAGCGCGAGCAGGTCTGGAAGAAGGTCGCCGAGACGCTCCGACAGGATTTCGGGCGTCTGCTCGACGTGCGTGACGTGCGCCGCGTAAGGCGGGTGGCCGCGGACGCGTGGGTCGTCACCGTCGTCCTCGCGGCGCCGTCGGGCGATCTCCACGTGGCCGACGTGACCGTCGAAGACTCCGGCGAGATGTCGCCGAAGCTCGGCGCCGAACACGTCATCGACGCCGTGCGACGCGAAGAGCGCGCCTCGAGCCTTCCGCAGCAGCCCGACGAGCTCGCCGACTTCGGCGGCGACGACGCCGAGACCGAGGAAGAAGCCGCGCTCGACATGCTCGAAGACGCCGCCGAGCCCATCGACGTGCGCGCCGCTGCTGCGCTGGCACGCGGCGATCAGCGCTCGCTCATCGAAGCGCGTGATCTCTTGCCGAGGCTCCTGAGCGAACACGAGCGGCGCGGCACGACGCTCCTCACCATGGCCGAAGTCGAGATGAAGCTCGGCGAGAATGCCCTCGCACGCGAGTACCTCGAAGCGGCGGCCCGCGAGTTCGCCGATCGCTTCGATCTCGATTTGCTCGAAAAGACCGCGGCCCTCGCCCTGCAGCTCCTCGGGCGTGAGAACTTTCCCGGTTCGCCGGTGCACACGCTGCTCGAGCAGAGCCGCGCGCGCCTCAAGCCGATCGCAAGCATCTTCGAGGCCCGCAGCTTCGCGCTCCTGTCCGACGATCTACGCGCCAAGCTCCAAGCGAACCTCACGTTGCGAACGCTGGCGCCCGGCGAGATGCTCGTCACCGAGGGCGAGCCTTCGCGCAACGTCTTCGTCGTGAAGAGCGGCCTGTTCGGCGTGTGGCTCGAGAAGCCTTCGGGCGGCTCGTGGCTCGTTCGGTCCTGTTTTCCGGGATGGCTTCTCGGCGAATCGAGCGTGCTCGGCGGAGACGATCCGCGCTGCACGGCCTCGCTTCGCTCGGAGCGCGTCAGCGAAGTCTGGACCTGTCCGGCTAGCGTCATGCGCGCGCTCATGGACGAAGACCTGGCCTTCGGCATCCGCATCGCCGAGACGAAGCAGCTCCACCGCATCGACTCCTTCTTCTCCATGCACGAGACGATGGGTCAGCTCGACGTGCAGGTCCGCGACGACATGCTCTCCTGCATCTTGCGCCTCGAGACATTCCAGGAAGAGACGCTCCTTCTCCCCGCCAACGAAGTGCCGGGCGTCGCCTGCCTCGTCGCACGCGGCTCGATTGCCCTCTTCGAGGACGGAAAGAACGAAACGCCCGTCGGCGAGGTCGAAGCCGACTCCTTCTACGGCGTGCGCGACGCGATCCATCGCATCGCCCCCAGCGTCACCGCCATCGCCCGCCGCGGAACCACCGTGGCCTTCTTCGAGGCCAATCGCCTGCAGAAGCTCTGCGAAGAGAGCCCCGAGCACGTCGTGGCAGTCCTCGAACGCCTCGGCTGACTCCGGCAACTTCCGACCGTCAGCGCAGCTCTGTCGAGCGAGATGCCGTGATGAGAGGCACTCCATCGTCGGCGTGGATGGTGCTCGCCTCTTTCGACCAACGATGGACGGGCGCTCGGCCCAGCGCTCTGGCCAACTTCGCGAGCGGTTCGTCGGGTTCGTCACCACCGATTCGAAGCTTCGCGATGCCGACCGCAGCTTCATTTCTGTCGATCTCCCGATCGGCTTGGATCGGTGCGTTGCTCGCGGTGAGGGTCCGTTTTCGCTCGGGCGGGAGTCGTTCGACGAATTCGGCGCACTGGTCGGCATGGACCACTTCCATTTCGACGTCGATGAGGGGGGACTTCCGCATCGGATCGATGGTCCCTCGAACGACAACGCCGTATTCACGCGAGGGAGCGGCGTCGACATCCAGCGCTCCCACGCGTGCGCCTCGGTTCGACGGATCGAAGGCAGCAAAGACGTGACGGCCGGGAGCAACATCGACGACGGCGTATTCCCCCGACGTGAGGACGGCCACGAGCCTCGCGTATTCATCGACGACGTGCACACGGTAGTACGACGACGCGGTGGGCCCGAGGTCCGCGGCGAAGACGATCGAGGCGTGATCGACACCGGGCGCGGACGGAGGCGCGGGAACTGGAATTTCGGGAAGGCGGGTCACACACGCCGTCGCGAGAACGGTCGAGGCAAGGAGCGCAGTCAGAAGACGAAGCCGGTTCCCGTCCATTTCACACCTGTCGTCGACGTTCGAGGTTGTCGTCGTTTCGAATCGGCAGATACCTCGGCTCGCTCGGACGTCACGACCGCTTCGCTGTCCGAATAGCGCCACATGAAGATGCCGAAGGCGACGAAGAGCGCTCCTGCAACCGCCATCCCGATGCCTGCGCCAAGTGCGGCTGGCGGGCGGTGGTCCCACGGCCATGCCGCGACCCCCGCGCCAGCAACGCCGGCGACGGTGCCGAGCGCGATGAACGTCGTTCCCAGCACGTCTGCCAAGGGCGTCGCGACACGCGCGTCGACGCGGACACGCGAATCGGACGACGGCAGCCTGAAAGGCTCCGACGGACTCCCCTTGCGCCCTCGGACTCGGTAGATGCCCGTCGACGGCAACGGTTGATCGCAAGGCGCCCGGCATACGAACGCCCAGACGCCCCCGTTCAGCTGTTCGACGTAAGGGAGGTCCCCTCCGAGCTCGAAGCGAACGTGGACGAGGGGATCGACGCGCGCGGCCGGTTCGGCGGCGGGCGCCTCGGTCGCTGGAGTCCGCGACTGCTCGGGGGCACCACCAACGTCGTCGGCGCTCGCGCTGCGGATGGAGACGCTCGTCGCACATGCGAACGCACACACGAACGAGACTGTCGCGATGGCCTTCATTCCGGGCGCTGCGCTAGCAACCCGTGTACCCCAAGCGCGGAACGATCGTGTCCGGTCATTCCGCTGCCCAATCCGCGCAAGCCGCGTGCGCCCCCGGTCGTGCGTGACCGAACGCTTACGTCAGGCGCGAGAATGGCGGTTCACGAGATCTCGCCTGGCATGACAGACGGATGACGGTATCGTCATTCTCGTCGACCCGACGATACCGCGAAACCACACTTCACCTCGCCGACAGCTAGCCGGCCGGCGCGCGTGAGGTTACTTGACGACCGGTGGCACCGTCGGTGCCTTCGACTCGTCCTGCACGCAGGAGTTCAAGTCGAAGAGCATGAAGATGAGCGCCTTTTCCTGGGGCGAAAGTGGGTTTAGCGCACACGAGTCGGGGAACGCCAACGTGCCGTTCTCACCGTCTTTGAACTCTTGAGCGGAGACGTGGAAATCGCTGAACACGGCCTTTCCACACTGCTTTTCAGGAGCCTCGTCCATCGGCGCGTTGAACGTGAAGTGGGGCACGGTAAGCCCGGCGACGGACGGCGGGGCGCTCGTCCAACCGTTTCGGGTATCGGCCGTAATCCAGCGCTGCGAAGGCGGGTGGTTCTCCGTTTTCACGTCGTGCCGCCAGTTGGTCACCGGCAGCTTTCCGTACGTCGTCGTCGCCTGAACGTTCTGGAGCCAATCCGCAAAAATCTTCCCCTTCGGGAAGCTCGGGTCGACCCAAATATCCTCGAGGAGTGTGGCACTCGCGCCGGCCTTGTCGGAACGATCACTCTCCTGAACGTCGAAGCTGGCCACGCTGGCGAGGGCCGCTGCGTCACCGCTCGCGTTCTTCATCCACGTATCCTGGTAGTGCGTGAAGAACGTGCGACCGCCCGCGTTCAGGTACGCGAGCATGTTCGTGCGCCACGACGCGTTGTAGCTCGCATACTCGCCGTGCTCGCACGGCAAGATCACGACGTCATGCTGCTTGAGCGTGTCGGTCGAGCCGCAGAGCGCGTCGGTGTGGGGCGTGGAGGTCGCGGCACTCGCCAGCGGGCGCCCCGCGCCATCACCGCCGCCTGCCCACGACTGGAAGTAGTGAATGCGCCCCGGACCATTCGGGAGCGTGAACTCCGAAGGATCGATACCAATCTTGAGGAGCAAGCACTCGAAAGGATCCGCCTTGCCCGTCGCGATTGCCATTTGTGGCATATCGCCGTCGGCCTGCTTGCCCGGGAGCTTGAGCGCCGCGTCGTCGAGCTTGGTGTCCGTACACGCTTCGACGTGAGGCAGCACGATCTTGCGTCGCCATTTCCCTATTTGCGCGACGACTGGAATGTTGTCGCCGGCGGGGACGTCTTTCAGGACGAAGTGCCCGGCCGAGTCGGTCAACGTCGGCGGCGCGACGGGCGCACCGCTAATGGTCTCGCACGCGGTGCACGAGTTCACTCCGGGCTCGATTGCCGCAAGCGCCGCATTCGGCACGTACACGGTGACGCCATAGAGGGCGAGGTTGCCTGCCGGCGTATAGACCGTTCCGCTGACCGTCGTCGAGCCACCGCTGGGACACTGCTGGATCTGACACGCGAGGCCGGTACACCCGCCGGCTCCACCGCCATCGCCATCACCATCACCGCCGAAAACGCCGCCTCCGCCGCCATCGGACGACGTACCGCCACCTCCCGCTCGGAACGTGGACTCGCCCGAGGAGCCGCAGGCTGCAATGAGTCCGAAACCACCAAGAATTGCAGTCGCAGTCCTAAGCACGTTCATGGGCTCAACCTGACCGAATCGACGTCGAACCACACAGGAAAACGGGCTCCACGCGAAATTCGGTCGGAGACGGGCCGGTGGTGTACGGCCGTGGCTCCCTCGCGCCCCGTCGATGTTCGCCGAGTTTTTCGAGCCCCGATCGAAGTCGTGGCTGCTACGGTCGCGGAGGAATCGACACCAACCGGTCGGTCGCGACAGCATGGTCAATCGGTCGAGAGCGCTTCGACGGGATGCAGTCGAGAAGCGAGTCGCGCGGGCACGTAGCCGAAGAGGAGGCCCACGACGGTCATGGGAAAGAAGAAACGTAAGGCCGCAATTGCGGCGTTGGAGAGTCAGGAGCAGGAACGCGTCGAGCGAACGCTCGAGGTGATCGAGCGGGCGTTCGACGGCGTGCCTCCACCAGATCACGAACATCGGACGCTACATCAGGCCGAAGCGTGGGACGTGTACAGGATCGTCGACCAGGGCGGGGACCACAACGGCCGCTGGCAGGATTTGCCTGAATCGCACATCCTCGAATGCACGCAGGCGTTCCCTCATCTCGATGAGCAGGGCATTCAATATTATCTGCCCGCGTTCATGTCACACTTCATCAGGACTCCGCGAGCCCGGGAGCAGTGGAGCTACACGAGCCTGCTCTTCACGCTGCAACCGTCCACGGGCGACCTGAAAGCCCACCAGCGACGACGGTTCTCTCTCCTCACGCACCTGCAGCGCAAAGCCATCGTGGCGTATCTCGAACACATCGAGGCGCCCGAAAAAGCGCTTCTGCCGTGGCGTCGAGTAGTGGAAGCTGGCGACGACCCGGATTGGTTTCGCGAGTTCTACGACGCGCAACTCAGTCGCACGGATTGAGTCACCGAACGGAGCTCGCGACAGATTTGCGCAGAGGCGATTCAGCGCGCGAGCTTCACGTCGAAAATGAAGTCACTGTCATAACCCCGCACGTAGATGGCATTGCCCTTCGGGATGATCTCGTCCGGCGTGGTCGACGTCTGCACCGTTTGGACCGTGGCCCCCGTGGCGCGATCGAGAACGTGCATGAACCGCGGTTCCGCCGTAAAGCCGAATCCGCACACGATTCCGCCTTCGACGACCGCGAAGTTGTAGCTTCGAGCGACGAGGGGTGCGCTCCGCCACAGCATGTCCCCGGTCGCGAGGTCAAGAGCGGTGATGTACCCCGTCTGCCCCTTTGCCTCCTTCGTGTACCCGTTCATCGCGTGCTCGACGTAAAGGACTCCGTCGGCGGCGAACGCGTAGAGCAGGTCCAGCACGACGGAGTGAGTGTCGACCGTGATGTCGGCGCGCTTCGTCCCCTCCGAGGTCGTGAGCGAGGCCGAGCCAACGACGGCCTTCCCCGCTTTGTCCGCAGGCGGCAGCCGGAAGTTCACGAGATCGAACAGCGCCGTCACCTTCTTCGCAGCGTCGAGAACCGCGACGACGCGATCTCCGTAGATCGCCACGAGGTATGGCGCGGCGTCGATCGCATGGGTAAGCCGTAGCGAGCCGTAAGCAGGCGGAACCTCGAGCGGCAGCGTCTCCTCCTTGAAGCGATGAGACACCTCGTGCTCGACGTAGACGAAGCTTCCTTTGAGATCGGCCACGATCTTCGTCGAGAGAATGCCGGGCGCCCAGAGCATGTCTCCGGGCGTCTCGACGAAGTACTCACGCGTGCGAAGGTCGTTCTTCTGAAACCACGCCTCGTTGTCGGTAATCTGGTTTTTCGTCTGCGACCGCTTCACGATCTTGGGAATTGCCGCATCCGGCAGCACCGCACGCCGCGCCAGCGTATAGACGGGCGGAGGCGCCGCCGGCGTTCGCAAGACGATCGCTTCGAGCCCTGCCTTCGCGCCCGCTTGGGCTCCGTCGATCTTCGCGCCCACCGCGTTGTACTGCGCGATGAGTACCTCGTGCTCGGGATATGAAAACGCGAGATGGCCCAAAAGGCGCTTCGCCTCGTGGAGGCGACCTGAACGTGCTGCCTCGCGCGCCCGCTCGTGCAGCGCCTTGTCGATCGGTGTCAGCGCGGCGTCGGGCCCGTCGACCGCGGCGAACGCAGGAGGCTGCGCCCCTTCCCCTCCGGCCGGCGCGTAGTTGTCGCGTGCTCCAGGCGGAGGAAGCTGCGGGAGCGATTCTCCGCTCGCTGCCGCATGCTTCGCGGCGGGCGCTCTCCCCCCATCACTTCCACCACCGGCGCATGCCGCAACGGATACTCCGACCAAAGCCAGCAGACCGATGGTTCGAACGCGCATGAGCGCATCGTACCGCGTTCCGCGCCAGCGTGTCGGCGCACGAGCCCGCCTCGTGCGCCAGCGGGGAGGGCCCGTTCCTGAGCAGCCCGACGACGGGTGCTACTTTGCGGCTTTGAGTGCGTCGCGGATCTCCATCAGGAGCTTCTCCTGCGCGCTCGGCTCGGGCGGAGGAGTCGCTTTCTTGAACTTGTTCATCGCCTTCACGATCAAGAAGATGATGAATGCCACGATGACGAAGTCGACCAGCGCTTGGATCGTCGCGCCGTAGCCGATGGCGACCTCCTTCACGAGCTCCTTGCCGTCGGCGCCAAGGGACCCGGGCTTGAGCACGATCTTCAGATCGCTGAAGTTCACCTGACCGAGAGCGATGCCGACCGGCGGCATGATGATCTTCTCGACGATCGCGGTCACCACCTTGCCGGAGGCCGCGCCGAGGACGACGGCAACGGCCAGATCGACGAAGTTGCCTTTGACTGCGAATTCTTTGAATTCCTGCAGAATACCCATGCGATCCTCCGATCAGAAGAGCGTGTAGACGAGGTTCACGGAGGCGATGGAGTCGGCCTGCAGAATCCCGGGTAGTGGCTTATTTTCGAATCGCATCGTGTACGTCGTCGCGATGGCGAGATTCTCTGCAATGTTCGATTTGATGCCGGTATCGAACACGAATCGATAGGTCCCGAAGTCCGAGAGGTTTTGCAGGTATTCGAAGCTCGCGACGAACGCGACTTCCTTGTAGAGCTTGTTGTCGTAGCCCAGGAAGGCGCGCACGTTGTGGAGTGCCTGCGTCTTGTCCAGGAGGGGCAGAGGCGCGGGCGGAGGCTCTCCAGGGGCAGCGGCCGGCGTCGGCTGAACGCGCGCGTCGTTGCGTCGGATATCGTACTGGAAGTCGTAACCGAGCTCGGCCTGCAGCCTTTGCTTCTTCGTATCGATGAAATAGTACGCAAGTCCGGGGTCGACGTTGGCCCGAAGGTCGAGCCCTTGGAATCGATCGCGGCGCGCGCTCGACTGGAGGAAGAGCGAGATATCGTCGTCGAGAAAGTAGTCGTAGCGAAGGAGACCTTGATAGTTCTCGACCGTCGTATCGACGGATTCGCCGTTCTTTCCTGCTCGTGCGAAGTTCGCGGCAGCCGCGGCGCTGAACTGGTGCTCGTCGCGGCGGAGCCGGAATTTTCCCGAAGACGTCAGCGCCACCGTGCGCGCATTGCCCGATGTGAAGAGACCGCCCGCGGCGATCGACGCTTCGGTTGCGTGCTTCGCGGCGTCTTCCGCCGGTGTCACGACCGTGGCGAAGCCGCCCTTCGCGACGTCCGTGCTTCCCTTCGTAGCGGTCTGTGCTTTCACCGTCTCCGACGGCATCGACGGGTCTTGCGCAAACGCGCTCGTCGCGGTGCCCGATGCTGCAAGCACCGTAGCCAAGAAAAGAAAACGTACCTTCTTCATCGTCCACTCCCTGACTGCTCGACGTGGAACTCGACACGACGGTTCTTGCTTCGCGCGTCGTCGGTCGTGTTGGGTTCGAGTGGTTTCTCGTCGCCGAAACCGACCGCGGAGAGACGCTCTTTGGCAATCCCGTGGTCGCTGAGCCATTTGACGACGGCCGCGGCGCGCGACGCGCTCAGGGCCTTCTTCGCCGCCTTCGCACCTCGGTCGTCCGAGTGTCCCTCGACGCGGAGATGCGCGATCTCCGAATGCGCCTTCAAGACAGCCAGAACGGCCTGCAGCACTTCCTCACTGTCCTTGCCCGCCACGATGTCGGCGCTTGCGTTCTTGAAGCGAACCTGATCGGTAATCTTGATCGAGTCGCCATCGAGAAAGGCCTTCGGACAACCATTCTTCTTCGGATCGGGATCCGACTTGCCGGCTGCGTCGGGGCACGCGTCGTTCTCGTTCGTGATTCCGTCGTGGTCACGATCCGGATCGGGACAGCCATTCGTTTTCGGGTCGGTCGTTTTCACTCCGGCCGTGGAAGGACACGCGTCTTCGACATCCAAGATTCCGTCACTGTCTTGGTCTCTGCTCGGGCATCCGTTCTGGCGAGCGTCCAGCGAGCGAGCGCCCTTCTCGGAGGGACAGGCGTCTTCGTTGTCCGGCACGCCGTCGCCATCCGCGTCGCCGGGGCAACCGTTCTTCGCCGGGTCGCTCGATGCTTGGCCCGCGACGTGCGAACACGCATCGAAAACATCGGGAATTCCGTCTGCGTCCGAGTCGGGACATCCATTCTTCGCCGGGTCATCGGACTTCGGCCCGCTTGCGAACGCACAGGCATCTTCGCTGTCCTTGATGCCATCGCCATCGCGGTCATCGTTCACTTCGGGCGCCGGCTTGGGCGCTTCCTCCGCCGGAGCGGAGTCGGGAATCCACTCGAGCGAGAGAAGTCCGCGAACTACGGGAGCGCCGTAACCGCGTGTCAAATGAGGTCCGAAACCCGCCCCGATTCGTAGATTCGCGCCGACGTCGTAGTGCGCGCCGAGCAGAATTTCGAGCGGCGTCGTACGCGCCTCGAACGCACGATCGTTCGCGGCCGTCGCTCCGAACAGCTCAGGGCCGACGAGGAGCTTGTCATCGACCATGACACCGGCACTCGCGGCATAAACGAATTGATTGCCAATCTGGCCATCGATGAAGGGCTCGTCGCGGACGCGATACATGAACCCAACGCGAGCAGCGTAAGCAAAGACCGATGCACGACCGGCGAACATGAGTTGCGGCAGCACGCGGGGCTTGCCATCGCCCGTGTATGCCTGGGGCGAGCCCGCCGGCATGAAGAGCTGTACGCCGGCAGCCATGGTCGCGGCGTCGGTCGGCCTGCCGAAGAGCCGCACGTCCGTGCTGACGCGCACGTCGCCCGCCGCAACGTCCTGCCCCGGCTGGTGGACCACGCCGTTGACGGTCACGGCGTCCCCATCTGCGTAGAGCTGGAGCGGCACACTCAGGCCGAGGCGAACGCGGTCCGCGAGGGTGACGGAAGCTCCGAGGTGAACGATGTTCTGGTTCTCGACGATCGCGGCGTTGACGCGGCCATCCGACTTGTAATCGACGAGCGAGCGATACGAGTAGTCGTTGACCAATCCGAGCGCGAGCCGCCCGTGGCCTCGGAAGTCGAGGGAGTCGAGGACGAACCATCGACTGCCGCGCTCGCTTGGATTGAATTGATTCGCCGCATACCCCGGCTGCTCTTGAGCACTCGCAGAGAACGGGACGAGCGAGACGAGCGACACACCGGCCGCGACGCCGAGTGCACGCAGATGCTTTGCCGCCATGATTCGAGATCTCTTTCGTTGAAAAGCAAGAGACGTGGATGCGTCGGTCGACGCTCACCACATCACGCGCCATCGCGCGGCCGGGCGCACAGCACGGCGCATGCCGCTACGAAGTTCCCGAGAGAGCCCGTCGTTCGGGCCAGCTTTGCTGCACCGGCGCTACACCTGTTCGTAGCGTCGCCGCGACACTCGCGCGTCGCGTGCAGCTCGGCCGTGGAACCTTGAATAGCTCACGGGCTCGGAGCGTTCTCTCCTCGAGGAGACAGGGCAGGCGACATGGCGCGACTCTCGTGGTGGCAAGCGGCGATGGCCTTCGGGCTCTGGGCTTGTGGAACGCCCACGTCGACGACATCGGCACCCGTCGTTCCGAACGCGACGTCGCCATCGTCATCGCGAGAAGAGCCGCCTCGCATGGCGACCGGCAAGCTCGTCACCATCTCCGATCGCACGGAGGGTGATGCGCTCTATCGCGTGCTCGTCGACGGCACGGCAACGCGAGTTTGGCCGCCTCGTGACCGTGCGCCGATATTCACTCTCCACGAGGAGCTTGGCGTCGGTTCCGACGAGATGCAGGCATCGCCCGACGGACAGCGCGTCGCCTACGTCGAAGACGGCGTGCTGAACGTGAGCCACCTGGAAGACGGCTCGACGATCGGCATCTTCCGAGCGCCGCACATCGAGGACGCGATTTTCGTCACGGCGTGGAGTCCGGACAGCCACGCGCTTCTCTACGCTCTCGAACGACGTCTCCCCGGCAATCCGGACGACGAAGCCTCGACCTACGACGCGGCGCGCTTCTTTCTCTACGATTTTCGCTCCCGCACGACGACCTCGATGTCACTGCCCGGCGAGTTCCACGGTTGGCTCCCGTCGGGAGAGATAATTCTCCTCGATGGCGACCAGGCTCTTCTCTTTGCCGATGGAAAGCACCGTCCGCTTCTCTCCGACCGGGTGCGACTTGGTCAACTCGACGTGAGCGCCGATGGCTCGCGCATCGTCGCGATGGCGGCGGTCGACCACGGTTCGCAAGTCGTTTCGATCGATCCGCGCGCGGAACGAATGAAGCCGCTCGGCACGCCACGCCGACACGCGGATGTGCAATGGCCACACGTTTCTCCGAATGGAGAAATCGTTGCTCGAATGGAGCGTGGTCGCACCGAAGGTGGCATTCCCGAATGGGCCGTATTCATCGAGGAGCGCCAACTGACGCCCTTCGCGAAAACTCTACGTTCCTTCACTTGGCTCGACGAAGCCACCCTGGCAGTCCTCTACGATCACGAGCTCCTCGTGATCGCGCGCGACGGCACGGTGAAGGGCCGCCCCCAGCTCCGCTGAGCGTGATGGCGGTGGTCGTGGTCTGGCGCCCAACGACAAACGGCCAATCGCGCAGCGACTCTATCGTGAACGGTTCACCACGCGTCCGCGTGAACGTTTGGCGACGAGAGGACCCGAGGCTGCCCACAGCTCTGCAATTTCGGGCCTTGAAGCATTGCTCGCTCATTGGTCCCCGTTCTTGCATAGTCGGCGACTCGCGCCGAGCCACGGACCACGTGCTCGCCCGTGCTCGCAACCTCTCGCGGAGATCCTTCATGCTTACGGTCCGAGTGTTTCGTTCTTCTGCCGCCTTCGTCCCCGTTCTCGCGTCCCTCCTTGCCATTGCCGGCGGCTGTTCGTCGGGGAGCGAGGGCGGTTCAGGTGCAGGTGCCGTGAGCTCCGTCGACTCGAGCAAACGGGTCGATAGCCTCTCCGACGCCGAGGCGAAGCAGTACTGCGAAGACGGACAGAGCTACACAACTTCGCAAATGAAGGCGCTCGACACGAAGCGAATCGGTTGCGGCTTCACCGCCCAGTTCACCGCCGGCATCGGCGCGCAGAGCGACGCGGACGCCCAAGCGAAGTGTCGAACGCAGTTCGATGAATGCATGAACAAGCCTGACGACGCGGGCGACGCTGGAACTGGCGACGCGGAAACAGACGACAGCTGCGCGTCGTTCAAGAACCAAACCCAAGGTTGTTCGGCCACGGTTGGTGAAATGAACCAATGCGTCGCCGACCAGATCGCCGCGCTCAAGGCGCTCGCGGGCAAAGACTTCTGCGCCGACGCGAAGGTTCGAACGCAAAGTGACCAGCCTGGGTCACCTGTCGCAACCCCAGCCAGCTGCACGGCGCTGGCGAGCAAGTGTCCGTCGCTCTTTGGCGGCACCGATGACAGCAGCAACGGCGGCTGAGCGCATTCACCGACCCGAGACCTCCTCGTCGGTGCACCGACGGACGCGGTGACACGAAGATGTTGCCGCGTCCGAGCGGCGAGCACGAGCTCGTGGCCAGCGCAGCATTTGCCGGCCTGCTCGAGTGGCAAACAGAAGCGCAATCGTGTTCTCCCCGCCGTGTCCTTAGGCCAGAAGGTGTTAGCGTTACGCGGCGACGGCCCCTCCGTCGGTCTTCTCGGTCTTCGCCGTGGTGCGCACGCTCGAGCTCTTGAAACGAGGATGGCCAGCAACGCTTGCCGTCGCCCTCTCGACCGGCGCGGCAAGAGCCGACGGAGCGGTGGTGACCACCGACGTCGTCCCCGCCCCCAAAGTGGAGCTGCGCTACGAGGTGGAGAAGGGCATCGTCGGATGCCTCTCCGAGCCTGAATTCCTCGACGCCGTTCGTCGCCGTCTGCCGGACGAGGAGCCCTTCGCCGAGGGCGCGTCCATCCTGGTCACCACCCGCATCGCTCGGGACGGTCGATGGTTGCACGCGACCATCACGCACCGTGAGCGGGTCGATCAAACTCCGGACGCGGCCGCGACCCAGGACATCGTTGCCGGCTCCGCCGAGTGTTCGACCCTGAGCGCCGCGGCCGCGCTCACCGTCAGCCTCACGATCGAGCGCTCACGTAGCCTTTCCCTCGCAGCGCCGCCAACGACGACGCCGATACCGGGACCACAGGAGCCCTCCGTCGCCGCTCCGGTCGGCACGGTCGGTCCGGCTCCCGCCGAGCCGCGAACGTCCCATCCCGCGAAGGCTGCCGCGCCTCCGCCGTCTGCTCCGCCTGCTCCGCGTACGCATACGGAGGTCCGAACGCAGGCTGCCTTCCTCGTGGGCGTCGGGATCTTGCCCCACGCCTCGACCGGAACGTCGTTCGGACTCACGGCGCGGAGAGGTCGCTTCGGCGTCGGCCTCGATGCAGGAGCTTGGTTGCCGGCGACCATCGAATCCGGTGCGGGGCATGCCGGCGCGCAGGCGTGGCTCCTTTTTCTCTCCGGCTCCGCTTGCTTGCACACTGCATGGTTGCGAACGTTCGTGTGCGCGATCGGCACGGCAGGCGACTTCCGCGCGGCCGGCACCGGCCGAGTGGTCAGTCGCTTGTCGAGCTCGGCCTACTTCGCCGGAGGAGCCCGCCTCGGCACCGAAGTCCCGATCGCCGGTCCTTTCTCGCTCGAGCTCCATGGCAGCGCTCTCTTTCCAGTTTCGCGCCCCCTCCTTCGCTTCGGCAACGAGTCGCTATGGCGCGCGCCTTTGGTGGGGGGAGAAATCGGCGTCGGTCTTCGCATGTCGATTTTGTGACGAGTCCCAGGGGGACCGCCCAATACCGATCGATGGCCGCGCAGAACGGCCATGACGACGCATGAGCTCCGCTCGGAGCAGCACGTACGAGTGGACTTCCGCGACATCTTTCGAGAGCACCTCCGCTTCGTCCTCATGAGCTTGCGACGCCTCGGCGTACGCGATGGGGACGTCGAGGACGTCGCTCAAGAAGTGTTCGTCGCCGTCCATCGAAAGCTCGACGACTACGACTCGACCCGCCCGCTCCCACTCTGGCTCTTCGGCTTCTGCCTCCGCGCAGCGTCGTCGTATCGGCGCCTCGCGCGTCACCGCCGGTGGCAGCAACCAGAAGACGACTCCGCGCTCGAACCGACGAACACCGCCCCCCTTCCCGACGACCAGATGGTCGCCGAAGAAAATCGACGCATGGTCCTCGCCGCGCTCGACGCCATCGAAGAAGAGCGCCGCGTGGTGTTCGTCATGCACGAAATGAACGATTTCCCCGCCTCGCAGATCGCCGAAATGCTCAACGTCCCCGCCAATACCGTTTATTCGCGCCTGCGCCTCGCTCGCGAGGAATTCCGCAAAGCCGTACATCGGATTCGGGCGTCACGGAGCACTCGATGAGCCGGCTTCGCGAGGAGCACTCGCAGCACTCGCAGGACTCTCTCGAGTCCGATCTTCGCGCCATGATCGACGACGCGAAGCGTCTCGACTCCGTCGAACCAGCCTATGGCGGGCCCGCACACGACCGCATCCTCGCGAAGGTCGAACGTGCCCTGTCCGCACCAAACGCTGTCCGGCGTAGCATCTTCATGAGTCGCTCCGGACTCCTCGTCGCCGCCGTCTGCACGCTCGGGACGTTGGCGGCGTGGCAAGTCGTCGGCACCGGATCCGCCGGCGCGCCGACATCGATGACGGTCAGCACGGTCAGCACGGTCAGCACGGTCAGCACGCCGAACGTCCCGGCGCCTGTCGTCGCTCCGCCCTCGGATACCGGCGCTCCCGACGTTCCGACCATGCGCGTCGACGACCTTCCGGCATCCGCACAAGCGCCACTCGCGGCTCCGCCCGCACGACGCGCAAATAGCGCGAACGCGACGCCGGAGGCTGGCGGTACGGATCTCGCCGAAGAGTATCGGCTCGTCGAAGACGCGCGCGCCAAGCTCGCGGCCAAGAATTACGCGGGCGCGCTCCGCTCCGTCGAAGAACACGAGCGACGCTTTCCGCGCGGTCAGCTCAATCAGGAGAACGAGAGTCTCCACATCCAGGCGCTCGCCGAGGCCGGTCGCCTTCCCGAGGCTCGCGAGCGAGCCGCTCGGTTCCATGCGCGCTTTCCGAACGGCCTGCTCGCCCCCTCCGTCGCACGGGCCATTGCCAGCGGAAGTCCCACCCCCGCAGTCCCCTGACGCTCCGCTTGCGAGCGTCTCCATCTTGCTCTCGCCACCACGCCACTTCCCAGGCGCTTCAGGTGCTCATGTCTTCACGCCGGTACCATCGAATCTTCGCTCTTGCGATCACGGGCTCCGCGGTCGCGCTCGCAAGCGCATGCGCGGACACGCCGCTCGACGTCGGCGCCCGACTCGACGACATCGACGCAAGCGCGCCGCCACCTTCGTTCACGCCGCAAGACTCCGGCGGTGACTCCGATGCGCCCTCTCTGGAGTCTCCCAAGCTCTGCATCGCCACGAGCTGCACGGAACCGTACACGACCTGTGGCAACGGATATCCGTGCTCCGTGAATCTCGATACGGATTCCAACAACTGCGGAGAGTGCGGCAAGGTTTGCCCGTCGCAGTTCGGCAATCTGCACATGTCTTCGACGTGCGTGGCGGGCGCGTGTCGACCGCTTTGCGCCAAGGAGCCTGCCGGCGGCAAGTTCTGGGTATTCGCGGACTGCAACACCGTCCTCGAGGATGGCTGCGAGACGAACACCTCGACCGATCCCAGCAACTGCGGCGCGTGCGGGAACAAGTGCGCGGACGGCGTTCGATGCATCGACGGCAAGTGCGGGTGCGACGCGGGCCTGATCGATTGCGGAGGCGAATGCATCGACCCGCGCAACAACGATGACCATTGCGGTGCGTGCGGGAATGCCTGCTCGTGGCCGACCAACGCGCCCGAGCCGCCTCCGCACATGGAATATGGCTGCGTCGACAACCAGTGCGGGCAGCTCAGGTGCCAGGATTGGTGGGGCGATACCTGGGCCGATTGCGACAAGGATCCCAAGAACGGCTGCGAGGTTTTCGTCGGTCTCAGTTACACCGATACCGACCCCAACAATTGTGGCAAGTGCGGAAACAAGTGCACCGCCGGTCAAGTCTGCTGGGACCTCAACGAAGACTATCACCCCGAGTGCCTCTGCGCGAATCCGACCCAGACGCTCTGCGGGACCATCGATACGTCCAACCTCGGTTGTTACGATCTCCTGAGCGACCCCGACAACTGCGGCACGTGCTTCACCAAGTGTGAGGCCTGGCACGAGAACACCACGGCAACGTGCCGAAAAGGCATCTGCGAAACGGGATGTGCGCCCGGTTGGGGTGATTGCGACTTCAATCCCAACAACGGTTGCGAAACCAATCTGATGGTGAGCGATGGCCATTGCGGCCAATGCGGAAACCATTGCGATACCCAAGCTGGCCAGCCGTGCATCAACGGCCAGTGCGCGATGACCGAGTGCGACGCCGGGACGGTGACGAAGTGATGATTCACGCCAAGACCAACGCGACTCGTTCCCGCTCGCTTCTCCCCCTCGCGGCGGTCGGCCTCGCAGGCCTCGCCCTTGCCGTCGCGAGTTGCGCGCAGGCGAACGACTCCGTCGACGTGACCCCCGACGCCTCCACGGTCCCCGAGAGCGGCAGTCCACTCGTGGACGTGGATGCGGACGCCGCGCTCGATGCGAGCTGCGATGACGCGAGCGACGGCAGCTGCACGACGCGCGAGCTTACGTGCGCGGAGGCCGACTTTTGCGCTGTCCCGACCAATACGGACGCTCGCTTTGCGCTGCTCTCCGTGTGGGGTAGCTCGGCAAACGACGTCTGGGCCGTCGGCTCGGGTGGCACCATCGCGCACTGGGATGGCGCGGCCTGGGCGAGGATCCCATTCAAAGGCAAAGACACGCTGCGCGCGGTAGGCGGCAGCTCCGCCACGGACGTCTGGATCGTCTCGGCGCCGAATCTCATCGCACATGTCGATGGGTTCCACGGCGATGCGACGAAGCTCGAAATCCAGCCTCCGCGTGACGAGGGTGATCCGACGAACTGGCTCGGCTCGACACTCACGTACATCTGGAACATCGGTCCAGGAGAGTTCTTCGTAGGAGGCCCGACAACGCGGGGGTATCCGCAGAACAGCCTGTGGCGACACTACGGCACGCCGACCAATCCGCTGGACGCAACGTCGAACTGGGACGTCGCTTCGACCTACTGCATCAGCGGCCAGGTATGCCCTGACTCGAACGGCATCTGGGGAACGAGCGCGAACGACCTCTGGGTCATCGGCCAAAAGGGCGGCGTTCGCCACTCCAACGGCGCTGTCGGCAATGGCGGCGGCGCCAACCAGTGGACGCTCTTGAAGAACACGTTCACCGCCGACAACCTCCTGGGCATCTGGGGAAGCAGCAATTCGGATATCTGGATTGTCGGCGAAGGCGGAACGATTCGGCACTGGTCGAACGACGCCTCTCGAGAGTGGGAGATCGTGCCGTCACCGACGACGGAGACCCTTCGCGCCGTTTGGGGAAGCGGGCCTCGCGATGTGTGGGCCACCGGCGACAACGGAACGATCATCCATTGGGACGGCGACTCCTGGCGCCCGGCGACGGCGACCTTCCCGGTTGGGCCGAAGCCGCGTCTCTACCGCATCTGGGGCAGCGGTCCGAACGACGTCTGGATCGTCGGCGAAGCCACCGCATTGCACTTCACGGGTCCGAAAGCGCCGAAGGGCGGAACGCAATGAACGAACGTTTTCTGGGGCGACTCTCGCTCGGCGCGCTCGCCACGATGCTCGCCAGCGGCGCGGTGGCGGCCATGATCGGCTGCTCGAACGGTACGACGGACACCGATGTCCAACTGGACGCTCCCGACGTCGAATCGCCCGACGCTTCGGACGCGACCCGTCCACAAGAAGACGCGGACGCGGACGCCGACGCCGGGCAAGCTGACGCTCAGGCCGACGCCGATGCCGGAGACGCGGAGCCGCGCACGTGCTCCGACGACTTCGTCTGCCATACCCAACTACCTCCGAAGTCCTTCCTCCGCGACGTCTGGAGCGCGGGTGACGGCGTCGTCTGGGCCGTTGGGTGGGCCGATCCCATCCTCAGCGCCAGCAAAGGAAGCATCCTGCGCTGGGATGGCAAAACGTGGACGAAGGTCTTCGAAGAAGCGAACCGTCTCCACGCCATCTGGGGCAGCAGCCCGACCGACATCTGGGTCGGCGGCGACAACGGTCTCTTCCATGGTACGGGCCCGTCGTCCGACGCCCTCACCTGGACCAAGGTCCGCAGCGAGGTCATCTCGTCGATCTGGGGGACGAGCGAAAGCGACGTCTGGGCGGTCGGCTCGACGAAGACCTACATAACCATGTTCGACGGCAAGGTCCTCCACTACCAAGGCCCTGCCCAAGACGGCAGCGACGGTTGGGAGCTCGACCCGATATCGACCGGCACCGTCGGATTTCGCAAGGTCTGGGGCAGCGGACCGAACGACGTCTGGATCGCCGGCCAGTACGATCGAGGTTGCTCGATCTTCTGCATCCAAGAGGCGGTCGTTTACCACCGCGTCGCCGGTGAAAATGGCCCGACGTGGAGCCAGGCCGGAATGCCCTCGTTCGGCTACAACGGACTCCGCGGCAGCGTCTTCAGCGGCGGCGGCTCGATCGGTCCGAACAACGTGTGGCTATTCGGCAGCACGGTTCCGGAGATCTACTCGTCCCAAGACGGACGATTCATGGGCGTCGCGAAGAACGACGGGTCCGGGGAATTCGCCTGGACGCCGGGCACGTTCGGAACCTGCGAGGGATATTGGTATTGCAAGAACGTCTGGTTCACGCGCGCCGTGTGGGGAACGAAACCGGACGACGTCTTCCTTGCCGGTGACTACGGCCAAGTCAGGCATTGGGACGGCAGACAGTTCACGTTCGTCAAGACGACGCTCGAGTTCATCCCGTCAACGGCGAGCCTTTATGCCATGTGGGGAAGTTCGAATACGGATCTCTGGATTGTCGGAGACGGAATCGCCCTTCACAAATTGTCTCCTTCCACCCACTGAGGGCGAAGTCTCATGAAACGACGAATGCGTTTCCTCTTCATGCTGGCCCCGGTGGCCGCCACCACGATCCTCGTCGCCTGCAGCAACAACGACCCGACGCCCGCGTTCGACGACGCTCCGGACGGGGCGAGCGAAGCGGCCGCGAATCTTCCAGAGACCGCGGCCCCGGACGCGCAGAACGGGGACGGCGGTGCGCTCGATGCGCGAGCTCCGTTCGATGCCGAAGGCGAGCTCGTGACGTGCACGACGAAGCCCTGTGTGACCCAGCTCGTCACGGGCGACACGCACTACTGCGCGCTCATGGACGACAAGACCGTCCGCTGCTGGGGGGTAACCTCCGGCGCCATCGGCATCATGGACGGCGGCGATCCATCCACGTCGTACCAGACCGTTCCTCGCGACGTCGGACTCACGGATGTCGAGCAGCTCAGCGCCGCGAACGGCACGACGTGCGCACTGCATACGAACGGAACCGTGACGTGTTGGGGAAGCAACAACGGCGGCAGGCTCGGCCTCGAGCCACCGAGGACGGACTACGTCCCTCACGGGCCGGCGCTCGTCACTCGCGACGGCGGTCCGATCGACGGCTTCACCCGGATCGACGTCGGCCCAGTGGGCCTCGTATTCGCGACGACCAGCGCCGGTGAGCTCTGGTCGTGGGGTACGAACATCGGCGATGCACTCGGTCGACCGGACGAGACCAATCGCATCCTGGGCCCAGGACCGGCAAACGCAATCACGCGGGTCAAAGCACTCCGCGCCGGTGGATTTGCCTCCGAGAACACCGGCGGCTTCGGATTCGCCGTTGCCGATGACCGCAAGCTCTTCGTGTGGGGCGCCTACCGCTGGCTCGTGACCTATCCAGGCACCGCCCCCTTGGCCGTCACGGGCCTCGAGAACGTCACCAGCGTTGCCGCGTCCACCGAACGCCTCTGCGCCGTCGCGGACGGTCGCTTGTACTGCTGGGGCCCCAATGGCGCTCTCTCTTGCACGGGAACGAAGGACGGTTCGGCAACGCCCGTCGAGATCCGAACGCGAGGGGAAGCGCCGGCACGCGAGGTCAGCATCAGCTACGGCGCAACGTGCGTGCGCCTGACCGACGGCACGGTCGAATGCTGCGGCACGGATTCCTTCGGCCAGCTTGCAACCGGCGACGCGGACGGCGGCACCGGGGCGCCTCTGCTCACCAAGGCGAAGGCACTCACCGATCACGTCGTGAGCATCCAGGTCGGCCTCTTCAGCTCGTGCGCGCTCGTGCAGGGAGGAAAGGTGCAGTGCTGGGGAAGCAACCAGTACGGCCAGCTCGGCCAAGGCACGCGCGACGACGACCGTCACGGCACACCGCTCACGGTGAAGTTCGACTGAAGGCCATCGCCCTCCGTCGCACGCCCCCCGACTCCGTAACACCGCCCCTCGATCATCGGACAGAAGTACCATGCGCTTCAGCACGTCGAGTAACCGGCAAGCCCCGCTCGGGCTGCGCGCACTCGTGCTCTTCCTTGCCTCCCTGGGAATGCTCGTCACGGCCTCCGCGTCGTGCGGCGAGAGTGATCGCGCGTTCGTCGAAGACACCCCGGGACCGATCGCGCCGCCGGACGCAGCGCCCTTCGAACCTGGTCCGTCGTGCGCCGGGCTTCGGTGTTCGCGCGACCTGAAGAAGGTCGTCGACGGCTGCACGGAAGCGGTGATCGAGGAGTGCGGTCCGGACAAGGGTTGTGCGGAAGGCGCGTGCGTCGACGCTTGCCTGGCGGCAGAGTCCTCGCAGGGCTCGGCGGGCTGCTCGTTCTGGACACTCCCTCCGGACGAGCCGATTTACGGGCCCGGCTCCTGCTTCGCGGCGATGATCGCGAACACGTGGGATCGGCCGGTCACCATCCAGGCCGAGTATGGCACCGAGCCGCTCGACCTCTCCCAATCGTTGTTCACCGCCGAGGCGGTCGGCGCAGAGCCGAAATACACGAAGCTCGAAGGCCCTCTCCCTCCTGGCCAGGTCGCGCTCGTATTTCTCTCCGAGATCCGGCCCACCCCTCCGCCGACGGGTGGACGACAGAACTTCTCCGCTTGCCCGCTGGGGACCGTCGGTGCGCTCAACGGAGACCCCATCACGCACGGCACGGCACGCACCAAGGCGTTCTCCATCAAGACCGACGCCCCCGTGAGTGCGTATTCGATCTATCCGTACGGCGGCGCAAAGACGTTCATCCCGTCGGCCACGCTTCTCCTCCCGACATCGTCGTGGAAAACGAACTACGTCGCCGTCAACGGTTGGCCGTTCACCCGTGACATCTACAACAATCCGCTCGGCTCTCCGACGCTCCAGATCGTCGCCACCTCGGACGATACCGAAGTGAGCATGCGGCCGAAACTCGACATCTACGACGGCGTCGACCTCATCGGCGGCGCGGCCGGGCAGCGCGTGACGTGGAAACTCTCACGCGGAGAGGTCATCCAGATTGCCCAGGTCGAGGAGCTGACCGGAAGTCCCATCGAGTCGAACAAGCCCATCGGTGTCTTCGGCGGTTCGCAATGCACGTTCCTTCCGAACACCGTCAGCGCGTGTGACACGCTCCAGCAGCAAATTCCGCCGCTCGCGCAGTGGGGGTCGGAGTACGGCCTCGTTCCGTTCCGGAGTCGTATCCCAAGTACCGCGGAGCGCCGCGAGAAGGTGCCCTATCGGCTCGTCGGAGCCGTCGACGGCACCGTGCTCACGTACGACCCCGCGAAACCGCTCGAGGCGCCGGCCACGCTGAAGGCTGGCGAGCTCGTCACGTTCATGACCGACGAGCTCGTGGTGGTGAGGAGCCAGGACGCCGACCATCCGTTCTACGCCTCGGTGATGATGACCGGCGGCCTCTTCAACGGCGGCGTCAACAGCCCGACGTTCGGCGATCCGGACTTCGTCAACGTCGTCCCGACGGATCAATACCTCGACCGATACGTTCTCTTCGCCGACTACACTTTCCCGGACACCTCGCTCACACTCGTCCGCAAGAAGACTGCGAAGGGCTTCATGCCCGTCACGCTCGACTGCGTCGGTGAAGTTCCGAACTTCCGCCCCCTCGGCGCGAAGGGCGAATACGAGTACGCGTGGCTCGATCTCACCAAGAACTTCAACACGGCGAGCGGCACCTGCGGGACCGGCCGTCACGAAGCCAAGAGCGACGGCCCCTTCACCGTCACCGTCTGGGGCACGGGCTACTTCGCCAGCTACGGCTATGCGGGCGGCACGGGTAGCCGTCCGATCACCAAGGTCCAGGTGCCCGTCCGCTAACCGAATCCCGTTCAAGAAAACGGTGGCGCGTGTTGCGCCAACGAGGACCGAGCAACGTCGGCGAAGATGGAGCACACCACGATCTCTCTATCGCCCTGTGCCAGCTCTCCACGACACGGCGATCGCGCCCGGCACGGCACTTCACGCGGGAAAAGCGGTTGTCCGAACGGCGGCACATCCGTTGCTCCGACACGCATCCATGACGAGAGTCTTCGTGTACCTTGCCGGGTTCCTCGCCGCCGCGATCACCGCGTGCACCGGCGCAGAGTCGAGCCAACCGTCCACTCCGTCTTCTTCGACGAACGGCGACAGTGATCCGCCGTCGACGAACCACGAAGCGAGTGCAGACGGAGGGTTTGCCAATGGCTGTTCTCCCGAAGCTCCTATTCGCTACGTCGTCGGTCCCATCGGCGATCCGTTCGGCCCCAACGAGTACGATTCCTGTGAGCCGCTGCCCGGCGCATGCGCGGATGCCGGTCTCGTCAACGAAGAAGTCTCGGACATCGCGAGCACCTGCGATTGCGTGATCGCCGAGAAGAAAAAGGCGATCAACGACGCCGGCGAGACCTCGTGCCCAGGACGCGGGCCCGTCTACTGCGACGTCCTCGAAGACGGCACGCTCCGGCTTCGGTGTTCACCGCCGTGAGTCGCCCCGAGCAGATGGCGCGCGAGGCTCTCGCTGGAAGGCCATCAGGTGCCTACGCCCAGTCCGACGATGCCGAGCCCACCCGCGACGAAGCCGACGGTCTTCCAGGATGAGGTCGCGTTCGCATCGTCCCCTCGAGACCGCGACGTCCACCGAAAGGCCTCTCAGCCGCGCCCCACGGCGTACGGCACAATCCGGCACAGGTCCTGACGCGACGGTCGCTGCACACCCGACGATGAACGCGGAAAAAGCAGTTGCGCGAAGCGGCACGGGCGCTGCACCGTCGCGTCCGATCGATGTCGAGCCGCCAAGATTCTTCGCGATGGGCCAGGTTGTGGCCCGCACTCGTACCGTGTGCCCTGCTGGCTGTGCTCGCGGTGCATCGCGTCTGGATGGACGACGACGCATTCATCAACCTGCGCGTCGTCCGTAACGTTCTCGAGGGGAACGGTCTCGTTTACAACGCTGGGGAGCGCGTCGAGGCGACGACGAGTCCCCTGTGGGTCGCGATTCTGTGTCTGAGCGGGGCATTGCCTTTGAAGCTCGAGTACGTGGCCGCGTATGGCGGGATCGCCATGAGCGTCATGGGGCTCCTGGCGGCCCAGATGGGCGCGTTCTCGGGAACCCGGGAAGAGCGCCTGCACGTGCCGCTCGGTGCGATGGTGTTCGCCGTGATTCCGGCGGCGTGGGATTACGCCTCGTCGGGGCTCGAGACGGGCCTCTCGTTTTGTTGGCTCGGTCTTTCGTTCTGGACGCTCGTTTGCCAGGGTCGTTCGTCCCAATGGTCTCCCACGAAAGCCCTCGGGGCGTCGGCACTGCTCGGGCTAGGCCCACTCGTGCGGCCGGAGCTTGCATTGTATTCGGCGTCCATGCTGATCCCGCTCGTCGTGCACGGCATGGTGCAGGCTGGGCCATCGCGTCGAGCGAGGCTCCGAGCGGCGGGAATGATGGCCATCGCGGCGGTAGCGCTGCCGCTCGGATACGAGCTTTTTCGAATGGGGTATTACGCGGCGCTGGTTCCGAATACCGCCATTGCCAAACAAGCGTTCGCGTTCAACACGAAACAGGGGTTCTGCTACGCGAAGAACTTCTTTTCGCTTTATCGATTGCCGATCGCTCTCTCCGTACTGGCGGTCTTTTGGGGCCTTCAGGTTCGCCGCTTCGGCGCGTCAGGCGAGCACATTCTTGCAGCCATCTTCATCGCTCTGCCCGTACTCGCGACATTGCACGTCGGGTATGTCGTCGCGATGGGTGGAGATTACATGCACGGGCGCATGTTCCTGCCCGCACTCTTCGCCGGGCTGATGCCCGTGAGCCTCGTGGCATTTCCGAGAAAATCGGAGCTCCGCGAGTATCTCGTTGCCATCGGTCTGACCGTTCCGCTTGCAGGCTGGGCTTTCGTATGCGGAACGAAGCTACGCGTCGACAAAGAGAACGTGTGCGGGATTGGAGACGAACGTGGCTGGTACGCGCGGATGGCCGGCGCAAAGAATCCCATCTTGCTGGGCGACTACCGCAATTTTCAATTCCACAAGACTGGCACCACGATGCGCGCCGAAGTGGAGAGAGACTGTCCGATAGAACGCCGCGTCGACGAAGGTTCGTGCCGGCGCACGATTCATTTCGACCATGATACCGAGGTTCGCTTCCACCCCCCTCGCAGGAGCTTGGAGCTTTCCCGAGACGTCGCTCCCGGCATGCGTGGCGTCGTCACGGAGAATGCGATTGGCATCGTCGGACAGATTTTGCCTTCGACCGTGCACCTTCTCGATCGTCACGGCCTCGCCGACGCGTTTGCATCGCGCCTCGCCGTAGCCGAACGAGGGCGGCCCGGACACGAGAAGGATCTGCCCGCGGCTTGGGTCGCGGCGCGATTCGCCGCCCGCGAACCGACAGAAGACTCTGCCATCGTTGCCGCGCGCCACGCCCTGCAGTGCGGTTCATTGGCAGCGCTCGACAGGGCCATTCACGAGCCCCTGAACGCTGGGCGCTTTTTCGACAACATGAGGTTTGCGCTGGCGAGCCGCGCGATGAAGATCTCGCCCGATCCCTTCGAGGCCGAGGCACAATATTGCGGCACGCCCAGACCGCCGGTCCTGGTTGCCGGAGGAAAGGGCGGTGAGCCCTATCGATGGCAGTGTCCTGCCGGCAGTGAGCTCGCGGCATTGAGCGGAACGGTGCATGGCGAGGAGAGCGTGTCCAGCATCACCCCCGTTTGTGTCGCGAACGACGGCCACGCGCGTCGCGCGAGCGGCCCGGAGTTCGGGCAGCATGCATCGTCGACGTTCGAGTCCTCGTGCGCACCCGACGAGCATGTCGTCGGAGTTCACGGCAGTCGTACGCATCTCGTTCACGAGGTCGGATTGCTCTGCGCGTCGAACGAAGACGGGCGAACGACGAGGCGTGCAGCGTCGGGCGGCATCGGCGGGGGCACGTCGTTCGAACTGCGCTGTCCCGAGTCACTCGTCGCGATCGGCGTTACCGGCCGTGCGGGCGATCGAATCGACGCTGTCGGCATCGTCTGCGGTCCTGCCCAATAGGCCGCGGTTGGTGGCAGCCCAACATCGTGCTAGCCGTGCGGGCCAATGGGGAACCCCCCGAAGCGCCAAGAAGCCGTGCTCGTGGCAGTCCACCTGCCCGATGCCGATGATCTCGAATTCACCTCTAGCCTCGAGGAGCTCGAGCGTCTCGTCTCGACCCTCGGCTACAAGACCGTCGCCAAGGTCACCCAGAACCGCACGCACCTCGAAACCGCGGCGGTGCTCGGTGAAGGCAAGCTCAAGGAGCTAGGCGACCTCACCGGCGGTGACGGGCACGTCGGCACCACGGCGCCGAAGAAGAAGGACAAGGCGCGTCTTCGCCGCGAGGCGGAGGCGGGCGGCGACTTCGACGACGATGGCGACGTGGACGTCGAGGAGGAAGACGACGACTTCGGAGTGGACGGGGAGCGCACCGCGAAGGTCGATCTGGTCGCGGTCGACCACGATCTCTCGCCCAGCCAGGCGAGGAACCTCGAACGCGCCACGGGCGCGGCCGTGCTCGACCGCACCGGCGTCATCATCGAGATCTTCCACCGCCACGCCAAGAGCCGCGAGGCGCGCCTGCAGGTCGAGATCGCTCGCCTGACGTACACCGCGCCGCGCCTCCGCGAATCACCCTCGGGCAAGGAGCGCCAGCGCGGTCGAGGCGCCGGTGAAGCCGCGCTGGAGCTCGATCGACGCAAGGTCCGTGACCGCATCGCCGAGCTCAAGGAGGAGCTCGTGGCCGTCCAGCGCGACCAGGACGTCCGCCGCTCGCACCGTCGCCAGGCGCGCCGCATCGCGCTCGTCGGCTACACGAACGCCGGGAAATCCTCGCTCATGCGCGCCCTCACGGGCAGCGACGTGTACGTCGAGAACAAGCTCTTCGCCACGCTCGACACGACCGTGCGCGCGCTCTACCCGGAGCCGAAGCCGCGCATCCTCGTCAGCGATACGGTCGGCTTCATCAAGAAGCTCCCGCACGATCTCGTCGCGTCGTTCAAGTCGACGCTCGACGAAGCGCTCGAAGCCTCGCACCTCCTCCACGTCGTCGACGCCGCCGATCCCTCCTGGGAATCGCAGCTCGCCGTCACGCGTGAGGTCCTCGAAGAGATCGGCGCCGGCGAGGTTCCCTCCACGCTGGTCATGAACAAGATCGATCGGCTCGCGCCGGAGGAGCTCGCCGCCCTTCGCGTTCGCCTGCCCGACGCGTGGTTCGTGTCGGCCCACGACCCGAGCGACGTCGCGAGCGTCCGTGAGCGAATCATCGGGATCTTCGAGGCCACGTACGTCGAATCCGAGTTCGTGATCCCGTACGACCGCCAGGCCGTGCTCAGCGAGATGCACGACTCGGGGCGCGTCTCCGCCGAACGCTACGAAGAGAACGGCGTCATCGTGACGTATCGCGCCGAGCCGGAAGTGATTGCTCGCTTCCGCTCCAAGCTCGAACGCGCTCGATGATTCAGAGCCGGGCTCAGATCTGGGCCCAGATCTGGGCTCAGATTTGGGCGATGGCGAGCGTGCGGCGCGGTTTGGCCACGTCGATGCGCGTCGAGAGCCTCGAAAAGGCCTTCTTGTAGGCCGCGAAGTTCCCGCCATCGCGCACAGCCTCGAGCACGGCGAGGCCCTCTTCGGGTCCGCCCTGCGCGAGCACGTACTCGACCCAGGCCCACTTGGCGCTCGTCGAGCGTGCATCGGCGCGACCACGGAGACCTCGGCGAAGTCGTTCGAGCCGCTTTTCGACCACGGAGATGCCGGCGAAGCCCTGACCATCCATCGGCGTGTTCCGCTTCGCGCAGAACGGCGCGATGCCGAGCGCGACGGGGCAGATCTTCGAGAGCTCGGTGGTGAAACGAACGCACTCGTCGATGTCGTCGTCGCTCTCGTTCGGCAGCCCGATCATCAAGTAGAGCTTGAGGCGATCCATGCCGTGCTTCTTCGCGAGCTCGGCGCAGCGAATGAGGTGTTTCTCCTTCGCCTTGCGCTCGAGCTGTTCGCGCATCTTCTCGCTCGGACCATCCATGGCGGTCGTGAGCGTGCGGTAGCCGCCGCGGGCGAGCGCTCCGACGAAGTCGTCGCTCAGGCGATCGGGCCGGAGCGACGACAGGCCGACCTCGCGGCCTTGGTCGGCGAGCGTGTTGACGATGCTCACGATCTTCGGGTGATCGCTGACGGCCGCGCCCACGAGACCGACGCGCTTCGCATCGGACGGGATGAGCTCGAGGATCTTCTCCATCGACGCCATGCGCATGCCGCCGTTCGTCGAGCGTCGCATCACGCAGTACGTGCAGCGACGTGAACAGCCGCGCTCGGTCTCGATGAGGAACATGTCGCTGAGCACCGCGTGCGGCGTGCGGATGGCCGCCCAGGCGGGGATCATCTCGTCGGGCACCTTGGCCACCGTGGGAAGAACGGCGCCGTGAAGCTCGGGGACGAAGACGTGCGCGATCTTGGCGAGCGCGGCCAGCCGATCGTGGTGACGCGGCGTGGACTCGAGCACGCGCAGGACCTCGACCGTGATCTCTTCGGCCTCGCCGATGATGATCGCATCGCAGAAAGGCGCGAGCGGAAGCGGATTCGAGAAGGTGAGCGGGCCGCCCGCCAGGAGGAACGGATGCCTCTCGGGATCGCGCTCGTCGCGGAGCGCTGGGATGTTCGACGCGTCGAGCAGGCGAATGAGACCGCCGATCTCGATCTCGTAGGCCACGCTCACCGCGATGACCGGGAACTCCTCGAGGGGCGTGCGTGACTCGAGGCTCGCGGGGTGCTCCTGCGCGGCGAGATCGTTCTCGGCTTCGTCGTCGAGCACGACACGTTCACACGCCAGACCCGAGCTCTCCATGATCGCGCGATAGATGCGCTGGTAGCCGAGCGAGCTCATCGCTGCGCCATAGGGCGACGGGTACGTCAGCGCGACCGTGAAGGGCGCCTGCTTGTCCAGTCGGCCCACCTCGGCCGTGAGGCGCTCTCGGATACGTGCTTCGCGGTTCGGGGACTTCAACGACGGCTTCTTTAGTGTTCCCGGCAGCTCACGCAAGGACTACTGCGCCGAACGGCTTCGATGAACGCGAGCAGACCGAGTGACCGAAGGGGCGCTCGAGTGCTCGGACAGCTCGAGAACGACGAAGCGCCGGGCCCGATCAGCCCCGGATCACGAACAGACCACCCCGCAATCACCCTCGTTTCCCGAATTCACCTGGCCGGCACGTGCACGGTCGTGAACCACAAGTATACTGCCGCACCTTTACCCACAATGAAACTCCGCCCTACCCTCGCTGTGGTCCCCCTTCTGGCCCTCCTCAAGCTGGCGGCTTGTGCCGACAACGCGAGTCCGGGCGCAAACCCCAACTCGCCGGCGGATCCCGACGGCACGGACGGCGGCACGAACCCCGGCGACGGCACCGACGGTGGCAAAGGCCCCGACGGCCCGGTCGGTCACGGCTCGTGCGTCGTCGACAAAGAAGGGTCTGCGGGCGTGGCCATCAAGGGCCGCCTGCTGCTTCCCGAGTCGATCGAAGACGGCGAGATCGTCATCGGAGCCGACGGCTACATCACGTGCGTCGGCAAGGACTGCTCGTCGGACGCGGCGTACGCCAACGCCACGAAGGTCACCTGCACCGACGCGGTGGTGTCGCCCGGCCTCATCAACTCGCACGACCACATCTCGTTCGCGAATACGCCTCCGCGCTCGCACGGCACGGAGCGCTACGAGCACCGCCACGATTGGCGCAAGGGTCTCCGCGGCCACACGAAGATCAAGACGGACGGCACCGCGCCGGCCGCGACGGTCAAGGCCGCCGAGCTCCGCTTCCTCATGAGCGGCACCACGGCAGCGGCGAGCGCCGGTGGTCAGCCGGGTCTCATCCGCAATCTCGACAGCACGGCCGCACAGCTCGAAGGCCTCCGCTTCAAGATCGCCAACTCTCAGACCTTCCCCCTCAAAGACAGCAGCGCCACCAACTTCCCGCCCACCAGCTGCGCGAGCTTCGACACGGGGCGTGACACGCAGGCGACCGCGCAGAAGTTCGACGGCTACCTCCCCCACATCGCCGAAGGCATCGACGAGGCCACGCATCTCGAAATCGCCTGCCAGAGCGACGCGGCGGGCGATCCGACGCACAACCTCCTCATTCGTCAGACCGCGGTCATCCACGGCGTCGGCCTCCGCGCGGACGACATCAAGAAGTTCCGCGACGGTCAGACCGCGCTCGTGTGGTCGCCGCGCTCGAACGTCGACCTCTACGGCAACACCGCCGCCGTCGTGACGTACGACAACCTCGGTGTCCAGATCGCGCTCGGCACGGACTGGCTCCCGAGCGGCTCGATGAACATGTCGCGCGAGCTCAAGTGCGCCGACGATCTCAACAAGACGTACTTCGGCGGCCACTTCACGGACAAGGCGCTCTGGAAGATGGTCACGCAGAACGCGGCGTTCGCGGTCGGCGGCCAGTACGTCATGGGCATGCTCAAGCCGGGCTTCATCGGCGACATCGCCGTCTTCAGCGCCAAGGGCCTGACGGACTACCGCGCGGTCATCGACTCGACCCCGACCGACGTGATGCTCGTCCTTCGCGGCGGCAAGGCGCTCTACGGTGACGCGGACGTCCTCGCTTCGAAGGGCCTCGGCGCCAGCGATTGCGACGCGCTCGACATCTGCGGCGTCAGCAAGAAGGTCTGCGCGATGGACTCGGGCACGAGCCTCGCGGACATCCAGGCCAGCATCAAGGACATCTACCCGCTCTTCGCCTGCCGCGGCGAGACGCCCAAGAACGAGCCGAGCTGCGTTCCGACGCGTGGTCCGACGGCGAGCGCCGCGACGGCTTCGCAGTACAGCGGCCCGACGGGTGACGACAAGGACGGCGACGGCGTGGCCGACGCGCAGGACAACTGCCCCGACGTCTTCAACCCGATCCGCCCGCTCGACGGCAACAGCCAGCTCGACACCGACGGCGACGGCATCGGCGACGCCTGCGACAAGTGCCCGGTGACGAGCGGCGAGAGCTGCACGCCCCCGAGCGCGGACGACATCGACGGCGACGGCGCCCCCAACGGCACCGACAACTGCCCCGAGGTCGCGAACGCCGACCAGGCGGACGCGGACGGCGATGGCATCGGCGACGCGTGCGCACCCAAGGTCGTCCCCCCCGTCACCGTTACCGTCACCGACCTCCGCGATCCCAACAGCGCGAATCACCCCTCGAGCGGCTCGCCAGTTATCGTGAAGGACGTCTACGTCACGGGCCTCAAGACGTTCGGTTCGCCGATGGGCTTCTTCGCGCAGACCGGTACGGGCGCGAACTCGGGTCTCTACGTCGCCATGAAGGCCGCTCCGACGGTCACGGTCGGCAACAAGGTCACGGTGTCCGGTACCTACGAAGAGCTCTTCAACGTCACGACGATCTCGTCAGCGACGGTGACGAGCAACGACAACGGCACGACGCTCCCGTTCGCGCCACTCGTCGTGACCACCACGGCGGTCGGCGACAACGGAATCAACGCCGAGGCGTACGAGAGCATGCTCTGCGAGCTCGACACGGTGACGGTGAGCAACATGAACCCGGACGCGCCGAAGGACTACGACGAGTTCGAAATCACCGACGCGAGCGGCGGCAAGCTCCGCGTCGATGACTACCTCTACGATCCGCTCGACAACACCTACCCGGTGAGCACGGCCTTCCAGAAGATCGTGGGCATCTGCAACTTCTCGTTCACCCACCGCAAGATCTACCCGCGCTCGGCGGCCGACGTGGTGCAGTGATCGCGGTCAGTCGGTGAGGCGGTAGAGCATGCCGCCTCGCTGACCACCCGCGTAGAGAACATTCCGAAAGACGGCCAACGGGCGCCGTGCAAAAGAAGTCGCCCACCTCGAAGGGCGACTTCTTCTGTTTTGTGGTCACGAGCCCCTCGAGACCGGCGATGCGGACGGCGTCAGCGTCGGCCACGTTCGAAGCGATTTCCTCCGGCGAGAGCCCGGCGGGACCATCAATCGAGCGGCCGCCGAGTCGATAGAGGCCGTTCTCGGTCAGCACGACGACGGCATCGCGAAAGCGCGTCACGTCGGTAGGCCGCCCCGCATCGTCGGGAAGCGCGATTTGCGCCCAATGATCGCCATCCGTGGTCACGCGGAGGTTCAATCCGTCGCGCGCCCAGGCCAGCCAGTAGAGCCGATGCGGATGCGCTTTGCGGTCGACCCAGAAGCGAAGCGTCCCTGCTGCGCCCGTTCGCGTGATTCGAACGGGGTGCACGTCGTCGTGGGTGAGGACCGTCGCCTCGGGGGAGGATGGTGCAAAATACACATAGTCGTTCGGGTCCCGACCGTCGTAGTCCTGGAGGCCGGCGTAGAGCCTGCCCTTGAAGCGGACCATGAAGGTCAGTCGCCAGACGCCATTCTTCCAGGGGAACGGGTAGTCGACCTCGTACGTCCAGCGCGAGCCGTCGGCGTTCGCACGATGCAGCGCGCCCGGCGACGGCCCTCGCCACGCTTGCTCCTTCGGCGGCACCGAGCCCGTGGAGGCGAACAGCGCCCCTCGATAGCGAATGACGTCGATCACATGATACGCGCGCGGAAGCACGCCTGCACCGGCGCGGCCCTCGCTCCAGTTCGTCAGATCCGGCGTGGCCGGCGGGCGAAAGTTCGGACTGCGCGGCGGAGCAAACGTTCCCTTGGCGTCCGACACGAAGACGTAGCCCTCGGTGCCGTGGTCGACGAGGCCCAGGCCGCCGTACGGTGGATCGGCATCGGGAACGAAGAGCCTTCCGCCGATCGCGTGGACCCGAAGGAAGCCCTGCCCTCCGCCACCGCCCTTCGTGGGCTCTCCAGGGCGATTCCAGTCGAACGCGATGCCGAACGGGCGCGCGGCATCGGGCCGGTAGCGCGTGATCGTCGCGCCGTCCGTGCCGAGCGGTTGATTGGCGTGACCCGCATAGAGCGCGTCGCCGAGGGGAGTGAGATCACAGATTCGCGTCAGTGCGAGCGGAGGCGTGCCGACCTTCTCGAACTTCGCCTGCGTGGGCGCGTGTCCGGTGCCCGGGTCCTTTTCGTCGTCGTCTCCGTCTTCGGGATCCTCAGGCGGAACGAGGACGAGCGGCGCAGCATCGGCGAGCGCACCGCCATCCCCGGCGCTCGTCACCGGAGCGATGGATGGCGCAATGCCCGCGTCACCGGCTTCGCGTTCCGCCGGCGGCGAGCCCGAAAGAACCGCTGCGCGCGTGCACCCGGTCAGTGCAAAGAGCGCTGCAAGCGCTACTGGCAGTAGGCGTAGCCGACCATGCTCGACGACGGCAGGCACTGCTTGCCGAGCGCCGCGCACTCGTCCGTCGGCGCGAAGGGATCGCAGAAGCGGACGTTCGTGAAGACCGGGTTCGGGGTCAGATCGCACGTCGTCCGGCACCCCACGTCGCGGAAGCCGACCGTGTCGTCGACCGTCCCGCAGCAGACCTGCCCCCCCGAGCAATCGTTCTTGTCGTCGCACGAAAAGGTGCGCCCACCAGCGCACTGCACGAACACGTCCTTCGTGTCCATGCACGTATAGCGCAGCTGGCCGTTCTTCCTGCGGATGCAGCAGGACTCCTTGCCGGCCTCGCAGTGATCGATGCCCGTGCTGATGCTCCCGCAGAAGATGCCCGGGTTCGTGTAGCCACCGCTCGAAGAGCCCGAGGAGCCGCTGGAGCCCGAAGTACCCGAGGAGCCGCTGGAGCCCGAAGTACCCGACGTGCCCGAGGAGCCCGAAGTACCCGAGCTGCCGCTCGTGCCGGACGTGCCACTCGTTCCGGACGTTCCCGAAGAACCCGACGTACCGGAGCTGCCGCTCGTGCCGCTCGTTCCCGAAGAGCCCGACGTTCCACTCGATCCCGGATCGCCGTCGCCCTGCACGTCGTCCGAAGGCGCGGGGTCGGTCGGCTGATTCGCAATGGTCGCGGCGCCAGGTGATCCGAGCAAGTCGACGTCGCGTGCACCACCGCAGGCGATCGCAACGCTGCCGACGCCAACGACAGCTCCCGCTAGAGCGAGGGCGAGCGTGCGATTGCTTCGAGCCGAGGAGAACAGCATGACGGCGGAGCTTGGCCGCCGGAAGCAACGATGTCCAATCTCGACAGCGCATCATCGAAGTCTCAAGTCGTGTTCGATCGAGGCTCTGTGACATCACCCTCGAGAACGCCTGTTTTCCTCGGGAAAATGGCCGCGGCGCGGACACGAGGAGTGTAGGCGGACGTAAGTGCCCGCGCTTCTCGAACTTGGTCCTGCATGCTAAGGAGGCCGGCTCTCAATGCCTCCCGAGATCGAGTCTTCCACCCCCGGCGCGCCCGAAGCGCCCGGTAACGCCGACCGCGCGATGGACGCGCTCGAGCTCGCTGCCGTGTCCTCCGAGAAAGGCCGACTCGTCGAGACGGCCACGCCCGTGTCGATCGACGACGTGCGTGCTGCACTCAAGCTTCATCCTGCGCTCGTCCGCTCGAAGCTCGATCGCGTCATCATGAGCGACGATCCGGAGCTCGGTCTCGATGCGCTCCTCGCCGTCGGTGCGCTCCGCGTGATCTTCCCGGAGGTTCACGCGATGGTGGGCTTCGGCGACGGAGAGTGGCGCCACAAGGACGTGTGGAAGCACACGAAGCAAGTCGTGCGTCAGGCCGTTCCGCGCCTCGAGGTTCGCTGGGCTTCGCTCTTCCACGACATCGGCAAGATCAAGACGCGCTCGATCAGCCCCGACGGCAAGGTTCACTTCCTCGGCCACGCGGAAGTCGGCGCGCGCATGTTCGACAAGCTCGAGCGACGCCTGGTGATGTTCTCGCCGGATCCGGCGCTGCGCGACACGGTTCGCTTCCTCGTGCTCCATCACCTGCGTGCGAACCAGTACGATCCGAACTGGACGGACAGCGCCGTTCGCCGCTTCGCGCGCGAACTCGGTGAGCACCTCGACGATCTCTTGTGCCTCGCGCGCGCGGACATCACGACCAAGCGACCGGAGAAGAAGCGCAAGGGGCTCAACCAGATCGAAGAGCTCGCCGGGCGCATCTCGCACCTCGCGGAGGAAGACGCGAAGCTTCCGCCGTTGCCTTCGGGCGTCGGCGACGAAGTGATGAAGGCATTCGGCATCCCGCCTTCACGTCAGATCGGCGTGATCAAGAAGCTGCTCGAAGCGGCGATCGAGAGCGGCGAGATCGAGGAGCGTCTGCCTTCCGAGGCCTACGTCGCCTTCATCGCGAAAGACCGCGCGCGCTTCGGTATCTGAGCGTCGTTCCGCGCGCGCGCGCCTTCGGCCCGCGCAGAGGAAGAGGTCTTACTTCTTCTTCTGCGCGCGGACCCGCTCTTCGAGCGCAGCGATGGTCTTGGTGAGCGAGCCCTCGTGGATGCAGCCGAGGACGTCTTGCTTCTTCCAGTGACCGACGAGGCGCGGCGCCACGAGCGTCTTGAGGATAGCGAGCGCTCGCTCGTCACCATCGCGCGCGGCGCGGTCGAAGTTGTTCTTGGCCGCGCACGACGCACCGTTGCCGGTGAGGTCGACGGCGACCTGCAGCGCGGGGCTCATCTTCTGGCGGTCGCCGCGCGCAAGCATGGCCTTCGCGCGCGCCGCGGCCTTCGGGTACTGCGCGCCCGAGGTGCCGTAGGCGATGTCGTAGAGGTCGTCCCAACCGACTGTGCCCATCTGGTTCTCGAGGAGAACGAAGGCTTCGTCAGCGGCGCCCTTCTGGTTCGGATCCTTCGAGCCCTCCTTGAGGGCGGTGTCGCGAATCTCGACGCGGAGCTTCACTTCCTTCGGCAGGTCGAGGTTCGGATTCGCGCGGAGGACCGCACCGGCTTCGCGCATCGCGTCCTTCGAGCGATCCGTTTGGCTGTACGCGGTGAGCAGGGCGCGGTGCACGTCTTCGCGGCCCTGCGCGCTCTCGCCGAGCTCCTCGAGGCGCTTGATGCCCGAGCCGTAGTCGCCGCGCTCGATCATCGCCATGGCCTCTTGGACCTTCTGGTCGACGGTGGGGTCCGACGTGACGCTGCTGCCGTCCGCGCTGGTTGCGGTGCCGCCGTCGGCGCCGTCGGTCGTGGAGCTTCGGCCGTGGATGACGACCAGGATCGTCGCGACGAGCACGATGATACCGAGCGTTCCGGCCGCCGCCGCAACGATCCACGATTTGCTGGCGAGCGGCCCCTTGGCAGCGCTCGGCGCGACGGCGTTGGCAGCGCGAGGATTGGCGCCGGTGAGCGAAGCCCGGCCGAACTCCGGCGCCGAACCGATCCCGCTCAAAATGCCGGGGTTCGTCAGCATGCCGCTCGTCGGCGAGGGCGCGTAGCGAGGGTCGATGCGGCCCGCGGCGGCGAGCTGGATCAGGATGGCTGTGATGCCGTCGATGAGCTCGCGCGCATCGGCGAGACGCTCGGAGGCTTCCTTCGCGAGGAGGCGACTCACGAGTGCTTCGACCTCCGGAGGCACGTTGGCCTCCGCGTTCTTCCTCACCATCGCCGGGACGGGCGCCGTCACCTGCATGCCGAGGAGCGCGACCTTGCTCTCGGCGTCGAACGGACGCACGCCGGTGAGCATCTCGTAGAGGATGACGCCGAGCGCGTAGAGATCGGCGCGCGCGTCGACCGGCTGCCCGAGCGCTTGCTCGGGGGCCATGTACTCGGGCGTGCCGTAGACCATGCCCGCCTGCGTGAGGACTTGCTGGCCCGGCCCGACGCTCGGCTCGTGCTCGGTGAGCTCGCCGATCTGGACCTTGGCGATACCGAAGTCGAGCACCTTCACGAAGTCGGGGTCGCCGTCACGCTCGACGAGCATGACGTTCTCCGGCTTGAGGTCGCGGTGGACGATCTTCAGCGCGTGCGCGCGAGAGAGAGCGCTCGCGATCTGACGGCCGATGTGGAGCGCGCGGCCCAAATCGAGACGGCCCGCCGCGATGATCTCGCGGAGGCTCGCGCCTTCGACGAACTCGAGCGCGAGGAAGAACGAGCCGTCGAGAAGCTTGCCGAAGTCTGTGGCGGTGACGACGTGCGGATGATCGATGTGCGCGGCGGCCATGGCCTCGCGCTCGAAGCGCGCCACGACCTCGGGCAGGCGCGTCATCTCGGGGTGGAGCACCTTGATCGCCATGCGCTTGCGCATGAGCGTGTGCTCGGCCTGGTACACGGCGCCCATGCCGCCTTCACCGAGCAATCGCTCGATGCGATACCGCTCGCCGATCGTCAGCCCGATGAGCGCCTTCGCGCCGCCAGGGCGCTCGCTATGCCTCGGCGTTCCCTTCGGAGGGATGGACGGCGGGGCCCCCATCTGGGGCTTTTCGTCGGCGGTGCCAGGCATCGGTCGGGTCAGAGTACAGGTGCGGGGAGGCGCGTTCTCGTCGAAGATCGCTCGACTGCTCGTAAAGATATCGGAAAAAGACGCAAAAACGCGAGTGCGACCCTAGCACGGTTCGCGTTTGTCCACGGGCGCTGGAGCAAACGGTGCGGCTCTCCGATGCAGCATCGGCCATTCTCCGCGCGTGGTGCCTTCACGTTTCTTGTTTCGTCGCCTTCGCCTTCACGTTTCTTCACATGTCACATGTCGACGAGAACCCCGACCGTTAGGCCGAGAGCAAAGCGGTCGATACCGGCGGGTGAGGCATTTCCATCGGGGCTTCCCCCAAGGGAGAACTGAGGGCCCGGCTCTTCATAAACGCTGCCGTGGTGCGCGAACCCAACGCGAAGGCCGAGCTCGGCGCAAAGCTCCCAAGGTTTTCTAATCTTGTAGGATGCACCTATTCCGAACGGAACCTCGAGAAAGCCTCCGCCAGCACCCTGAACGAGCCCAGCTGTGGCGCTTCCGTCCGGTAACGTCACGATCGTCTGCGAGCTCCGCGCGTAGGTGCCGGCGTAGCCAAATCCAACGAACGCCCAGGCACGGAGCCTGCCTCGCGGCCACGGGCTCATGACTTTCGCGCGGAGACCTCCAAACGTGATGTCACGGGTTCCGCGATCGTCGCCCCCCATCGGCGAGATGTCGTGACCAACATAAACGCCGAAGCGCACCAGCGGAAGAAGCGCCAGATGCGCGGTGAGCTGCCCGGCCGGTCCGATCGAGGCGTCGTCTCCGCCAGGAGGACGCGACGTGAGAAAGCGCTTCATGCCTCCGACTTGGGCCGAAGCGTCCCAATGGATCTGCGCGTGAGCGGATCGCGTCGCGAACGTCGTCAGGGCGATCACCGCGAGGACGACCAGGACTCGTTTCGCCGCCGAAGGCACGCTCATCCGCTCTCGGTCCTACCCGAAAACGAGGCGCTCACCAACGGATGTCCGTCCGAATCAGAAACCGGGCGTCGTCGCGATCGGCTTCGCCCCGGACGCAGGCTTCGCACTGCCAGCGGTAGCCTGTCGCGGCCTGGGAGAGGTCGACGAGCCGTGGGGCCTCGCGCGCTCGTTCGAAGGCGGCGTCGGGGACTCGGCGGTGGACGACGCCGGCGGAGCGGGCGGAACGACGGAAGCCGCGGGCGGAACGCCCATCGACGCCGAAGCCACCGTCGACGAGGTGGCCGAGGCCATCGCCCCAGGCGCCGAAGGCGCGGCGTCCGACGATTTCCAACGGGCCGCGACCGCGACGAGAAGCACGACGAACGCCGCGAGCACGCCGGTCGTCATCGTCGTCCAGCGCGAAGAGCGAGCGCTCTTCTTCACGGGGATGCTCTGCGCTCCCTCGCTCGCGCTCATTTCTTCCGGCGGCGGCGGCGGCAGCTCGGTAATGACCGAACGCCGAGGAAGGATGTCTCGAAGGAGCGTTGCGTTCTCGTCGTCGCTCACCGGCACGGCGCTCTTCAAGGCGGCGGCGAATTCGGCGCACGTCGCGTAACGCTCGTAGGACCGCTTCGCGAGCGCACGCGAGAGCACGAGCCAGAGCCGTGGATCGATGCGCGGATCGGGATCGACCTCCAGCTCGAGCACCGCCGCGAGCGAGGCGGCGGGCAACGAGCGCTCGAACAGGCGCACGCCCGTGAGCATCTCGTAGAGGACCACCGCGAACGAGAACATGTCGCTTCGACCGTCGAGCTCCGAGTTTCCGCGGATCTGCTCCGGCGACATGTAATGGGGCGTTCCGAGGATGCTGCCGTCCACCGTGAGGCCTGCGCCTGCCGACGGAAGCTTCGCGATCCCGAAGTCGAGGATCTTCGGAATGACGTGACCATCCGGTTCGAGCGCGAAGAACACGTTCGAAGGCTTCACGTCGCGATGGATGATCCCCTTCTCGTGGATGTGGTGCAGCGCCGAGAGCACCGGGAGCGCGACGGCGATCGCCTGCGGACCGGACAGGGGGCCGTTTTCGGTCATGGATGCCTCGAGGGTGCCCCCTCGGAGAAACTCCATGACAAGCCCAAGCGTTCCGTCGTCCTCGTCGACCAGATCGAAGATCCGGACGACATGACGGTGCGAGATGGTGGCAGACAGCCGAGCTTCACGTCGAAAGCGCTCTTCCTGGTCGGTCGAGCGCTCGGCGCGCTTCAGCATCTTTACGGCGACGTCGGCCTGGGTTTTCTCGTTCTGGGCGACCCAAACCTCGCCCATTCCGCCGCTACCGATGCGCCGGACGAGGCGAAGTTTGCCTCCCAGGCGCCTTCCGACGGTGGCGGTGGTGGACGCTGCCATGGGGCGAATCGTACAGCGGGTCGGGGTCGGACGCGAAGTGGCGTCGTCTCATTGGCAATTCGCGACGCCCCGGCACTGGAGGGGCGCCCCTCCCGCCGACTTGCGACAGCACACGTTTCCCCCGCTGCACGCGAGCTCAGCGCATGCCGTGCAGTCCTGGGCCGTGCACCGCGCGCAGAAGGATTCTCCACAGCACACGCCCGGTACGAGCGCGGATATGCCCTTGCGGCAGTCGCTCGAGCCATCCTCTCCTGCGTCTGCGCTGGTGGTCTCGTCGCCGAAGTGGATGTCCGGCACCGAGGAACAGGCCGCGACGATGCACGCGCCAATCGCGATGGTCACCGACGCCACGAGCGCGCGTTTCAAAACGTACCCCCGAGAGAAACCGCGGCGCCACCCGGGAGCGGTCGCGAGGCAACGTGGAGCCGGCTCTTCGACGCGTTCGCCTCGTCGTGTGACGGTCGTAGAACCAGGTAGGCGCCGATGCCGGCGGCCACGGCCCCCGCGGCGCCGACGCCGATCCCCAGCGGACCGAAGAGGCTTGCGCGGTCGTGCGCGCTCTGGAGCTCGTCGCGGCGCGAGGACGGGCAGTTGCCGCCCGGGCAGACGTCGTGGAGCTTGCTGATGTCGCTCTCGCGAACCAAAAGCAAAACGACGGACGTGGCGAGCAAAGCGCCGCCCGCGCCGAGGGCAACGATCCCCAGCGTGCGGTTCGGTCCCCCGCCGGTCGACGCTTGGTCGGCGCTCGACTCGAAGGACACGGGGACCACCGAATCACGCCCTTCGTTCACCACCACCTTGCGCGTCGTCGTGCGCGTGCCCGTGGCACTGGCCGAGACGGTGTGTTCGCCGGGATCGACTTCGATGGGCTCGAGCGGCGTCGAGAGCGGCACAGGCCGGCCATCGACCACGACGCGCGCATCGGCTGGTGGCGTTCCGTCGAGCGTCAGCTGGAGGTGAGGGATTCGTTTGTCGAGCGCGTCGGCGCGCTGCCTCGCATCCTCGGCGATCGGCTGATCGGCGGGAGAAGCGGGCGCCGTCTCGGCGACGGTGCGGAACGAATCGCGAGCCTCGCGAAGGCGCCCCAGGGACTCGAGCACCGCAGCGATGCGATAGCGAACGGCGGCCGTCTCTTTGACCTGGGCGACGCGTTGGAACTTGCCGAGCGCCTGCGCGTGACGGCCTTCCTGCTCGTCACGGTAGGCTTCCTGGAAGAGCTCGCGTGCGGCCTTGAGCTCGTCCGGTGATTGCGCATACACGACGGGCGTCACCACCGAACACGACAGGCTGATGGCGATACCGAGAAGCCCCCTTCGGAGGACTTCACTCGTCATCGAGCGAAACCCCGTAGAGCCCGCGCTTCTTCAGCAGGTCCCGGAGGTGGTGGCGCGCGACGTCGGCCTCGCGAGAGGCCGCGGAGAGGTTGCCCTGGCAACGCTTCATGAGCAGCGCAAGGTACGCCCGTTCGAACCGTTCGATCGCGCGTTCTTTCGCTTCACTGAAGCGGCCCGAGAGATCGAGCGCGTTGCGCTCTCCTTCGGTGCCGCGGAATCCATCGCCTTCGCCGGCAACGTCTTGGCTGCGAATGACGCCGTCTTGAGCGAGCGCGGAGGCACGCAGGAGCACGTTGTTGAGCTCGCGCACGTTGCCCGGCCACGACATGGTCGACAGACGCTCGAGCGCGTCGACGTCGATCATGGCGCTCGAGTTCGCGCGCGCCAAAAGCTTCGCGCAAAGGAGGCCGAGATCTTCGGCGCGCTGGCGAAGCGGCGGCACGAACACGCGCACCTGCGCGAGACGGAAGTAGAGATCCTCGCGGAACTTCCCGCGCTCGATCGCGGTGCGCAGATCGCGGTTGGTGGCCGAGACGACGCGAACGTCGATCGGAAGAGGCGTGTGGCCGCCAACGCGCGTGATCTCCCGGCGCTCGAGGACGCGAAGGAACTTCGCCTGGAGCGTGCTCGGAAGCTCACCGACCTCGTCGATGAAGACGGTGCCGCCGCGCGCGGCTTCGAAGAAACCGATCCGACGCTCGTGCGCGCCGGTGAAGGCGCCCTTCTCGTGGCCGAACAGAAGCGACTCGGCGAGGGCCTCCGGAAGCGCCGTGGCGTCGATGACGATGAACGGTCCGGCGGCGCGGTTCGACTGCGCGTGGATGGCGCGCGCGACTTCTTCCTTGCCGGTTCCGGTTTCGCCCTGGATGAGGACGCCGAGCTCCTTGGCCGAGATGCGTTCGAGCGTCGAGAAGAGCTCGCGCATGACCGCGCTTCGCCCGACGAGCTCGCCGAACGACTCACGCGCGGCGGGCGCCGGCGACACCGCGTCACGATCGACGTCGAAACGGATGAGGCTGTCGCCGATCGTGAGTTCGGCGCCTTTCACCAGCTCGACATCGCGCACGCGATGCGGCCCGAGCCACGTGCCGTTCGTGCTACCGGCGTCGTGCACGAGGACGCGCGAACCAACGCGCGTGAGCTCGAGGTGGACGCCGCTGACGCGCGGATCGTCGACGACGAAGTCGTTCGTCGGATGACGCCCAACCGTGGCATTCGCCCGAACCATGGCAAATGCACGGCCGGCGGCGGGGCCGGCGATGGTCACCAGCTTGGGAACGTCCTCGGTTTTCGAAAGGGGGACGGGGTTGACTTCGGTTCCCCCACGGATCTCGCTGCTCATCGGCCGACGCCAAGCGTAAGACAAATCCCTTCAAGGAGGGTAACGCTTGTTGATCCTTCCTGGCGGACGGCTTCCCTGCGACGAGTTCTCACGTGATACCTAGCCACGTGATAGCTACCGCGGCGGTACGATCGGGGCATCGTCCTTCTGGATGCAGGAGGACAGGTCGAAGAGCATGAACTCGAGGGCCCGCTGCTGGGCGCTGAGCTCGGTCGTTTTGCAGCCGTTTGGGAAATCGGCTTGCGGATCATCGCTGGCCCCGCCTTCGCTGCCGGCACCGACGTGAAGGTTGCTGAAGACGACGCGACCACACACCGCGTCATCGGCGGCGCCGACCGGCGTGTTGAAGGACATGTACTGGACCGCCGTGCCGTTGCCGGCGTTCTTGTTGACGAGCGAAATCCAGTCGAGCGCCGTCGTTCCCACCGCATCGACGTTGTGACGCGCGTCGACGATGGGCAGCGCGTCGTTCGCGCCGAGGGCGCTCTGGTTTTTCAGCCAGTCGTGCATGGCGACCGCCTTCGGAAAGCCGCTCGAAATCGTGCTGTCGACAGCCGTTTTCGCAGGATCGGACGGCACCGCGGGCGGCGTCTTCTCCGGGTCGGCCCACGACGCGACGGCCTTGACCGCACCGACCGGAGACTTGCGGAACCAAACCTCGTGGTAGTGCGAGGCGAAGACGCGGCCGCCTTCGGATGCGTAGTCATAGAGCGCTTGCTTCGCCGAATCCGGCTTCTTGGCGCCCGGCGCGGTCTCGTTCTCGTCGCCCTCGCACGACATGAGCACGACGTCGTAGTTTTTCAGCGCCGCCTTGTCCGACCAGAGGGTTTCTGCAGAGCCGAATGCTGCGCCGCCGTTGACTGACGCGTCGAACTTGCTCGAGGCCGCCTTCGTCCCGTTCTGCACGAACCCGCCACCGGCATAGAGGTGGACGCGCGCGTCGCTTCCGGACGTGCCGAACTCGGAATCGTCGAGGCCGATCTTGCGCAGCAGGCATTGCAGCGGGTCGGCGCCACCGGTGGTGAGAGCGATGCGGGGGATGTCTCCCTCGGTACGATTGCGCGGAAGGCGCGTGGAGCCGGCGTCGAGCGGCGTGTCGGTGCAGCGCGCGACGCTCGGAAGAGTGACCTTCCGGCGCCACTTTCCGATCTGGATGACGAGCGGGACATTTTCTCCCACCGGCACGTTCTCGAGCTTGAACTTGCCGGAGGTGTCGGTGGCCGTGATCGCGATCGGCTTTCCGGAGACCTGCGCATCGCAGCGGTCGCAGGTGTTCGCCCCGTCGGCGAACGGGGTCAGATCCGCGTTCGGCACATAAACCGTCGCGTTGTAGATGGGCACCTTCCCGGCGGGATCGAACACGGTTCCGCTGACCGACGTCGTCCCTCCGTTCTCACACGTCGTCTGCTGGCACTCGAAGCCGACGCAGTCGATCTTTCCCCCACCGTCGGGCGGGCACACGAGGCCCGCGCACTCCCTGCCGTTCGTCCCGGGGTCCTTGTTTCCACCGGGAAACTCGCTCGACGACTCATCGCTCCCACAGCCGGGGCTCGTGCTCGCGATCACGACGAAACAGGTGGTGGTCAGCGCGCCGAGGAGGAGTCTTCGCATGCGGGAGAGCCTTTCGTTCATAAGCAGGAAGGAGTGTGTGATCACGACGCGTCGAGACCGCGGCATCCGCAAATGCAGCGGTCTCGACCTCGCGCGCTAGGCGATCACGGGAAGTGGCAGGTGCCGTTGGTGCAAGGCACGCCGCTGCAGCAGTCACCGTTCGCCGTGCACTTCTGACCGTAGAGTGCGCAGTTTCCACCGCCGGTGCCGCTGTCCGGGGGCGGCGTGATCACGCCACCGTCCGTGCCCGGAGGCGCCGCGTCGCTGACGCCGCCGTCCGGAAGCGTGGTTCCGCCGCAGATGCCCGTCGAAGCACCCGGCGGGATCGCGCAAGGCAGGCCCGTACAGCAGTCCGCGGTCGTGGTGCAGGTCGTGCCCTGCTGGCGGCACTGGCCCGGTGTTCCGCAGACGAAGGCGGGACTCCCGCCGTTCGGGTTGGGAACGCACGGGTTACCGCAGCAGTCGGCGCTCGACGCGCAGGCGGTTCCTGCGGGCGGAGGGCCGCCTGTGCAGTCGAGGTTGCTGTCGATCGTGCATCGCGGAATTCCGTTCGAGTCGATCTGACACGTCGGCTTCTGGTTGGCGTTGCCGGCGCAGCAGTCAATCTTGGTGCTGCAGGACATCGCGCCACCCGTCGTTTGCTTTCCGGGCTTGCAGAGCGCGCCGGCCGGGCTGCAGACGGTCATGACGTAGTTGCAGACGCCGAACGTCTGGCCGGGCTGCTTCTGGCACTGCACGTCGGTCGACTGGCCGCCGCTGCTTGTCTTGATCGATCCGGGCTCGCCCTTCACGCCGCAGCAATCGCTGGTGGTCTCGCAGAGGTCGCCAATCATGTGGCAGCCGGACTCGGGCTGACACACGCCCAGGCCCGAAACCGGATCCGGCGCGCAGGAGCGACTGCAACAGCTCGCGCCCGTGCAAGTGCCGTTCGGCGAGCAGAGTTCTCCCGCCGGTAGACACGTGCCGCCGACGGTGCCTCCGCCGAGGCTCTTGCAGACACCGACGGTTGCTCCGGCGGCCTTGCTGCAAAGCCCCGCGCAACACTGCTGGTCCGTCGAGCAGATGTCACCGACGACGGTGCAGAACGAGGGATTGGCGCAAATGCCGTTGTTGCACCAGCTCGACGCGCAGTCGGTGTTCGTGGTGCAGGGGTTTCCCGTCGTCGGCTTGCCACCAGGGCTGAGCGACTTGCAGACGCCGCCGCCTTTGCCGTCCGGCGCGCAGTTCTGGCTGCAACAATCGGTGTTCGCCGCGCACGAGAGACCGTCCGCCTCGCAGACGAGGGAGCTGCAGGTGCCGCCGGTACAGGTGCCGGTGCAGCACTCGTTGCCGGCCGCGCACGTCGCGCCCGGCAGCTTGCAGAGCGTGTTGGGGTCCTGACACGATTTGCTCGTGTCGTCGCAGTTCGCCGAACAGCACTCGGTGCTCGACGTGCAGTCCCCGCCCTTCGGCTTGCATTGGAGGTTCGCGTCGGGATCGCGACCACCATCCGTGATGGTGTCGATGAACCCGTCGTTGGACGCGCCGTCGCCGACCCCGGTGTCGTCTTGTCCTTGGGTCTGACTCGAGTCGCCACCGTCGGCGGCGTCGTCGGTCGTCGAATCGCTACCGCACCCGACGAACACCGCCGTCGTCAGAGCGAACGTCATGCAAGCGCCAAGAGCCCAGGGAAGCCTCCGCATTCGTCTCCTCCTCGATGCGTCCGATTTCCAGCTCGGTCGCGGTCGCACGTCGCCAGCTCCTTCGAGACCAGCTCGGTGTCATCCATCAGAAGAAGAGCCCAGCGCTGGCCTTCGCGAAATGGTCCACGTCCCGACCGCCACTGGCAATCGGCCCGACCGGCCTCCATACACCGCATCTCTCGATCAAGGACGCGGACCGCGCGGGTGTCCACATCGATTGGTCACCGCAGTGACCTGCCGCGGCGTCAGTTGAGCACGGTTTTCGACGCCGACTTCGCGCGACCGAGGGCGGCGAGGCGCTCTTCGATCTGAGGAACGTCGGGCGCGAGCGGCTCGAGTTCGAGGACGCGCGCGAGATCGTGAGCGGCAAGCTCGGAGGCGCCGAGGCGCAGGCTCACGCCGGCGCGTTCGCGGAGCATGCGCGCGTCGTCGGGAAGGAGCGTGACCATTCGATCGATGGTCACGAACGCGCGACCGTGATCGCCGCGCGTCGCCCAGATCGCTTTGAGGTTCGTGAGCAAGCGCACGAGCGTGGCGCGCGACGTCGCGGGCGCGAAGAGGGAGGCGTGCAACTCGGCCTTCTCGCCGAGCGCGCGGCGCAGCAGCGTGAGGGCATCGCTTTCGTCGACGAGGCGACCGCTCTCGAAGGGATCGACGAAGATCGGAGGCAGGTCGCTTCCATTGTTCGCATCGATGCGCACGAGGAAGTGGCCCGGGAAACCAACGCCGCTCGCCATCACACCGGCGCGGCGCGCGAGCGCGCACCAAACGATCGACAACGTGATGGGGATGCCGAGCCGGCGCTCGAGGACGTCGGGCAAGAGGCTGTTTTTGGGATCGTAGTAGTCGTCGCCGTTGCCGCGGAAGCCGAGCTCGAGAAAGCGTGCGCTCACCGCTTCGGCCTGGGACAGCGGCGACTGCTCGTCGAGGTGCAGGGCCAGGAGCGGGGCCGCCATCTCGTCGAGGTGCGCGAGGACGGCGCGGACGTCGAGCGTGGGGTAGACGTCCTTCGCCACGAGCGCGGCCCCGAGGGCAATGTCGATGGCGTCGTCGGCCAACCGGGCGAGTTGCTCGAACGTGGGCAGGCGCTCCTGGGACCCTTCGCGCAGCGTCGTCATGACGAGGGGATGCTAGGAACGCTTGACGCGGCGTGAAAGCCCAAAGAAAAGTCGTGCACTTTCATGGCAAGCACGTCCAAGCAGACCCTCCGCAAGGGCTTCGACCGCGCCCGCAACGTTCATCCCGTCGGCATCACTGGCAAAGAACGCCCCGTCGACGTGATCGAAAACATGTTCCCGGCCTATGTGGGCCGCCAGGAACGCACCGCGTTCGAGCTCATGCGTCGCAGCTCGCAGGACGACTGTTGCACCTTCGTCACGATGTCCGGCGCGATGACCCCCGCCGGTCTCCACCAGTCGTGCCTCATCCCGCTGATCGAGCGCGGTCTCGTCGACTGCCTCACCACGACCGGCGCGAACCTCTATCACGACGCGCACCGCATCATCGGTCACCGCATCCGCGAGATCGATCCGAACGCGGGTGACCTCCAGTACCGCCTCGCGCGCATCATCCGCATCTACGACCTCGGCTTCTGGGAGGAGACGCTCCTCCAGACGGACAAGCTGTTCAGCGCGATCCTGCTGAAGCCCGAGTTCCAGAAGAAGATGACGACGACCGAGCTGCACTGGCTGCTCGGCAAGAACGTCGCGGAGATCGAGAAGGCGCTCGGCATCGAGAGCCCGTCGCTCTTGTCGACTTGCTACAAGTACGGCGTTCCGATCTTCGTCGGCGCGGTGCAGGACGGCTCGATCTTCCTGAACATCGTGAAGCTGAAGCGCCTCTACGGGGACGCATTCAAGCTCGAGATCGACGTCAACGACGACGTCTTCGAGATGGGCGCCATGCAGCACCACTGCTTCGGCACCCTGAAGAAGAAGATGGCGATCTGGATCCTCGGCGGCGGCGTTCCGAAGAACTACACGCTGCAGGGCGAGCCTCTCCTCGATCAGATCCTCGGTGTTCCGACGCACGGCTTCGACTTCGACGTGCAGTTCTGCGTCGACCCCGTCGACAACGGCGCGCTGTCGTCGTGCCCGGCCGGCGAAGGCCACACCTGGGGCAAGGTCTCGGCGGAGAGCGTGCAGTACGGTTCGATGTACGTGCACACGGACGTCACGGCCGTCTTCCCCTGGCTCACGTACGCGCTCCTCTCGGACGCCCGCATCCACAAGAAGCCGCGCCGCCTCTACGACAACCGCATCGACGCAGTGAAGACCCTTCAGCGCGAGGTCGACAAGAGGAAGAAGAAGCTCCTCACGACCGTGGAGTTCGACATCCCGAAGAAGGCGCCCAAGGCGGCGAAGAAGGCCGGCGGCGCGAAGGCCAAGGCGAAGAAGAAGACCGCCGCGCGCTGACACGCGGAAGGCCCATCACGTCATGACGCGCTTCGCCTGAGGATCGGGCGAGGCGCGTTGGCCGTTTGCGGCACTTCGATAAGTGCGTTCTCGAAGCTCGAAGCTCAGAGCGCCGAGAGCATGTCGAACATGGCGAGCACGTCGGCGGGAGCCGCGAACTCGAACTGCACGCCGGCACGTGCGACGAGACGCCCTCGCCCGCCCGCCTCCGGCGCGTCGATCCATTGAGGAGGCTGCGCCCAGGCGACGACGGCCATGACGACGAGCGGGTCCCACAAGGTCGGCGTGGCAAACGAGATCGTCAGGTGTTCCCCGGCTAGGAGAGCCTCCTCGGTCTCGAGACCCGCCCCCGCGAGGCTCACATCGATGACGAGCCCGCGGCTCGACGCGCCCGAGCGCTGTCCGACGAGGTCGACCGGGAGGCGAACCGAACGGCGCTCGTGTGCGCGAAAATGAGACAAATGCGAAAGATGAGAACTGTGTGAATGGCCAGCGCCAGCGCGGCCGTTCATGGCCCGACACCCACGGCGGAAAACGATAGCACGGAGGGCATTGCCCCCGGCCGGGGTTCCGGAACGGTCCGCGAAAAAACCCGCGCGTTGGCGTTTTTCAATCGGGCTCGGTTAGGATGGATGGTGCCAAGTCACGTCAGCGAGCGTGTGCGTGAGACGTTCGTTTTTCTGGGCGGGCCGGAAAACCAATGAGCCAGGATACGCGTAAGGACAAGCGCGCCAAGGTCGTCAGCCTCAACGTTCGCTACAAGAGCGCCACGGTCGACGAGTTCATCGAGAACCACTCGCACGACGTCAGCAAAGGCGGAATCTTCGTCAAGACGCCGACGCCGTTCCCGCCTGGGACGCTTCTCAAGTTCGAGATCCGTCTGGCGGGCGACAAGAGCGTGCTCTCCGGCGTTGGTCGCGTCGTTTGGAAGCGTGAGCCCACGCAGGCCGCCGCCGACAAGCCCGCCGGCATGGGCGTGAAGTTCATCAAGATCGACGATGCCTCGCGCGCCGTCATTGACCGGCTCGTCTCGCAGAAAGCCGACGCCGGTAGCGCCTACACGTCCGAGCCCATGGCGCCCGAGGCCAACGAGCCGCCCGCACAGGCCTCGACGCTCCGCGGCATCGTCGCGGCGAAGCCCTCGGAAGCGCCGGCAGCGCCTGCACCTCCGGTGAACGTTCCCGCGCCGACGCCGGTTGCGAACAAAGTTCCTCTGCCGACGCCGGGGCCCGCAATCGCGAAGCCCGCGCCGGCTCCCGTCGCAGCGAAGCCCGCACCGGCAGCGGCACCGGCTCCCGTCGCAGCGAAGCCTGCACCGGCGCCCGCTCCCGTTCCCGGTCCCGCTCCTGTTCCTGGCCCCGCGACGGCGGCCTCGGCCACGTCCTCGGGCGCGGTTCGTGCGGCGCCTCCGGCACCTCCGACGCCCAAGCCGATCGGATCGCCTTCGGCAGGCGGCATCGCCGCTGCGCCGGCCGCGTCGAGCACCGGGAAAGTTCCGGCCGCGCGTCCCGCGCCCATCGCGAACAAGCCTTCCACGATGCTCGGGGTCGGCCCGGCGATGACGCCGCCGATCTCCGCGTCCGGCATTGCGGCGGCTCCGCCGGCCGCACCGCCCCCTGCCCCTGTGCCTCCGCCTTCGGAGCTCGGTGGGCCGCCCCGCCCGCCGCCCGTCGTCGCCCGCAAGGCGACGATGATGGGCATCGCTCCCCCCAGCGGGAGCGACGAAGCGCGCGCCGAGGCCGACCTCTCGTCGCTCTTCAACGAGGTTACCGGTGGGTCGTCCGGGACGGGCCCCGCGGCCAAGCCGTTCACGCCCGCCGCCTCGACGCCCGCGGCCCCCGCCGCCGAGCCGATCCCCTCGGCGACGCTCGCATCCGCGAAGCCTGTCGAGAAGCAGGCCGCCGAGCCGATGTTCCCCAAGTTCGCGCCCGACGCGTCGAACGAACCCGTTCGCGATCCGACGGTGATGAAGCAGGCCGCCGAGCTCCTCGAAGAGGCGCTCAAGGAGGCCGGTGGCTCGCTCGACGAGATCGGGCAGAACCCGCTCTTCAAGGGCGGTGATCTCGCCACATCGATCGGTGCGTCGTCCGGCGCCGAGCCGCTCACGATCGGCCAGTCGGGCAACACCGTCGTCATCGCGAAGAGCAATCCGCCCCCGCCGGTCACGCCGGCCGCGACCACGAAGTCCCCCTCGACGCCTCCGCGCGCGGGCTCGCAGCCCTCGCGTCAGGAGGTCACCGTTCGCCGCATGGCCGACGACCTCGTGCCGCCGAAAAAGAAGGGCGGCGCGGGCGTGGCCATCGCGGTGGTTCTGCTCCTCGGCCTCGGAGGCGGAGGCGCCTACGCGTGGCAGAGCGGCATGCTTGCGAAGTACACGGGTGACGGCGCTCCGCCTCCGCCGACGCCCAGCGCTTCGGTGAGCGCTTCCGCGAGCGCGGCGCCTCCGTCGAGCGCGAGCGCGAGCGCGGCTCTCGCGGCGGCGGCTCTCACCGATGGCGGCGCAGAAGCTGCGGACGCCACGGCCACGGCCACGGCCACGGGTGACGCGGGCTCTGTCGCGGCCGGCGATGCGGGAGCGCACGCGGCGGATGCCGGCAAGGCAGCCACCTCGGAGACAGCGGCGACGGTCACGGCGGTGGTCGCGCCCGCACCTCGCCCGGCTCCGCGCCCGCGTCCGGCACCCAAGCCCGAATCCACGGGCGGCGACACTCCCTCGGAAGCGCCCGCGGAGAAGCCTGCCCCGGCCGAAAAGCCCGCTCCGGCCGAGAAACCGGCTCCGGCCGAGAAGCCGGTCGCGCCCGAAACGACCGAGTGATCCCCGACTAGCGACGGACGAGGAACGGGTTCTTCACCCGCTCCTCTCCGATCGTGGTCTCCGGCCCATGGCCGGGAACGACGATGGCGTCGTCGGGCAGCGTGAGGATCTTCTCGCGCAAAGAGCGCTGGATCTCGTCCTGATCTCCGCCCCAGAGATCCGTTCGCCCGATGCCACGCCGGAAGAGCGTGTCGCCCGAGAACACGTGCGTCTTGCCATCCGCCGACACCACGAAGGTGGTGCTCCCCGGCGTGTGCCCAGGCGTGTGCAAAATGCACATTTCACTCGAGCCAACGCGAATCGTCGCCCCGTCGACGAGCGATCCTTCCATGTCCGCCACCTCGGGCAGCGGGATCCCGAGCATCGCCGCCTGGACCGGCAAGATGTCGTAGAGGAAGCGATCCGCCTCGTGGATACACGCCCGCGCTCCGCTCGAGCTCTGGATGCCCGCGGTGGCGCCGACATGATCGATGTGCGTGTGGGTATGAACGATCGCCTCGACCTTGGCGCCGAGCGAGGTGAGCCGTGCCTGGATGGCTTCGAGGTCCCCGCCGGGGTCCACCACGATCGTCCGTTTGCTCACCGGATCGTGGACGAGGGAACAGTTGCACCCCAGCGGGCCCGCAGGAAACGACTCGATGTGCATGTCCGTTGCCGGAGTTTCTAGCACCACCCCCTCCCAGCCCTTGAAAAATGGGGTAGCTGAGGTAGTTTGCGGACTCGCTTTTCCGGCGTCGTCTAATGGCAGGACAGAGGATTTTGGATCCTCTTATCAAGGTTCGAATCCTTGCGTCGGAACCCCTGTCTTGGGCTGGGCCCAAGACCCATGCTCGGTCTTCTGCTTGACCGTGTACTCGTCTACTCCGCCCGCACTCGAAGACTCGTGCGGCTTCGTCGACTCGTACCGGTCAAGGCGAATCCCTCCGCCGGAACCAACACTTACCGTCACACGGCGGCTCGCGGCGGAGCATTGGGGACGAGGTTCCGCCGCGGAAAGGCGCTCCGCGGGCACGTGCTCTACAGACTCCGGCGCTGTGACTATTTCGCGGAGTCGTACGGGATGCGCTGACGAAGGTTGCACCCCTCGAAGCGCAAGATGCCCGCTTCGTCGACGCTCGGGAACTTGCCTGGGCTCCCTTCGGGATCCTCCCAGGCGATTGCGGCGACCGGTCGATGGGCGCGTACATCCCAGAAAGCCGTGGTGGTACGCGTGCCGTTATCACTCGAAGAACAATCGACGAGTTTGTCTGTCGGACAACCTGTCGAGCACATCACCACCGAGCTATCGAGACGGAGGACCCCGCCTGTCACATCGGCCTGAACTTCGGGGAACGTCTCGGGGCACTTGAAGCCGCCGTCCCAACGTTGGACGGCGTTGCGCACGGCATGGATGTGGCCATGTTCGTCTTCGACCAAGACATCGAGGTCCAAGGAACCAGAGGCGGAGACGACGAGCACACGGCCGTCCTTGAGCGATCGACAGGTGGACGAATCCGGTGGGCAGCGCGGCTCGCGCGCGTTCGGTGGAGGGGTCGATGAGCCAGACCGCAGTGCGCGCAATGCGTCACTCCACGATGCGTATTCGGTGATGGCCGGCAGCTCGGGGAACGAGAGCGGACACGTGTCCATCGCCCCAGCGAGCTTGGCCAAGACCGCCGGCGTCGCATGAAGGCGTTTCGAGCGCGCGTATGCGGTCCGAGCGGCGGCCGCGTCTCCTTGCTTCTCGTCGAGAAGGCCGACATTGAAGTAGAGCTGCGCGACGAGCTTCGGCGGACCGCCGAGCGCGATCGCGCTCAGAAAGTCGGTGCGCGCGCCGGCATTGTCACCACCGCGCAGTTTGGCAAAGCCACGCTCCCCAAGGATCTGGGGATCGGCCGCGAGCACATCGAGCGCTCGCGTGAAGGCGTCTACGGCCGCTTTCGTGTCGCCTTTCTGCGTCGCCGAGCGCCCCATCGCGATGGCGCGTGCACGAGCCGCGAGCGCTTCGGCCGATGGCGTAGGCGCAGATGCCGGAGGCGCCGCGTCAGGTGACGAAGCATCCACCGCAGACGGGCGCAGCGAAGGCGCCTCTGGCGCGAGTGCCACCTTGTCAGACGGATCGACACGCGGCGGCGAGGGCTTTCGGCACGCGATCGCATTGCTCACGAGGAGCAAAGCGAACAGCGCGATCGTGCGATTGCGAGCTGAGCGGAGCACCGCTTCGATGCTCACACGAGCTCAGACGAAGCGCCGGAGTTTCGATTTCGCATCACGACGCTTCGTGCACTCGGTTGTTCAAAATCTGACCGTTGCGGCAAACGCGATTTGACCGCCTTCCCGGGTCGGAACCGTAGTGATGCCTCCGACATAAAGGCAGTCCTTCGTGATCTTGACGTTGAGCGATTGCGGGAAAGTGGTGAAGGTTGCATTCGAGAATGCGACCGCCAACTGGTCACCATCCTTGCAAAGGATGGTCCCATCGTCGTTGACGTTGCATAGCTTGTCATTCGCGAGGCGGCCTTCGGCGAGCGCTTCAGATAGCGAATCTCCGAAGAGCATCACCACCTTGCCCGGGTAGAGGACTTCAAGGGTGGCAAACCCTTTTGCGATGTCGAAGACGCCGTCGTTCTCTCTATCCGTGACCAAGATCTTGGACGTGATCTCTTTCCAGGGAGAGAAGCCCGAGGGGCTCGACCCCGGCTTGTACTCGCGTGCGGAGCCGGTGATTTGATACTGGCCGATCTCGCGACGGTCTTTCCCGCTGGGAATCAACTTGACGATGTCGTCGAACGAGAGCGCCGGACCGGGACAGGCCGTGTCGGGCAAGTACTTGTAAGTCGGATCGCTCGGCGTGCCGTCGTTGGAACAAATCCCCTTCACATCGTCCGCCGTGGGGGTGCCGTTGAAGAAGAAATCCTCCTTGCCGTTCACGGGAGCATTGCAGTGGACAGTATTGAACACGGTCTCCGCGCTGCTGCTCCTTTCTGCTTCGCTGCCGTCGTCTGCTGCGGAGCAGCCCATGGACAGCGGAGCCGCGAGGGCCAAGAGGGATAACGAGATCCTGGTGATCGTGCGAAGGTTTGTTGCCGAGCCGTTCATGATGCTTTTTCCTTTGTCGTGAACTGGAATGCGAGCCGAGCCCACGGAGTGGCCGCTCACTTCCGGCTCCTCACTGGAAGCGATGGTAGATGACGAAGCGGCCCTTCTGATTGGGCTACGCGAAGAGCTCGGTCGAGAGACGAACACACGACGGCGAGATGGTGCCGCTCCATCCGTCGTTGGTGTCGACCATCTGGTAGCCACGTCCGCCGGCGATGACAGCGGTCGCTTTAGGACAGGTGACGTTACCGGTCCCGACATCGATGGTGCAGTTCGCCACCGCATAACCTTCGCTGAATAGGAGATTCACCGATCCTCTGCCTCCCACCGACGACTGGAAGGTAATCAGGTCGTTCTCACGGTTTTTCATCAGGAGCGACATGCTGTCCTGGACGAACGACACCGCGAGCCCCGGTCGATTCTCCGTCCTCGGCTTCGTCGTGCCGGGCGGGCAGATTTTACCGAGCGTGCAAAATTGATCCGTGATCCAGTCGTAACCTGGCATGCCCTCTATGAAGCAGCAGTCCAGAGGCGGATCGAGTTGAACGATGTTGGTGTAGTTGTGGATGAGCAGCTTTCCGCTGTGCCTCGGGACCATGCGGGCGACCTGGTGTGTCTCGAGTTCCTCCTGACGGGTCCACGTTCCGTCCCGACCTGGAAGAAACGCATGGATCCATTCTCCGTCGGCAAGGACACCTCGCTGATCGCCTCCGCGATTGGGGAAGATCTTGGCGATATCGGCATCCGTCAAGGGCGCGGGCGGGCAGCTCGCGGGATCGCTCTCGTCCACCGCAGTCGGAACGTCGCTGAGCCCGCTCGAGTTCGCGTCGGCGGTGTCGGTGCTGGTGCTGCACGCGATCGAGGCAAGGCTCGCTAGCGCGCCTGCCACAACGAACGATGCAGTTCGAACGGTCATGATCTTCTCCGTGGCGCCGGCGGAAGTCCCGGACGATTGGGACTTTGCAAGACCATGGCCACCGTGGACCGGTCCGTTGTTGAATGCGTCAACACGCGCAACAACTGGCAACTATTGAAAGAAGGCCAGGACTGAAGCCCGAGCCGAATTCCGCCTGCGGGATCGTCGACCCCTCACGTACGTGGTCGAGCCGCTGTGCTCACGAAGAGCACACATCGATCGACGATACCCAACACAGCTGCGGCCTCGCCGACCGAGCCGGATTCGAGCTGTTCGACGCGCCGGGAGTGGAGTTCTACATGAAAGACGCGCTCACCGACGCGAGCGCGTTCGTCGCAGGCCCCGGCGCTGCCATGAACGGCTCGGGGTTCTGTTCGACTTGTACTCGTCCGCGCGGCTGGACTCGTGCAGATCGAAGCGAGTCCCTCCGCGGTCACCGCAGCCCTCGCTTAGAAGAGGAGACGAGAGATTCGTTTCGCACTCGTCGTGACGTCCACCCCTCTCGGCAGTGGGGTTGAAGTCACGACGGGCTCGCGGTTATCGGCAGCGAAAGACCTCGGCCCACATCCGGCGCTTCTTCACTTTGCGCGACGAAGAGAGCTCCGTGGTCTCTTCCCCGTTCGTCGCCGTCGTCTTCGTCTCGATGGCTTCGACCTCATCGTTCCGGACGACGTAATGCGTGGCGCCATGGTTCGCGGCCGTCTCTGCGATCGCGTCGATCGAGCGAGCGTGCACCACGCCGATCTCCTCGCAGTCGACGCGTCCACGAGCCCTTCCGACGCGAGCTCGAAGTTCGTGCAGGAGGCCCTCGGCGACTTCGGCGCGGCCGCGGTGTCGACGAGACAAACGCTTCCCGAGCCACATCCGTCCGACATGCACGAGAACCCGCTCGGGCACGTCGTGTGTTCGTCACACGTCGTCGAGCCATAGGCCAGCGGGCTATCGCCGCGACCGTCCATGACTCGTCCCGCTCCCCGAACACGCGGCGAGTCCTCCTGAAAGCGCCACAGCTGCACAAGTACCGACGACCACAGACTTACGCGCAATCCACATTCGAAAGCCTCCAGCAACGCGGTGCGAACTGCCGCCGGGGCTGCGTTGCATCGTCGTTCGGTGGAGATGGCGGCCCATCGCGCGGCCGCGTTTGCGAGGAGCGTACCTGCGCGAACCCGTCCACGCGCGAACCCCAGATCGCCCCGCTCTCCAACGTTGATCGGCCGTCGCCCGCAGGCCCCCGTCACGGGCGTGCGCCGCAGCGTGGTCCATGGGCTTCGAAGCGACTGTGAACAGGCAGGCATGTGTGGGCAGAGGCTGCCCGCACTTGCTCGCTCCTCCTTCCGCGCGTCCGCTTCGCCGTCGCGATGCTCTCGACCTTGCCGATCGCCCTGGCGACCTTCGGGCCGTAGGGCGAGCCGCTTCGCTTTGCTGCCGATGTTCCGAAATCGTGCTCCTAGACCGACGCGCTCAGCCAAGTCTTCGCAGCGGCATGTACAGCTAGGATCTCGGCGCCTTGGGTGTCAGAGTACGTAGCGACGCTCTCACGCGGGTCGTCCACGAGATTCACCCTGTCCGTTTCGGGCCTCGACGCATGGCGGATCGGCGGGGTTCACACGGGACGAGCTTGGGTCCGGTGCCCCGCATGCGAGCAGCGAAATGCATCACACACTCGACTTCTGACATGGCGAGCCGACTCAGCCCTGCCCTCGTCGTAGCGACCGTTTCACTTGCAATCGTTGCCCGCGAGGCCCACGCGCAGCTGGCCGCTGAGTCACCCATGGTCGAGCTTTCCTACAGTGCTGCGGGCCGGGGATGTTTCTCGGAGAGTGAGTTCCGCAACGCCGTTCGCCAGCGCTTGGCGTTCGATCCGTTCGCGCCGGCCCGGGGTTCGAAACCGATCGCCGTGACGACGCGCATCGTTCGAAGCGGTCGGCAGCTTCGCGCGTCGATCGTCCTCACCGAGCCCGATCGTCCGAGCGAGGCAGCGCAGGAGATCGCCTCCGGTCCGGAAGGGTGCGCGACCTTGAGCGTCGCGGCCGCGCTTGCGACGAGCATGTCGATCGAACGAACGGTCGCTCGCCGAGGTGCCACCGAGCCGTCGCCCCCCGCCGCCGAGTCACCCGTGGCTGAGCCCCCCTCCGTCGAACCACCGCCGCAGGCCGAATCGCTGCCGCAACCTCGCAGGGTCGTCCGTCCTCGCATGAACGTTCGGGGAAGGCCGCAACCAAGTTCCCGACCGATTGGCGTTCAGACGCACGCAGGCCCGATCTTCGGTCAGGGCATCTTGCCCGGCGTTGCCGCGGGAGTCTCGTTTGGTGGGTCGCTCGACCTAGGCCTCTTTCGGCCGGGCCTCGAAGCTGCCGGCTGGTTTCCTTCGACAGCGACCTCTCCACGGGGCGGCGGAGCCACGGCCTCGCTCATCTCGCTCTCCGGATTGGCGTGTGCACATCATGGGCGTCTCTTTGCTTGCGGCCTGGCCACGCTCGGCGAATTTCGCGTCGCAGGCACAGACCTCCTCGTGAGCCGCTCCTCCAGCTCGACATACCTGGCTGTAGGCGCCCGCGCTGGAATAGAGCTGCCGCTCGTCGCTCCCTTTTCGCTGGGACTTCAGGCGACAGCCGTGGTCCCGCTCGTCGAGAGGACGCTGCGCATCGTGGACGAAGTGCTCTGGCTCACGCCACCGGTCGGGGCCGAGCTCGGCATGTTCTGGCGCGTGACGATTCTGTGATGGGTTCTTTGCGCAGGCGGGAATACCAGATGTCTTGGTTGCAGTTCCTGGAGTCCTCGCCGTAGCGAAAACCGACGCCGTGTGCCATCCGCAAACGGACTTTCGCACCGTCTTCCGGACTCACTATCGGTTCGTTCGCGCAACGTTGAGGAGACTCGGCGTTGGTCAGAGCGAGCTCGATGACGTGGCGCAAGACATCTTCGTCATCGTTTACAGAAAGCTCGATACGTTTCGCATCGGAAGCTCGATGGAGCTTTGGCTGTTCGGCATTTGCGTGCGCGTCGCCTCGCGTCATCGACGTCTCGCTCGTCATCGCGTGCAATCGCAGGAGGAGCAGCCCATCGAGGTCATCGACGGCAGTCCGCTACCGGACGATCACGCCGAGATCGAGCAGGCCCGAAGTCTCGTCCTCTCTGCGCTCGACGCTGTCGACCCGCAACGCCGCGCTGTCTTCGTGATGCACGATCTCAATGAGTTCTCGGCGACAGAAATCGCCGAGACATTGTCGATTCCCCTCGGCACGATTTACTCGAGGATCCGAGTCGCCCGTGAAGAGTTCCGCCAAGCCGTCAAGCGGCTGAGCGCCCATCGAGGCTCTCGATGAAGCCGAACGACCAACCAATGGATGACCTCGAGCCACTCCCATCACTCGAACCGGAGCTGCGCGAGCTCCTCGACGCTGCGCGCCGCCGCGACGCCACGGATCCGGCCGATGAAGCCGGCTGCGAAGAGCTCCTGGCGCGCGTCGAAGCCACCGCGCGCGGGACGCCACGCTCGACGAAGAACGACGTCAAAGACGCTCCCCGGCCGACGTTCTCCTGGATCCTTCATCCAGTGGGAACGCTCGCTTCCCTATGCCTACTTGCGACGTTTGCGGTCGGCACTGCAACCCGATCGGGCGCGCGCGACGAACCGCGAACCTCTCAGTCTAGCCCGCTCGAGCCCCGGTCTCCGGATCCCTCGGCCTCGCCACCGCACGAGGAGGCGCCAGAGGATCGACCGATTCCAACACATGTTGACGCTCCTCCATCGCCTGCCGAAGCGTCCGTGCAGGCAGCAGAGGTGCACCTCGCGCCTCCACGCGCGCCGGAGGGACAGATGCCCACGCCAGCAGCGAAATCGAGTTCGACACGATCGAGCGACCCGTCGCACGACGGCCTCTCCGAAGAGATTCGTCTCATCGAGTCGGCGCGCGCCAGGATGAGGGCCATGGATCCGACGTCCGCGCTTCGTCTCGTTCGTGAGCACGAGCGCCGGTTCCCGAACGGTCAGCTCGCCCAACAGCGTGAGTGGATCCACATCCAGGCGCTCGACGAAACGGGCAACGTCACCGAAGCAAGAGAGCGAACCGAGCAGTTCCGCAAGCGTTTTCCGGGCGGCCTGCTCTTGCCGTCCGTCGAGCGAACGCTCGATGCGGCTCCCTGAGGTCCTCATGTTCCGTTACGACAAAGCGCTTCTATTCGTTTCCTCTATTGTGATCGCGGGGCTTGCGACCACCTCCGGTTGCGCCAAATCGTCGATCGATGTCGGGGCACGCGAGCTCTCGGATGCGAGCACCCCGGTCTTCATCGAACCGGACGCGGACGCGGCTCCGCTACCGCAGGCCGATACATTGATGTGTATTTCGTACGAGTGCCCGGCTCCGTACGCGACCTGTCCCGACAAGCCCGGACTCTGCAATACGAATCTAAAAACCGATTTGAACAATTGTGGAGCGTGCGGCAAGCAATGCGTCGTTCCTGTCGTTCCTGATGGGGAAATGGCGCCGCCCGGGGAGTTCTCTTGCGTCGACGGCGAGTGTCGCCTGCGCTGCGGGGGGCAAATCGGCGACTGCAATGGGCAGCTCGAGGACGGCTGCGAGTCATCACTGCTCGATTCGCCGAACTGCGGTTCGTGCGGCAACGTCTGCAAAGACGGAGAGATTTGCTACAAGGGCGCGTGTGGTTGTCCTCCCGGATATACGCAATGCGGAACCGCATGCACGCAGACCAATAAGGATGCCAACAACTGCGGCGCGTGCGGGAATGCGTGCGATCTTCCGGAAGAGGACTCGAGCGCGTGGCCCTGCGGGCCAGGCGTCCTCCCACCATTTCTAGGTCCCGTCTGCGGAAATTCGTCGTGCACCCTCGGTTGCACCAAGGGTCACTTCGATTGCAACAACGATATGTGCGGCGACGGTTGCGAGACGGACCTCGCGCGCGATCCCAAGAACTGCGGCGCGTGCGGGCACGCCTGCTTGCCCGAACAAGAGTGCGTGGCAGGGGTATGCGAGTGCGAAGATCCAGGGCTCAGTCATTGCCCCGGTGCCAACGTTTGTATCGATCTAATGAGAGATCCGCAAAACTGCGGCACTTGCGGCAACGTTTGTCCGGGTCATGCAACAAATACTTTTGACCGGACACTCGGACATCCGATCTGCGAGCTCGGCCGATGTTCGTATTACTGTCCGCCCGGCCGAGCCGATTGCGATGGCCAAATCGAAAATGGCTGTGAGGTCAATCTCATGCTCGATCCGCGCAACTGCGGAGGCTGCGGCGTAGAATGCGATCTCGAAAAGGGCCAGCCATGCGCCGAGGGGCGCTGTCTGACGAAACCCTGCGACCTGCCGGACGCGGGAGGGGTGTTCTGATGGGCAGGGGCACTCACGCGAGACTCTCGCTGGTCGCGCTCCTCGCCACGACCGGTGTCGCCCGAGTGGTCGCGAGCTGCGCAGAGAGCGCGCCTCCTTCGGTCGAGGCGCTACTGCCAGACGCGGGCGAAACGGCGGATTCGGGAGCGGTCCTGCCGCCGGCCAACGCCTGCGAGGCGGGCACCTGGTGCCGGATCGGGCTCCCTTCCACGGCGGTTTCCCTCAACGGAATCTGGGGATCGGGACCGGAGGACGTGTGGGTCGCAGGCAGCCCTCACCTCACGATTCATTGGGATGGAAAGCGGTTCGTCAGGACGACGCTCGATACTCGAATGGCGCTATCCGGCATTTGGGGTAGCGGGAAAGGCGATATCTGGGCATTCAGCACGAGCCAAGCGATGTGGCACAGCCAGGGATTCGACGGCGAAGACGCTGGATGGTCGCGTTCTCCCGAACCGCCTGTTGAGGACGGTGGTGTCGTCAATGGCCCTAAACCGACCCCCATTTTCGCGATGTGGGGAACGAGCGCGAGCGACGTGTGGGCGGTCGGAACGTCGATGGTCAGGGTCAAATCCGTCGATGAGCGGGTGGCATCGGTTCTTCACTGTGACGGATGGGGTGACGCTGGGCCGAACTGGCAAGCCTCGGATACCAGCGTTGCGGATGCGGGCAGCCCCGAGCAGATTTCGTTCAACGCGATCCATGGAAACGCCAGCTCGGGAGTATGGATCGTGGGCAATGGCGGCAAAACTCGTTACTCGGCAGGCTGGAAGGCCGACGGTACGGCATGGACGCCGGTCAACAGCCGCTCGTCGAAAAACCTCAACGCCGTATGGTGCAGCCCCGACGCCGACGTGTGGGCCGCGGGGGAGGGGGGATCGATGGTTCGCTTCACCCGCGAAGGCGGCGGCGAATACGCCGCCCTGACTGTCGACGTGCCGACGACCGGGGTGCTGCGGGCGCTCTGGGGCTTCGCACCCGATGATGTCTGGGCGGTCGGAGACGCAGGGACAATCTTGCATTGGGACGGCAAGGCGTGGACCACGGACGGTTCGAGCCAGGGCCTGACGGAGGATCTGTTCGCGATCTGGGGATCGAGCAAGGACGATCTCTGGATCGCAGGACAGAACGTCCTCCTTCACAAGGGCAGCGCGAGCTTGCCGACGGAGATTCAATGAAGTCCGCGCTGACTCTCGGTGCCGTCGCAATTGCGGCCGCCACCACGCTCGTTCATTGCGCCTCCCAGGACGAGCACCCCGGTACCGTCGAGGACGCGGGCCGGAGCGAGGATGCAGCGAGCGAAGCCGAGGCAGACGCTGGCGCCGACGCCGACGCCTCGGACGCCGCGACGGAAGACGAGTACGAGATTCCGGACGGCTCGGTGAGCTGCGAGGCCTCTCCATGCGTCGTTGCCCTTGGCGGAAGCGACGAAGCCCTGGGGACGTTTTGCGCGCTCCTCGACGACAAGACCGTGCAGTGCTGGGGGAGCAACATTCTGCAGAGGCTCGGATACGTGCCGGCTGGAGGCGGCTTTCCGATGAGCACGACGCCGCATCGGCTCCCGAACCTCTCCGGCGTCACGAGCCTCAGCGTTGGCGGCTACAACGCTTGCGCGCGCGTTGAAGACGGCAGCGTCTTCTGCTGGGGCCAAGACATTCTCGTCGGTGCGGGAATGAGCCCCGATGCAGGTCCAGTGTCACCCGGGGGCGCCCTGCCGACCCGCATGGATCTTGTCCCTCTGGCCAAGGACGTCGCGGTCGGAACGCAGACGGCGTGCGTCACGAGCGCCACCGGTGGCCTCTCGTGTTGGGGCAGAAACACTGCCTCCCAGCTCGCCCGTCCCACGAGCGAGGTGGGAGGTCCCTCGGAGATCCCGGTGGGCGGCCGATCCATCGCACTCGCCGCGCCGGGCCAGGACGCGATGTTCGCGGTCACGACGAGCGGGGAGCTTTTGTCCTGGGGCGGAGCCAGGTGCATAAATGTTTCTCCTTCCTGCGCCTACTTGCTCGGCCGCGGTACATCGGAAGATCCGGATCCGGTCCCGACGCTCGTCCCGGACCTGTCGAAGGTGCGCGCGGTGGCGCCGGCATCGAGATATGCATGCGCCATCGCCGGACGGCACGTCGAGTGTTGGGGCGGCAACACGAACGGTGAGCTCGGACGTGGATTCGTCACCGACGTATCCAAGCTCCCGGCGCCTACCATCCTCTCGCGCGTCACCGAGGCCGAGGACGCGGATGCTGGCCTACCTCACCGCGCCGACATCCCACTCCAGATCGTGGGCAACAAATCCAAAACCTGCGCCGTCATGGGCAGTGGACGCGTCTATTGCTGGGGCCCGGGGCAGCCACCATCCGAAAGGGGGCGACCGACCCGCGTGGATGGCCTGAGCGGCCCTGTCGTGGCACTCGCGCTGAACGAAAATACGTCATGTGCGCTCCTGCGCTCGGGCGTCGTGGAGTGCTGGGGAGGGAACGTTGTCGGCAATTTGGGGAGAGGAATCGATGATGGCTTCCTTGATCAGGAGTGGGTCGATTTGAAGCCCGCGCCCGTAACCTTTGAGCGATAGGAGATAGGGGTCGATGTTTCATCGTACGGTCTATGGTTCACTATCGGCTCTCGTGGTCGTCGTGCTGGGCGCGTCGGCTATTCAATGTTCGTCGAGTAGTCGGGACGGGTACGAGGTTTCTCCCGATGCCGCGCCGCCGCCGGAGCAGTTCGTCGCTCCCGTCGACGCCGTCGACGCCGCGGCCGATGCAAACGTCGCGGACGGCATCGAGCAAGACTGCGCCGGCGAGGAGAACACGCAGATCTACGTCCTCACACAACGTCCGGATGCGATTCACCGGTTCGATCCCGCGACTCTCACATTCTCGCTTGTCGGTAAGCTCGACTGCCCGGATCGCAACACATTTTCGATGGCGGTCGATCGCCGCGGCTATGCGTGGGTCCTGTTCAAGTCAGGCGCAATAGACAGGGTCCGCCTCTCTGACCTTCAATGTCAGGAAGTCGTGCTGAACAACGTTCCAGTAAACATGAACGTGTTTGGAATGGGATTCGCCAAGGACGACTCGAGTGCGGGAGAAAGTCTGTTTCTCCACCCTTATGATGGTCTCTACAGGGTCGATCTTTCGACGCGCGGCGTCAGTTGGGTCGGAAAGACGATCTTCCCGGCAATCACCGAGCTGACGGGCACGGGTGATGGCAAGCTCTTCGGCTATTCCCCGCAGACCGGCGTGATCTCACGCTTCGACAAGACTACCGGCGCGGCCCTCGAAACCTATCGCACGTCCGCCGCCGGTAACGGTGCATATGCGTTCGCACATTGGGGCGGCGACTTCTGGACGTTCTTGGATTTGTCGACTGAGGAGTCGACGCCGGGCTCGACCGTCTACCGCTACTCGCCGGCAACGAACGAAACTACGATCGCGGTACCGGGCGCGGGGATGAGCATCGTCGGAGCCGGCTCGTCGACGTGCGCACCCTTCAAGCCTGTAAACTGAGGGCGCGGCCGCAGGCGAAGCATCCGGGCCCCGCGCCGCGCCGCGCACGCATGACGCTTCGACGCGTCCGCTGACGCCTCCGTCGCGGCGCGCAGTGCCTCCTTCGCGCTGCGAGGTCTCATCGACGCGTCCGTGAGCCCTCCGGAGCGCGTCGGAAGCTCTCCGGGCGCGTTTCAATCTCGGAAGTCGTTTACGTCCTTGACCGCGTAGCCTTCGAGCCGGGACCAGGGCAGCGCCGCCGGGACGGGCTCGACCTCCGCATGCAGGCTGCGCACGACGGTGCCGTCGCTCTTGCCCGCTTCGGCCTCGAGCGCGAGATGCAGCCGATCGCTCCACAGGACGCGGACGTACTTGTCTCCGTCCTGGCGTTCGAGCCAGCGGGTGTCGGCCTTTGCAGTCACCCGCTTGGACGGCTGCAGCGCCGCGCGATCGACGTCGGAGACGAGATGAGCGATTTCGCTCCACACGGGATAGAAGCCGACCGAGTCGTATTCCGCGGGCACCACGGCGACGAGCTGACGCTCGTGGGGAAGGACGAACTGCAGGTGGGCAGCCTCGGCGCCGGAGCCGGCAGCGTCGGCCTTCGCGTCCCGCGTCACGAAACGTGTTGCGGAGCCCCAGTCGTGCACGTGCTTGGTGCCGTGCGCGTCGTCTTCGTGCTGCGCGTGGCGGGGATCCACGACGCGCTCGATCCACACGCGGCCGTCCGCGCGGACCATGCGCTCCTGATAGCGCATGGTCTGCGTGACGCCGTCGGGCCGAACGATCCGCTCCTCGTGAGTGATGACCGCGGAGAGTGGTTGCTCGTCCGTACCTTGCGCGGGCGCTCTCTCGGAGTTGGAGCAAGCCGCGGACAGGAGCAGGACTGCGAGGAGCGAACCGTTTCGACCCGAGCGTGTCATGACTACAGCCCCGCCGCGGTCTTGAGGAGCTGGAACACCTTGGTGTTGTCCATGGTGCCCTTGAAGGCCTCGGCGCCGGCGCCGCCCGCCATGAGCATGACGTCTCCGCCGCCGTGGGTCTCTCCACCCGCGCTTGTCCGGACGGCCGAGATGTGCGTGAAGTTCTTGTCGAGGAGGTTCATGGTGTCACCAGCGCTGCGGACGATGGGGCGGTTCGGGCCGTTGCCGAAGACGAGCGTGGGGTACGGATAGCCGTCCGCGTCCACGAGGGGAGCGCCGCTCGCAGGATCGCGGACGACGTCGAGGACGTGCAGGCCGCTACCACGCTGGCCATAGCCGTTCATCGTCATCGTGTGATCGTGGTCGGCGGTCACGACGATGAGCGTGTTGCTCAGGTCCACCGTGGCCATCGCCGCCTGGATCGCGGAGTCGAACGCCAGCGTGTCGGCGAGCGCCTTCTGCGCCTTGGTGTCGTGGAGCGCGTGGTCGATTCGCCCGCCCTCGACCATGAGGAAGAAGCCCTGGTTACCGGCGCTCGAGGCCTTCTTCAGGACCTCGATCGCCTTGACCGTCATCTCCGCGAGGCTCGGCTCGGTGCTCGGATCGCGATCGAGCTCGTAGTTCAGGTGGCTGGTCTTCGAGAAGAGGCCGAGGAGCTTCGTCGTCGAGGCGGGCAGGCCGCGGAGGCCGGGGCCGTTCGTCACGTAGGAGTAGCCCTTGCTCTGCATCTCGGCGGTGAGATCGCGGCCGTCGGGGCGACCGGAGCCGTTGGTGCTGGCATTGAAAGGCGTCCAGTGGTTCGCGCCGCCGCCGAGGAGCACGTCCACTCCGGCGCTCACACCGCCGTCGAGGGCCGTGTTGTATCCGGCTCCGCCGGGGACCGCCTGCGCCGAGATGTCGTAAGGAAGGTTGCGGTTGCAGATATGCGAGTACGTCGCGGCCGGCGTGGCGTGCGTCAGCTCGGTGGTGGTGACGACGCCGACCGCCTTACCGGCAGCCTTCGCCTTCTCGAGGAAGGTCGGGACGGCGACGCCGTTTCCGGTCGGCGCGCAGTGGCCGTCGGCCTCGATGCGCGCCACGGTCTCCCCGCTCATCGAGAGGACCTCGTTGCGCATCTTCACGCCGGTCATGTACGCCGCCATCGACGGCGCACTGTCGGTGGTCTGGGCGTCGAGCGAGAAGGTCTTGATGCGGGCCGTACGGGGCAGCTTCTCCATCGCCAGCTTGCCGGCTTCGCCGTACCCGTAGATGCGCGACGCGGTGACCGTGGTCGGCCCCATGCCGTCGCCGAGGAAGAAGATGACGTTCTTCGCGGGGACTGCGGGAGGCTCGGCGTGAGCCTCGGGGGCGCTCGACAAGGAGGCGAAGAGCGCTGCGGCGCCCAGGACTGCGCGATTGAACTTCATGACGTGTCTTCCTTTCTCGGTCATCACAGCTTGGTCGCCTTGCGCAACAGTCCGAAGACTTCGGTGTTGTCCATGAACCCGTGGAACTGGTCCGCCCCGAAGCCCACGGCCTGGATCGCCACGTCCGTGCCGCCGTGCGTCTCGCCGCCCGTCGGCATCCGGATGGCAGCCTCCTGCAGGTAGCCGTTCGCGCTGGTCACATCGTCCGTCAGCGTCGGCGCGGTCACGCGGGAGCTGGGGATGCGGTTAGGACCGTTACCGAACGCCAGGATCGAGTAGGGCTTCCCGTCCGCGTCGTTCGTCGGCTGGCCCATCGCGGTTCCCGCGTAGTTCTTCACGAGGCCGAGGACGCCCGCGTTGGTCGGCGTCGTCTTCCCGGTGCGCTGGGCGTAGCCGAGGTGCACCATCGTGTGATCGTGATCGGCCGTGACCACGATGAGCGTGTGCGTGAGGTTCGGATCGGACTTCTTCACCTCGGTGAGGACCGCGTCGATCGCGTTGTCGAAGGCGATGGTGTCGACGAGGGCCCGCTTGGCGTTCGTGTCGTGCAGCGCGTGGTCGATGCGTCCGCCCTCGACCATGAGGAAGTAGCCCTTCTGGTTCTGCTCGAGGATCTGGACCGCCTTCGTCGCCATCTGCGACAGGCTCGGCTCGTTGGCCGGATTGCGGTCCAGCTCGTAGGACATATGGCTGTTCGTGAAGAGGCCGAGCGCCTTCTGGGACGCGCCGGTGAGCGGGATCGCCGACAGCTCGGTGGCGTTCGAGGCGTAGGTGTAGCTCTTGGCCTTGAGCTCGGTGACGAGGTCGCGGTTGTCCGCGCGGCCAGTGAACTGCGAGCGCCCGCCGCCAAAGATGACCTCGAGGCCGTTCCCGAGCGTCGAGTTGAAGCCGAGCCCGCCGGGGACGAGCTGGCGCGCGATGTTGTTCTCGTTGTCGCGGTCGCTGATGTGCGAGTAGGTCGCGGCCGGGGTCGCGTGCGTGACCCGCGTCGTGGTCACGACGCCGGTCGACCAGCCTGCGGCCTCCGCCCACTCGAGAACCGTGGGGACGGGCTTTCCCTGGCCGTAGTTCGGCGTCTCGGCGCTCATCGCGATGACGCCGTTCGACATCTTGACGCCCGTCATGTACGCCGACATCGACGGCGCGCTGTCGGTCACGCGGGAGTCACGCGAGTACGTGCGAACGAAGCCCGTCTCGGGCAGGTCGTCGATGTGCAGGCTGCCTTCCTCGCCGTAGCCGTAGATCCGGGCCGCCGTCATGACCGGGATGCCCATGCCGTCGCCGAGGAAGAAGATCACGCGGTCCGCGTGCGCAACGCCGCCCTTGATGGCGTCGTCGTAGCCGGACGTGAGCTTGCCGGGCCCGGGATCGGTGCTCGGCGGCTCCACGCCGGTGTCGCCTTTATCGCCCTTGTCGCCCTTGTCGCCCTGGGCGCCCTTGTCCCCAAGGCCGCCCTTTCCACCGGTCGCGCCCGTTTCACCATTCGCGCCCGTTTCACCATTCGCGCCCTTCTCTCCGCTTGCTCCGTCATTGCCCCGCGGACCCTCGCAGTTCATGACGCCAACGCTGGCGAGGAGCAGCACCGCGGACGAGGCAAGCCCTCTGATATGAGATGACCTCAAGATAACCTCCGAATTGGTGGCCCTGGGTTCAGGGACGCGCGCGCAGTGTCGGAGGTCGTTGTGCCCGTCGTGCGTTCGGGATGAAAACTCTTGGCGACCGCGGAGTCTCTCTCGTGACGTGATCACGTCAGTTGTCGTTGTTGTGGTCGCGCTTGTGTTGCCAACGACCAATCGACCAGCAGTTGCTCGTCCACGAGCTCGAATGGCGCCGCTTGCGACCGCGCTCGCGCAGTCGCGATGACGCTCGGTCTCCGTCTTGCTTCGTGACCTGCAGGGCCATCGAGGAGCGCGTGATGGAGATCAAACCTCAAGCTGTTGCGATACCGAAGTCGACCGACCGGCTGCCAAAGGGCAAGTACGGGCCGATCTATCCGAAGACCCCCGCGTGTTACGGCTTCACGGTCATCGCGAACGTCAAAGCTGGGAGGGCGGACGCGATGCGCGTCTACGGCGAGCGGCTCGCGAAGGCGCTCGAGTCCGATCCCAACGTCCTCGCACCGCTCAAGCTTCATTACCTGCGCTGGGTGCTCTTCGACAACGATACCCGGTTCATGTACCAGGGCATCTTCGACACCGACTTCGACAAGTACACGGAGGATGCCGTCGTGCTTTTCCGGAAGGTCGGTATCGATACGGCCTTCGAGAACCTCGAAGGCTTCCCGGCGGACTGGAAGACGAACACGGCCGCGTTCGTGAAGTTCGTTCGCGACCATCAGTGCCCGAGCTTCCTCGAGTACGGCGAGTACCCGTTCGTCTCGAGCGACGAGATCAAGAAGGCGCTCAAGATCAAAGCGGCGCTCGGCGAGATGCTCGACCAAATGCAGTGATGCCACGAGGTGAACGCCGTGACCACGAAGCCGACCACCGCGAGGACGTACAACCAGAACCACGTGCCGCGGAAGTACGCGAAGGGGCGGCGCCGCGTGAGCATCTACGTCGCGTGGAGCTATCCGGGCGAAGCGGGGCACGACCCGAGCGAGCTCGACAACCGGTTCTCGACGATGACCGAGGTGCGCCGCGTCCTCTGGCCGGCGTACGAGGCGCCTCAGTGGTCCGACAAGCTGAGATTCCAGCAGGGGATTGCCGGGTCGCTCGAGCTGTTTTTCTGGGCTTGGGTGAACTTCCAAGAGCTCGTGGGCGAGGTCACGGGCAACGTCGTTCCGGTTTTCCAGCGGGTGGACCAGGCGGGCTTCTCGCTGCCACTCGACGAGCGCGTCCTCGATGACGCCGACACCCTGTTCGTGTTCGGCCTCGACCACCTGATCACCGAACAGGTGGCATCGGCCTCCGAGATCGAGGCCGTTCGCGCCTTTCTCCAACGTGAAGGGACATGCCTCGTCGTCGGTCCTCACCACGACGTCGGTCACTCACCCGACGGGGCCGAACGGGAGATGGAGTACCAACATCACGGCGATGCGCTCGTACCGCGGCAGCAGCGGTTCGGCGGCTACACGCGGTCCCTCATGAACGGGCTCGGGATCCCGATCGAGAACCGGTGGGGGCTTCGCCCGGCTCGGCAAGGCGACCAAATCGCGCCGCTCTCCGTGGCAAGCGATCTCGATACGCGCGGATGGCTCGACGGGGTCCGTAACTTCAACTTCCACCTGCACCTTCCGCATTACGCGGTGACGGCGGAGGATCCGGGTGACGTCCGCGTCCTCGGCAGACAGCCGATTGACCTGACCCGGCCTCATCCATTCACGAATGCCGGAAACAAGGAATTCAACACGTTCGTCTGGATGCCTCCGAGCGGCACGCGCGCCGGCGATGTGCTCGTGGTCGATTCGACCGTGTTCAGCACGCTCTTCGGAGGCGACGAGAGCCTGACGCGCTTCTGGAGGAACCTCGCGACGGCGGCGTGACGAGCATGCTGGAGCTCGATGACATCCAGAGCGGCGTCTTGCGGCCGCGCCCCAGTCCCTACGCGGCGACGTACATCCTGCTTCGGATCGACGACGCGACGGCAGGCCGGGCATTGATGGGTCGGCTCGCCAAGGTCGTGAGCTCGGCGGCGAACCCCGAGAGCCCTCTCAGCGACACCTGGGTAAGCGCATCGCTCACGTACGAAGGGCTCCGAGCGCTGGGCGTCCCCCAGGAGTACCTCGACACCTTCGCCTGGGAGTTTCGACAGGGCATGGCTGCGCGCGCGACCGCCTTGGGCGACGTGGGCGAGAGCAGCCCCGAGCACTGGGAGAGCCCCCTTGGAACACGTGAGGTCCACGTCGTCCTGACTGCGCTGTCGCCGAGCCAGGCCGCGCTCGACGCCGCGATCGATCGTGCGCGCGCGACCTATCACGGCCTTCACGGCATCGAGGCGATCTGGCGTCAGGACTGCCACACGCTCAGCACGGGACGAGAGCCGTTCGGGTTCAAGGACGGCATCGGTCAGCCGGCGATCGAAGGGAGCGGCATTCCGAGCCGCAACTCGCACGAGCCACCACTCAAGCCGGGCGAGTTCGTCCTCGGTTACCCGGACGAGACCGGAAATCTTCCTCCCATGCCAGGGCCGGAGATCCTCGGGCGCAACGGAACGTACGTCGCCTTCCGCAAGTTGCATCAACGCGTCGCAGCGTTTCGCCGCTACCTGCAGGAGAGCTCGACGAGCCCCGACGACCTCGAGCTCCTCGCGGCGAAGATGATGGGCCGATGGAGGAGTGGCGCGCCGCTTGCGCTCTGTCCCTTCCACGACGATCGCGAGCTCGGCGCCGATCCACTTCGGAACAACGACTTCGGCTTCGCGGACGACGCGACGGGATACAACACGCCTCCCGGCTGTCATGTCCGTCGCGCGAACCCGCGCGATGCTTCGGTGGCGGGCGTCGTGAGGCTTCACCGCATGTTGCGTCGTGGAACCGCGTACGGCCCGGAGCTGCCGGAGGGCGTCCTCGACGACGACGGACAAGACCGAGGGTTGATGTTCGCCTTCGTCGGAGCGCACCTCGGACGCCAATTCGAGTTCGTCCAATCGGAGTGGCTCAATGGCGGCACATTCCTCGACTTGGGCGACGCCAAGGATCCGATCACGGGGGCACAGGACGACGGCGGCGGCACGTTCTCGATTCCGAAACGACCGATCCCGAAGCGGCTCCGTGGTCTCCCGAGCTTCGTCGTGACGCGCGGTGGTGAGTACGCGTTCATGCCCGGAATTCGCGCGTTGCGTTGGCTGTCGGAGCTTCGAACATGAGCGCCCCCGAAGCTGCGGACGTTGTCGTCGTCGGGCCGGACCGGCAGGCATCGTCGCGGCGCTACGGACCGACGACGCGGCGAGCTCGATCCGCTTCTTCAGTCGCTGACACGCCGCCGGGTCAGCGCTTCACGGTCAGGAAGAACATCGCGTTCGGGAAGCGGAGGGAGGGCGGAAGTTCCACGTCGGGGAGGCTTCGCCCGCGCGGGGCGACGTTCCGAATCCCGTTCCTCGCACCTTGAACGCGCTTGGCGTCCGAGCGGCGAGTGGCACCGACCGAAATGGAGCGCGGCGTCGAATCACGGAGCCTCTCGTCAGGCGACTCCCGTATGTTCCGCCGAATTTTCGATCCCCCACTTTTTTCCGAGGGAACTTATGGCTCGTCGTCGTTCCGAGATTGTCGTCTCGGCCTTGCTCTCCTGTGGTGCTCTCTTCGTCGCTGCGCCGGCACGTGCCGCCTGCCCGGGGACGTTCGATGGTTGGTCGTACGCGACGCCCATCGACTTCGACAACAAGTCTGCTGCGCAGACGAACCATCTCGCGCTCGTGACCATCGACACCTCGAACCTCGTCGAGGCGAGCAAGCTCAAGGCTGACGGTGGCGACCTCCGCTTCGCGGATAGCTCATGCAACGAGCTCGACGCCTGGGTCGACAGCGGGCTCGGCACAGCGTCGACGAAGGTGTGGGTGAAGGTCGCGTCGTTGCCGGCAGGAGCGTCGACGATTTACGCCTTCTATGGAAAGGCGAACGCGACGCGGACCAACGACCCTTCACGGCTCTTCGGAGGCAATCTCGTCGCGCTGTACACGTTCACGGAGGGTTCGGGCGCGACGCTGAAGGATCACGTCGGGACGTTCGACCTCGCGCTCTCGGGGACCGTGGCTTGGACGTCGGGCTTCCGCACCGGCACGTCCGCGCTCAATGGCTTCGCCGCCGGGCGCGCGATGAGGACGGACACGATGCCGGCGCTCGGGAGTGCCGACTTCACCGCGTTCAGCGTGGTGCTGCCGAACACGGTCGACGGCAGTACACACGGAATCATCGGCAACTACAACGACGACAACGTTCCTGGATGGTCGTTGAAGCTGCAAGGGGACGACAACCGCAACGGCTTCATGCTCCTCACCAGCGACGAGCACGGCTGGTGTCAGCAGGAGTATCCAGGCGTCGAGAGCGGAGTCTGGTCGATGCTCGCTGGCCGGCGGGCGAGCGGCCTTCACACCGGTCTCATCAACGGCGTCGCGCAGGGCACGGGATGCGAGGATGACGTGCGCGACGTGAGCACGGGGGCGCTCGGGCCGTGGGAGCTCGGTCATGCTTACGACGGAGGCGACGCGTTCGACGGCAACATCGCGTTCACGGCGATCTACTCGTCCGCGCGCTCCGACGCGGACCTCCTCGCGCTCCACGACGCGCTCGGCATCGGGACCAACATCACCTCGACGGCCGGCGCCGAGCTCGGCAAGCCGGGAGCGCCCACGCTCACGAACGTCGACGTCTCAGGCAGCGAGGCGCAGCTGACGTTCACGCCCCCGACGACGGGCAATCCGACGAGCTACACCGCGACCTGCAATCCGGGAGCTTTGACGGCGACGGGCTCGGCATCGCCGTTGATGGTGAGCGGGCTCACGGCTGGAACGCCCTATTCGTGCACCGTACATGCATCAAACGACCTCCTCGGAGATGGTCCGGAGTCGACGCCGGTTTCGAGCGAGGCGGGCGATCTGCCGGGAGCTCCGACGAAGCTCACCGCCCAGGTCAACGGGAAGACGGCCACGCTTTCGTTCGTCGCCCCGGCGAACGACGGCGGACTTGCGATTACGTCCTACAGCGTCTCGTGCCAGGACGGCGCTGTGACCGAAACCGGTCCGTCGTCGCCGATCGCGCTCGAGAACCTCGTCGCCGGCGCTTACTCCTGCACCGTGGCCGCCAAGAACGCGAAAGGCGTCGGTCCGAAATCGGGGGCCGTCTCGTTCACGATCGGAAGCAGCGGTCCGTCGACGGAGCCGTCCAGCGACCCCGCATCCACGCCTTCGCCCGACGCGGCGGGGGGCGGCGCTGATTCGGGCTGCAGCGTGCCTGCCTTCAACGCGCGCGGCTCTTCGACGAGCGGTGCTCTGATGGTTCTTGCCGGCGTATTGGCCACGCTCGTCCGCCGCCGCCGGTCGCGCGCCGACAGCAACCGAGCCTGACGAGTCACTCAGAGCTCGTGGCGAGGTGTCGTCCTCGTCGCGCCAACGAAGGGTACGAACGCTCGCTCTCGCGGCGGTACTCTTCGTTGGCGGCAAGTGCGGATGCCGCCGCGCCAATAGCTCGTCCTGTGAGCTACTTCGACACCGGCGATTCCCTTGCCCAAGACGATCCGATCGCTTCGGGATCTTCGAAGGGTAGTCCCCAGAACGGAATGGGGCGAATTTCGGATATCGGACGTAGCTCGCGATATCGGCCTAGAATCAATTCGCAATTCTCGGCAAACGAGTCGAACGAAGCCGCTCGAACGGCGAGGTCGTAACAAGCCCTCGCCGCTTGAATTGCGCGTTCCTTGCACTCATAGGCCACGTCATTGGAGACCATGCAGACGACCCGATTTCCCATCCGGAAGCTTGCGATCGTCTGACCGGACCACTGCACTGGCACCAGAACGATCCGTTCGCTCACCTCGAGTTCGGACCACATCGACGCGATACGTGAGAGCGCCGCGATGGCCCTTGGTAAAGGCACCAAGAGCTCGAGGGGAGTCTGCTCGGGTTTCGTTGGATCTCTGATCAAGCCGATCACGCCCGATGGCTGGGGAGTCTCCGGCATCAGCGGCCTCGAGCCGAGAACCCTCACGTAGGCGCGATCCGCAGCGAGCACAGCGGCGCGCTTTCTCGTGGACCAGTCCTCGGTCGGCTTCTTTGCACGGGCCCTCGTGGCGATCGCCTCGGCAACCCGACGAAGACGCTCGGCTTCGGCGAAGCGCGCCTCGCTCTCGGCCTCGGTCGGATCGGCCGCGATCGCGTGGCCCGCGTGGCCCGCGTGGATCGAGAATACGAAGCTCAGGACGACGGCGCGCAGGCGCATGGTTCCTTGAACCTACGCAAGCGCAGGTCCTTTGCTTCCCACCCTCATTGGTTCATGGCACGCCCGAACGCTTGGGGTAAGCGAACGGCCCCGCATGTTCTCGAACACGCGCTTCTTCGTGGTCGGGTGTTTGCTTCCCGTCCGCGAAAGGAGCGTTCGCAATGAACACCACCGCTGCAGATTCCGGGGAAAACCAGAGCATGGGCGACGGAGCCCAGCGAGCGATGAAGCGCGTCGGCCATGCACTCGAGCGCCCGATCGTAGGGGCTGGCGTCGTCGGCGGGCTCGTGGCGGCTGCGGCCGGAGCGTGGGGACCGAGCGAGGCCGCCATCGGCGCGGCCGCGGCATTGATTGCCTATCGCATGCTGAACAAACGCCTGCGCCGCGAGTCGTCGCCGGACGATCACTAGCTCGCTCGTCCACGCAGCCGCCGCCGAGACACGTCGAGCACATGACGTGGAGACAAAAGCGGCGCGAGCGCGGCAAGGGAAGCAACGACGGTCGAGCCGTTGTTGATCACGGTTGCGATTCCCGGTGTGATGAGGCCGAGCGCACCGAGCGTGATCGCCACGGCGTTGGGAACGATGACGATTCCCAAGCCGAGGTGCACCACGTCCATGGCCGCGTCCGCGAGGGCGAAGACCTCCGGAAGCATCGTCAGGCTGCCGTGGAGCAGCACGACGTCGGCGGTCTCGAGCGCAACGTCGGTGCCTCCGGTGAGGGAGATTCCCACGTCCGCGAGGGCCAGCGCAGGCGCATCGTTGATGCCATCACCAACCATCGCGACCGTCTTTCCGGAGCGCCGGAGCGAGCTCACGCGCTCGGCCTTTTCCTGGGGCAAGAGCTCCGAAAAGACCTCGTCCACACCGAGGCGCCGCCCCACCTCCTCGGCCGGCCCGCTCGCATCGCCGGACATCAGGACGATGCGGCGGCGCCCGCCGTCTTGCAGCGCGCGGATCACGTCTGCGCTCTCTGGCCTCGGCGTATCCGCATAACCGACGGTTGCCGCGAGGCGGCCGTCGATGGAGATGAAGAGCGAAGAGACGCTCTCTTCCTCGTGACGCGCGATGACGGGCTCGGCGCCGCGCAGATCGATCCCCTTCGACTTCGTCAGCCGGCGGCCTCCGACGACGACCTCCCGAGGACCGCAGCGCGCGACGAGCCCTTGACCAATCGTATAGCTCTGTTCGCGCACCCCAGAGCGAGGGACGTCGATGCTCTCGCTCTCGGCATAGGCGCGCAGGGCCTCGGCCACCGGATGGCTCTGACGAACCTCCGCGGCCACGGCGAGCGCGATAACCTCACGCTCGTCGAAACCTGGGGTGATCACGGTATCCACGATGCGTGGTGTGCCGATCGTGAGCGTCCCCGTCTTGTCGAAGACGATGAACTCCGTCTTCGCGAGACGTTCGAGGAAGTGACCTCCCTTGACGAGGACTCCGTCGCGCGCAGCGCGCGTCATCCCGGCGAGCACACACGTGGGGACGCTGACCCGAATACCGGTGCCGAAATCGGTGATGAGCACGCTCGTCATCCGTTCGAGCTCCGAGGAGAGCAACGTCGAGGCGCCCGCGAGACCGATGGTCGGTAGGACGAGGCGATCGGCAATCGCCTCCGTATGACGCTGCAGGGACATCGGCTTGTCTCCCGCGCCCTCGAGGATCTGGACGATGCGCGACGCGGTCGTGTCGTGCCCGGCGCGATGCACTTCGACGACGGCGCTCCCTTCGACGACGACGCTCGAGGCCATCACCTGCTCGCCCTTGCGGCGTACCCTCGGCATCGACTCGCCCGTAAGTGCTTTCTCGTCGAGTGTGACGATCCCGCTCAGGATGGCGCCGTCGGCCGCAACCCTCGAGCCGGCATCGCACATGATCCGATCGCCGACTCGGAGCTTCTTTGGCGAAACAGATTCCGTTTTGCCGTCCGAGCGAAGACGCCAGGCGCTCGAAACGTCGAGCTCCATCACACCGGTGAGCGCTCGCCTCGCACGACGTGTCGTGAGACCCAGCACGAAGTCACCGACCCCGAGGAGCCAAGTGATGAACGCCGCGGTTCCCAGCTGCCCCGTCGAAATCGAAATGCCAATCGCGAGCAAGTCGAGCAGATCGACGCTCAGACGTCGCTCGTCGATGGCCTTCAGCGTGCGTCCCGCCGAAGGCACGGCCGAGAGCGCAACGGCGAGGGCGGTGATGGGCGTGGGAAGCAGGCGACCTCGAGCAACGGCGAGGACGAGCGAGTCGAAGACGAGCATCACCCACGGGTTCGACGCCTCGTTCGGAGACGTCGGCGGCCACTCGGACGGATCGCTCGCCGCGATGGCGTCGACGAGAGCGCGGGCATCGATTTCCCCCCGCTCCCAGCGGACGACGATGGAACGCTGCCCCGGGGTTGCGTCGATGATCCCGGGCTGGCTCGCGACCCAAGCACTCAAGCGACGGAGCGTGCTCCTACCGAGCCCCGTGATCGCGAGGCGGGTGCGCCCATCGACCCAATGCACCACCGACGCGCGAGCTCGCGAACGTGGTGACCGTGGCGGCGGCTGACCGAGAACGAACGCTCGTTCTCGGACGGAACGCGCGAAGGCGCCCGGAAGGCCGTGCTCCCGATAGGCAACGGCAATCGTCGACGAGCGAGGCCTCTCCTCGACGGACACGACGTCCACTCGCGCTCGAAGCCAATCCGCGAGCTCGCGCATGAGCCCCGCGGGGCGCACCCCGGTGACGAGGAGGCGACCGGCACCGCGCTGCAGAACCTCGATGGCCTCGCGCCTGCGCCGCGTCTGCGCACTCGCTCGGCTGGACCGAGGCAGCCCGACCAGGCCATGAGTCGCAACGTGCGCCGCCGCGGTCACGGCCGCGGAACCTCTCTCCGCGCATTCAGCTCGACGAACATCGAATATGCCCAATAGGCGAGATTGTCCCAACGCGGGATTGGCGGATGACCGCTCTTGAAGAGCGAATAGACACCAAAAGCCGCGATTCCCCCGGGCACGAGCAGCCTCAAGTTGAGGCGCGAGCCCGAGGCCTGCTCGGTGACTTCGTCGAGCCACCGGAAAAGCTCGAGGATGCTGTCCGCCGCATCACTCCCTTTGCGCGCCTCCGTCTGCTCGACCGCGAGCTCGCCTACGGTCGCGATTCGCTCGAGGATCCGATTGGCCTCCGCAAAACGCGGCTCGTATTCCACGAGGACGCTTCCCGTCCGCCGATCGTGTCTCACCGAGCGAACACCACGCATGTGCGCGACCTCGTCCTTCACGCGCTCGGCGCTGTCACTGGCGTTGGCGAACGTCTTCGCACGGACGCGCAAACGGCCGGGATGGTAGTGCGCGATCTTGAGCACGTCCTGAGGGTGGTGCATTGCGCCCGCGTGGTTCATGCTGCACCTCCGTTCGCTTGCGAAGCGACAGGTTTCGGTGCCGAGGTTTCGCTTGCGGCCGCCGACTCCTCGTCATCGGCGTGGACACGCGACCGGACCTCGGCCCAAAGGTCCTCGAGAAACTCGCGTTCGGTGGTGATGGCACGACCGAACACGTCGCGTAGGCCGACCGCACCGGCGCCGAGCTTCACCGTCAGCCCACGCGACGACTCGACCGTGCTTCGCACCATCCAACCCGTGACGAATCCCGCTGCAAATGAGGCGATGCCCACGATCATCTCCTGGTCTTGCTGGAGTTCGACCGCGGCCTTCACGGCGCCGCGGACCTTCCGTCCAGGCCCAACGCCCCGGAGGCCGGAGAGATTGCAAACGCCCTACCAGCTTGTCGCCAAGAGCGCGCTTGCGCGAGGACAGCACCGCAATGATTCGCGTGGAGAGACTTGGCCGGCTTGCCCGTAGCGTAGGAAGCTCGACTTGGCGGATGCGGTCGGACCGTCAATGCACCGATACGAGCGGCGTTTCGACGAGCGTCCGGTGTGCCGTGCCCCCGGGATACGCGTAGCTTGCCGCGCGGTCCCAGCCCCAGATGGTGGCGGTGAACGGGCCCGCACTCTGCATTCCGTGAAGGCCCCGGGTGCATGTCCGGTCGCCGGTGACCAAGCCGTTGCCGCCCTTGATGCTGAGATCGACGCGGGCGTATTCGAATTCGCCACGACTCCCGAGCGGGCGGAAGCCCTGAATCGGGCCTGTGCAATCGAGCTCGACGTCGTCGAAGCGACCATCGGTCTTCTGACGAATGACGACGAGCGACGTCTCGGCGTACGTGGGGTCGGCGTAGAAGCTGTAAGCGCCGAGGTACTGGCCCGTCGGCACCACGTTGACGAACTCGGGGTCACCCGCGGTCCCGTACGATGGCGACCCGAAGTAGCCGCCGAGCCATCCGGTCATGTACGCGGCGAGATAGAACGGATGCTCGGTGTCCTGGGAGCGAACGACGATCCCGCTGCCGACGGTCACCGGAAAGTAGGCTGACTCGCCAGCCTGGAGCTCGGTCGGCGCGCCGGGCGGGATGGTGGGCTCGTACTCGAAGCGGGTGCCGTCGCGCGCGGCGACGATGCGGTAGGGCATCGGCTCCTGCTCGTCGCCGGCTCGCGGCCGGTAGCCGGCGCTCGCGTACTCCGAGCCCCAATGCTCGAAGCTCGGGATCTGCTGGCCGAGCGTGTCGCACGCTGCGCCGGTCGACGGGATGTCCGCGCACTGGTGACCGCCGAACACGCTCGTCGGCTTGTCCGACACGATGAAGCTTCCGGTCAACTCGTCCGTCTGGGTGAGCTGCAAAAACTCGCCGTGGCCGAGGGTGTAGCTGACGGGTACGCCTGCAGGGGACCCCGCGATCGCCGAGTTCCCGAGGATGTCCTTGCGCGGATAGACGGTCACCTTGGTGTCGTCCTCGGCGGCCACGATCTGCGCGACCGGCTTGCCGGCGGTGACAGCCTCCCAGCCGTTGATGATGACGTTCTCCTTCGACCACGACACGACCGGCTGGACGAGCGTGGCCGATGGCAGAAAGCTGGCGGCACCGCCAAACGGGTAGATCGTGGAGAGAGCAACCGGCGTCGACGTCTCGAGCCGGAAGGATTTTCCGACCGACGTGCCGCGGTTCGATGGCGTGGACCAGTAGTGAGCCGCCTTGACCCCGGACGGGCAGCGAATGACCTGGGGTTCGTCCGGCAGCGATGGATCGCGATCGGAGAGAAAGACGATGACGCTCTCCCCGGCGGCAAGAGGCCCCGTGTGCGCCTCGAGCGAGGAGCTACCGACGGCGGTGCGGTAGACGGCGCCGGAGAGGTCGAGCTTTTTGCCGTCACGCTCGAGCGTGAGATCGACAGCGAGCGTCGACGAGTTGACGATGAAGGCGGCGTAGCATGCGTCGCCGAACTGCGGTGACGACGGAGGCGCCTGGAAGTAGAAGTCACAACCCGTCGAGCGGGAATCGGCAGCTGCCGCGGCACACGGCTCCTGGCAAGTGCCGGCGCCGCAAGCAAGGTCGTTGCTGCACTCCACGATCACCTGGCCGGTGCACGAGTCGAGGACCTTGCGACCGTCGATCGAGCACTGGTACCCGCAGTGCCCCGCGTCTGGCGACGGCTCACCGCCGAAGTTCTGTGGTGCGGTCGTGAACGGGTCACGATCGTGACCGCACGCGCCGGCACCGACTCCGGCGCCGAGCGCGAGTGCCAAAACGGAGAGCGTGATCGTCGTTGGGCTACGCAGGCTCATGGAAGGAGGACCTCGACCGGAACAGGGCTTCGACCTCGGTTTTGACCGTTCCCGAGTTGCCCGAAGGAATTGGCGCCCCAGCAGCGCACCGTGCCATTGGTCAGTAGCGCGCAGCTCGTGCTCGTCGTGACCTCGATCCGCGAAGCGGGCGTCGAGAGGCCGGCGACTTGTTTGGGCTGCAGGGCATCGTCGAACGAGCCGTCGCCGACCTGTCCGTCGTCGTTCGCGCCCCGGCAAAGGACTTTGCCGGCTTCACCGATGGCGCACCACCGATAGGCGCGCGTCTGCCCGTTCTCTACCGTCGTGCGCGTGGTCGCGATATCGACGATGGGCTCGGGCGTGTAGACGAGCTCCGGCAGCGCACGTTCGAGAGGTGCGGAGGTCGCCGGGTAGAGCGGTACACCCCAGCAATAGCCCGCGCCTCCTGCGGCCATGCATGCGTTGTCGTGTGCCAGATCGACACGCATGATCCCGCTCGCGGCGATCGGGGCCGGGCTCGGATCGGGTGAGAGCGATGAGGCGCGACCGAGCGGCGGGTTCGCGCCCCAACTCACGGCGGTCCCGTCCTCGCGGAGAAGGAGCGTGGCGGTGCCGACGAGCACACGCGCGATCGGCGCGCCCTTCGGGATGTCCAGCGCGAGCGGCGCGGATGCGGGCGCTGCGTCCTCCCACGGCGGCGCGAGCTGTCCGTTGCGGTTCGACCCCCAGCAGAGAACGCGGCCATCGGTCAGCGCCGCGCAACCGACGTCGTAGCCGATGCCGACGTGCGCAGCGGGAGGGAGCGACAGCTTCACGGGGGTCGTGGTCGTCGTGATGGTCGCGATGTTCGCCGGATCCTGGAGAAAGGGCCCCGTCCCCCAGCAGTACACATCACCGTTCGAGACGACCGCGCACGTGTGTTCGAGCTCGACGACGTCGGTGAGACCGGCGATGCGCGTGGGCGTCGAGCTGTCTTCGGACGAGGCGCCGCGCCCGAGCTGGCCACTTGCGTTGGCCCCCCAACAGGCCACCGTCTTGTCACTCAGAAGCGCGCAGAAGCCGTCGGCGCGCGCATCGGGCGTCGGGCCGAGCGTCCTCGAGAGAGACACGACGCACGGCTCCGAGGCGCACGTCACCGGCAAGGGCGTGCCCTCGAAGCGCGGCTTGGTCGCGTCGACTCCCGCTTCCTGCAGGGGCGTGGAGACGACGGCCGCGTCGGCCTGGGGAGCTTCGCTCTGGCCAACGACATCGTCGCTCGTCGTGCACGCGACGAGAGCAATGCCCACGCCTCCGAGCGAGGCGAAGACGAAGAGGCACGCGGCCCGATGGTCAGAGTGTCGTCTTGTGGAACGCATGGCGATTTCCGACGGCCCAGAGGTTCGAGGTCGAGGTCCCGCGGACCTGGTGGAGCGGCTCGGTGAGCGGAGAGCCGCTCCGAGCGATGGACGAGAGCTCGAAGGTGGCGCCGTTCATCGGGTTGTCCGCGGGATTTCCGGTGTCGAGCGTGACGCCCACGCCACGGGCCCAATTCGTGGGGTCGTAGCCGAGCGAGAGCATGACTCCGAAACCGCTCATCCACGCGCTGCCGTCCACGACCGCGAGCGAGGTGAGGTCGAGCGATACGTTCCTGATCGGGCCGTCCGCGAAGTTGACGACGTTGAACCGCGCGAGCGGGGTGTCACCGTCCGACTTCAGGTAGACCAGCGTGGTCGCGTCCTCGAGGCCGACGACGGTGTTCGGGGCGATCTGCTGGAGCGATTGCACCCAGCCGGCGTTCGCGTTCTCGAGGTCGAGCGAGATGCCGTACTCGGGCATCTCGAAATGCATCATGAGCCGCAGCGCGCCCGGTTTGGGGTCGCAGACATTGAAGGCGAGATCCGCCGGATCGCCCGTCGGGTTGACGACGTGATCGACGAACGAGTGGTAGCCATCGGCGAGCTTCCGCACGACGAGGGGGCAAGCCGTCTCGTGCACGCCGCCCTCGGCAACCTGCGAACGCACACCGCCGATCCACAAGTCGTCCGGGCCGCTGCCGGCGACGCTCTGGATGTGGAAGTGGTCTCCCGGGTATTCCGCATCGGTGAGCACGTGCTCGACGACCCACGCGTCGTCGCCGTTCTGAGCCAGCGTCCGCCGGAAGAGGGTCGGCCCGTACCAGGCGTAGACGTCACCCGAGGGCACACTGTCGACGCCGAGGGACGGCGCGAAGAAGTCGTACGGCGGACTCGCGGGGTCGAACGCCCTGGCGGTCGTGTTCGCGGCCCAGACGCGTCCCGGATCGTGAGCCGGCACACCTGCGTCGCGATCGTCGAGCCGAGAGATCCTCCAGGTGAACGGCGAAGCTGGATCGGATCGGACGCCGTGATAGACGAACGCCGGAGCGACCGTAAAGTAGACGTCGTTCTCGCTCGCGGCCCACATGTTGCCGGCGTACTTGCCGCGGTCGAACCGGTTCTGCGTGCCCTCACTGATGTACTTCCAGGCGTCCGTCGAGCGTTGCCATTCGAGGAACTGGATGCCGAAGGTCACGCTCTCGGCAACGGCGAACGCGCGTTCTTCGAAGGGACGCACATCGCGGATGTCGAGCTCCTGATCAGGCAAGTTCGTCGCGCACCAGCCGCCGGGGCTGCACCGCTCGAGGACTTTCGGGCCCGCCTCGGTGAGGCTCGCGCCGTCGGGGGAAGCCTCCGGCGTCTGGGCATCGAGCGCCTCGGTTCCACCCGCATCCGACGTCTGTGGCGCGGCCGCCGTCTCTCCGTCGGAGGTCGCGCACGCCGCGATGGCCGCGAGCGCGAGGGCCCCCGGGCCCATCATCCAATGCACCCTGCTCATGGTTTTCCTCCGAGGGAGAGGACGATGCCTTGCCCGCCGACGTAGACCGCGCCGGCGCCCGTGCCCCAGACCGCGGTCATGGATGGTCGTCGCGAGCCGAGGCCGGCGATCTTGATCCGCGACCAGACGGTCCCGTCGTAGTGGAGGATCACGCCGTCGTCCCCGCGACCCAGATGTCTTTCGAAGACGAGCCCCAGATGGCACCGAGGTTCACGCGAGTGGGGACACCTTCGACCCCCTTCCATGCGAGTCCGCTCTCTCCGTCCTAGTGGCGGATCGTCCCGCCGCCGCCAGCCGCCCAGACGTCGGTGTCGGACGCGGCGAACACTCCCCACAGGCCCATGGTGGTGCCCGAGTTGAGCGGCGTCAGCGTGGGCGCATCGGAGTCGGCGTCGTCGATGCGGACGGCGGCACCGAGCTCGCCCACGGCGAACACCGTCTTTTCGGAGCTGCCATGGATGCTCCGCGTCCGCTCGCATCCCTGGATGCAGCGGGTGGCCTCGATCCCCGACTGCACCGCGATCGTGCCGTCGGGCATCGCCCCGAGGCGCCTCAGCGTGATGTTGGTCGCGATCCACATCGTGGTCGAGCCAGCGGGAGCGAAGCCCGCCGTGACCTTGCGGCCGAAGTTGGCGGGCTTGTTCGCGAGCGCCGCGGTGGCAAAGCCTCCGGGCGACTTCCCGGAGGTGGTGACGAAGCTCGAGCCGCGAACGAGGAGCGCCCCTGAATCGGTGACGGCAACCTCTCCCGACGGTGTGAGCCAGAAGGCTCGCGCCGAGGTCTGCGTGCTCGCGTCGACGGTGGACCACGAGGTCCCGTCGAAGTGAGAATAGGCTCCGAGCGAACCCGCGAACCAGACGTCGCTCGGCGATCGGCCGGCCAGAACGCGCGAAGCCGTCAGCCACGACAGTCCTTGTGCAGGGTCGTGCAAATCGAAGGCGCTGGTGGGGCAGAAGACGTCCGGCGTGCACTCGGATGGGAAGAAGTCGCAGTCGTCCGATGCGCACGCGTCGGCGTCGGCAGCGTCCGCATCCGTGGCGCCTCCATCGGCCGCGGGCTGGCCTGGCACCGTCGCGCCGCTCTCTTGCGGCTCGGCGTCGTTCGTTTCGGAGGCGCACGCGCCAATGGCGCTCGACGCGGGGGTCGCCGCCAGGAGCGCGAAGCAGATGCGGGCGGATCGCGAAGTGACGAGCTTCATCGCGCGGTCTCCTCGTCGGTCTTGCAAGGCGCCAACATGCAGTGGCCACCGGCACACGCTTGACCCGCGGCGAGGTCACACTGGATGCCGCATCCACCGCAATTCCGAGGGTCGCTGAACGTGTTCGTCTCGCAGCCATCCGTGGGGCTGTCGTTGCAGTCGGCGTTGCCTTCGACGCAGCGAAGCTCGCAGCTCCCGTGGACGCAGGCCTCGAGGCCCCCCGGCAGCGGAAGCCCGATCGGCGCTCCGTGGAAACACTCGACTCCGCACCCGCCGCAGTTGCGGTCGTCGCTTCCGAAGTCGGCGCAATAGCCCTGCGTCAGTCCGTGACCATCCGTAGCGGTCACGCAGAGCGAGGTCCCCGCCTCGCACATGCACTGCGGGAACCCATCCGTGTTCACGATGCAGTGCGTGCCGTCCCCGCACGCAATGCCACACGCTCCACAATTCTCGTCCGAGATCCCGTGGACCTCGCAGCCGTTCGCCTGGTTTCCGTCGCAATCGAGGTAGAGCGTCTCACACTTCAGTTTCCCGCACTGCTGCCCGACGCATCCGTAGTGGGCCTTGGGAGGGTTCGGTTGAGGGCCACCGTTCGGGTCGCACGTGACGGCGCACCCTCCGCAGTGGTCGTCGGCATTGGGGTCGACGCAGTACCCGTTGCAGAAGAGGAGGCCGTTCGGGCATCCGCATTGGATGACGACCGCGTAGTTGATCGTCGTGTTCGTGCACGCATGCGTCGGATCGGTCGAGACATCGCACGTGACGTTGCACGCCCCGCAGTGCTCGTTCGTGGTGGGCCACGTCTCGCAGCCGTTGTCGACGATGCCGTCGCAGTCGAGTCGCGCCGGGTCCTCCGGGCACTTCATCACGCATTCGCCGCCGATGCAGGCGAACGAATACTCGTCGGTGGTCTTCGGGCACGCGTGGCCACAGGCACCACAGTTGTTCGCGTCGGTGAGCAGATTCGTATCGCAGAGAAACCGCGAGCTCGCGCACGTCGTGTAGCCGAACGCACACGCGCTCGTCGGGCAGTACTTGGTCCCCCAACTCGCATCGGCGTCAGGGTCGGCGTCAGGGCTCGCATCGCCGGCGCCGAACGCGGCGGGCTGCTCCGCGGGCTCGAAGCCGAGGCGGTCGTCGCTCGAATCGCATCCCCACGCGAGGAGGAGCAACAAGACCGTGGTGCTCGTCACGATCGAACGTGTGTGCATGGTTCGTCCAAGGGGCTCGTACGTACTTCTTCGGATCGAGAGAGGTGCACGCGGCGGCGCGTGCGCGCGCTTCCAGCGGCAGATTCGTGGGTCGAATTCGCTCGAGGAGCAGGAGCCGATCGCGGAGGCGACTCGGCGGCGAGTTCAGTTCATTCAGGCGTGGCTTCGATCACCTGGCGAACGCGTCGCAGGTGCGGTGACGACGGAAAGCGCGTCGCGAACGACGATGCGCGCGCTCGCGCCTCGCCGGTTCGTCCAAGCATGGCGAGCGCTTCGATCGCGATGCGCTCGCGCTCCTGCACGAGTACGCCGCCGACGCAGCCCGTCTCGTGCTGATGCGTCGTCGCCAGCGCGCGTGCGGCTTGTCCCGACCGGAGCTCCTTGCCTGCACGCTCCACGAGCGCGACTTCATCGCAGTCCGACGGCGCGCTGGTCTCGTCGGTGGTAGCGGCCGCTACGCGTTTGACCGTACCGACAGAAGGACCTTTCGCGTCCGGCAAGGCTCGAACGGATAGCGCCGGCGTTTCCCCGGACTCTTCCGGTGCGCCGACCGTGTTCGTCGCGCTGTCGGCGGGCTTCGCCGTCGCGGCGTGGTCCTCGACGGTCACGACGGCGCCCCCGCTCGACGCGGGACGTTCGTACGTGCGTGACAGACCCCATCCCGCCCCGCCAACGAAGATCGCCGACACCAGCGCCCCTGCCAGCCAGCCCGGTAGGCGCGCGACCGGCCTACGTTCCGCGGTCAAGAACGGCTGGACGCACGCGCTGAGTCGAGCCATCTCCTCGTCGTCCGGTCGCCCATTGCGGTGAGCGTGGATGATGCGGCGAAGCAGCGCCGCGTCCGGCGACGGATCGAGGTCGGCATCGGCAAGCCGACGGGGTTCGCGACTCATCGGGTCTCCTTCTGCTGCCGAAAGCTCTCGATCGCCTCGTTGACGGCGGCGCGCGCGGCACGCAGTCGGGAGTACGCCGTCTGAACCGGGCAATTGAGCGACTGCGCCACCTCGGGCATGCTCAGCTCTTCGAGCTCGTAGAGAACGAACACGGCGCGCTTGTCGTCATCGAGCTGGTCCAAGATCGAGTAAAGGATTCGCCGCGCCTGCTGTTCGCTGAGCAGCTCCGCGGGCGTCGTCGGGTCGACGGGCTCGGGGAAGCTCGCGGCCGCGATCTCGGGCTTTCCGCGTCGACGTCGCACGTGGATGGCGACGCGTACGCAGATCCCGTAGACCCAGGCACGCAGCGAGCCCCGGTCCTCGTACGCGTCGATCTTGCGATGGACGACCATGAAGACCTCCTGGAAGGCGTCTTCGAGATCGGCCTTCTGGACGCCGAGGCCCCGGAGGACGGAGTGGACGAAACGGCCGTGCTCGCGGAAGATCGTCGCGGGATCAGGGCGGGCAGGCACGTCCGTCCCTCCGAGCACCTGGCTCGCCGGTTCGGTCCCCATGGCTGAAGCGACGAGCGCTCGCACGAGGAATGATATCCAGCAGGGGGGCGCGGATTATGAACGCGACCCCAAAAAAGTGTCGGACCGGCGCTCGATGGGGCTCCGCGGCTTGCTCGCCGATTCCAAGTCTCACCGCCATCAAAAAAATGGGATGGTCCCCGTCAGGCTCGCCAGCCCGATGACGGCACCCGTCGTGTAAAGCGTTCGGACCTCGCCCGAGCGCGCGACGTAGTTGGGCGACCGATGACGTTTCGGGACTGCAAAGCCGAGCTCGACGTGAAGCCCGGGACGCTGGGCGACACGGAGGCCGAGCGACGCAGTCGGTCCGAACAGGGACTCGGCGGAGCCGTCGATGTCGCTGATTCCGCGCGCGTCCGGGATGATCGCGCCGAAGAAAACGCCTCCGCACGCGTCCAAACGGGTCGCCGGCGCACGAGCAAGGGCAGCGCAAGCGCGAAGCTGCTGGTCGACGGCGGAGAAGGTGGCCCGCACCCTGGCGTCGACGACCGTCTGCGGTAGCGAGTAGCCGAGGCTCCAGTCGAAGCTTGCCCCTGAACGCCCCAATTCCAGGCGCGCGACTCCACGAATCGAGGCGCTGGGCCCGGGAAGGAGGCCGACGGCAGCCCCGCCACCGAGACCCACGTACAACCGAGCGGGAGGCTCTCGTTCGTCGGGCGGCCGACGGGCGTGAACCCGTGCGCGAGGCGGCACGGGCTCCGTCGATGGCCCGCCAAGGGTTGCGCGCGACGCCGGCGGCGTCATTGGCGGAGGCGCGGCCGGTCGGTCGACCTCATCCTTGTCCGGTTCGGAGCCCTGCCCCGGCTCGACGAAGAGCGTCACCACCACGGTCGTCATCCGTCGGAGCGCAGGGCACGAGTCGGCATCGAGATCGCGCGAGCCGAGTTCGGCGCCCGTACGATCGCGCTGGGTTACGCGCGCCTGATAGCGCGTGCCTACGCGGCGCTCGCTGCCTTCGAGGACGATGTCGGCGTTCCCCCGATCCGTGAACGGCGATCGTCCGAGGGCAGCCTCGACGGCTTCGCGCACGGCCTTGTCCGTGACGCACGGTGGCGCGCCGGTGCTCTCGGAGCGCCACGTCAGCGCGAAGCTCGTTTCGGCATGAGCCACGCGAGGCGTGCCCCCGATGACCGCCACGACCAGTGCGATGACGCCGCCGAGGAGGCGCGGAGGCGTGACGCTCAAACAGCGGAGATCGCCGCCTGTAGCACGGCGAGGCGTCGGGGGGCGCACTGGTGGACCGCACGATGAACGTATCGCAAGGCGCGATCGAGCGATACGTCATGGGGAGCCCGTCCAGGGTCGGCGGTTCGACAGCCGCGCTGAGCTGTCTGCGGGCTAACACGGAAGAGCTCGGCGAACCGACTCGCTCCCCTCCCCCAGCCCGACGTGGCCGACGCGATTGGCGTCCGGTCCTACTTGCTCACCGCGATCGACTTTCGGAACAGCCCGAGGCTGTAGACGAAGAAGACCAGACCGATGGCCCCCACCATCAGGAACTGCTTCCAGACGGCACTGAGCCCTCCACCTCGATAGATGATCACCTGCGAGAAGCTCACGAAGTGGCGTGCCGGCAGAAAGAACGTCAGATACTGAAGCCACTTCGGCTGACTCTCGACCGGCGTGCTCCCGCCCGAGAGGAGCATGAGGACGACGATCACGAGAATGATGAGCAGCGCAAACTGCGCCATGGATCGGGAGATCGTTCCCAGGAAGATCCCGAGGGCCGTTGCGAAAAACAGATAGAGGAGCACGCCGACGAACCACAGGACGACGGACCCGGCGAACGGCACTTGCAACGCCATTCGTACGATCAAAAACAGCGAAGCTCCGGTCGCGACGAGGATCACCAGACTGTTCGCCCAGACCTTCGCCATTGCGATCTCGAACGCGGTGAGCGGCATCACGAGGAGATGCTCGAGCGTGCCATGTTCTCGCTCACGAATCACGGCTGCTCCCGTGAGTACGACGGTCAGCAGGCTGATCTGATTGATGATGGCGACGACGCTCTTGAACCACGACGAGACGGCATTCGGGTTGAAGAGTTTACGAACGACGAGCTCGATGGGCTTCTGCTGCGAGATATCGGTGCGCCTGAGAAACGTGGAGATCCGATCGTTGACGATGTTCTTGATGTAGCCCGCGCCGATTCCAGCTTGCTGCATGGCCGTCGCGTCGATGTTCACCTGGATGGCCGGATTCCGTCCTGCCCGGAGGTCACGCTCGAACCTCGGCGGAATGACGACCACGAACATGAGGCGCCCTCTGTCCATCTCCGCCTGCGCTTCCTCCGGCCCCAGCAGGATTGGGAACTTGAAGCGCGGTGGATAAAAGGCATTGAACAGCTCCTTGGAGAGCGCCGATCCGTCCTCGTCCACGAAGGCTATCGAGGCATTGCTGACTTCGCTCGAGGTGCCCGTCGCCTGGATGTAGATGGCAAGCGTGAAGGCGTACACGACGAAGAGGACCATCACGATGTCGCTCATCAAACTGCGAATTTCCTTCAGGCCCAGCCAGAGGATGTTGAGGAGCGACTTCACGGCTACTTTTCCTGCTTCTTGAGCCCGAGGACGCTGATCCCCAAGAGTACGGGCACGCACACGGCCAAGTAGAGAACGTCTCGCAACATGAGACTCGCGCCAAGCCCCTTCGTGTAGGCGCCCAAACTGGAATGCATGTAATACGACGCCGGCCATATCGAGCCGATCAATCCGGCATTCCCCTTGAGGGTCGACACCGGCTGCAGCAAACCGGAGAACTGGATCGTCGGCACGATGGTCAGGATCGCCGTGACGAACACCGCCGCGACCTGGCTACTCGTGAACGTGGAAGTCACCATGCCGATGCCCGTCGTCGCCGCCACGTAAAGCAACGTGCAGACCATGAGCATCACGAAGCTCCCCTTCACCGGCACCGCAAAAACGGCGAGCGCGAGCGCGGTGAGGATGAAGAAGTTCAGCATCCCGATCGCCACGTAGGGCAGCTGCTTGCCGAGCAGGTACTCGAGCCTGCCCGTCGGCGTGACGTAGAAATTGATGATGGATCCGAGCTCCTTCTCACGCACGATGCTGACGGCCATGAGAATGGCTGGGATCAGAAGCAAGAGCAGCGCGGGAACACTGGGGACGATCGAGTAGACGCTCTCGAACGTGGGATTGTACATGTAGCGCTCTTCGATATTCGCCATGTACCGCTGAGACGCCGGCGTTCGAAGGCCGAGTGCGGGGTCCCCGAGCGTAGACGCGTGCACGCCACGCACGTACTGCTCGACGGTGTCACCGCGAAACGTGATGGCGCCGTCGACCTGCGCAAGCACCTCGGGCCCGGAACCGCGCCGGTAATCTCGTCCGAAGTTCGGTGGCATTTCGATGACGACGGAGACATCGTCCGACTGCAGGCGTTCGAGCGCATCGTCCGCCGAGTAGGCGGGCCTCGTCGTCGTGAAATAGCGCTCCGTGCCAGCAAACTGCTCGAGGTAGGCCCGGCTCTCGGGGGACCGATCGAGGTCCAACGAGGCATATCGAATGTGCTCGACGTCGGTAGTGATCCCGAAACCGAAGACGAACATCAGCAGCGCCGAGCCGAGAAAGGCGAAGGCCAGCCGAACGGGGTCGCGAAGGATCTGCTGAGTCTCGTTGTGCGCGTAGGCGAGCATCCGGCCGAGCGCCAATCGAGCCGAGGACTCCGTCGCTGGAGCGCGCGGCCCGCCCGTCGTCTCGCCAGTCGCCTCGCCGATAGGAACTTCGGATTTTGTTTCTCCACGAGGCGCGGCCTCGGCGATCGAATCTTCCATGTATCCGATGAACGCCTCCTCGAGATTTGCCGCTCCTCGTGCCTCGATCAGCTTCTGCGGTTCGTCGGCCGCCAAGACCTTCCCCGCATTCATGAGGGAGATCCGGTCGCACCGCATACCTTCGTTCATGAAGTGGGTCGTGACGAAGATCGTGACTCCCTGCTTTCGAGAGAGATCGACGAGCAACTCCCAGAAGCTGTCCCGCGCGACGGGATCTACACCTGACGTCGGCTCGTCGAGAATCAGTATCTGCGGTTCGTGCAGAACGGCGACGGCGAGGGAGAGCCGCTGCCGCAAACCCATCGGCAGCTCCCCCGCCGATGCGTCGAGATGCGACTTCAGGCCGAATCGGTCGACCAGCTCTTCGATGCGTGAGGCCGCTTTTTCCTTCGCCAGGTGATACAGGCGGGCGTGGAGCACCAAGTTCTCGCGGACGGTCAGCTCACCGTAGAGCGAGAAGGCCTGCGTCATGTATCCGAGGTTCTTGCGAACCTCCATACTCCCTGCCTCGACGGAGCTGCCGAAGATGGTGGCCGTGCCCTCGGACGGCGGCAGCAGTCCGGTGAGCATCTTCATCGTGGTGGACTTGCCGCAACCGTTCGAGCCGAGAAAACCGAAGATCTCACCGCGCTCGATCGAGAGCGTGACGTGATCGACCGCCGTGAAGGTTCCGAATCGTCGGGTAAGGCCATGAGCCTCGATGGCAATTTCCGTTTTCTCGGAGGTGCGCGGTGGAATCGTGAGCTCGGTGTGGCCTTTGCGCTTCTCCTCCGGCAAGAGTGCAATGAAGCATTTCTCGAGATCCTCCGTCCCGGTCTGGGCCATGAGCTCCGCGGGCGTGCCCGTGGCCAGAACGCGCCCGGCATCCATGGCGACGATCCAATCCCACTTCTGGGCTTCATCCATGTAGGCCGTCGAGATGACGACACTCATCCCGGGACGGCCTTTGCGGATGTCGTCGATGAGCGACCAGAACTGCCTTCTCGAGAGCGGGTCGACGCCCGTGGTCGGCTCGTCGAGAATCAGAAGGTCCGGATCGTGGACGAGAGCACCGCACAGTCCGACTTTCTGTTTCATGCCTCCGGAGAGCTTGCCGGCAGGACGATCCGCGAAGGGTCCGAGACCGGTCGCGTCGAGCAGCTGGGCAACGCGATCTCCACGCTCGGAGGCCGAGAGCCCGAAGAGCCGGGCCATGAAGTCGACGTTGTCGTGGACGCTCAGCTCCAAGTAGAGATTCTTGCCCAGTCCCTGGGGCATGTACGCGACCCGTGGACCCACGGCACGTCGATGGCGAGCGTCGGCGATGTCGCCACCGAGAACCGTGACCGTTCCTTCCTGCATCTTCTTGCATCCGGCCATCAACGCCATGAGCGTCGACTTGCCGACACCGTCGGGGCCAACGATACCGACCATGATGCCGCTCGGTACCTCGAGGGAAATCCCGTCGAGCGCGACGACGTTCTTGTAGCGGTGGGTGACGTTCGTCACCGAGACGACGGGGCCGACGTTCTCCGAGGAGGATGCCGCAGACTCGGTAGACTCCATGGCCTGCTCTCCGTCCTCATTCGGCAAGCGGACCAGCGGTCGGTTTCACGAGGTTTTGGAGTCGTGCCGGCCAGACCGCCGAGTCCTTTACCTTCACGTAGCCGACCCCACGCACCCCCGTCTTGATGCGCTCGACGTATTGCGTGGCAAGATCCTTGGGGACCTGGATTTTGACGCGAAACATCAGCTTCTCGCGCTCGCTGCGCGTCTCGACCTGCTTGGGCGTGAACTGCGCTTCGGGGGATACGAAACTGACGTACCCCGCCACTGCGCGATGCGGGTCGAAGTCGACGGTAATCCGGCCTTCCGCGCCAATCTTCACGCCGGCGGCCTGCTCCGAAGGTAGGAAGATCTCCATGTAGATGTCCTCGAGGTTGACGAGCGTCAGCGCCTTGCCGCCGGGTGCGAGGACTTCGCCGGTTTCCGCCAGCCGATACAGAACACGTCCGGTCACGGGCGACGTGAGGGTCGCGTCGTCGATGCGGGTTTGAATCGTGGCCGCATTCGCCTGCGCGACGGCAACGCCCTGCGTGGCGGTCTGGAGCGTTGCCTGTGCTTCCGCGAGCGTCGCCTTCGTCGTCTCGAGCTTCGTCCTGCGGACGTCGAGCTCACGCTGCGAGCCCGCGCCGTCCGCGACGAGCCGCTCCGTGCGTTCGACTTCGATCGTGGCGAGGTTGATCTCGCTCGTCTGCTTGACGATCGACGCCCTCGCGACCGCGAGTCTCTCCTGCGCCGCGTCGATGCTCGCCTTGGCCTCCGCGAGCTCCGCCTCCAGCGTCACCGTGTCGAGCTTCACCAGGACCTGCCCCGGTTTGACGAGCGCCCCCTCGTCGACGAGCAGTTCCTTGACGCGGAGCGGTTCCTTCGCGGCCACGTCGACGAGCTTTCCTTCGAGGCGGCCGTTCCCCGAAACGATGCCTTCCGGAAGCTTGTTCTGCCGGCTCTTCCAGTACCGAAAGCCGATGACCAGAACGAGCGCGACGGCGGCCGCCCCGATGATCCACTTGAGTGCCCGCTTCGAGGGTTTCTTCGGCATGGCAGTCGCTCAGTGTTTCGCCGGGGCGGCGTTCTTCTTGGGTTCCTGAGGCCGTGACGGGCCCAACATGTCGTCCCAGTCGGTCCGTTCCTTCATCTCGTTCTGGGTTCGTTCGGGGACGACCGGATCGTTCTGGCGCAGCTCCCAGCCACCACCGAGCGCCTTGTAGAGCGCAATCAAAGAGGTGGCGATCGACGAACTGCTTTCGGTCAGGTCGTTCTGCTGTTGGAGCAGCGACCGCTGTGCATCCAGCACTCGCTGGTAGTCGACAGCGCCCTCACGGTAACCCGAGATGGCCAGCTCGACGGACCTCTGCGCGGAGGTCACGGCATTCTGTTCGAATGCGGCGGCGGCCTGCGCGTTCAGAAAGCCCACGAGTGCGTCATCGACTTCCTGGGCGGCCTTGAGGACCGTGTTGCGATAGCCGACGAGCAATTGCTGGAATCGCGCGTCCTGCACGCGGACGGCGTTCGTGATTCGACCATAATTGAGAAAGGCCCAATTGATGCGAGGACCCGCGAGATAGAACATGCTGCCGCTGCTGAAGAGGTTCGCGGAGGCGGTCCCTCGCGTGCTGGCATCGAGTCCAATCGTGCCCGCGAGCGAAAAGCTCGGATACAGATCGGCCTTGGCCACTCCGATACGGGCGCACTGAGCCGCGGCGTACAGTTCCGCGCTGCGAATGTCGGGACGCCGGCGCAAGATCGCCGCGGGAACGTCGATCGCCACGGTGACGGGCGCCTTCGGAATCGCCTTGGGGCCGACCAGCAATGGTTCGATCGTGTCGGGGGATTGGCCGAGCAGCGTGCTCAAGGCATTCCGCGCTTGCTGGAGCGCAGTCTGGCGCCGGGGAATCGTCGCACGCGTGCTCTCGAGAAGAGTCGCGGCCTGGGTCGGGTCGAGCTCCGAGGTCGCACCGTTGCGAAAGCGTGATTCCGCGATCTCGAGTGCCTTCTCCTGGAGAGCAACGTTTTCGTTCGCTTGATCGATGAGGACCTCGAACGTTCGAATCATCACGTAGGTCCGCGCGATCTCCGCGGAGAGCGAGACGATGGCCGAATAGTAGTCCGCAATCGTCGCGAGCATCTCGGCCGCCTCGGCCTGGACGCCGCGTTTGTATTTCCCCCAGAAGTCGAGCTCCCATGCGGCGTCGAGCCCGACCTGATAACCGAAATAGTTCCGCGGAAGACCGCCGATCTTGGCGATGTTCTCGCTGAGACCCACGGCATTCGCATTGCCGAAGGCAACTTGCATCTGCGGATATTGCATGCCGCTGGCAATACCGAGTTGCGCACGAGCCTCGACGATTCTCAGTCCCGCGACCTGCAATGGCAGGTTCTGGTGGTACGCGAGCTCGACCAAGCGATCGAGGGACGTGTCCTCGAAGGCCTTCCACCAGCGGCTATCGGCGGCGGCCTGCGTCGAAACGCGTGGATCACCTGCGTTTTGCCAGCTCCCCGGAACCGGGGCCTCGGGCCTCGTGAAATCGGGTCCCACCGCGCATGCACCGAGCGCGGCGACGATGCCGAACAGACACGCGAGGCGCCCGCCGACCGAACGCATTCCACCCATCGCACGCTTGGTGAGCGCGACGAGCGGAGGAGCGACGGGATGAGGGCCTTGCATGAATCACCCCACGGTCGGAAAGGCGGCGCGCGAGACATCTACTGCGGCGACCACCTGCACGGACCGCAAGTCTGTCGCGAACTCCGTTTGACTGTTCAATCAGCGCAACGGAGTTGCGCTGAAGTTCGCGAGAGAACGCCCAGGCCGCCTCCAGGTGACGAACGATGCAGGTGCAAGCTACGACGGTCGAGCCAGCACTCAATGCCTTTCGTTTCCGCAGTCCGAACGCGTTCGCGTCCGGCGCGTCCCAGGAGGGAATCAGTACTTCTCGGCCACGAACGTTCTTCCCTTCAAGCTCGCCTGATCGTCGTAGCGGTGCTTCTTCCAACGCTTGGGCAGCTTCACCTTCTCGTGCCGTATCCGCTTGTACGGGAGGAGCCCGAGAATGTGCGTGATGCAGTTCAGACGAGCACGTCGCTTGTTGTCGGATCGCAGGATGTGCCACGGCGCGTGCTCCGTGTCCGTGGCATCGAACATCCTGTCTCGCGCCCGCGAGTACTCGTACCAGCGGGGCCATGATTCGATATCCATCGGCGAGAGTTTCCATTGCCGCAGGGGATCGTCGATGCGTGCCGTCATGCGGCGCTCCTGCTGCTCCTGGCCGACCTCGAGCCACAGTTTGATCAGCTGAATGCCATTGCGGACGATCAGGTCCTCGACGAGCGGGCAGACCTCGAGAAATTGCTCGTACTGGCGCTTCGTGCAGAAGCCCATGACGTGCTCGATGCCCGCCCGGTTGTACCAGCTTCGATCGAAGACCACGATCTCACCCGCCGCGGGAAAGTGGGGCACGTAACGCTGCATGTACATCTCCGTCTTCTCGCGGTCGGATGGCGCGGGCAGCGCGACGACGCGGAAGACACGAGGACTCACCCTCTCCGTGAGCGCGCGAATCGTCCCGCCCTTGCCCGCCGTGTCGCGTCCCTCGAAGACGACGATGACCCGACGGCCCTCCTGCTTCACCCATTCTTGCAGCTTGCAAAGCTCGGCCTGCAGCTTGCGCAGCTCCTTCTCGTACTGCTTTCGCTTCATCTTCGGCTTGGGCCGCACCATGGTCCCCCTCCTCCCCCGACAGTGGCGGAATTCATGGTGACCATCGTCGCGAGTCTCGGCAGTGGGCTCACGACTGACCTCGCGGTTCGCTGATTTGTCCATGCCTCGGCTGCCGGCTGACTCCGTGCGTCTTAGGTTCCCAGCGCAGTTCGACAACGCGATTGGAGAGACGCCATGTCACATCCCGGAGGGACGAGGGAACACGTCGTGACGCGCACAAAGGGGACCCATCCTTTGTCCGCACGAGGGCAGTCTGGCGGGGCGCCCCCCGCAGCCAAGGAGCGCGCGCCGAGTGGCCCGCTCTCGACCCACGAGCTGGAGCTGATGAACGCCTATTGGCGAGCCTGCAATTACCTATCGGTGGGCATGATCTACCTGAAGGACAATCCGCTGCTGCGGAGGCCGCTTCGGGCGCAAGACGTGAAGCATCGATTGCTCGGCCACTGGGGCGCGAGCCCAGCCCTCTCCTTCGTATGGGTTCACATGAACCGGATGATCGTCAAAGACGATCTCGACGTCATCTTCGTCGCTGGACCCGGCCATGGCGCTCCGGGCGTGCTCGGACCGAGCTATCTCGAGGGGACCTATTCGGAGATCTACGCGGACAAGAGCGAAGACGAAGAGGGAATGCAGAGATTCTTCAAGCAATTCTCCTTCCCGGGACACATCGGAAGCCACGTCACGCCGGAGACTCCAGGGTCCATCCACGAGGGCGGTGAGCTCGGTTACAGCCTTTCGCATGCTTACGGCATGGCGTTCGACAATCCCGACCTCATCGTGGCGTGCGTGGTGGGCGATGGCGAGGCCGAGACCGGACCTCTCGCGACGGCCTGGCATTCGAACAAATTCGTCAATCCCATTCGCGACGGCGCGGTCCTACCGATTTTGAACCTCAATGGGTACAAGATCGCCAATCCGACCATCCTTGCACGCATCAGTCGAGAGGAGCTCGAAGCACTGTTCGTCGGATATGGCTACAAGCCCTATTTCGTCGAAGGCAGCGATCCGGCGGAGATGCATCAGAAGATGGCGGACACGCTCGAGCGCGCCATCCAGGACATCCGTACGGCGCAGCGCACGGCGCGACAGTCGAATGTTGCCTCGCGTCCTCGTTGGCCGATGATCGTATTGCGTTCGCCCAAGGGCTGGACCGGGCCGAAGGAGCTCGATGGTCACAAGCTCGAAGGCACCTGGCGCTCTCACCAGGTTCCTTTCGCTGCCGTTCGTGAGAATCCCTCACACCTCCAGGCACTCGAGACCTGGATGCGCAGCTACAAGCCCGAAGAGCTCTTCGATGCCGCCGGAAGGCTCGTTCCGGAGCTTCGCGCGCTCCCACCCAAAGGACCGCGACGCATGAGCGCGAACCCGCATGCCAACGGAGGCGTGCTCCGCAAACCGCTGAAGCTCCCCGATTTCCGTGCGTACGGCGTCGAAGTCGCCGCGCACGGCACGAGGTTGTACGAGAACACGAAACCCCTCGGCGAGTTCTTGCGCGACGTGATGCGAAACAATCCGACGATCTTCCGCGTCTTCGGACCGGACGAGACGGCGTCGAATCGACTGCAGGCCATCTACGAAGTGAGCAAGAAAGTCTGGATGGCAGACATGCTGCCGGAAGACGCCGACGGCGGAGAGCTGTCCCGCGATGGACGCGTGATGGAGATGTTGTCGGAGCACACGTTGCTCGGCTGGCTGGAGGGTTATCTCCTGACCGGACGCCACGGCCTCTTCCACACCTACGAGGCCTTCGCCCACGTCGTCGATTCGATGTTCAACCAGCACGCAAAGTGGTTGGACATCAGCAAGAACAAGGTGGACTGGCGCGCTCCTGTCGCCTCGGAAAACATCCTGCTCTCCTCGACCGTGTGGCGCCAAGACCACAATGGGTTTTCGCATCAAGATCCGGGATTCATCGATCTCGTCAGCAACAAAGGGGCATCGGTCACACGGATTTATCTTCCGCCGGATGCCAACACGCTTTTGACCATTGCCGATCGCTGTCTGCGCAGTACGGACTGCATCAACGTCATCGTCGCCGACAAGCAGAAGCACCTCCAGTTCACGTCGATGGACGAGGCCGTCGTCCATTGCGAGAAGGGACTCGGCATCTGGCGAAGGGCGAGCACCGATGACGGCGTCGAGCCCGACGTCGTCCTCGCGTGCTGTGGTGACGTGGCTACGCAGGAAGCGCTCGCAGCGGCCTCGATTCTCCGCGAGCGCGTTCCCGATCTGAAGCTGCGCTTCGTCAACGTCGTCGACTTGTTCAAGCTGCTGCCCTCGTCCATCCACCCCGCGGGCTCGGCGGAGCGTGACATCGCCGGTCTCTTCACGACCGACAGACCGATCATCTTCAACTTCCACGGTTACCCGTGGCTCGTCCACAAGCTCACCTATCGCTTCGAGAGCCACGAAAACCTGCACGTCCACGGCTATCGAGAGAAGGGCAACATCAATACGCCGCTCGAGCTCGCCATTCTGAACTCGACCTCGCGTTTCGATCTCGTCATCGACGTCATCGACCGCGTTCCCAAACTCCAATCGAAGGCGGCGCATTTGAAGGACGAAATGAAGAACGCCATCATCGACAATGTCCGATATGCGCACGTGCACGGAGAAGACCGTGCCGAAATTACCAATTGGACGTGGCCCGACTGAGAGACACCGTCCGTCGTTCCGGTGCTAGAGTTCTGGCCCCTCGACAATGATCGTGGCGCTCGACGTCGACTATGGAAGCGAGCGGACGCTCGCGGCTTGGGTGGCCTTCCAGGCTTGGGGCGATGAGCGCGCAAGCGGCGAAGGGACGATGCGGTTTCCGCCCGGCGCGGAGGACTACGAGCCGGGGCAGTTCTTTCGGCGCGAGCTGCGATACCTCGTGCCCTTGATCGAAGGACTCGCGACGCCGCCCGAGATCATCGTCGTCGATGGGTACGTTTGGCTCGGCAAGGAGAGGCCCGGACTCGGGTTTCACCTGCACGAGGCAATTGGCGGAACCACCGTCGTCGGCGTCGCCAAGCGGCCGTTCCACGAAAACAACGAGGCCGTGGCGGTGTTGCGTGGTGAGAGCAAGCAGCCCGTCTTCGTAACCGCCATCGGCATGGACGTCGCCAAGGCGGCCGACGCCGTCGCCCACATGGCGGGGGAATTTCGGATCCCGACGCTGCTGAAGCTCGTCGACCAGCTGGCGCGCGAAACCGTCTCCGCGTGAGACGCGAATTCGAAAGCAAGCGGCGGAGTGGCAAGGGCGCCGAGGAGGTCTAGGTTCGAAGGCGACGGGAGATACGACCATGCTCGCGCTTTCGAAGCCTCATTCCGAAGATCGCGTCGCGTCCATCGACTGGCAGCACGTCGAACGCGAGCTCGACGCTCAGGGCAACGCTGTCGTTCCGGCACTGTTGAGCCACGCCGAATGCGGCGCGATCGAGTCGCTCTACGCCAAGGACGCGGGGTTCCGGAGCCGCGTCGTCATGGGTCGCCACGGCTTCGGGCGCGGCGAGTACAAGTACTTCGCGTATCCCCTGCCCTCGCTCGTGCAGGAATTGCGAACGGCGCTCTATCCGCGGCTCGCGCCCATCGCCAATCGCTGGAACGAGGCGATGAGGATCGACGTGCGCTTCCCCGCCGACCACGCGGAATTCCTAGTGCGCTGCCATGAGGCCGGTCAGGAGCGGCCCACGCCGCTGCTGTTGCAGTACGAAGCCGGCGACTACAACTGCCTTCACCAAGATCTCTATGGCGAGCACGTCTTCCCACTCCAGGTCGCCGTGCTGCTCTCCGAACCGGAGCGCGACTTCACCGGCGGCGAGTTCGTCATGACCGAGCAGCGACCACGCATGCAATCGAGGCCGATGGTGGTGCCGCTGCGCCAAGGCGATGCGGTCGTGTTCGCGGTGAATCATCGGCCCGTCCAGGGCACGCGCGGGATCTACCGCGTGCAGCTGCGCCATGGCGTGAGCCGCCTCCGAAGTGGACGACGACACACGCTCGGCATCATCTTCCACGACGCCTCATGACCACGCGCCAGCTGAGTCTCGGTGCCTTCGATCCGCCACGCGAGGAGCTCGGCCCGGGCGCGGTGCTCCTTCGGCGATTCGCCTTTTCGTATGACGAAGAGCGAACGTTGGTCGCCGCGATCGACACCATCGTGGAAGCAGCTCCGTTCCGTCACATGATCACGCCCGGAGGCTTTCGCATGTCGGTCGCGATGACCAACGCGGGTGCGCTCGGCTGGGTGACCGATCTGTCCGGCTACCGTTACACGCCGCGCGATCCCGAGAGCGATCGGCCTTGGCCCGCCATTCCCTCGTGTCTGCTGCGACTCGCTTCGCGTGCTGCAAAAAGCGGCGGTTTCGACGGCTTCGTTCCCGACGCTTGTCTCGTCAACCGCTACGAGCCCGAGGCGCGCATGACGCTCCACCAAGACAAGAACGAGCGCGACTTCGCGGCGCCCATCGTCTCCGTATCGCTCGGCATTCCCGCCGTCTTTCTCTGGGGCGGCGAAAAGCGAAACGACACCGCGAAGCGCGTTCCGCTCGCGCATGGTGACGTCGTCGTGTGGGGCGGCCCATCGCGGCTGCGCTTCCACGGCGTCTTGCCGCTGAAAGACGACGAGCATCCGCTGCTCGGAAGGCAGCGCCTCAACCTCACCTTCCGAAAGGCCGGCTGAGGCGAAAATCGACGGACGGCCCGAGTATTCGGAGTGGCCTTGTTCGGGCATACTTCCGCCCCCGATGCTCTACGCCATCTTCTGTTACGACTCCGAGAGCGAGGTCGGCGCCTGGACGCCCGAGCAAGACAAGGCTGCGATCGAGAAGCTCGCCGTCGTCCAGGAGAAGCTCTCCAAGCAAGGTCGGCTCGGCCCTGTCGCGCGCCTCGCGCCCACCAAGCGCGCGCGCACGGTGAAGAAGGGACGTGACGCGTTCATCGTCGACGGCCCGTTCGCCGAAACGAAAGAGGCGCTGCTCGGCTTCTTCGTCGTCGATTGCGCGAACGAGCAAGAGGCCATCGAAGCCGCGCAGGAGCTCGGCCGGGCCAGCAGCTCGGGTGGGTCCTACGAGGTCAGGCCGTTCACCGTCTTCCTACCCGGCGCGACGTTTCCGGCGCTCGTGCCCACCCAGTAAACGGGCGCACGAAAGAGGCTGAGAGAAAAATTCGAGGGCCTTGTCGATCTGGCCCCCTCGTGATTGTCGTCTCTTCGAAGAGCCAAAAACCGCGGGCCTGCACGTTGCAACCCGAGCGCTCGAGAGGAGAATCCCATGCCCATCGCGAGTCTGAACCCGTACCTCAACCTCAGCGGCAACGCCGAAAAGGCCATCAAGCTCTACGAGACCGCGCTCGGCGCGAAGGTCGAGCACCTGATGCGCATGGGTGACGTCCCGTCCACCGATGCGGTCTCGTCCGACGACAAGAACCGCGTCATGCATGCCGCGCTGCGCATCGGCCCGAGCGTGCTCATGCTCAGTGACGGCAGCCCCGGCGATCCACGCATCGAGCAGAGCAACGTCAGCGTCGCCCTGCATTTCACGGATGCCGACGAGGCCACGAAGACCTTCGACGCCCTCGCTGCGGGCGGCAAGGTCACCCAGCCGCTCATCGACACCTTCTGGGGCGCCAAGTTCGGCATGCTCACGGACGCGTTCGGCGTGCACTGGATGTTCAACTGCGAAAGCCAGAAGAAGGGCTGACGGCTGACACGGGAAAAGCCCAGCCGGAGCGCAACGGCCCGTCCCCGCGAAGGCAGACCTTCCGCGCCCGCGCGACGAGCGATAGGCTCGCGGGCGCGATGTCCGCCACTTCTGCGCTCCGTCCGGCCTATCTCGTCCATGCGGTTCGTTCGCCCATCGGCAAACACCGAGGTGCGCTCGCGCCGGTTCGCGCCGACGATCTCGCCGCGCTCATGATCACGGCAATCGGCGAGCGGTCGCCGTCGCTCCTTGCGCGCGTCGACCACGTGGTGTTCGGGGCGACGAACCAGGCGGGCGACGACAATCGCAACGTCGCCCGCATGGCGGCACTTCTCGCTGGCCTTCCCTACGAAGTGCCCGCGCTGACCGTGAACCGCCTTTGTGGCTCGGGCCTCGAAGCCGTGAGCGACGCGGCTCGGCGCATCGCGACCGGTGACGCAGAGTGCGTCATCGCCGGTGGCGTGGAGAGCATGACGCGCGCGCCGTTCGTGTTCGGCAAGAGCGACGAGCCGTTCCCGCGCACGCCGCCGAAGGTCTACGACACGAGCCTCGGCTGGCGCTTCGAGAACCCCAAGATGGCGCAGCGCTTCCCGCTCCAGTCGATGGGCGAGACGGCCGAGAACGTCGCCGAGAAGTGGAAGATCACGCGCGATGAGCAGGACGCCTTCGCGCTCGCATCGCACGAGAAGGCCACGCGCGCGATTGCCGCCGGCGAGTTCGCCGCCGAGCTCGTGCCCGTCGTCATCCCGCAAAAGAAGGGCGAGCCCACGATCGTCGCGGCCGACGAATCCCCCCGCGCCGACGCGTCGCTCGCGTCGCTCGCGAAGCTCCAACCGGTCTTCCGCAAGGGTGGCTCGGTCACCGCGGGCAACAGCTCGCCGCTCAACGACGGCGCCAGCGCGGTCATGGTGGTGAGCGAAGCCGTGCTCAAGGCCGAAAATCTCGAGCCCCTCGCGCGGATCGTCTCGCACGCCACCGTGGGCGTCGAACCGAATTTCATGGGCGAAGGGCCCATCCCCGCCGGCAAGAAGGCGCTCGACCGCGCAGGCTTCACCGTCGCCGACCTCGATCTCGTCGAGCTCAACGAGGCGTTCGCCGCGCAGTCGATCGCCTGCATTCGCGGCCTCGAGCTCGATCCGTCGCGCGTCAACGTGCGCGGCGGCGCCATTGCACTCGGTCACCCCATCGGCTCGAGCGGCTGCCGCGTGCTCGTGAGCCTCGTCCACGCCATGCGCGCGCGCAACGCAAAGCGAGGCATGGCCGCGCTGTGCATCGGCGTCGGCCAGGGCATCGCCATGTGCGTCGAGCGCTGAGGAGAAGCCGCCTGCGTCCTTCGCGTGAGCCGCCGCCAGGAGCGCCCTGGGATCTCCCGATTGCGGAGGCCCCCTTCGCGTTCGTGGATCTCGAGATGACCGGGCTCGATCCCGCCAAGGATCGCGTGGTCGAGATCTGCATCGAGCGCGTCCAGGGCGGCGACGTGCGCGATCGCATCCACACGCTCGTGCGGCCGGAGACGTTGATTCTCCCGCCGAGCGCGCCGGTCGCGCCGATCGCCGCTGTGGACGTCGGCTCGACCGACGCGGAGAGCCAGCCGACGCCGGAGGTCGGCAACGCGAACATCCACGGCATTTTCGCGAGCGCACTCGCCGGGGCCCCCGTGTTCGCCTCCCTCGTCGATCACGTCACGGCCCTGCTTGATGGGGCCGTGCTCGTGGCGCACGGCGCATCGTGGGACGTGGCCTTTCTCGAGGCCGAGCTCGCGCGCGCAGGAAGTGCGACGCGCATCCCTTTCTACATCGACACGCTGAACCTCTCACGGCGCACGTTCGGCCTGCCGCGCCACTCTCTCGACGCCCTACGCGAGCATTTCGGCCTGGATCGCTCGCGGGCCCACCGCGCCGATGCCGACGTGGCCGCCTTGCGAGCGGTCTGGGAGCGCTGCCTTCAGGCGCTGGAACCCTCTACGGCGCGCGACGTGTGGGAGGTTCGCATCGCGGAAAAGCGCGCCCGCGAGCAAATCCTTGCAGAATGCAAGAGCGCCATCGAGGCCAAAGTCCCGGTCGAGGTGGTTTACCGCCCCCGGGCCCGTAAACCCGAGCCAATGCGCATGGTCCTCGTGGAACTCCTGACAGGACTCGACCCCCCACGGGTGATCGGCTATCAGCTCCCCGGGCGCGGTCGCCGTGAGCTAAGGGCCGACCGGATCCTTCGAATCGATCGAGTTGAATCCTAAATTTCCGGAGCGATACCGAATGCGACGCCTCGCTGTCTCGATGATGGCCCTTGCCTTGCTCGGCGCCGCCGCCTGCGGCGGACCCGACGCCAACACGTCGGGCCGTGACGCGCTCGCGGACAAGTGGCACAAGCGCGCCGAGCAGAGCTACAAGGCCGGCGACCTCGACGACGCGACCACCGCGATCGACGGCGCCCTCAAGGCCGCTCCCCAAGACCCCGAGACGCGCCTCCTCGGGGCGCGCATCGCCCTCGCCAAGCTCGACTACGCCCAGGCGATCAAGCTGACCGAGAACCTGCCGAGCAGCGACGCCAAGGGCGTTCGCGGCCGCGCGCTCTGGTACTCGGGCGACATCGAGCGCGCCGCCGACGATCTCGAAGACATGCTTCGCGATCCGAACGTGAAGGACAACTGGGCGCGTGACGTCGCGAAGCTCGCGCGTCGTGGCCAGGGTCGTCATCCGTTCGCGATCGAGGGCGGCATGGTCGCCGCCGTGGAGATGCCGCAGGCCGGCCCGGCGCTCGTCGTTCCGTGCGAGCTCGAAGGCGAACGCATCCTCGCGCTCGTCTCGACCGCCATGGGCGAGTTCATGATCGACTCCTCGTCGCGCAAGGAGCCCGCCTGGGTGAACCTTCGCTTCGGCGAGCACCTCGAGGTGAAGGACGTCCCCGCCCTCACCTACGACCTCTCGAACGTGTCGCGTCAGCTCGGCGCGCCCATCAAGGCGCTCATCGGCGTCAACGCGCTCCGCCACATGCACGTGACGTTCGACCGTCGCGGCTCCCAGTTCGTCGTGCGCAAGAGCGAGCCGGCGGCGCCGCCCGATGCGAGCCGCGTTCCCCTCGTTTACGTGCGCGGCGGCGGCATGATGATGCGCGCGGCGGTGTCGAGCAAAGACGACGGCCAGGCGCTCCTCTTCGTCGACTCGGCGCAGTTCTACCCGCTCGCCCTCGACGACGTTCTTCTCAAGCGGTCCGGCGCCGACCTCGCGTCGTTCCGCACGGAGCCGGGCGCACCGCAGAACATGAAGCTCGGCATGCTGCCGTACTTCAAGCTCGGCACGCTCGACCTGCCGCAGGTTCCTGCGATGCAGGGCGCGCCGCTCTCCGACTACAAGTCGAACTTCGACGTCGATCTCGGCGGCGTGGTCGGCGCGGGTCTCCTCTCCGCCTTCCGCGTGACCTTCGGTGACGAAGGCCGCGCGCTCTGGCTCGAGATCGACCCGGCGCTCATGCAGGGCGCTCCGCAGAACGGCGCGCCGGCCGTCGCCGAGCCGCCCCCGGCTCAAGCGCCTGCGGCTGCACCGACGGCCCCGGCCGCCGCTCCGAAGGCGGGCGCCGCGCCCAAGCCGGCCGCTCCCAAGGCGCCGGCCAAGCCGAAGGCGGACAGCAAGGGAGCCGCGCAATGAGCCGCGCGCTCGCCGTCTACGCGGGCAGCTTCGATCCCGCAACGCTCGGGCACCTCGATCTCATCGAGCGTGCCGCCGCGTTGTTCGACAACGTGATCGTCGCCATCGGCGTTCACCCCACGAAGCACCCGCTCTTCACCGCGGCCGAGCGCAAGCACCTCATCGAGCAGATCACCGCGCACATCCCCAACGTGACGGTCGACTCGTTCGATGGACTCCTCATCGACTACTGTGCTGGCAAGAATGCGAGCGTGATCGTCCGCGGACTCCGTGTCACCACGGATTTCGAGTACGAGCTCCAGATCGCACACGCCAACGCGGACCTGCGCCCCCAGATCGACACCATCTTTTTGCCGACGCGCACCAAACACGGCTTCGTCAGCGCTTCGCTCGTTCGCGAGATCGCGAGCCACGGCGGCGACGTGAGCCGCTACGCGCCCAAGGTCGTCTGCGAAGCGCTGAAGAAGAAGTTCGACGTCGCGCCCGCCTGAGTCTAGGCGAGTCGGCCGAGGAGAGAAGACGGGCCTGGTGGCGCACTGCGCCGTCGTCGTCCCAAACGCGACTCGCGAACGTAACACGAGAGACGGCACCTTCCCGAGGTCGGCAAGGCGCTGCTACCGTGCGCAACCTGCATGAGTAGCCAAGCTGAAAACAACGGGCACGCGGAGAGTGTCGTCGCAAAACTCGACGAGACGGTCTCCGCCATCCGCTCGAAGGTGAAGAACGTGCCCCGCGTGGGCGTCGTTCTCGGCAGCGGTCTCGGCGCCTTCGCCGACACGCTCGGCGATCTCGTCAAGCTCCCCTACGACACGCTGCCGAACCTCCCCGCGTCGAAGGTCGTCGGCCACGCCGGCAACCTTTGCTTCGGCAACGTCGACGACGTGCCCGTCGTCTGCATGCAGGGTCGCGTTCACCTCTACGAGGGGCACCCCGTCTGGCAGGTCGTGCATGGCGTCCGCACCATGGCGCGCCTCGGCGTGCAGTGCGTGCTCGTGACGAACGCGGCGGGCGGTATCGCCGATGGCTGGTCGGCCGGTGACCTCATGGTGATCACCGATCACCTGAACCTCATGTACCACCACCCCCTCATCGGGCCGAACGAGGAGGCGCTCGGAACGCGCTTCCCGGACATGTCGAACGCGTACGACGCGGCGCTTCGCGCGAAGCTCGCCAATGTCGCGAAGAAGGAGAACCTCGCGCTTCGCGAGGGCGTCTACGCAGGCCTCCTCGGCCCGTCGTACGAGACGCCGGCGGAGATCCGCATGCTCCGCATCCTCGGCGCGCAGGCCGTCGGCATGAGCACGGTTCCCGAGGTCATCGCCTTGAGGCACATGCGTATGCCGGTTGCCGCCCTGTCGTGCATCACGAACATGGCCGCGGGCATCGGCAAGGGGGAGCTCGATCACAAAGAAGTCGAGGAGACGGCAAAAGCCCGTCGAGCCGATTTGCAGAGACTCCTCCGAGGTTGGATCCTCGCAGCAGGTGCAGAATGAGTGCGAAGAAGAAGAAGACGACGACGAAAAAGACCGGCGCACGTGCGCCGAAGAAGACGAGCGCCAAGGGTTCGAAGACCGACAAGGTCGACGCGAAGCTGCTCGACCGCCTGCTCGAGCAGGCCATCACGGTGCGCGAGAACGCTTACGCGCCGTTCTCCGAGTACCGGGTTGGCGCGGCCATCGCGACGAAGAGCGGCAAGATCTACGCGGGCTGCAACGTCGAGAACTCGTCCTACGGGGCGACCATCTGCGCCGAGCGCGGCGCAGTCATGCAGATGATTGCTGCCGGCGATCGTGAGCCGGTCGCGATGTCGGTCGTGACGTCCGACGGCGGCTCGCCTTGCGGGATCTGCCGTCAGGTGCTCGCCGAGTTCGTCGAGGACATGCCCATCGTCCTCGCGAACCTCGAAGACGAGAGCGGCCACGTCGTGCACCTCGCCGACCTGCTGCCTCTCGCGTTCCGACTTCGATAAGTCGCCTACGTCGGGCGCGCGTGTGCGATGCGGGGAAGTCCCCCCGGCCTACGGGGTCGGGGGCCCCTGCCCGCGGTCGTCGAAGAGGGCACCGCTGGGCTTGCGGGCCTGAAAAATAGGGTCCGCGCGTTTCTTTCATGGTTGGCCCAACTCCTGCTCTCATAGAGGGGGGAGCCACTCATGCGAAACAGCTCACGCCTCACCGCCGCCCTGGTTCTGGTGCTCGGAACGTCGGCAGGCCACGCCGCCCTCGTCGGGTGCAGCTCGGACGATTCGACCAACGCGGGCGCGGGCGTCAACGCCATCGTCTTCATCAAGAGGCAGCACACGGTGGCCACCGCCCAGGGCGTGACGGTCGACGTCGCCGGCGGCAACGGCCAGGTGCTCGACTACGAGCGCTACGTGCCGGGCGGCTCGCTCGTCATGCTCTCGCCCGCGCGCCCCGACGGTGTGCTGAAGAACATCACCGCAGACTTCCCCACGGCCGACTTCAACGGCGCGGACGTGTCCTTCGACGCGAAGCAGGTCGTCTTCTCGATGAAGAAAGACGAGAACGACCACTATCACCTCTACACCGCGCAGCTGACGGAGGGCTCGGACGGCAAGTTCGAGATCCACCAGCGCACGGGCGGTGATCGCGACGACATCAACCCGATCTACATCGCGGGTGGCCGCATCGCGTTCGTCACGAACGAGATGTACACGCCGATGGGCACGCGCGCCGACGAGTACGAGCACGGCCGTGTGGTCACCCAGCTCGCGACGATCTCCGTCGACGGCGGCGATGCCGATCGTCGTCTCGCCTCGCAGAACCTCTCGCACACGGTCGCGCCGTTCCTCCGCTACGACGGCAAGATCGGCTACTGCCGTTGGGAGCACCTCGGCGGCGTCAACGACGTGAAGCTGTTCGCGGCCAACCCCGACGGCACGCAGATGGTCGCCGTGGCGGGTCAGCACGGAAAGCCTTCGAACTCACTCTTCACGCCGCGCGAGATCGAGCCGAACGTGATGATCGGCATCGCCACCACGCGTAACCGCACCATCCACGCCGGCGCGATCGTGAAGATCGACGCGAGAAACACGCAGGATCCGGTCTGCATGGACCCCAAGGTCCGTGACAAGACGGGCCACGCCTGCCTCGACGAGGAGCACGCGACCTTCGAGCTCCTCACGAAGGACGTGCCGGTCGGCAACGGTCCCTCGGCGGTCGGTCGCTATCGCGAGCCGAGCGTTCTTCCCGACGGCCGCATCCTCGTCTCCTGGGCCGACGGCCCCGTCAACGATCTCTCCGAGCAGTCGGCCACGCCACCGGACTTCGGCGTCTACATCTTCGACCCGGCCACGCAGAAGAACCAGCTCATCTACAACGATCGCGGCACGTGGGACCTCAACGCAATTCCCGTCGTCGCGCGCACCGAGCCGCCGGTCATCGGTGACATCGTCAGCAAGAACCAGGACCCGGGCACCCCCGTCCGCATCGGTTCGGTCGACGTCACGAGGACCAGCCTCAACACGGACAACGTGAAGGGCGGCAAGTACGGCGATCAGGGCGTTTCGCTCGACGTCGCACTGAAAGACGCCGTGAAGGTCCGCGTCATCGAGGGCTTCTCGAGCGAGGCGGCCAAGGGCGTCACCATGTTCGGCCTCACGATGGACGAAGGCGCCGCCATCCTCGGCGAGGCCCAGGTTTACGCCGACGGCAGCTGGCTCGCCGAAGTCCCGCCGTACCTCCCTGTGCACCTCCAGCCGATCGACAAGTTCGGCATGGCCATCCGCAACCAGCGCCTCTGGATCCAGGGCATGCCCGGCGAAGATCGTCGCTGCGTCGGTTGCCACGAGCAGCGCTCGGGCATCGGCGCGCCGCGCCTCGGTCAGAACCCGACGGTCGCCGAGCAGCACCAGGCCGAGCAGTTCCTGATGCCCATCGCGGATCGCTACGAGATGCCGTGGGCGGTCAACAAGACGCTCTACCCGGACGCCGCGCCGAAGAACCTCGTCCAGAACGTCCTCAACGCCAAGTGCGTGCAGTGCCACGACGGCGGCGCGAACGACCCGTTCGCGGGCAAGACGTACACGTTCACGGCCACCACGCCCGCGACCGGTGCTTCGTCGAGCTACGTGATTCCGTACCTCGACCTCTCCGAGAAGCCCGTCACCGTCTACTACGACCGCAAGGTCGCGACCTACCCGGCCTCGTACGTCTCGCTCTTCTTCCCGGCCTCGATGGAGATGGGCATGGGCAACGCGGTGCCGACCGGCGACATGCCGCCGAAGTGGGCCATCGTCAACAACGCGCGTGAGTCGGTCATGATCAAGAAGCTCAACGTGAAGGCCGCCGATGGCACCTTTGCGTACGGCACCGAGGTCATGCACCCCGAGGACAAAGGCGTGACGCTGACCGACGACGAGCGCGCGATGCTCATCCGCTCGATCGACGTCGGCGGCCAGTTCTACGCCCGCCAGAACACCGGCTTCGTTCCCTTCGGTGGCGACCCCGTCGCGCCCGGCCAGAAGTACTGAGGAGCTCGAGAACCATGAACTTCCGCAAGAACAAGGTTGGTCTCGCTCTCCTCGCCTCGCTCGCCGTCGCCGGTGCGTCGCTCCTCTCGGGCCGCACCGCCATCGGTGGTCCGAACACCGAGAACTTCGGCGGAACGCAGGCGGTCTACGGCAACATTCCGCCGGACCAGATCGAGTTCCTCTCCACCGGCGACCGCATCAAGAGCGTCGCGGCGAAGGGCTCGATGATGGAGATCTGGGAGACGCTCGAGCACGGCGAGCGCGTCGAGTGCGTCGAGTGCATCCCCTCGGTCGAGCCGCTCCTCTACGACGCCAACCCCCGCACGCGCGAGATCGCGGCGTGGTGGCTCCGTCGACGCCTCTTCGGCGTGTTCGGAGACGGCGAGGTCTACCAGCGCACGGTGCAGACGCTCGCTTCGGACCCGAGCCCGCAGCGCCGCGCGTACGCCGCGAATGCGCTCGGTGAGTTCCTCGCTGCGCCCGGCGTCGACGCGTGCGCGACCGCGATCGCCAACGATGCCGACCCGGGCGTGCGCGCGGCTGCCGCCACCGCACTTGGGCGCCTCAACGACGAAGGCAAGGGCGGCATCAGCCGCGCTCTCGCCGACGCGGACTCGCGCGTGAAGCTCGCTGGTCTCGCTTCGGCGGCGCGTATCAACACGTTCGTCGACGTACCGGCCGTGGCCAAGCTGGCTTTCGACGGCGACGCGGTCGTTCGCCGGCGTTCGGCCGAGCTCCTCGGTGGCATGCGCGCGAAGGATTCGGTCGACGGCCTCATCGCCCTCACCAAGGATGCCGATGCCGGCGTCCGCAACGCCGCCTGCCACGCGCTCGGTCAGATCCGCGACGGTCGCGCTCGTGCGACGCTCGAAGCGGTGAGGACCTCGGATCCGGACACGCTCGTCCGCGACCAGGCGGACATGGCGCTCCGCCGTCTGTAAGAGAGTTGCGCTCGCCCGCTGGAAGGCGCGAAAAATTCGGGGGGCGTGTGCTCGCTCATGCGAGCCGCCACCCCAAATTCTTCGTGAGTTCCATCCTTCCTGTGAAATCTCGTGCAGGAGTTCTCTAGGATCACATCGTGAATCGCTTCCTTCCTGGCATGATCGCGGCGGTGGCCGCGCTCGTCGCGCTCCTTCCGGCTTCGTGCACGACGAAGGAGCCCGAGCAGACCACGTACTTCGATCGGACGATCAGCCCGATCCTGACGACCTCGTGCGTGCGCACGAACACGGGGGCCGGTTGTCACGTTGCCGACCCGAAGGGCAACGCGCTAGGCAACCTCGACGTGGCGACGTTCGCCGGCGTCTCGAAGCGGCGCGATCTGCTCCTCGACTACGGACCGTACGGCCAGCCGGCGATGCTCGTGAAGAACGTCGATCCCTTCCAGGTCGACGTGCAGAGCTACGACGGCAAGAAGGTCACGATCACGACGGACATCAAGCACGCCGGCGGCTCGATCCTCGACCCCACGGGCAGCGCGTACCAGACGCTCCGTCGCTGGATCCAGAACGGCGCCACGGCGAACAACAGCGGCACGCCGCCGACCACGGTGGAACGCCTGCCCTGCAGCACGTTCACGCCGGCACGCGCGGACTTCGACCTCACGAAGGATCCTCCCAATCCCGACTTCGGTACGTTCCGCGATCGCGTGAACCCGGTCCTCACGGGCCGAAACCAGTCCGGCGATCAGAAGAACGGCGCCAACTGCTCGGCAGGCAACTGCCACGGCACGCTCGCCAATTCCTTGTACCTTACATGCGGCGATAGCCCCGAGCAGGTTCGCTGGAACTATCTCGCGGCCGAGGAGTACCTCGCGCAGACCGCCGAACAGAGCGAGCTTGCGCGCAGGCCTCTCTCTCCCGCGCAAGGCGGCGCCTACCACGAAGGTGGCGTCATCTTCTCGTCGCCGAGCGACGCGGGCTACGTCGCGATCTCCGACTGGGCCCACGAACACGGCCCGCCGAAGGTCACGGACAACGATCCTGGCTTCGCGTTCTTCTCGGAAAAAGTGCAGCCCATGCTCGTGAAGAAGGGCTGCATGATGGTCCAGTGCCACTCGGCGTCGATGTTCCATGACTTCCGACTCCACGGTGGCTCCGGCGGCAGCTTCTCGCTCTCGGCGACGCGCAAGAACTACGAGCTCTCGCTCACGCAGCTCGCGGTCGAGAGTGACGACATCAACGCGAGCCGCATGGTTCGCAAGAACCTCTATCGCCCGGAAGTGTGCAGCGTGGCCGGGTGCGACAAGGCGAACGGCATCGCGCATCGCGGCGGCCCTCTCCTCGAGGACTTCGGCAATCAGACCGCGAACGGGAAGCTCTGCGACGACGCCGCATACGACTACGACAACGGCGACCTCGACAAGATCCCGGCGTACTGCGTGATGAAGGAGTGGCTGAAGCGCGAGCGCGACGTGTTCAAGCTCGCGCCGCTCTCGGCCGTCGTTTACGTCAAGCGGCCGCTCGGCGGCATCAAGCGTCCGCAAGACTACGACGTCTATGCGCCGGGCGCCGACCTCCGCAGCATGGCGGTGACCACGAGTGGAGGCGGGGCGCTCACCGCAGGGGCCGACAAGTCGCTCACCGCAGGTTGTGGGCTCAATCCGAGCACGGCCGACATTCGACGCCCGCAGGTTTCGTACGACGGCGCCAAGATCGCCTTCGCCGCGCGTGGCAGCGCGAGCGAGCCTCTCGCCATCTACGAGATGAACGCCGACGGCAGCGCGTGCGCGAAGATCCCGGAGATCGCGAACACGCCTGCGTCGCAGAACGGCCTGCTCGTCCACAACTTCGATCCGACGTACGCCCCGCCCGACGGAAGCGGCCAGCGCATCATCTTCGCTTCGACGCGCGGCAACCTGCAGAACGACTCCTACGATTACCAGGGTCCGCAGCGCAGCCCCGCCGATCCCTCGAAGGGCAACGCGAACCTCTACGTGCTCGAGCAGAACCCGCAGGCCGTAGGCCAGCGCCGTGTGAGGCAGATGACGTTCCTCCTCAACATGGAGCGTGAGCCGAGCATGATGGCCGACGGGCGCGTGATCTTCACCGCCGAGAAGCGGGCGCCGCAGTTCTACCAACTCGCGCTTCGCCGCATCAATCTCGACGGCGGCGACTATCACCCGCTCTATGCGCAGCGCGGTTCGATCGCGTATCCCGAGGCGACGAGCGTGGTCGAGCTCGCCGACAAGGACTTCGCTGCCATCTTCCGCGATCCGGCCACGCCGCACGGCGGTGGTGCGCTCGGCATCTTCAATCGCTCGATCGGCCTCGACTTCCACAGCGCGCAGCCTTCGGACTACCCGGTCGATCCGGGTGTGCTCGATCCATCGCAGCCCCAGTCGCTCGACCCGCAGTTCTTCCTGCACTCGCTGCGCTTCCCCGATACGGGCGCGAACGCTCACCCGGGCCAGCCGACGAGCGGCGTCTATGCGTCCCCCGCCACACTTCCGAACGGGCAGCTGCTCGTGAGCTTCGGCAGCGCCGCCGATCCTGCCGCGTTCGGCGGTGACTACGACGTCTGGGTCATGAGCCCGACGACCGGCGCGAAGACGAAGCTCCTCGGCGACGCGGGCTCGGCCGAAGTCGACGCCGTCGGCGTTTATGCGCGCCTCGCCCGGCCTGTCTTCGTCTCGACGATCGACGAGCCGAACGGCAACGTGACGATGTTCACGGATCGCACCGAAGCGCAGGTCAACGTGCTCGACATGCGCGTGCTCTCGTCGCTGCTCTTCCAGAACACACCGACGGGCCGCATCGTCGATCCCGAGATCAAGCAAGTCTTCGTCTACGAGGACATGCCTCCTCCGGCCGACGTCGACTCCTTCGCGAAGGGCGGTTCCAACGTGGTTACCGATCCGTTTGGTCAGGTCTACGTTCGCCGCCGCTTGCTCGGCGCGATTCCGCTCGAGGAAGACGGTTCGACGAAGTTCCAGCTGCCGGGCGGCCTGCCGATCGTCCTCAAGCTCCCCGACACCAAACTCTCGCGCGAACGGAACCTCCCGCGCATCCAACGCGAGCAGATGGTCTTCGCGCCGGGCGAATACGCGCACCAGTCCTTCAAGGCCGAGTTCTTCGACGGACTTTGCGGACAGTGCCACGGCTCGATCAGCGGCCATGCGATCGACACCGGCCTCAAGCCCGACTTCGTCACGCAGGCGTCGTCGACGATGTCCCGCGACAAGCCGCCGTTCATGATGAACAAGCCGCCGGCCGAACGCGGTCCGATCGAGGGCCCGCCGACGGGCAACTGACGCCGCCATCCAAGGGCGGAGACTGGCACGAGAACGAAGAGGGGCTCGCTCGACGGTGGAGACCGTCGAGTGGACTCGACCTCGACGAGATCGCAGAAGATCGACGGACGAATTGTCATTGGCGGCAACCGCATCGTTGGCAGTCCACCACGAGCGCGCGACAACGGCTCTCGACCCTTGGACCTCTGCGTCTTTGCGTCTTTGCGTGAGGATGCCTCCATCAGGCGATGCCGCCAGAGAACGCCGGAACGAGATCGGCCGGCGCGCGCGCTTGTCCCTCCGCGTTCCCTGTTCGATCCCAACGCAAAGACGCAAAGACCCAAAGACCACGAAGTTTTAGGAATTGGGTCGGCGTGACACGGACGATTCGCGAGTAGGTGATGAGGCCTGAGCGGGCAAAGCCCCTCGACGGTGAACATCGATCGATCGTCGAGTGAGGTCGACCTCGACGAGATCGCAGGAGACCGACGGACAGTTTGTCATTGTCGGCAACCGCATCGTTCGCAGCCCGCGACCACGGCTCTCGCCCCTCGACCTCTGCGTCTTTGCGTCTTTGCGCGAGAATGCTCCATCAGCCGATGCCGCCAGACAAGCGCGTCCGAAGGCTCGCGTCACGGACCTGCCGACCACCGTTCGATGCACCAAGGAGACGGCATAGGGCGTTCGCAAACCGCTAAATTTATGGGGAACCGCGCCTGAACCGGAGTGCAGGAAGCCCAGCTCGCTGGACGGAGTCCACGAAGGTCCAAGAGGACTAGGCGAAGGACGGCTCGGCGAAGGCCGAGCTTGAAACACTCTGCAACATTGGTGATAGAAAGGCGCAACGTCGCATCGCCAGCATGGTCTGGTGAAAAGCGAGATCGCGACGGATGACGTTGCACGAACGCTCGGTGTAGGAGCACATGGCGCGCGCAGCCGATGGCTGCGAAGGTCGAAGTGGTGGCTGATCGCGGGTGGCGTCGTCGTCATGGGCGTCGTGGCGGTTCGGTTCGTCGCGGCCCGCGCCGGGCGACGTGATGTTCCGCGCTACCTGACCGCCCACGCAACGCGAGGCGATCTCCGCGTGACCGTCTCGGCGACGGGAACGCTCGCTGCGCTGGGTGCCGTCGAGGTGGGCTCCGAAGTGTCGGGGCGCGTTCAGAACGTCTACGTCGACTACAACCAAAAGGTCACGAAGGGTCAGGTCCTCGCCGAGATCGACCCGGTGCAGCTCAAGGCCGAGGCCACGCAAGCAGGCGCTCAGCTCGCCGCGAATCAGGCCGCGATCCAGACGGCGATGGCCACGCTCACCGAGACCACGCAGTCTCTGAAGCGTGCTGAAGCACAAGCCACCGACGGGCTCGTTGCCGCCAAAGACGTGGAGGCCGCGAGGGCGGCATTCTCACGCGCCGAAGCCTCCGTTGCGAGCGCGAAGGCGCAGGCGTCACTCGCGTCGGCGACGGTGAGCTCCTCGGCCTGGAAGCTCACGAAGGCGAAGATCGTCTCGCCGATCGACGGCGTCGTGCTCTCACGATCCGTCGAGCCAGGGCAGACCGTCGCCGCCACATTCCAGACGCCCATCTTGTTCAAGCTCTCCACCGACCTCGGTGCGCTCGAGCTGAACGTGCAGATCGACGAGTCCGACGTGGGGCGCGTGCGCGAGGGTCTCGAGGCCGATTTCCGCGTCGACGCTTACCCGGATCGCGTCTTCAAGTCCCGCGTTCGCGCCGTGCGCAACGAGGCCAAGACGTCGTCGAACGTCGTCTACTACGAGGCCATTCTCACGGTGGACAACGCCGACCACCTCCTGCGCCCGGGCATGACGGCAACGGCCACGATCACGAGCGAGCTGCATTCGAACGTGCTGCTCGTTCCAAACGTGGCGCTGCGCTTCGAACCGCCGACGAAGTCGGGACCGCCGGGTCCTCCCGGAGCCGGAGCCGCCGCCGCGCCCGCGAGCGCTCCCCTGGCGAAGGGCAAGAAGCGCCTCTACACGCTCGGCCCCGACGGTAGGACGCTGGCACCGCTCGAGGTCACGCCGGGCGCGACGGACGGCACGAACACCGAGCTCACCGAAGCACCGATCAAAGAGGGCACGACGGTCGTCACCGACGTCGAAGAGGTGGTGCCGTGACGACGGCGCTCGCACCCGTCGTCGCTCTCCGGGGCGTCGAACGCGTCTACGGCAAAGGCGACGCAACGGTGCATGCACTCCGCGGCGTCGACTTCGACATCCACGACGGCGAGTTCGTCGCCGTGATGGGCACGAGCGGCTCGGGCAAGAGCACGTGCATGAACATCCTCGGCTGTCTCGACGTACCGACGGGCGGGAACTACTTCTTTCGCGGCGTCGACGTGGGCTCGCTCGACGACGATCAGCTCGCGCTGCTTCGCCGCCACTATCTCGGCTTCGTCTTCCAAGGCTTCAACCTCCTCAAGCGAACGTCGGCCCTGCAAAACGTGGAGCTCCCGCTCGTCTACCGCCGCGTACCTCGCAAAGAGCGCCGTGAGCGTGCGCGCGAGGCCCTTCGCATCGTGGGGCTCGCCGATCGCGAAGACCACACCCCCGCCGAGCTCTCCGGCGGTCAGCAGCAGCGCGTCGCCATCGCACGCGCCATCGTCTCCGATCCGCTTCTCCTCCTGGCCGACGAGCCCACGGGAAACCTCGACGAGGCGCGCAAGCAGGACATCATCGGCTTGCTCCAGCAGCTCAATCGCGAGCGCGGCATCACCATCGTCATGGTCACGCACGAGTCGGACATGGCGGCGCACGCGAGCCGCATCCTCGAGTTCCGCGACGGCCGCATGGTGCGCGACTCCACGAGCCCTGGTGGGATCCATGCTGCTTAGCGCGGTTCTCATGGCGCTCTCCGAGATCCGCCGCAACGCGGGTCGGTCGCTCCTCACCGCGCTCGGCATCGTCATCGGCGTCGCCGCCGTCATCGCCACGGTCACGCTCGGCGACTCGGCCACCGCCAAGGTGAAGAACGACGTCGCGGCGCTCGGCAACAACATGTTGATCCTCATGCCGGGCAACATGCGCCGCGGAGCCGTCGCCGCATCGGCCAAGCCCCTCGAGCTCGCCGACGTCACCGCCATCCAGCGCGAGATCTCGGGGCTCACCGCCGTGGCGCCGAGCGGCTCGCGCAGCGAACTCATCGTCTACGGCAACAAGAACCACACGTCCTCGGTCACGGGATCGACGAACGCGTTCTTCGATATCCGCGGATGGACGATGGCCTCGGGACGCAAGTTCAACGACCTCGAGCAGCTCAGCGGGTCAGCGTCGTGCGTCATCGGCGCGACGACGAAGAAGGAGCTCTTCGGCTCGACCAATCCGCTCGACGCGTCGATCCGCGTGGGGAAGATGTCCTGCACGGTCATCGGCGTCACCGCGTCGAAAGGCCAGTCGGCGATGGGGCAGGACCAGGACGACTTCGTCTTGATCCCGATGTCCACCTTCCAGCGGCGCATCTCCGGCTCGAAAGACGTCGACTCCATCTTGATGTCGGTGAATCCGAAGCGCTCGACCACCGCCGTCGTTCGCCAGGTGCAGTCGCTCATGCGCGAGCGGCGTCGCATCCAGCCCGGCGCCGAAGACGACTTCGACGCGCGCGACATGAAGGAGATCGCCGACACGCTCTCCACGGTAACCGGCACGCTCACCATGCTGCTCGCCGGCATCGCGGCGGTGAGCCTCCTCGTCGGCGGCATCGGTATCATGAACATCATGCTCGTGTCGGTGACCGAGCGAACGCGTGAGATCGGTATTCGTCTCGCCGTCGGAGCGCGCGCCATCGAGGTGCTCACGCACTTCCTCGTCGAGTCGGCCGTGCTCTCGCTGTTCGGCGGAGTCATCGGCATCGGCATCGGCCTCGGCGGCTCCTACGCCGCAACGCGCGCCTTCCACCTCCCCTTCTCGTTCTCGCCATCGGTCGTCGCGCTCGCCTTCGGGTTCTCGGCCACGGTCGGCATCGTCTTCGGCTTCTTGCCCGCGCGCCGCGCGGCTCGACTCAAACCCACGGAAGCCCTTCGTCATGAGTAACCTACCTTCCCGTTTCGCGACGGCATGCGTGGCCGCCGTTCTCGCACTCTTCGCGGCGCGCAATGCACGAGCCGAGGTCTTGAGCCCGGGCGGCGCCATCGAAGAGGCCATGGGCAAGAACCCGAGCTTGCGCGCCGCCGTCGAAGACGTGGCCGCCGCCCGTGCACTCGCCGACAGCGAATCGGCTCGCTACGACCCCACGCTCACGCTGAAGCTCGGCGCCACGCGCACGAAGAATCCCTCGCTCGCGACCTCGGGCGGTGTCCTCGTGGGATCGAACCAGATTTACGAAGCCGAGGCCACGCTGAGCAAGACGCTCGAGCTCGGCACCCAACTCTCGGCGACGGTGGGCACCTCGGCATCGCGCTCTGCGTCACCGATCTTCCTTGGGTCCGCGCAAACGGGCACGCAGCCCCTCGTGTTGACGCTCGGCCCCGGATACCTCTTCTCGGCGAAGCTCGGTGTCACGCAGCCGCTTCTGCGCGGCGCAGGCAAGGACGTGACGCTCGCTCCCTATCGGCAGGCGGTCGCCCAGCAGAGTGCGTCGCAGCTCGAACGGGATCGCAAGGCCAGCGCACTCGCGCGTGACGTGCTCGTTGCGTACTGGGAGCTCTGGTACGCGACGAAGGCCGTCGAAGTCGACCGGCTCGCTCGCGACACGGCGAAGGCCGCGCGCGACGACGCGATGGCACGCATGCGTACGGGTTCGCTCGCACGAGCCGACGTGCTCACGTTCGATACGCAGCTCGCGACGAAAGAAGAGACGCTTGCGCAGACCGAGCTCGATCGGAACACGCGCGTCAGCGATCTCGGTCGCCTCCTCGGACGTGAGGCCGGCGCGAATCTCGAGGTCTCCGAGGCAGAGCCGCCGAGCACGAACGAAGTGCCCGCCGAGATCACCAACCGCGCGATCGCGAATTCGCCCGAAATTGCGGTAAAGCAGGCCTCCGTTGCGGTGGCCGAAGTCCAGGAGCGTAGCGCCGCCGACGCGTATCGCCCGAGGCTCGACCTCGACGCCTACGTTCAATCGCAGGGCCTCGGCAACGACGATGTCGGCGCAGGCTTCTCGCAGTTCACCGGGTTCGGCGTCATCAGCGCGCACGTCGGCCTGACCTTGGAGCTCCCCCTCACTGATACCCGCAGGCGCAACGAGGCCAATCGCGCGCATGCCGCGACCGAGAGTGCGCGAAACGACCTCGATGCCGCGCGCCAGTCGGTCTCGAGCGACGTCGCGGTCTCCGCGCAGAAGCGCGACGTTGCTCGCCGGCGCATCGACCTCGCCACGCAGAGCGCCACGTTCGCCGAGGACCAGCTCGCCGCGCAGAAGGCTCTCTTCACGAGCGGAAGCTCGACCGCCCTCCAGGTCATCCAGGCGCAAGACGCCGTTCAGTCGGCGAGCAAGCGCCTCGCGCGGGCCCGGGCCGACCTCGTGCAGGCGCACCTGGCCCTCTCGCATCTCGTCGGCGGGCTCCTCAGTACCGTCCACGCCTCGGCTCCGAACACGCGCCCCAACGCGTCCATCGCGGCGCTCGGCAAGTTCTGAGTTGCTAAGGTTCACGAGCGGAGAATGAGATGACGCCTTCGGCCACCGTCCTACTCGTCGAAGACGATGAGCGCCTTGCCACCTTCACCGCGCAGTACCTGAGCGAGCGTGGCTTGTTGGTCGTGCACGCGGCGGACGGCGACCTGGCGCTTCGCGAATTCCAGAAGCGTACGTTCGACGTGGTGGTGCTCGACGTGATGCTTCCGAATCGCGACGGGCTGACGGTCTGCAAGACCATCCGACAGACATCCGACGTACCGATCCTCCTCGTGACCGCACGTGGCGAGGAGACGGATCGCGTGCTCGGCCTCGAGCTCGGCGCCGACGACTACGTGGTCAAGCCCTTCTCCCCCCGTGAGCTCCTGGCGCGCGTGACGGCGTTCGTTCGGCGTCATCGAGGCGAGCTTCTGCCGAAGACGAGCGAGCTGCGCGTCGGCCGTCTCGTCGCTGCGCGCTCCACCATGACGGCATCACTCGATGGCGAGGCTCTCACGCTTTCACCCACCGAGTTCCAGCTTCTCTTGCGGTTCATGGAGCGACCCGGTCGTGTGCTCTCGCGCGATCAGCTGCTCGAGCTCGTGAAAGGCAGCGCGGACGAAGCGTTCGATCGGGCGATCGACGTCCAAGTGTCGCGCCTCCGGCAGAAGCTCGGCGACGACGGCGCGGGACTCATCAAGACCATCCGCGGTGTGGGTTACATGCTGGTGGCGGATCCGAAATGACGTTGCCCTCGTTCCTTCGTCCGCGCCTCCTCGCGCGCGTGATCCTGAACGGCGTGCTCCTTCTGGTCGTCAGCGCCGTCGGCTTCATCTTCATCGCCTCCGTGCTCCTCGGCGACGACGCGCGGCGAGCCGAGCGGGCCATGGCGAAGTGGTACGCCAGCGAGGCGTGTGAGGCTTATGCGCGCGCCGGTGCCGAAGGCGGCATCGCGAAGTTCCCCATCGTCTTCGGGCTCTACACGAAGGACGGCGAGGAGCTGGCAACGTCCACCTCGCAGCCGCTCGTGCAGCCTTCGATCTCGGAGCTTCGAACGGCACGCCAGAGCGGGCCGACGCCGATCGAGTCGAGCAAGCAGATCGTTGTCGCGTGCCCCGACGATTCGCAACGCTACGCCATCGTCGGCGGACCTCGTCATCCGCCTCCCATCCTGCGCCTGGCGATCGCCGTCATGGCGGTCGTGTTGCTCGTGGCGGTGGCCTCGATTCCGCTGGCGCGCTCGCTCGTCAAACCGCTCCGCGAGCTCGTGGGAACGGCCACCCGCTTCGGCGAAGGTGATCTCGCGGCGCGCGCCTCCGTACGGCGGTCCGACGAGATCGGAGACCTCGCCACCGCCTTCAACCTGATGGCGGCCAAGCTCGAGGAGCGTCTGCTCGCCGAGAAGGAGATGCTGGCCAACGTCTCGCACGAGCTGCGAACGCCGCTCGCCCGCGCGCGCGTCGTGCTCGAGACCGCCAAGGAAGATCCGGCGCGCTCCGCTTCGCTGCTTCGCGAGATCTCGCACGATCTCTCCGATCTCGAACGCCTCACCGACGACGTTCTCGCCACGATCCGCCTCGATTTCGAGGGAGCGGCATCGCGAGGTCTTCGCCTCCGTCCCGAAGATGTCGACCTCCCCGACGTGGTCCGTCACTCCATCGCACGCATCGTCGAGGCCCATCCCGATCGCGACGTGGAGCTCGACGCGCCCGAGGCGGTGCCTTCGCTACGCGGCGATCCGGCCCTGCTACTCCGCCTCTTCGACAATCTGCTCGACAACGCGCGCAAGTACTCCTCGGGAACCGTCTCCGTCCACGTTCGCGAGGAGCGACGCGAGCTCGTGGTGGAGATTCGCGACCGAGGGATCGGCATCGAGCAATCCGACCTCGAGCGCATCTTCGAGCCTTTTTTCCGGACCGATCGCAGCCGTCAGCGTGCCACGGGCGGTACGGGCCTCGGGCTCGCGCTGTGCCGCCGCATCGTCGACGTGCATCGAGGTACGATCGCCGCCTCGAGCAGCGGCGGCGAGGGCACGACGGTCATCGTGCGCTTGCCGCTCGCCTGACGCTCACGCTCACGCTCACGCTCACCAGACGACGAGCTCGTCGCGGTGGACGAGCACGGCGTTCTCTTCGTTCTCGTCCTTCTTGCCCGCCCGCACCACGGCCTCGGTCGAGGCGCACCGGGCGAGGCCACGTCCGAGCTCGTTGCCATCGGGGGCGAGCAGCCGAACCGAGTCGCCGGTCCGAAACTCCCCACGAACACCGAGCACACCGACGCCGAGCACGCTTCGGCCTTTGCTGCGCACGGCTTCCGCGGCGCCGGCGTCGAGCCAGAGATCGCCGCGGGGGCGAAGCGTGAAGGCAATCCAGTGCTTCTTGGCAGGCAGGCGGCGCGCGCCGGCCACGAACACCGTGCCCTCGTCTTCGCCGCCGAAGATGCGGAGGAGAACGTCTTCACGGCGCGCGTCGGCGATGACCACGTGCGCACCGGCCAGCGTTGCGCGGCGCGCCGCTTCGATCTTGCTCGCCATGCCGCCCGTGCCGACGTCGCTCTTCTTCGCGCGAACCAGCGGCAAGGCTTCGGCGGCCACGTCGTGGATGACGCCGACACGCTTGCCCTGGCCGTCGAGCAGACCTTCGACGTCGGACAGGAGCACGAGAACGTCGGCGGCGACGAGCGGCGCGACCATGGCCGAGAGCTCGTCGTTGTCGCCGAACTTGATCTCCTCGACGGAGACCGAGTCGTTCTCGTTCAAGATGGGCACGCAGCCCGCGTCGAGCAGGGCCGACAGGGCATGACGCGCGTTGTTGGCGCGCGTGCGGTCGGCAAGGTCGGCGTGCGTGAGGAGCACCTGCGCGACGTTGATCGATACGCGACCGAACGCCTCTTCGTAGGCGCGCATGAGCAGGCTCTGGCCGGCCGCAGCAGCGGCCTGCAGGCGTGCCATCTCCTTCGGACGCGCACGATAGCCCAGTTTTTTCGTACCGAGCGCGATCGCGCCGCTCGAGACGATGACCACCTGCTTGCCCTCTTCGCGAAGCGCGCTGACGGCCTCGGCGAGGCGATCGTGAGCGCGGGGATCGCGAGCGAGCGAGCTCGAGCCGATCTTGACTACCACACGACGGGCCTTGCGGAGCGCCGCGCGAGGGTCACGTGCTTGGCTCATGCGCGGACGCTGGAGAGAACTTCGTCGAACGCGGCATCGAGTCGGCGAACGAGCCAGTCCGGCGCGTTGGCGATCGAGATGATGACGCCGTCGATGATCTGCGTGGTCTGATCACGCTGGTCGTCCGGGGAGAAGGGCTTGTCTTCGCGCGAGGCGCGCGCCTCGGTGGTGAGCGCGTAGAGCAGCGCTTGGTCGATGGCGCGACGAACACGGCGCGCCTCCTCGACGTCGATGCGGACCGAACGTGCCGTGCGCGCCGTCTCGAGGTAGCGCGAGAGCAGATGGCCGAGCACGAAGGTGCCGAGCGCCGAGCGAACCGGCGGAATCGCGCCGAGCGGGCCGAAACGACCGAGCACGCGCGTGACTGCGAACACCACGCCCTGCGAGAGCATGCCGCGCGGCCCTTCCGTGCCCGCAGGCTCCACCAGAACGGTGCGGGCCTCGGGCGCGAGCGAGAGACCATGGCGCGAGGCGAGCTCGTGGACGAGCGCTCCGCGAACGCGGCGCACGATGGCATCCGGAACCCACGGAAGCGGGACGATTCCCGAGGCAGCGCCGAGAATCGTGTACGTGCCCAGCCTTCCGCCACCGAGCGACGGGCGGCTCAGCGCTTCGCTTTGCTTCGGGGAGAGCTCAGTTTCGTCCGAGGACATGGCGACCGAGGATACCAGAACGAAAGGCCCTCGCTTCGAGCGATCGCTCAGGACAGCGCGCGAGACAGTGGGTACAGCTCCACGACCGTCACCTGCGCCTCCCCACAGAGGCCGAGGAGCTCCGCCGTGCTGTGGCCCTCACCAAGGTCGACGATGACCTGCGCGCCCTGGATTTCCAGGCCGATCCCGGTCGCGGCAAGGCGTTCGGCAAGCACGTCCAGGGGGCCCTGCATACGCGCGACGAACCGATGCGCTCGGGGCGCGAGATCGGCCGGTGCCCCCTTCGCTTCGAGGCGCGTCTGCCCGGCCTCGCCGCCGAGCACGAGCGCTTCGTCGGCGCCGAGCGTGAGCGGAGAGGTCAGTGGCAAGCGCGGGGCAAACACGATCCACGGCTTCTCTGTCATGGCCTCGACGAGCATGCGCCCCCACGTCAGGGCCACGTCTTCGGGAAGGCCACCGGTCGGGTCCTCGAGTACGAGCACCTCGGCGCCCGTGGCCATCGCGGCTGCGACGACCATCGCCCGACGCGCGTGAGGCGCGAGGCGTTCGAGTTTGTTCGACGCGGACGAGCCGAGCTGCAGGCGTTCGAGCGCCTGCGCGGCGAGTTTCTTCGCGTGGGCAGCGCCGTGACCGGCGAGCCGCGCGCTCCACGTCGCGTAGTCCATCACGGTCCACTTCGGCGGAAGCGGCGGGTCGAGGAGAGCCGAGGCCACGACGTTCTCCTGCACAGCCCGAAGTGGCGAGCGACCTCGCACCTCGAGCCGCCCTCGTGCCACCGGGAGAAGGCCACAGCTCGCCAGCAAGAGGGCTCGCGGTGCCCCGAGGACGAGGACGCGCTCACCGGCCGTCTCGAGCGCGAGGCCGTCGCACGCCGGAAAGCCTCCCTCGTCGATGCGGAGATCCTCGGCGACGAGCAACGCGGAAGGCGGCGTAGACACGCGCCCACGATAGCAGCTCACTGCGGCGACCGGTTTGACGGGGTCCCAAGAAGTGTCACATTCCCGGACACTCATGAGTTTGTCCGGAGATCGCGACCGAAAAACGCGTGCCTTGGCCCTGGCGCGAGCCCGCGAGGCGCTCGACGCAGGCGACTTTGCCCTCGGGCGTGCGCTGGCCGAGGAGGCCGTTCGGACCGCCGACGCTTCGATGAAGCCGTCGCGCGCCGAAGCCCGGCGTGTCCTCGCGCTCGCACTCCTCTACGACGACCGCGTCGAAGACGCCCAACGCCTCGCCGACGAGGCCATTCGCATCGCCCGCGCCGCGGGGTCGATCAAGCAGACGGCGCTCGCCGAGCTCGCCCTCGCCGAGGTCCTTCGCACGAAGGGCGATTACGTCCTCGGCTTGAAGCATGCCTCACGCGCCCGCAAGCTCGCCGAGCGCGAGGGTGATCCGATCACGTCCACCGTCGTTCTCTCGGACTACGCCACGCTGCTGGGTCGCCTCGGCGACGACGAGCGGGCGCGCGAAGTGTTCGACCATCTCGTGGGCGACGGCTCCGAGGACCAGGGCGCCGCGCCTCTCGAGGAGCTGCCTCGGAAAGAGGCGCTACGTGTCCTCTACAACGCAACCATGACCCACCGCGCGGCGGGGCGCTTCGACCTTGCCCTCCGCATCCTCGCGCGCGCCGACGCGCTGACGGGAGGCAAGCGCACGTGGCCGATCGTCTATGCACGCGCCCTCACGCTCTTGGACATGGGCGCCTACGAAGAGGTTCGGGCGCTGCTCGAACAAACGAGAGACGAAGACCTGCGTGGCGGGTGGCAACGCGCGCAGATGATCACGCTTCGCGCGAATCTCGCCATGCACACCGGCGCCCGCACCGAGGTCGTCGAGGCGCTCGTCACCGAGGGGCTCGCCATCGAAGGGCTCACACCGCCGCTCAAGTTCGGCCTCCAGCGCGTCCACGCGCACTGCCTGCTCCAGAAGGGCCAGTATCAGGAGGCCGAGCGCGTGGGCATCACGCTCATGGCCGGCGCGGCGAAGGGTGGAACGCGCGTGCAAGCGGCCCATTCGCTTGCGATCGCGGCGCGCGGCGGCGTGAGCGACGCCTGGCTCCTGCGCTGGCTCGGCGCGGTCGCGTGCTCGTCGGGCGGCGGCGCGGCTCGCATCGAACACGAGGCGCTCTCCGGCCTCGTCACCGAGCCCGAGCCCATCGGCCAGCTTGCGCGAAACATCCAGGCGACGTGCCGCGCGCGCATCCTCGCGCACACGCCGCCCGAGTATCGCAAGACGATGCTGCGCACGCTGCGCCTCGTCGAACAACGAACCGCCGCGCTGCGATTGACGAGGCGCGAGGAGACCGAGGCCGTCGTGACCGACGAGATCGCGAAGGTCAAGGACGAGGTCGGTATCGCGGGCGGCTCGCCGGCCATCATGCGCGCCGTTTCCACCACCGCACGTGCGGCGAAGTCCAACGCGAACCTCGTGCTCACCGGTGAAACAGGCTCCGGCAAGGAGCTCTTTGCACGGCTCGCGCATCGTCTCTCGCCCGGTTCGCGCAATCCCTTCGTGGCCGTGAACTGCGCGGCGATCCCTCAACCTCTCCTCGAAGCCGAGCTCTTCGGACACGAGCGCGGCGCATTCACCGGCGCCGAGCGCTCACGACGTGGCCTCTTCGTCGAGGCCGAAGGCGGCACGCTGTTCCTCGACGAGGTCGGTGAGATGAGCGCGGCGATGCAGGCAAAGCTGCTGCGTGTCCTCGAAGACGGCGAGATCCGCGCCGTCGGCGGCGTGAAGTCACGCAAGGTCAATGTGCGCGTCGTGGCCGCCACGCACCGCGACCTCGCGCAGATGGTTGCAGAACGCACGTTTCGCGAAGACCTGTATTATCGCCTCGCGGCCATCACCGTACGCATTCCCGCACTTCGCGAGCGAGCCGAAGACTTGCCGGCCATCGCACGCGCAATCCTCGCCCGCGAGCCGGCGACCAAGAATCACCGCCTCGACGTCCCTGGCCTCGCCGTCCTCGCCGAACACGCCTGGCCAGGCAACGTGCGAGAGCTCTCCAACGTGCTGCGCGTCGCGGCAGCGATGGCCGAGGGGACCGTCATCGGTCGCCCCGCGATGATGACGGCGCTCGACTCCTCCATTTCGGCACGAGGTAGGGCCAAGGCGCCCACCGAGGCCGGACCGAACCTGCGCGAGACCACGCTGGCCGCGCTTCGGGCTCGTCATCGCAACGAGGTTCGCGAGCTGGTCGGCCGCGCCATCGCGAGCGCCGACGGCAACAAGCTCAAAGCCGCGCGGTCGCTCGGCGTGAGCAGGCAGGGTCTGTACCGCGTGCTGGAGTCATGAGGTAAGCTGGAGGCCGGAGGCAGTTCATGCGCGCTCGGACATTCCCCTTCCTTCCGTCATCGCGCCTGTCCCTGCCGGCCCGCGCCCTTGCGCTGACGTCAGTTGCTTCGCTGCTCGTCTTCGCAGGCTGCGCGAACGACGGCGACACGCAGGTCATGGCGCCCGTCGTCCTCGGCATGCTCGACACTGCAGGGCCGACCTACGACGACGGTCAGGTCCAGATGTACCAGGTGCAGAAGAGTGTCGAGCTCCCCATGCGCCAGCCCACGGGCGACGAGCGTCCCAAGGGCCAGTCGGATCCCTACGCGCGACCTCCGTTCAACCTCGCCTCGGACACACGCATCACCGTGCGCTTCACACTCACGAACCTCGACGAGACGCAGCACTCGCTCGAGTTGCTCGTGGACCCGTGGAACGAGTTCGTGCGCTACGTCCCAGGCCTCACCACGGACAGCGAAGACGAGGCCGAGCCGAACTTCAGCGGCATCGATCGCTTCTACATCCTGCCGCCCAAGGGTCGCATCGAGGGCATCCTCACCCCGGACGACATGGTCGAGCTCGCCACCGACCTCGGCACGGCCATGAAGCTCCAGAAGACCCCTCCGGCGGCAGACAGCGCCTTCGGCGGGCCCGTCCTCTACAACCGCGCCTTCAACGTCCAGAACCGCTCCAGCGAGCCCGATCCGGTCCTCGCCCCGTACATCCCCAAGGTCGTCGCCGGCCTCGTAGGCTTCGATCTGGGTCTGCGCACGTACGAGCCCGCGAAGATCGCCGTGGAGATCGTGGTCGACGTCCAAGACGTCAACGGCGAGCGCGTGGTGAAGCCGGGCGACAGCGACAAGAGCATCGGACGGCCCGGCGGAACCCTCACTCCCCCCGCAGCAGCGCGACAGTAAACGCGAAATCGTCACCGAATGACGCTCGCTGCTTGACAGAAGGGTCCAGATCGAGGACCTTGCGCGGCGGAGAGCTGTCCGAGTGGCCGAAGGAGCCTGATTCGAAATCAGGTGTACGTGCAAGCGTACCAAGGGTTCGAATCCCTTGCTCTCCGCTAAGACTCTCGAGAGTCTCGTTCGAGGGGGGAGCTGCGCTGCCCCCCTCGAGCTCCCCCACGCGGAGCACCGCGGGTTCGGGGAGCGGAGCGAACAGACAACGCGGCCGCTTCTTTGGAAGTGGGTCGCGTTTCGCATTTGGGGCCAAGCCTTCGAGCTCCCCCACGCGGAGCACCGCGGGACCAGAGGGAACGCGACAGATGACGCGACCGCTTCCAAAGGAAGTTGGTCGCGTTTCGCATTTGAGCCGCGCGAATCTGTCATGCGAGATGCTGTCGGCCATCGAATGCATCATGCACACGAACGGCTGAGGGGTCAGCGAACGTGGATGGGCACGAGGCGCGTGCGCTCGCCGCCTAGCTCGCCGAGGAAAACTTCGATCGCATACGGGCCCGGCGACATCTTTGCTCGTTCGGGCTTTGCAGACGGGCCGCTGCCGACCCAGCGATCGTAGCTGGCAGACGCGGGAAGGCGGAGCTCCATCGTGCCGCTGGGAGCGAGTTCGAAGAACGCTTCGTCATTGTACGGACCCGACGCGTGAACGGCATCGGGGAACGGCTGGCCGTTCGACTGGACCAGGCGCGTCCAGAGATGGCGGTTCACGACGCGATAGACGGCAGCTTCGGGGCCGGAGTTGGTGACGCGGACGATCACGACCGTGTCTTCACCAGACGCGAGCTCCGCTCGGTCGGCCGTTACCTCTATCTTCGGCCGAGACTTCTCGTTTGGATGTGGAAGGCCGCACGACTGGCCTGCACGAACCGACAGTCCGCCGTCGTAGACGCGATACTCGCTCTCGTTGCACGCGCATGCCGACAGCTCCGCGTCGAGAGTGAGGAGCTCGCCACGACAGGCCTCCGCGATAGGAACCATGCGGGCTGGCGGTGCCTCGAGTCGTCGCGGTTGGGCGGCGGTGGTCCCGCCCTGCCTGAGCGAGGGCGACGGCGTAGCTATCGCCTTTGCCTCTGGCTCGGAAGATGTCGCCCCACTTGCGCAGCCGGTCAACATCCCAAGGACGAACAAGGATTTCACCGCGTGTGCCATCACGCGATCATGGCACAGGCGCTAGGCCACGGTCCGAGAGGTGGCGGCGCGGCGAGAGCCGACGAGGACTCCGAGCAGTCCGCCGAAAAAGCCCACCGCGAGCGCGAACACGAACGCTCGCGAATGACGCGCGAATCGTCACGTGCCTTCGGTGATCTCGCGAATCACGCGGCACGGATTGCCGGCAGCGAAGACTCCGTCGGGGACGTCGCGCGTGACCACGCTGCCAGCGCCGATGACGGCACGTGAGCCGATGGTCACGCCGGGCAGGATGATGGCGCCACCTCCGACCCAGACGTCAGAGCCAATCGTAACGGCCTTGCCGAACTCCTTGCCGCGACGAGCCACGGCTTCGAAAGGGTGCAGAGGCGTATAGATCTGCACGGCCGGTCCGAAGAGCGTGAAGCTCCCGATGCGCACGGGGCAAACGTCGAGCACCACGCAGTTGAAGTTGAAGTAGACACGCTCGCCGAGCTCGATGTTCGTGCCGTAGTCGCAAAAGAAGGGCGGCTGCATCCACACGGAATCGCCGCCTGCGCCGAACAAGCTGCGGAGGATCGCGCGGCGCACGTCCCGATCGCTCTCACGCGTGGCGTTGAGCGTCTGGCACAAGTCACGTGCGTGATCGCGTGCGGCGACCAGCTCGAGATCCATGGCGTCGTACAGCTCGCCTGCAATCATCTTCTCGCGCTCGGAGTTCATGGGCCACCTCTCGAATCCGTGGCCCATGCCAAATGCAGACCAGGCGTCGAGGCTCATCCAACCGCTATCGCGTTCTACGACACCGCCATTCTTGCGCTCGCGCTGAACCCGTCGGCCGCCGTCGCCTCGTACATTCCAGGCCTGAATTTCCGATGTGGAAGCGCTAGCGCGAGCTCGGCGTTTCCATTCCGAGGAGCGGGGTCACGGCCACGCGGAAGGACGTTTGGCCCCGAAGCTGACGAGATGCGCGCGCTGCGGTATTCACGATCGGTGATTTTCTCTCGGGGCGCCCTCGTCACGACCGTCTGGACGGCCGTTCTCGTGGGCGGTTGCGCACGCGGGTCGGACGTTCCCGCTTCTCACTCTCAGGGCTCGGGCGATGCGAGTCCGTCGTCCGCACCGGAGTCGAAGGCCACGGGCACGCTGGCGGCCGCCGACGCAGGCATCCTTGCCGTCGCCGCGCCGATTGCCGAAGAGCCTCCACGCTGCGACGACGCGAAAGACGTCCACCTCTTCGTCTCACCGAGCGTCCCCGCCGTCGGTCAGCCGCTGCGCATCGTCGCCGTTACCGACAAGCCGCTCGTCGGTGAGCTTCGCATCAAGACCGTCGTCAAAGGAAAGAAGGCCGACGACAGCGCGCCCATCGTCACGAGCGACGCACGCCATGGTGGGCCGCCCTATTTCTGGGTCGCCGAAGTGCCTGCGCCACGTGCCGGTGGGTACGAGGCAAGCCTCGTCCAGCCCGCCTGCGATGCCGGAACGAACGTCTCCACGCGCACCGTGAAGGTCTCCGCGGGAACACCCACCGCACCTCTCGCGCCGAAAGAAGGCGACGGCTTGTGGCCGGTGCGTTCCGTCTGGTCGCGCCATCTCGAAAACGTGTACTCCGCATGGATCGAAACACTCTTCGACGCGCCCGACGGCGAGATGCCGAGCTGGCCAGCGCTCCACGAGCTCTTGCGCGATCGAAAGCGCAATCTCCTCTTCGATCATCTCGCCGCCGGTGAAGACAGCGCGAACGCACCGGTCGTTCGCCCCGACTGTGCAGACCTCCCGTACTTCCTGCGGGCCTACTTCGCCTTCAAGCTGCGCCTGCCTTTCGGGGTCTCGGAGTGCAACCGAGGTGGTGGCGGCGCGCCGCCGTCGTGCAAAGGCATCACCACGAACGACGATCCGCCGGTTCGTTACGACGCGAACACCACGGCGGTGAAGACGTTTGGGACGTTCCTCAAGGGCACGCTCGCCGATCGCGCGCATTCCGGATCGGCGCGCACGCCCTTCGACGACGAGAACTCCGACTACTACCCGGTGCCACTCACGTGGGACAGCCTTCGCCCTGGCACCGTGTTCGCCGATCCCTACGGGCACGTGCTCGTCATCGCCAAGCGACTCCCGCAGACCGCGGAGCGAGGTGGCGTCCTGCTCGCGGTCGACGGACAGCCCGACGGCACCGTCGCACGCAAGCGCTTCTGGCGTGGCAACTTCCTCTACGCGCATTCGCCCGAGCTGGGCGGCCCTGGCTTCAAGCGGTTTCGTCCCCTCGTGAGGCAAGACAAGCAACTCGCACGCCTCGACGACGAAGCGATCAGGAAGCACCCCGAATATGGCGATGTGTCCCGCGAGCCGGGCAAGCTCGACATCGAGCCGTTCTACGACGCGATGGACGACGTCATGTCGCCTCGGCCGCTCGATCCCGAGCGCGCGCTCATGGAGACCATCGCCGCGCTCGAAGAGCAGGTTCGCACGCGCGTCAAATCGGTCGACAACGGCCGCAAGTGGCTCGAGAGCGCGAAGGCGCCCGCCACCATGCCCGAGGGTTCGGAGATCTTCGAGACCACGGGCACCTGGGAAGACTTCTCGACGCCCTCGCGCGACCTGCGCTTGCTCATCGCCATCGACGTCGTGCGCGGCTTCCCCGCACGCGTGGCGCGGCGTCCGGAGCGCTATGCGATGCCGGCCGGCAGCTCCGCGAAGGACGTCCAGGCCTCGCTCGAAAAGGTCCTCGCCCGCGAGCTCGCGGCTCGAACCGTCACGTACACCCGCACGGACGGCTCCCCGGCATCACTCTCTCTCGCCGACGTCGCCTCCCGTAGCTCGGCCCTGGAAATGGCGTACAACCCGAACGACTGCGTCGAATCGCGCTGGGGGCCCCGGCCGGCAGCGACGAGGGCAAGACCTGCAAGGGTCAAGCGCCTTCCGATCAGCGCGCACGTATGGATCAATGCCGTTCGTGGTTCGCCGAGCGCAAGCGCCCCGCGCGCAAGTGATTCGCTCTCTCGTGCTTGTCTCGTCCGTGCTCGCGCTCGCATGCACGGCGTGCGGTGGGCCCGAGGCGGCGGCTCCTTCGAGTGCGTCGCCGCCTCCGAACGAGAAGGCGAATGGGGGCTCGCCTCCTTCGCCCGAGGCCTGTCACAACGGCGCCGAGATCGTGCTGCGCGCTCCTTCGCGCGCGGGCTTCGTGCCAGGCACCTATCAGCTCGTCGTGTCGGCCGAGGGCGAGCGACGACGATTCGTCTGCAAGGTCGATGAGCAAGTCGGTAGCTCGTCGTGCAGTGCCGAGCCGCCAGGGGCGGCCGCGATGATGCGCAAAGACACCGAGATCTCGATCGTCGTTCCTGGCTCTGCCAAGGCGCTCGATCTCGACGTCTCACGCAACGGCACCCCCATCGCCCAGACCACCGTGCATCCCGTCTACGAGACGAAATCCGACGGTCGCGGCGGGTCGTGCACGACGGCCTTCGTTGCGCTCGGGCTGAAGTAGCGAGCGCGAGCACTCCACAGCGCGAGCGTCGATCCTCGCGAGCGCGACCACCGCGGTCGTCGCATTGCGGGGCTTGCCCTGAGCCTTAGGCTCGCCCGCTAGGAGGAACTGACTTCGATGAGCGCCACGACCCGTTTGGCTTGGCCTGTGCTCACACTCGCGCTGTTCGCCGCCTGCGATAGCGGGAGCGGAAGCGATGGCTCGAGCACACCCAGCACACCTCCGCCTTCGCCCACTTCACCTAGCCCGAGCACGCCGTCGCCATCGCCCAGCGTGCCGCCGACGACGGAGCCCCCCGAAGATCCCGGCCCGCCGGCCATTCGCTTCATCGGTCGCTTCGACGAGCGCGATACCACCGGCCCCATCTGCGGCTGGCCAGGCTGCCGCGCGATCGCGAACTTCGAGGGCACGACGGTCTCCGTGAAGTTCAAAGAGCAAGCCATCCAATACGGCCCGAGCGTCTGGGAGTACTCCATCGACGACGGCGCATGGCAGACACTGCCGCTGGCCGACGGCCCCGGCGACTACACGCTCGCGAGCAACCTGCCGCAGGGCAAACACAAGGTCGAAGTCTACAAGGTCAGCGAAGCGCAGAACGGCGTGACGCAGTTTCTCGGCTTCGATTTCCACGGAGGCACGCTGGCTCCTCCTCCACTCCATCAGAAGCGCAAGCTCGAGATCGTCGGCGACTCCGACGTCGCGGGCTTCGGCTACAACGGCGCGATCACCGGTTCATGTCTGCCCGGCCCTGACTGGGCCGCAGCGCTCGAAAACTACCGCCTCGCGTGGGGTGAGCGCCTCTCGCAGAAGCTCAACGCGGAGATGAACTCCACGGTCTTCAGCGGCAAGGGCTTCTACTACAACATCTGGCGCCCGGACCTCGAGACCATCGGCGTTCTCTATCCGCGCTCGAACCCGGAAGATCCCACGAGCGTCTTCGACCTGACGAAGTTCACCCCGGACGTCGTCGTCGTTTCGATCGGCGGCAACGACTACAACATCGGTCAACCCGAAGACTTCGGCGCAGCGCCGCTCGCTGGCTTCACGCAGAAGGCCGACGAGATGACGACCATGCTGCGCCAGAACTATCCGCAGGCGCACATCTTCCTCATGGCCTACGCGGTGCTCACCGACGAGTATCCGCCCGGCCGGGGCCGTCGGACGAACGTCGTGACCGCGCTGACCACGGTCACCCAGCAACACAACGCCGCGGGCGACTCGCGCGTCTACTACGTCGCTCCGAGCGAAGCGGTCGCGAGCGAGCTCACGGCCTGCGACGGTCACGGCGGACCCGAGTACCACGAGCGCATCGCGGTCTACATGGCCGAAGAAATTGCCAAGCGCACGGGTTGGCAATGAAGGCCACGACCATGCGTGCAACCAGCATGGCGCTCGGCGTCGTCCTCGCCGTCGCGTGCAGCAGCTCGGGCGGAGACACCGGCGGCACGGGCCCCGTCCCGAGCCCTTCTCCCACCGGCACGCAACCAGGGCCGGCTCCCACGAGCACCGGCACCGGCACGCCTCCTCCCCCCGACCCGGGTCCGCCGGCGATTCAGTTCATCGGTCGCTTCGACACGCGCGACGCGACCGGCCCCGTCGCGGGGTGGCCAGGTGCACGCATCATCGCCAACTTCGAAGGCACGGCGGTCACGGCTCGCCTGAAGGAAGACCAGATGCCCGACGGCCCGAGCGAGTGGGACGTCGCCATCGACGGCCAATGGCAGCCGCGCATGACGCTGCAGGTCGGCGATCACACCTACGACCTCGCGAAGGACCTCACGCCCGGTAAGCACACCGTCGAGCTCTTCAAGAACACCGAGTCGCAAACCGGCGTGACCCAGTTCCTGGGCTACGACTTCCACGGAGGAACGCTCTTGCCCCCACCGCTCCGTGCCTCGCGTCATCTCGAAGTGGTCGGCGACTCCGACGTCGCCGGCTACGGGTACGAAGGTGCCGGACAGCCTGGAAATTGCGGTGGCGAAGCCTGGCTCGCGAAGTATCAGAACTTCCGAGCCGCGTGGGGTCAACGCCTCACCGACAGGCTGAACGCCGATCTCGAAGGCGTCGTGTTCAGCGGCAAGGGCTTCTATTACAACGCGTGGCGGCCCGACACCGAGACCATCGACGTGCTCTATCCGCGGTCGAATCCGGAAGACGTCTCGAGCGCGTTCGATCTCAAGAAGGAAGCACCCGACGTGATCGTCATCGCCATCGGTGGCAACGATTACAACCTCGGTGAGCCGTCCGACACCGGTCCGGCACCACTCGACGGCTTCACCGACAAGGCGCGGACCTTCACGGCGATGCTGCGCTCGAATTACCCTCAGGCGCACATCTTCCTGATGGCCTACGCCGTCCTCACCGACGACGATCCGCCCGGACGGCTCAAGCGCACGAGCGTGGTCACCGCCTACAACACGGTGGTCAACGAACGGAACGCGGCGGGCGATTCGCGCGTGTATTTCGTGGCGCCTCAAGCTGCAGATTACACGGAATTGACGGCGTGCGACGGCCACGGTGGCCCCGAGTACCACGAGCGAATCGCGACCTTCCTCGAAGGAGAGATTCGCGAGAAGACCGGCTGGAAGTGAACTGACTCAAGGCTGGGCGGCGGCCGTTCCGGAGAAGAGAAGACGGACGACCGCCGCCCAGTTCTCGAGCGATGTGATTCCGAGGTACTCGTCACGCACGCGTTCGAATCCAGCCCTCCCGAGGCGCTCGGCGAGCGCTTCGTCGGACAGCACGCGTCGTAGCGCGTTGGCGAACTCGCGCGGATCCTCCGGGTTGCGGAGCAGCAAGCCGTCGACGCCGTCCTGAATCTGATCCTGGATACCGCCGACGGCGCTCGCGATGACCGGGCGCCGTTTCCACATGGCCTCGGTGACCGTCAGGCCGAACCCTTCGCGAAGGCTCTTCTGGACGACCACCGTCGCGTGACGCTGGAGCGCATTCACGATCGCCGCGTTCTCTTCGGTGTCTTCCATCGGCAGCTGCACGAGATGTGCGGTTCGCCTCAGCGAGTCGGGGAGTTGCCGCCAGTACGTCTCGACACTTCGCAAGACTTGGGGCGCTTCGGGGTCGTCGGCCACGGTACGCACGCCAGGGCCCGCGAGAACGAGCGCGGCGTCGCGCGGAATGTCGGGCGCGAGACATTCCGTGAAGCCTCGGAGCACGCCGAGCGGATCCTTCATCGTGTCCCAGCGCGAGACTTGAACGACGAGCGGGGTCTTCCATGACGGCGCTGGCCCGACGCGGACGACCTCGGCTTGTCGATCGACGCGTCCGACGCTGCCGTCTTCGCGCGAGAACACGGCCGGCGCATCACCGCGCGGTCCACCGACGAGTCCCACGTCGAAGAGAATCGCGCGCGTCGTAGCTTCGTCCATGAACTGGTTCTTGGCCGAGAACGGATCGATGTTCGGCGGCAGAACGATGGTCTGCTTGTGGTGCAACCAGCTCGGCGCGTACGACTGACGGGAGAAGACCGAATACGGAGCCTGCTCGACGTACTTGCGGAGGAAGTTCCACGCGAGCTCGACTTCAGGGTCGACCTGATCGTGACCGATGTGGCAACGCCACACGACGCGCATGCCCTTGCAGACGAAGTGAGGAATGAGTCCTGCCGTCTGTGGATCGTGGCAGACAACCACGTCTTCGGGTCGAATCAGCGCGTCGAGCGCGACGGCGTTCTGCTTGGTGACTTGTTCGTAGAGCGCAGCCTCTGCGGCGCCGAGCGGTGATCCGTCGCCCGCGCAGCCGTGCATGGCATTGTGGAGCCGCTTGGTGATCCGGAAGAACTCGGGTGGCCCCTCGATGACGGCCCAGCGCGCCAGAATTCCGAGGCCTCGCGCGTAGCGCAGGAGCGACCGCAGCATCTCGGCGACGCCGCCTCCCGTCGCCGTCGAGCTGACGTTGAAGACGGCGTGAGCTCCGAGCAGCCCTCGAATCTCTTCCGAGACGCGCTGCAGAGCGACGACCCGTTCGGGCCCGAGAAGCTCCGCAAACGGCTCGGCGCTGCGCGCAGTGACGTTGACCTCGAACATGGCCAGCCCTCTCGGCCACTCGAGCATGCGAGCGACGTGCCCCGAGTCGGCGGAGCGCCGCGAGCGCGGCCTTCACTCACCAAGCAGTGGGAAACCGAGCGAAGCGAAGCGAGCGAGCGAAAGCGAGCGACAAAACAAGAAAGCGAGCAGTCCCGCGTGGGGCTGCCCGCTTTCCATCTCACGGAGAAGCGCTCAGTGCTTCGACGGCTCGACGATGATCTCGACGCGACGGTTGTTCGCGCGACCTTCGGCGGTCTTGTTGTCGGCGATCGGACGATCCGGACCGACGCCGACCGTCTTGATGCGGTCCGCAGCGACGCCGCGAGCGACGAGCTGGGTCTTGACCGCGTCGGCTCGCTTCTGACCGAGCTCCATGTTGTAGGAGCGCTGGCCCTGCGAGTCGGTGTGGCCTTCGATCGTGATGTTCGAGTCGGGGTTGCCCTTGATGAGGGCGTCGGCGACTTCGTTCAGTTTGACCATCGCGCCCGGAAGGAGGTTCGACTCGTTCGACGGGAAGAGCACCGAACCCGACAGCGTGATGACCATGCCGCGGGACTCCTGCTTGACGCTGGCGATCTTCTGAAGATCGGCCATCGCCTGAGCAGCCTGCTTCTCCGCCGCTTCACGCGCGGCCTTCTCGCGCGCGAGCTGGTCCTGCGTCTTCTCGAGGCTCGACTTCGTGTTCGCGAGGTCGTTGCGTGCCTGGCGAAGCGCGTCGCCCTGGAGGTTCTGCGCCTCGCGCTCGGCCGCCTCACGCTCCTTCTGGGCGAGCGACGCGCGCGCCGTCGCCTCGGCGAGCTGCGCCTTGCGGATGGCGACGTACGAGAAGTCCTTCGTCTGGGGCGAGTCGCTATCGTCGTTGAACGAGCGCTCCGCCTGATCGAGCGCCTGCTTGGCGACGTGGAGGTCGGCGGGCGTCTGCTGCGCGGCCGGGCCCTTCGCGGCAGCCTGGTAGGCCGCGCGCGCGTCGACGAGCTCCTTCGGAGGAAGGTTTGCACCACACGCGACCGCGAGAAGCGCGAGCGAGGCGATGGAGATGTTGGTCTTGCGCATGACGCTCACTTTCCTGCCTTGAGGGCCTTGACGCGTTCCTGAGCCTTGTCGGCCTCGGCCTTCGCGGTGTTCTCCTTGGCGAGCATGACGGAGAGCTCGGCGTCGGAGTTGGCTCGCTGGAGCACCAGATCGGCGCGCTTGTTGTCGCCGTCCTGCATCAGGGTCTTCGCCTGATCGATCTGCTCTTGCGCGAGCTTCAGGTGCAGCGCTGCGCGCGGTTCGCGATCGGCTCCGAGCTCTCGGGCGCTGCGCGACGCGGCTTCGGCGCTCGCAAGACGGTCAGTCGGCGGGGGGAAGCTGCTTCCACACGCGGTGAGCATGGCCACGAGCGCACCCGCAACACACGCGAAAGGGAGGTTCTTCATGGTGTCCTCGTCAGTCCTCGTCAGGGCTTCTGGTACCGACTCCCGTATCTGCTTCGCGCGCTCGGCTTATGAGGCTGGCTTCTGACCGAGCTCATGGCCGAGTTCGCGATCGAGAGGGGAGTGCGAATACCCTGGGCGCTTGAGCGTAACGCACCCGAGTGCCCGTTTGTGAAGCATATTGAGGCTCGAGAACAGCAGAGCCTTCGTTAAATGACCTTCACAAAACGCAACACCCTCCTTTTGGAGGAGGGCGTTACGAGGGCGTTACGAGGCTCGGAGGCGGGCGCGGAAAGTGAGCTCGCGTCAGCGCGCGCGGCCGGTCAAAAGCTTGTCGATCAGGTCCTTCGAGTAGGCCGAGAGCTCGCGGAAAACGACGCCCATTCCGTCTTTCTCGAGACGCACGACCTCGCCGATCCCTTCGATCGTTTCGATGTCGTCCATGATGACCGTAAAGCGGAGGTTCACGCTCGTACCGACAGGAAGCGGCTTCTGCGCACGGATGAACACACCCGTCCGCGAGATGTTCGTCACGTACTCCTGGATGAACGCGTCGAACGACTCGAACTCCTTGTTGATCGTGACGCGCTCGTCGCCTCGCTTGTCGGTTCCAGCGTGCTCGCTCATGGCCTCACTTGCCCTGCAGATCGAACTGCTCGAGGTGGTACTCCTTGCGCGGCACCACGATGATCTTGCGCATGAAGCGGTTCTCCGCGTCGGCGACGGCTTCGCGCTCGGCGCCGTTGAGAACGTCCGCCACGGCGGGGTGCGCGTTGACGACCACCGAGTAGCCCGGGAGCGTGGCGCGCTTCCGGCGGACCTCGCGCAGGATCTCGTATGCGATCGTCTCCTTCGACTGCAGCTGCCCGGTGCCGTCGCAATAGAAGCAGGGCTCGTGCATGAGGCGGCCGAGGCTCTCGCGCGTGCGCTTGCGCGTCATCTCGATGAGACCGAGCTCCGAGATGCGGTTGAGCGTGGTCTTCGCCTTGTCTCGCTGGAGAAGCTCCTCGAGGGTGCGACGCACCTTCTCGCGGTTCTTGTGCTGCTCCATGTCGATGAGGTCGAGAATGATGAGGCCGCCGATGTTCCTGAAGCGAAGCTGGTAGGCGATCTCGTTGACCGCCTCGAGGTTCGTCTTGAGGATCGTCTCCTCCATGTCCTTGCTGCCCTTGCCGACGAACCGACCCGTGTTGACGTCGATCGCGGTGAGGGCTTCGGCCTGATCGATGATCAGGTAGCCACCCGAGGGCAGCGGAACCTTGCGCGAGAGCGCGCGGCCGATCTCGTCTTCGATGCCGTACTCGTCGAAGATGGGCTCCTCTTCGTCATACAGCTTCACGTTCTTCACGCGCTCGGGCGCGAACATCTCGACGAAGCGGCAGAGGCGCTCGTACTGCTGCTTGTCGTCGATGACGACCTCGTCGACCTCGTCGGTGAAGAGGTCGCGCGCCACTTTGAGAACGAGATCGAGCTCGCTCGAGAGGCAGTTCGGAGCCTTGGCGCCATCGCGCTTCTTCGCGATCTCTCCCCAGAGGCGAACGAGGTAACCGACGTCCTGCTTGAGGCCCTTCTTGGTGAGGCCTTCGGCAACCGTGCGCACGATGAGGCCGCCTGACGGAGGCTTCATCGCCTCGATCGCCTCACGCAGCCGCGCGCGCTCCTTGTCGTTGCCGATACGCTTGGAAATGCCGATGTGATCGACCGTCGGCAGGTAGACGACGTAACGGCCCGGCAGCGAGATGTGGCTCGAGCAGCGCGCGCCCTTCGTGCCGATCGGATCCTTCGTGACCTGGACGATGATCTCCTGGCCCTCGCGGACGACCTCGCGAATCGGCGTCGACTTCGAGATACGCCCCGGCATGTTCTGCGCGGGACGGCCGCCACGGCGCTCGCCGCCTCGCGGGCTCTTGTCTCGGTGATCACCACCGCGCGAACCACTGCGCTCGCCACGCGAGCCGCCACGTTCACCGCGCGAGCCACCACGTGCCTCGGCGCCGCCACGGCGCTCACGGCCTTCACCGCTAGCTCCACGACGACGACCGCGACGGCGACGGCCACCACGCTCGCCACGATCCGACGTGCGGGCCGGGGCCGGGGCGCGCGGAACGGGCTCGCCGGGCTCCGAGACGGTGAAGCCGGGAAGATCGTCGCCCTCGAGGATGTCGTCGTCGTCTTCGCCCTCGGACTCGCTTTCGCTGTCGGACTCGCTCTCGCTCTCGTCCTCGTCGAGCTCGATCAGCGGCACCGACGCGTCGGCCATCGGCGAATCGGGCTGGATGTGGTCGAGGCGAACTTCGCTCGTCACGTCGGCCGGAACGGCGGCTTCCTCGTGCTCGTCTTCGTCTTCGTCCTCGTCGTCATGCTCGCTGTCCGCGAACGCATCTTCGTCCTCGGGGAGCTCGTCGAGCGTCGGCGCCGAGTTGAAGGAGTGCGACGAGTCGTCGTCGCTCGAACCGCGCGCGAGGAGCTCGTCGGCCGAGGCCGGGGCCGGGGTGATGAGCGGGGAGGACGCAATGTCGGCCGTGATCGAGATCGACGAGGACGACGACGGCGGAAGCGCGGCCGACGAAAGGGCTGCCTCACTGGCCGGCGCCTCGCTCACCTCGATCACTTCTTCGACGACTTCCTCGACGAGCGCACGCTTTACGGTGCTCGTGCCGTTCGTCCCCGCGCGGTGTTTCGCGGGAGCCGGCCAGTTGTCGTACGAGACAGTCGCTTCGAGATCCGTCGACTCGCGCAGGATGGGCGCAGACGGGACGGGTTCCGGCGCGCTCGAGACGCCGCCTTCTTCGGCCGCGGATCCTTCGGCGCCACCCGCTTCGGCAGCGACCTCGCCGCTGTCCGCTCCCTCGCCCCCTTCGCTCTCATCGAGCTCGACCGACCCGCCGCCCTCTTCCCCGCGGGCCAGCTTGCGGCCGCCGGCGAGGTACTCGTCGAAGTCGTCCGGGCGAATCAGATCCTCGACATGCAAGAACGCGGCTCGCTCTTGCCCGATGTCGATGAAGGCCGCCTGCAGGCCGGGGAGAACACGTGTGACCTTGCCTAGGTACACGTTGCCGACCGTGCTCGACTGCCGGCCTTTTCGTTCGATGTGTAGCTCTGCGATGATGCCGTTTTCGATCAGCGCAGCGCGCGTCTCGCGGATATCACAGCTGATGACGAGAATGTTCTTGGCCATGGACGGGAATTGCTTTCCCGCCCGGGGACACGCAGAACGCACTTCGTTCGTGGCGACCCGCGAGACAGTGCTCGTCACGTCGGGCGTGCACGTCCGGCCCGCTCCTTGCCCCGGCCTCGATCGGCCATGCGCGGGCAAGGACAACGGGCGCGCGCGTCGCCAATGCTTGAGCATGCTGGCGCGGCGCGAGCGGCACGAGCGGCATGACAGCGAAAAGCGCTGCTGCTGCGGTGCCGGTGTCCGGGTGACGTGAGCGACGAAACTCGGGGGTCATGGTCGACGAACCAGCTCGCCACTCGGCTTTGGATCACCAAGAAAAACGAGATGGGAAAAAGCGCGCTTTACGCCCTCGGGCGCCGGTCGGAACGTCGGGAACGACGCGAGACGAGTCAGACAACTCAAACGAGTCACATCACTTGAAACGCGGCGATACACAACAGCCCGACCGATTGGTTCAGTCAAAACGGACCCGGGAAATACAAGCTGAAATACGAAGACTTGTATGCCGGGGGAAACCTTCGGGGCCCGAGCGCGACCATAAAAGTGCGCCGCGGAACCCTACTTCTTTGACTACCGGAAAGCGCCCGCCTGCGCCACTGGGTTCGTCGCCTCCAGGGCACAAAACAAAATAGGAAAGGCCCTGCCACACCCTTCCGCGCTACCGTTGCTCCGTTTCCGGCCTGGCGGGATTCACGTTTCCGGGTCGACAGGGCCACACTTTCGAATGGCTGCTGAGGGGACCTCTAGGGCGTTTCGCGGACCACGTCGAGCCCTTTTCAACATGACCCCTCAGGTCGGCCCTGCAGACGTCCATGAGACGCCGCGAACATCTCCATAACTAATCGAAATTACTCACATCTCATAGCTGGGCTCGTGACCGCCCCGCGTTTCCGTTGACCTTCGCGAGTGGACTGCAAGAGTCCACCGCCGCGCAAACGCCACCGAACCCGTTCGGGGTCGAGCGAGATGCGCCTCGAACTCGAAGGGTGGTCGACATGCGTTTTGCGCGAAGCCGGATCGGCGTTGGTGGGCGCGTCCTCGGGGGAGCTCTCACGCTCGCGGCGCTGGTCACGACATCCGCGGTCTTCGCCGACGGTGGGGATGCGCTCGAGCGCCACGCTCGCACGTCCATCGGACAGGTGAATCAGACCACGCGCGGCATCGCCCTGGTCAGGACTGCGACCGATCGCTTCGGCGACGGCGACACCATCGTCCGCTTCGCGCAGACGCATCACGGCTTGCCCGTCATCGGGCGAGGCGCCGTGGCGCGCATCTCGAAAGCCGGCGTGACCTTGCGCGCAGACGCCAAGGTCGAGAGCGACCTGCCGGTGACCACGCTCCCCACCATCATGGCCGACGCCGCAGCTCGCACGGCCGAACGTTGGTCGCGCGGGTCCGCGAGCGCCGCCGATGCGCATCTCGTCGTGTGGCCGCTGCGTGGCGGGGGTTCGCGTCTCGCCTACGCAGTGCTCCCCAAGGTCCCGGCCGGCATTCCAAGCGCGCCTCGTGTCATCGTCGACGCCGAGACCGGTGACGTCCTCGAAGCGCGCGACCTGATTCGCTTCGCTCGCGCATTCACGTATCCCGCGAACCCCACGAGCACGCCCACGCCGGATCTCCTTCCCATCGCGCTCACGCCTGGGGCGAAGCTCACGAGCGACTTCATCGACTCGAACAACTGCATCGACAACAAAACGGTGCGGCCGGTCAACATGTACGGCTTCAACGCCAAGGTCCACGTCTGCGACATGCTGCAGACGGCCACTGCCAACTCCACTGACGACTTCGTTTACCCCCCCGTGGACGACGGCTCGCCGGCGGCACGCTCGGACACGTTCTCGGAAGTGTCGATGTATTATCACGCGAGTCGCGCGTACGACTTCTTCCGCAAGCTCTCCGGCGTCGCGGACGCGCAGGTCGTGGAAGACAAGCCGCTCCGGCTCGTCGCGAACCTCCAGATCCCCTCGGGCCTGCAGAGCGGGAACTTCGCCCAAGCCGCGGATCCGGACCGCGCACTCGAACCGTTCTCGAACGCCTTCTTTTCTCCTGCGAGCGGCGGACTCGGCGAGATCTTCGCCCAGATCTACGGAGTCACCGGCGGCGGTCTCTGGTTCGGTCAGGGCCCGAACCGCGACTACTCGTACGACGGCGACGTCGTCTATCATGAGTTCACGCACGCGGTCGTCGACAAGACGCTGAAGCTCGAGGCCTGGCACATCGACGCGCGCGGCGTCATCGATGCTCCCGGCGCGATGAACGAAGGCCTCGCGGACTACTTCTCTTCGGCGCTCGCCAAGGATCCCAACGTCGGCGAATACGCCTCCAAAGATCTCGCGGCGGGACTCGATGCCATTCGGAAGCTCGACAACCAGGACAAGTGCCCTGCGAACGTGAGCGGAGAGGTCCACGCCGACTCGACGCTCTTCTCCGGCGCCCTCTGGGAGGCACGGATGTCGCTCGCCGAAGACGACCGCATGAAGTTCGATGCGGCCCTCTACAAGTCGATGCGCGAGAACGCGGGCAGCGGCGATCTCGGCTACGACGATCTCGGCAAGCTGTTCTTGGGAACGCTCGCGACCGACCTACCGGCAGGCAAGACGGCGCTCGAAACGGCCCTCACCAACCGCGGAGTCCTCCCGAGCTGCGAACGCATCTTCGAGTACACGGACCATCCGATCTCTCCCATCGATAAGAGCCTTGGTGGGTTCGCCGCGCCCGGGGCTCAGACCGTCGGGCTGAGCGGCCTCGCTCCGGGACTCATCCAGGTCCACGCCAAGATCACGGGCAAGCCCGCCAAGGTCACCTTGCAGTTCGACGCCTTCGAAGGCCAAGGAAGCGCCAGTCCGTTCGGCAATGCCACGCCGTTCACGCCAGTCGTGCTCGCGAAATTCGGCCAGGCCATCACGTGGTCGGTCAAAGGTGGCAAGGCCTCCCACGATGCCGATGCGACGGCGCCCGTCGACAGCACCATCGGCGGCGCCTCCTTCGACATTCCCGACGGCGCTACCGACGTCTGGCTCCAGGTCGCAAACAAAGGCGAGAGCGACGGCGCGTACGCGCGGCTGACCGTCGCTTTCGTTCCGCAGCCGGCCTCCGCGCCGGCGACTACCGAACCGGCGACCACGTCGACCACCTCGACCACGACCACCACCGACGACGGCGGCTGCGGCTGCGTGACCGTCGGAGGTTCGTCGCGTTCGTCGCGAAACTCGTTCGGCCTCGCGGCTTTGCTCGGCGTCATGGCCACCATCGCCGGACTCGCCCGCCGGCGCCGCGCTTCCTGAAAGGCAGGCGAAGGCAGACTGGAGACGTTTTCGCCGCCGGTTTGCGCACCGGTCGCGAGTTGTCTACGGTTCGGGCGTGAGTCCGTTCCGAGAAATTTCCATCTTGGTGCTTCGGGAGCTTCGAAAGAGCTTCCGAACCGTCAAAGGCATCCTCCTGTTCGTCTTCACGGTGCTGGGAGGCGGACTCTTCGCGTACCTGCTCGCGCAGTCGGACAGCATTCGCAAACAGCGCATGGCCGAAAAGGCCATCTCGCCCGAGGCGCTCCTCGAGGTGAAGAAGCAGGCCCTCGGCCTGTGGTTCACGAACACAGCCACGGGTGAGCACGTCGGCAACGCGCCGTTCCTCCTCATGGTCGTCTTCGCCGTTTCGCTGTGGCTCGTCCCCGGCGTCGTTCTCCTTCTCGGGTTCGACACGGTCTCCGGCGACCTGCAGCATCGGACCATCCGCTACTGGACGGTGCGTTCACGTCGCTGGTCCTACGTGGCCGGCAAGTTCTTCGGCCTCTGGGCCACGTGCTCGATCGTCGCGCTCGCGATGCACGTCTTGATCTGGATCGTCGTCATCGCGCGCGGCGAGGCCACGTTCGGTGAGACCATCGGCTGGGGCCTCCGGTTCTGGCTCGCGTCGCTTCCGATCCTGAGCATCTGGTGCGCGGTCTCCGTGCTCGTGAGCTCGCTCTTCAAGACGCCGATCCTCGCGCTCCTCCTCACGGGCGGCACCTTCTTCATGTGGTGGCTCACCTACTTCGTGGCCTGGCTCGGCCCCCACGCGCACGCGCTCGACGACGCCGCGTCCGCGAACGCCGCCTCGCTGACGCCTCCCGCGCCCACCTTCCTGATGTACACGTTCCCGAGCTTCCACGATCGGCTCGTGCTCTCTCCCCTCTTCAGTGACGTCGCTCTCGGCCTCTTCATCACGCTCGGCTTCGCGGCCGCGTGCATCGCCGGAACGTCCTTCATCGTGGCAAAGCGAGACGTGTGATGCCGGACGAGACCTTGGCAATGACCGAAGAAAAAGCCGTTCCCGATGTGGTGAAGGTCGAGGCTCCTGCAGCCCTCGCCGCGGATGCTCCCGTCGCTACGACCTCCGAGAAGAAGAAAAAGAAGAAGAGCGAAGTCGAAGTCGCCGTTCGACTCACCAAGGTGACGAAGCGCTTCGGTGCGAAGACCGCCGTCGACGAAGTCTCGCTTCGCGTTCGTGCCGGCTCGGTCTACGGACTCATCGGTCCGAACGGTGCGGGCAAGACCACGACCTTCTCGATGATGGCCGGCTTCCTCAAGCCGACCAGCGGCAACGTCGAAGTGCTTGGCTACAGCCCCACGCAGGTCGACGAGCTCCGTTCGCGCCTCGGAGTGCTCCCGCAGGATGCGCTGCTTCCCGCCTCCGACAAGGTCGGCGAGTTCCTCTCGCACATGGCGCTCCTGCAGGACATCCCGAAGGACCGCGTCGAGACCACCGCGCGCGAAGTGCTCGCCGAGGTCGAGGGTCGCGACTGGTGGAACGTTCGCTGCGGAAGCCTCTCGCACGGCATGGCCAAGCGCGTTCAGCTCGCGCAGGCGCTCCTCGGCGATCCCGAGGTCGTCCTCCTCGACGAGCCCACCGCCGGTCTCGATCCCCGCGTGGCCTACGAGGTTCGTCAGCTCATCAAGTCGCGTCGCGGGCGCTGCACGCTCATCGTCTCGAGCCACAATCTCCAGGAGCTGGAAGAGATCTGCGACGGCGCGGCCATTCTCGACCGTGGGCGCGTGGTGGCCTCCGGCTCGATCAGCGAACTCACGGCCGCGAGCGAAGAGATTCGCATTCGCCTCGCGCAGGGTCCCGTGCCGATCCCTGTGGTGCGAGATCTCCCCATGGTGAAACGCGTCGAGTGGGACGACGAGCGACGTGAGCTCGTCGTGTATTTCGATCGCGGCTCGGTCGATGCGGAGACGGTGATCGGTCACGTGCTCTGGGCGCTCTTGCAGAATCAGGCGCGAATCAGCGCGGTTTCGAAGGGTCGCGGCCTCGAGCAGCGCGTCATGGACCTCACTTAGCGGAAGCACGGCCAGCACGAGCGCCGCGCTCGTGGCACCGACTTGGCTATTCCCCAGCTCGAGGAAGGCAGGGGAAGCTCATGAGTCGGACGCGACGTTCTCAGCTGGCCGCCCTCTTGGGCATCGTCTTCGGGCTCGGCGCGATGACGGCCGCCTATGCACAAGGCACGGCCGGCGCAGAGGCAGCCGCCCCCGCGCCGCATCCTCATGGGATCTTCGGCTCGATCATCAGCGGGCTGAGCCATCAGCCGTTCATCACGCTGTTCCTGCTCGTCGCCGGCGGCTACGCGCTCGGCGCGGTGAAGTTCAAAGGGATCACACTCGGCGCGACCGCCTCGACGCTGATCATCGCGCTCGCGGTGAGCCTCTGGGGCGCGCAGCGGTTCGGGATCCAATTCAACATCCCGGAGTTCGCGAGCACGATCTTCTTCAACCTCTTCATGTTCTCCGTAGGCATGAAGGTGGGCCCGCAATTCTTGACCGGCCTACGACGTGATGCCGGCAAGTTCATCTTCATGGGGCTGTTCATTCCAGCCCTGTCCCTGGCGACGATCTTCGCCATCCGCGCGATCTTCCATCCGGCGCCGGGCCTCGTACCGGGGATCTTCGCGGGGGCCAACACGGCCACGCCAGGTATCGGTGCGGCGCAGGCAGCGTTCACCAGCGGCGCGGCGAAGCTCCCGGCCGGTACGAACGTCGGCGAGGCCATGTCGAACATGTCGACCGCCTTCGCCTTCACCTACTGCATCAGCATGGTGCTCTTCATCGTGCTCACGAAGGTGCCGGACATGTTCGGCGCGAACACGTCGAAGGCCGCCAAGGAGTTCGAGGCGAAGGTGGGCGCGAGCTCGGACAGCCCGCTTCCGGGCGCCGGCGACGAGTTCTTCAGCACCACGCTTCCGCTCTCGCGCATTCCGGTGACCATCCGCACGTACGAGATCGAAAATCCGAAGCTCGAGGGCATCTCGCTCGGTCAGCTGCGGGTGGCGTATCCCGACGTGTCCGTCGAACAAGTCTTCCGCGGCGGCCAGGTCATGGATGCGCGCGACGAAGTCGTTCTCAAGTCGCACGACGAAGTCACGCTCTACGGCCAGATTTCACGCCTCATCCGCGCGGCCACGCAGATCGGGCCCGAGGTCTACGAACACGCCTCGCACGAGATGGGCGCGCAGACGGTCGACGTCGTGGTCCACAAGGGCCAGGCGGTCGGGCGAAAGCTCGGAGACCTCGCCAAAGACGTGGGCCACGGCCTCTACCTCAACGCGATGTTCCGAGCGGGCGACGCCATTCCGCACGGACCGGAGGTCGTGGTCCACAAGGGCGACGTCCTTCGCGTCACGGGCACCCGCTGGCGCATCAAGATCCTCGAGCAAGAGACGGGTAGCGTGATCGAACCGAGCCTCGGCACGGACATCGTGACCCTCGCGCTCGGCCTCACGCTCGGCGCGCTCGTCGGCATGATCACGGTCCACGTCGGCCACATCAGGCTCACGCTCGGTGCGGCCGTCGGCCTGCTTCTCGTGGGCATCGCACTCAGCACGATCCGCACGCGCTATCCGGGTCTCGGCGGCCCCTACCCCGAGCCCGCGCGTCAGCTCATCGAAGATCTCGGCCTGAACGTCTTCATCGCGATCCTGGGCATCAACTCGGGCGCGGGCGTCATCAAGGCCATCCAGGCCGGCGCGCTCACGCCGATCCTCGTCGGATGCATGGTGGTCGGCTTCATTCCGCCGATCATCGCGTGGTTCGTCGGATCGAAGATCATGAAGATGAACCTCGCCTTGCTCCTCGGGGCCGTCTCGGGCGGTCGCTGCAACAGCGCGGGCATGCGCGCCTCGCAGGAGGCGACGCACAGTACGGTTCCGGCCATTTCCTATCCGGCGACGTTCGCGATCTCGAACATCGTCCTCACGCTTCTGTCCTACGTGATGGCGATGGTCGGCTGAGCGCGCTTCAGTTGCAGGTTCCGCGCGACGGGTCTGCGGTTGCCTTGCAGAGGCCGACGCAGCACTCGTCCGCGCTGAGCGGCGAGCACGCGATGGTCGATCCCGAGGTGATGCACACGGCCTGGGACGCGGAGAGCGTGGCCTTCGTGCCGTTCTTGTCGAAGGCCGTGACGTGCACGTCGAACGCGCCTGCCGAGGAGAATGTGCGGGACTCCGTCGGATCGCTCGTCGTGATGGGCGCAACGCCTGCGTCGCCCGCCGTCACCGTGCCGAACACCCATTCGTAGCGATCCACCGCCCCCGAACCACCACCCGGCACGACGGTGAACACACACGGCTTACCGGCAAAGCAGCTGCGCGAGACCGGATCGGGGTTCCAGCTCAGCGTGATCGGCGCCTCCGGCTCGTCGCCGGCGCGGCAGATACCGTCTTCGCAGTGCGACCCCGAAGGGCACGTGCCGCTTCCGGTACAGGTCGCCGTGCAATGGCGGCGAGGCTCCTCGTTCGCACCCGAACCGAAGCGGCAGATGTATCCGCTCGGGCACGAGCCAGGCTCGCAGCTCCCACCGTCATCGCACGTGCAGAGGCCACTGCAGACGCCCGTGATGCAGGAGCGGCTCTGGCACTCGGAGTCTTTCCCGCAGGCAGCGCCGTCTTCCGTATCGCCGCTACTGCCGCACGCGGCGGAGAGACCGAAGGCCGCCGAACCGGCGAGCAAGACTCCTAAAGCAACGAGCGTGCGCGTCGTCATCGCGCGCGAAGCCTACCGCGCCGCGGCGCCGCTGCCAGCCCTACACCGCTGGCTAACATATCGAGCGCGCCCCGAGCCCAACCGAGCGCGACCGCCGGCCCTTGACGCGCCGCGTTTGGGCTCCGATAGTTCGCACGCTAAACTTTTACTCCAGAAGCTCCGGACGGCTCCAGCTCGTCCAGACTCGCAAGGCATCGCACGGCGCGGTGCGTCCGAGAGGGCCGCCGCCGCCGCGAGAAGAGGGTGACATGTCCGATCTCCGCTTCGACAACCGCGTCGCCATCGTCACCGGAGCCGGCAACGGTCTCGGTCGTTCTCATGCGCTTCTGCTCGCGTCCCGCGGCTGCAAGGTCGTCGTCAACGACCTCGGCGGTGGGGCAACCGGAAGCGGCAAGTCGAGCGCAGCAGCCGATCAGGTCGTGGCGGACATCAAGGCCGCCGGCGGCGAAGCGGTCGCCAACTACGACTCCGTCGAAGACGGCGCGAAGATCGTCCAGCAGGCCCTCGACACCTGGAAGCGCATCGACATCGTCGTGAACAACGCCGGCATCCTGCGTGACACGTCGTTCCAGAAGATGAGCCCCGAAGACTGGGATCTCATCTACCGCGTGCACGTCCTCGGCTCGTTCCGCGTCACGAAGGCCGCGTGGGATCACATGCGCGACGCCGGCTACGGCCGCATCCTTTTCACCGCCAGCGCCGCCGGCATCTACGGCAACTTCGGCCAGGCGAACTACGCGATGGCGAAGCTCGGGCTCGTGGGCTTCTCGAACACGCTCGCCATCGAAGGTAAGAAGAAGAACGTTCTCTCGAACACCATCGCGCCCATCGCCGGCTCGCGCCTCACGGAGACGATCCTCCCCAAGGACATCACCGACGCGCTGAAGCCCGAATACGTCTCGCCGCTCGTGGCCTGGCTTTGCCACGAGAGCTGCGAAGAGACGGGCGGCCTCTTCGAGGTGGGCGGCGGCCTCTTCACGAAGCTTCGCTGGGAGCGCACCGAAGGAAAGCTCTTCAAGCTCGGTCGCGCGATCTCGCCCGAGCAGGTGCAGAAGGCGTGGGGCGCCATCACCGACTTCGGCAAGGCCACGCACCCCACCGACATCACCAACTCGATGCAGCCGGTCCTCGGCAACCTGCAGTCGAAGAGCCAGGGCGGCAACGAGTTCATCGACGTCGACCAGGCGCTCGGCTTCGAGTTCCCCGCCCAGCATTCGAGCTACGACGAGAAGGACCTCGCGCTCTACGCGCTCGGCATCGGCGCCGGTTCGAACCCGTCCGACACGGGCGAGCTACAGTACGTCTACGAGAACGCGGGCGACGGCTTCAAGGCGATCCCCACGTTCGGCGTGGTCCCGGCGCTGAAGCTCGTATTCGAGATGGCCAAGAAGGGCCAGGTTGCGCCCGGCCTCAACTACGGCTTCGACCGCATTCTCCACGGCGAGCAATACACGGAGATCGCGCGCCCCCTTCCGCCGAACGCGCAGCTCACGCACAAGGCGAAGGTCAAGAACATCTACGACAAGGGGCGCCACGCGATCGTCGTCACCGAGATCAAGTCGTTCGACGACGCAGGCAACCTGCTCGTCACGAACGAGATCACCACCTTCGTGCGCGGCGCCGGCGGCTGGGGCGGCGATCGCGGGCCCACCGCCGAGATCAACCTCCCGCCGAACCGCGAGCCCGACGCCACCGTCACCGAGAAGATCAGCGAGAGCCAAGCGCTCCTCTATCGCCTCTCGGGCGACATCAACCCGCTCCACGTCGACCCGAGTTTCGCCAAGGCGTTCGGCTTCGACCGCCCCATCCTCCACGGCCTCTGCACGTTCGGCTACGCCGCGCGTCACGTCATCAAGCAGTTCTCCAACAACGACCCGCGCTACTTCAAGAGCATCAAGGTCCGCTTCACGGACAGCGTTTTCCCGGGCGAGACGCTCATCACCGAGATGTGGAAGGAGAGCGACAACCGCATCGTCTTCCGCTGCCGCGTGAAGGAGCGCGAAAAGGCGGTCATCTCGAACGCGGCGATCGAGCTGTATTCGGAGATTCCGAAGGTCGCCGAGAAGAAGGCGGCCACCGCGGCGAGCGCATCGAGCGCGAGCGCGAACGCCAACGCAAACAGCGGGGAGGCCACGAGCAGCGAGGCCTTCGCCGTCATCCGCGACTACGTCGAGACGCACCCCGACATCGTCGGTCAGGTCGGCAAGACCTACTTGTTCCGTCTTTCGGGCCCGGACTCCGCGTGGATGGTCGACCTGAAGAACGGCAAGGGCGGCGTCAGCAGCGCCAGTGCGCCTTCCAAGGCGGACTGCACGCTCGACATCAGCGACTCGGACTTCCGCGATCTGGTGGCCGGCAAGGCCGACCCGCAGAAGCTCTATTTCGGCGGCAAGATGAAGATCGGTGGGGACGTCATGGCTTCGCAGAAGCTCATGTTCCTCAAGAAGATCGATCCGGCGCGCGCCACCGAGGTGGTGAAGAAGCTGCGCGCGAGCGGCGGCGCCCAGGCTGCAACAACCACGACGACGAGCGCCGCCAAGGCAGCGAAGGCGCCGGCCATCGTCAAGGCGCTCGCCGAGCGCATCGCCAAAACGCCCACGCTCGTCAAAGAGGTCGGCGCGGTCGTGCAGATCGTCGTCACGTCGCCCGATGCATCGTTCGTCGTCGACCTCAAGAACGGCGCCGGAAGCGTGAAGGAAAGAATCGACTCCTCGCCCGCGGACGTCACGCTCAAGATGAGCGACGAGGACCTCGAGGCGCTCGCCAAGGGCGAATCGCTCCGCGATCTCTACCAGCGCGGTCGCGTTCGCCTCGACGGCGATGCGCACTTCGCGCCCAAGCTCGATTTCTGGAAGGGGCTCGTCTGAGCCGCTCGCCCATCGACAAGAACTCGCAGACCAAGAAGGAGAAGTGCCATGGGTCGTAAGGTCAATGTCATCGGCGTCGGAATGACGAAGTTCCAGAAGCCCGGCGCGAGCGACGAATACAACGTGATGGCGGTCAACGCGGCCAAGGCGGCTCTCGCCGACGCGAAGATTCCGTACAGCGAAGTCCAGGCGGCTTACTGCGGCTACGTCTACGGCGACTCCACGTGCGGCCAGCGCTCGGTCTACGAGCTCGGACTCACGGGCATCCCGGTCTACAACGTGAACAACAACTGCTCGACCGGCTCGACCGCGCTCATGCTCGCGAAGCAGGCGATCGAAGGCGGCATTGCCGAATGCGTTCTCGCCCTCGGCTTCGAGAAGATGGAGAAGGGTGCGCTCGGCTCGAAGTTCACCGACCGCACGAACCCGCTCGAATGGCAGGCGGGCGTGATGAGCAAGGTGCAGGGCTTCACCAGCGCCCCGCCCGCCGCGCAGATGTTCGGCGGCGCCGGCCGCGAGTACCGCTTCAAGTACGGCACCAAGCGCGAGACCTTCGCCAAGGTCAGCGAGAAGGCGCGCAAGCACGCCTCGAACAACCCGTACGCGCTCTTCAACCAGGTGCTCTCGGTCGAAGAAATCCTCGCCTCCGAAGAGGTCTTCGATCCCCTCACCCGCTACCAGTGCTGCCCGCCCACGTGCGGCGCCGGCGCGGCCATCCTCTGCTCCGACGAGTTCGCCAAGAAGCACGGGATCTCGAATCCCGTCTGGATCGCGGCCCAGGCCATGACCACGGACTACGAGTCGTCCTTCAAGGAAGACTCGATGATCAAGATGGTCGGCTACGACATGGCCAAGGCCTGCGCGAAGAAGGTCTACGAAGAGGCCGGCCTCGGCCCGAAAGACGTACAGGTCGTCGAGCTCCACGACTGCTTCACGGCCAACGAGATCCTCACCTACGAGGCGCTCGGTCTCTGCGAAGAGGGCCAGGCCGAGAAGTTCATCTGGGACGGCGACAACACCTACGGCGGCAAGTGGGTCACGAACCCGTCGGGCGGCCTGCTCTCCAAGGGTCACCCGCTCGGCGCGACGGGACTTGCACAATGCACGGAACTCGTCTGGCAGCTGCGCGGCACCGCCGACAAGCGCCAGGTCCCGAACGCCAAGGTCGCTCTCCAGCACAACCTCGGCCTCGGCGGCGCCTGCGTCATCACCATGTACCGCGCGGACTGACCGGCGAATCGAGCAGACCGCATCGGCGCCGTCTCGCCGTCGAGAGCGCGTGCTGCAAAGCCACAACGGTCACGCAATGTTCTTGGCTCGCTCGCGGCTTCCAAGCGTTGCGTGACCTTCGCGAGCTTGGCGGCTTTCGGCTCGAGAGGGTCCCAAATGCGCCGAGCCCACCGATCCTCGCGTGATGCGAAGAAGACGGGTGGGCTCGATGTTTCGCGTTTTCGCGGACTAGCTCGCGATCAGAAGTTCGAGTTGTAGCAGGCGGGATCCTTCTCGTAGGTGTCCATGCAGCCCTTCGCCCACTTCACGAGGTCGTCGCGCGTGGGGAGGCGGCACGAGCCATCACGCTCGGTGTGGCTCATCCACTTGATGAGACGGTTGTCGTAGAGCCAGAGGCTCTCGTAGTTCTTCGGCACTTTGACGGTCGCCGGGGCGTCCGTCATGTCGTTGTTCCACTGCCAGAACTGGTAGATGTTGTGCTTCGCGCGAAACGCTTCGAGCTCGGGCGGCACGTCGTTCTTGAGGATGTCCTCGAGCACCTTGCGGGCTTCGGCCATGCACGCGCGCGACTGGTCCGTCGGCAAAACGCCCGTCTTCGGCTCACCGTCGCCGTTGTAGCCCCACGCGACCGCGTTGCCGCCGTCGTAGGGATCCTTCTTCTTCCACTGCCAGTACTCGTAGCCGGTGATCTGGAACTTGCCGATCTTCGAGCTCGCCGGCTGCGTCTCGGGCGGCGGGGCGGGATGGCAGACCATCTTGCTCGGCTCGCTCTCCGACGCGCAGGTGTTCGGGCACGCGCAGGGATCGGCCTGCTCCTCGGGCGGGGCTTCCTCTCCCGTTTCGTCCGCTGGCTGTGTTCCGTTGGTTGATTCGGCGGGCTTGTCCTTCGCAGGAGGCGTGGCCTCGGTGGTGCTGCTCGAGCAAGCCGCGACGACGAACACCAGCGGCAGACCGCTCAGAAAGAGCGAGAGGGCTTTCTTCATTGATTTCCCCGCGTTGGAGAAAGCGCGACCAAAACACAAGGTGCGCCTTCGGAGCCCGTCGACCTACCCTGTAGATCTGTGTTTGTCGAGCCGCGCGCGGTCGAATTTTCACGGCTGCGACGCGTCAGCGTCACCGAGCGGCCACGCCCCGCAGGCGGTCACTTGCGGGTGTTGAAAGATGCAACGATCGGCATCGGGGCCCTGGCGAAATGCGGGCCCTCCATCGTGATCGAGAGCGCTTTGCCCATCGTTCCCTGGAAGTACGGAATGCGAACGGCGTGGCGACCGGCCGCGAGCGCGATGTCCCCGTCGGAGTCGCGCTCGGGATGCGTGCCATCGTCTTCGAGGATGCGACGGCCATCGATCTCGAGAGCGACGCCGTCGTCGCTCGTGGCCACGAAGCGATAGACACCTGTCTCGGGGACGTCGAGGAAGCCCTCGTAGAGGACGGCGAAGCGCTCTTTGCGGAAGCTCGGGTCGAAGCCCAGTGCGGGCAGTCGGCCGCGCCGTCCGACGAGCTTCGCGAAATCCGGGAGCCGCCTGAAGTCGCCTTCCACGTAGGTGTAGTTTACACCTGGTTGGAGCGAAGCGAGGGGGGCAGGCATCGCCGGCGACGGCGTGGTGCGCTCGAACACGCCACGAACGACGGGGCTCGTGCGCCCACTCGGCAAGAACAGTCGCGCGGCGACAGACGTCGTGTCCTTCAGATCCACGGGCGACACGAACGCGGGCGACGACGGCGTGGGGTCTCGTCCGTCCGTGGTGAAACGAACGATGCCATCCGTGTAGAGCGAGGGCAGCGCGAGCGTGATCTGCGCCTGATCCAAGAACGTCTGCTTGGCCCGCAGGCCGACCGGCGGGTTCACGAAGTAGCCGATGCCCGCGCGATCCATCATCGAGCGCTGCGCGCGTGAGCGTGACGCGAAGCTCGCCTCGCGCGCGGTCGCGTCGGCAACGGGCACCGACCAGAGCGCCTCCGATAGCGCCGCGAGCCGAGGCATGAGCAGCGTGTCCACGTCTTCCGGCGTGCGCACGAACTCGGTCCACAGAGCGCCCTGCCCGCCGAGAACGTGCGCTGCCTCGGAGGGCGAGAGCCCCGCGGGCATCGGATCGAAGCCGAGAACACGTGAAAGCGGCAGGTACTCGTCATGACCGGGTTCGGCGCCCGAGCGTGACTGACGCTTGTTGAAGTACACGAACTCGTGAGGCGCCATGATCACGTCGTGACCATCGCGCGCGGCTTTCGCTCCGCGCTCGGCACCTTGCCAAGCAACGACGACAGCATCGTCCGCCGAGCCCATCTCGAGGACTTCGTCCCATGCGAGCGCACGCCGACCTCGCTTGCCGAGGCTCTCGCGCACGCGATGCATGAAGTAGCCGCCCAGCGCTTCGGACGAGAGGTGCTGCGACTTCATGCGGGCACGGCACTTGGGACATGCTTCCCAGCGCGTCTTCGGAACCTCGTCACCGCCGACGTGAATCAGCTTCGACGGAAAGACCTCGGCGACCTCGCCGAGCACGTCGTCGAGCAGCGCGTAGGTCGCGTCGTTGCCTGCGCAGAGGACGTCTTCGAAGATACCCCACGTTGCCGGCACCTCCATCGTCTTGCCCGTGCAGGACAGCTCCGGATGCGAGGCCAGGATCGCGCGCGCATGTCCGGGTGTTTCGACCTCGGGCACCACGGTGACGAAGCGTTCTTTGGCGAACGCCACGACCTCACGCGCCTCGTCTTGCGTGTAGAAGCCACCGGTCTCGACGCCGTTCTCCTGCCGGCGCGCGCCCACGTTGGTGAGCTCGGGATGCGAACGAATGGCGAGCCGGAAGCCCTGATCGTCGGTCAGATGCCAGTGAAAGACGTTGAACCGATAGAACGAGAGCAAGTCGACGAAGCGCTCGATCGTCTGCTTGTCGAAGAAGTGGCGCGCGACGTCGAGGTGCATCGCGCGGAACGCGAATCGCGGAGCGTCGTCGATGTGAACGCACGGAAGCGGCGACGGCGACGCTACCCCGGTACCGCCCACGATGGGCCTCACGCCGGCGAGCTGTGCGAGCGTCTGAGAGCCGTAGGCGAGACCCGCAGCCGTGCGAGCACGAACGACGGCGCGCGCTCCCGACACGTCGAGTGCGTAAGCTTCTTCTTCGACGTCGCGAGGCAGCGAGACGGCAGGATCACGTCCGGCCCGAGGGGTCGACGCGCGGAGGACGATTCCCTTCTCGGGATCGGGCGAAGCATGTGCGATGGGCACGACGCGCGATGCATCGATGCCGAGCCAGCGCCCTAGACGAAGCGCGATCGGACGCACCGCGGGATCGTCTTCGAACGCGATGGACGTTCGATCGTCGAGCACGAGAGAGCCGCTGCACGTCGTGACCTGACGAGGCCGAGGCACGAGAGGAAGGGAGTCGACCGAGAGTGGCGCCGCCAGGGAAGGTGTCGGGCTTGCAGCCTGGTGGGTCGGCCCGAGCTGGCTTTTCGACTCGGCCCCGGCGCACCCCAGCAGCACTGTGCCAACGGCACCAAGCAGGGTGAACCACCCTGGCATGCCATGGCACACATGACTCCGATGCCCTGCCCCGGGGGCCTGCGAATCCCCTCGAAGCCCCGAATTGAGCCCAGATCCGAGAGTGGCACACCCCCTGCTCACCGGCGGTCGGACTTGCACGGCCGACACGATACTCTTCCGAGGCTGATCATGAACCGGTTCCTCCATGCCCTCGTCGTGACCACCCCCGTCGCCTTCCTCGCCGTCGCCCTCGCCGCGGGCTGCTCGTCGAGCGATTCGCCGGACACCCCTCCGATCACCGATCCCTCTCAGCTCGGTGCGCCGACCAAGGGTCAGGGCTTTCAACTGCGGACGGAGCTCTTCAGCGTCGCGGCCGGAGAGGAAGTGCAGGACTGCTACTTCTTCAAGGTTCGCGATCTCGCGCGTGCGAACGGCATGGACGAGAACAGCCCGGTCAACTTGCACCGCGTTCACGTCGTGCAGCGCACGGGCTCGCACCACATGAACATCTTCCGCGTGCGCACGATCACGGGCCTCGACCCGGCGAACGGCGCCATCCAGCGCGGCAAGAATGGCGTGGGCGAGTGCTTCAAGAGCCCGAACTGGTCGGACTGGCCGCTCGTCGCGAACACGCAGACGAAAGGTGAGCTCGACTGGACGTTCCCGGACGGCGTCGCGAACGTGCTCCAGCCCGACGAGTGGCTGATGCTCCAGACCCACTACGTCAACGCCACCTCGCAACAGACCCCCGAAGGCGGCGAGGTTGCCGTGAACTTCCACGCCATCCCGAAGGAGAAAGTCGAACACGAGATGGGAACGCTCTTCGCGACGAAGCAGAGCATCCGCGTCTGCAAGAGCAACCCCGCGCCCACCTTCACCGGCTCGTGCCAGTTCAAGAGCGGGAAGGAAGTGCAAGTCATCGGCGCGAATGGCCACTTCCACGCACGCGGCAAGCAATTCCAGATGTACGCGTGGGACGGCACGTCGATCGAGACGCCGCCCGACAGCGCTCGCTTCTACGAGTCGCGTGCCTGGGACGAGCCGCCGATGCTTCGCTCGCCGGACCTCGACCTGACCATCAAACCGGCAGGCGGCGTGATGTACAGCTGCTCGTACCAGTGGATGCCGCCCACGGAAGAGTCGGGCGGCTGCGCGAAGCTCGACGAGCTCGACAAGGCAAAGAACGCCGACGCAGCGCTCGACTGCTGCTACACGTTCGGCCCCATCGTCGAACGCAACGAGCACTGCAACGCGTTCGTCTACTACTACCCGAAGCAGGACGACGTGTTCTGCAACTGATCCCGTGCTGTTGCGCCGTACCGTCTTCACCCTCTCTTCTGCGTTCTTCGTTGCGTTCGGGTCGTTCGCAGCGGCCGTCGTGCTTGCGGGATGCCCTGGCGACGACGGCACCGATCCCGGGGAGGGCGGCACCGATACGCTCCCGCCCTCGACCTGCGCCGCTGGCTACCTCGGTGATCCTTCGAAACCCCCGATCATCGAGCTTCGCGCGCTGAAGGCGGACGGCACGGACGTTCCGCTCCACGACGGCGACGATCTCGCCGTGATCTTTCCGCCTCAAGGCGGCCGCGTCGCATTCGTCGGCGTTCGCGCCACGAACCTCGATGGCTGCGGGGTGCAGATCACCGGAGCGCTTCGCGATCCGAACTCGAAGCAAGTGCGCGTCGACGGGCGAACCGTGAATCTTCGGCGCGAAGACGACGGCTGGGGCACGACGGGTCGCGGCGTCAGCACCAACATCGAAGACTCGCAGGCCATCGGCGACTATTCGAACGTGCCCCTCTGCCCGAACCAGTGGGCCTCGCAAGACGTGTTCGATCATCCCTTCGAGGTCGAAGTCGTCGTGCAGGATCGGTCGAAGAAGAAGGTGAGCGCGAAGATGACGATCACGCCTCGTTGCGCCGAACCCGGGCCGAAGGAAACCGCTTGCCGATGCCTTTGCAAAGAAGGCTACGTGCTCGGCGAAGCGTGCGGCGAAGACGCCGGCGCGCCCGATGCTTCGACCGACGGAGCTAGGCCGTGAGCGTTTTTCGTGTCGCTCTCGCGAGCGTGGGGCTGCTCGCTCTCGTCGCGTGCAGCAGCTCGGATCCGGTCCAGCCGAGCCATCCGCAGCCCGATGCAGGCACGCCGACGTGGCAAACGGTCCTCCAGCCGAACGGCGGTGCGCTCCTTTCGATCTGGGGCACGTCGGAGAAGGACGTGTGGACCGTCGGCGGACCGCTCGGCAACACGGGCTTCGAGTCGCTCGTCATCCGCTTCGATGGCACTTCGTGGAAGCGCGTCCCCGTTGGCGGCCCCGAGACATTTTGGTGGGTCCACGGCTCGAGTGCGAGCGACGTATGGCTCGTCGGCGAGAAAGGCCGCATCACGCACTGGGACGGCACGAAGTTCGAAGAGCGCACGTCCGGCACCACGGCCACGCTCTTCGGCGTGTACGCGTTCGCTCCGAACGATGCCTGGGCGGTCGGCGGGCGCCCCGATCAAGCAGGCAGCGCGCAGGACTCGAACGTGGTCCTGCACTGGGACGGAACCGAATGGCGCCCCGAAACGCTGCCGTCGGCGAGCGATTCGACGAGCGGCGCATTCTTCAAAGTCTGGGGCACGAGAACGGACGATCTCTACGTGGTCGGAGAGAATGCCGTCGTCTGGCACCGCGTGGGAACCAGCTGGAGGCGCGAAGCCGAAGGGCTCGGCCAAGGTCGACTCACGACCGTGACCGGGTGTAGCGCGAGCGAGATCTACGTCGTGGGGGGGCGCGATCTCCTCACGTCGGACGGCCAGACGTTCTCACGATCGGACGAGCTTCTCGTCAACGACGTGAATGGCGTGGCGTGCGCGCCGGCTTCGGCACCGGCACGTCCGTGGGGAAACGTCGTCGCAGTCGGCGGCGGAAGCCTCAAGCTGCGACGCGTGTCAGGAGTTTGGGAGAGCGACTTCGGCACGGAGCCCTATTCCGATTTGCACGGAGCTTGGGTCGATCCGAGCGGTGCCTTCTGGGCCGTGGGTGGGGATTTCAACACGGCAGCAAGGCCCGGGAGTGCAAGAGCAGGAGTGGTAGCGAGGCTCGGCGACGGAACCGTCGCGAGCGCGTATGTGCCGTGAACCGAATCACACGTTCGGCGACGAACATGAATTGGTGAATCGATTCCAGTCTCGTTCGTCAGCCGGAGAGTGCGCGACGCTTTCCGGTTCGACGCGTCGACAATCCGCCCGGCGCCACGAGCGACTCGAGGTCGACCGCGAGCGCTTCGCAGATCCGATTGGCGACGAACAGCGACGGGCCGAGCTCCCCACGCTCGAGCCGTGCGATGTAGTTGGCCGAGAGGCCAGCTTGCTCCGCTAGAAACGCCTGCGTCCAACCGTGCTCTTGGCGTGCACGACGGATGGCTTCTCCGACGGTCGTGTTGAATGCGCGATGCTCGTCCTGGGGAACCTCGCTCGAACGAGGCTCCCGTGGCTCGAGATCGAACTTGGGTCGTTTACCGCTTTCTTGCCCCACAGTACCGACGATAGCGCAGCACGAGTGTTCGGCGAGATCAAAGTGGGAATTGGCAATCAAGAGGTCGCAGCGAAGCGGAGCCAATCCGACGTCGGGCTTCCCGCCCGCCCGCGCAACTCAACGCATCTCAACGCATCGCATCGACGCAGGCGCGCACGCTTCGACAGTGAGTGCCCTGGCCGCGTGAGAAATTGCCCTAGTCATTTCGTCGACTAGTTCTTAGTCAGCTGGGCATTCGGTTACGCAGTTGCCCAGCTCACTCGGCACGTAGCCCCCGCCGGCTCGAACGCGGAAAGCCTAAATTTCAGGGAGATCGGCGGATGACAGATGTCGGCGCGGCTACCCGAATCGGCGAAGCGCCCGATACGCGCGCCTCGCGAACGAACCACAGTGCAACCTCCGCGACCGCGTCCGTAGCGACGAGCGGATGAAATAGTGAATGCCTTCAACATTGGTTGGACGTGTCGCGTCGTCGTGACGCGTCACGAGTCACGGGCTGTTGGTCGATGCCCTCGATGCCCTCGATGCCCTCGATGCCCTCGATGCCCTCGTTCCGCCATCAACGGGCACATGAATGCTTCGCGAAGGCCCTCCGCACGCGCACGCGGAGAATCAAGCAACGCAAGGAACACGTGACGTGAGGGGGATATCGGCGATTGTCCGACACTTACCGTGCCCACCGCGCGCCGGTGAGACAGCATCCGCCAAATCCTGAGCGGCTCGTCAGGGAATCCCTCGTACCGAGGGCCCTCCTCATGGGATACGGTTATCCGCAAGAGTGCAGATCGACGTCGGGTTGGTCATCGCTGGGAAGTACGAGCTCGTTCGCCTCATCGGCAAAGGAGCGATGGGCGAGGTCTGGCTAGCGACGCACAACACGTTGGGCGGCGAATTCGCCATCAAGCTCGTCGAGCCTAGCGAAGACGGCGAAGACGAGACGGCGTCGGGGCGTTTCCAGCTCGAAGCGCAGGTCTCCGCCAAGCTCTCCCGTAGGACGCGCCACATCGTTTCGGTGAGCGATCACGGCGAGGAAAACGGCCTCGCGTACCTCGTGATGGAGCCGCTCGTCGGCGAGTCGCTCGACGCCCGTCTCAAGCGAACCGGCGCCCTGCCGCTCCCCGAGGTCGTCGCGATTGTCGGGCAGATCGCGCGCGCGCTGGCCATCGCTCACGCGGAAGAGATTTTCCACCGCGACCTGAAGCCGGCGAACATCTTCCTCACGCACGACGAAGACGGGCGCCTCGTCGTGAAGCTCCTCGACTTCGGTATCGCTCGGACGCGTAAGCCGTTTCGCACGCGCTCGCCGTTCTCGACCAGCAAAGACATGGTGCTGGGCACGCCGAGCTACATGAGCCCGGAGCAAGCGCGCGGGCTCGATACGCTCGACTACCGTTGTGACATCTGGGCGCTCGCCGTCGTCGCGTACGAGGCGCTCGCGCTCGCCATTCCGTGGGAAGGCGCGACGGTCGAAGACATCTTTCTCAGCATCTGCACGTTTCGTGTGGTTCCCATCCATACGCGACGGCCCGACCTTCCCCCATGGGTCGATCCGATCTTCCGCCGCGCCTTCGCGGAAGACCTCGGCGAGCGCTTCGCAACCGCCACGGAGCTCGCGGAAGCGCTCGAGCAACTCGTGCCACCGGAGAGCGTCGACGCCGCGATTCATTCCGGGTCGGGAGCCTCTCGCCTGGGATCGCGACCCGGATCGCGACCCGCATCGCGCCCGGCGTCGCGTGCTGGCTCTCGCCCCGGATCACGCCCTAGCATTCCGCAAAAGCCGTCGAGCCCGAGCCATCCGGCGCTCGAACAGAACACGTCGGATCCGGCGCCCCTCGTCGGCGATCCCACGCGCAGCGCCCATGCGCACGAGGACGAGAAGAAGAGGAGCAACGGCTGGGTACTCGGCCTGCTCGCGGCGTTCGCGACCGTCGGTCTCGTCGCCCTCGTCGTGGTCGCCCTCGGTCGGAAGTCGACGTCCGAGGCGTCGGCAGCCACTGCACCGCCTCCGAATCCTTCGCACGAGTCGCTCGTCGATCCGCCGCCGCCTTCGATGGCCCTCGCTCCGTCGACGCCCGATCCTGCGCCGCCGCCCACGTCGGCGCCCGCGGCCGCAGCCGTCCCATCGACGAAGGCTTCGCACGCTGCCCACCCGCGACCGAACACGCCCGCGGCTGGGCAAAAGTCGGCGGTCACGGGGGCTGCGGCCTCCTCGACACCGCGCGCGGCGGCCAGCAAGAGCGACGTCTTCTAATTCTCGTGCCTGTCTCCGGCCCGCTCCGAGTCCCGGGGCGCCTCGACTATCCCAATCGGGGTTGATAGGATGTTCGATCGTGCGTCCCTTCGCTTCTAGCTATCCGTCCATGCGCAGACTTTGGGCGCTTCGCCTCGCTCTTCCCGCGGTGATCGGATGTGCGACGTTGATCGCGACGACGCCCGCGCGGGCCGACAACGAAGCCAACGCCAAGGATCTCTTCGCACGTGGCCGCGAGCTTCGCGCGAACAACGACTGCGGAAGCGCCGTACCGCTCTTCCGCAAGGCCTATTCGATCTATCCGAACGGCCTCGGCAGCCTTCGCAACGTGGCGGAGTGCGAGGAACAGCTCGGTCATTTCGCCTCCGCGCGGCGCGCGTGGCTCGACGTGAAGCGCGCGCTCATCACCTTGCCGCCGGACGCCAAGTACGACGGCTGGGACAAGGATGCCGAGGAAGCCGCGGCGCGCCTCAAGCCGAAGGTCGCCACCTTCATCGTCGACGTGTACGTGAAGTCGCCCGAGGGTGAGGCGCTCGCGAACGAGAAGAGCGGCGTCGAAGTCTTCGTGAACGGCGAGTCGGTCGGAACCGCCCTCGTGGGCACGCCGCTCGAACGCGATCCGGGCAGCTACCGCATTCGCTCGCAGGTCCGCGACGCCGAACCGGTCGAGCAGGAAGTCACGCTGGGCGCCGGCGACAACCCTCACATCACCATGCGGCTCGTGCGCACGCCCCCCCCGGCGCCCACGACGGTCGCCAGCGATCCCGGCAAAGGGCGAAGGACGCTCGGCTGGGTCCTCACCGGCGTAGGTGGAGCCGCGCTGATTGCCGGCGGCGCTACCTTCTTGCTTCGCAACTCGGCCAAGAGCGATCTCGACGACAAGTGCCCGACGCACGACGGCTGCGATCCTTCGCTTCGTGACACCGTCGACCGCGGCAAGACGATGAGCACGCTCACGACGATCCTCGTTCCCGTGGGCGTCGTGGCGGCGGGCGTGGGCATCACCCTGGTGCTGACCAGCCGGTCGAGCTCGTCGACGGCAACGGCTTCGTCCCTCACGGTGAGCCCCTGGGCAGGCGGCGCCTCCGCTACCTTGAGGTTCTGAATGAGGCACCGAGCCGTCTTCGTGTTGGGCGCCCTCACGGTCGCCAGCGTTCTTGGAATTGCTGCAGCATGCACATTTCCCGACGCCAGCTACCGAGACCCGTCGGCCACACTGGGTGACGACAGCGGTGACGACAGCGGTGGCGACGCGGTCGCGCCGCCCGACGACCGCGACGGCGACGTCGACCCGAACGGCCGCAACGAAGACGCCGCCACGCGTGAAGACGGCGGCGGACGCATCGAGGACGAGGCCGGTTGCGGGGCAAACCGGTGCGATTGCGATCAAGACGGCGTCGGCAACAACGGTTGCCCCGTCCCCGACGGCGGCTCGGTCGATTGCGATGACTTCGACAAGCTCGTGCATCCCGGACAGGGCTTCGTGGGCTCGCCGTGGTCAGCCTCGAGCCCTCACCTCCCCGCGGGCGACTGGAACTGCGACGGCACCACCACCAAGCAGTATCCGCACAGCGTCGGCTCGTGCTCCGGCATCACGTGCGGCAAGCTCGAGGGTTTCCTCGGAGATCCCGCTTGCGGCGACACGGCTGACTACGTCGTCTGCAAATCAGCCGGGCTCGGGTGCTCCGAGGCGAGCAGAGAGCAACGCGTCCAAGGCTGCCGGTGACGGAGATTCGGATGCGGCGTTCGTGGAAATGGTTCGTGCTGGCCTCCCTCCCCGCGGCGATCGCGGCGGCCTGCAATTTCCCGGACGTCACGTTTCTCGAGCCGGGCGGCACGGGCACCAACGGCGGCCACGTCGGCAGCGAGGATGCGAGCGCCGACGCCATGACCGCGACGGACGCTTCGACCGACGCGCTCCCTCCCGACGTCGATCCCGAGGGCGCGACGAAAGACGCATCGACCGTGGGTGATGCCGCGGCGCAGGTCGACGCGAGCGGATGCTCGTCCTGCGACTGCGACGGCGACGGCTTCAACCGCGTCGACCACGACGCCGGTTGCAACGGCGGCCCCGGCAACAACCTCCCCGACTGCGACGACCTCATCGCAGCGATTCACCCCGGGCAGGGCTTCGTCGAAGATCGCTGGCCGCCGAACGCCTCGAAGAGCGTCTTGCCGGGCGACTGGGACTGCAGCGGCACCGTGACGAAGCAATACGGCTACGGGTCGACGTGCGGGGCCCTCACTTCGTGTGGCGACGGCTTTCGCGGCGAGCCTGCATGCGGAGAGACCGCCGAGTACCTCCTCTGCAAGGACCCGCTCCCGCTCCTCGGCCTGACGTGCAGCGTCGGGACATCGGAGCCCGCAGGCTCGCGCGTCCAGGGCTGCCACTAGAGCATCGAACGGTTCGTCCTCTATTTCGCGGCACACTTCGCGGCGCGCTCGAGAAGCAGCTCGCGCTCGCGTGAATTACGCGTGAGCGAGGCCGCGCGCTCGAACTCGGCACGCGCCTCGGCGTTGCGTCCGAGCTTCGAGAGGAAGTCGCCACGCGCGCTCGGAAGCAGATGGTAGTTCTTCATCGAAGGCTCGGACGTGAGCCTGTCGACGATGGCGAGGGCTTCGGCGGGCCCCTCGGCCATCCCCACGGCCACCGCGCGATTCAGCTCGATGACCGGCGAAGGAACGATCTCCACGAGCTCGCCGTAGTGCGATGCGATGCGCGCCCAATCGGTGTCTTCGGGCAAGGCTGCACGCGCATGGCACGCGGAGATCGCGGCCTGCAGCGTGTACGGCCCGCGGTCCTCGGCGAGCGATTCCGCACGCTCGAGCGCGGAGAGCCCGCGGTGGATGAGCAGCTGATCCCAGCGAGCACGATCCTGATCGAGGAGCAGCACCGGCTCGCCGCTAGGCCCCACGCGTGCCGCCGCTCTTGACGCCGTAATCTCCATCAAAGCGAGGAGGCCGTGCACCTCGGGCTCGTTCGGCATCAGCTCGGCGAGGATGCGCCCGAGGCGCAAGGCATCGTCGCAGAGCTCGGGACGCATCAGGTCGTCGCCAGCGGTAGCCGAATAGCCTTCGTTGAAGACGAGGTAGATCACACCGAGCACGGCGGAGAGGCGCTCGGCGAGCTCCTCGCCCCGAGGCACCTCGTAGGGAACGTTCTCCTCCGCCAGAGTGCGCTTCGCACGCACGATGCGCTGGGCAATCGTGGGCTCCGACACGAGAAAGGCACGTGCGATCTCGTCCGTCGTCAGACCACCGAGGAGGCGCAGCGTGAGCGCCACGCGCGCATCGATCGACAGGACGGGATGGCACGACGTGAAGACGAGCTTGAGGAGGTCATCTCCGATGTCGTCGTCGACGGCGCTCTCGAGATCGGGCGCGACGTTCGTGAGGTCGGTTTCGTACCCGAGCTGCTCGTGCTTGCGGTCGAGCAGCTTGTTGCGGCGCAGGACGTTGATCGCGCGGTTCTTCGCGACCCCCATCAACCAGGCCCCGGGCTTGTCGGGGAGGCCCGTGCGCGGCCACTGCTCGAGGGCAGCGACGAGCGCGTCCTGTGCGAGTTCCTCGGCGAGCCCGACGTCGCGGACGAGACGCGTGAGGCTCGCGATGAGCTTGGGCGATTCCAGGCGGAACACGGCATTGACCGAGGCGCGCACGCGCTGCTCGGCCGCATTCGTCTTGGAATCGTCGTGATTTTGCGAATCGGAGCCCGTCACGGCGCCGATCCAACCACCATCCGGCGCCGGCACCAAGCCCAGGCTCGTCACGCGCTACCTGTGCAGGTCTTCGGGACCGACGAGCGGTCGGATCTCGAGCACGCCTTGGTAGCTCGGCCCGAGCGCTTCCTTGTGGACCGCCATGAAGCGCCGTCCGTACTCGAGGGCCTCCTCCTTCGACTTGACCTGGATGATGGCGAAGCCGGACGCAAGCTCCTTGCTCTCGGGAAAGGGACCATCGACCGCACTCGTCACGCCCCCCTCCAGATGAATCCGGGTCGCCATCGAGCTCGGACCAAGCCCGCCGGTCATGAGCACGACCCCGGCCTTCATCATCTCGACAGTGAACTTTCCGATGGCAGCCCCCAGCTTCGGGTCTGGGGGAAGGTCGGACTCACTTGGCTCGGTCGACATCATCATCATCATGAACCGCATGGGCGCTCCTTGGTGAGGTCACCCCCACGACAAACGAGCCCCCAGCGGATCGACAACAGCGTGACCGAATTCGGAATTTGTTAGTAATTTCAAGTGGCAAGTCACCCAGTCATTCGCGCGGGGCATACTCGAGCTGCAGCGCGACGAAGTCACGCGTGCGGCGTCCGTAACGACGTTCGATGTCGTCGAGGGCGACGTCCAGTGCCGTGACCGGCGGTCGCTCGCCGAACGGCAAGAGCGTGACGTCGGCGTCGGCCGACGAAGCGAGCGTGGTCTCGAGCCTGAGTCCGTGCCGCGTCATGACGTGATCCCCTGCGGACGCAACGGCGATGGCTCGAGAGCGATACGTTCGCGAATGCGCATCGGCAATCAACGCGAGCGCCACCTCGTCGATGCCGTCCGACGAGGGAACCGCGACGATCTCGTGATTGAACCAGGCCAGCTGGTTGGTCGCCGCCGTCCAGACGACGCCACCGGTCAGATCGAATCGCGAGCTGTCGTGCGAGGCGTCCCATCGCGGGAGGCCGATCTCGCCGGCGATCTTCGTCGCTTCGTCGCGCCCCGCGACAGCCTCGATCAGCGCGATGGAGACGGGCGCCGAGGCCGTCACCCCCGTGGTCGTCACGACACCGCGATCGGCGACGTAGCGACGGTTGGGCACCCATTGCATCGACCGGTACTTGCTGCGTAGTCGATCGACGTCGTCCCAGTGTCCCGTGGCCTTGCGTCCGTCGAGCAGACCGGCATGGCCGAGGACGCGCGCGCCGCTGCAGACGCCGAGAATGGTCGCGCCCTTCGCGCGTTGGGAAAGGATCCACTGCACGATGCCAGGGTCGTCTTCCACGTGCATCGCGGGGACGATCACGTAGTCGGCACCGCGACCGTGGGCGCGGTCGAACTCGTCGATCGTGCTCTGGGCGCGGATGGTCAAAGCCGGCATGAGCGTCACCGGACCCGAGCGCAAGGAAACCGTCACGACCTCGACGTCGTTCGCACGCGAGAGGATGCCGAAGGGCACGAGAAAATCCGTGGTCTCCGTGCCGTCGTTGTGAGCCACGATCGCCACGAGCGGCTTGGTCGCCGTCTCTGCTCTTCGCATCGCGGCGATGGTGCTCGCCTGTTCGCTCTCGCTGAGCGGGGCCTTCGCGGCCTGCGCAATCGCGATCCGATCGCTGCCGCAGGCGGTGCTCGCGAGCGCGAACGCGAGCGCTAGACCTATCGCGATTCGTCCGAGTCTGCGTGCTCTCAACATGACGCCCTGAACCTAAGCTCGCAGACGATCTCCTCCCATGACGTAGACCGGACAGTTTCTGCCAACGGCGGTCATTCACGCTCGGAAACCCGCAGTTTTCAGCGCGACCATGGTGGCAGAATTTGTCCTACCGGACTCATCGTGCCAAGGTCGAAGGCACCATGACGAAGCTGCGTGCGGCCCGCGCGTCCGAACCGACAGACGTCGGTTTCCTCGTCTTTCCTTGGTTCCAGAGCCTCGACTTGAGCGGCCCGCTCGAGGTGTTCACCTGCGCCTCGGTCATCGCGCGCGAGCGGGGGCGCGGAGAGGGCTATCGAACGACGCTCTTCGCCGAGGCGGCGGGCCCCATCCGATCCTTCTCGGGAATCGACGTCGTCGCCCAGCGCGGACTCGGAGCGCGGACCGTGGATACGCTCGTCGTCGTGGGCGGGCCGGGCGTCGTCCAGGCCGCCGAAGATCCGCGGCTCGTGCGGTTCGTCCAGCGCATGGCCACACGCGCGCGCCGAGTCGCTTCGGTGTGCACGGGAGCATTCGTGCTCGGCGCCGCAGGACTGCTCGACGGACGCCGCGCAACGACGCACTGGGAGCACACCCGTTCGCTCGCCCACCTCTTTCCCAAAGCCACCGTGGACGAAGATGCAATCTACACGCGAGACGGCTCGGTCTACACGTCCGCCGGGATCACGGCGGGCATGGACCTCGCCCTCGCGCTCGTGGAGGAGGACTACGGACGCGACCTCGCGCTCGCCGTCGCGCGCTACCTCGTCATGGCCCTGCAGCGCGCAGGCGGCCAATCGCAGTTCAGCGTCCAGCTTCGCTCGCAAACGGCAACACGCGACCCGCTCCGCGCGGTGCAAAGCTATGTCTACGACAACCTCGGCGCGGACCTCTCGGTGCCCACCCTCGCCCGCAAAGCCGGCATGAGCCCCCGCAACTTCGCGCGCCTCTTCGGGCGGGAGGTCGGGACCACGCCCGCCACGTTCGTCGAGCAGGCGCGCATCGACGCGGCGCGCCGCCTGCTCGAACAAACGTCACGGAGCATCGAGGAGATTGCCGACGCCGCGGGCTTCGGGCGCGCCGAGAGTTTGCGACGGGCCTTCGCGCGCAACCTCTCCGTGAGCCCGCAGGAGTACCGCAACCGCTTCCACGCGTGACGCGTTCACGGCCGCGCCAGGGTTCATGCTCGAGCTCAAACCTTCGTGGGCCGTCGCGTCTCCACCGCCGCTCCCGGCCCACGGGCGATGCGAGCGATCGACGCACCGCAGCTGCAGGCCCGTACGACGACCGCGCCCCCGGATGGCCAACGGCTGACCAAACGCTCGAGCTCGGGCCCAGCCACCTCGGCCACGGCCGGCAAGGCGCTCCACTCCCCTTCGGAGCGCACTGCGCCGCAGCGGCCACACGCGATTTTCGCACGGTTGGTCGGCATGACGAACGGAGCGCGGCCCGATCTCGAGCCGCCTCCTTCCCTACGACGAATGACAGCGGCCAAAATCGACATGTCTTGAACGGCCCGCCGTACGATTTCTTCCGGGCCTTCTTCAGCGTGCGAACATTTGATTGCGCGCGCACGCCGCGGCCCGCTCGAGCAGGATCGCTTTTTCCCTGACATTCCGGGTGAGCGATGCGGCCCGTTCCAACTCGACGCGCGCCTCGGCGTACCGCCCGAGCTTGGCGAGCAGGTCACCGCGCACACCGGGGAGGTAGTGGTACTCCGCGAGCGCCGGCTCTTCGAGGAGGGTGTCGACCACCGCGAGGCCGGCAGCCGGGCCTTGGGCCATGCCCACGGCCACGGCACGATTCAACTCGATGACCGGCGACGGGTCGATCTCGCCGAGCTCCCCGTACAGCGTTGCAATACGCGACCAATCCGTCTCTTCCGGTGCAAGGGCACGCGCGTGGCATGCCGCGATCGCAGCCTGGAAGGTGTACGGCCCCTTCTCCCCACCGAGACGCTCGGCGCGCTCGAGCGAGGCGAGGCCTCGTCGGATGAAGAGCTGGTCCCAAAGAGCTCGATTCTGATCCATGAGCAGAATCGGCTCCCCCGAGGGACTGGTACGCGCCCGAAGGCGCGACGCCTGGATCTCCATGAGCGCCACGAGACCGTGGACCTCGGGAGCCGCCGGCATCAGCTCGGCGAGAACGCGGCCGAGGCGCAGCGCGTCTTCGCACAGGCCCGGCCGGATCCAGTCGTGACCCGCCGTTGCCGAATAGCCTTCGTTGAAGATCAGATAGATGACGCCGAGGACCGCCGACAGGCGCTCGGCCAGCTCCTCGGGGCGCGGCACCTCGAAGGGGACCTTCGCCTCCGACAGCGTCCGTTTCGCACGCACGATTCGCTGCGCGACGGTGGGCTCGGACACGAGGCACGCACGCGCGATCTCCTCGGTCGTCAGACCACCGAGCAGGCGCAACGTCAGCGCCACCTGCGCTTCGGTCGAGAGAACCGGGTGGCAGGAGATGAAGACCAGGCGAAGGAGATCGTCGCCGACGGTATCGTCGACGGCCGCTTCGATGTCCGCCGCGGCGCTCTCCTGCGCGACCTCCATCTCGCGCCCAACCTCGGCGTGCTTGCGCTCGAGCAGCTTGTTGCGCCGGAGGATGTCGAGCCCGCGGTTCTTCGCGGTGATCATCAACCAGCCGCCGGGATTCTCCGGCACGCCTGTCTCGGGCCAGCGCTCGAGTGCCGTCACCAGCGCGTCTTGCGCGAGCTCTTCGGCGAGCCCGACGTCACGAACGACACGCGTGAGGCTCGCGATCAGTCGAGGAGCTTCGATGCGATAGATCGCCTCGATCGACGCGCTGCTCGCGTGCGCGGCGTTCGTGCGTGTTGCGCCTGTCCCCGGTTCCGCCACACCTGCCCGTTACCACCGCCTTCGAAACTCGCCTAGACCGCGCGTCGATCACGCTTCAAACGCTCTTCAACGCTCGTGATCACGAATCGATTCCGTGCCGATTTTTACGAGCGATCCGCGCTCGGGTTCGCTAGCTTGTCACCGTTGCTGAAGCCCGGACAGACATTCGCACGCTACGTGATCGAAGCCCCCATCGGCGAAGGTGGCATGGGCGAGGTTTACCGCGCGTACGACGAGAAGCTCCGTCGCAAGGTGGCCCTCAAGGTCCTCCATCCCGATCTTGCCGTGCCCGACGCCGCCGCGCGACTCGTGCGCGAGGCTCGTGCTGCGGCCGCGCTCGCGCATCCGAACACCATTGCGATTCACGACCTCGGCGAGATGGACGGGCACGTCTTCCTCGTCATGGAGCTCGTGTCGGGCGCCCCGCTTCGGGCCTACGTCGAGGACGTATCCGTACCCATCACGCAGAAGCTTCGATGGCTCGCGGACATCGCGCGCGGCCTCGGCGCAGCGCACAAGGCAGGACTCGTCCATCGCGACGTGAAGCCGGCGAACGTGATGGTGTCGGACGAGGGCGTCGTCAAAGTGCTCGATTTCGGCCTCGCCAAGCCGATCGAGGCCGGGAGCATGAACACGGAGGTCGGCCTCATCGCCGGCACGCCGCGCTACATGGCCCCGGAGCTCTTCACCGGTGGTCGCGCCGACGCGCGCAGCGACGAATTCGCCTTCGGGGTGACGGCCTACGAGCTTCTCTCGGGCGGTATGCACCCGGGCAATCCCGTCGGCCCCGTGCCGGTGGCGCTCGACACCATCGTCTCCGGCATCTCGCCCACGATCGCAGGAATCATCGCGCGCACGCTCTCGCGCGCCCCCGAAGATCGTCACGGCTCGATGGTCGAGATCGCGAACGCGATCGAGCAAGAGCTCGGCATCACGCGGTCGCAGATCCGAAGCGAGCCCGCGCCGATGACACGCCGTGAAGGAGCCAAGCCTCGCGGCTCGACCGAGCTGGCGCTCGCACGAACCGACTTCGTGCCTTCGACCACGACACGGAACAACCACCCCGCTGGTTCGTCGGAACCATCCGCGGCGTCGGGAGCCGCCATGCGTGCCGTAACGACGACGCGCACGGTCACCAAGGTGGCCGATTCGCTCGAGCCGCGGAAGCGCGGCGGAAGCCTCGGGCTCGTTGTCGGCGTCTTCGTCCTGCTCGGCGCCGGCGGCTATGGCGCCATGCAGCTTCTGCCTGAAAAATCGGCTCCCCATGGCGCCTCCGCGGTCGTGGCCGACGCGCAGGCACTCGTCGCGGATGCCGAGACCGATGCCCCGTCCGAGGATGCCGCGGCCCTCGCGGTCGAGGCCGATGCGTCGAGCGACGCCGAAGCGGATGCCGATGCCGACACGGATGCCGACGCCGAGAGCGACGCCGAAGCGGGAAGCTGGCAGGTCGCGCCGGCCGACATCTTCGAAGATCCGTGGAAGAAGCGGCGCTAGACGACCTAGGCGATGGCCTTGATCGCCACCTTGCCGTCGTTCGTCTCGACCGAGAGCAGCGCAAGACCACCGGCCATCAGGAAGACCTTGGTCTCACGCGGGCCACACGGCGTCTCGAGCCATTTTTGCTGATGCGCAGGTAGACGGGAGAAGAAGCGCACGAGGTCCGCCCCGAGCAGACCAAACACGCCCGAGCCACCCGCCTTCACGTCGAAGCCCATCGTGCGGCACTCGCGCACGGTCGCTTCGTCAGCGTCGACCACGAGGCACGCAATCATCTTCGCATCGCGCGAGCGAACCTGGACGAGGAGCGCGGCATGCTTCGGAAGGGCGCCCGACAGGATCGACTCGGCACGGTCGGCTTCGAGCGCACCGAGCGTGTAGCGCTCGTTCAGGGATTTCCCGATCATCGAGACGACACGTACCACATCGCCGCGCGCGTCTCCGCCGAGAGCCGGCACCTAGCTCGGCCGATCGAGACCCTCGTTCAGTACCCAGCAAGAACGACCGCAGACGCGGCAAAATCTGCGTTTGGCGCAGTGCGGCGAAACCCGCCTTCGAAAGCCGATCAAGGGCACGCGCGGAGGCCTGGATTTGCTAGGTTCTGCCGCGTGATGTCCGACGCTTCTGCAACGACCGACCAGGCGATCAACAAGTCAGCCGCCAACAAGACCGACGCGGCCGAAAAGGCGGGCTCCAAGCTTCGCCATCACGTTCGAATCGTGACCGCGGCCTCGCTGTTCGACGGCCACGACGCGGCGATCAACGTGATGCGCCGAATCATGCAGGCCTCGGGCGCCGAGGTCATCCACCTCGGCCACAACCGCTCCGTCGCCGAGATCGTCCACTGCGCGATCCAGGAAGACGTCCAGGGCATCGCCATCACGTCCTACCAGGGCGGTCACGTCGAGTACTTCAAGTACATGATCGACCTCCTGCGGGAAGCGGGAGCGAACATCAAGGTCTTCGGTGGTGGCGGCGGAACCATCCTCCCCTCCGAGATTGCAGAGCTGCACGAGTACGGCGTGGCTCGCATCTACTCGCCTGACGACGGCCGAGCCATGGGCCTCCAGGGCATGATCGACGACGTGCTCCGCCAGTGCGACTTCGAGAAGCGCCCGGCGGATTTCGCTCCGCTCGTCGAGCAGCTCAAGAAGCGCGAGCCCTCGACCATCGCCGGGCTCATTACGATCGCCGAGAACTTCCCCGACTCGGGTGAGGGCCTTCGCAAGGCGCTGGCGCCGCTCACCGCGACGGACCTCAAGGTTCCCGTGCTCGGCATCACCGGCACCGGCGGCGCCGGCAAATCGAGCCTCGTCGACGAGCTCGTTCGCCGCTTCCTCTCGGATTTCGACGACAAGACCATCGCGGTCCTCTCGGTCGACCCCTCGAAGCGCAAGACGGGCGGCGCGCTCCTCGGCGACCGCATCCGCATGAATTCGATCGACGACCCGCGCGTCTACATGCGCTCGCTCGCGACGCGCCAGTCGAACCTCGCGCTCTCGAAGCACGTGCGCGACTCGATCGAGATCTGCCGCGCGGCGGGCTTCGATCTGATCATCGTCGAGACCTCGGGTATCGGCCAGTCGGACACGGAGATTACCGACCACGCCGACGTCTCGCTCTACCTGATGACCGCCGAATACGGCGCGGCGACGCAGCTCGAGAAGATCGACATGCTCGACTTCGCCGACGTCATCGCCATCAACAAGTTCGACAAGCGCGGCTCGCTCGATGCGCTCCGCGACGTGAAGAAGCAGTGGAAGCGCAATCACAATGCGTTCGCCACGACCGACGAGGACGTTCCCGTCTACGGAACCATCGCCTCGCAGTTCAACGACCCCGGCATGAATCGTCTCTACAAGACGATCGTCGACACGGTCGCCAAGCGCACGAACTCGCCGCTCCACTCGAAGCACGAGGTCACGCCGGGCATGAGCGAGAAGCGCTGGATCATTCCGCCGGAGAAGACGCGCTACCTCGCCGAGATCGTCGACACCTGCGAGAGCTACGACGAGCTCGCGCGCCAGCAGGCGGCCATCGCACGCCGCATGTATCAGCTGCACGGCACCATCGAGGCGCTGCGCGCCAACGTTGGCAAGAAGACCCTCGAGATCGTCGAGCCGAAGGGCAAAGACGACGTCGTCCAGGTCACGCAGAAGGTCGAAGGCGAGCCCGCGTTCCTCGGTGAGCTCGTGGAGCTGTACAACGACCTCGAGGCGCGCCTCGCGCCGGAGTGCAAGAAGCTGCTCGCCGAGTGGCCGGCCACCAAGCGTCGCTACGCGGCGGCGAAGTACCAGTTCCAGGTGCGCGACAAGGTCATCGAGATCGACCTCTTCAGCGAGTCGCTCTCGCACCTGCGCATTCCGAAGATCGCGCTCCCCAAGTACGAAGACTGGGGCGACATCCTCACGTGGCTCCTCCGCGAAGGACCGCCGGGCCAGTTCCCGTTCACGTCGGGCGTGTTCCCGCTCAAGCGCGAGAACGAAGATCCGGCGCGCATGTTCGCGGGTGAAGGCGGCCCGGAGCGCACGAACAAGCGCTTCCACTACGTGTCGCGCGGCCTGCCCGCGAAGCGCCTCTCGACGGCCTTCGACTCGGTCACCCTCTACGGCGAGGATCCCGATCACCGCCCGGACATCTACGGCAAGGTCGGGAACTCGGGCGTCTCGATCGCCAACGTCGACGACGCGAAGAAGCTCTACTCGGGCTTCGATCTCTCCGACCCGGCCACGTCGGTCTCGATGACCATCAACGGTCCGGCGCCGATGCTCCTCGGCTTCTTCCTCAACGCCGCGATCGATCAGGGCTGCGAGAAGTGGATCCGTCAGAACGGCAAGGTCGACGAGGTCGAGAAGAAGATCGCCGAGATCTTCGCGAAGAAGGGCCTTCCGCGTCCGACCTACCAGGGCACGCTCCCCGAGGGGAACGACGGCCTCGGCCTCATGCTCCTCGGCGTCTCGGGCGACGAAGTTCTCCCGAAGGAGACCTACGAGAAGATCCGCGCCACCACGCTCTCGCAGGTGCGCGGCACCGTGCAGGCCGACATCCTCAAGGAAGATCAGGCGCAGAACACCTGCATCTTCTCGACCGAGTTCGCGCTGCGGATGATGGGCGACATCCAGCAGTACTTCATCGACAAGAAGGTTCGTAACTTCTACTCGGTGTCCATCTCCGGCTACCACATCGCCGAAGCCGGAGCGAACCCCATCTCCCAGCTCGCGTTCACGCTCGCGAACGGCTTCACGTTCGTCGAGTACTACCTGTCGCGCGGGATGAACATCGACGACTTCGCGCCGAACCTGTCGTTCTTCTTCTCGAACGGCATGGATCCCGAATACACGGTGCTCGGTCGCGTGGCGCGCCGCATCTGGTCGCGAACGATCCGTGACAAGTACAACGGCAACGATCGCTCGCAGAAGCTGAAGTACCACATCCAGACGTCGGGCCGTTCGCTGCACGCGCAGGAGATCGCGTTCAACGACATCCGCACCACGCTCCAGGCGCTCCTCGCGCTCATGGACAACTGCAACTCGCTCCACACGAACGCCTACGACGAGGCGATCACGACGCCGACGGAAGAGAGCGTGCGTCGCGCGCTCGCCATCCAGCTCGTCATCAACAAGGAGTTCGGCCTCTCGAAGAACGAGAACCCCACGCAGGGCTCGTTCATCGTCGAGGAGCTCACCGACCTCGTCGAGGCGGCCGTGCTCGAAGAGTTCCGCGCGATCTCGGAGCGCGGCGGCGTGCTCGGCGCGATGGAGCGCATGTACCAGCGCTCGAAGATCCAGGACGAGTCGCTCTACTACGAGACGCTCAAGCACAACGGCCAGCTGCCGCTCATCGGCGTGAACACGTTCCTCGATCCGAACGGCTCGCCCACGCTCTCGCCGCCGGAGGTCATCCGCGCGACCGCCGAGGAGAAGAACTACGCCATCGACGCGCGCAACGCGTTCTGGAAGCGCAACGAGGACGTCCGCCCGGCGGCCCTAGAAGCCATTCGCCGCGCCGCTCTCGACGGCGGCAACGTGTTCGCCGCCCTGATGGACGCGTGCAAGGTCTGCACGCTCGGTCAGATCTCGAGCGCGCTCTACCAGGTCGGTGGCCAGTACCGCCGCAACATGTAATCGAGCGGAATTGAACGGAGAGAGGGAGAGATTGAACAGGAAGGGCGGAAGAGCGGAAGAATTGAGAGGTGCGCGCTTCGCGCGTCTCAGAGCTCTCCCGCAAAGCTCCGCCCTCCCTATCCAATCCGACTCCTCCGAATGAGAAGAGTGGAAATGAATAGGGAGGTCAGGAGAGCAGGAGAATTCGAACGAGGCGCTCGACGCCCGTCTCAAATTCTCGTGCCCCAAACCTTCCGCCCTTCCGACCTTCCTGTGCAAATCCGTCTCGTCCGAATGAGGAAAGCTGGATGACGTTTCCGAACGTGACGCTCAGTGATTGGCGAGCGCAGGTCGAAAAGGAGCTCGCTGGAGCTGCCTTCGACAAGGCGCTCGTCACCAAGACCGCCGAAGGTCTTTCGGTTCAGCCGCTGTACACCGAGGCCAAGGCCCAGGCCTCGCTCGCCCTCACAGGCGCGCCGTTCCGCATTTGCATGCACCATGCAACCGCGGAAGGACTGACGCAAGACCTCGACGGCGGCGCTGACGCGATCTGGTTGTCGCTGAGCGACGCGGCCTCGCTCGACCAGGCTCTGGCGCGAAAGCCTGCGCCGTTCTTGGTCCTCGATACGAAGGCCACGCCGGCCGCTGAAGCGATTGCCCTGCTCTCCTCGAAGGGCGTCGACAAGTCGTTCACCTTCGCGCTGACGAGCGATCCCATCGGGGCCGTGGCGCGCGGCGATGCGGCGAGCTCTTCGATCGAGTCGGCGCTCGGCGCGCTCGGTCGGGCGGCCAAGGCGGCGAGGGATTCGTTCCTGTCGTCGACCACCGCGATGGTCTCGACGCTGCCGTACCACGATGCCGGAGCCGACGCGGCCGACGAGATCGCCATCGCGCTCGGGGCCGGCGTGGCCTATCTCGCCGCGCTCCAGGCCGCGGGGCTCACGAGCCTCGAGGCAGCGGGGCAGATTGCTCTGCAGGTCGCCGTGGGCCGCGACACGTTCGTGGAGCTCTGCAAGCTCCGCGCGCTGCGCCTGTGCTGGCAGAAGATCCTCACCGCATCGGGCGCTCCCGAGGCGACCACGCGCGTCCATGCCGTTTGCTCGTCGCGCACGCTCACGCAGCGCGATCCTTGGGTGAACATGCTGCGCGTCACCACCCAGGTGTTCGCGGCCGTGCTCGGCGGCTCCGATCTCGTCACCCCCATTGCCTTCGACGAACGCCTCGGACCGCCGTCGCAGCTGGGTCGTCGCGTCGCGCGCAACACGGGTCTCGTCCTTCGCGAGGAGAGCTTCCTCGGCAAGGTCGTCGATCCGGCGAGCGGCTCGTATTACTTCGAGACCCTCACCGACGAGCTCGCCCGCGATGCGTGGAAACGCTTCCAGGCGATGCAGAAGGAAGGCGGCATCGCCGACGCTCTCACCAGCGGACGCCTGCTCTCCAAGCTCGAAAGCGCCTGGAAGGCTCGCCTCGATCTGCTCGGCAAACGCCGTGCGGCCGTCCTCGGAGTCTCGGACTTCGCGAACCTCGAAGAGAAGCTTCCGCGGCCGGCGTCGACGAACGACGCGGCGCCCAAGGCGGGCGCCCTGCCCGTTCGTCACGATGGCGATCCCTTCGAGCGTCTTCGCGCGAAGGGATATGGCATCAAGGGCGCCGCGGCCATCCTCGTCACGCTCGGCACGCTCGCAGAGTCGCGTCCGCGCGCCGGCTTCGCCGCCGGATTCTTCGCCGCGGGCGGCATTCGCACGCGCGAGACCGCCTCGAACGAGAAGGCCAACATCGCCTGCCTGTGCGGAACCGACGAGCGCTACGGCACCGAAGCCGTTGATCGCGTTCGCGCGCTCAAGGCCGCCGGCTGCAAGCATGTCGTCATCGCCGGCCGCCCCGGCGCACTCGAGGCGCAGCTCCGTGAGGCCGGCGCCGATTCCTTCATCTACGTCGGCTGCGACGCTGCCGGCATGCTCTCCGACTTCCTGGACGTGCTGTCATGACGCAGAAGCTTCCGGATTTCTCCACGCTCGACTTCGACGCGGTGCCCTCGGGCAAAGCCGCCTCGCCGGCGATCAGCACCTGGGATACGCCCGAAGGCATTCCCACGCGCTCGATCTACACGGCGGCCGATCTCGACGGCCTCTCCCATCTCGGCACGCTGCCCGGCTTCCCGCCGTTCGTTCGTGGTCCCTACCCGACCATGTACGTGCAGAAGCCGTGGACGGTTCGCCAGTACGCAGGCTTCTCGACGGCCGAGGACTCGAACGCCTTCTATCGCCGCAACCTCGCGGCAGGGCAGATGGGCCTCTCCATCGCCTTCGACCTCGCCACGCACCGCGGCTACGACAGCGACCACCCGCGCGTCGTCGGTGACGTCGGCATGGCCGGCGTGGCCATCGATTCGATCCTCGACATGCGCCTGCTCTTCGACGGCATCCCGCTCGACAAGATGAGCGTGTCGATGACGATGAACGGCGCCGTTCTGCCAATTCTTGCACTCTACATCCTCGCGGCCGAGGAGCAGGGCGTGCCCACCGAGAAGCTCTCGGGGACGATCCAGAACGACGTCCTCAAAGAGTTCATGGTGCGGAACACGTACATCTATCCGCCCGAACCCTCGATGAAGATCATCGCGGACATCTTCTCGTACACGTCGAGGAAGATGCCGAAGTTCAACTCGATCTCCATCTCCGGCTATCACATGCAGGAGGCCGGAGCGACGGCGGACCTGGAGCTCGGTTACACCCTGGCCGACGGCCTCGAGTACGTGCGCACGGGCATCGCCTCGGGCATGAACGTCGACGCGTTCGCGCCGCGCCTCTCGTTCTTCTTCGCCATCGGCATGAACTTCTTCATGGAGGTCGCGAAGCTCCGCGCAGCCCGTCTTTTGTGGGCCGAGCTGATGAGCGGCTTCTCGCCGAAGAGCAACAAGAGCCTGGCGCTCCGCACGCACTGCCAGACCTCGGGCTGGTCGCTCACCGCGCAAGACGTCTACAACAACGTCGTCCGCACCTGCATCGAGGCCATGGCCGCCACGCAGGGCCACACGCAGAGCCTCCACACGAACTCGCTCGACGAGGCGCTCGCGCTGCCCACCGACTTCTCCGCGCGCATCGCGCGCAACACGCAGCTCCAGCTGCAGCTCGAGTCGGGCACCACGCGCCCGGTCGATCCGTGGGGCGGAAGCTACTACGTCGAGAAGCTCACACACGATCTCGCGACGCGCGCTCGTGCGCACATCCAGGAGATCGAGTCGCTTGGCGGCATGGTCAAGGCCATCGAAGCGGGCGTTCCGAAGCTCCGTATCGAGGAAGCCGCCGCCCGCACGCAGGCACGCATCGACTCCGGTCGTCAGACCATCGTGGGAGTGAACCGCTTCCGTCCCGAGACGGAAGAGGCCGTGCCCGTGCTCAAGGTCGACAACGCCGCCGTTCGTCGCACGCAGATCGAGCGACTCGAGAAGCTCCGTCGCGAGCGGGACTCGACCGCCGTCCAGCGCACGCTCGACGCGCTCACAGCGTGCGCCGAAGGTCGTGGTGGAAACCTCCTCGAGCTCGCCGTCGATGCGGCGCGCGCGCATGCCACGGTCGGTGAAATCTCGATGGCCCTCGAGAAGGTGTGGGGCCGCCATCAAGCGGAGATCCGCACGGTGACCGGGGTGTACAGTGGCGAGGTGGGCGAGAACTCGAACACCGTCTCCGGCGTGCGCGAGCGCACCAAGACCTTCCTCGCGAACGAAGGGCGCCGCCCGCGCATCCTCGTCGCGAAGATGGGCCAGGACGGCCACGATCGCGGCCAGAAGGTGATCGCCACGGCCTTCGCCGACCTCGGCTTCGACGTCGACATCGGACCGCTCTTCCAGACGCCGGAAGAGACCGCGCGCGCGGCCGTCGAGAACGACGTGCACATCATCGGTGCAAGCTCGCTCGCCGCTGGCCATCTCACGCTCGTCCCTGCCCTCCGCAAGGCGCTCGCCGATCTCGGTCGCCCCGACATCCTGGTGGTGGTCGGCGGCGTCATCCCGCCCGACGACTACCAGGCCCTGCGCGATGCGGGCGCCGCGGAGATCTTCGGCCCTGGAACGGTGATCGCCGAAGCGGCGAACGCGCTGCTCGATCGGCTGGAATCCGAGTCGTGAAGCGCAGGCGCGCGCGGCTCTCGCTCGACGAATACGAGCGCGGTGTACTCGCGGCCGACCGCTCGGTGTTCGCGCAGGCGATCACGCTCATCGAGAGTCGCGAGGAGGAAGACGGCAAGCTGGCGCAAGAGCTCCTCGGGCGCCTCTTGCCGAAGACGGGTAAGGCCACGCGGGTCGGCATTACTGGCGTTCCCGGCGTCGGCAAGAGCACTTTCGTCGACGCCATGGGCATGAAGCTCATCGGCGAAGGCCACAAGGTCGCCGTGCTCGCCGTCGATCCATCGAGCTCCGTCACGGGCGGTTCGATCCTCGGCGACAAGACACGCATGGCCCGGCTCTCGGTCGAGCCGAACGCCTTCATTCGTCCCACGCCGAGCGGCCTCTCGCCGGGCGGCATCGCACGACGCACGCGCGAGACGATGCTCCTCTCCGAGGCCGCCGGCTTCGACGTGGTGCTCGTGGAGACCGTCGGCGTAGGGCAAGGCGAGACGGCCGTGGCCGACATGGTCGACTTCTTCCTCGTGCTCGCCCTGCCCGGCGCAGGCGACGAGCTGCAGGGCATCAAGAAGGGCATCCTCGAGCTCGCCGACGCCGTCGCGGTGAACAAGGCCGATGGCGACGGGGCGGCGCGCGCACGCGTGGCTCTCGGCGATTTGCGGTCGGCGCTGCGCTACTCGCACCGCAAGCGACCCAGCTGGGAGGTCCGCACGCTCACCATCTCGGGCGCCACCGGCGCCGGCCTCGACGATCTCTGGAAGATCGTCGAAGAGCACCACACGGCCATGGAGGCGTCGGGGGAGCTGGCGACGCTCCGCGCCGAACAGCAGCGCTCCTGGATGTGGAGCCTGATCACCGAGCGCCTCGAGCGCGCCTTCCGCGCGAACCCCGAGGTCGCCACGCGCCTGCCACAGGTCGAAGACGACGTTTTCTCCGGCCGAACCACGCCCACGAAGGCCGCCGACGAGCTACTCGCGTCGTTCGGTATGGCGCGCACGAGCGACTGAGACTGGTCACAGCACCATCCAACTCGCTGGTCACTGTCGCACTCACTGGCCGACGAACCGTTCAGCAGAAACGTCTTCGATCGGATCACTGAAATCGCCTGCTCACGTCCAATGCGCTTCTCGTCGGAGCGCGGTCGGCGACATGCTTGGCCCAGGCTCGCCCGCGAACTGCAGGGCTGGGAGGAAACCATGCGGACGTCGACTTTCCTTACTCTCGCAATCTCTCTGTCGCTCGCGACCTGCGTGTTCGTCGGCTGTGGCAGCGACTCGTCGACCGACGACGCGAACACGGACGCCGGCGGCGGCGGGCAGGGCGACGATGGCGGCAGCCAAACCGACGGCACACTGCCGGACGGCGCGGCGTGCATTAGCGTCGGCGTCTCCTGCACGTCGAACGACCAGTGCTGCACGAACAACTGCGACCCCGCGACGAAGATCTGCACGAAGGCCTTCGGCGCGTGCCTCGCCGCGGGTGACTCGTGCACGGCAGGCCCCGATTGCTGCACGTACTCATGCGTGAGCGGCAAGTGCTCCGACAAGCAGTGCACGGCCGACAACGCCGCCTGCACGACAGACGGCGAGTGCTGCGGTGGCAAGTGCGAGAACGGCACGTGCACGGCGCTGAGCGCGGTGTGCAAGACGTCCGGCAACCCCTGCGCTGGCAACGGTGACTGCTGCTCGAAGTTCTGCAAGAACGGCACGTGCGACGGCAGCCCATCGTTCTGCACGCAGAACGGTGACGCGTGCACCAACGACACCGACTGCTGCGGTGGTCTTTGCACCAAGGCCGCGGGCGCGACGCTCGGACTCTGCTCCGTGGCGGCGGCATCCGGCGCTGGCGGATGCACGAACGCCGGTCAGGTCTGCTCGGGCGGCGCAACGTATACGGGCGGCCCCCTGCCGACGTGCGGTGGCGAGTGCTGCAGCCGCTCGTGCCTCCCCTACGCGCCGACGGGCGTGCTCATCTGCCAGCCGCCGAGCGGTTGCCACCCGACGGGTGAGCTCTGCACGAAGAACGAGGATTGCTGCGGAGCGCAGGGCCTGCCTGACGGCGACAAGGCGAAGGTGACGTGCAGCAAGGAGGCGGGCGCCTCCGTGGGACGCTGCAACCAGGGCAACATGTGCACCGCGGCAGGTGGAATCTGCCGATTGCAAGACAAGTCCTGCAACGCGAGCGCGGACTGCTGCGCAGGAAACGTCCTGCAGCACAACACGTGCAAGCAGGACAACCTCGGCATCCCGCGCTGCCTCGCCGCCGAAGTCGACTGCACGCAGCCGCCTTCGTCGTTCGCCGGCAAGGCCTGCGCGTCGAGCGCCGATTGCTGCAACCTGCCGTGCGTCCCGAACCCGAGCGGTACGCCGGCGTTCGTCTGCGGTAGCGCGAAATGCGTCGATCACGGCGGCGCGTGCACGACGACGGCCGACTGCTGCAGCGGCCAGCCTTGCGCAATCCCGCCGGGCGCCACGAGCGGCAAGTGCGGAGGCTCCGTCGAGCAAGACGGGGGCGTTTCGGACGACGCCGGCGGCGGTCCCCCGGCCACCAACTGCGCGGCCTACGGCCAGAGCTGCACGGCGAGCGCGGACTGCTGCAACGGCGTGCCGTGCACGAACGGCACGTGCATGATCCTCGTGAAGTGAGTCAGGGCGTGGCGGCGAGGCCGCCGAGTCGACGAGGCTCGGCGGCCCCCGCCCAATCGTTGCCGGCGCGTCCGATGGCGGGCGCGTCGGCGATGTGACCGCGCTCCTTGAGCGTGTAGCCCATGGCCCCAAGCTTCGTGGCCGTGGCCTCGGCAAGACCGTCCTTCTCGTAGACGACCACGTCGGGAAGATGCTGCATGTGGAAGCGCGGAGCGTTCACCGCCGCGCCCACGTCGAGCCCGAAGTCGACGACGTTCGAGAGCTCCTGGAAGACGGCGGTGATGATGGTCGGGCCACCCGCCGCGCCCGCCACGAGAATGACCTTCCCGTTGGGATCGGTCACGATGGTGGGCGACATCGACGAGAGCATGCGTTTTCCAGGGGCGATCGCGTTCGCTTCACCCTGCACGAGGCCGAACCCGTTGGCCTGACCAGGGACGGCGGCGAAGTCATCCATCTCGTTGTTGAGGATGAACCCGGCGCCCTTCACCGTGACACCGGAGCCGTACCAGAAGTTCACCGTGGTCGTGAGCGCCACGGCATTCCCGTCGGAATCGACGACCGAGAAGTGCGTCGTGTGCGGGCCACCGCCGCTCGGTACGCCTTCGGTCACGATCTCGCTCGAGGGGGTCGCGCGATCTTTCGCGATGGTCGCGCGCTGTGCCGTGGCCCACTGATCGGAGAGCAGCTCGGCGATCGGCATCTTCACGAAGTCGGGGTCGCCGAGCTTCGCGTTGCGCGCGGCATACGCGCGTCGCATCGCTTCGAAGACGTAGTGCAGGTGGTCAGGCGTTTGCCAGCCAAGCGAGCGGAGCTCGTAGCCCTCGAGGATGTGCGCGATCATCGCGAGGGTGACACCGCCCGACGAAGGCGGCGGCATCGAAACGATGCGATGCCCGCGATACGTGAACTCGATCGGCGTGCGCCACTTGGCTTGATACGCCTCGAGGTCGGCATGCGTGATGAGGCCCTTGTCGGCCTTCATCTGCGCGACGATCGCATCGGCCGTGGGCCCTTGGTAGAAGCCCTTCGGGCCCTGCTCGGCGATACGCTCGAGCGTGGCGGCAAGCTCCGGGTTCTTGAACATCGAGCCCTTCGCCGGCGGCGCGCCGTTCGGGAAGTAGAGCGCGGCCGACGTGGGGAATTTCTTGAGCCGCTCGCCGGCGGCATGCAGCGTCTCGAGGAAGGCGTCGTCGACGGGGAAGCCGTCTTTGGCAAGCGCGATGGCCGGCGCGACAAGCTCCCTCCACGTCTTCTTCTTCGAGCCCAGCGTGCGATGGAGCTCCCAGAGGCCCGCTACGCTGCCGGGCACACCGGCCGAGCGAACACCTTCGCGAACGTCCGTCGTGGGCTTGCCGTTCGCGTCGAGAAACGTATCGCGCGTAGCCGCGGCCGGTGACGTCTCGCGGAAGTCGAGCGCTTTGACCTGACCACCGATGCGCGTGACCGCGAAGCCACCGCCGCCGATGTTGCCTGCCGTCGGATACGACACGGCCATGGCAAACGCCGTGGCGACGGCGGCGTCGGCGGCGTTTCCGCCGGTCGCAAGCACGTCACGACCGACCTTCGCCGAGATCGCGTCGTCGGTCACGACCATGCCCTTCGAGCCGCGCACGACAACGGGCGACTTGTACGGCCACTGCGGCGGAAGCGGTGCAGGCGCGGGCAGGGCCGGCGCTGCGCTCGGCGCGGAACCGGCCGCACTGCTCGGCGAAGGACGCGGTGCCGAGGGCGCGCCACACGCGGTGGCGACGAGGAGCGCAGCGAGGACGGCAAGGGATCGGCGGGGCATGGCGCGCCGCAGCCTACGCCAGACCGCCCTCGCAGGCTACGTGACGGTCTACTTGGCGGCGGCCTTCAGCGTCGCGGCGTGCTGGGCGAGGAACGTGTTCACCGACGTCGGGGGACGGCCCGCATAGCGCGAGACGGCATCCGTCACATTCGATAGGTCACCCTTGGCAATCGCACCGTCGAACGATGCCATGGCCTCAGCTATTCCACGCGGCATGCCGCTCGCGAGGAACTGCTCGAGCATTGCCTCCGGCGTGACGGACACGTGGACAATCTCGCGACCGACGAGCTCACCGAGGAGCTTCGCGAGCTGCGCGCTCGTCACCGGCTCGGGGCCGGTCACGTCGACGGCGATGCGATCGCCCGCTTTTGCAGCCAAAAGGGCGCCTGCCGCGGCCTGCGCACAATCCTCGCGCGTGATCCACGCCACAGCGCCCTCCCCCTTGGCGTCGACGAGCTTGCCCGACGCCACGGCCGGGGCCAGCGAGTACGGGAAGTAGTCCGCGTAGAGGTTGTTGCGGAGGATCGTGTAGTCGAGGCCCGAGGCGACGATGGCCTCCTCGGTCTTCGCGTGGTCGACCGCAATCGTGACCGTCGTGTTCGCGGCGTTCGGCAGCGACGTGTAGAGGACGTACTTCACCCCGGCCTTGACCATGGCGCGGACCGCGGCCAGGTGCTGGCTCGTGCGACGCCCAGGCTTGTCGAGCGCGTCCGTACTCACCAGTAGAGCTCGCTCCACGCCGGCGAGCGCGGACTCGAGGCTCGCTTCGTCCTCGAAGTCCGCCCGGCGCACGTCGACGCCTTTCGCGGCGAGGTCGCCGAGCGCCTCGGGCTTACGCGTCGTCGCGATGATGTTCTCCGCGCCCTTGGCCAAGAGAAGATCGACCACGCGACGGCCGAGGTGTCCGGAAGCGCCCGTGACGAGAATCGAAGGTTGCGACATCGACGTTCTCCTTGAGGCCCCCACCATGCAACCGTTCCGGTGTTGCAACAATGCGCCTTTCAGAACATCTGTGTTGCAGCATGGGATCAATCGATCTGAACCTCGTCCGTACGTTCGCGACCGTCTTCGAGACCGGAAGCTTCTCGGTGGCCGCAAAGCGCCTCGGCATTCCGCGTTCGACGGTCAGTCGATCGATCGCGGCTCTCGAAGAGAGCGTCGGCGCAACGTTGTTCCACCGGACGACGCGCAAGGTCGATCCCAGCCAGGAAGGGCGCCAGCTCTTCGACCGCGTCGCTGGTTCGCTCGCGGGCCTCGAAGCAGCCCTCGGAGACATGCCCGAACGACGCGAAGAGCCGAGCGGAACGCTCACGCTCACGGCCACCGTCGACATCGCCACCACGCTCCTCGCCGAGGCCTCGGTACGGATGACCGCGCGCTGGCCGCACGTGCGCGTCGAAACGATCGTCACCTCGGCCATGCTCGATCTCGCGAAAGAAGGCGTCGACCTCGCGCTTCGCATCTCCGGTCCGTCGCTAAGGGGCAACGCGCTCATTGCTCGAAAGGCCGGCGAGATCCGCTTCCACGCATTCGCTTCACCCTCCTACCTCGCCCGGCGCGGCACACCGCGAACGCCCGAGGAGCTCGCCGATCACGACTGGGTCGGCTTTCGCGGCGTCGGGAAGTCGAAGTTCGGTCGAGCGCTCGCGCGACTCGACATTGGCTCCAAAGGGCGCTGCATTCTCGCCGACGACGTGAACTTCGTGCGCGAGGTCCTCCGCCTGGGCGGTGGCATTGGAATCATGCCCTCGTTCCTGGCCGACGAGGACGTCAGGAACGGCACCCTCGTGCGGCTGCTTCCCAAGTGGACCGTGCTCACGAGCTCGCTCTACCTCGTGCAGCCTACGCGCAAGCACGTACCGGCGCGCGTGAGCGTCTTCAAGGAGCTTCTCGTCGAGCTCCTACGTCAACGCCCGCTCTCGCGTTGACTCCGAAGGTTCGGGCGCGATCAAACGCGCGTGAGACCGCCGTCCACCACGACTTCCTCGCCCGTCATGAAGCTCGATTCGTCCGAGGCGAGAAACAGTGCGACACGCGCAACCTCGTCCGGCCGGCCAAGTCGCCTCAGCGGAATCCTGCTTGCGAGTCCCTCTTCGATCGACGTGGCTTCGGCCTTGGTCGCCGTGTGCTTGCCGATGATGCCCGTGTCCGTCGGCCCTGGACTGACGGCGTTGACGCGGACTCCCTTGTCGGCGAGCTCCGCTGCAGCAACGCGCACGAGCGAACGAAGAGCGGCCTTCGACGCCGCGTAGGCGCCCGTCGTCGGACCGCCCATCTCGTTCGTGATCGAGGTGTTGAAGACAACCGTGCTCCCCCGCGGAAGAAGGGGCACGGCCGCGGAGAGCGCGAGCCACGGTCCTTTGAAATTGACGCTCAGGACCCTGTCGATCGTCGCTTCGTCCGCGGGCGCAATGGGGCCATAGCCGAGCATCCCGGCGTTGAGAAAGAGAACGTCGAGCCGGCCGTATGTGCTCTTCACGTGCTCGAAGAGCTCCTTGATCTGCGCGCTATCGCCCGCATCGGAGCGAAGGACCTCCGCGACGCCCGCGAGCTCCAGCTTCGCCTTCTCGACCGTGACCGGATTCGTTCCAGTGACGATGACGCGCGCCCCCTCGTCGTGGAACACCTTCGCTGCCGCGAGTCCAATGCCGCTCGTGCCACCGGTGACGAGCGCGATCTTTCCTTCGAGCCTGCGAGCCATGATGCTTCAGCCTTTCCAGACCATTCAGTCCATTATTGACCAACAAAAAGCGCACGACGGCGCAGCGGCCCTTCGTGCCCATTCATCGAGCGGAGTTTCGAGCGCGGCCTAGGCTCTGCGCCTTGCCTTCAGTCGAGCGTTTGCATCGTGACGTTCACGATGTCGCGGAGCGTGGCCGGACGAGGGTCCGTCGCCGCCGAGACGCGGAGTCCTTGCAAGGTCCCACGAGAAAGCGGGCGAGCGCCCGCGCGTCTTTGCTTTTCGGAATTTCACCGGTTTCGCGCCCTCTCTCGAGCGTACGAAACAGGAGCTCTTCGATGCGCTTCTGACGCGTGCCGATGATCTTCGCCACCACCGCGTCGTGCAAGGCGACCTCCATGGCCGCACTGATTCCCAGGCAGCCGCGTCGTTTCTCCTCGTCGGACTCATCGACGATGGCGTCGAAGAGATCGCGAATCGCGCGTTTGACCGACGGCGCGCTGTCGAGGCAGGAATGGATCTCCACCCACCGCCGGTCGACGTAACGTTCGAGCGCCGCCAGATAGAGCGCGTGCTTGTCGCCGAACGTGTCGTAGAGGCTCTGGCGCGCGATCCCCATCGCCTCGAGGAGCTCGCCGAGCGATGCGCCTTCGTAGCCTTTCCGCCAGAAGACGTGCATCGCGCGGTCGAGCGCCTGCTCGCGATCGAACTCTTTGGCCCGCGCCATGACCCTAGACCATAGTTATTCGGACCAATCAGTCAAGAACGCGCGCGGCGATTTCTTCGTCGCCACGGACCCCTCGAGCTTAGAGCGGCTGGATGTAGACGTGCTGGGTCGTGCGCAGCGTGCCGTCTTGCGGCAGCACGATCTTGTCGGCGCGGTTGGGGTCGTTGACGTCGTCCATTGGAACGAAGCGGCCTGCTTGGCTCCGGAATTGCTCGTAGGACAGCACGTCGGATTCGACGAAGAACACCTCGGGCTCTTGGAACGTACTCGAGGTGCCAGTGCCGGCGCGCGGCAGCCAATCGGCCGCGTCGGCCGGCATTGCCGGCGCCTTCACGCTCGTCGCTCCAGGGGAGACGGTGAACGTCCACGTGGTCATGCTTTCACGAGCGTCCGTGAACCAGAGGATGACGCCACCCCCGTCGGTTCCGCCGAGCGGCCCCGCCGCCGACCAGGTGACCGTCGGCCGGAGCGGCTCGGCGCCGTCGACACCGACCTGCGAAATCTCCGGCAAGACTGTGGCGAAGTCGAGCGACGCGGCCGTCGTCGTACTCGGCACGCGCTTCGTAATCGATCGGCGGCTCTCCCAGTTCGAGAGCGTCCCCGTGAACTGATGCGCGTCGGCGAATCCCTTCGCCACTTCGACCGGCGTAGTCTGACCGTTGGCGACCAGCACGTTCTCGCCGGCGAAGAACCCGAGGCCGTCGGCGATCTCCAGGACGTTGCCGTGAATCGAGACGTCGGTGGGGGTGTTCGTGACGGAGAAGTCCAACTTGGTGCCGGCCGCCCAATTCCCCAGCGTCACCGGAACCGTCGTCCCGTCGAGAATCGGCGCGATGCCCTTCTTGAACGCAAAGCCGTACTGGTTGTTGCCCTGGTCGTAGGCGCGGGCCAGCACCGACATCTGCGGGCGCTGACAATTCAGCCGGACATACAGGTCGTAGGGCTGCGGGGCGGTGTCGCTTTCGATGGCGCCCAGGCAGGGTCCGGCGAAGAGCTTGTACGAGACGGCGCTCTGGAATCGCCCGGGCAAGGTCACGTTGTAGATGCCGGTGACGTCGTCACCGTCGGCGCTGAACGTGTCGTTGACGAAGAGCTGATCGTGGTCCGCGACGTCCGTCCACGTATGAATCCGTCGGTTCGAGGAGCCGCCGAGGAGCGCGCTCACCTGAGCGGGCACGGGCCCCGTGTTGACGACCTTGCCCGCGGCGTCCGTCTTCGCGGTGCTGATAACGGCACCTGCGGCGTCGTGGAATACGATCTCCACGTTGGCCGCCGGGCCATTGCCTCTCATGACCGTCACGGTGAGCGGAGCCGGCCCTACGTCGCCGTCAGGCGAGCCAGTGTCCGCGCCGCCGTCCGAGGGCGAGGGCGTCGTCGTCGGGGGCGGCTGGTACGTCCCCGAATCGGGATTGAACGTGCCACCACCTCCGGTGCTCCCATCGTCTTCACACGCGATAAGGAGACCAGCAGCGACGAGCGGTGCAAGGCAAAGAGCGACGTTTCGCATTGTGCCCCAGTCTCGCCATATGCAGTCCACACGTAAAGGTCGCCGTTCGGGTGACGCCCCGGGATAGGGAAGATTTAAGATGGCCGGCTTGCCTCGCTTGCCTCGCTTGCCGCTCAAGGATGCTCGGGAAAACGAAGCACCTGACGCCACTCCGGCACCATGTTGTCGTCGCTCACCAGGATGGCCGTCTGTGTGCGAGCAAGGATGCTGTCGCGTGCCTCCAGGCCCTCGTCTTGCGGGGGCTGGTGGATGAGATCGGCGTAGGCGACGAGCTCGTCGTAGAACTTCTTGCCGTCTTCGGTCGAGCGATCGATGGCGGGCTTGCCGTCGAACGAGAAGTCCGCGAGCGTCTTGGACCAGCGGCCCTTGTCGAAGACGAGGGGTGAATCGCTGACCGCCATGAAATTGTAGACACGCATCGCCGACGGAAACACCGTGGCCGCCGTCTTCTGCACGTCGTCCGACGACGTGGTGTTGAAGTAGAAGAGCCCGCCCGGCAGCAGGTGCGCGCGCGCGAGATCCATGAACTCCGCGGAGAGCAGGTTCGTGATGTGGGCGCGCCAGTGCCAGGTGGTGTTCATGACGATGACGTCGAAACGCTCGTCCGGATGACGATGGAGCCAGCGACGGCCGTCGTCGATGACGATGTCCACCTTGGGGTCCTTCAAGATGCCCGCCACCTCCGGGTGACCGGCCACGAGCTTCAAGTAGCCCGGGTTGATCTCGACGATGGTGAGGTGCTCCAGACCGGGCATGTGCTCGATGACCGAAGCCCACGAGCCCGAGGCCAGGCCGATCATGAGGATCTTCTTCGGCGCCGGGTGCAGGGCGCCGATCGCGTAGGCGCGCATGATGCCGTTGCGATCGTGGACAATCGACGTGTTGAAGCGACCGTCGTACGCGCCGCCGCCGTAGACCGTGCCGTCTTGCGTGACGGTGATGACGCCGCTCTTCGTCTCGATGACCTCGGCAAAGCGCGTGTCCGGCTTGAAGTCGGACTTGTAGAGCAAGCGCTCCCAGATCTGGTCGTTCATGCGCGGCGATAGCTTCACCAGCAAGAAGCCCGCAACGGCCAGCATCGCCAGGGCGCCGATGCGCGTGACCCGCTCGAGGTCGGCCAGAGCGACGAGCAGCGCGACGAGCACCATGCCCGTCGTGGCGATCACGGCGCCGATCGTCGCGATCGACCAGGCATCGAGGAAGACGAACCCCGTCAGCAGGCTGCCGGCGCCCGATCCGACGATGTTGGCAAGATACACATAACTGAGCCGCTCGCCTGCGCGGTCGTCGGCGGCGATGCCGAAGTGACTGACGAGCGGCAGAATCGCCCCGAGCAGCGCGGCAGCCACGCCCACGAACAGAAGGGCGCCCGGCCAATCCCACCGGCCGGCCGACCAACCGAAGACGGGAACGACGAGCCACGCCACCACGTTCGCGACGAACGCGAACACCGCGAGGAGGCGCAGCTGCTTCTTGTCACCGGCCTGCGACTGGTCCTTGCAGAATGCTCCGCTGACGCGCGAGCCGATGGCCAGACCGAACAGATACGCCGCGAGCAGGAGACCGAACGCGCCGGGCAGGCCCCAGCTCGCGAACGCAATCACCCGGTACCAGAGGATCTCGTAGGAGAGCGCGATGAAACCACTCACCGCAGCCACGAGCAACGCGAGACCAAAACCCATCGAACGACTCCGAGCGAAGGCGAAGTTACGGCCTCAACGAGGCGGGGCGCTCGCCGCTTGGGCCAGCGTTGCCGCGATCTCCTGCGGGCGAACCGCGCGACGGTGCGCGACGTACGCAAGAAGGCTCACGGTGACGTTGAGAGCGGCCGCGACATGCACAGAGCCGCGCTGGCCGGCATGGCCCATGATGTAGAGAACCGACGCGGCCGACGCGAACGCCGAGCCGAGCGTGTTGACGAAGTAGAGCGTGCCCACGCTCTTGCCGACGTTGCCGCTCGAACGCACGAGATGCGCGACGAGGAGCGGGAGCGTGCTTCCCATGAGGAGCGTCGGAACGAGGACGAGCAGGAACGTCACGAAGAAGGTGGCGACCGCGCTCATACCCAGCGTGGCGTTGCCGACGGCGTGAAACACCGAGAGCGAGATTGATCCGAACAGACCGATACCGAGCTCGACGAGCGAGAACATCAAGAGCACCGGACGCTTGGGATCTTTCGAGACCGCGCCGCCGGCGATGCTCCCGAGGCCGAGGCCGAGCATGAAGGCCGTGACGACCATGGTGACGCTCTCGACGTTGATGCCGTAGATGGCGTAGAGCGCCCGTTGCCAGACGACCTGATAGAGCAGCGCGGCGAAGCCCGACAGCAAAAAGACGACGTAAATCCAGGCACGACCGGGCATTGCCGGCACGCTACACCGCGCGCCAGAGCTCGCTCAAGAAGTACTCGCAGGGCGGCGCACGGGTCATCTAGGTGCGCTCTGTGCATCACGTTCGGCAGAGGACGGAGGTGCAGTGATGAAGCTCAACGTGGCGCGGGTCTTTTCGTTTGCCGTCCTCGGCACCGTGACGGCCGCTTTCGGTCTCGCGTGTTCGGCGAGCGGCGCTGGTAGCGGTGAGCTCATTGGCCCGGCCACGACGACGGCCGCCACCGTTCCTCCGGTTGCCATCGGCTCAACTCAGACCGGGCCGAGCCAAGGTCGCGTCGTCTTCTACTGGAAGAGCGACGGCGCGAGCTGGGAGCACGGGACGATTCGCGCCGAACTGCCAGGCGGCCGCATCTTCAACGGGCAGTACCTCGAGCCAGCGACGGTCAACCAGACCACGGTGGACACGTGGATGGGCTGGGGCTGCGACTGGTACTCCTCGTGTTTCGGCGCCTATGGCCCCGGCTACGGAACGGTCACGCAGTACAGCGGGTACATCCTCGCGCGCCTCGACGACGGCGGGCAGACGCGCATGAACTGCCGCTTCGTCCTCGCGGAACCGACCTCCGGGCCGAAGAAAGGTGGCCAAGGCGTGTGCGAGCTCTCCACGGGCGAACGCATCGCCGGCGCGGAGTTGCACGGCGAATGAACGTACGAGCAGGCGCGCGATGTGACACGTCTCGCGCGGGCCTCACGCCACGATTTCGTCACGACGAAGCGCGACCGCAGGTGTAGCGTCTCGGGCCTTGAAACGCGCACTTTCTACCTCCTTCTCGACCGCCCTGGCGTTCGCGTCCTTGTACGTGCTCGCTCCTTCGATCGCGCTCGCTCCCGGGTGCAGTAGCTCGGACGAGGCGTCGAGCTCGTCACCGACGACGTCTTTCGATCTGGAAGCGAAGTTCGATGCGGAAGGCGCGTTCTTCGATTTTCCGTACCCGTCGGACCTGCGGCTCACTGCCGAGGGAACGCCGGACGTATCGGCGTTTCCGAACCCGGGCGTCGCGATCCTCGATGGGCTCAAGAAGGGCGCGATGGATCGAAAGGGCTTCCCGGTCGTCCCGGCCGGATACTTCCGTTTCAACGCGCAGCTCGCGGCTCGTGATCCCGAAGTGCTCGTCCAAGGCGGCGCGAAGGCGCCCATTCTTCTGGTCGACGTCGACCCCGCATCGCCCGAGCGCGGGAAGACCTTCCCGGTGGTCGCCGCAACGCCGAACGCAGATCCGTACGTGCCCGACTACCTGCTCGCGGTCGCGGCGCGCCCGGGCATCGTCCTCACACCGAACCGCAAGTATGCGTTCGTCGTCACACGCGCCGTCGGCCTCCAGGCGGGTGGCGAACCGAAGACCCCCGATGCCCTCGCCGCTCTCGCGCGCGGAGAAACCCCGAAGACGGCGAACGGCGACAAGCTGAGCGCCCTCTACGCGCCGCTCTGGGAGACGCTCGACAAGATCGGCGTTGCTCGCACGGACGTCGCCAACGCTACGGTGTTCACGACCGGTGACGTCGTCGCCGAGACCGCGGCCCTCGGGGACAAGGTCCTTGCACAATACACTCCCGCGCTCACCGACCTCGCGCTCGAGGCCGATCCGGCGAACAAGCTCCCCGAGCTCTGCCACGTTCGCGCGAAGATCGTTCTCCCGCAATTCCAGAAGGGCACGCCGATTTACTCGACCGAAGGCCTCTTCGAGATGGGTGCCGACGGCCTCCCGAAGAAGCAGCGCGACGAGAGCGTTCCCGTTTCGATCGCCATTCCGAGAACCCCCATGCCCGCGGGCGGCTATCCGCTCGTCATCTACTTCCACGGCTCGGGCGGCGTCTCGCGCCAGGTGATCGACGGTGGCGACGACGCCGATCCCGGCGATCGCTACCCGGGGCCGAACCTGGCGAAGCGGGGCATCGCCTCGGCGGGTGCGGCGCTCCCCATCAGCCCGGAGCGCGTGCCCGGCGCAAGCGACATCGACTACCTCAACATCAACAACCTCATCGCCATGCGCGACACGTTCCGGCAGGGCATTCTCGAGTCTCGCCTCGTGCTCGCGGCCCTCGAGAAGCTGTCGATCCCGCCGTCCATGCTGGAAGGATGCGCCGGACCGACCTTGCCCGCCGGCGAGACGGCCTACCACTTCACCGACAAGCCGCACGCGCAGGGCCAGTCGATGGGTGGAATGTACACCAATCTCGTGAGCGCCGTGGAGCCGCGCATCAAGTTGTCCGTTCCGACGGGCGCGGGCGGATTCTGGGTCTACTTCATCCTCAAGACGTCGACCGTCCCAGGCGCGGCGGGGCTCGTGGCGCTGCTGATGAAGACACCCGAACAGCTCACGTTCGTGCACCCCGCGCTGCACATCGCGGAGACGGCGCTCGAAGCCATCGATCCGATGGTCAGCGCGATCCGCGTGGCTCGCCGGCCGCTACCGGGTCACCCTGCACGCCCGATCTACGAACCCGCCGGCCTCAACGACTCGTACTTCCCCACGCCCGTCTACGACGCCATGGATCTCTCGTACGGCCACCCGCGCGTGGGCGACGAGATCTGGCCGACGATGCGGGACGCGCAGAAGCTCGTGGGGCTCGACACGCCGCTCTCGTACCCGGTGAAGGCCAACCTCACGTCGGAGAACGGCCAGACGTACACGGGCGCGATCGTCCAGTACGACCCCGGGCCGGGCAACGACGGTCACGCGATCTACCGGCAAAAGCCCGTGGTCCAGCACCAGTACGCGTGCTTCCACTCGACCTTCCTGGAGACCGGAACGGCAACGATCGTCGCGCCCGTCGACGACCGCGACGCCCCCTGCAATCCGTAATTCGTCGAGCGCGAGCACGGAAATCGGCCACACCACGAGCAGAGCTCCACCGCGAACCGCGGTGGAAACCGGCCCGAGCGGCGCACGCGTAAGCGGGCCCATGGCGGAGGGTGATTTCTCCCTATTTTGCGCTAAAGAAGGCCGCCATGCCCGCGCCTACCAAGAGACCCGAGATCCTCGCGCCTGCGGGCGACCGCGAAGCGATGGACGCTGCCGTCCTGGCCGGGGCGGATGCCGTCTATTTCGGACTCCAGGGCTTCAACGCTCGAGCTCGGGCAACCAACTTCGACGCCGGCGCTCTCGGCGAAACGATGCGCTACCTGCACGAGCACGGCGTGCGCGGGTATGTGACGCTCAACACGCTCGTCTTCGACAGCGAGCTTGCCGGCGTGGAAGCCGCGGTGCGCGCCTGTGCGGAGGCAGGTGTCGACGCGGTGATCGTCCAGGATCTGGGCGTCGCCAAGCTCGCACGAGCCATCGCTCCGAACCTTCCGATTCACGCCTCGACGCAGATGACCTGCACCGATGCATCCTCCGTCGAGCTCGCGCGTGAGCTCGGAGCGAGCCGCGTGATCCTCGCGCGCGAGATGTCCCTCGACGACATCGCGAAGGTCCGCGCCGAGACCGACGTGGAAGTCGAAGTGTTCGTCCACGGCGCGCTCTGCATCTCGTACTCCGGTCAATGCCTCACGAGCGAAGCCATCGGCGGGCGAAGCGCGAACCGCGGTGCGTGCGCCCAGGCTTGCCGCCTCCCCTACTCGCTCGTCGTCGACGGCAAAGACGTCGAGACGGCCGACCGCGCCTATTTGCTCTCGCCTGAAGATCTCGAATCTTCGTCGCTCGTGCCGGAGTTCGTTCGCCTCGGCATCGCTTCGCTCAAGATCGAAGGACGCCTGAAGGGCCCAGATTACGTGGGTTCGACCACGCGGCTCTATCGCAAGGCCGTCGACGGTGCGATGGGCGACACCAAGGCGGGGCCCACCGAGGCCGAGCGAAGCGACGCGCTACAAACCTTCACGCGCGGCTCGGGCACCGGCTTCTTCCAGGGCGTCGATCATCAGCGCCTCGTCGAAGGCCGCGCGTGCGATCACCGCGGCCTCCCCGTCGGCACGCTGCTCGCGGTGGAACGCAAGATCGGGAAGACGTGGTTGTCGCTGAAGCTCGAGCACGATCTCGCGCGCGGCGACGGCATCCTCGTCGAAGGAGGCCTGGCCAGCGCAGGCGAGATCGGCGGGCGCGTCTGGTCGATCACGGCCGCCGGCAAAGACGTTCCTAGCGCGCACGCGGGCACGACCGTGCTCGTGTGGCTCGGGCCCGAAAGCGCCCTCGAGAAACGCGGCCACGACGCGCCCCCTGCCGGTCGTCGCGTGTTCAAGACGAACGATCCGGGCCTCGAAAAGCGAATCCTGGCCGAGCTCACCGCCCACCCGCACAAGGTCCGTCTCGATCTGCGCATCGCCGGACACGTGGGCGAGCCGTTCGTGCTCGAGGGCAAGACCGGCTCCGGCGGCTTCGCACGCGTCACGGGCGACGCCAACGTGGAACTGGCTCGCTCGACGCCGCTCGATGCAGCCACCCTTCGCGACAAACTCGGTCGCCTCGGCGACACGGCCTTCGAGCTCGGCGCTCTCGAGGTGGCCCTGCCGGAAGGCACCATCGTTCCGATCTCGTCGCTCAACCGAGCGCGCCGCGCGCTGACGTCCGCCCTCGGCGAGCATGCCGTCGTCCACCACGAGACGACGAGTGCAAGTTACACGGACATGGTCGAGGCCTCCGCGCCGCCGAAGACGGCCGACGCCGCGCCGGGCGGTCTCTTCGTGCTTTGCCGCACGCTCGAGCAGGCCATGGCCGCGGCCGAGGCGGGGGCAAGCGGCGTGTACCTCGATTTTCTCGAGCTGACGGGCACCGGCGAAGCCCTGCGAGCCCTTCGCGCACGCGGCGTGTTCGTAGGCGTGGCGCCGCCGCGCATTCGGAAGCCGGGCGAAGAGAAGATCGACAAATACATCACCTCGCTCGAGCCTGACGCCGTGCTGGTTCGCGGCCTCGGCGCGCTGCGCGAGCTCTCCAAGGCACGGCAGGCGGGCTCCAAGGTCGTTGCCATCGGAGACTTCTCGCTCAACGTCACGAATCGCATTTCGGCCGCCGAGATCCTCGGGCGCGGGCTCGACGCCTTCACGCCGTCGTTCGACCTCGACGCCGCGCAGCTCGTCACGCTGTTGAGCTCGCCCTTCGGGCCGTGGGCCGAGGTCGTCGTGCACCACCCGATGGCGCTCTTCCACATGGAGCACTGCGCGATCGCGGCGCTCCTCTCCGACGGCAAGGACTACAAGACGTGCGGCCGGCCCTGCGATCATCACAAGGTCTCGCTCCGCGACCGCGCCGGCATGGAGCACCCCGTCGAGGCCGACGTCGGGTGCCGCAACACGGTCTTCCACGCCAAGCCGCAGAGCGCCGTTCAGCTCGTTCCTGCGCTCGCCAAAGCGGGCGTGGGCCGCTTCCGCATCGAGCTCGTTCGCGAGAACGCCACCGACGTGAAGCGACTCGTCACGGCCTACAAGCGCGCCGTCACGGAGCCCACGCGCGCCGGCGAGGTGTGGCGTGAGCTCCGCATGGAAGGCGGCTATGGCGTGGTGAAGGGCTCGCTCCGCGTCGTGAGCTGACGCGCGCTAGCCCAGCGCCGACAGGACGACGATCAGGAGGACGACCGCGAGGATGACGCCACCGACGACGAGCAGGATCTTGCCGATGTCGTACGGCGCCTTGCCGAAGACGCCTTGCACGTTCTGCCCGTGTACGAGCGCGCGATAGACCGTTCCCTTGTACTCGTACGCGAGCACGTAGGTCGGCAGAGCCATTCGTCGCGTGACGAGGCCCGAGAGCACGATCGACGCCTTCACGTTGCGCGTTCGGCTTCCCGGGATGTGCCCTCGCTGCAGACGCTCGATCGCCGTCGCATGCACGGCATCGGAGACGATCGCGCGCGCCGCCGAGCGCTGCACACCGAAGCACTCGGTCGTGGTCTGCGCAGGGGCGGCCGGGCCGGGGCGCGCGCTCGCGAGGTCGAAGTACCGGGTAAGGCTCTGACACTCGGCGTGCGAGAGACCTCGGGTGGCGGGCACGAGAATTCCGGCGAACGTCATCGGCGTCTGCCCCGCATGGGGCGCCCAATCGGCGTTTCGCGAACCGGCGTTGGAGTCCGCCGTCCAGCTCACGAGCGCGGTCGCGTCGACGATCCACGCCGTCCAGTACAAAGGACGAAGCCCGACGAGCGAGGCCGTCTTCGCGAGGTCGGACGGACGGAACCAGCCGAGCGATCCGAGCCAGCGATGCAGCGCTCCTTGGGCGGATTGCGGATCGACCACGAACGGCAGGAACGACTCGGCCTTCTCGAGCGGATCGGTGGGCTGCTCCGGCTTCATCTCGGCCGTGCAAAACGCGCAACGCGCCGCCTGCGCCTCGGCAGAGTAGCTGACGGCGGCGCCACAGCCTCCGCAACGAAGGATGGTCGCGCGCGCCTCGGCAGGAACGTTCTGCAAGGCCGACGGCGTGCCGATTCCGCACACGGCGCAGAGAAGATCACCGAGCTCGAGCGGCGAGCGACATCGCCGGCAGGGGGCCAGGGCCAAGGCGGAGGCTGTCACGTGTACCTCGCCACGAGATAGAGCCCCACGATGAGCGCGACTCCCAGGCCAATCGCGACGAGAATCTTCGGCACCGAGAGCGGCGCGCGACCGTGCACGTTGCCCGTCTGTCCGTTGATGACGATGCGCAGCGGCGGCTTCTGAGGATCGTAGCGAAGCGCGAGAACCCAGACGGGAACGAGCATGAGCTCCAGCGACTCGGAGTCGAAGCTCGTGGTGAAGTTCAGCCCGGTCGACGTATCACCGGGCATGAAACGGTGGATCTCCGTTCGCAGGCGAGCCATCACCTCGCCGCGCGCCATCTCGAGACATTGCGTGGGATCGAGCGAAGGCTCCTCGACCGGCCACCCCGAGACGATCATCGGCGCATAACGACAGAGCGCGCGCAGATCGTAGGGCTCGATCGCTTCGAGCTCCGCATTCGCGAGCCCACGCGCCGCGGTGACGAGAACGTCGCGCGCGTAGGTCGAGTGCTGGCCGGAGAGCGTGTGCCATTCGGTTCGCGTGACGGTGCGCGTGGCGGTGGTGGTGCCGCCTTTGCCGTCCGAGGTCTCGTACGTCTCGGTCTCGGTGTAATTCTCGCCGATGTTCGCGACGTACGAAGAGTGGGCGACGGAGCCGTAGAGATACGCGGGAACGTAGACACCACGCACGTCTTCGACGGTGGCGTTGCGAAGTCCCGAATGCGTGAAGAGCCCGCGACTCCGCGTGAGCCACTGCTGCACGAGGCGGAGCGCGCGCTCGCGAGCGATGACGAACGCGACGACGAAGCTCGGATTCGGCCGACCGGGCGTCGGCGGTCGCTCGACGACGGAAGGCGATGCGCAATACGGACAGACGACCGTGCGCATGCCGGCCGGAAACGCGAGGGTCGCGCCGCACGACTGACACGCGAGCATGGTGCTCGAGGCAGCGGCGGGTGAGGACATGGCGAGCGCCATCGGCGACGAAGGTTACAGCAGGTGGCGCACGGCTGCTGCTTCGGCTCGTTGCGTCAGCGATTCGCTAGGAAAATGCCGTGCCGAGTGCGAGTCGTGAACAGCGTGTTCATTCGGCCGATCACGTTCGTGTGCACACGAGCATCCTCGAACGAGGCGACAATTCGGGCATTCGTGCGCGGACTTCAATCGTGCAATGTTCCGAACGCACGCTCCGTCACCGGAGCTGCCGTCGACGCTCGTGCGAATCGCACATTCGTGGCAGCTGTCGCGAACGAACGTAAGAGTGCACGCATTGGCGGAGTGACTTTGCGTCGCGTGCGGCAGCGAGCCCTTGCGCTGCGACATTGTTGTGTAGGCTGACCCACGATTGTCCGTGCATTGACCAGCGCCGGCGTCGTCTGGGCGTCGGGGCTAGGTCCAAGGAGGGTGGAATGAAAGCGCTCAAGGTCTTTGGGCTCGGTATCGCTCTGACGCTCGTCGCGTGCAGCAGCGATGACTCGAATGAAGAGAGCGTCTCGTCGACCGACAACGCCTTGTCGGGAAATGATGACGACGATCGTGGTCGCGGTGATCGCGACTACGTCGATCCGCTGAAGAACGGTCCTTATCTTGCGGGTTCGAAGTCGATCTTCGTCCGCGATCCGTCTCGTCGTTTCGACCCGTGGAACGAAGTCTACGGCTCGAGCGACTACAAGACACTGCTCACACACCTCAACGCGATCGGTGAGCCGCGCACGCTCGTCACCGAAGTCTGGTACCCCGTCGACGCTCCGCGGGGTTGTGGTTCGTCGGGTCATGGTCATGGCCAAGGTCAGGATCACGACGGCGACGACGACTTCGACGACGCGCACTGCCAGCTCGGCTCGGTGCAGCACCCCACGTACCTCGACTACTACTTCGGTGATCGTTCCATCTTCGATCGCCGAAGCGTCTCGCCGTACATGATCACGGCGTCGGGTCAGCCCGTCGCGGCGATCCAGGCGAATGATCCAACGGCCTTCGCCGCGCTCGAACACGACGTCCTCGACGAGCTCGCCAACCGCAAGCGCGGAAGCTGGGCGAATGCTCCCATCGCCAACGGCCGCTTCCCGGTCGTCGTCCTCTCGCACGGTGGCTTCACGGGCAACGTTCGCCCTGATTCGTCGCGCGAAATGTGGACGTCACTCGGCGAGAAGCTCGCCAGCCACGGCTACATCGTCGTGGCGATGAACCACACGGGCGACTCGCGTCTCCCGGCGGTCTTCCACGACGCAGGCTCGAAGCTCCGCCAGCAAGAAGGTCAGGCAGCCGTGAACGCGGCCTACCAGATCCTCTTCTCGCAGGCGCCGGTTCCGGACCGCATCACGGGCCTCATCTTCCAACCTGGCGGCTTCCCGATCGCCAACGAGATGATGCAGCACCTCTTCGAGATGCGCGCCGACGACGTGATGAGTGTCATCAAGTCGATCAAGGCTCTCGACAAGGATCGCCACAGCTTCCTCGGTGGCCACGTCGACACCGATCACATCGGCGTCTCGGGTCACTCGCTCGGCTCGATGACGACACAGATCGTCCTCGCCTCCGAGAAGAGCGTCACCACCGGCATCGGTTGGAACAACGGCCTCCCGAAGTCGTGGGAGCCGCCGCGTTTCAAGCCGATCACGAAACCTACGCTCCTCACGCTCGCGTACGAAGACGACTTGAGCCGCACGTTCTTCACCAACGTGCCGTTCATGATCTATCCGAACGTCGTCCCGGGCGGTCAGCCCTCGGACTACCTGTTCCTGGCGAGCGAGCGTGTCTTCCCGCCCACGCTCGACAACCCCGAGCCCGTCGTTCGCTCTTGCTACGGCCGCCTGCAGGGCCCGAAGGAGCTGCTCGGATTCGTCGACTCGACCCACTGGGACGTGACCGACTACGACGACTACCTCTTCCCGCGTTACCGCCTCGCGGCGGGCGAGACGAAGGTGGCCTTCGACAACGTCCTCCAGCACATGCCCTTCGGTCAGGATGTGCTCGATCCGAACTTCGTCGGCGCGTCTTACTCGACGGTCAGCTGGACGCAGGTCGGCGGCAAGTGGGAGTACACCCCCCACGTGATGCGCGACTACTACTCGGTCGCGTGGTTCGGTCGGTACCTGAAGGGCATCGGCACCTACGCGAACGATTTGCAGCACGATCCATTCGGTGACAAAACGGTCGTCCTGAAACAGGGGATTCGGCGATAACCAATTGCCGAAAGGTGCCTGCTGATTTCGTGTGACCACCACGCGACAACGGCAGGCACCACTCGAACCGTGAAAAACTCGAAGGCTCTTTTTCTCGAGAGGGGCCTTCGACTTTCTCGGTCCAGAAAGGAACCGGAACGTGCCTGACTTTCCCGTGAATCCGAAGAAGCTCGCGCTCGTCAACGTCGACCTGCAGAACGTCTTCGTCGAGAACACGCCACTCGCCTCGCCCGACGGACTCGACGTCGTCGAACGCGTGAATCGTCTCTCGGCCGCTTGCCGCAAGGCAGGGATCCTCGTGGTCCACACGGCGCACGTCACCCGTCCCGACGGTTCGAACGCCGGCGTGATGGGCGAAATCTTCCCGCCCGTGCGTGAAGGCGTCATCGCCGCCGGGTCGTTTCCGGCCACGCTTCACAAGAACCTCGTCATCGAGAAGGACGACATCCGCCTCGACAAGCCGCGATTCGGCGCATTCCACGCCACCGACCTCGAGCTCATTTTGCGCGCGCGCGGCGTGGACGGCATCATCGTGACCGGCATCGCCACCGACGTGTGCGTCGACTTGACGGTCCGCGAGGCGAACGTCCGCGACTTCCGCGTGTTCCTCACGAGTGACGGCACGGGCACAGCCGACCGCAACGGCATTCCGCGCCAGGACATCCAGAAGGCCACGCTCGCGACGCTCGGCTTCAGCTTCGCGCAGGTCGTCAGCGTCGACGAGATGATCGCCAAGATCGAAGGCGCCAAAGCCTGAACGCTCGACGATCGAGAGCGGCGTTTCCCGGCAACCTCGATTCGAAGAGGTTGCCGGACGTACGCCCCCGAGAGCGGCTCGCGATGCGCGTCAGTGCTTGCGCGTCGTGAACGAGCGAACCATGCCGAGGAGCTTGTCGAGGTCGACGGGCTTCACCAGCACGCCGTCGACCCGCGCGGCCGCTGCGAGCTCTCGTGCCCGGTTGTCTCCCGAGAAAATGACGATCGGAATGCCCTGGAGGTTTTCGTCACGGCGCATCGCCGAGACGACCTCGGTGCCGTCCATGCGGGGCATCATGATGTCGAGCAGAACGAGACCGGCGGTGGGATGTTCCCTGAGCTGCTCGAGCGCATCGAGGCCATCGGACGCGCCGAACGTGCGAAGCCCCTCGTCCTCGAGGACGAGCCCAACGAGCGCGCGAATGTCTTCGTCGTCGTCGGCAACGAGAACCCACCCTGGCTCCCGCTTCATGCTCCTCTCGCCAGGGGAAGATCCACTTTGAAAATCGCTCCACCCCCCGGGTGGTTCTCGACGTTGACCGTCCCCCCCAACGTCTCGGCGATCGTTCTCACGATGTAGAGGCCCAGCCCCAGCCCGCCATAGTTCCGGACCGACACTCCGCGCTCGAAGGGCTGGAAGATACGCTCCCGCATCTCGGGCGCGACTCCGATCCCATGGTCCCGCACCGATAGGGAGGCGCGCCCCTCGCTCGAGAGCACCTCGATCTCGATCGGTTTGCCGTTCCCGAACTTGATCGCATTCGACAGCAAGTTGGTCACGACTTGATCCAAGCGGAGACGATCCCATTGTCCTATCACCTTCTCGTCGTCTCGAAGCACGAGGGTCGAACCCGCCCTCGCGAGGTCCGACGCCATGCGTGAGGTCACCTCGCGCACGACTTCGGTGAGATCGACCGTGTGAATCTCGAAGTGGAGTCCTACGGCGCGGATACGTCCGAGATCGAGTAGCTCATCGACGAAGCTTACGAGCCGGCGCTGTTCGCGCTCGATGATTTCGAGGACTTTCGGCACCGATTCGCTGGTGCGAGGAATCCTCTGTAGGTGCTGGACCGCGAGACGGATCGAGGTGATCGGCCCTCGGATCTCGTGAGCGGCGATGGAGAGGAACTCGTCGCGCTGCCTCACGGCATGCTGCGCTTGCGCGAGGAGATGCTCTCGTTCCGTGACGTCACGGAAGCTGAGCACGCGGCCAAGCACTTCTGTTCCGACGCGATGAGGACGGGCACATCGCTCGTACACGCGGCCATCGAGGAAATGGAGGACGTAGTAGTACTCGCCTTCCGGATCGGCGTGGTTCTCGCGGACGAGCGACGTAAAGCTGTCCGGCTCGATGAGCTGGCTCTTCACGAAGCGTATCAGCGCAGCGTTGTCGCTTCGCTCGGCGATGTCCGTTGGGATTCGCCACAATTCGAGGAAGCGTTGGTTGTACGTCACGACGTCGCCACGGCGGTTCACGACGAGAATTCCGTCGGCGGTCGCTTCCAGTGCCGCGCGAAGAAGGGCGGCCGAGCGCTCGGGCCACGAGGATGCGGTTCCGAGATCGGTCACGTCCCAGCACGTGCCCACGACCCGGCTGCTCTGCATCGAGCCATGGATTCGCTGGCCCCGGGCGTGGAGCGTGCGCACGAGTCCGTCGGGACGGCAGATCCGATACTCGAACGTGAACGGGGCACCGCCGCGCTGGGCACGGCGAACCGAAGCCTGCACGTACCCGACGTCGTCGGGATGCACGAAGGCGAGAAGCGAGGCCGGCGGGGCGCCCTCCTCCGTCGGGACGCCGAAGATGCCGTACATCTCGTCGGACCAGGAAAAGCTGTCGTTAGTCTCGTCCCAGGACCAGCTGCCGATACGCGCGAGACTGCGTGCCTCCACCAGCCAAACCTCGTTGGCGAGACGGAGCTCGGTGTCACGGAGCTCGGTCACGTCCATGGCTACACCCACGCAGCCGTTCACCTCGCCGTCGACACCTTGGACCGGGTCGACGAGCAGGTCGTAGCGACGGCCGCGAAAATCGTAGCGGAAGAGCTGCCTTTGGCCCTGGAGCGCGATGCGATGGTGATCGATGACCCCCGACCCGGCCAGCGCACGGACGCCGAAGACCTCGTCGATGGTCTTGCCGACGATGCTCTGCATGCCGAGGTCGGCGAGGCTCCGCCCGAAGGCGAACGTCACACGCAGGTCGCCGTCAGCGGCCCACATCGCGGCGGGCATCTTCTGGAGCAATGGGCGCAAGGTGTCGATGTCACTCGACGTCACGACGGTAGATCTAGCGCTGCACACAAGTGACTTCACAACGAAAGTAAGGCGAACGTTGGAGTCGAGCCTTCGAGACGGCTACTCGCCGGGTGCGCTGGCGGGGGGGCGTGACGGAGGGAAGACGGTTCGGAAGAAGCAAGACGAGCGTACGCGAGGTTCGCGCTCCGAGCATCCTCCCTGGGGAGGATGGTTCGAACACTGGCCAGACACCATCACACAAGGCTGGCCGGCTCACCCATCCGTGGTTGCTCGGTCCCGCCCTCGATCCCGCCCCGATCCCGCGTTCACCAATCGGTGTGGAGGAACGGCATGAGAACGCCCATGGCCCCTCCGGTCAGGGCTCCCGCGGCCACGTCGGTGGGGTAGTGCCAACCGGCAGCCACGGTCAGGATGCCCGTCGTGAGGGCCAACCCTTGTCCGACCCCGAGCACGACCCACCGCCAAGGGCTGTGCGGGTTGCGCTTCCAGAAGGTGATGGCGTAGGAGGTCGCCACCGCAAACGTCGCTGCGGTATGTCCGGACGGAAAGCTTCGCGCCGCGTCCTGGTTGTCGAGGTCGCTCTGGCGGACGTTCGAGGCGTAGACGAGCGGTGCGTTCCGACGCGTCGCGGACTTGACCACCTGGGTCAGGGCCGTCGCGAGCGCCAGCGACTCGCCCATGACCACGACGTCTTCGACGAAACCGTGGAATCGACTGTCGACGGCGTCGAGCACGACCGGCGCCGCGAGCGTGACCCCCAAAAGGACGTTGGCCGCCGTCATCGCTCCGCCCGAGCGCGTTCCCACGAAGTGGTCGTCGATGCCGAGTTGCTTCTGGGGAGGCACGCAAGGGTTCGGACACACCGCCGGCGGATAGCCGATGAGCGCCGTCAAACTTCCCGCCGCGCCGAGCGCGAGGAACGAGAAGTCGTACGCGAGGCGGAGGCGATACGGGCTTCCTCCGTTGTTCGGGGGTGACGGCGCGTCGTCCGCACGTGCATCACGACTCAAGCAAGCGAGAAGAATAGACAGCGCGATTGCGACGAGCGCAGCTCTCGGCGTCTTCGTTCGTCCGTGGCGCATCGACGCCAACGTGCGCACGGCCCACGCTCGAGGCTACGCGTGTGTTTGTCGCGCTCACTGCGGAGATCGATCCACGCGGCCCCGCGTCAGTGAATGCGCACCTGCGAATTTCCCGCGCCGATCTTGATCCAGAGCGTTCCCCGGCGATCGGGCGCCCACGCCCAGCCTTCCGCGACGGCTTCGAGCGAAGTGAGATCCGGTTGCTTCGGAAGCGCGACGGAATCGCGCGTGACCTCACCGGGCTCGGCGGTCGTGACGACCTCGAAGACGAAGCCTTTCTGGAACACGGTGCCGGTCGTCGTCGCCAGCGTGCCGTCGGCGAGGCGCTCGATCTTCGTCCCGTCCCAGAGCGCGAAGCTGCGCGAGGGGCCGGGCACGAGGCGCGTCCAGAGACCCCCTGCGTCTCGAGCGAAGGAGTCGACCGTGGGATCGTCGGCGGGCGAGATCGTGTCGATCGTCGGACGGAGCATCGGAACGATGGCGCCCTCGCGAAGCAGAAGAGGCAGCTTCTCGAGAGGAGCGTCGATGGAGATCTCGGTGCGGCCGTCGGACGTGAACGGGGTGCCGTCCCACCAATCGATCCATATTCCAGCAGGGACGATGCCACGACGGACGCGTTCGCCTCGCGTGACGACGGGCAGAACGAGCAGCTCTTCGCCGAAGAAATAGGCATCCGACGGATGGACGCCGAGCTCGGGATTCGTGAGGCCGAGCGGACGCTGGATGGGGCGCCCGTCTTCGGCGATGCGATTCGCGTACGTCCATTCGTACGGGAAGAGGCGCATGTGCAGGCGCGCGTACGTTCGATAGATGTCGAGCGAGGTCGCGTCGCGTCCATTGTCGGGCGTGAACACCCAGGGCGGCTGTGACGACGAATCGCCGACCTGCATCACCGACGAGAGCGCGGTCTGCTCCGCCCAGCGTACGAAGAGCTCGGCTTCAGGCGGGCTGTGCTGATAGCCGCCCGTATCGGCGCCGAAGAACGGAGAGCCGGAGACACCGAGCGAGAGTCCCATGACCACGCTCGCCGGAAGGCCGCCGACCCCGACGACCTCTTTGCCGTCACTGCTGTTTCGCGGAACGAAGCGCTCGCCGTGCTTCGTGAAGGTGGCGTCGCGGTCCCCCGGCCAGATGACGATCGGCGTCGCGGCATGCTCGCCCCACTTCGCCGCACGGCAGAGGAGGAAAGGCGTCTCGAAGGCCGAGGCGTACACCCGATGGTAGAGATGCGGGCCGCGTACTCGCGACAAAGAGCCCCCAGCCCGAGGTGCCGAGGAGAAGCGGCACGGGGACATGGTTCTCGTTGGTCGCGCTCTCGTACTCGGTATCGACCTCGATCTGCATCGGACGCAGCTTGCCGCGATGGTCGACCGAGTCTTCCCACTCGCCGAGGCCGTAGAAACCTTCGGTGGACGGGCCGTTGGTCTTCGCTCGCACGCGAACGATCCCGACGCCGAGCCCGGGCGCTCCCTCGGGATTGCGACCGGGTTGGACCTCGATCGAAAAGCGTGCACTGTCCATGTTTCGAACGAGCGCACGCGCCGTGAAGCCGCCGTCGTAAGCGAGGTCGATGGCGACGCCGTCACCATCCTTCGTCGCGCGGATCGACGTCGGCGAGCGATACGTCACGAGCTCGCTGGCATGCGCTTCGAGGATGTAGGGATCGAGGTTCACGCTCTCGGCGGACTCCTCGCTGGTCCCGAGCTGGAACGCGTCCGGCCCGAGAACAACCAGCGGCGCGTCGCCCCGCCGAAGCTCGATCGACCTCCCCCCATCGACGACGGCCACCCCATAGGCTCCCGCCCCGAGCAAGGTCGTCGGCATCGGCGCGGAAGGCTCGGTTCCGCCCGAACAGGCCGCCGGTGCCAGGGCCAGGCCAAAAACCAGCGCCCCGAGCACGTTCCGCGACGCCGTTGAGGCCACGATCGCAGGGAAAAATAGCCTTCGCACGCGGCCATCCTAGTCTGCGGTCGAGCTTGCGCACGTCTCGAGCGGGACCATCGAACCAATATCTCGATGGGGATATATTGCCCATCCGAGCCAGGCTGGAGTTGCGAACCGACCGCAGGCGCTGTAGATGGACGGTCCCACTCTGGAGAGGTGACCGAGTGGCCGAAGGTACCCGCTTGCTAAGCGGGCGCAGGTCAAAAGCCTGCCGCGGGTTCGAATCCCGCCCTCTCCGCAAAGAAACCCGCGAAATCGTAGAGGAGCCGATAGGCCCTCACACTTCGCGTCACACAACGCCCTCGCAAAGCGAACTCGACGTAGCGCGAGCGCGTGCCCTCGTCGCTGCCATCGAGGCACTCACGACAGGCTCCACACGCATGCTCGCCAGCGAACTGCGAGGAATGCTCGATGCTGCCCTCGGCGCACGCGCCGAGGTGATCTCGCTGGCCGAGCGACGACGCCACAAGGACGGTCGCTAAGGGGCTGCCGCCTGAAGTCGTGGTCTCCGATGGCCAGGTCGTGTGGGGCTCGTTCATGTGACTTCCGAAGAAGTCGCCCCGAAGGTGCGGAAACGATCCACTCGGATGGTCCGGAATGTTCGGCAGCCTGCATGCCCGGTGGATGCTGAATGGCTTCACTGAGCCAGACTTGCTCATTCGATCATGGGTGGTCCTTTTGTGAGGCGTGAGCCGTGGTCAATACTTGCCCCCTACCGTCAGAGATCGCACGGGGACACAAGCGGTAGTCGGCGGGCGCGCGGGCGTCACCGTGGGCGCCATGGAGTATCTTCGACAGATGCTCACCTCCTGTCCCGACTGCCGGGGGCGTGTCTCGGACAAGGCAGCGGCGTGCCCGCATTGCGGGTGTCCTCTCAGCGATGCGACCACACCGGGGCCGACAACGAACGAAGTGCTTGAGATCGTCGACACGATGGGAAGTCGCTCCGTGTTCTCATCCATGCTGATCGCGGAGTACCTGGCGACGAACTCGCGTGCAGCGAGCAGCGCAATCTCCGAGGCGGTACAGCAACGGCTTGTTGGCAGCGTGGCGAGCGACAGCGAAGCGGGACGGGAGATGGCGCGCGTCTTGGCCACTACGCGGCACGTCGAGATCGCACGCCGCTGGCCAGGCGGACCACAGGCATTCTTCGAGGAAAGGCGAAACGAGTGGCAACGGCTCCTCGTCGCGCTCAAGTCCGGAGCAGACCCGGCAGCGGTGCATGCGACCCTCAACGTCTGGCTGAAGGCTCTTCTGGACCGAGGGTGACGCGTCGGATTCTGCGGCCATATGGCGACGGTCGCTTGTCCTCGCCCGCTCACCGCTCACCGCTCACTGCGGCGACCAGTGCGCCTGCAGAGATCCGTTAGCCACGGGGACCCGGCAGAGAGTTGAGGATAGATACGGCGCTGCGAGAGCATCGAAGGCAGGGAGCTCGTCATCTTCTCGCTGACGCTCGAGGTCTTTCCGGCAGGGGTCACCGATGTCTAAAGTCGTCGATACATATGAGCTTTTTGACATCAGTCACGTACCGACCGGAGCGCAAGTCTAGGCTCGCACCTTGCGTGCCTGGAGTTCGCCAGGGAAGGAACGAACTTCCTCGAGTGTCCATCGCTACGCTAAGGTGAACTCGTTGATCGCGCCGCTTGAGCCCCTCGTTTCCATCAGAACCAACCTTGGCGATCGCGCGCCAATTGTTGAGGCGCTGATCGATGTTCAGGTCGAGCCAGGGCGCGAGATCTCGCTGGACGAGCTACGCGTGCTTGCTCACCCCGAGCGCTTCCCCATCGTCGAGCCGCAGGTTGAGCTCAATGGGGAGCTATCCTTCAGCGAGGCCGGTCCGGCGCTTTCTGCAAGCCAGGCTCACCGGGGCTTCTTCTTGCGGTCGTCATCCCATCCTTTCGTTGTTCAAGTTCGTCCGAACGGGATGACGGTGAGCAGACTCGCGCCGTACTCATCATGGGACGATCTCGCGTCCTTCGCAGCCGAGGAGTGGACCCGCTTCGAACAGCTCGTCGCGCCAAAGGCGGTCTCTCGTCTTGGACTCCGCTACATCAACAAGGTCGTGCTGCCGGCGGGTCATCTCCGCCTCGAGGACTGGTTCAATACGCATTCGCAGATGCCGGAGGTTCTCGGGCAGATGTCTGAGTTCCTGAGCCGAGCCCAAATCCAGCATCCCAAGGATCCTCGCTTGATGGCACTGGTGACCGTTGGGAGCACGCCGAATGCTACGCCGGGACATGCGTTCTTGATGGATATCGACGTGTGGACGCCCGCTCTCGCTCAGTCCTCCGTCAGCATTTGGGAGGTTCTTCCCAATCTGCGCGTCTTTAAGAACGATATATTTTTTGGCTCGATTACGGATCGCACGCTCGAAAGGATTCGAACGTCATGAACTACGCATCCGTTCCCTCAGCCAGCGGAGCGCAGTACGTGGTGCCTTCCCACGTGTCTCCTTCGGCGCGCCGTTACAGCTTCAGGCTTGAGCAGTCGGGAGGCGCAGGTGTCGTCGCCGAACCGGTGGCAAAGGCATGCTCTGCAGAGCATGGTTCACCGAATCTTTGGGAGGACGCGATCGAAGCGCTGATCGGGCTGGTAGACAACGGCAAGTATGTCCCCTCTGATGCGGACATGGCGTTGATGGCGAACAAGGCGAATTCCGAGACAGCGGAGGCGACCGCCGCAATCCGCATTCTTGGTGCCATCGGTGACCGCTTCGATGGGCGTCGTGCTCGAGCGACAGAAATAATCGCCAACCGTCTCACTAGCCGCTGGCCTCAGATTCGCCTTGCAGCAGCGGAGGCGCTCTGGCTAATCACGGACCCCTCCGCGCTTCCAGCAGTTCGGACAGCGGCAGCGTGCGAAGACGTTCCCGTCGTCAAGAAGACTCTCGATCACGTGAGCAAGATCCTCGGCGGCGCGTGAACTCGTCGCCGTTGCGTCCGTTCGTACGGGTACTGGACCCTTTCGATCCGTGGCGCCCAGATAGCCCAACGAGGGACGGTCGGGCGACGAACTTCATTGGCAAGAGCGGCACCGACACGTCAGTGGCGGAAGTTCGGGAGCAGTGTTCGCCACGGCTCGTGACCGCTGCCTTCTATGGGGCGCGTTCCGGGGTTGGTCCTCTCGTCCCGTGTGTCTTTTCGTTCGAGCACTCGGAGCTCGTGGCGCTTGGCGCGGAAGCAGTGCCATGTCCGGCCGAGCCTCCGTGGCCGCCGGAGTACTCTGACGCGCATCACGAACTGAAGGGCGAGCTGCAAAGGGTTGCGGCGCGCATGGTGGAACTTCACGACGCGGAACCGACACGTATCGAAGAGATCGATAGGAAGGCTTGGCTGATGCAGATGGCCGGACTCCTCGCCCGCGAAGATGTGGAGAAGGAAAGGTTCCGGCCGAATGCATCGAAGCGTCTTCGGAAGCTCCTGGCGGCGAAGTCCCGTGACGAGAGACTTCTCTGGGCGGAGATCGCGGTGACGCACAACGTCCTTCTCCAGGATGTGGAGGCGAAGAAGGTCTTACGCCAACTCTATAACCAGGAGCGCGTCGAATGGGATGCCATCGCGAACATCGTGCCGGATATCAAGAATCCTGATCTCGAGTGCGGTCCACCCAAGCGATAATTGAGGCTGCCATAGCTCGACTTGCCCGAGAGCCTTCCCCGGTCGCCTTCTCGATACGCGTAACGGTACCCACCGTCGCGTCCGCGGAACAGCAAGCGTCGACGAGCTGAGACGGCGTCCACGACGTCGACCCTGCGCTTTCCGCGCCGTCAGGTCGAGATGCTCACGCACGGGATACCGTTGCCCGCGTCAGACGCGCTCCCAACACAGCACCGGCCCCGCCTCTCGCTGTTGTGCGACGCCGCGTCGAACACGGGAACGTGAGTTCTTCATATGGCCGCGAAGAGGTCGATCAACGGCAGGATTCCCATGACTCTGAGGCCGCGAGCATCGAGAGCCTTTCGAAACGCGTCGGCCTGGTCGAAGTCCGGCACAAGCACGATGCAGCGAGCAGGGTCGAAGACGAGGTCGGAGCCGAGCCGCCACTCCCGTTCGTGCACCCAATTCGCACGTCGTCCCAGGCGAAGCGCGTAGGGCTGAAGCTCCACGGGCAACGACTCCCATTCCTGGCGCGTGACATGGACAGCGGGTCTCGCGCCGTGCTCGCGCAAGTAGTCCTTGGAAAACATCACGCCGTACGGCGCCCACTGCTTCGACCGGCCCTTCTTCCGTACGCGCGCCTCATTGCCGAGTATGGTGTCCTTGAGCGCAGTAAGCGGCTTCTCGGTGAAGCACACGGCGGGTGCCTTCATGCCCAGGGCGGCCCGAGCCTTGAGCCGCCGCGACGATAGGATCGCCCACAACATCTCGGGGGCCGACAGCGTAGTGAACTCCTCGCGCTCAGCAATCGTGTCGAATGCGACAGCAACACGGTCACCTCGCGTGAGGTGGACCAAATAGGGCGACGTATCTGATCGCCACCACTCGATCTTCTCGACCAGCGAACGCGCGGGCAATCGTGTGATCTCGGCAGGGGATCGGGGAGCCTGTCGACGAGCTTTACTGAAGTTCCGGTCCGAACTTCCGCCCACCAGTTCTCAAGTTCAGCCCCGCATCCGTGACACGCCAAGTCGGGCCACTCGATGGCGTCGAAATCGTAACCCTCGACGAGTCGGAGGAGTACGGCGCCGAAAGTCGTATCGTCCGGGACGCGGTCAGGGAGCGTGTCACCAAGGTTCGTGTTGGTGATGCCGATCCCCTCGTGCTCGCAGACACCGATGTCTAGGCGAAGTTCATCGACGACCTCTGGTGGGAGGCGGATGAGGACAACGTCGTGTGCTGCGAATTCGTCGCACCGAAAGCAGCGCTCGCCCTGTGCGGCACACGGTTCGAGGGTGACGAGAAGCCCAGGAAGTTCGGCGGAACACGCTGCGCAGATCGGGACCGACATTGCGATGGTCGAGTGTACCGTATGCTCCGGCGGCCGAGTGATCTGGACGCGTGGGGCACCTCTGACGGGGTGACCGACGCAGATCGCGGCGTTCAGCTCATCGGCGATGCACGCGAAGCTCGACCAGCACGGCCATAGATGACGAGCACCAGCTACGGAAGTCCGCCCATCGTGAACGCCGACATCGGCCGAGCGTGAACGGCCGATCGCCATCGTGAGCACTTGGATCGGTCGTCGTGAACGGTCGGGTCGCCATCGTGAATACGAGCTCCTGAGGCGGGTGGTCGGCTCTGCGACTCAACGGCTTCGAGGAGGTTGCCGGCTAGCGACGGAGCGACTGCCGATGAGGACGATTCGAGAGGTTCTCCGGCTGCGATGGCAGCTCGGACTTACTGTTCGCAGGCAGCCGCCAGCCTCGGCGTCAGTGTCGGGCGGTTCGAAGGTCGCTTCTCGGGCGAAGACGGCGGGCCTCACGTGGGACGCGGCCGCGTCGATGGATGATGCCGGCTCGGAGGCGCGGCTCTCGGTTGAGAATGCCGCCGGGCGACTGCGGCCCGACCTACATCCACACCGAACTTCGGAGGCGCAGGGCCTTCGATACACCGCGTTCTGCGACGTGTATCGCACGTGGCTCGCGAAGTTCCTGCGACCATACGGGATGCACACAAGGCCGGTGAAAAGAGCTTCGTCGACTTTCGGGAAAGCTGCCGTCGTACGTTGACCCGGCGACGGGAGATATCGTCGCTAAAGCAGCCCCTGTTTTCGAGCGGTCACCTGGGCTTAGGCCGAGGACAGGCCTTGGGCTCAGGCGGCGAGACCTACGCGGGTGTATTGTGCTTCGCGTCGTCGTAGTCACGGCGAGGCGCAGCGCGATAGGCCGCCGTGTCGAACGCGAACTCAAGCCCCTCGCGGACGTAGGATTCGATCCCGAGGTAAAGTGAATCAAGAAAGCCCTTCAGCGCCTGTCGCTCCTCGAAAACCGAGCAGAACGCGCCCTTCTTCTCCCATGTGTCATCGCCGCGCATCAGGCAGCCGGTATCCAAGCAGCAAACAAGCTCAATGGCTCTCGCTGCCTTCAGCCACGTCCTGAGCGTCCCCAAATCCCGCGGACCAAAGTAGCCGAAGACCGCCATCGTCACACGGTCGCGGCGGTCGCGGAGGGGTACGAGCTGCGCATCTGTCAACCAAGGCACGGCCGCATAACTCTCGTCCTCGTTGCGCTCTTTGACGCACAGGGAGAGCTGCCGGTCGAGTAGCTCGACCGCAGCCGCATCGGCTTCAAAGAACTCCTCTTTCGTGAGCGTAAGTTTCACCTCAACGGTCGCGACGACGGTCTCAATTGGGACGAGGCGCATCCCGCTCGGCAGCGTGTAGCGTCGCGCTTCCAACGAGTTCAGGTGAATAATCCCGTCTTGTTGCCGGGCAACCGGCGCCCCCGCGGGCTCGACGCTGTCGATGATCTCGCCAGATGAGATCGTGTATTCGGGTTCAAGCCAGGCGCGCAGCCAGCGTCTGATGGCATCTTCAGCCTCGGCGCCCTTGTTGGTGTTGTGTTCGAAGAGCCTCGCGCGACGCGCAGATGCAAGGAGGGCTTTAGATTCTACCTCCATGAAGAGGTCCCGGCGCGTGGAGCCAGCGTCCGTCGGCTTTCGTAGCCTCCTCTTCTGCGGTTCCGTCGACGGCTTGCGAGGCTTCTTTGTGACCATGTTCCACCGATCGTGACACGTGCGCGCTCACGTCAAGCTTTGACTAGCGCGCATCGTCTGGTCGTGCACGCGCAGACGTAGTGAACGCGTTCCTCACGGCGCTCGGAGCGAAAGAGCGCCCCCAAGCATTGGACAGGATGTGAGGCTCGAGGCCTTTAGGGCCGGCACGACGATGCTAACGCCACGGCGATGCTCCCTCGGGAAGCCACAAGCGAACGCGACCACCTAGAAAGGCGGCGGCCAGCGCACGCTTCTCCGTTGCCCGGGAACAACCTTGCGGGTCGGCGACGTCGTAAACCGGCAACGTGTCACACACTAGGAGGAATGCGGTTGCCAGGGCGTTTAGCGCTTCCCGTAGCCCTTCAGTACCCAACGCAGCAGGCCCCCTGAGGCCAGCCGCCAACTCGTTCGTGAGATGTCCGATCCGTTGGTGACCAGCAGCGATCTTCGCCGCATGTCGCACATCGCTCGCCATCTCCATGAGGAGTTCAAATCGCTGTCCGTCGCTCAGCTCTTGCGGCGATCGAGGGGGCGGTTCTCCCTTATACATTCCGACCATACCGCTCCGACGACGAGCGCCGTGGCCAAGCTCGCCATCAAAGTCTCGGAGCGGCCCATTCACCATGCCACCGCCGGAACTCGGCCGGAGCCCGAGACGGTCAACCCAATCGCGCTTTCCGCGCAACGTCAGACCTTCGGGCCGTGCACGCTGGGTCGCCCAAAGAATGAAGTCGCATACCTGGATTCCTGGTTCGTCGGCGCCGGCAGGTGCCGCCGTGATCAGCGGGTACCGACCAGGGAGCGTGAGGAAGCTCTCCCGAATCGTCGACCCAAATTGCACCTCGCGGCAGTAGGCGGGCCATCTAGCGATCTCGTGGTCTTCGAAGCTACCGAGCCGACGCGCAACGACCACATGGATAACGTCGTAGTCATCCTGGAGGATCGCTTCGATGCTCAACATCGCGGCCAGCCGATGAAGCCTGTGTCCGGAATGGGTTTCGCTCTGTTTCTGGTCAAAGTGCCACCGCTTGCTCGAAAACGTCGCCGCGAATCCTTCTCGGACAATCGAGCGACAGATCGCTGAATGCGCGTTCTTTGAATCGAGCGACGCGTGGAAGTAGCCACGTTCGAGCGTCTTCCGGTCGATCTCGTTCGACTCCGGATCGGCCGCGAGGGCTTCGAGCGCGCGCTCGACCACCACCGAGGGGATCGGGGCAGGAACGATCAAGGCCCCGAGCGAGAACGGCTCGCGGCCCGCTGCGTGTGGTGACTGTGATTCATCGATGTAAACCCACGCATCTGCCACATCGATGTCTGTAGCCTTTGGAGGGGGCTCCGGGCAACGGATCTCGGCCGCACAAGCGGTACGCGTCTCGTACGTGGCGCTGCAGTTCTCACACGCGCAAACGATCTCAACGTCTGCTTCCCATCATTCCCTACCCAACGTTCCTCAACTCGAGTTGAGGACTTTGATGCCTGCCGAGATGCAGCTTGCTCACACGCGTAGTTGCGCGCCATTGGGTTCCGCGCAATCAGCATGCACCGACACCGATTGGAGGTGCGACCAGTCGCATGCGCACCGGCCAGTTCGGCAGGTCTCCGTTCGAAGTGTCGCGAGGATCGTCGCGAGCCTTACAGCGCTCGGTCAACTGCGCCGCAAGCTCAGGTCGCTCTGATTCCCGCGCTTTCGGACGCCCGACGAATCTTCCTGCCTTCAGCCCAGAACCGTAGCGTGCCCGGTCAGCGAACCTCGCCCACGCCGAACTGTCTGCACTTCCGCGTCTTAGGATCGAAGAGCACTTCAAAACTGTGGGAAGAAGACGCGTGCTCAACGTCCACCCCTATCGAAACCGCGGAAGCGCGCGGGAGCACGAGTGTCCGCTTTGCCATCGCCCGCTTGAGGGCCTTCGCTCTGGCACCTGCGCGACGTGTGATCTGTGGTGGATGTTCGACCCCACGGACCAGGAGAGGGCACGACGAGACCTCGTGTCGGACGAGCCACGGCCACCACTTCGACTCCTTCTACGAGATTCAGGCGGATTCGGGTGGTTCGTCGTCCTGCTCTTCTTCGTGAGCCTTGGCTACGGCGGATCTTGGGTCATCTGGTGTCTCCGCCATGAGGCGTCAGGGTTTCTCGGATGGGCCGCGCTGCTGGTTAGTCTTCCCCTAGGCCTTTTTGTCGGAACGAACTGCCTCGCCGCTCTCCTACAGCACGTATGCCATCAGTTCTCGCCGTCGCGGCTCGAAGCCGATGACTCCAGCCTTCGCGTAAGAATCTGGAAGGTGGGAGGTGGGCTCGTGTCCGGTTTTCGTCGTACGGACGCGACAGTGCCTCGTGACGATGTCGTGGGGGTCGCGTTCTACACGGGTCAGGGCGGGACCTCGCACCTCTTCATCACACATGCTTCCGGCCTCGCCTTCGCAACAGGCTGGAGTGGCACCCGAGAGGAGGCCACGCGGTTGGCCCAACCGATTCTGCGATGGGCCTCACTTGGCGCATCGACTTCGTAGATGCTCCTCCCAGGCCAATGAATGTTGGAGAGGTTCCTCGGAACAATCGGACCGCCGGGGCCGTTCTCGCGTCGGAGTGCTTGCTACGGTAGGGCGTAAATATGAGTTCTTCGTCACCTGTTGATCTGGACCCGAAGGCTCTCGCCGAACGCTTCGAGGCGGAGGGATTCTGCGAGGTCGATACGCGCGAACTTCGTGATGCTCTCGACGAGCTTGGCAAGAAGTGCCGCGCCCTCCGGTCCCAATCGAACAACTACCCGGCGAACTCGATCGATGCCGATGTGTGGCTTCACGGAGCTGCACTTGTCTGGGCATCGAGAGCCATTGCGGCGCGCTTGAACGATGCCGGGCTGACGGAGCTCGAGGTCATCGCTCGCCACTGTGCCGCGTCCGCCGTCTGCTCGGTCATGTCTCACTACGACCATGAGGTCGCGCCGACGATGGTCGATCTTGGACTCTGTCTCGAGCGATCGGGTGACGAAGAGCGCGCCCAATCGGTGCTTCGCGCTGTCGCGTCCGATTATTCACGCGTTTTGGAGGAGCTATCGGGCGAGCCCCCGAGCGACGAGGAGTTGGCCACACTGAATGCCCTTTCGACGGCTCTCGAGCGATTGAAGGACAGGACCGCGGAGGACGACGCGATCCTGGCGCGGACACGAACCGTTCTGGCGACTTGAGTCGTCGGCGCAGTGTATCCGTGAGCGACGAGAGTCGAACCCCTCGCCTACGCCGGTTCGGTAACGCCCTGGCCCGCCGGCTTCGTTCGTTTGGCTTGGTTGGCTCGTGGAGCCAATGACGTCACCAGATCCCAAATCGCAAGGAGCGACACCGAGCGCGGATAGTGGAGTGCGTAGACCGGCTCCACCCGGGAGGCGGTGAATTTCGCGCGAAACTGCTGCAGGCCCTCGAACCGATACACGAATCGCCGGATGCACTGCTGCGCGAGTCGTCCCGTGAAACCGATGCTCTCTGCATGGCTCGGTCCAAAGAAGGGAACGATGCCCATCGTCGCCGAGCTGACGCCGTCGCGGCGCAGTCCTTCGAAAGCCGCAACCGCGGCCATTTCCATCGCGCCCCGCGGAGCCTCGGGCCGACGCAGAAAGTCCTGGAGGTAGGCGGCCCGGCGGCTCACGGGCGAGCAAACGACAAGCGTTTGCAAGGAGGCATCCTGATCGGGGCCATGAGTCTCCACGCCGAAGTAGCGCCGGAGCTCTGCGTATTCGAGAGGGGCGGTGCGGAGGAAGGAGTCCGTTTGGAGAGCCTTGCGCGGCGCCTTCCAGGCGGCTTCCACCGCGGCAATGGCCTGTGCGTCCGCAGGGGACGAGAGCGGAAACAGCTCTCGGGCGTGACAGTGCATCGTTCGTGCGTGGTTGATGGCAAGTCGAAGCTTCGCTCCCTGCTTCCCGCGCAGGTGGAACGACGGAAGCGCGAGCTCCTGCTCTGCTCCCATCCACACCGCGCCGTAGCCAAGGTCTTCCACCTGTGCGGCGAGGCGCGAGCTGGCCCCCAGCACGCATACGTGTTTGCCCCTAGCTTTCGCGTGTTCGAGGAGATTACGGAGCAGCAAGAATTGGCAATCACGCGGTCCGACGGGATCGCGCCATGCCAAGAGCGAAAATCGCCGCTCGAGAAAGGGAACGAATGATTTGCGCCCGGGCCCCCAGAGCACGTGCCAGGGATCACGGGAGAACACCTGCCCCTGGCCCCCCAGGGCACCGTGTTCCGCGAGGCAATCCAGGATGCGCGAACGCGCCGATGCGCTTGACGCAACGCGTTCCACGTCCAAGTCGCGGGCGCGTCCGACACCGTCGTGTGGGACGAACGACGCCGTCGCGATACCGACCGATCTCTCGTGCATGCGTCGGCTCTTCTCCGCTGCCGCAGCATTCGTTCAAAAGCAGATGCGAGACGTCTCGTTCGCGAGCCAATTCCGTGTCGGAAGGTTCAGCGTGACCGGCGAAGGCGACGCCTCCCTCGAAGGATGGGTCGGGGCGCGTCACATTTTGGTGATCAAACGTCTGGTTGCGCAACATCTCCTCGTGCATGGACGAACGCGCTCGGCGCCGATCCTCTCCGCGCGCACCCAAGCCACGCTCTCCCCTCGAGACGCGAGTGCCCTTCGGAGACCTCCTCGGCGAGAGTCCGACGATGCACCGCCTGCGCGCGATGCTCGCGCGGGTCGCGGCCACGGACAGCACCGTCCTCGTCGTCGGCGAGAGCGGCACGGGCAAAGAGCTTGTCGCGCGTGCGCTTCACGAGGAAGGAACGCGCCGATCGGGGCCGTTCGTCGCGATCAATTGCGCGGCAGTGCCGGAGGGGCTCCTCGAGAGCGAGCTCTTCGGGCACGCGAAAGGAGCGTTCACCGACGCGAAGACGGCGCGGGCGGGGCTCTTCGTCCAGGCCAGCGGCGGCACACTGTTTCTCGACGAAGTCGGGGAGCTGCCGCTCGCATTCCAGGCCAAGCTCCTCCGTGCGCTGCAAGAGCGGACCGTCCGGCCCGTTGGGGAGCGCAAGGAAATCCCTTTCGACGTCCGGCTGGTGGCTGCGACGAACCGCAATCTGCAGGCGGACGTGGCCGAGGGTCGATTCCGCGAGGACCTGTATTTTCGAATCAACGTCGTCGAGGTTCCGCTCCCTCCGTTGCGGGAGAGAGACCACGACGTCCTGGTGCTCGCCACGCACTTCCTCGGGACCTTCGCCGCGAAAGTGAGCAAGCCGCTCCGCGGACTCACGCCCGAAGCCGCCGAGTGGCTCTCGGCTTACGCATGGCCCGGCAACGTTCGAGAGCTGCGTAACACGATCGAGCGCGCCGTCGCTCTCGCAGCCCTCGAGCAGCTTACGACAGAGGACCTCCCCGCCAAGCTTGCGCGCAAAGTCGCCGCCCCGTTGCCGATGGGAGGCCTTACCGAGCTCGTGACGCTCGATGAGATGATGGAGCGGTACATCCTTCACGTGCTCCACGCGAGCGGCGGCAGCAGGAACGTCGCGGCCAAGATCCTCGGCGTCGACCGGACGACGCTCTGGCGAAAGTTGGAGCGGCTTCGCCGTCTGCGTTCGAAAGGCGGTGCGCGTTGAATCGCGTTGCAGTCCCGCAACACGCTGCGCTTTGCAACGCAACGCGCAGGGGCGTTCCTATGGATCTCGCGCGCACCTGGATCTTCGGAGTCGATGGAAGCGACTTCGTTTTTCGATCGCGCGTCAATCGCAGTTCGTGCGGCACGTCACATGCGTAGGAGTCGTCTTATGTGGACACGACCGGGCAAGCTTACCGTCACGTTTCTCGCTGCGGCCGCGGCAGGCGGATGGCTCTCCTCCGTGGGTTGCGGTGGCGTGGACAACGCGAGCACCGATTCGGAAGAAGCCGCTCAGACTGCGAAGAAGCCGAAGTTTCCTGTCGACGCGCCCTGCACCCTTTGCGTCGCTGATGGCGATTGCGCCTCCGGCGTTTGCGCGCAGTTCCAAGGCGACACCTTCTGCGCCGCAAAGTGCACGAGCTCGTCCAACTGCAAAGCAGACGAGACCTGTTCGAGCGCGACGAGCACGCACGGCAAGGCAGAGAAAGTCTGCGTGCCAAGTACGGACGTCTGCGGCACTTCTCCAACCCCACCGTCCGGGGGCACGGGGCCTGTCGGTGACTTCGGATCGATAACCGGGCACGTTGACCAAGGCGGCGGAAGCCTCTCGCGTCTGCAGTTCGCCGTCGTAGGGGATACGCGGCCGCCGACCATCAACGATACGAGAGGATATCCATCGGCGACGATCCGACAGATCTATACCGATATCACCGCGATGAACGTCCCGTTCGTCGTCACCAGCGGTGACTACATTTTCTCGACGGGCAACGGCACGCAGGCCACGCCCCAATTCGACCTCTATATCGCCGCACGAAACTTGTATCCGGGTCCCGTATTCCCCGCGCTCGGCAATCATGAATGCGATGGGAACGTCACCTCCAACTGCGGTGCTGGGGCGAAGACGGGAGTGACGGCGAATTACACCGCATTCCTATCGAAGATGCTCGCTCCCATCGGGCAAACGAATCCCTACTATTCGATCGACGTCAATGCTCAGGATGCATCGTGGACGGCGAAGTTCGTCTTCGTCGCCGCGAATGCCTGGAGCCCCGCGCAGGATGCGTGGCTGAGAAAGGTGCTTGCCAAGCCGACGACCTACACGTTCATCGTCCGGCACGAGCCTTCGCAAGCGGCCACCGCGCCGGGCGTCAAGCCCTCGGAGCAGATCATGGCGCAGTACCCCTACACGCTCGCGATCGTCGGGCACACGCACACGTACGGGAAGACCGGACCGCGGCAGGTGACGATCGGAAACGGCGGCGCTCCGCTCGTCAGCGGGAGCAACTTCGGATTCGGCCTCGTCAACCAGCGCCCCGACAAGGCGATCGAGGTCGACGTCATCGACCTCGCCAGCGGCAAAGCGGATACCGCCTTTCGCTTCGCGCTCAACCCCGACGGAAGCCCGGCTCCGTGACCCGCCGCGCGCGCACGCTCTCGGCTCGGCTTTCGCGACGAATCGAGATGCCTTCGCTTCTTCGCGTGGTGCTCTCGCTCTTGGGCGTGGTGCACACGTTCCCGGCACGAAGGCACTTGGCGCTGCTCGTCGAGCATCCGTCGCTCGGGGAAGCCTGGAAAGGTGTCGGCGCGGTCGTCGCTGTGGTCCTCTACTTCCTGCCCCTCCGCTGGTATGCGCGCACCTTCGCGGTGCTCGCCCGTCATCGGTGGTGGGCCGCCGCGCTCAGTGCACTCTTGGTCGCCGCACATTCCGTACCGGCGGCGGATCATCTTCCGCGTTTGTTCGCCCACGCCTCGTGGGGCGATGGGTGGCGCGGAGGCGGTTCGGCGCTCGCCGTCCTTTGGTTCACGGCACCGCTGCGTGTGCAGGCTGCCACCGTCGCCGTTCTTCACGCGCCGCGCGCGATCTTGCTCTCGGAGAAGGAGAGATTCGTGATGGCAAGGGTCTCGCTCGTCTTGATTGCCGGGCTCGTCTTCGGGGCTGGAGTGTTCACCGGCGCGCGCCACGTGGCGCTGTCACACGCCATGCCCCCGGTGCGCGCGGCGGACGCGCCGGCGAAGGTGTCGGCGACGATCGTGGAGCTCCACGTCCCGCAGGCGGGCTCGGCCATTGCGATCGACGGAGAGCTCGAAGAGGCCGCGTGGGACGGAGCGGCCCGGACCGGCGGTTTCCTCCGATCGGACGGCTCGAACGCGCGCCCCTATTCCGATGCTCGGCTGGTGTGGAAGGACGACACGCTCTACATCGCTCTTTACGCCGCGGACGAAGACATTCGCACGTCCGCCAGCGCGCCTGGCCCGCTCGATGACGCGTTCTCGCTGTTCGTCGAAGGCACGAGCGGAGAGCACGCCATCGATGTGTCGGCCGACGGCCGAGTCTTCGCGCGGCGACTATCGAGCGGCGCCCCGTGGGAACACTTGGCGCGTGTGGCGCACGATATGGACGGGACCGCGAACGATGCGTCCGATGACGACGAAGAGTGGATCGTCGAGCTGGCGATTCCGCTCCGCGAGCTGGGATTGAAGGGCGAGCGAGGCGAGCGTCTCTCGTTCGGCGCGCGCCGATGCGATACGCCAAAGCACGGCCATCGCGCGTGCGGTGCGTGGAACGCCGGCGAGCCCGCGGTTCTCGTGCTCGACTGAACCTCGTAACCCGCCGCGATCGCGTGCTCGCGACGGAGCACGGAGGACGCCCGCGATCGAACCGCGTAAGCTTGGCGCCTGATCATGGACCTGGTCGTTTGCGTCAAAACGACGGCTCGAATAGGCTTCGAGTCGGAGCCTCACGCATCGTCGGACTCCTCGGGCAGTTCGAGCTTCGTAGGTTCACCGCGCTCGATCGCCGTCCGCCATCCTGTCAGATGCGCTTCTTCGCCCGCCCAGAATCGCGCGCAATCTTCGAGATACGTGGAAACGGCCGTCCGTTCCCCACGCGCGAGTAGTGCGCGCGCGAGCTCGCGGTCGGGGCCAAAGGAGTTGAGCTGCGGCGATCCGGGCGTCTTGCCTGCACGCACGAGATACGAAGATGCGGCGGTGAGCTGATCATCGGCCAGCGCGGCGAAGCCGAGTGCGATGTTCGCCCAGTGGATGGCGTTACCGTAGAGGTACGTGCGCCAGCACGTCTCGTTGTCGACGAGCACGCGCTCGGCCGTCTCGCGAACACGCACCCAATCCTCGGCCAAGACGGCTGCCCGCGTCAGGTCGATGCGGATACCGAGGGCACACCAGTCTTCCTGGGAAAGATCGAGTGCGACCTCGAGCTCCTCGATCGCCGCGCGCGCATAGCGTCGTCGCTCGCTCGAGTCTCCTGTCCACTTCGCCCGCGTGGCGCGGTTCGTCAGAGTATGGGCGATACGCTTTCGCCAGCTGCCGTTCTCCGGGTCCATCGCCAACGCACGTCGGAAGAGTGCTTCGGCCTCCGCCGGATGGTTGACGCCGAGGAACGTCGCGGCGTTCTCGAGGATGTGCACCTTGGCGTCAGGTTGCGCCGCGACCGCGACCCACGCTCGTCGGATCGCTTCGTGACCTTCGGGTGTCTGCTCCTCCTCGATGTAACCAAACCCGCTAAGTCCGATGTCGGGCCGATGCTCCGCGAGCCACGCAACGTGCTCCGCACGTCGGCGATGACGCTCAGGCGAGAGACCACCGAGATAGAACCCGACGAGACGGACTCGCGCATCCACGTCGTTCGCATCCGCGAGGACGCGGGCCTCCAGAGCCTTCCCGTCCTGCTCGGAAAGGCCTCCTTCCTCCGTGGCACACATGGCCTCGTACACGAGCCGCTGCCAGTCCACCTCCTCGCTCGACATGTCGAGAGGATAGCCGCGGGACGGTCAGATACCGAGGAGACCTTGCGCGTCTGACCACTGACGCGTCAGGTAGGGCGAGACTTCGCCGACCACGCTGACGCGCGCGAGAAGCGGTGAGACCGACGATGGCTCGCGATGCCACGTGCCACTTGCGGCGGGGCTCCACGTCGGTTTGCCCAGCCAAGGCTGACGCCCGATGCGGAGTTGGCCGTCGGGAAACCGAGTGCGCAGCGACTCGGCTACGTCATGCGCGACGTGTGGAATCGGCTGCTTCGTCATCTGGGCCCACTTCGTGAGGGCGGAGAGGCCGCGCAGGACGTCGTAGAAGTAGAAGCGCGGGAAGCAAAGCTGGCCCCACTCGAGGGCACTCGTGCGCTCTTCGGCGTTGTGGCGGGTCGACGAGCCTTCGACGAGCTTTCGGCCGATCAGGAATTCCGCGGCGTGATCGAGGAACGCTCGCTCCACCGCCGTCCACGGCCTATTCGTGCAGAGCAGGATCGCTTCGAACGCGCCGATGGTTCCGACCATCGAGCTCGGGACCTCGTCCTCCACGCGATACGCGGTGTCGTCGCAGCTCAGGCCACCGTCGGGCATTTGATAGCGAAGCAGCCACGGACGAATCCACGGCAGCTCGCGATCCACGTCGACGCCCCATGTCGAGAGCACCTGATAAACCGTGCCGAGCTGACAATGACAAGGCACGCGATAGGGAGGCACGCCCTCGGGAAGCTCGCCGTCGTGAATAGGAAAGATCTTCAGCGGTAGTCGGTCGAGTGACTCCATGAGCGCGTGGACGCCGCGCTTCGGAATACGCTTCGTCTCGCCCATCTCGTGGAGGAGCAGCATGTGCCACCACGGCGAATCCCACTTTGGCCAATAGGGATCCTTGGCGAGACTCGCGAGCGCCTCGTCGGATTCGAGATAGCGAACGGACGCTTCGATTTCGGGGACGTGTGCCATGAATCAGAAATAGACGAAGCCGAGGTTGCTGGAAAACCCGCGATCAGGGCGGGTCGATCCAACGCACGAGAACGAGATCGCCGTGCGACCAGGCAACCAGTGCTCTTCCCGATGGTGTGAGCGCGAAGGTGGCCTCGCTTTCGCCCTCCTGCGAGTCCAGGAGCATCGCCGGCAACCACGCGCCTTCCGGTGAAAGCCAGGACAGGTAGGCTCCGTCGCTGAGGCAGCCAACGCCGCTCGAGGGCTTTCGCAGCTCCCACTCCACCAATCCGTGACCACTCTGGGAAAGCGCGATGTCGCGGATGACCGTCCTGTCCGGCGCCGCGCCCGGGATGGACTCGGCGCCTCCCCATTTGCCGCTCGCGTCTCGACGCACGACTCCGCTCTTGAACGTGCATTCGGAGGACCAATTGCTCCCTGCCACCATCGCACGGCCGGCGCCGTCGCTCGCGATCCGTCCAAACGGCGGGAAATCAGCGAGTTCGGTCGGCGCATTCCAACCACCGTCGCGCTCGCGCGTGGTCGTTTGGACGCGAGTTCCCCCGTCCTCGAACAACCGACCGCCAAGCACACTCATGGAGCCGTCGCGGTCGGGGGTGGCGCTCAGCCCGACGCTCAGCCCGACGTCTCCGAGGCCCAACGAGTCGGTGGCGCCCCATCCTGTGGCTGGCGAGAACGCGGCCGCCTTCACCAATCCGGAGCCAGCAGCGCCCTCACTCCAGACCGCAAGAGCCTTTCCGCTCGCGTCCACCGCGAACGTGAAGTTGCCTAGCGCTTCCGCCGTGAGAAAAGAGGGGTCGCCGAAGCCGCCTCCCGCGGGCGCTCGAAACGCGAGAAGGCCACCATTCTCCCGATCGGCATCGACGAGAGCGGTGACGTTGCCGGCCCCATCCGCAGCGAGCTCGAAGGCCGGCGGCGATGGCTCCTGCCACCAACCGATACCGGTGACCGCGAGCGTCGAGACCGGCGACCAAGTGCCGTTCGAGCTTCGCTCTCGCGTACAGACGACGTCGTGAGAGGTGGTTGCCCGCTCGTAATAGGCGGCGACGACGGTGCCGTCCGGCCGCATGGCAACCCTCGGTGTCTGGTCCCCATGTGCGAACTGGCTGTCCGGCGACGTGATCGTCTCCACATCGAGCCAATGCGAGTCGCGATACAGCCGGACCCGAACATGATCTGCGTTATGCCAGGCGACCACGGCATCGCCGTTTGGAGTCACCGCGACGACCGGTCGCCAGCCTTCGACGGCGAAGTCCGCCGTCACGCCGGGCGGTATCGCGACCGGAAGAGCGGATTCGACCGCATCGGGCGCGGGGCGGCAGTCGGGTCGAGGCTCGGGCGCCGGCGCTTGGCCGATCCCCGAATCGACGGCGGCGTCTGCTCGGTCTGGCGCCTGCTCGGACGGAGGATCGACGGCGATCGCGCCACAAGCACAAGCGAACACGCTGACGAGGGCGACGCGGCGCACGCCACCATCTTTGCACCGAAGCTCGGTCAGAAGTAGACGAAGCCGAGGTTGCCGCCGACCGTGTCGCGGACTTCGCCGGCGAAGAAGTGGTCGTAGCGCGCGGTCAGCGTGAAATACCCGCTGTCGCAGCAGTGACCGAACTGCAGAACAGCTTCGGGGCCGAGCGAGAGGCGGAACGGTTCGCGGTTGCCGGTGATCTCAGCCGTGCTCCCGAGACCGCCGCCGACCCCGACGACCCAATCGCTCGGGTGATAGAGGAAGCGATAGCCCAGACGAACGAAGAGGCCCGTGCCTCGGTTGCTCGAGACGATGCCGGGTTCGAAGAGGAGGCGGTTCGGGCGGTGCTTCTGCACCGTGAACGAGCCCTGCCTGCGCGAGCACGTGAGCGCCGGACCGATGGGGAGCGACCACGGCCAGGAGATCGTCGCTGCGGGCGTGTCGCCGCGAAATTGCGCTCCGAAGTGGGGAACGACCGACGCGACGAGAAGCTCCCCCGTCGAGCCGAGCCCCTTCAGGAAAGGTCCCCAGGGGGCGCCGAGAACCACGTCGGGCGGCGGATACTGATAGGGAACGGAAGGCTGCTGCTTCTGCCAGTCGGCGAGCTCGCGCGCGTTCTTCGCTTCGAAGTCCCGGCACGCATCGAGACCGTCCGCGGTGTCGAGCGTCGGCTCTTCGGCACGTGCATCATGCAACCAACCGAACACCATCAGCGCAACGGAGGATGCCGCCGCCAATCGCCGCCGTCCCCGCCCCTCTCGATCCGCCACGCGACTCTACATCTCCGAAGCTTCGCTCAGTCGAAGTGGAACGTCTTGCCCACCTGCACCGGCTGGCCCTTGAAGGCCGGCACCTTCGCCTTCTTGTACTGACCCGCGATGCACTTGGCGACCGGCGTTCCGACCATCGGCCCTTTGTCGACCACCGCCTCCGAGGCCGAGCCGCTCGGCGCGAACCGCACGAGAACATGACCTTCACCGCGCGCGGCCTTCGGGTTCTTGCACTTCGCGAGGTCGACCGACGAAAGCGCGCTCGATGCTGCACTTCGATCGAACCCGCCGTCCTCCTGCGCGGCTGCGCGCGATGCGTCGGCACTGGCGAGGGCCGAGAGGAGAACTCCAAGAGCGAGCGCGATCTTCGGACTGGGCATAGGCCCCGGGTGAAGCAAGCGAAGTGCCGCGAGTTGCATCACGTCGCCCGAAACGCACCCCTGTTGGATTTGCACGACAACGCCGAACTAATTGGCGTCTCAATCCGAGCGAACCACGGCCGTAGTTTCGCGCCTGAAGGGGCGGTGGACGGCGCGTCTGGATCGACCTTTCCCCACTGAAGCCTCCAGCCCTCGCCAGCGTGTGCGCGTTCGGACTATCCTGCGCCGTCCAATGGCCGAAGCTTGGCTCAAAGAATTGCCTCCGCAGGATGCGTCGAGCGACGAGATCCTCAACGCATTCCTGGCGTACGTCACCGCGCGTGAGCTCGAGCTCTACCCTGCGCAGGAAGAGGCGATCCTCGAACTCTTCGAGGGAAACAACGTCATCCTCAACACGCCCACCGGCTCGGGGAAGTCCCTCGTCGCCGAGGCGGCGCACTTCGACGCGCTCGTCCGCGGGAAGCGCTCCTTCTACACGTCGCCCATCAAGGCGCTCGCCAACGAGAAGTTCTTCGCGCTGGTGAAGACGTTCGGCGCCGACAACGTCGGCCTCATGACCGGCGATGCGACGGTCAACCGCGACGCGCCCATCATCTGCGCGACGGCCGAGATCCTCGCGAACCTCGCCCTCGAGGGCGGCCCGAATGCCGACGTCGACGTCGCCGTCCTCGACGAGTTCCACTACTACTCGGACCGCGAGCGCGGCGTCGCCTGGCAGCTGCCCCTCCTCACGCTGCCCCAGACACAGTTCCTCCTCATGAGTGCCACGTTCGGCGATCCCACGCCGTTCGAGAAGCACCTCAACCAGCTCACGGGTCGACGCACGGCCGTCGTCCGCTCGACGCACCGCCCCGTGCCGCTCGACTTCGAGTACCGCGAGACGCCGCTGCACGAGACGGTGCAGGAGCTCGTCTCCAAGGGCAAGCACCCGGCCTACGTCGTCAACTTCACGCAACGTTCGGCCGCCGAAGAGGCGCAGAACATGATGAGCGTCGACTTCTGCTCGAAAGACGAGAAGAAGGCGATCGCCGAAGCCCTCAAGGGCGCGCGCTTCGACAGCCCCTACGGCCGCGAGATCCAGCGCTTCATCCGCCACGGCGTCGGCGTGCACCACGCGGGCTTGCTCCCCAAGTACCGCCTCATCGTCGAGAAGCTCGCGCAGAAGGGCCTGCTCAAGATCATCAGCGGCACCGACACGCTCGGCGTCGGCGTCAACGTTCCCATCCGCACCGTCGTCTTCACGAAGCTCTGCAAGTTCGACGGCGAGAAGACCTCGATCCTCAGCGTCCGCGACTTCCAGCAGATCAGCGGGCGCGCCGGTCGAAAGGGCTTCGACGATCAGGGCAGCGTGGTCGCGCAAGCGCCCGAGCACGTCGTCGAGAACCTCCGCATGGAGGCCAAAGCCGGAAGCGATCCCGCGAAGAAGCGGAAGATCGTCAAGAAGAAGCCGCCGGAGTGGGGCTACGTCCACTGGGACAAGAACACCTTCGAGCGCCTCATCGGCTCTCAGGCCGAGCCGCTCGTGTCGCGCTTCTCCGTCTCGCACGGCATGGTCGTCAGCGTCGTCGCGCGCGAAGAGAACGGCGGGTGCATGGCGCTCGCGCACCTCATCAAGTCGTCGCACGAGCGAACCGCGCAGCAGCGCATCCTCGGGCGAACCGCGCTCGAGATGTTCAAGTCGCTCCGCGATGCCGACATCCTCCACATCGAACACGACTACGACGGGCGACGCCGCGTCGTCGTCAACGCCGACCTCGGCGAAGACTTCTCCATCCATCACGCGCTGTCGCTCTACCTGATCGACACGCTGAAGCGCCTCGTGCCTTCCGACCCGGCCTACGAACTCGATCTGCTCACGGTCGTCGAGTCGATCCTCGAGAACCCGGACATCATCCTCCAGCGTCAGCTCGACAAGCTGAAGGGCGAGAAGGTCGCCGAGTTGAAGGCCGCCGGCGTCGAATACGAAGAGCGCATGGCGGAGCTCGAGAAGCTCGAATACCCCAAGCCGCAGGCCGAGTTCATCTACGGCACGTTCAACGCCTTCGCCGCGCTGCATCCGTGGGTGAAGGCCGAGAACATCCGTCCGAAGTCGATCGCGCGCGAGATGTACGAGCAGTTCATGTCCTTCTCCGAGTACGTGAAGGAGTACGGACTCGAGCGCGTCGAAGGGCTCCTGCTTCGCTACCTCACCGACGTCTACAAGGCGCTCGTGCAGACCGTGCCCAAGTGGGCCAAGACCGACGCCATCGAAGACGTCACCACGTATTTCGGCGCCATCGTGCGCCAGGTCGACGCGAGCCTCATCGACGAATGGGAGCGCCTCAAGAATCCGGCCGAGCGCATCGAAGCACCGCGCGCCGGCGAAGAGCTCGAACCCGAAGGCTCGAAGGACGTCACGCGCGATCGTCGCGGCTTCATGGTGCTCGTGCGCAACGAGATCTTCCGCCTCGTGCGAGCCCTCGCCCGTCGTGACTGGGCCGAGGCCGCACGCACGGTCGTGCCCTCCGATCCCAACGCCCCGCAGATGGCCACCGGTGCCGAGGTTCGCGAAGCCACGCGCATCGAGGCGGATCTCGCGCCGTACTTCGCCGAACACGCGCTGATTCGTATCGATCCCGAAGCGCGCAGCCCGAAGCACATGGACGTCGAAGAGGGCGAGACCAGTTGGCGCGTGCGTCAGGTCCTTCTCGACCCCGAAGAAGACAACGACTGGTTCTTCGAGGTCACGATCGACCTGGCACGTTCGCGCGAGATCGCCAAGCCTGCACTGACGCTCGAGCGCATCGGTCGGTAGAGCGTTCTGGTCACGGCCGCACGCCGAGAGCCTCGCGATTCCGTTCGACGAACGAGCGGAAATCGCGAGCCGGCGTGCCGGTCACTTCGAGCACTGTGCTCGTTGGTTCGGCCTCCGCTCCGCCTCGAATGCGTTCGTCGAGACCGGCGAGCAGCTCGGCGAACGCACGAGGGATCCCCGCTTCGACGTGGCGCTCGACCAGCTCGGCAGTCGACACCGCGACATGCGTTCTCGGGATGCCCGTCACCTCGGTGAGGATGGCAGCAACCTCGTCGTAGGAAAACGCGGCCGGTCCAGTGATGACGTGCGCCTTGTCGTGCGAACGTTCGTCCACGAGCGCGCGTGCTCCGACGCGAGCGATGTCGTCGGCGTCGACGAAACGAACCTTGCTCGTCCCCGTCGCCGTCACGAGCGGCACGCCCGCGGCGAGGCTCTTGGCGAGGAAGTGTCGCGGGTCGACCAAGTTCTGCATGAACCACGAAGGCCGAAGGACGGCCCACTCGGGCGTGTGGTCACGCAAGTACCGATGAACCTCGCCGAGGCCCGGATCCGTGACGTCGACGGCGGACGAGCTCAGCATCACGAAGCGCCGCACGCCAGCCCTCATGGCGAGGTCGATGAAAGGCACCATCGTCTCGGCCGGCTTCGGATCGAGCGGCGGGGCGAGAAGGTAGACCGCCTGGACGTCACGGACGGCGGGCTCGTGCGTCGAGCGATCGTTCCACACGAAACGAACGGCATCCGTATCGGTTTCGGCCCTGGCCTGCGCGCCAGCGATGCGCGAGGTGATCCCCTCGTTGCGGAGAATGGTGGCAACGCGACTGCCCGTTTGGCCCGTTCCGCCCAGGACGAGAACGCGTCTCATCGGCCGCCCTCCTGCTCGAGTGCAAACGCTTCGTGGGCCACGACGGGGTTCCAGTACTCGCGGTAGCGAACGATCTTTCCGTCCTCGGCCGTCAAGACCATCACGTAGTCCTGCTCGTAGGCTTTCCCCGTCGGGCGCGCGATCGAGCTGCCATGGACCTCGGCGATGACGACCCCCGGATCGAGCGAAGCGTGGACGCGAACGTCCGAGAAGGTGAACGGACCAAAGAGCTTGCCCGCGCGGCCGAAGTACTCGCGCATGGCCTGCTTTCCGACGAGGCGTGGTGGAACCGAGGTTCCCACCGCAAAAGGAAACTCGACCACGACGTTTTCGTCGAAGAGCGCGTACCAGGCCTCCGGATCCTCGAGGACGAGAGCGAGGTGTCGTTCGAGCAGCTCGAGCGAGGCTCGAGTCGTTGAATCGGTCATGCTCGGTACCCTACGCACGGCGCGTCGTGCGGGGCGTCCGGTGACCGATCCGCACGTCCGGTGCCCTACACCGCAACTCGGTTGCGCTGATTGAAGAGTCAAACGGAGATCGCGACAGACTTGTGCAAAGGACCGTGGATTTCGGGGCCCTCGCCCATCGTGGGCCCCGAAATTCACGGTCCATGCAAGTGGTCGCCGCAGTAGGTTGAGAGCATGACCGCCGTGCGTGAGCTCGTCCGCAGCGTTTCGGTCCGCAAGGTCGACGCGACACATCTCGCCCTCGGCAACCGCTGGGGCAAGCGGCTTGGACGCGGCCCTCACGAAGCGCGGGTCTACGTCCAGCTCGACGGAACGGCTGCCCTCGACGTGGGCGGCGAGCAGATCTCGCTCTCGCGCGGCGACATCGCCTTTCTCCCCCGTTCCGACGCGCACGTGATTCGCGACCAACCCACGACGCGCGTGCACGGGTTCGGCGCCTGCCCCGGCATGCAGCGCACCGATGACGACGCCTACGAGACCGACGGTGACGTCGATGGGTACATGATCGTCGCGAGCCTCCACCACGGAGCGGAGGCGCCCTGGCTCGATTTGCTTCCGGCCGTCGTTTCCCTTCCGTCGGAGAAACTCGCCGTCGCCGGCTGGCTCCGCGAAACGCTCGACCTTCTGCGCCATGCTCGTGCGCTACCCGAAAGCTCACGGGAAGCCATCGCCACGTCTCTCGCGCACGTGCTCTTCACGCAGGCGATCGAGCGCATCGAGTCGCGTCAGGATCTCTTGCGTGATGCATCGATCGCCTCGGTGCTGGCCGATGTGCGCGCCGCTCCCGAGCAACCCTGGGAGCTCTCGGCGTTGGCCAAGCGCGCGGGTCTCTCACGCACGGTCTTCGTCGAGCGAGCGTCGTCCTTGTTGGGCATGCCGCTCGGTACGCACATTCGCGCGCTCCGACTCGCACGCGCCCGCGAGCTCCTCGTCACGACGAACGCTGGCGTGAAAGAGATCGCCGCACGCGTCGGATACGCCAACGCATCGGCCTTCGCGCGAGCGTTCACTCGAGCATCGGGAACGAGCCCCGCGCGTTACCGCGAGAGTTCGATCCTTCACGACGTCAAGACGTAGCGGACGTCGCGCTCCAATCGGACAAGCCGGCGCGCCGCACGGCTCTGCCTGCGGATCTCCTGCGGGTGCATAAGCGGTATCCGGCGGCGAGGTGCGCGCGCCACGAAGCCAACGCGTGCAAGCACATGGAACTCGAGAGAGCGACGCGCGAGGGGGCGAGGGGCACTGAGGCGCAAAGACAGGGTGCGAGGCGACCCACGCTCGCCCTGTGAATGACGCGGTTCGTTACTTCGCCGTCACTCTGACCTCGAGCATTCACCGAAAAAACAGTGCCCTCGTTTCTCGCCCTCCATCGCTCAGGGCGGTAGGATCGGGACGTGGGCAAGAAGCTCAACCTCCCTGTCGTCCGTTCCGTTTTCGACCGTTCCGACACCACCACCGAGGGCGCCTCGAAGTCAGGCGCGCCTTCGAGGAAGGACGTAAAGCCGACGCTCGAAACCGCACGCAAGCGGCTCGGCGGGCGAGCATCCGACGTACGCGAGCCGGCTCCCGACGGCATGCTGCCCGGACAGATCGTCACCGTCACCACGAAGAGCGGCGACACCCACGTGGGCGTCGTTCTCTTCGCCGGCATCGAGGCGATCCACGTGCTTCTCCAAGACGGCGTACGTCTGAAGCGCGTTCGCGCCGAAGACGTCGGTCCCTACGACGGCTCGATGCCGACCGAGCTCGACTCGATCGCCACCGACGCCCGTGTGTTCCGCATGATGTACGAGGGGCAGTCGATCCGTTACCCGGACGACCACGGCTCGCTCGTGAGCGGAAAGCTGATCGAGAAGTGCCGTTACGGCGCTCTCGTCGCACGTGAAGACGGAGCTGTCGTGGCCGTCGGTTTCCGTAAGCTCTGGCCGCTCCCGATCGCCGAAACCTGATCGTGCGGAAAGAGCTCGAAGCGATCGTCACGGCGCTTCTCGAAGCGTCCGAGGCGAGCGGTGAAGTTTCGCTCGATGCGATCGGCGAGGCCGTCGGCGCCCGAGCGGTCAGTCAAGATGACGTCGACTCCATCCTGCACGCCCTCGAGGCCAAGGGTCGTCGCATCCAAGCGCCCGAGGGCGGCGGGGGCGAGAAGCGCCTCGCCCAGGTCATCGCCACGGCACGCACGCTCGGAGCGGAGCTCGGCCGCAAGCCCAGCGTCGCGGAGATCGCGGCACGCTCGGGGCTGACGGCCGAAGAGGTTCGTCACGCCCTCGCGCTCGTGCAGATCATGCAGCGCTGAGGGCGTGAGCCTCCGACCTCTCGGCGTTCAGACTTCCGGAAGCGGAACGAACTCGATCTCGTCGCCCGGCACCTTCGGGAAGCGCCCTTCCTTCCAGTCGCTCTTCGCCGACTCGATGCGGTCCTTCGAGCTCGAGACGAAGTTCCAGTAGATGTGGCGCGCGCCGACCGGCTCGCCGCCAAGGAGCATGACGCGGCTTGGCTCGAGCGCCTCGAGAACCGGCTGCATGCCTTCCTTGAAGACGGCCATCGAGCCTTCTTCGAGCTCCTCGGGGCCGCACTTCACGCGCCCCTCGACGACGTACGCGGCGCGCTCCGGATACTCGGTCGGTAGCGCGATCTTGGCGCCCGCCTCGAGCTTCGCATCGACGTAGAACATCGGTGAGAGCACCTCGACCGGTGAGGTCACTCCGTACGCCTTGCCCGCGATCACGCGCACGGTTCCGCCCTCATGCGGCACGCCAGGGATGGTCGACGCCTCATGGTGGAAGAACGCAGGCTCGGTCTCCTCGTGCGCGTCCGGGAGCGCGACCCAGGCCTGAATGCCGTGGATGCGCCCGCCCGACTTCTTGCGCTCCTCGGAGCTGCGCTCGGAGTGCGTGATGCCTCGACCGGCCGTCATCCAGTTCACGGCGCCCGGCTGAATCGCCACCGCGGAGCCCAAGCTGTCACGGTGGAAGATCTCGCCGTCGAAGAGGTAGGTCACGGTCGCAAGGTTGATGTGCGGATGCGGGCGAACGCTCATCCCGTTGCCCGGCTCGAGCTCCGCGGGGCCCATGTGATCGAAGAAGATGAAGGGGCCGACCATGCGGCGCTGCATCGACGGCAGCGTTCGGCGAACGGCAAAGGCGCCGATGTCGCGAGGGCGGGCTCGGACCACGAGCTCGATCGTGGGGCATTCGACGTCGGTTTGGCAGTCGGGCTCGTTGTCAGGCAGCTGGCTCATCGGTCCTCTTTTTCTGCAGGTCTCGTGCGTATTTGACGACGCTTGGGTGCCCCCGCGCGCGGCCAGCCTAGCGCCGTCGAGGCCACGAGCGCGCATCGCAATTGTTCCACCCGTGGAACGACTGGTTCGCCTGGCGGGGGATTGGGCTCGGCACGTGGCGACTTACTGTAGGGGGGTCGGAGCGAATCGACACTCGAGCTCGCTCTCGGCAAAGGAAAGAAAGAAAGAGAGAACCATGGCCCAGCCCAACATCACCCCCGCCTCGAAGGCCTCGAGCACGGACCGCACGGGCCGCTCGGTCGCGCGCCTCGTGCGCGGGATGCCGACCAGTGACGGCGCCGGCGTGAAGCTGACTCGCGTGCTCGGCACGCCGGAGCTGCGGCGCCTCGACCCGTTCCTCATGCTCGACGAATTCAGGTCGGACGAACCGCAGGACTATCTCGCCGGCTTCCCCGATCACCCGCACCGCGGGTTCGAAACGTTCACGTACATGCTGGCGGGCAACTTCCGCCACGAGGACAACCACGGCGGACGAGGCGAGCTCGGCGCCGGCGGCGGCCAGTGGATGACCGCCGGACGAGGCATCGTCCACTCCGAAATGCCTCAGCAGGAGCAGGGACTCGTCTGGGGCTTCCAGCTCTGGATCAACCTGCCCGCCAAGGACAAGATGCGCGACCCTGGCTACCAGGACGTGCAGCCGGCGGACATCCCGACCGCATCCCTCGCGAAAGGCGTCACCGTGCGCGTCATTGCCGGCAAGCTCGGTGAGCACGTCGGTCCGGCGGGCAAGGATCGCGAGACCGATCCGCACTACTTCGACGTCACCATTCCGGCAGGCGCCGACGCGGAGATCCCGCTCCCCAAGGGGCACGCCGCGTTCGTCTACCCGTTCGACGGCGACGTTCTCGCGGGTGAAGCAGGCTCCGAGCGTGCGCTCGCCCGCGGAACGCTCGGCGTGTTGAACGAAGGTGAGCACGTTCGCCTCGCCACCAAGGGCGACGCGAGCAAGCCGTCGCGCGTCCTCGTGGTCGCCGGCAAGCCGCTCGGCGAACCGGTCGTGCAGTACGGCCCGTTCGTCATGAACACGCCGCAGGAGATCGAGCGCGCCATCCTCGACTTCCAGGCCGGTCGCTTCTGAGCCGCACCTGATTGCGCACGCCCGCACGTTTGGCCACGCTAGAATGGCCAAATGCGGGCGCGCGCGATCGTGATCGGCGGAACGGGTTTGGTCGGCAGTCAGCTGCTCGACCAGCTCCAGGAAGACACACGCTTCGAAAAGGTCGTATCGCTCGTCCGCCGGAAGTCGGGCCGCGAGCATCCGAAGCTCGACGAGCACGTCATCGACTTTCGTTCGAAAGACTCGTGGTCGCCGCTCATCGAGGGCTCACAGGGTGACGTGCTCTTCTCGACGCTTGGCACCACGCTCCGCCTCGCGGGCAGCCAAGCGGCCCAGTACGAGGTCGACTACACCTTCCAGTACCGCATCGCCGAGCAGGCTGCGGCCGCCGGCGTGAAGCGGTACGTCCTCGTCTCGTCGTCGGGGGCGAACTGGAACTCGTCGCTCTTCTACACGCGCATGAAGGGCGAGCTCGAGCGTGACGTCGAAAAGCTCCCCTTTTCGCGTATCCGCATTTTGCGGCCGGGCCTCCTCGCCGGCGAACGCGCCAAACGTCGGCCGCTCGAAGGCGTCGGCCAGGTCGTGGTTTCGGCGCTCAAATTCCTGCCTGGAGTTCGGCAGTACCGTCCGGTGCCCGCAAAAACCGTGGCGCGCGCGATGATTCGCGCCTGGAGCGAAGACGGAGCCGACCTCGAGATCTACGGTCCGGAGCAGGTCTTCGAGCTCGGCGAACGCTGAGCATCGAGCGGGACCGCGGGATTTTCACCGCTCGTTTCCACTCGGCGTAGGATGCGAGGCGTGTTCGAGGACGTCGACGCCAAGGGAGTCCAGAAAGTCCCGCGCGATGCGGAAGACCGCTTGGTCCTCTACGCCATCTGGGCGCGGAGCGAGATCTGCGAGCTGCCCGCCGCGTCGGCATGGGGGATTCTCCATGAACGCTACCCGCAGGAGCCGAGGTTCCTTCTCCTGCACGTCTACGAAGACGTCTTGTCACCCGGTGACGCAGGCTTCGCGCCGTCCGCGTTCCTCGAGAAGGTGCAACGCGTGCTCGACGCAGCGGGCGGACATCTCCATCCCGAAGTTCGCGATCTGCTCGCCCTCGCCGAAGACGAGCTTCATCAGCTCGCCGAGCGCGATGCCGCACGACTCGATTTGATCCGCGCGCGCGTCGGAAGCCGCACGGGCGACGCCGGTGCCGCGAAGAAACGCCTGACGCGACTCTCGTCCGACGTCGTTCGCGAGTTCCACGAACGCACCACCGGCGGCAAGCGCATCGGCGGCGACGCGAGCGGTACCGGTGGCGACTGGAAAGCCGCCGTCGACGCCGCGAAAGGCCCCAAGGCGCCTTATTCGGCCACCGCGAAGGTGACCGTCGGCAGCCTCGTCGAACATCCCAAGTTCGGCGTGGGCGTGGTCACTGCCATCGAGCCCGGACGCGCACACATCCTCTTCGAGAGCGGCGCGCGCAAACTCGTCGTCGGCTGACGCGCCGACGACTGTGCGCTCGTCCGCGCGCGCTGGTAGCATCGGCACATGTGGACGCGCTCGCGCTTCGCGCTGCTCGTACTCGTTCCAGCGCTTTTCGTCGGCTGCGAGCCAGGAGGCGCCTCGTCGAGCTCGCCTCAGGACTGGACCGGCACCGCCGGACGGCGTCCCAGCGGCTCGCTGATTCGCTGGTTCAACGGTTACGTGCCGACCGACGGCAGACCGATGGGGGACATCGAGGTCTATCTGAACGCCGAAGGCATCGGATTCGACACGAAGGTCACGGTCCCCCTCGGCACGGTGTCGTCGCCCTACGATCCGCGCATCGACGACCGCGGCGAGGCCGCGCTGAGCGTCTACCCCTCGACGGGACAGGAGGGCGAACGGGTCATCGTGCAGCACTCGTGGACGCCGAGGCCCGGCGAAACCCGCACGTTCTTCCTCGGCGCAACCCGAGGGCCGGACGGAGCGAGCACGGGGTCGGTCCACGAATTCGTCCACGCCATCGACGAGCCGACCCAACCAGGCAAGGGAACGGTCGACGTCGACCTCCTCTTGCTGCAGAAGCTGTCCGCGCCCGACGAGGGTACCGCCTGGTACTTCGGCGTGGATGGCACCTGTGCCAGCGGATACCGCGTGAGCAACGGCGCGATCGAGTCGACCGACGCCCGCGTCACTCCCGACGAGGTGCGCTCCTTCGCGTTGCCGCCTGGGATGCACGCAGGTGGGCTCCACCTCAAGAGTGATTGCTCCGACCCTCCGTTCGTTGGCGAGTCGTTCGAGATCATCCGTGAAGGCGCCCACACGGTATTTGCCGTCTACACGACCACGGTGCCAGCGCGCAGCGACACGCTCCGCGTCGGCGTCGTTCCGCTCGTTCCCGTCACCGCGCCCGCACTCTGAGTGGGTCGATGAATCGACGCGAGCGCAGCAGCCGTCACGGCGCTCCGAGCAGAAGCGCCGAGTAGGATCGTGCGGTGCTCACCTTCGGGGACTCGGCATCGAAGACCGTCATGGTGCCGTCGCCCTGAATGGGTCCGTCCGTCGAGCTGTCGCCCCCCAGGACGACGATGGCCCTGCCGCCTTCGGGACGCGCGACGTCGAACATTGCTCCGCGGCGGCCGTCGAGCGGGAAGTGCGTGACCGTGAGGTCGTCGAGATTCACGGTCGCGCCGACCCATTCGGTCAGGCCGTTCTTGTCCGGATCGGTGGTGAAGTACGAGACGTGTCGGCCATCGGGGGAGACGCGCAGCGACGCCGCCGAGGATTCCGAGAACGACATCACCGACAGCGTCCGCCGGTCGAGCACATAGAATCCGGTGAAGCAGCAATATCCGCTGGGACGAAGGATCTTGAGGTCCTCGTGGGGAGGTGGGACGTCCAGCAATTCGAGCACGCCAGGGAAGCTGAAAGGCTGCTGGACGTTGCCGAAGGGCTGCTCGGATGTCGGCTCAAGAGACCAGTAGGCGGTCTCATTCACGATGATGCCTGCAGACAGGAGGAAAGCGTCCGCGCCGCCCTCGGTGGCGGCCGTGCGAGTCCGAACCCAATGGACTTCCAATGCGTTATGGGCGAACGCCAAGTCCATCGTCGCGGCGTTTCCCGTTGGGTCGTCGGGATCGACGAACACCACGGCGGGACTAGGATTCACGAGCACGGCGATACGTCGTCCGGCTGCCGTGTTCACGAACGCAAACTCGGACGCGTACCGCTTGAAGTCGACGCCAGTAGAGACGGTTTCGAATTCACGTCCCGAGGCTTGCGGGGCCGCCCCGGAGAGCGGCGCGAACGTGAACATCGCCAGGCGCGATGACATCACGGGGTCCCGGTTGAGAATCGGCGTCGAGGACTCCGTAAGCAGCATGACGATGCGCGCGTCATCGGTACGGTCGGGAGCGCCGTCGTCGAACATCACGGTCGTCGAGCTCGTGGGCAGGGTCGTCAGGAGCTCGGGCTGAACCGCCGGGTTCGCGGCCAAGCGGTCGAGCTCGAGGAGGAAGGCCCGACTGGAACTCTGCGACACCAGCAAGCGTCGTGGTCCCGCAGGGAGCTGGAGCACGGGGGAGAACCAGAGCTGCACCGGCGGCTCGTTCGGTTCGCCGACGAGCCGGGAGGAGACGGCAAGCTCCGGTGACGCGTCGAGATCGACGAGGACGACTTCGTTCTGGATCTCGCCTTCGAGCGCTGGAATGAGGCTGAACGCGGGCGGGTCGGCGAGCGCGGAGACCTGACCTGGCACGACGGACTCGGCTTGGATCCCCGACAGGTCTTGCTTCATCCTGGTGTAGAGCCCCACCCAGCGGCCCGTCGGGTCGACCGCCAGGGCGGAGTGAGCGGAAGGAAGCTCGAAGCGGCGAGCTGCGTTCGCCTCGCCATTCGTTGCGCCCTCGAAGACGGTGAGCGTCGGCGGCTCGCTCCCTTGCTCGCCCTTGGACACGACGAAGAGCCGCCTGCCGTCCTCCGAGGCCTTGGCGAGGACGACGCCCTTACCGACAGTCGCCGTGCGCCAGTCGACCTCCTGATTCGCGTGGGGAGCGACGAACACCGCACGATCTCCGCCGACCTCCACGAGCGCCACTTGCTGCTCCAGCGATGCAGCAAAGAAGGAGTGGCGCGATTCACCGGAACGAGTCCTGGACGTGCACGCCGCCGCGGAGAGCCCAGCGAACAGGACGATCGAGACGAGGTGGCGACTCCGCATGAATCGCGAAAGTGTCACACGTCCGCGGCGATGCAAGGTGATGGCCCTCACGGTCGGGCTCAATCCCCGGCCCGACTTCTGGAGGCACGAACACAATTTCGAAGTCGTCGCGAAACCAGGTTTGTCGAGAACCGTAACCCTCACAACCCCAATGACGCGAATCGAAAAAGTTCTCTATACGGGCAAAACTCACACGTCGTCCGGCGGCCGAGACGGCGCCTCGCGCAGCTCCGATGGGCGCCTCGACATCAAGCTCTCGTCTCCTGGCTCTGCGGGCAACGGCACCAATCCGGAGCAGCTCTTTGCCGCCGGATGGTCGGCTTGCTTCATCGGCGCCATGGGGCTCGCGGCAAGGAAGATGAACGTCTCGCTCCCCGCCGAGCTGACGGTCGACGCCGAAGTCGACCTCGGAACGACGGACGGCGCGTACTTCCTGCAGGCACGCCTCAATGTGAGTGTCCCCGGTCTCGAGCGCGACGTCGTCCAGGCCATCGTGGACGCCGCCCACCGGACTTGCCCGTACTCGAAAGCTACGCGCGGCAACATCGACGTCACGATCAACCTGGTCTGACTCATCCTGAGTCTCGGCCAGCCCATGGCCCCGTGGCTAGGGGTAGGCCGAGCGCCTCAATCGGTGCTGTCTTCGCGCTCGATGCGCTCGATGCGCTCGATACCTTCGAGGTGCTCGACCTCGTTCCAGGTCCGAAGCGAATACCGACCGGACGTGCTGCGTTCGAGCAGCGTGATACCGCAATTGGCGACCGCATCGAGGACTCGGAAACCGTCTTTCGACACACCGAGGATCCGCGCGATGAAGCTCCGAATCGCCCCGCCGTGGGAGACGACGAGCATCCTCCCGTGAGGTCGCCCATCGGCGATTCGCTCGAGCGCCGCTTCGATCCGGATCGCGAGCTCGGCGTAGGTCTCGCCTCCTCCGCGTCGAACATCCTCGCCTCGTGCGATCGCGGCCCAGTCCTCCGGATGAAGGCGCGCGATCTCGTCGTAGCTCTTGCCGGTCCAGGTTCCAACGTCCACCTCGCGGAGGCGAGGGTCACGGTCGACGCGGATCTCACAAGCCCGGCCGACGATCTCGGCGGTCTCGAAGGCACGCTCGAGATCGCTCGAAACGATGGCGTCGAGGGACGCCCGCTTCATCCGCGCGGCAAGGCGCTCAGCCTGAGCTCGACCCTTGGGAGCGAGGCCGCTGCCCCCTTGGCCCTGGAAGATGCGATTGGCGTTGTCGGCCGTCTCACCGTGCCGGGCGAGATACATGAGGAGTGCCATGTAGCCCTGATTTCTCGCGTAACCTGGCGGATCCCGCAAGCCGAGGAAGGCGATTACCGCTCAATTGTTCAGCATTTCGCGTGGATTCCAGCCCGGTCGTGGGGGTGGAAAAGCTTGCGAGGTGCAAACGCTGCGACTAGCTTCCGTCGTCCCCAAGAAGTCGGACAGCCCCCTCGAAGGTTGGGTGGGTTCCGAGGATTTCGACTTCGAAGCGAGAGGCACGGAGTTCCCCATGGCGCGCGTTACCGTCGAAGATTGTCTCGAGCGTGAAGAGAACCGTTTCGCGCTGGTGGTCCTGGCCGCTCGTCGTACGCGCCAGCTCATGAAGGGCGCCACGCCGCTCGTCCACTCGAAGAACAAGCCTGCCGTCACGGCCCTCCGCGAGATCGCCGCGGGCAAGGTCCACTTCGACCGCCCGAGCACGGACGCGGTTCAGGACTGGATCGACCACATGAACCGTACGGGCCTATACTGAGCTCGAAACGCGGGGGGGAAGAGCCCCGCGATCCATCGAAAGCGCGCGGCCGAGTCGAGCGGGGGAAGAAACCAGACCTCGAGCTCGAAGCTGGGTCGCGCGCGCATTACGAAGACCCCGCGTACTACGACCACGCGTACCGGGGTCAGACGGATGATGTTGCGTACTACACGCGCATCGCCGCAGGCCGAGGGTCCGTCCTCGAGTACGGCATCGGCAACGGCCGCATTGCGCTTCCGCTCGCGCATGCAGGCCTCGAAGTCTCGGGCATCGACCTCTCGAAGCCCATGCTCGAGAATCTCCGAGAGCGGCTCGCCCGTGAGCCCGCGCCGATCCGCGCACGCGTGAAGGCGCACCACGGGGACATGCGGACTGTGCGCTTGAAGAAGCGCTTCCCGCTCGTGCTGTGCACGTTCAACACGGCACTGCACCTCTACGCGCGCCAAGACGTCGAGCGCTGGCTCGCACGAGTCCGCGAGCACCTCGCCCCTGGAGGTGAGCTCGTGGTCGACATCGGCATGCCGATTCTCGAGGACCTGACGCGGAACCCGAAGACGCCTTTTCGCATCCCATCGTTCGTCCACCCCACGGCCGGTCGGGTCAAATACCACGAGTATTTCGACTACGACCGAGTGCGTCAGGTCGTCTTCGTATCCATGTGCTTCGAGCCTGTGGATCGAAAGGCGAAGTCAGGTAACGATCGACGCACCGCAATGCCTAGTGATGTGAGTGGGGGTGACTCCCAATTCATGACTCCGCTCGCGCATCGGCAGTTCTTCCCGCAAGAGTGGGAAGCGCTGCTGCACTACAACGGTTTCGAAGCGACTGCCGTCTACGGCGATTTCGAAGGCGGTCCGCTCGTCGGCACGTCCGACCTCATGGTTTGGCACGCTCGCGTTCGACGCGGGTGGAGATCACGATGAGCAGGAGCTCCATCGCCGACAACCTCGCGAGCGTGCGCGATCGCATTCATCGCGCGGCCATCGCCGCCTCGCGCGATCCCTCCGAAATCAGGCTCATCGCGGTTTCCAAGACCAAGCCGCCGCTCGCCATTCGCGAAGCGTACGAAGCAGGCCAGCGCCTCTTCGGCGAGAACTACGCGCAGGAGCTCGCGCAGAAGGCCGACGAGCTCGTCGACCTGCACGACATCGAGTGGCACTTCATCGGCCACCTGCAGACGAACAAGGCCAAGTACGTGGCTCGCGCCGCGCACGTCGTGCACACGGTCGATTCGGCCGCCCTCGCACGCGAGCTCGGCAAGCGCGTCGCCAAAGACGATCACCGTCGCGAGGGCTTCCGCATGCCCGTGCTCGTCGAGGTCAACGTCGGAGCCGAGCCGCAGAAACACGGCACCTCGCCGGCCGAGCTCGGTGACATCCTCGACGCCGTCGACAAGGAGCCCGCGCTGCAGCTCCGCGGCCTCATGACGATGCCTCCTCACGACCTCGAGGCCGCTCGGCGCGTGTTCGAGGCGCTCGTTTCGCTGCGACGCCTCCACGGCGGACGAGCGCGCCTACCGGAGCTCTCGATGGGCATGAGCGACGACCTCGAAGTCGCCATCGCCTGCGGGGCCACGCTCGTGCGCGTGGGCTCGGCCATCTTCGGCTCGCGCTGAGCTCTAGCAGAGGCGACTACGCCGTCGCCCTCTGGCAGCCTCAGTCTCGCGAGCGGAGCGAGCCCCGCGTGGGGCGGGGCGGCGCGTGCCGCCCCGTGATGACAAAAGACTGAATGGGCCGCGCTCATGCGCGGTCATTCAGGATCGGCGGAAGCGGGAGAACGCGTCGCGAAGGCGCGTAAGCGTGCTCGTGCGGTTGCGCGCGGAACGAATGCGTTCGGCGAGCGCGCGATTGGCCTCGTCGGTTGCGTCGAGCGAGAGCGCGCGGTCGATGGCGTCGCGCGCGTCGTCGCGCTTGCCTGCCGCCAGGAGAGCCGTGGCGAGCACCGAGAGCGAGCGCGCATTCTCTCCTTCGAGCTCGCACGCGCGGCGAGCATGCACGAGCGCGGCTTCGGGGTTCGACAGCGCGACGTAGGCGCCGACGATCTCCATGTGAGCGGGCGTCGAGCCTGACGAGAGGCGGAGGGCCTCGGCGAAGGCATCGCGCGCTGCGCGCCATCGTTCGAGACGACGTTCGGCAATGCCTACGGCGAAGTAGGCGTGCCACGCGGGATGGGTGGTGGCGAGCCCGCGTGCACGCGCGGCAATGACCTCGAGGTCGACGACGGGTGCCTGATAGGCCGCACGGAGAACCGCTTCGATCTCCAGCGCCGCCTTCGGCTCCTCCAGGGCGAGCCGCCCGCGCTGAGCTTCGGACGCGAACGTGGACGTCGGGGCGAGCGCTTCGACGTGCGCGAGATGACGAATTGCGGCCTTGCGGTCACCTGTCTTGGCGAGCGCCCGCGCGAGAACGAGCGTGACCCACGCGTCGGTGGGAACGCGCTCGAGGAGTGCTTCAGCGAGACGCTTCACGCGGGACGCGCGCGCAATGCCTTCGGGTTCGGCGGCGAGGACGAGCTGAATCGATCGCCGGAGCACCTCGGGATGGGCGCCTCCGCGGTTGCACGCGAGAAGCACGTCGTCGACGAGGCGCGTGGCCGAAGCCGCATCGCGACGCTCCATCAAGAGCGACGCGAGATTGCTGAACGCCGGCGGATAGAGCGGAAAGCCGTCGAGGACCATGCGCCACGCACGCTCGGCGTCGTCGAGGTTCCCACGCTCGGCAAGCACGATGCCGCGTTCGGTGTTGAGTAACGGATCGGCAGTACCGTGGAGGAGGCCGTCTTCGATCGCCACGAGCGCGCCTGGCAAATCCCCACGTGAGCGGCGAGCCTCGGAGAGAAGAGCGTAGAGACGCGTGCGCTCGGGCTCGATGGCGAGTGCTTCGTGGGCACGGCGTTCGGCCTCTTCACCGTTGCCCGTGCGCATGTTGAGCGCCGCCACCGCTTCGATGAGATCGGCGTTCTCCGGCGCGTCTTCCGTCGCGCGGACGAGTGCCCGCAGCGCAGCGTCGGCGAGCTTGCCGTCCGAAGGATTCGCGACGGCAGCATCGAGAGCGAGCGCCGCCAGACGGCTTGCTGGAAACCGAGCGTCCGGAGCGTCGCCGATGGCGCGACCGAGATGGACCATGGCGGCGAGACGATCGTGTGGACCGCCCCTCAGCGGATCGTGCAAGGCGCAGCGCTCGGCACGAAGCACGCTCTCGAGCGCATCCCACGAGAGATCGCCGATGTCGCGCACGGTTCCGAGCTCGCCACCGAGTTGCGACCAAAGCTCGTCGAAGGCCGCGAGCAACGTGCGACCCGCATTCTCCCCGTCGAGATGCGCTTCGACCTTGGCGCGCGTGCGGCCGTCCTTGGTGTCGAACGCGAGGAGCTGGATGAGCCCGCGACCATCGATCGGGGGCTCGAAGCTCCCCGTCAGCACGAAGTTCACGCCGGCGGGAGCGTTGCCACTGCCGGTGAGATCTTTCCATGCGCGCGGGGGCACGAACGCTTCGACCGGTCCCGCTTCGCCGCTCGGCGGGGGTGCATCGTTCGCGTCGTCGTCGGCGAGCTTCGACGTCTCGGACGTCTTGCGCGCGAGCAATTGAGCAAGCGCCACGCTCTCACCGTCGATCTGCGCGAAGCTGTGCACGAGCGCCGCGAGGCCGAGACCGAGTCCGCGTCCATCATCCGGAACGCCGAACGGGATCACTACTGCCCGCGGGGTCGACATGCTTCTTGTTCATGCCGGAAGCGGGACCACAGCACAAGCTGCGCGCGCGACAGCAACATGTCTTCGCGAAGAGACGCGATCTCCGTCGCGCGTCGCTCCGTACGCCTTGACGCAGAACCAAAACATGCTCAGCCGCGATGACGTCGAGCGGCGACTCTTGCCTTCGAAGCACTTTCGCGCAACGCGCGCGGTGCTAGGGTTCGCCCGTGGCGAGACCGCGATCGAGAGGAGCCGGCGACACGTCTGACATGTTCAGAACCGGCGGCGACACGTTGTTCGGAGCAGCCGCCAAGCGAGAGGCTGCATCGAGCGGCGCTGTTCCTCTCGCCGAGCGCATGCGTCCGACGAACCTCGGGGAGTACGTCGGACAGAAGCACGTGCTCGGTCCGGGCAAGCTCCTCCTCAATGCCATCGAGAAGGATCGCGTCCCTTCGATGATCCTCTGGGGACCGCCCGGCGTCGGCAAGACCACGCTCGGGCGAGTCATCGCCGAACGCACGCGTTCGGTGTTCGTCCCCTTCTCGGCCGTCCTCGGCAGCATCCAGGAGCTGCGAGAGATCGTCGCGGCTGCGCGCGAACGCCTCTCGTACAAAGGAGAGCGCACACTCGTCTTCGTCGACGAGATCCATCGGTTCAACAAAGCCCAGCAGGATGCGTTTCTGCCCCACGTCGAGGCAGGAACGATCACCCTCGTCGGCGCCACGACCGAGAACCCGTCGTTTGCGGTCAACGCGGCACTCTTGTCGCGTTGCAAAGTGTTTCGCCTCGAAGCCCTCACCGAAGAGGCGCTCGTCACGATTCTCGAACGTGCGATCGCCGACAACGAGCATGGGATCGGCGGCCTCTCCGTCGACCCTGAAGCGGTTCGAACCATCGCACGCATGGCGCGAGGTGACGGACGGCGCTCGCTCGCCATCCTCGAGGCAGCGGCTGAGTACGCTCGTTCACGTGACGAAAACGCCATCACCACAGAGACGCTCGCCGCATCCGAAGAGAAAGCTCCGCTGCTTTACGACAAGGCGGGCGAGGAGCACTACAACGTCGTCAGCGCATTCATCAAATCGATGCGCGGCTCCGATCCGGATGCGGCGGTTTACTGGATGATGAGGATGCTCGAAGCGGGCGACGACCCGCTCTTCGTCCTCCGTCGCATGTTGATCTTCGCAAGCGAAGACGTCGGGATGGCCGATCCGCGCGCGCTCGTCGTCGTGTCCAACGCCGACGCGGCCTTCCGTCGCATGGGCCTTCCGGAGGGGCTCTACCCTTTGACGCACGCCGCGGTGTATCTGGCGTGCGCGCCCAAATCGAACGCGGTGAAGAACGCGTGGCACCGGGCCAAAGCGTTGATCGAAGAGCGCGGCGCCCTCCCCGTTCCCATGAAGCTCCGTAACGCCGTCACGACGCTGATGAAGCAAGAGGGTTACGGAACGGGCTACAAATACGCCCACGATTACGACGATGGAGTCGTTCCGGGGGAAACGTATTTGCCGGACGAGCTCGTCGGTACATCGCTGTACGAACCGACCGAACATGGCGAAGAGGCACGCATTCGGGCGCGTCTCGCCGCGCTCCGTGCTCGTCGTTCTGAGAACGAAAGCTAACGAAGACCTCATGTGGACGCACCGCGTCGCGTTCTGCTCGCCGCGCGAGGTATCGCGCACACAGCGGCGCCGCATTCGGCGTGTCGAGCATTCACGTAGGAGCCATTTCCAGGCCCCCTTAACCTGACAGGTCGGTGCTAGATGGGTGGCGCGTGCTTTGCTGGTGCGCGGCCATGGAGAAAGGGATGACCCCGACATGTTGAAGCTCGTGATGCCTCTCGGGGCCGGGCGCCTGAACCGAGCGACGAGTCGTACTGCGACCGCGAGCCACGCGCGCACGAACGACGTCGGTTCCGTTCAGGAAGATTTGTCTCGACATGTCCAGCAGCTACCATGGGTATTGTGAGCGCATCGTGGCACGCAGACGATTCTCGCTCGGCGCTCCGTGCTGCGCCGAAGGCGCGAGCATCGCTCGAAGGCGTCGTCGTTCTCGCTGTCGACGATGATGACGACGCACGCGAACTGCTACGCACGATTCTCGAACAGCGTCGCGCAACGGTGCTCGTTGCATCGAATGCGCGCGACGCGTTCGATCTTCTCGAGCGCGAGCAACCGCACGTTCTCGTATCGGACATCGCCATGCCGGACGAAGACGGGTACGCGCTGATCCGCCGAATCCGCTCGCTTAGCGAAGATCGAGGCGGGCGCACGCCTGCAATCGCCGTGACAGCGTATACAGGCTCCGCCGACCGCGCGCTTGCTCTCCAGGCAGGTTTCGATCGTCACGTGCCGAAGCCCGTGGATCTCGACCTCTTGGTCGAGGCGATCCTCGTCCTTTACGACATGCGGGACGCTTCGCCCAAGAGCGGCTGAGACACGAGACTCTTCGAGTCGCTCGTCAGCGGAGGCTCGAGTCCGAAGAGTCGAGGGGCGGCGTCAGTCATCGAGTGTGGCGAGCGCCGAGTCGAGCTCGGAGAGAGCATGCGAGTTGCCCGTCGCACGTGCTCGTTCGGTGCCGGCCTCCATCCACTCGCGGGCCTCGTCCTTCCGACCGAGGTCCGCGAGCATCTGCCCGCACATCAAATACATCGCGACGTAATCGGGCTTCTGCGTGCGCAGGGTCGTGAAGGTCTGGAGTGCTTCGTCCCACCGTTCGAGTTTGCGGTACTCCATGGCCAGCCCGTACCAGGCGAGCGGATCGTCCGAACCTTCGTTGGTGACCTTCTCGAGAAATGCCAGGCGCTTGCTCACGCCGCAAAGCTCCTCTTTACATCGAGCCGCGTCAAGGCGACACAGCAGCTCATGAGTGAACGACTCGTCACGATGCTCGATCAGGAGACCATTGCTGCTCGAGTCAAGGAACTCGGCGCTCAGATCTCGCGAGACTACCAGGGTCAGAACGTTGTCCTCGTCGTGGTCCTCAAGGGGAGCTTCCTGTTCGCGGCCGACCTCTGCCGCGCCATCGACATGCACAACCTGCGCATCGACTTCCTCGGCGTGCGTTCGTACGGCGAGGGCACGGAGACGAGCGGTGTCGTGCAGATCACGCAGGACCTCTCCCGACCCATCGCCGGCGAAGACGTCATCATCGTCGAGGACATCGTCGACACGGGCCTCACCATCGCGCACTTGATGGATTTGTTCCGCACGCGCAACCCGCGCAGCGTGAAGGTCTGCGCGCTTCTGCACAAGCCGGCGCGCGCACGCGTGTCCGTCGACGTCGACTATCTGGGCTTCACCATCGAAGACAAATTCGTGGTCGGCTACGGACTCGACTTCGCGGAGAAGTACCGCAACCTGCCGTACATCGGCATCGTCACGAGAGACTGAACGTCGAGCGCGTGCCCGTCGGTCGTCATCACGACGGAGCCATCGCGATCGAGGCGGAAGAACGGAATCTTCGCCGTCGCGAGCGAACGGATCGTGTTCGGGTGTGGATGCCCGAAGCGATTGCGCACGCCGCACGAGATGACGGCGAAGCTCGGGTCCACGGCCGAGAGAAACGGGGGGCTCGACGAGGTTCGGCTGCCGTGATGGCCGACCTTCAGCACGTCGGCGCGGAGGTTCGCGCCGCGATCGACGAGCTCACGCTCTTCTTCGCGTTCGGCATCTCCGACGAAGAGCACGGCTCGCTCGCCGTAGCGAATCCGTAGAACGAACGAGTTGTCGTTCGGGCCGCGATCCGGATCGGGGCCGAGAGGTCCGCACGGCGCGAGCACTTCGATCGTGGCGCCGCCAATTTCGTGCACACCACACAGATCGCGCGGCCGACGAATCGATACGCCGCGGGCGCGCATCATCGCGAGGACGTCGGCATAGCCTCCGCCCACGCCCTCGGATTCCCCCTGCCCCGTGTCCCAGAACTCACCGACGCGGACGGCCGAGAGGCCCGTGCGCAAGCCGCCGAAGTGATCGGGATGAGGATGGGAGAGGACCACGTAGTCGACGACGCTCCTTCGTCGCGCGCGGAGAAGCGGCGCGATCACGCGTTCGCCCGTATCCGTCGGGCTGCCGACGAAACCTCCGGCGTCGATGAGCATCGAGCGTCCGTCGGGAAGGTCGATGAGCGCGGCATCGCCTTGTCCGACGTCGGCAAAGGTCACGCGGAGCCGGCCGTGCGGTGAGCCGGCGGCGCGCGCGTCGAGCTCGAGTATCACGAGGAACGCCACCGAAAGCGCGCTCCAACCGATCTTCGCCGCGCGAGCCCGAAAGCACGCCACGCCGAACGCGAAGACGGCAAGCACGGCGAGCTCGGAGGACGTGGGCGCGGCCACCGGGACCGCCCCCCAAGGAATCGCCGCAAAGCTTCGCGCCACGTGACGCACGAGCGACAGTGCGCCCGACGCGGCGAGCGCCGTCCCCTTCTCCGCGAGCGGAAGCGGCTCGAGGAGGCCATGCAGAAGGCACAGCGGCAGAGCCGCCGCCTCACCGAGCGGAACGGCCACGAGATTCGCAACGAGGCCCGCCACCGGCAGATCGGGGCCCATGCCGGCGAGCACGGGTGCACACGCCACCGAAGCGGCCGTGGTCTGCGCCATGGGTCGAACGACGAACCCGGCCCAGGCCGGCGCGCGCGTGACGAGCACTCGTTCGATCGGCTTCCCGAGAGCGACCAGCCCGAACGTGGCCGTCACCGAGAGCACGAACGACAAGTCGTAGGCGACGAGCGGGTCCCAGAGCGCCATGCCGAGAATCGAGAACCCGAGCGCGCGCCACGTGTCCGGTTTCCGCCCAACCGCCACGGCAAAGAGGGCGACGCTCGACATCCACGCCGCGCGAATGGCCGAGCCGCTTCCGCCCGCGAGATCGGCGTAGAACCAGGCGAGTGGAGCCCCCACCGCCGCGGCGATCCGATTCACGTCGATGCGCGTCGCGAGAGCTGGAAAACGGACAAGCAGCGCACGCAGCGCGCTCACGAACGTTGCCACCACGAGCACGAGGTGCATCCCCGACACCGCGAGCAGGTGCGAGAGACCACTTCGCCGAAACGCGCGTTGGTCGGTATCGTCGAGAGCACTTTCGCCGAGCACGAGCGCACGAGCCATGCCCTCCGTCTCGCTCGGAAACGTGGCGACGATCCGCTGCCTGATCGTCTCACGTAGGCGGTCGATGAGCGACACGATCCCCCAGCCGGGAGTGACCACGCGAATGTCGACCACACCGCCCGAGAGCAGCGAACCTCGCCGCGCCTGACCAGGTGCCGGGTCGCCCGTTCCGTCGTTCCAGAATCGATGGGCAGGAGCGAGCTGCGCAATCGCCGTCACGCGATCGCCCCGTGCCATCGGCGGAGCGATGCCGAGAGGCACGTGCAGAGTGACGCGACCTTCGAACGAGATCGTCTCGCAGGCGCCCTTGCCGACGCGCACGTCGACACGGACCGAGTCCTCGCCGCGCGCAGGCGACGTCTCGACGATGCCAGCGAGCTCACAACGCGAGGGCCACGCGTGATCGCGCTCGAGATTCGTTCGTGCCGTTTCGAACGCGTCCACGACCGAAGCCGCTCGCCAAGCGCCCGCGAAGAACGAAAGCGCACATGCCAGAGCGAGGAGCCATCGCCGAACGCGCTGCTCGCGAGGACCGACCAGTCCCCAGATCGCGAAGGCCACTAGCATGGCCACGGCGACTTCGAGAGGCGCAGACCACGTCAGCGCTCCGCTGCAGACGGAAAGTCCACAGACGAAGATCCCATCCAGCTCGAGACCCGACACCGTGCGCACGCAGCTCCCAGTGCATCGTGCGCGCCACTACACACCGCGCCGATCCATGGGGAATTTCGGCGATTGTTTCGCCGTAGAACTGGCCGGGCCAGATTTCTACCTGGCCGGTGCCACCCCCGAACGCGCGCAAACCCGGCCCATGTGTCGACTCGAGGTCATCCGACGTGAGACGAGGGCCCCTTGGCCGACGTTGCTCCGCACATGGGAACTTCGCTACCCTGGCGCTACCGTCGTGGGGGCTCATCCGTGAAACGCGCTCTCGTGGCCCGTTCGAGCCAGTCGAACCTTCGGCGGAGCCCATGAGCCATCGCTTCCTCCGGTGCCCCCACTGCACGCTGCCGCACGACGCGGAGGCGGAGGTGTGCCCCGCGACCGGCAAGCGCCTCTCGGCCTCCGATGCGCCGCGCTCGCGCATGCACGGCCAGCCTCCGCCTCAACGAGCTCCGACACCGCTCGGCTTCGACGCGGTGAAGAACCGGATCGGTGACAGCCGCCCCAGTGACTTCCCCGAGAGCAGCGACGTCATCTCGCCCACGCGCGGGATGCAGATGAAGATGATGGGTCAGGTCATCGGCGACCGGTACAAGATCCACGGCATCCTCGGCGAAGGCGGCATGGGCACCGTCTACGCAGCCGAACACCTGGGCCTCTCGCGCTTCGTCGCGGTCAAGATTCTCAATCCCTCGCAGGCTCGCAAGCGGGCGTCGGTGAAACGCTTCCAGCAAGAAGCACGCGCCGCGGGCGCCATCGGGCACCCCAACATCTGCGAGGTCTACGACATGGGCCAGCTCGACGACGGCAGCCCCTACCTCGTCATGGAGAAGCTCGATGGGCAGACGCTCGCTGCGCGCATCGTGCGTGAAGGCGGCCTTCCCTTCGACGAGATCCTCGATGCGATGGTGCAGGTCCTCTCGGGCCTCATCGCCGCGCACGAGAAGGGCATCGTCCATCGCGACATCAAGCCCGAGAACATCTTCCTCGTACGTCGCGCTGGCGCCTCGCCCATCGCCAAGATCCTCGACTTCGGCGTCTCGAAGATGATGTCGAACTTCCAGGGCGGCGACGCCGAGCCTGCCCTCGATCTCACGCGCACCGGCATGGTGATGGGCACGCCCTATTACATGTCTCCCGAGCAGGCGCGTGGTGAACGCAACCTCGACGGTCGCGTCGACGTCTACGCGTGCGGCGTCATGATGTACGAGGCCATTTGCGGGAAGCGCCCGTACTTGGCTGCAAACTACAACGCGCTGCTTCTCGCCATCATCAACACCACGCCTCGTTCGCTTCGCGAAGTGCGGCCTGCCACGCCCGCGGCGCTCGAGGCGATCGTCTTGCGTTCCATGGCCAAGGCGCGCGCCGATCGGTATCCGTCGGCCGGCGACCTGCAACAAGACATCCAGAAGCTCATCACCGCACGCGCCGTCGGGGGTGCAGGCGCGATCGATCGTCGGATCGACTCCGCGCAGAGACCGTCGGGCGAGCCGCCTCTGCCGAATGCGGAGAGCATTTCGGTCGAGATTCCGATCGAGGTGAGCGAGTCCGACGCGCACCCCCTCCCCGAAACGCGCATCGCACGCCTGCTGCCGCTCGAAGAGCCCGACGAGGCCCCCACGGAGGTGTTCCGGCAGAGCCCCGACGCTCACGCCAAGAGCGCTGAAGTTTCGCCCCGCGAAGGAGCTCCGCCCACCGCGCGACCTTCGTCTCCCGACGAATGGGACGGCGTCACGCGCGTGATGATCCCCGTCATCGAGGAAGATCCGAGCGAGACGCGCCCCTTCAGCATCGAGCAGACCGTCAAGCTCGACGACAGCATCGACGTCGAGCTCGAGGCCATCGAGAAGCAGCACGGCGTGCCGCCGAAGCGGCCCTAGAGCCGCCTCTCAGGTTCCGGCGAGAAGCTTGTCCATCTCCTCTTCGGAGATGACCTGCACGCCGAACTTCTTGGCCTGATCGAGCTTGGTCTTGCCCGTCTTGTCGCCGGCCACGAGGTAGGTGGTGCCCTTCTTCACCGAGTCGAAAATCGTTCCGCCCGCGGCGCGGAGCAAGGCGTGGACGTCTTCGCGCTTGCGCGTGAGAACGCCCGTCACGCAGAAGCTCTTGCCGACGAGCGGCCCTTCCGTAGCCACGACCTCGCGCGGCTGCGGCTGCCCCACGTGACGATCGAGGAGCTTCTTCATCAGCTTCCGCTCGTCTTCGTTCTTCAAGAAGTCGATCACGCTGTCGACCATCTTCGGACCGAAGCCGTGGATGCCGGAGACCTTCTCGCGCGCCTCCTCTTCGGAGAGAGCGAGCGTGCCTTCGAGGGTGACGAGCTCCTGCGCGAGCTGACGCGCGGCGACCTGGCCGATCTGCGGAATGCCGAGGCCGCAGAGCAGGCGATCGAGCGTGCGATCGCGCGAGGCGCCGACCGATTTGACCACGTTCTCCGCGCTCTTCTTGCCCATGCGCTCGAGACCGGCGACCTGTTCGACGTCGAGGTCGTAGAGGTCGGCGACGTCTTTCACGAGCTCCTTGCCCACGAGCTGATCGACGAGCGAGTCGCCGAGGTGGTCGATGGCCATCGCGGAGCGACTTGCAAAGAACAGGATTCGACCGCGAACCTGCGCCGGACACTGGCGATTCGGGCAGCGCGTGGTGGCCTCTGCGCCGAGCTCCGGCTTGCCCTCTTCACGAAGGCGCATGACGACGGCCGTTCCGCACTCGGGGCAGTGGGTGGGCATCTTGAAGTGCGCCGAGCCCGCCTCGCGAGCGCGTGACTCGACACCCAAGACCTGCGGGATGATCTCGCCCGCTTTCTGGATGAAGACGCGATCGCCCACGTGCACGTCGAGCAAGCGAATCTGCTCGCCGTTGTGGAGCGAGGCACGGCTCACCGTTGTGCCGGCGAGCTCCACGGGATCCATGATCGCCACGGGCGTGAGCGCGCCGGTACGACCGACCTGCACGATGATGTCGCGCACGGTGGTGACCGCCTGTTCGGCTGGGAATTTGTAGGCGATCGCCCACTTCGGGAACTTCGAAGTGGAGCCGAGCGCGTCTTGCTGGCGATAGCTGTCGACCTTAACGACCGCGCCGTCGGTCTCGTACGGATACGTCTTGCGCGCATGGTCGATGGCGGCGATGGCATCCATCACGCCTTCCCACGGCGTGACCGTCTCGCGGCGATGCGTGGGAAGCCCCAGGTCGGCGAGCCAGTTGAGCGTCTCGACGTGCGTGGGCTTGGCCTCGGGGCCCTCGACCGCCTGGTAGAAGATGACGCGCAGAGGGCGCTGCGCGACTTCGCGCGGATCGAGCATGCGCACGGCACCGGCAGCGGCATTGCGCGGATTGGCAAAGGGCTCGAGCCCCGCCGCGATGCGGTCGGCGTTCAGGGCGTCGAGGTCCTTGCGGTAGATGACGACCTCACCGCGCAGGGTGAGCTTTTTGTCGTGCTTGATACGCGAGGGAACGCCGCGGATGGTGCGCACGTTCGGCGTGATGTCTTCGCCGGTGACACCATCGCCACGCGTGGTGGCCTGCACCATGCGACCCCCTTCGTAGACGACCTCGATGCTCGCTCCGTCGAGCTTCGGCTCGATGGCGAACGTGGGTACGTCACCGTCGCGCAAACCTTCGGTGACACGGCGGTGAAACTCGCCCATGTCGGCGGCCGAGTACGCATTGTCGAGTGACATCATGCGGTACTCGCGCTTGATCTTCGTCACGTTCGCGCGCGCTTCACCTCCGACGCGTTGCGAAGGTGAATCCGGAGTGACGAGCTCGGGGTGCTCCTTCTCGAGCGCCTTCAGCTCCACCATCAGGGTGTCGAATTCGGCGTCGGTCACGCTCGGGTCGTCGAGCACGTAATAGCGGTAATTGTGGGCTTCGATGGAGTGGACGAGCTCTGCGTGGCGTCGCTGCGGTGTCATCGGCAGACGCCACTTTTGGCCTTTTTCAAGTAGTTTTCAACACACCCTTGGCGGGGCACTGCCGCACCCCATAAAGCTCTGGTAGATAGGTGTCCGTAACCATGTCGATGAAGCGCACCAAGCAGCGGACGACCAGTGGCCGAGACCAGGACGGCGGCACGGACTTCTGGGCAAAACCCGCAACTCCCGAGAAGACGTGGGAGGAGCAAGTCGAGGGCAAGGGCGACGACGCATTCGTCGCGTACGCGCTCTCGACGCGGTTCACCAAAGGGCAACTGGTGACCCATCCGAAGTTCGGCAAGGGCGTCGTGGTCGACGCCGACGCAAGCCGTGTCGAGATTCTCTTCCAGGACGGGAAGAAGAAGCTCGGTCACGGACAAGCCTGACCCACGCAGGACGAAGATCATGATCGCCGGTGGCCACGTTCTTTTGTTCGTCGAGAACCCCGACGTTGCGGTGCGTTTCTACGTCGAGACGCTCGGCATGAAGCTCGTCGAACAGGCGAGCGAGCTCGTCATCGATGCCGGCGAAGGGTTCTTGATCGGCCTACAAAAGCGACCCGCGGGGGCTTCGCCCAGCGCAACGACCGGCGGCCCCGTCGTGCGCCTCCTCGCGAAGCTGCCCATTCGCCAGGCCATCGAGATCCTCGAGAACCGCGGCGTGACCTTCACGGTCCGCGAAGAAGCCGGGCTGACCCTCGCCGACTTCACCGACGGCGACGGCAATCGCCTCTGCCTGTACCAGTCGGCCACCTAGACCTAGGCCTCTTCGAAATCACGAAGCAGCGGCGCCGCGATGCGAACGCGGCGGCTCGTCGGGCCCGGTCCCGGGAGGCCCGGCATAGCGATGCACGCGCCGCAAGAGCAGCTGCAAGTTCGCACGGTCGAGCGGCTTGCTGACGACCGCGCTCGCGCCCAGCGCGATCAGGTTGGGAGCGCTGGAAATGGCGACCACGGGCACGTCGTGAAGTGTGGCGTCCCTGCGGATTTCGCGCAGAAATGCCGGTCCGTCGTGATGGGGGAGCTCGAGATCGAGGAGAATGGCGTTCGGCCGTTCGGAGCGGGCGACCTTGAGGGCGAACGGTGCGTCGTGAACGATGCTCACGTCGTAGTCGTCGACCTCGAAGATGTGGGCGAGCAGCTCGGCTGCCGAGGGATCGCCCTCGACCACGAGGATGCGGGGCGTTCGGAACATGCCCGCGCAAATGCACGTTTCACGCCCGTGCGAATCACGCGACGCACGCGAAACGTGAGTGAATAGGCCCGCGCTCGCGAGAGCGCTTCAGCGCGTCTTCGCGGCTGGCAACGGCACGCTCACGCGCACCTCGGCCGCCGCCGTTTTCTCGGGGAAGAAGTCGAGCTCCAGCGACCGATGAACGGGCAAGCACACCGCGTGGGTTTCGACGTCGCAAACGACGAGGTCGACCTCGCCGACGAGCGTGGCCGCGGTCGCGTTGGTGGGGGTGACCGAGAACTTCATCCCGTCTTTGACGGCGCCGCCGGTGGCCTTCATGTCGGGCGGGGCTTCGGTCAGACCTTCGCTGCGCGTCCAGCGCACGCGGAAAGGAGCGTCGTCGTTGAGCGTGGTCCCGGCCGGCGCATTCCATGCAACCTGCACGGATGTGGCGGCGCCCGCTCGCACGAGAACCTCGGGGATCTCGACGCGCGCAGAGGAAGCCGGCAGCGCGGCATCGACCGCCTCGGCATTTGCCGAAGAGGGCGGAGCAGCGCCCTCGACCTTCGGCTCCGCGCTCTTCTTCTCGCACGCCGTCACGGCGAACATTGCAAGGGTGGCCAGGCAACCGGTCAGCGCGACGATCGACGTACTCCGCACGCCGATCGTTTTAGGTCTCTCCGCGCGAACGAGCAACCGGAGCGGAGCGACCCACGACGTTCGTGGCTCGGCCGTTTTATTCCCGCTCGAGCTAACGAATGGCTAGCGGCAGGAGATCCGCGTCGCGTCGAGATCGAGATTCTTGATCAACGTGTCGAAATTCAGGGCGTTCGACGGCGGGCACACCGCGTTGACCTTCGACGACGAGCCGTACTCGATGTGGAAGACCGCCTTGTTCGCGCTGATGAACGGCGTGAGCGTGTCGCACTCGTCGTACTCCATGCACTGCTCGTTGACGGCGCCGTCGAAGTCCGCGATCAGGTCGCCGATCTGGTCGAGGTCGTTCTTGAGCAGGATCGACATGCCGCGCGCATGCGCCTCCGTCGCGAGGAAGCGGTTGTACGAGAGCTGGTCGGCGGCCGTGAGATTGAAGTTGCTGTTCTGCCTGTAGCCATCGACGTTGTCGGGGTCGACGGCATCGCACCTGTGCTGCTTCGCGAGGTCGAGGCGCGCCTTCATGATGGTCCGCACCTTCGTGTCACGGATGTCGAGCCACTTCTCGCCGGGCCAGCCATCGAGGTTCTTGCCGAGCGCCGCGGCGGGGAACTGAGCCTGGTCGGGCCGCCAGTTCTCGTACGAGCCCGCGCTGAAGTAGCAGATGACCTTCTTGCCCTTCGCGTGGAGGTCGGTGATGGTCTGCGCCGAGATGTCGAAGAGGTCGATGTCGAAGACTTGGACGTCGACGCTCGGATCGAACGTGCCCGTGTACTGAATCTGCCAGCTCGTTCCCGGCGCCGGACGCCAGCGATCCGTCGTTCCGCTACCGGGATCCGTGCTGCCCGGATCCGGGTTCGTGTCGCCGCCGGTGCCAGGCGTGTTGGTGCTGCCGCCGCCGCCCGGGTTGTTGGTCGACGAGCCACCACCAATGCCTCCGTTGCCGCCGTCCTGGCCGGACGAGGCACCCGCGCCTGGATCGTTCCCGCTGCTGGAAGACGACGAGCCCCCCTCGCTCGACGCACCGGAGCACGCCATGGCGAGCACCGTCAGAACCATCCCCCCCAGCAGGATTCCTCTGTTCGACATCGCCTGGTTTCTTATCACCGGCGATGACGAAGACAGGGCTCGTCGCCTCGTCGCACATCGAGAATCACGCAGCGATCGTGAACGCTCGCGCTCGCGTGCGCAGCTCGAGTGGAGCTTTACGTTCCAATGGGAAGGGTGAGCGAGTTCGCTTTCTCCCACGTGCCACTGTCGTCTTCGTGCGCGCCGCCACCGTCGTCCGCAGCGTCGCCGAAGAATGCGAGGATCTCGTCGCGACGCGCGTGTGCATCGGCTCGGCCCATCTCGATGAGCTGACGACAGAAGTGACCGTCGAAGAGCAGGTAACTCGCGAGGTCCGCTTCGTCACCGACGCCGATGTCGACGAGATCGAACAGACGCTTCGTGAAGAACGGGTTGCCGATGAACTTGCCTTTGCGAACGTGATCGCTCGCGAGCTTCCCGAGATCTTCGCTGGGGCGAATGGTGAACGCCTCGACGTAACGATACGGCGGTGCATTCCGCTTGCTCGCTTCGCGGGTGATGGCGTCGAGGAAGCCGGGACCGTAGGCCTTCGTGCCGTCGCGAATGACGTTGTTGAGCCGATTGAGGAGCTCGAGGTCGACGTCGACGTGATCGAGCAGGAATGCATTGAGGACCTTGCCGAGAAGGAAGGCTGCTCCGGGCGCGCGCGCAGGCGGATGCACGGGGCCTTCCTTCGTGACGATGCCCTGCACTTCGCGCGAGCTGCCGATGGCGAACACGTGCGTGGCGCCGAGCCTTAGCGCGGGAGCAATCGGCGTGTTCTGGCGAAGGCCGCCGTCGAGATAGAGCTCGTCGTCGATCTTCACCGGGGGGAAGAGCATCGGGATCGCCGCGCTCGCGAGCGCGTGATGCGGACCGATGTGATCGGCGCGGAAGAGCGTGCGCGGCGGCGCCGTCTGCGGGATGTCGACGTCCGGCGCGGTCTGCATGAAGACCACGGTGCGCCCCGTCGAGACTTCGGTGGTCGAGACGGTGAGCGCGCGGAGCTGGCGCTTGCGAAGGGCGCGCGCGAGGGCACGCCACGAGATCTCGCGCTGGACGAGATCCGCCATGGGCTTCACGTCGAAGACGCCCGTGCCCACGTCGCCGCCGCCGAGCAACAGACGCGGCAGGCCCCCGAGCTGCTTGGCGCCGAAGCCGAGAACGCGCGTGAGCTGGAGCTCGCTCCAAAGGTGCACGAGCCGGCGCATGCCCAGGACGGGATCGCCGAGGTGTGCGGTCAGGTAGCACGCGTTGATCGCACCGACGCTCGTCCCGCACAGGACGTCGATCCTGGGCGGCCCACCCCGCATGCGCGAGAGATCATCGAAGATGTACCAGAGGACCCCAACCTCGTAGGCGCCTCGTGCGCCGCCGCCGGAGAGGATCATGGCCGTCCGGCGCTGTCGTTGCGTGTTCGAGACCGTCTGCGTCATCCATCGTCCTCGCGACGAAACCCGATGAGGGGCTGGGGGGAAGGTGGTTTGCGCGGCTGCTCAACCCTGAGCGAGCCCTCGCTCGCTGCTCGGGGCATCGGAGTATCGTCGAAAAGTGCCATGACGAGGGGTCGTTCCGCGAAGCGCCGCTTCAAGCGTGGGTCGCGAATGGTGGCCATGAGCGCGGTGGCATAGTCAACGGCTCTCTGACGAGCGGCAGGCGCCTGCGGAGATCCGGCGCGTTTGAGGGCATCGGCGCACAAGACGCGAATCTCGAGACCGTACTCGCAGCCCTGTAGAGCTTCGACCGCGCCGAGGCCGGTGGTGGCGAGCAGCGTCGCAGCGTGGACCTCGCCGGCATCGACGCGGGCCGCGGCCTCTACGGCGAGTGCGTAGAAGTGATAGGCCACGAGGGCCTGCTGCTCGGCGCTGCGCCGCGCCTCGAGGGCGCTGCGGATGGCCCCGGGAGCGTCTCGACGGTAGCGTGCGATAGCCGCCTCCACGACCGACACGTGGGCGATGTCGTAGGCGTTGCCGTGTGCATGAGCGATGGGAGCCGCTTCCCGCACGAAGGCCTCGGCGGCGTCGACCTCGCCGAACTCGAGCACGACCTCCGCGCTCACGAGCAACGTGTCAGCCTTGCCGTCCTGGTCGCCGTACCGCTCGTGGGCCTCGCGGGCCCGGCGCAGATAGGCCTGGGCGCGCGCCGCATCACCCAGGCGAGCGTACGCGTAGCCGATGTTCGTGAGGGTCTTGGCGAGCTGGAATCGCCCGCCGATCGACAGATCGATGCGAATTGCCTCGAGGGCGAGGGCGATCGCGTCTTCGTAACGGCCCTGCACGAACATGGCGTAGGCGAGCGCGTTCTTCGCGCGCGCTTCTTGCCTGCGCGCAGCCGTGCGACGAAAGACACCGATGGCTTCGACGTACGCGTCGACCGCCTCGCGCACACGACCCACGCGACGCAAGAGAATGCCTCGCGTGCGCAAGACATCGGCTCGCACGCGCGCCGGAACGGCGGGGTTCACCTTCGGATTGCACGCCGCAAGCGCGCGGTCGCTCGCGGCCAGGGCTTCCTGCACTGCGCCGAGCTCGCGCGACAGCTCGCTCACCAGCATTTCGGCTTCGATCTCGAAGTTCGCGAAGTGATGGGCGTGCGCGAGCTGCGCCGCCTGCCTGGCGATGGGGAGGCCGTGCGAGAGATGGCCCTCGTCGTAGTCGTAACGAGCCGTGCGCAAGAGCGCGAGACACGCGGCGCGCGACGATCCGATCACCTTCGCTGTGGCCCGCATGATCTCGAGGTGCCGCACGCGCTCACGCTTTCGGCCGAGGTGGCGGAACGTGGCTTCGAGAGCCTCGTGGACGCTGAGCCGCCGCGGATCGTCCGCGGGAAGATGCGTGGCGGCGCGCTGGTAATAACGAATCGCGAGCGCGGCCTGGTACGCACCTCGCGCCGCAGTCGCGGCTTCGAGATAGAAGTGCGCAGCCCGCTCCGTCGACTCTCCGCGCACGAGGTGACGCGCCACGATGGCTGCGGAGACACCGCGCGCGAGCGACGTTCGTGCCAGGTGCTCACCGAGCGCCCGGTGCATGCGGACGCGCGTGGTCGCGTCGAGCGCGGCGTAGGCCACGTCGCGCGTGAGCGGATGCCGGAAGTCGAGGACGTCGCCCTTGCGATCGCACAATCCTCGCGCGCAAAGGCGCATGATCGCGTCTTCGCTCGCGCGCAGCGATCGCGGGATGCGCGGGTCGACGGCTTGCGCGTCGAGCTTGGCGAGATCCGTGAGGCCCAGAGGACCGCCCGCGATAGCGAGCCAGTCGACGATCATGTGCTCGGGACCCGGCAGCTCGTGGATGCGATCCGCAAGGAGCTGCTCGAGCGTCGACGGTAGGCCCATGCCGTCGAGATCGGCACCGTGAGGACGCTCGAGGGCATCTTCGCGGATCTCGAGCACCCCGCGCTCGAGCAGGGCGTCGACCATCTCGAGCAAATAGAACGGATTGCCGCCCACGCGCGGCATGAGCTCGGCGCAGACTTGCCTCACGCCATCTTTCACCGACAGGCGAGTCTCCACGAGACGGATCTGCTCTTCGCTCGAGAGCGCATGCAGCTCGATGCGAACCTTGCCTTCGAGGAGCGCGGCGACGCGATCCTCCGGGCGCGTGACGAGCACGACGAGGATCGGAAGGCCGTCCGGCGTCCGCAGCACGTCGCCCACGAGCTCGAGCGACGGCTTGTCCGCCCACTGCAGGCCATCGACCACGATGACGAGCGGATGCTCGGTCGCCAGCGCCGCGAAGAGGAGACGGAGGCCCGTGACGAGGAGCTTCTTGCGAGAATGCGCGTCGTCTTCGTCGCCGAGAGGATCGGAGCCGCGCTGGTCGTTCGCTGCGATCTCGGCCAAGCGGGCGACGACCGGATTCGGCACGTCGCCCTCCCGCGCCGCGATACTGCTCGCGCGTGCGATGAGGTCGAGCATGTCGTCGAACGACTCTTCGCCACTCGCGCCGACGGCATCGCGAACGAGGTCGGCAATCGTGCTGTACGGGATCTCAGCGCGCACGGGTGTGCACTCGGAGCGCACGAGATGCGAGTTCGGAGGAAGCTCCGAGAGGAAGGTCGCAACGAGCGCGGTCTTGCCGATCCCGAGCTCACCCACGACCGCGCGCCCGACGACGCTCGGCCCGGGCGCGCCGTTGATAGCCGCATGGTAGGCGGCGTGGAGCTCGGCTTTCTCCGCGTCGCGCCCGATGAGGTCGTTCTGCGCGTTGGCTTGTTCGTGGGCTTTTTCTTCGCGCGAGAGGCTCCGCTCGAGCGCGTAGATGCGTACCGCCTTCGGCATGTTCTGCACCGGCGGTGCCACGTTGCCGAGATCGAGCGACGGCGCGTCACCCCAGCGGAAATCGCGGCGTACGAGGCGATACACGCCGCCCGCGACCCACGTGCGCCCCACCGGCGTGGCGCGCGCGAGGACGTCCGCCAGGTACGAAACGGGATCGTGCAAGACGAAGCGAACGAGGTTGCCCTCGGGATCACGCGTTCCCGAGGCGATGCCGCGCACGATCGAGATCGACGCACCCACCGGCACGGGCAGATCGTCTTTGACGGCATCGACGGCTTCGTGCGTTTCGACGGCGAGCCACGCGGCGTCCGACGCGGCCTTGGCGGGCTTCGGGCCGAGACCGGCGATGGCGCGCGCCTCGAAGTCGCTGGTCCACACCCAGCGCATGCCGCGCTTGTACGCCATGTCGCCGAGCATTCGGCGTGAGCGCTCGAGGGCGCGGACGAGGGCGAGGCGCTCGGCGTCGGTCGTGGCCTTGCTCTCGACGAGGCGGAGCGTGACCATCGCGACGTGCCGAACTTCGCGGGCCTCCGGTCGGCGTGACCCGCTGCTGTTCGGCGGAGAGCTTCGCTTGGGCTTCGATCCAGGCGGCTGCGAGCGCGACCCGTCCGAGCCGGAGAGCGCATACGGCGCGGCCGCCTGCGTGTGATGCTCGGGCGAGAAGCCCTCGGAGAGAGCGGCCGGCGCTTCGAGACCGAGCGGAATGCGCGGCACGAGCTCGGTGATCGTCGACTCCAGTTGGGCGCCGTCGACCAGCATCTGCTTGACGAGCATCGCCCGACCAATCGCGGCCGCGACTTCGCGGCCCGTCGCGAAACGATCTTCCGGGCGCGGGGCAAGGAGCTTGAGAACGATGGTCTCGAGATCGTCGGGGATGTCGCGGACGTGCGTACTCGGCGGCTCGACTCTTCCCGAGCGAACGATGTCGAGGAGCGCCTCCCCACCGAGGCCCCCGTGCAGCGCGCGACCGGCGAGGCACTCCCAGAGAATCACGCCAAGGGAATAGAGGTCGCTCCGGCGATCGACCTTCTCGCCACGCGCCTGCTCGGGCGACATGTACCCGAATTTGCCCTTGAGAACGCCCTCTTCCTCGTCCGTGAGGCGCGCGCTCGCGATGCCGAAGTCGGCGATCTTCACGACGCCTTCGAACGAGAGGAGAACGTTCTGCGGAGAGACGTCGCGATGGACGATGTCGAGCGGGGCTCCGCCTTCGTCGCGCTTCTCGTGTGCGTAATGCAGCCCCTTGGCAGCCTCGGCGATGATCCACGCGCCGACCCACGGCGGGATGCGCGTGCCCTTCCCCTTGGCAGCACTCATCAGGTGGCCGAGGTCGCAGCCCTCGACGTACTCCATCGCGAGGATGTGGCCTTCCTCGCCTTCGTTCGAGAACTCGTAGACCTGGACGACGTTCGGGTGGTTCAGACGGGTCGCGAGCTGCGCCTCGTCGATGAACATCGACCGGAAGCGACGCGACGTGGTGAAGCCCGGGAGGATTCGCTTGAGGACGACGACCTTGAACGTCCCCTCCGCGCCCGGCTTCTTGGCGAGGAACACCTCCGCCATGCCGCCCGCCCCGAGTCGCCTCACGATCTCGAAGTCCGCAATTTGCGGGGGACGATGGGAGCGGACACGGCGTCGGGTGACATCGGAAGCCACGCGATTGTGGCACAGTCGACACGTCGCCGGCGCGGCGACAGTCCCAGAAGCTCACGATCGAGCGTAAGACGAGACAGACGAGCCTAAGACAAGAACAGGGGCGGACACGCCCAAGGCCGCGCCTAGAGGCCGCTCGAGGTGGCCATCATAGATCACCGAAGACGGCCGGAGCACACCCTGACGACCGCCCGTCGACAGCCCGAGGGGCGCTGCCGAAGACCACGCCGGAGGCGAGTGCAAAGACGAGACCGGCGACGCGAGGCGACGGACGAAAGCGGGACAAAACGTGCCGCACAAACACGGGACCAGACACTCCACCAAACGGGCCGACAGACCGTGTTGAGACGGGTTCGAGAGGGTGAAAGATCCTCGATCGTCACCTACACCAGCCCCTCGTGGAGACCCACAAGGACGTGTACACTCGGTTGTCTGTGTCCATGGACGCACCGCAAGTGGCACCGACGGCGGAAGGCACGTTCGACAAAACGCCTCTGTCGAACCTGCTCATCTACGCACTCGAACGCGGCCTCTCCGGCACGTTCGAGCTCTCGTTGAACGAGGCATCCGTTGCGACGCTCCTGTTCATCGAGGGATTCCCGGCCAAGATCCGTACGACGGAGCCGGGGCATTTCCTGGGTGAAGTGATGGCCGATCTCGGGCTCATCACGGGCGAGCAGCTTGCCGCGTCACTCGAGCGCTTGCAGGAGAGCCCGCGTCTGCAGGGCGAAATCCTCATCGAGCTCGGCTTCGCGACGGAGCAGATGGTCCAGGCGGGTCTGCGCGGCCATCTCGACCGCAAGCTCGAGCAGCTCTTCTCGCTGCCGCAAGAGACCGCGTTCGCGTACTTCGACGGCGTCGACAACCTCGCCCGATTCGGTGGGCCGCCCGTCCAGATCGACCCTCTGCCGGCGCTCTGGCGCGGCGTCCGGCAATCTCCCTCGTGGGAGCACGTCGATGCAACGCTGCGGCGCCTCGGAGCGCTGGGCGTCCGCTTGACCGCCAATGCTCAGGTCTCGCGCTTCCAGTTCGGACGCAACGAGCTCGCCGCGATCGAGCTTTTCCAGCAGAAGCCGCTTCGGGTCATCGATCTCGCGAACAGCAAAATCGTGGGGCCGAGCGTGGCCCAGCTGCTCGTGTACTGCCTGTTGATCACGAAACAGGTCGAGCTCGTCGAGGTGGTCGCCGAAAAGCCTGCTTCGTCGCCGCAGCCCCAAGTCCAGCCCGCGACGCCGCCCTCGAGCGGACAGGCCTTCGCCCGCGTGCAGCTCCAGGCCAAGCCCGTGGTCCGTACGCCGCTCGTCATCGAGGAGATGCCCGTCAATCGGAGCGCCTCGGACAGCCGCATCTCGAGTCCGATGCCCGCGCCGATCCCGCTACCGGACGAGGTTCGGCCGGCCACGAACGCCAACCCGCCTCCGGCTCTGCCGGGCGCGGCAAGCAACCTCGACATCGGCTCGATGATCTCGACGACCATCCAGTCGTCGCTGCCACCTCCGATGACGGCTGCCGCGGCCGTGAGCGTGGCCCCGGAACCGACGAGCTCGCCCGCGATGAACGTGCACGAAGCCGTCACCGCGCCTCCGCCCGTGGAGTCTTCCCCGAGCCTGCCCTCCGAGCCGGCGCCGCTCACCGCCGAACAGAGCACGCTCAAGAACAAGATCCTCGAACGCGCCATCACGATCTCGGGGCAGGACTACTTCCAGATGCTCGGCGTCGATCGCGACGCCACCGCCGAGGCCGTCCAGAAGGCCTTCATCCAACTCGCCAAGGTCTGGCACCCGGACCGCCTCCCCGCCGCCCTGGTCGATGTGAAGGAGGCCTGCAGCAAGGTCTTCTCGCACCTCACGGAAGCGAACGCGACGCTCTCCGATCCCGAGCGCCGCCAGGAGTACATGACCCTGATCAAGGAGGGCGGCGCCACGCCCGACGATCAGGCCAAAATCCAGGCTGTTGTCGAGGCCGCCACGGACTTCCAGAAGGCCGAGTTCCATCTCAAACGGAACGACGTGAACCAGGCCTACGAGCTCGTGAAGAAGGCGTGGGCGCTCGATCCCGAGCAGGCCGACTACCTCGCCATGATGACGTGGCTCGAGGCGCAGAAGCCCGAGTTCGTCGGTCGCGAGAAGACGCTCGAGAAGATCGCCGTGCTCGACAAGTGCGTGAAGATGAACGCGCATTGCGAACGGGCGATCTTCTGGCGAGGCATGCTCTACAAGCGCATCGACGAGGGCGCCAGGGCAGTCAAAGACTTCAAGAGGGCCGCCGACCTCAACCCGCGCAACCTCGATGCGCTGCGCGAAGTGCGCCTCCACAACATGCGAGGCGGAGCCTCGAAGCCGCCTCCCGGGCCCGGCGGCTCGATGCGCCCGAGCGCCAAGCCGCCCGCAGGCAACGAGACGCTCGGCGGCCTCTTCGGCAAGCTGTTCAAAAAGTAAGAGCGGACGGGCCAGCCAGCCCATCCGCCCTCGTCATTCGAGCCTCGCCGGGAAATCAGGTCGCCGCTTTGAACGGCGCCATGCTGTTGCGCGCGTCCTTCTCGACCAGGTAGCCGAAGCGAGCGCGGAAGTCGGAGGCGCTCATGTTCGCGGCCTGGGAAAGGCGCGTGAGCTCGACGGTGTCCTCGAAATCCTCGGGCTTCAGCCGGAGCATGTAGCTGCGGGCGATCTTGTAACGGTCCGACTCGATGTCGACCATGCGCACGCGCATGCGGCCGGTGACCGGGTCCATGATCTTCGCGAACGGCACCGGCACGAAGCTTCCGCGCTGCATGCTGATGAGCGCCTCGCTCCCGCCTTCGATCACGTAGCGCGCGGCGCAGTAGCCGAGGTCGCGCGTGTACTCCATGTCGAACGGGATCGGGTCGGCGCAGCGAACTTCGTAGCCGATGTTCTTCGAGACGATGGTCGTCTTGATGCCCATCGTCGCGAGCTGCTTCTGCACGGCCGCCTTGACGATGTTGCCGAAGTCGACCTCCGCGATACGGATGTGGCCGTGCGCGTCGCGCTCGACGCCCTCGAGGCCTTCGATGTCGCTCGGACGCACGTGCTCGACGAGGCCTTCGGCCAGAACGGCCACGCCGTCGGTGCGGCCATGCGAGAGGCGCTTGATGATCGAGCCGGCGAGCGTATCGACGATCGTCTTGAGCGGGACCGGGTTCTCGAACTCCTCCGAGACGAGCGAGAGCGTGGCGCCCGCCGCCTTGCCGATGCCGAGCGCGAGGTGGCCGGCCTTGCGGCCCATGGCGACCACGAAGTACCAGCGCGAGGTCGTCTTGGCGTCGACCATCAGGTTCTTCGTGATCTCGACGCCGATGTGGCGCGCGGTCTGGAAGCCGAACGTGTAGACGTCCTGCGGAAGGTCGAGGTCGTTGTCGATCGTCTTCGGCACGTGGACGACGCGGAGCTTGCCGCGCGACGCCTTGGCGAGCTGGCTCGCGCTGAAGCACGTGTCGTCGCCGCCGATCGTCACGAGCATGCCGACCCCGAGCCTCTGCAGCGTGTCGAGGCACTTGGCGAGGAGCTCCGGGCTCTTCGTAGGGTTCGCGCGCGAGATGCCGAGCGTCGAGCCACCACGGAAGTGGATGCGACTCGTGTCGGCGATCGAGAGCGGCGTCACGCGCGAGGTATCACCCTCGATGAGCCACTTGAAGCCGTCCTGCACGCCGAGGACCTCGACGCCGGATAGGCACGCGCGAATCGTCGCGGCGCCGATCACGCTGTTGATGCCGGGGGCGGGACCTCCGCCGACGAGAATGGCGAGCTTGGAGTCGGACATGTGTTGCGAGCGTACCCGGATTCGTTGGGAGTCAGCGAGCGCCAGCTGACTGGATCTGGATGGACCAGCTGCGGCAGTGACCGTCGACCTTGCGCGCAAGTAACTCAAACATGAGTTACGATACACCGCACGACGACGCAAGTTGCTGCGCGATGGCATCGGCCATCCGGCAGGTGTAGACGCTGCATGGTGAGCGACCTCCCCTTCCCTCTCACCGCGTCTCTCGACGGGCGCGCCGCCGAAGAGCCTGCGCGACTCGTGCTCGGGTCGATGAATTTCGGCAAGCGCACGACCGAGAAAGACGCGAAGGCCATCCTGGCACGCGCCGTCGAGCTCGGCGTGGTTCACGTCGACACAGCGAACGCGTACGTCGACGGCACGTCGGAGCGCATCGTCGGCGCCTTCGCGCGAAGTCAGCCGGGTCTGCGCGACCGGCTCGTCGTCGCTACGAAGGTCGGCTTCGGCCGGATCGCCGGCAAGCCCGAGGGACTCTCGAAGAAACGCGTGCTCGAGGCATGCGACGAGAGCCTCGGCCGACTGGGACTCGACGTCATCGACGTCTACTACTTGCACGCTCCCGATCGCGCGACGCCCATCGAGGAGACGCTCGATGCCCTCGCCGAGCTGCTCGACAAGAAGAAGATCCGCGCCTGGGGCGTGTCGAACTACGCGGCCTGGCAGGTGCTCGAGATGATCGAGCTCGCCGACAAGCGAAGCATGCCCAGGCCGGCCATCGCGCAGCAGCTGTACAACGTGCTCATTCGGCAGCTCGACGTCGAATGGTTCTCGTTCGCGAAGCGCTACGGCCTGCACACGACCGTCTACAACCCGCTCGCGGGCGGCCTTCTCTCGGGCAAGCACACGCGCGGCGCAGACGTGCCGAAGGGCTCACGCTTCGACAAGAATCGCCTCTACCTCGGCCGCTACTTCACCGACGCGATGTTCGACCGCGTGGAGCAGCTGACTGGCATCGCCCGCGAGGCCGACATCCGCTTGCTCGAGCTCGCGTACGCGTGGCTTGCTTCGGCCCCGGGCGTCGACTCGATCTTGCTCGGCCCGGCGACCGTGGAGCAGCTCGAACAAGGCGTCGCCGCGTGCGCCAAACCTCTCGCCCCCGAAGTCCGTGCGCGCATCGACGCGCTCCATCGAACCTGGCTCGGCACCGATACGTACTATGCCCGCTGAAGTTTCACTCCTGACCGACACGGCCATCGACGAAGCGATCGCGCACTATCGCGCGCACGGCTGGGCACGACTTGGCAAGCTCGCCGACGACGCCACGCTCGAAGGCCTCCGCGCCCGCGCCGACGCGATCATGCTCGGCGAGGTGAAGTACGAGGGCCTGTTTTTCCAGCATGATTCCGACACGGGGCGCTACGAAGACCTCGCGTACGGTGAAGGTTGGCAGGGCCCGTCACTCCAGTACCGCAAGGTCGAGAAGCTCGAGAAGGACCCGCTCTACTGGGCGTGGATCACCTCGCCGCTCTTCCAGGTCATCGCTCGGCGCGTGCACCCCGAGGCGAGCGGCGTCGCGATCTATCGCGCGTTCTTGATGAACAAGCATGCCGGCGGTGGCTCGAACCTTCCCTGGCACCAGGACGGCGGCCGGTTCTGGGGGCTCGATCGCGATCCGGTCCTGCAGATCTGGACGGGCCTCGACGACGCCGGTGAAGACGGCGGCTGCGTCGAGGTCGTCGAGGGCAGCCACGCCGCAGGCCTCGCCACGCCGCTCGGAGGCGTTGTCCCGCCGAATCACCTCGAAGCCATGGAGTCGGAGGCCAAGGCCCGACGAATTCCGACCGTCGCGGGCGAGGTCCTCCTCATTCACAACCACGTCTGGCACCGCTCGGGCCGCTCCCACACCGGGCGACCGCGGCGAGCCCTCAGCGTTTGTTACATGGATGCCGCGACCCAGTGCGTGCGGAAGAAGCGGGCTCCGCGCGAGTTCGTTCGCGTCTTCTGAGGATTCGATGCACAGCCGCGACTCGATGGGCGCACTGAACACCTGGCTCAAGGCGTCGTATGACGCGGCGCGGTCGAACGCGAGCGTTCCGTTACGGTCGACCTCGGTTCATTCGGTTGCGCCTTTTTCGCGCTCATCTGCTCTCCGTGTTAAGTTTTGCCGGTGATACGGGGCCGCGTTCTCGTCATTGACGGAGACGAGTGGGTTGGCCGCCTGCTCGGGCGCTTTCTCCAAGAGAAGAACTTCGCGGTCGACGTTTGTTCGGAGGCGCGCGCGGGCTTCGAGAAGGCGTGCCAGACCGTTCCCGATTGCATCGTCTGCAACGTCGATCTCCCGGACATCGACGGGTTCTGGGTCGCACGACGCATCCGGACCGAGGGCGGTCCCGTCTCGAGGACGCTGCTGCTCTTCCTCGCCGACTCGCAAGACAAGGAGCTGCGTCTGCAGGCCCTGCAGGTCGGCGGCGACACGCTCCTTTCGCGGCCCGTGTCGAATGACGAGATCGTCGCGCAGATCAACGCGCTCATCGATTTGTCCCGCCGCTATCAACGCAAAGAGAGCGAGGAGCCTTCGTCCACCTCGCTCGCCGCGGCCTTCCGAGGCGACCTCTCGAACTTTCCGCTCGCCAGCATTCTGATGATGCTCGAGATGGAGCGGCGCACCGGCACGCTCGACGTCGTCTCCGAATCGAACACGCGCGCGGTTCTGACGCTCACGGGCGGCCTCTTCGCCGTCACCGAGATCAGCGGCCGATCGGCTCCGGCCATCGATGTCCTCCGTCAGGTCCTGTCCTGGCGTACCGGGCGTTTCGCGTTTCATCCTCGCGATCCCGGAGCCGTTCCGCCTCCGCGCGGCTCGATCGGCGCGCTCGTCCTCGAAGCCATGCGCCTCGAAGACGAGAAAAAAGCGGCCCAGTAACGCTTGGTCGACGCCCAGCGTCGCTCGTTCCCTTAGACCTTTTCGGCGCGCGTCGAGCCGAGCAGGCCGGCCGGCCGAACGAGGAGCACGGCGATGAGGACGAGGAAGACGAGAACGTCGACGCCGCCCGAGTAGTCGGTGAGCTTCACGAGCTCGCCGATGACGCCGATGAGAAGGCCGCCAAGCATCGCGCCCGTGATGCTGCCGATGCCGCCGAGCACCGCGGCGACGAACGCGCGCGTGCCGATGATGACGCCCATCGTCGGATAAACCTGGGACTGGTCGACGCAGTAGAGAACCGCCCCGAGCGCCGCGAGCGACGAGCCGAGCGCGAAGGTCATCGAGATGACCCGCGAGGTGCGAATGCCCATGAGGCGCGCGGCTTCTTCGTTGGCACTGAGCGCGCGCATCGCTTTGCCGAACCAGGTGCGCTTCACGATGATCTCGAGCGCGACCATCACCACGAGCGTGACGACGAGAATGACGACGCGCGAGGAGCTCAACGTTCCGACGCCGGGGAGGTCCACGGTGCCCGGCATCAACTGCGGATAAGGCCGGAAACGGGCGGAAAATAGGAGCTGGGCGAGGTTCTGCAGGAGCACGCTCATGCCGAGCGCGGTCACGAGCGGCGTGATGCGGACGAGCGCTCCGCGACCGCGACCTCGAAGCGGCCGATACGCGACGCGCTCGACGGTGATGCCGAGCAGGGCCGCGCCGACCATCGCGAGCAGCGTGCCCGCGATGCCCGCCACCATCGGATTGGCCGAACCGCCGAAGGCCGTGATGAGGAAGAGGCCGAAATACGCGCCCATCATGAACACTTCGCTGTGCGCGAAGTTGATGAGCTTCAACACGCCGTAGACCATCGTGTAGCCGAGCGCGACGAGGGCGATCATGGCCCCCTGCGTGAGGCCGGTGACCAGGGCTTCGATGATCTTCAAGCGGCGAGTCCCCTTCGTTCGGTCTCGAGCCTAGGCGTCTCGTGGCCTATTCGGCCAGTACTTGCGTGGCGAAGCGGAACTTCTTGTCCTTGATCTGGACGACCACGATGGGCTTGTTGGCGTTGCGGTCCTTGTCGATCGACAAGGTTCCCGTGGCGCCCTGGAAATCCTTGGTGTCGGCGATTGCCTTGCGGAGGGCTTCGGGCGACGTGTCCGGAGCGCGGCCCATGGCGTCGAAGAGGAGGCTCGCGGCGTCGTAGCCCTGCGCGCTCAAGCTCGACGGGTCGTGCTTGTACTTCTCTTCGAACGCGGCGAGGAACTTCTTCGAGTTCGGCCAGGGAACGTCGGGCGCGTAGTGGTTCGTGAAGTAGGCGCCTTCGAGCTCCGCGCCGGCGCCCTCGAGGAGGTTCGCCGAGTCCCAGCCGTCGCCGCCCACGAAGCTCGAGCCCGGGATGCCGACCTGCTTGGCCTGGCGCGCAACCTGGACCATCTCGTTGTAGTAGTTCGGAACGAAGATGACCTCGGGGTTCGCGGCCTTGAGCTCGTTCAGGTACGTCGTGAAGTTCGTCTCGCCCTTCTGGTAGCCCTTGTCCACGACGATGGTGCCACCGAGCTTGGTGAACTCCTCGCGGAAGCTCTTGGCGAGGCCCGACGAATACGTGTCCTGCGCGGCGTAGAAGATGCCGACCTTGTTCTTCTTCAGCTCGTTCTTCACGAAGCGCGCGGCGACCTTGCCCTGCTGCTCGTCGGTGAAGCAGACGCGGAACACCCAGTCGCGCCCCTGCGTGACCTCGACCGCCGTGGACGACGGCGTGATCAGCGGAATGTGAGCGTTGTTGGCGACGAGACCGCCGGCGAGCGAGCGGCTCGAGGCAACCTCTCCCAGCACGGCGACGACCTTGTCACGATCGATGAGCTGGCGAACCTTCTGCGAGGCTTCCTGCGTGGTGGACTTGTCGTCCTCGTAGATCACGCGGATCTTCTTGCCTCGGATGCCACCGGCGGCGTTGCGCTCGTCGAGCGCGAGCTCGATCCCTTCGCGCGTGTCGGTGCCGAACGTGGAGTCGGCGCCGGACAGCGAGAGGTACGCGCCGACCGGGATCTCGTCACTCTTCTTGCTGCATCCGGCACCAACCCCAAGACCGAAAACGGAGACGAGGGCGAGCGAGCAAAGGCTCAGGGAGAAAACGCGCCGCGAGAGCATGACGGGCGGGCATACCAGGCAATTTTGCCGGCGGCCAGTGTGCGGTCGTGCTTGGTCCCATCCACGTGGAAGACTTTCTGTTTCCTGGCCGTGCCGGGGCCGCCTTGGCGACGCCACGAACACAACTCCGACAGTGTCGTGAAGTTTCCTCCCCCTCGACTCGTCAAAGTCCCCGAATGGGTGACGAGGGCTCCATGGTTGGACGGATTCTCGGCAGCCGCTATCGGGTCGTCCGCGAGATCGGGACAGGCGGGATGGGCTGGGTCTTCGAAGCCGAGCAACTCGGCCTTTCGAGAACGGTCGCGCTCAAAGTCCTCCGCAACGCCGATGCCCGATCGCTCGGTCGACTTCGCCAGGAGGCGCTCACCGCCGGTGCGCTTCGGAGCCCGCACGTCGTCGCCGTCTTCGATTTCTGCGCGGAGCCCGACGAGCCCCCGTTTCTCGTGATGGAGCTTCTCGAGGGCGAGTCGCTCTCGTCGCTCCTCAAGCGCACGCGCAAGCTTCCGCCGGCGCTCGCCGCGCGCATCGCGAGCCATGTGCTGGCGGGGCTCGATGCCGCGCATCAGGCCGGGATCGTCCATCGCGACGTGAAGCCGTCGAACATCTGGATCACGCGCTCGCTCGCCGATGACGTCGTCAAACTGCTCGACTTTGGCATCGTCAAATCGATGCAGGACGACGACGCCAAGGGCTTCGCCACCACCGTGGGCTCGGTGCTCGGAACGCCGTCGTACGTGTCGCCCGAACAGCTACGTGGGATGCCCGTCGATGCACGCACCGACTTGCATGCGCTCGGTGTCGTGCTCCACGAGATGCTCACGGGGCGAAAGCCTTGGGTCACCGAGACGGTGGCGCTCTTCAAGGAGATCCTCGACCGCGTACCTCCCCATCTGTCGTTCCTCGCGCCCGAGGTTCCGACGGGCCTCGGCGACATCGTAGCGCGCGCGTTGGAGAAGGACCCTGCAGCACGCTTCCAAAACGCCGCGGAGATGCTCGCAGCGCTGGCTCCCTATGCGCAGGGCGCCGGTCGCTCGATTCCACCGCCGGCGCCGACCCGCGGGATGACCGCCGTGATGGGACCCGCCACCCAGCGCGTCTCGAACGTTCCGACGACAGCGCCGCTCGAGCCGCCCATCGTGCTTCCACCGCCTCCTCGCACGCCGTCGTTCCAGCCGCCTCCGATCGCGTCGATGACGCCGGCGCCTGCCGCGGTGGTGCCGCCTTCGTCGCCGAGCGGGCAGGTCGGACGAACGTTGGTCTCGATGCCGTCGTATCCGCCGCCTCGGTCTTCGAAGCCGCAGGTCGTATCCATTCCGGCGGCGCCGCCATCGACGTCGCGGCCCGCGCGACGGTCCTTCGCGCCGTTCGCGCTCGGGGCGTCACTCGCCCTGGCGATCGTTGGGGTGCTCGGCGCGGTCGTTCACTGGCTCAATGCGCGAAATGCGACGACGGCTCCTGATGCAGCCGCGGCGATCACCACGGTCACAGGAGCCGTCCGAACGGCGCCGGATGCGGCGCCGCGATCACGCTGAGATTCAGGCGCCGGCGGACCAGAGAGCGTACACGGCGCCCCAGCCCATCGCGAGCAGCACGAGGAAGAAGAGGATCGAGAGGCCGTTCAGCTTCGTGAGCGAGCGGCGGCTCGAGACGATGCCCCAGCTCATGCAGAACGTCTGCAGGCCGTTCGCGAGGTGGTAGGCGACGCCGAGGATGCCGAGCACGTAGACCGCGAGGGTCGGGCCGTGGTGGTGCATCTCGTGGGCGATGTCCGAGAACGCCTCCGCGTGGCCTTCGACGAGGCGCGGGTGGAGCAGGGCGAGCCAGATGTGCGCGCCGAGGAAGAGCAGGACGCCAATCGCGCTGAGACGCTGGAGCGCGTACTTCAGATTCGCGAAGTAGCCGTAGCGAACGTTGTTCGGCTGCGACGTCGAGATGCGCGCGATGCCCCAGATGGTGTGGAGGGCGAGCGGCAGGAGCGAAACCAGGCCCGACGCGAAGAAGGCGATCGGGTGGCTGTACTCGGTGACGTTCTTCTGCCAGGCGACCCCGCCCTGGAACGCCGAGAGGTTGTTCCAGAGGTGGTTGACCGTCCAGACAGCGAGCGGAACGACCGCAAGGAGCGAGCCGAGGCGCGAACGAAGGAAAGTACCGTCGGCACGTTGGGTCTGCGCAACTGCAGTCATGCCGCTCCTCTAGGGTAAGCGGCCGCCTTTTGACAAGGCATTCGTGCGCTCCTCGGGCCTTGCCGGTAGGCTTTGGGCGCGATGCCGTGGCCGCCCTTGCCGCCGATTTCGATGGACCTGCTCTCCCCCCTCGCCGGAACGGTCCTGCTCTTTCTCGGGGATTCCGGCACGCCGCGGCTCGACGTGTCGCACGACGACGTCGACGGGGTGGCGGTCGAGTCCTTCGACGTCGGGGGTGAGCGGGTCGCCTTCGCGGATCTGGGGCGTTCCCGAGCGGCCGGACGGGTGGTTCTTCGGTTCGCCGCCCGAGGAGCAGCGGTCCGGGTCCCCCACTGCGCCGGCCGCGGACACGTCTTCGTCGATGGAGCTCAGCAGAGCGTGCCGGCGAAAGGCCCCGTGGTCATCAAGCTCGACCGTTCCGATGTCGACCACGAGGTGAAGGTCGAAATCGACGTCAGCGGCTACGAGAAGCGGATCGCGTGCGGCGAGCCTCCTCGGGTGGGCAACCCCGTCCGATCGACCGACGGCCTGTCGCTCGTCCGCTTCGCCAGCCCCGAGGCGAGCAAAGGCGGCGGCGAGGCGGTGGTCTTCGTGCCCCGCGGACACGACCGCACGGCGCCCGGGGCCCTGCTCGTCGGAACCCATCCGTGGAACGGTGGCGTCTGGACGTACGCCGCCTATCGCGAGCTGCTCGAAGAGGCCCAAGCGAAGGACGTGGTGCTCGTCATGCCGAGCGGCCTCGGCAACTCCCTCTACACCGCCGATGCCGAAGGCGAGGTGATGCGCGCCATCGACGCGGTGAAGACCGCCGTAGCGGTCGACCCGCAGCGAGTGTCGATCTGGGGCGCATCGATGGGCGGCGCCGGCGCGACGACGATTGCCTTCCACAGGCCCGATCGCTTCGCCTTCGTGGCGAGCTACTTCGGCGACAGCAAGTACGACATGACGACCTACGTGAAGTCCATTCTCGGCGGCACGGGGGGCGCTCACGCGGTCAACGCGCTCGACGTGATCGAGAATGGTCGGCACCTGCCCGTCTTCCTCGTGCACGGCGAGAACGACCGCACGTCGCCCATCGTCCAGAGCTCCATGCTCGAGAGCGCCATGAAGAAGCGTGGCATGAGCGTCGACTTCGAGCGCGTTCCGGGAATGGCCCACGAAGGACCGCTGGTCGTGAAGTACATCCGAACGGTGGTCGACCGCGCGGCAACGGCCAAGGCACCCGTGCATCCTACACGCGTCTCCTTCCGTAGCGTGCGCGCCGAAGACACGAGCGCCTACGGCGTTCGCCTCGTGCGGTCCGGCAAGGGCGACGCGTTCGTCGATCTCGAAAAGCGAAGCGACGGCATCCACGTTCTCGCCGCGGAAGGCACGCGTGAAATCGTGCTCGGGCCCAGCGCGCTCGGGGCGAGCGGAGGCGAAGCCATTTCGTTCGAGCGCGGCGTATCCGGTGTCCGCGTGCGCTTCGAACCATGAAGAATCGTCGCGCCATGCAGATCGGTGCGCCGATCGTGGCCGTAGCCACGATGATGATCGGCCTTCGCGTGGGTGCGAAAAGCGCCGTGCGGGCAGCCACGGTCTTCGGCGCGCCCGTGGGAATGGCACCGCCGGGAGGCAAGGCTCGTCTCGCGTGGCAGGTGCTCACGTATCTCGACGATCGGGGCGTGCGCGAGACCATCGCCATGCAAGGGCTCCACGTCATCGGACGTTCGAAGGGCGCCGAGGCTCGCTGGGACGGCGCGAGCAACGAAGACGGCATCGCGGAGATCGCGCTCGAGCTGCCCGATCTGAAGACTGGGGATCCGGTCGATCTCGAGATCCGCGTCGACGGAGACAGCGAACCGCTCGCCAGCGGAACGGTCGCCTGGCACGACGTGGCGTGGGCACGCTCGGAGCCGAACCACGTTGCGGCGGTGAGGCCGACGAGCCGTTCGGGCACGATGAATCTCGATGTCGTCATCGAGGGCGGGCGCCTCGTCGTCGGGTTTCCCACGCCCCTCTGGGTTCGCTCGAAGCTCCCCGCCGGCGCTCACGGGCGCGTCACCGTCGACGCATCGCCGGAGCCCGGCCTCGTGTTCGATCGCGAGAGCGTCACGTCATGCGAGGACGGCTGGGCCGAGTTCTCCGCGCGCGCCATGGCGCACGTGACGGGAGGCAGCTTCCACGCTCGCGCGCTCGGCGATCCGAACGTCGAGGGAAAGTGGTTCGGCGCGCTGCCCGTCGCCCCCGGCGCCTTCTTCGTGAGCGTCCCGCGCGTCATGCCTGCCGGGACTCCGAACCTCGCCGTGCTCGTCGCGCCCAATCCACGGAAGGTCGTTTACGCCGAGGTCGACGACGTGCACGGACGCGTGATCGCCGCGGCCCTTCCGGTCGAAACGGACCCGACCGATACGATCCCGCGGGCGCGCTTCGAGCTTCCTCCGCTCGCGAGCGGACTGCACTGGCTCGTGGTCTCCGGCGAACCGCGGGGTGCAGAGCATCTGGCGGGCGCGGCGATCGCGAGGCCATTCTTCGTGGGGACGTCGAACGAGGTCGACGTGCAGAACGCCTGCAGTATCGGCCCCTGGCTCGCGTCTCACGAAGCGACGGGATTTCCGCGATGGATCGCGCTCGATGGTCTGCCCGCGCGAAGCCGGGCGAACCGAGGCCGACATTTCGCCGGCCTGCTCATCGCGGGCGTTTCGCTCCTCGCGGCAGGTCTGCTCGAAGTCCTGCTCCTCACGGCCGCCGCGCGCGAGGCAAGGGTCGCGATGCAGCTCGCCGAGCTCGACGAGCTCGATCCCGAAGCCAAGCGCGTCACCGCGAAGCCTCCGGGCGGAGGACTCGCGGTGGCCGTGCTCGTGGTGCTCCTCGGTTTTGCGCTCCTCGCAGCGCTTCTCGTCGCCAAGGCGTAAGCAACGAAAAGCGCCCGCGAGCGCCTTCGAGGCCCGCTCAGCCGAGAAGGATGCGTGCGTCCGCGTCGAGCGATTCGTCGACGATGAGGTCGACGCCCGCGCGCGCGAAGCGACGAGCCGCGGCGGCCGGCTTGGCGTCGTCGTCGAACTTCTTCGAGCGCGTAGCCTCGCGGATGAGGAGCGCGAGCTCGAGGGCCCGGCCGAGGCTCAGCGCGAGACGGCGTGCGCCCGCTTCGACGGCCGTGGGGCCGCCTTCCATCGTCTTCATCAGCCACGCCTGCGCGTGCTCGACCGTGCGCATGGCGAGCTCCGCCTCGGCCTTGAGCGTGGGGTCGGCGCCCTGAACGCACCCGTGGATCTCGCGCGCGATCGGCTCGAGCGTGCCCGTCTTGGAGAGGGCGCGGAGGAGATCGAGCGAGAGCACGTTGGTCGTGCCTTCCCAGATCGGAAGCACCTGCGCATCGCGGAGCAGGCGCGGAAGGCCGGTGTCTTCGATGTAGCCCGCGCCGCCGAACGCCTCGAGCGACTCGCTGGCGATCGCCACGGCCTGCTTGGCCGTCGTGAGCTTCACGATCGGGGTCATGAGGCGAAGGAGGGCCGCTTCGTGCTCGTTGATCTCGCCAGCCTCGTCTTTGCCGAGCAGCTCGACGGCGCGGAACGCCAGGTGGAACGCTCCCTGGTACTCGGCCTCGATGGTCGCGAGCGTGTCGATGTGGAGCGACTTCTGCGCGAGCGGCGCACCGAACGCAATGCGACGAGTCGCGTAGTCCTTGGCGAGCGCGATGGCCCGGCGCATGCCGCTGACCGCACAAACCGCATTCCAGGTGCGGGTGATGGTGAGCATCGGCGTGATGTTCTTGATGCCGTCGCGCAGGCCGATGACCGGGATCGCTTTGGCGCCATCGAGCGTCAGCTCCGCGGTCGGAACCATGCGCGTGCCGAGCTTGTCCTTCAGGCGATTGACCTCGATGCCGTTCATCGAGCCATCCGCGTTGCGGACTTCGACGTAAAAGAGCGCGAGGCCGCTACCGCCAGGCGGATTGCCCTCGGGGCGGCCGAGGGTTAGCGCCATCTGCGAGGTCGTCGCGGAGCTGAACCACTTGGTGCCGTAAAGGCGGTACGCGTCGCCGTCGGGACGGGCGACCGTCTCGCAGATGGCGACGTCGGAGCCGCCGGTCCGCTCCGTCATCCACTGGCCGCTCGTCCACGCCGAGCCAGGGTCGCGGCTCGTCAAACGAGGGACGGCGCGGTCGATGAGGCCCTGGTTCTTCGACGCGATGAGGGTGCGGGCGGCGCCGTCGGTCATCGCGAGCGGGCACGAGTAGACGCCCCAGGAGCCGTCGATGAGATAGATCATCGCGAACTGGTGGAGGCGCGAGAGGGCACCACTCTTGCGCTCGTAGGCCGTGCCGATGAGGCCCTTTTCCGCCGTGATCTTGGCTGCTTTTTGCCAGAGGGCCGTGACCTCGATGCGGTCGACGCGTTTGCCCCACGGATCCCATTGAATGAGCTCGGGCTCCCCCGCGTACCCCATGAGGAGCTCACGGTAGAGCTCTCCGCCCGAGAGCTCGCCCACGTCCAGCAGCTCCGGCTCGACCCGCGTGAGAACGTCCGGCGGGAGCGTATGCCGCAGATAGCGTCGAAGAACGTCGTCGCCGACGTACTGGTTTCCGAGCTCGGGAGGGGTCTGGAAGAACGCCATTGCCCTCACGTTAATGCGGGCAAGGGTCTGGCGCGAGTCTCATACGCCTGCTACCGCGCCCGAGCTGGCTTGCTTTTCTGAACCGTCCCGAAGGGCTGCGGACACGGGGGGACCGAGGTGCTCACGCGATCGCGACATCGCCCCCCCGAACGACGGGCCGACGGGGCAACGGATTCGAAGCCGGACGCGGGCCCGACCCAACAGCGGACCAGCATTGTCCGCGAACTCCATCCCGGGCGCACGGGGCTCTCGGACGAGACGTTGGTCGGGGCACTCCGCGCGGGTGAGCCGAACGCCACGGCCACGATGTTCGATCGCTACGGCGACCGCATGGAACGCCTGCTTTTCAGCCTGCTCGGGCCCGAACCCGAGATCGAGGACTTGCTCCACGAGGTCTTTCTCCAGGCCATCCAGTGCATCGGTGCGCTCGAGGAGCCGTCGCGGCTTCGCAGCTGGCTGACCGGAATCACCGTGCACACGGCGCGGGGGTTCATTCGCCGTAAGACTCGACGGCGGTGGCTCTCCTTCGTGGAGGAGGTGCCCGAGCGCCCCGCGATCGCGGCGAGCGAAGAGATCACCGAAGCCACCCGGTGCACCTTCGAGGTGCTCTCGGCCATGAACGCCGACGAGCGCGTGATTTTCAGCCTGCGCTTCATCGAGGGCCTGGAGCTCGCCGAGATCGCCCTCGCATGCGACCTCTCCATCTCGACGGCCAAGCGCCGCCTCAAAGACGCGGAGAAGCACTTTCTCGTGCGCGCCAAGAAGTACTCGACGCTCCACCCTTGGATCGAGGAGGGCCGATGGGCGATCGGATGAATCCCACAGCGCGCCTCGGACTGCACGTCGCGACCTCGCTCACGCGGGTGCGAGCGTCCTCCGATCTGAAAGCTCGCGCCCGCGAAAAGCTTCTCGCGGGAAGGGCTGCGAAGGAGAAGACCTCCCGCTCGAACCGTACGCGTCGAAGCCTCGTCGCGTTCGCCATGGCATCGGCCGCTGCGCTCTTCCTCGGCGCCTGGTTCGCCTGGCCTCGAGCAACGCTGTCGTTCGCGATCGAAGGAGAGAAAGCGCCTGGGGTCGTTGGGGCATTCTTGTCGGCCAACGGCGAGGCCGAATTGCCCCTCGCCTTCTCCGACGGAACGCGTGTGGTGCTCGGCAAGGGTGCGCGCGCGCGTGTGGCCCATGTCGACGCGCGGGGAGCCCGCGTCCTGCTCGAGAGCGGCGAGCTCCACGCGAACGTCGTTCATCGCGACGACACGCGCTGGCTGGTCGAAGCTGGCCCATACCAAGTCCGCGTCACCGGAACACGTTTCGACGTGCGCTGGGATGCGGATGCGCAATCCGTGGTCGTCCGGTTGATCGAAGGGTCGGTCATCGTGTCCGGCTGCACGCTCGGAGAAGGTCGCCGCGTCTCGGCGGGCGAGGAACTCGTTGCATCTTGCAAGGAGTCCCCGAGCAGCCCTCCGTCGACCAACGATGCGAGTACGGCCGTGGCGACCGTCGTTCCTGACGAGGTCGCGGCATCGCCCGCGGTCACGGCTCACGCAGCGGCCAGTCACGTGAACCTCGCAGCGGCCTCCTCCAGCGAAGCCGTGGCGGCGACAACCAGCCGAGCGACGCCCCTCCACAAGGCCGTCGACGCATCTGCGGTCGTTCCTTCGGGCGCCGCTTCGACCGCCACCGAAACCGTGAAGGCGCCCGACGCGAGCGAGCTTCTGCTGCGCGCCGACGACGACCGCTTTGCGCGACGCTACGACGATGCCGAGAATGCGTTGCTCGAAGTCCGGAAGCGCTTCGGCGGAACCGATGCCGCGGCCAAGGCGGCCTTCGAGCTCGGACGAATCAAGTTCGACGCGCGCGGTGACTTCGGCCAGGCCGCGTCGTGGTTCGATACGTACCTTCACGAGCGGCCCACGGGAACGCTCGCCCGCGAGGCGCTTGGTCGAGGCCTCGAGGCTCGCCTTCGTGCCGAAGATACCGAGACGGCAGCCAACCTCGCCAGGCGCTATCTCGCCGCGTATCCGGATGGCCCTCACGCGAAGCTCGCACGAAAGGCTCTGGAAGGGCGATGAGGTCATCGCCAGGGAAATGGCTCGCGGGCGCGATCGGCGTCGCGATCGCCGTGGCGACGGCTCCTGCCCTGGCGGCAGGTGAGCGCGTCGTCGTCGCGACGCCACCGGCCGACCCACTCGCGGACCGGGTACAGAAAGAGCTCCAAGCGATCGGCCTCGACCCACAGCTCGCCGTGGAGACGCGGGGCTGCACGCGCTCGGCCGTGCTCAAGCTCGCGCACCGTGCCCACGCGAAGGCCGTGGTGAGCCTCGAAGAAAAATCGTTGTGCGTGTGGATCCTCCACGCGGGAAGCCTCGGCCTCGAAGAGGTCATCGGGCGGGGTGCGGACGACGATGCAGGAACCGACGACTTGGCGGTTCGCGTCGCGGAGATCACGCGTGCCAATCTCTCGTCCGCCGAAGAGGAGCGGCAACCGCCCCCTCCGCCGCAGCCCGTGTTCGACCCCCAGGAGAAGGTCGAAGAAGACAAGCCACCTCCCAAGCCCGAGGTGCCGCGTGTACCGACGTTCCTGGTTGGTGCGGGCGTGGGCCGGATGATCGGCGGAGCGTCTCGCGAGGGGGTCCGCGGGCCCATCCAGTCCATCGCGGGGATGTCGCTCAGCCTCGATGCCGCGCTTCGCATCTCCCAGTTCCTCGCCTTCACGGCGCGCGCCGAGATTGCGGTCGGGACGCCGACGATCCCCGCGTTCGTGAATGCGGGTGGTGACGGCAGCACGATCGCGATCGAAGGGATTCATGTCGATCCGTCGCTCTTCGCGTTCGGGCTGAACGTGCCGCTCGCGCGCGTCGACTCGCTCGTCATCCCTCGTCTCGGCGCAGGGGTGGGCTTTTCGTGGCTTCACGCGCAAGCCGGCAGCAACTCGACGGACATCTTTTCGCCGGCCGTCTACGGAGACATCGCGCTGTCGCTTCGCGTGTACGGCCCGCTCCGCGCCGCAGTGAGCGGATTGCTTGGCGCCACGGGCCATCGGATGGTCGCACTCACCGAGGGCACGGAGATTGCCAACTGGGGTCAGCCTTTCGGCGCCGTCGACCTGCGCGCAGAGTGGGTGTTCGAATGAAGTCACTCCGAACCGGGAGTGCAGTTGCGTTTCTCGCGCTCACCACGTCGGCCGCCGCGTGCGGCGACCTCTACGCCGATCCGATTCCGACAACGCCTCCCGCGGCCGGTAGTCCCGTGGTGGGCATTCCCGAGGACCCGCAGGTGTCGAACCCGGTCGACACGCGCGCAGCCTGCGGCACGCTGCGTCCGAAGAGCAACGATCCGTGCGTGAACGTCGGTCAGACCTGCGAGTACGGCACGAGTCCGGACAGCCGATGCAACGAACTCCTCGTCTGTGAGCAAACGACGGGTGGCCCTGGCTGGTTCGCCCGACCATGGAACGCGTGCTCACGAAGCCTCTGCCCCGATGGAGGCCGCGTGGCGAATCTCGATGGGACGCCGTGCACGCTGGATGCTGGCGCTGGAGCCAGTGACGCGGACGAGCTCGTATGTCCGATGAGCGATGGCTTCTGTGCCTGCACGACGGGGCCGGATGCAGCGCATGCCCACGAACGGCGATGGTCGTGTCAGAAGCCGGATCCCGGGTGCCCGACGCAGCGACCGCTCGTCGGCCAGAGCTGCTTCCGCGCGGACCTCACGTGCGACTACGGAAGCTGCGTCTTCAAGGAAGGGCGTCGCATGACGTGCAACGGCAGGCGCTGGGATACGGGTGATTCGTCATGCAACGAATGACTCGATGCGCGCTAGGACTGGGCTTGGCCCTCGTCGTGAGCGCCGGATGCACGGCCGCGAGCAGCCGTGTATCGAGCGGCGGTGCGTTCACCGAAGCGGTCGTCGACGCGACGGTTTCCGACGGAGGTCGATCCAGAGCCGCCAGCCCTCCATCGGACGGCGCCACGTTCGAGTGCCCCGACGCGGTCGACGGCTCGCCCCCTTCCTGGTGTTCCGAAGGCTCGTGGTGCGAGTACGGACAGGCCGTTGATCGTTCGTGCAACGATCAATTGCACTGCGTGAAGGGCAGCTGGAAAACGCTGCCGAAGGAGTGTGCCGTTACATGCCCCGAGACGTGGGACGAGATTGCGGAAGGGTCCGCCTGCTCGGACGCCGAGCAGATTTGCACGTTCGACGAGGGAACCTGCGGTTGCGTGATGGCCGAATCCGATGCGGGACTCGATGACGCCGACTCCGACGGCGGCGATGCCTCGGTGGAACGTCGTGGGCGCTGGACGTGCGCGCGCGCCGCGAGCGGATGCCCCGGACGACGTCCACTGATCGGCAACCCGTGCGTCAAAGACATGACCTGCGACTACGGAACCGAGGTCTTCGGCATCGATCTCACCTTCGCATGCGTGAACAGGCAATGGCGCTGAGCCTCGCGAATTTTGACCCGTCGATCGAGCCTCGTGCCACCGGGGGTTCGTGGGAGGAAACATGATCTCGAAGACGTGGACGCGCACTCTGTTCCCGCTGCTTGCGGTCGCCGCTGCCTGCGGCTCCAAAGACCATGAACAGCTCGCGGCCGCTGGCGGGGTCGCCGCCACGCCGCCACCTGGCCCCCAGCCGGATCTCGGCCCTCTGATCCAGGCGACCAAGCCTCCACCGCCCATCTCCGGTGGCACCCTCGCGGTGACGAGGGACCGCGCCACGATCGTCGCCGCCGATACCGATCGCGACCTTGCCTATGTCGTCGATCTCGCAGGCCGGGCGCTGGTCCGCACCGTGAATCTTCCGCCGGGTTCCGAACCGGGCCGCGTGGCGATCGGTCTCGATCGGGTCGCGCACGTCGTGCTGCGAAAGGCCGGGAAGATCGCCTCGTTCGCGCTAGACGGCGGCGAGGTCGACTACCGCGACGTCTGCGCGACGCCGCGAGGTATCGGCGTCGACAACGTGCGGAGCGCCCTGAAGGTGACGTGCGCGAGCGGCGAGCTCCTCACCGTGCCGCTCGACGGAAGCGCGATCTCGAGCGTCAACGTCGAACGCGATCTGCGCGACGTCGTCGTGAACACGGACGGCACGACCTTCGTGAGCACGTTCCGCTCGGCGAAGTTGCTGCGCGTGGCCAAGGGCGCGGTCGGTTCGTCGCGAACGAGCGGCTCGATCATGATGGCGTGGCGTGCCGCGGCGGCTCCGGTGGACGACCCTCCGGCGTCGAGCGGAGACGGCGGGTCCGGCACCGATGCTGGCACGCCGGAGCCGACCAACGACGATGGTGAGATCGCCGTCGTCGGTCAGGAAGCCAGCCCCGAACCGGTGCAGACCACCCCCGGTGGCTACGGAAGCGGCGTCGTGGTCGGCCCGGGAACTGACTGCGGAGCGACGGCGTCGGGCATCGTCACGACGCACCTCTCGCTCGCGAACGGAGGGGACGTGAACCTGCCGGACGCGGTTCTCCCGGTCGACCTGGCGACGAACGGGCGCGACTACGTCGTGGTCGCCGCAGGCAACGCCTTCACGCCATCGCTCCCGCAGCTCTTCGTCGTCCAGAAGGGGTCGATCGATCAATCCGGGACGTGCGTGCCGGTGGGTCGAGGCAACGTTCCCGGACAGGCCGTGGCAGCGATCTTCGGAGCGCGCGACCAGCTCGTCGTGCAGACGCGCGAGCCCGCGGCGCTGCACATCATGAGCGAAGATCGGCTGAGGCCCTGGAAGACGATCCCCCTCGCCAACGACAGCCGCGCGGACACCGGACACATCCTCTTCCACGTCAACGCCGGCGGACACATCGCCTGCGCTTCGTGTCACGGAGAGGGCGGCGACGACGCGCATACGTGGACGTTCGTCGACATGGGACCGCGTCGTACGCCGTCACTGCTCGGCACGGTGGCCCACACCGAGCCCTTCCATTGGGACGGGGACATGACCGACCTCCGTACGCTCGTCGATCATGTCTTCGTCGGGCGCATGAGCGGTCCGCAGGTCGACGACCAGCACCTCGAGGTCCTCCGCAGCTGGCTCTACGCGCTCCCTGCTCCGGCGCAGTTGCGCCCCTCGACCGACGTCGCGGCAACGCGCGGGTCGACGCTGTTCGGCCAGCGCTGTGCCTCGTGCCACTCCGGCCCGTCGCTCACGAACAACAAGACGGAGGACGTCGGAACCGGAAAGGCCTTCCAGGTGCCCTCGCTCGTCGGCGTCGCTTGGCGCGGTCCCTTCCTGCATGACGGGTGCGCCACCACGCTCCGCGATCGGTTCCTTCCCGGCTGCGGAGGCACCAAGCACGGTGACACGAGCGACCTCTCGCCCGCGCAGATCGACGATCTCGTCGCCTTCCTCGAGACGCTCTAACGCTTACTCGAGCGACAGCGTGCCGAAGGCGTCGGGCACGTGGAAGTTGGGCTTCGGCGTGTTCGTCGGGCTCCACGCGAGATAGAGGCGCTTGCCCTTGCCCTCCATGCGATAGAGGGCAAGGGGCAGCTTCTTGCCCTTCGCGAGAGCGCTGACCACGTCCGGCGAGCGAAGGGCGAACTCGATCGTGGCGCGGTGATGCTCTCGGTCGACCTTCGTGACGATCTTCGGATCGCTCGACCAGGCCACGTCGCTCTTCTTCGTCTTTCGATTGACGGACAAGTCGAAGAAATGGCCGAGCGGGCCGACTTCGACCTCGTAGTAACGCGTGCGCTCGGAAGCGTCCGGGCCGAGGAAGAGCTCGACGCAGTCCTCTTCGTAGAGCTTCTCGCGCTCGGTTCCGACGGGGCGCGAAGCATCGACCGCGAGTCCCGCGCCCTCGAGCTCCCAGAGCATGTAGAGCGCACGTTTCGACCACATCGCTCGCACGCGTGTCGAAACGTCGGTCTTGGCGCCCGACCAATCGGTGTCGAACGCGACGGGCGTGGCGCGCTTCCAAGCCGCGTCCTCGATGCCGTCGACGGTCACCGCCGCGTCGTCGACCATGGGCGCCGTCATCGTCGGTCGCTCGCTCGTCGTTCCGGCATCGGAAGCACCGCTGCCCGGCGAGCTCTCGGGTTTCGAGTCGTCCGAGTGGAGCGCGAAGCCCGACATCGAGACGAAGTGCACCGGCCGCGGCTTGGCGAGGAGCTCCGCGCCGTTGCCTTCGACGACCGGTGACGAGAGGTCGATGCCGAATCGTTTGGCTGCCGTCTCGATGAGCGGTGACGTCTTGTGGCCGCCGAGCTCGCGTGCGAGGTCCGCGTTGTCCCACAGGCCGAGAAATGCGGCGGCAACGCGATCGACGGTGATGGGGTTGAGCCCGCCAATCGCCACGCTCTCGGTCGACGGCCATCGCTTGGCGAACCCATCGCCGGCTTCGGCCGGCGCGCCTTCTGCGAGCACCACGTGCGGAGCGGCGAGCTCGAGAACGTCGGACATTCGCTCAGCGAACACCTCGAGGGCCTCGATATACGCCTTTTGGCCTGCGGCCTTGTCCGTCTTGAGGAGCCCGAGCGCGTCGCCGAGCTCCTTGTGCATGCGCCATTTCTGTTTGTAGGCGGGCGATGCATCCGAGAGCATGACCACGCCCTGCCCGCCTTTGATCGAAACGGACGCGACGCCGAAGCGATGCGCTTTGATCTTCGGCGCCGAGATGAAGAGACCGTGCTCGAGGTGCTCGGCGAGGATCTTCGGCATGAGCAGCGTGGGCGCATGGGTCTTCTCCATGCCGCTCACGGCGAGGGGCTTGCCGGGCTGGTCGTCTTCCTTGTCGAAGACGCCGTCGTCGTCCATCGCGACGAGGCGGACCTTCTCCTCGTGCGCCATCGCGGCATAGCCGGAGACCTTCACGAGCTTCTCCCAGTCCGCGTGCTTGGCGCCCCAGCCTTCGGCGACGGTGATCTTGTCGTGGCCGCGCGCCTTGAGGCAGCGAACGATGCCGCGCACGAACTCCGGATCGGTGATCCGGCCTTTCACGCCGTCGTCGCCGTCGTTCTTCGCAGGATCCTTGAACCATTCGAAGCCGCCGAGATTCGGCTTGATCAAGATCGGCGTGTCTTTCGGGCGCGACGGGACGACGGCTTCGCAGAGTCGCGTTCCGAGGTCTCGCGCACTGCCGCCCTGAAGCATGGTCACCTTGGACGAGTCCTTGGCGAGCCGCTCGTGGGTGCGACGGCGCAGCGCCTCGCCATCGACGGCGCCCGTGGTCACGACCTTTGGACCGCCGGCCCAGCTAGTGGACGCCCCCGACATCACGTCGGTCACCGGAGGCACGGCTGCCGACGCGGCACTGACCGGCACGTGCGGGCCCGCAGGCGGGCTCGTGTTTGTCGCGACGCTCGCGTCGACGCGCGAGGAGGCGCGAGACGAGACGACTGGCGCGGTCGATGCGTCCGTTCCCTCGGACTTGCGCGAACACCCGACCAGACAGGACACCAGCGTGACGACGGAGCCGAGAGCGAAAGAGACGGTACGGCGCATTCGGGCTGCATCCTGCGTCACCTCGCGAACGGTCGGCAACCGTCGAGCTCGCCAACGCCGCCGGCCGCCACCTGAGGGCCTCTTTCACAGGCGTACGCGCAGGTCGCACCGCGCCGGTCGTCCCAGAGGCCCTCGGATGAGCTTTCGAACCCAATCGAATGCGACGCGGCGCGAGGGGGTCTACACTGGAAGCGTGCGTCTCCGACGTCTCTTCGCACTGACTTCTCTTGCCGTCGTCGGCATCGCGTTTTCCGCGCCCGCGTTCGGTCAGGACTTCGATCCTCGCGGCCGAAAAAAGCCCGCCGGCCAGACGAAGAAGCCGGGAGGCTCCGCACCCGCCAGGCCCGGCGCCGGTCGTCCGGGTTCTAGCCCTGCCGGCCAGCCTGGGCCGCGTCCGACCCCGACGGGCGAGGACGGTGGCGACGCCAGCGCGCAGATCGCGAAGTACACGAAGATCGCGCTCGCCCAACCGGCCGCGCCGATGCCGCTCCAGCGTCTCACCAAGCTCTACCGTGAGAAGGACGGCAACCTCGGCAATCTGGTGAAGGACTTCGAGGCCCGCAGCGCACAGGCCGGCCCCGAGCAGTACGCGGCGATGGTGCTCCTCGCTGGCATCTACAAGATCGACGGACGCGCCGACGACGCCATCAAGACCTACGAGAAGGCGATCGCGCTCAAGAACAACGATCCGGCGGCGCTCCTCGCGCTCGCTCGCCTCCTGCAAGACCGAGGCGACGCCGCGGCCGCGCGCAAGCAATACGAGAGCGCGCTCGCCCTGCAAACGGCGGCTCCCGACAAGGAGCAGACCCTCCGCACGTTGATGATGCTCTCGCTCGACGAGAAGGACTTCACGGCGGCCAAAGGCTTCCACCAGCAGCTCGTGAAGATGCAGCCGACGAGCCTCTTCGTGCGCGGCGAGCTCGGTCGCGAGCTCTTCCAGCGGGCCGAGTTCGAGAAGGCCGAGGCCGAGTTCAAAGATCTCGTCGCCGCCGCGGCGGGCGACAACCGCGCCCTCGCTCCCGCCCTCAAGGACCTCGGCAAGGCACAGGCGAAGGCGCACAAGAACCAAGAAGCCCTCGCGTCCCTCAAGAAGGCGCTCGCGAGCGCAGGCCAGGAAGCGGCCGTCCGCGCCGAGATCTACGAGACCATCACCGAGATCTACCGCGCCGATCAGCAGCTTCCGATCCTCATCAAGCAGATCGAAGACGAGCACCCGAACGACTTCCAGCGGCTCTCGCTCCTCGGCGCGCTCTACGAAGAAACGGGCGACAGCGTCAAAGCGATCGAGGCCTACAAAAAGGCGCTCGCGATCAATCCGAAGCACATCGACCTGCGCCTCAAGATGATCCACGTGCTGCAGTCGCAAGGCGAGCTCGATCGCGCGATTGCCGAGTACGAAGCCCTCATCCGGGCGGCGCCGAACAATCCGCAGTTCGTCTTCGATCACGCCGATGCCCTCATGCAGCGCGGCGATCGCGCCCGCGCCCTCAAGCTCCTCACCGAGCTCGAAGCGCGCGGTCAGACGGACGAAGAGATCCTCTCGCGCCTCGCCGACTTCTACGGGCGCATCGGTGAGAACGATCGCTCGCTCAAGGTGCTGACGCGCCTGGCCCAGGTCGGCGCGAACGATCCGGGTCACCTCGTCGACCTCGGCGATCACTACTACCAAGAGGGCAATCACCAACTCGCCGTACAGACGTGGAAGCGGATCCTCACCACCGTGAATCCGCGAGGGCGTGCCCTTGCGGCGCTCGGCGATGTGTACCTCGAGCACGACATGCTGCCCGACGCGCTCGCCGCCTACCGCGAGGCCGTGCAGCTCGAGCCGCAGAACCTCGTCTTCCGCAAACAGCTCGCCGGCGCCCTCGAGCGCTCGAAGAACTATCGCGAGGCGCGCGTGCTCTGGCAGGAGCTCGCCGAAAAATCGAAGCAGAACGGCGACAAGATCCTGGCGCGTGAAGCCCGCACGCGCATCGTCGCACTCTGGGGTTTCGAGCGCATCCTCGAGGCCCAGGTGGCGCCGTTGCAGCAGAAGTTCTCCGCCACCCCGCCCGACGTCGATGCGGGGCGCATGCTCGCCGAAGTGCAGCTGCACACGCGCAAGTTCCCGGACGCCGAGAGCACGCTTCGCCGCGTGATCACCGTCGCGCCAGGCGACGCCGACAGTTACCTCGCGCTCGAGCGCGTTCTCGTCCAGCAGAACAACGAGGCGAAGCTGCAAGACGCCATCGCCGTCCTCGAAAAGCTCGTGGCCGTCGAACCGAAGCGCGCCCGCGAGCTCTATCAGCGCATGGCGCAGTACGCCCTCCAGCTCCGTCACGACGACGATGCGATCAAGTATGCCGCGCGCGCCGTCGAGCTGAACCCCGACGACGCCGAAGGCCACAAGCGCCTCGGAGAGATGTATCGCGATCGGCAGGATCCCGAGCACGCCATCGTCGAGTTCCGCGCGGCCATCGCGAAGAACGATCGCCTCTACATCGTCTACCTCGAGCTCGCCGATCTCCTGCTCTCCAAAGGCCAGGGAGAAGAAGCCGACCGCCTCTTGCGGCGCGTGATTCGTGGTGCGCCTGACGAGGAAGTCGTCGCCCACGCGCTCCGGCAATCGATGTCGATCAACCAGGGCAAAGGCACCCTCGAATCGCTCGAGCAGGAGCTCCTGCCGCTCGCCATCGGCAACCCGCAGCGCAAGGTGTATCGACGCTGGCTCGTCGACATCTACGGGAGCCTCTCGCTGGCCCTCGTGCCGAAGAGCCGCGGAACCGGCAAGGACGCCGAAGAGGCTCGCGCTGCCCTGTCCCGCATCGGAGGACGCGCGGTCAAGCCGCTCCTCGATGCCCTCGCCGATGGCGATGCTGGACAGCAGCGCGTCGCCATCGACGTCCTCGGTTACGTCCAGAACAAGAACGCCGGGACAGCGCTCTTCGCCTTCGCCACGGGCCAGGCGGAAGCGCCGCTTCGGACGCGCGCCATGCTCGCGTGCGGCGCGCTCCGTGATCCGGCGCTCTTGCCGAAGTACGAGGCCCTGATTTTCCCGAAGCAGGGCGGCTCGACCGAGGCGATGGCCTCCGACAACGTCGCGACCGCGGCGAGCTGGGCCGTCGCGAAGCTCGGGGATCGCAAGTCGGTGCCGCTCCTCAGGCGCATCGCGCAGAACGGAACGCCGAACATGCGAGCCTTCGCAGTGCTCGGCCTCGGCGCGCTGAAAGACCGCTCGAGCGTTCCGCTCCTCGCTACGACGGCGCGCTCTCCCGATGCTGGCGCCGTGGCGCGCGCGGCTTCGGCCTACGCACTCGGCGAGCTCGGTGCCGACAGCGAGGCGACGTATCTGGCCACGCTGGCCGACGGAACCGAGCCGCTCCCGAGGCAAATGGCCATGCTCGCACTCGCCCGCATGGGAACGGCCGCGGGCAAGAGCGAGCCCCCGGGAGGCAAGGCCGCCATTGCGGCCATCGCGAATGGCGTGTTTGCGGGCGAAGGCGAAGGCGGTCGCGCCGAGCGTGCTTCTGAAGCGATTCGCCGCGCGGCTTCCGCGTCACTCGTGCTCCTTGCCACCAAGGGCGCGAACGATCACCGCCCCGACCTGCCGACGCCCGACGAGAGCGTCGACGCCGAGCTCGCGCTCGACCAACTCGTTCCGCGCACGTTCTCCGCCAAAGATCGCGCGCTCGCCCTCGTTACGTTCGCCGAGCCTCTCCAGAAGGCTGCGCAGAGCGCCATGGCAACGTCGAGCGAACGTGCGAGCGCGGTGCTCGATGCCATGGCGGGCGAAGACGGTGCCTTCGAACCGTTCGTCGGAGCTCAGGAGACCCCCGAGACGAGCGCTGCGCGGGCCAAAGCGCGTGACATCGCAAGGTCCGTCGAACCGAGCGTGATCGAGCTCTCGCGTCACCCCGATCCGAACCTGAGGACCAAGGCGCTCGGCCTGCTGGCGCGCTCGACCTCCGATCAAGCCTCCGCGGCGATGGCGCAGGCCCTGACCGACCCGAACGAAAATGTGCAGCGCGTCGCCCTCGCCGCGATCGGCAAGCACGGGGATGCACGCACCGTGGCGTCCGTCGCGAAGGTGATGCACGGGCACGGCAGCTGGGCCATGCGCGTGCTCGCCGCCGAAGCCCTCGGGCGCCTCGGGGTCTCGGGCGCGGGCGCCTCCGCGTCGAAGGAGCTACGCGAGGCGGCCACCAAGGAGTCCTACGCGCTCGTTCGCGAAGCGGCGCTCGTGGCCCTCGCCTCGTTCGACAAGGCTTCGGCCGCGTCGCTCGCGACCACCATGGCCGAGAGCGATCCCGAGCCTCGCGTGCGCGAAACGGCCGTGAAGATTCGAGCGGGCAAATAGCCGATGCGTCGACTCGGCCTCCTCGTGTTGTGCGCGGCGGGTGCCCTTGGCTGCCGCGACACGTCACGCTTCTCGTCGGATGGAGATCGCTTCGAAGGGCCGGTGGTGAAGGGCGGCTTCGTGCGGACGGGTCTCGGGGAAGACGCGCGACTCTGCATGACGCTCGACACGAACCACCTGCAGGACGCGCCGGGCAACATCTCCAGCACCGACGGCCGCTTCAAAGATACGCCGCTCCGATCGATCCCGCAGATCTGGCACGATCCGCTGTCGACCCTGAATTTCGGGGAGGGGCGCGTCCAGAACCTGATCTATTCGGCCACCCCGGTCGACGGCGGCGCCGACGTGATGGTGGTCATCTCGCTCATGGAGTCGACCGGCATCGAGGTTCGTATGCTCCGGAGCGCGCCGCCTCCGGCCGTCCCGGTGCAGGTCACGACCGACGCTCCGGTCACGCCTTCGACTGCGCCTGCACCTGCGCCTGCCCCCTCCCCCACGAGCGACCCGATCTTCGGCGTCTTCACGCTCAAGCGTCAGCCGGGCAGCTGCGACTGAGCCTTCACGGCGCGAACGCTCGCGCTTCGAGCGCCTTCCGCTTCCAGATCCGGCGGGTCCGTGCGAAGAGAGGGCCGTGCGTGTCCTGGGCATCGAATCCTCGTGCGACGAGACCGGCGCGGCGGTCGTCGACGAAACCGGTCGCGTCCTTTCGGACGTGGTGCAAAGCCAGGTCACCCTCCATGCGCCGTACGGCGGCGTCATTCCCGAGCTCGCCTCCCGCGATCACCTCAAGAATTCCGGGCCCGTCGTCCGCGAGGCCCTCGAACGCGCCGGAACCAAGCTCGAGGAGCTCGACGGCATCGCGGTGACGAACCGACCGGGCCTCGTCGGAGCGCTGCTCGTCGGCCTGCAGACGGCCAAGGGGCTCGCGTGGTCGCGGGGGCTGCCGCTCGTTGGCGTCGATCACCTGGTCGGTCATCTCCTCGCCGTGTTCCTCCGTCGCGGAGAATCGGGCGAGGCGCCCCCGTCGTATCCCTTTGTCGCGCTCCTCGCCTCGGGCGGGCACACGGCCATCTATCGGGTCGACGGCCCACGCGCCGCCGATGTCCGCGAGCTCGGCGGGACGCGTGACGACGCCGCGGGCGAGGCTTTCGACAAGGTCGGAAAGCTGCTCGGCCTCGGTTACCCGGGTGGCCCGATCATCGATCGTCTCGCCAAGCAGGGCGATCCGAAGGCGATCCCGTTCACCCTTCCGATGGGCCACACGCGATCGTTCGAGTTCAGCTTCTCGGGCATCAAGACCCAGGTGGCTCAGCTCGTTCGCGAGAAGGGCGTGCCTCAGGGCGAGAAGCCTCTCGCCGATGTCTGCGCGTCTTTCCAGGCCGCCGTCACCTCGGTCCTCGCCAAGAAGCTCGTGGCCGCCGCCGTTCGCGAAGGCGTTTCGACCGTGGTCATCGGCGGCGGCGTGGCCGCCAATCGAGAGCTACGTCAGCGCGTGGGAGCGCTCGCCGCCGAGCACGGAATCCGTGCCGTGTTGCCCGAGCTCGCGAGCTGCACCGACAACGCCGCGATGATCGCGTACGCCGGCCTGATGCGTCTGCAGGCAGGCGAGCGAGACGGCTACGAGCTCCTCGCCACGAGCGCGACGTCGCTGCCGAAGACCACCCGCAAGGGTCGTGGCTCACGCGACGCGGTTTAGGTCTAGCTCTAGCGCCAGGCCGTCATCAGAAAGCCAGCGACGAAGGCGACTCCCCAGAGCGGGAGGAGCAGGCGGACCAGCGAGCTATCGAGGGGCATGCGTTCCACGAGCCTTCCTTTCGAAGCAAAGAACGAGCCCGTGCTCTCGATGTCGTCAAACGCGCGGGATTTCAGGGATTGCGGAGTTCTGCGGTCGTCGTTTTGGATGACAGGAACACGCTGACCACGACACGAATGTCAGTGCGTCTTCGCTCGTCGACCCCATGTGCGGCTCGACGAGATCAGGGCCGTTGCGTTGCAGAATGCACGAAAGGCCGCGAGGGAATCGTCCTCGCGGCCTTTCTCATTTCTGGGCACCTCGGCGCCTCGTTTCGCGAACGAGCGCCTTCGGGCGATCAGCGGTGCTTCTTGCTCTTCTTCTTCGTCGGCGTGACGTGCGCTTCGGGCGCCTTCTCACCGGCCTGACCAGCCTTGGCGAGAACGAGCTCGAGCGAGTCACCCTTGGCGCGAACCTGGTAGTTCGGGACGCCGTCCTTGAAGGTCACCGAGAGCTCCGCGCCCGACGGCTCGTTCGACATGCGAATGGCGGCGATGCGGCTGTCCTTGGCGGCGAGAGGCGCGGCGGCCTCGAGCGAGAGGCGGCCGGGGATGACGACCGTGAAGCCCGAGGGCTGCGAAGCGCCGTGGATCTTCTCGATGGCACCATCCATCTTGATGCGCATCACGTTGCCGCTACCGACGGGGCCGTTACCGAACGGCGTGACCTTGCCGGGCTTCTTCTTCGGAGCATCGAACGACGGCTCGTCGTTGACGCGCTGGCCGAAGGCCGCAGCCGAGGCCTGCATGAGCGGATCGTTGGCCGCCTGGACGGGCATCGGCGCAGGAGCAGGCGCCGGGGCCGAAGCAGAAGCTGGAGCCGCAGGAAGCTCGGCCACCGGGGCCGCGCTCTCGACGGGCGCCGTCGCAACCGCAGCAGGCGCGGGCTTGTGGAGGGCGAACGCGGCGAGCGCGATGGCGACGATTCCGGCGCCAGCGACGGCGGCCTTCTTCTTCGTGATCTTGAGCGGGGACTCCGCCTTGGTCGGCTCTTCCATCTTCTTCTCCTCGCTCTCGTAGCGAACGACCTTGCGGCCCGCCGTGTGGAGGCCTCCCCCCGGAGGCGGCGCCGTCATGCGACGCATCGGGATCGCGACGTCGTCGCCCTTGCCGCCGCTCTTCTTGGCAGCGCGAGCAGCGAGCAGCGCGAACGTGGTCTTCGCGCGCTTGGCCCACATCTCGACGGCCGGGGTGATCTTCGACGCCGTGCGCACGAGCGTGCCCTTCAGCTTGTTCGACTCTTCGACTTCGACGTCGTGCTCGCCCGCCGCGTCGACCGCCTCGGAGGTGCTGTGGGCGCTCTGCTCGGCATGACCGGCATCCGCCATCGCAACCTCTTCGCTCTCTTCTTCGTCGCCTTCGGCCTGCGCGTCGTCGTGCTCCGAGGCCGACATCTCGTCGTCGTGGGCCTCTTCGGCCTCGTGGCGAGCAACCATCGTCGGCGCCTCGCCGATCGATCGAGCCTCGGCCTCGGCGGCTTCGTCATCGTAGCGGAGCGTGACGACGAGCTGCGGAACGCGCGACTCGTTCGGAACTTCGACCGAGACGCCGTCGATCATGGCAGGACGACGGGCGCCACTGCCCGCGTCTTCGATGTCGAGGCCCTTGCCAACCTGGAGGAAGCCGAGCTCGCTGAACGCCGTGACGCTCGTGCCCTGGCTCGCACGCACGCGTGCACGCATCGGCGACGCGAGACCGTCGATGTGGAGGCGGATCTTGCGGCCCTGGGGAGCCTTCGGCAAAACGCCCTCTTCCGCCATCCCGAGGATGCGGTGGAGCGCAACCGTGCTCTGGCCGTCGAGGTTGGTGAAGCGAACTCCGAACTCGCCACCTTCCCCGTGATCTTCGTTCCAGAGAACTTCGCCCGCGGCGAGGACGGAGACGCCCTGGCCCGCGTCGAAGCGGCAGCGGATCGGCTGACCGACTTCGGGCAGGTACGCCGTACGAAGCTGCATGCCCTCTTCGGAGAGGTTGACCGCCTGCGCCTCGAACGAGGGGCCGAGCGAGCCACCAACCTCGACCATCGCGTCGAACGGGATCCGCATCGCACCCGGCGCGCGGCGATCACTTGCAGTGTTCATGTTCATTCCTCCGGACACATGACCGTCCTAAGGAGGAATGGTGGTTCGGGCCAAATTCTTCGCTGCGCAACACTTATGCAAGCACGCGAGAGACTCGTGATCCGCGCGCGGAAGGCGTCGCGTCAACGCTCTCAGCGATCACCGAAGTGAGCTCGGTGCGGACTGACCACGGCCGCCAAACTGGAGGGCGATGGAACCGCTCCCCTTCGAGCGCAGGAAATTCAACGACTGCGGCGACCACTTGCGTGGACCGCAAGTCTGTCGCGAACTCCGTTTCACTGTTCAATCCGCGCAACGGAGTTGCGCTGTAGACTGCGCGGACCATGGCGCTCACCGCAACGATGCATCACGTGGAGGTCGCGTTGTCGGACGTCGATCGAAGCGTCTACGAGACGCTCGACCTTCGCGTGGCGCAGCATCCTTCCGAGACAATGCGCTTCCTCGTGACGCGCGTGCTCGCCTACTGCCTCTCCTACGAAGAGGGCATCGCGTTCAGCAAAGGCGGCCTGTCCTCGACCGACGAGGCTCCTATCGCGGTGCGCGATCCGACGGGGCTCTTGCTCGCGTGGATCGACATCGGCGTGCCCTCGGCGGAGCGGTTGCACAAGGCCTCGAAGGCCGCTCGGCGCGTCGCGGTATTCACGACCGAGCTCGGCAATCTTCGTCGCACCGTCCTCGGGCAGAAGATCCACCGCGCGGAGGACGTCGAGGTGTGCCCGCTCGACGTGGCCTTCGTCGACCGCATCGTCGCCAAGATGGATCGCAACACGAAGCTCGATCTGACGCGCAACGACGGACAGCTCTACGTCGTCATCGACGGCGCGACGCTCGAAACTCCCATCGTGCGAGTGCCGCTCTTCGAGTCGTGACCGGCGGCACACGACAACGTTGTCAGGGCTCGAGACCCTGCCACTGCGTGAATCTCGCGTGAATCTCGTGGCACACGCGTTGCTGAGATCCACCCCATGTCGAACCGTCGAAGCCATCGCCTCCGTTCGCTGTTTCACGCCGTGCTCGGCGCCACCTCGGGAGTGACGCTGCTCGCGGCGTGCGGGGCGAGCAGCGATACGATCGATGCTGCCGACTTCCAAACGAACCAGTGCCGAGCGAGTGCGCTCGAGGGCGTCACGCCCGGAACTCCCGTCGACTACCTGGAGTTACGTTCGGGCACTCAGTGGAGTGACAGCCAGGGGCAGGCTCCCAGGGTGATCGCACAACAGGGCACGCCCTGCGCGACGGCATCGTCGCCCGACGTTTGCAAGCGCACGCTCGCAGCGCTCCGACCGACGAACGTGCCCTCGGTGAAAGGCGGGCAGCTCCCCGTGAGCAACTACCTCGTATTCACGCGAGGGGACGACGTCATCGCGGTGACGACCAAGAACGATCTCGTAGCGTTTCTCACGCCCTTCGAGAATCCGCGGGACGGGTTCCTTCTCGTCTCCGAGTTCACCGAACATACGATTCCCTGCGACGGCTCGAACGTGCGCGCAGCCGGCGACGGCTTCGAGTTCCGGACGACGACGGGCTATGCGTGCGGAGAAGGCACCCACCTCGACGCGCACGTCGTTCGCGTCTCTCGCAGCGGAGAGACGTCGGTCGTCGAGTCCAAGCGGCTCGAGGACGGCGACCCCGGCTGTGCGATCGGTCGTCGTCCGGAGGGCTACTCCGCGACCGTGAAGTCGACGACGATCGGCGAGTACTTCGCCAACGCCGCCGAGCTCGAGGCCGCGTCCGTTCCCGCCTTTCGCCGTCTCGCGCGCGAGCTCCGGGCACACGGCGCACCGACCGAGCTCGTGGAACGAGCGAAGGCGGCGGCTCTCGACGAGGTTCGGCACGCACGCGCAACGCGTGCGCTCGCCAAACGCTTCGGAGCATCCGCGAAGTTGCCTCGCATCGGCAAGCTCGGGATTCGCTCGCTCGACGAGATCGCCATCGAGAATGCGCGCGAGGGCTGCGTTCGCGAAACGTTCGGTGCGCTCGTCGCGACGTTCCAGGCACGCCGCGCGAACGATCCGGAGATCGCTGCCGCGATGGCGGCTATCGCCGATGACGAAACCGAGCACGCAGCCCTCGCCTGGGACGTTGCCGCATGGCTCGATGCGCAGCTCGACGACGCGGCGCGCGAGGCCGTTCTCCGCGCACGAACGGAGGCCTACGAGGAGCTCGCCGACGCTGTCGAACGTCCATCGTATGCGGAGGCCCGGCTCGGCTTGCCCTCCACCGGCGAGTCGCTCGCGCTTCTCACCGAGCTAGGCGGCTCTCTCTACGGCTCCATCCCCGATCCCCTCGGCGACGCGGCCTGACGCGGATCGCAACGGCGTCGCGAGACGACCATGGGATGCGGCCGGCGTTGTGGTCACGGCTATGGTCGGTGACGATGACCACGCCGGTACGCCGAGTCCTCCTGCTGCTCTCGTGCGTTGCGGCGTGCTCGAAGGAAGCGGCAACCGAGCCCGCCGCGCCGACCGATCCGATCGACGCGTCCTCGTCCGAACCAAACACCTCCCAGGGTGACGCCGCGACGTCGACGAGCTCCGATGCGGCGGAGGTGGACGCAGAAGCGGACGCCGACGCCGACGCCGACGCTGCATGTGGCCCCGTTCGACGCTTCAGCTACACGTCGACGGCAGTCACCTCGCTGGGATGCGATGCGAACGCGGCCGCAACGATCATCGACGCGCCGGTGCCCGCGCGAGGACGAGCCCTCGGGCGCGCGACCTTCGACGTGCGCCTCGCGAATGGCAGCGTCATCCATTTCTGGAACGTTCGCGTCGCGATGGGAGAGCCTCTCTTCTCGTACGGACTGGGCGACGACCTTTGCCCAGGCCCGACGCACCATCGCTCCAACGTCGGCTTCGGGAAGCTCACCGACGTGGACAATCACGCTCGGCTCCTCGGCTACGCGGGCGCCGCGCCCTGCACGGCCGGTGCCGTGGAGGTGCTAGCTGGAGCAACGCTCGAGCTGTGGGTCGAGGACGAGCGCGAAGCCTGCGCCGGCAAAGACATCGCGTTCGCCAGTTGGTACGGATCGAAGGGTGTGGCGGACTACCACGAGTGGACGACGTCGATGGCACCGATGCCGGGCGTCGTCGCGAGCCTCACGACGGACGCTCCCAGCGAGAAGCTCCGTGTCATCGGCGTGGTGGAGGGCTCGCCGGCGATGAATCCCAACAAGACGTGCGGCGCCGAGAGTTCGACGCTGGTCATGCAGACCACGCTCGACAAAGCCGTCATGGCGACGAGCACCGACGCGGTCCCGGCATCCCAAGGGATGGGGCATCTCGTGCTCTTCACGTCGGGCGATGCGCAAGAAACCCGGTCGGTCACTCCCGGCGCACACGAAGCGTCGCTCCTCGTCGGGTCGAACTTCACCGGCACGGTTCGCACGGGAGGCTGTTGCGGGGACGGTTCGGTCGCGCTCGTACGCGAGCGCTGACGTCTGGACGCGCTGAATCGCGAGCGCCGCCGAAAGGTGCGGCCCGAGCCATGCACGTGGTCGCCTCGTGAGCGACGGAGCGGCAACGAGCTCTCGACGGAAAGCGCCTAGGTCGCGCGTAGAGTCGGCGCTGCGCATCGGCGTCGTGGCGTTCTTCTCGCTCGCGCTCTTTTACGTCGTGGCCGTCAATCTGTTCCTATCCACGCCGCTCTTCGAGGCCGCGCTCGGACGTGATCCCGACACCATCGCGATAGGGCTCGACCGCGCATGGTCGATCCTCCCCGGTCGCGTTCACTGCTCGAACCTCGTCATTCGGGGGCGTGACAGCAGCTTGGAATGGATCGTCCGCATCGACGAAGCCGACGTGGACATCGCGCTCTTGCAGCTCGCGAAGAAGCGCTTCGCGGTGTCTCGGGTCCACGCGCGAGGGAGCTCGTTTCGCATGCGAAAGCGCCTCGACTTCGCGCCGACCCCGGCCGAGATCGCACACATTCCGCCGATCGAGGGACTCCCGCCGTGGTCGCTTCGACCGAAGAACATCGACCACAGCAACGTATGGTCCGACAAGGCCTACCACCTCTGGAGCATCGACCTCGAGAATGTCGACGCGGAGGACGTGCGCGAGATCTGGGTCGATCGCGAGCGCTTCGAGGGTCATGCCGACGTTCGAGGTCGCTTCTATCTGAAACCGATCCGCCTCGTCGACGTCGGGCCGGTGCACGTGGCAGTTCACGAGGGGATGGTGAGCACGAACGGTCCGGCGGTCATCTCGCCGATCCAGGGCACGGTCGACGTGCGCATCCCACCCTTCGACCCTCGCATCGCCAAGGGCGACACCATCGCGCGTCGATTGACCCTCCACACCGACCTGCGCGGCGCGTGTTCGAACATGCTCTATTTGATGAAGCCGCTCCCGCCGGACGTCAGGCTGGAGGGGTTCGTCGACATCCCTCGACTCGCGGTGAAGATCGACGCTGGAGAGCTCCGGACCGGGACTCACGTCGAGCTGCACGCACCGCACACGGTCCTGCGAAACGAAGGCTATCGCTTCGACGGCAAGGCCTCGCTGCGGGCCGACGTCGAGCGCGAAGCCCTCACACCGACCCTGCGCTTTCGATTGGACACCGAGGACCTCGAAGTGAAACGGCGCTCGACGAGCGGGGACGAGCTCATCGTGCGTGAACCGCATGCCGTGGTTCGCGGCGATGCCACCGCGCTCGTGCTAACCGAATTCCTGCGCGACCTGCACGCCGTTGCCGATTTCCCGGAAGCCGATGTCCCGGACATGCGCACGCTCGACGGCTTCATCCCGCCGGACACGCCGTTCCGCATCGAGCGTGGACAGGCGCGGGCGGCGGTGACGCTCGAGCGTTGGACGGCCCAAAACCGCACGTCGGGCAAGGCTCGTTTCACGGCGGACGACCTCGACGTCACGTTGGCAAAGCTTCGCATGCGCGGATGCGTCGACGCAGAGACGACCTTCACCACGCACCCCAAGGACCGGTCGTTGCTGGAACACGTACACGCCGGCGTGACACTGCACGATGGCTCGCTGGCCTCGGAGCACACGCCCGCGACGCCTTTCATGCGAACGCCGGAGCTCCGTGTCTCGGCCCATGCCGAAACGCTCCTTCTCGAAGATCCGCTGGCGAACCTCGACGTCTCCGTGCGCATGCCGGAAGCGTCGGTGCTCGATCCCCATCTCCTCCAGGCCTATTCACCGGGCGGCCAAGAGACCAGCATCGCCCCAGGCCGCGGCGACTTTGCGATGAAAGCCGACGTGTCCGTCGCCGACCACCTGGCAAGCGGCACCCTCGACGTCACCGCGAACGATCTCGGATTCACCTACCGCGACGTCGACGTCACCACCGTCGTGCGTGCGAACGCGCGCGTGCACGACTGGGACTGGCAGCGAGGCGATCTCGCGCTCGACGACGCGAACGTCGACATCACGAACATCCGAGCGGGAAAGCGGGGCATGCCTCCGTCACCACTCGGCTCGGTGCTCATGCACGCCCAGAGCCCGAAATTCTCGTTCGAACATCCGCGAGAGGAGCTCTCGCTGTCGGCACGGGCTCGGCTCCCCGACGCTCGAACGCTCGGCCTGTTCCTCCCGCCGGACAGCATCCTGACCATCGAGTCCGGCAGCGCAGACCTCGAGGCCAACCTCGACTTCTCTCCGAGGCCACCTCGCACGACGGGCCGGATAGCACTCGATGTCTCGCGCGGGAGCATCGTGCTCCGCGACCGGACCCACGCGAGCGGCGACGTCCACTTCAAGGCGATCGTGAGCGGAGAGCCCGTCGATCATCGGTTCGACGTGTCGGGCTCGCGCCTCGTCACGAGCAACGCCTTGGTCACTACGCCGGACTCCGAGACCAAGACCTGGAACACGGACGTCGTGCTCGAAAAGGCCATCCTGGGCACGCGGCCCATGGGAATCGACGCGACCGTCGAGCTGAACTCGAAGGATGCGCGCGAGATCATCGCCGGGATCGTCCGTCACGCGCCACCGATGATCGTGCGGAGGCTCACGATGGTCCCACACTTCGAGGCCCACGCGCGGGTCTCCGCGGGCCCCTCGCGCATCGTGGTCCACGAGCTCCAAGCCCACGGCGGCGATCTCGCGGTGCACGGCCTCGTGGGCCTACGCGCAGAGCACCACCGCGGCGCCTTCGTGATCAAGAAGGGCTTCCTCTCCGGCGGCGTCCGATTCGACGACGCCGGAGCCCACGCCCGCCTCTTCGGTCTCGACCACTGGATGCAAGGCCAAACCCGCGACGTCATCAATCTAGTCGGCGCCCCGTAAAAGCTCTCCTCCCTTCTCCCTTAGGGAGAAGGGCCGGGGATGAGGGCGGGGCTTGCTTCGCGGTCTGGCCTGGCTCGCGCTGTCAGGGCCGGGGATGAGGGCGGGGCTTGCTTCGCGGTCTGGCCTGGCTCGCGCTGTCAGGGCCGGGGATGAGGGCGGGGCTTGCTTCGCGGTCTGGCCTGGCTCGCGCTGTCACGCCTGGCTTGCCCCGTCAGAGCGGGATGTTCGTGTGCTTCTTCGGCGGGTTCTTGTCGCGCTTGTCCTTCAACATTTCGAGCGCGCGGTGGAGGCGAGCGCGAAGGGTGCGCGGGTAGATGACTTCGTCGATGAAGCCGAGCTCGGCGGCCTTGTAAGGGTTCGCGAACTTGTCGCGGTAGTCGGCGATGAACGCGGCGCGGGTCGCGGCGGGATCGGCGGCCTTCTCGATCTCCTTGCGGTAGACGATGTTGACCGCGCCCTCGGGGCCCATGACGGCGATCTCGGCCGTCGGGAACGCGAGGTTGATGTCCGCGCGAATGTGCTTCGACGCCATGACGTCGTACGCGCCGCCGTAGGCCTTGCGGAGGATGACGGTGACCTTCGGGACCGTCGCCTCGGCGAAGGCGAAGAGGAGCTTCGCGCCGTGGCGGATGATGCCGCCATATTCCTGGTCGGTGCCGGGGAGAAAGCCCGGGACGTCGACGAAGGTGACGAGCGGGATGTTGAAGCAATCGCAGAAGCGCACGAAGCGCGCGGCCTTCTGCGAGGCGTCGATGTCGAGAACGCCGGCGAGGACCTGGGGCTGGTTCGCGACGACGCCGACCGAACGGCCGCCGATACGCGCGAAGCCGACGACGATGTTCGCCGCGTAGTCGGGCGCGATCTCGAAGAGGTTCTCGTCGTCGACGACGGCGCGGATGACGTCTTTCACGTCGTACGGCTTGTTCGACTCGACGGGGATCATCGTGTCGAGCGCGGGAACCTCGCGGAGCGGCGGATCCTGCGTGGCCTTGAACGGCGGATCTTCCGCGTTGTTCGAAGGCATGAACGAGAGCATCTCGCGGATCTGCGCGATGCAGGTCCTGTCGTCGGGCGCGGTGAGGTGGCAGACGCCGCTCTTGCTCGCGTGCGTGTGCGCGCCGCCGAGGTCTTCCTTCGTCACCTCCTCGTGCGTCACCGTCTTGATGACGTCGGGGCCGGTGATGAACATGTAGCTCGTGCCTTCGACCATCAGGATGAAGTCCGTGATGGCGGGCGAGTACACGGCGCCGCCGGCGCAGGGGCCCATGATGGCGCTGATCTGCGGGACGACGCCGCTCGCGAGCGTGTTCTGCAGGAAGATGTCGGCGTAGCCGGCGAGAGACTCGACGCCTTCCTGGATGCGCGCGCCACCCGAGTCGTTGAGCCCGATGACGGGCGCGCCGACCTTCATGGCCATCTCCATCACCTTGCAGATCTTCGCGGCGTAGGCGCCCGAGAGCGAGCCGCCGAACACGGTGAAGTCCTGCGCGAACACGAAGACCTTGCGACCGTCGACGAGGCCGTAGCCCGTCACGACGCCGTCGCCGAGGACCTTCTGGTCCTGCATGCCGAAGTCCGTCGCGCGGTGCGTGACGAAACGGTCCAGCTCGATGAAGGAGCCGGGGTCGAGGAGCAGGTCGATGCGCTCGCGGGCGGTGAGCTTCCCACCTTCGTGCTGCTTTTTGATGCGGTCGGCGCCACCGCCAAGGAGGGCCTTGGCGTTCATGTCGTCCAGACGCTTCATGTGGGAAGGCGTCACGGCGGACGAGGGGGCAGCAGAGGGCGGCGCAGACTTGGTGTTGGCCATCGCGCGGTCTTATAAGACGCCCACGCGGGCGCGGGAATAGGCGGAATCACCCGGACCGGCTAGCGCGGGCTAACGCGGGCCAGCCTGGCACCCACCCGAGCCATCCGTCCCCCTGATCGCGGCGCCCTACCCCCACGCGGGTGACAACCCTGGACCTTGCCCGGTCTGGCGGAATGACCGCGCTAACAATAGTATCGAAATGGGCGCATGACACCTATCACCTTGCCCAGTCCGTACCCTGCGCCCGGTGAAGTCATCGACGGCAAGTACCAGATCGAAAGGATCCTCGGCGAGGGTGGGATGGGGTGCGTCGCGCGGGCGTACCACATGCTTCTTCGCGCTCCGGTCGCGCTCAAGTTCATGAACCCGCAGTTCATGACCTTCCCCGGCGCCGTCGAGCGCTTCATCAACGAGGGGATCGCTAGCAAGAAGATCCGGAGCGACCACGTCGTGCCCGTCGACGACGTCGGCAAGCTCCCCTCGGGCGCGCCGTATCTCGTCATGCCCTGCCTCGAAGGCATGGACCTCGCCGACCAGCTCGCGCGCGATGGCGAGCCCGGCTTGCCCGTGCCGCGCGCGGTGCACTTCACGCTCCAGATCCTCCGTGGACTGCAGGCGGCACACGCGAACGGCATCATTCATCGCGACATGAAGCCGTCGAACTGCTTCGTGGTGAAGCACGACGGCGAGCGCGACTTCGTGAAGATCCTGGACTTCGGGATCAGCAAGGTCGTCCAGCCGGGAAGCGCATCGCTCACGCAGACGAACTCGGCGCTCGGTACGCCGCTCTACATGTCGCCCGAGCAAGCGCGCAGCCCGCGCGACGTCGACTCCCGTTCGGACCTCTATTCGGTAGGCGTCATCCTCTACGAGCTTCTGACGGGCAGGACGCCCTTCTTCTCGGACAGCGGAGAGTTCACCGAGATCCTCTTCAAGCTGTTCACAGCCGACGCGCCGCCGATCAAAGAGTCACGCCCGGACCTCGACGACGCCCTCGCGGCCGCCGTCCACAAGGCGCTCACGCGCGATCCGAAAGATCGCTTCGCGACGGCCCTCGAGATGGCCGAAGCCATCGCGCCCTTCGCCGACGATCGCTCGGGGCAAGTCGTCACGCGCATGCGAGGCTTCACGCCGGAGCACGTGCTGTCGATCCCGCCACCGGCGGACATGCCGCTTTTGCCTTCGCTCGTCGCGTTCTCGAAGCTCGATGCGCGGCCCGCAACGGACGTGATGGCCGATCGGCCCACGACCGACGTGGTGCAGGGCCCGGCGGTGACCGAACTCTTGCCGGTGAAGATCCCGGGCGCGCCGGGCATTCCGCAGGTCACGCAGATCCTCGAGCAGCAGCAGCAGGCCGCCGCCGACAGGAGCTCGTCGATTCCCGCGGCGACGCCCGAAACTCGCGCACGTCCCGAAGATGCGGGCGCACGCACGCAGCTGGCCGTCGCCAAGACCCAGGCCCTTCCCGTCGCTCCCGCCGCCCACGCGCGCGTGGCAATCCCTGGCGCGCAGACCGATCTCGGCGCCTCGACCGACATCGCGCCCGAAGCGCCGGAAGCGTCCCCCGAGCCGCCCTCGAAGCGCTCTCCAATGACGTTCGCAATGCTCGGACTCGGGCTCATGGCCGTCCTCGGCACGGGCCTGCTCGTCGCGTCGCAGACCAGCAAGACGAAGGCTTCGCACCCGACGGACGTTCCGACCGCGAGCGAAACCCTTCCGGTCGCGACCGCGCCGTCGGCGACCGTCAGCGCTCCGGCCGTCACGGCAAGCGCGTCCGCAGCTCAGCCCGCTGCGAGCGAAGCGCCGGCAGCAAGCGCCTCCGCTCCCGCCGCGAGCGCCTCGGCAAAGACGAAGACTCCCTCGAAACCCGCCAACGGTCCACGCGCGCCAGGCCCGGTCGACGCGCTCGACATCGGCATCCACCACTGATCACGCAGTACGACGATCACGACAGCGAGAAGAACCAGATCCATGCTCGACGCGCTCACGGACAACCGCAGGGGCGGACACGCACGACGAGGCATCGCGCTCGTCCTGAGCCTTTCGCTGGTCGCCCCGACCGTCATGGTCGTGAACCCGACCGTCGCGCACGCGCAGCCGAAGCGCCCGAAGTCGGTGGGCGATCTCTTGACCGGCGAGGCGAAGAAGCAGTGGGACACGGCCATCGCCCTCGCCTCGCGCAACCAGTGGGACGGCGCCCGCGCAGCCTTTTTGCAGGCCTACGAGCTCTCGAAGAACCCGCGCGTCCTCTTCAACGTGGGCGTCGCCGAAAAGAACCTCGGCCACTACCCGCAGGCCATCGACTACTTCAAGCGTGAGCTCGCCGAGGGCAAGGGCCAGCTCGCGCCCGACGAGGAAGCCGAGATATCGACGGCCATCGTAGGCCTCGAGAAGTACGTCATGACGATCGCGATCGACGTGTCGGAGCCCGGCGCGAAGGTCTACGTCGACGACATCGAGGTGGGCAGCTCGCCCATCAAGCATCCGGTGACGGTGGCCATCGGCAGCCACCGTATCCGCGCGAGCAAGGCCGGCTCGGTCGATGCGCAGGCCTACGTCGACGGCAAGGAGCGCAATCCGGCCGTCTCGCTCAAGCTCGAATCGAACGTCAAGACGACGCGCGTGAACGTCAACGTCATCGGCCCGAAGAGCGCTCTCATCAAGATCGACGGGCGCGAAGTCGGCACCGCAACCTCTTCGCAGCCCTACTCGGGCGTGACCGAGGTGCGCCCCGATCCGCACGAGTTCAGCGCCGAGGCGCCCGACTACGTCACGTCGCGACAGGTCGCCATCGCGCGCGACGGCGAGCCGATCAACATCACGTTGCAGCTCTCCCAGGAGCAGTCGAAGGGCAAGCTCCTCGTCACCACACAGCCTGCCGGCGCGACCATCGAGATCGACGGCAAGCCGATGGGCGCTTCGAAGTGGGAAGGCCCCGTCGACGCGGGTACCCACCAGATCGTCGTCAAGAAGTCCGGCTACTACCAGTGGAGCTACGACGTCGAGGTGCCGAGAGGCGCCGAGCGTACGGTCTCCGCCTCGCTGAACGAGGATCGCAATACGAGCTTCGTGCCGTGGCTCATCGGCACCGTGCTCGTCGTCGGCGCGAGCGCCGCGGCGATCTACTTCGTGACGCGACCGAAAGACGAAGAACCCGTCCGCGGGACTTTGCCGCCCTTCACCGTCGGTACGCCGTCGGTCCGCTTTTGAGGTACCCAATGCTGCTCCGCAAACACAACGTTTTCGCGCTCGGAACGGCTCTTGTCCTCGGAACCGTTTGGTCAGGCTGCGAGGCCACCAAACAAACGGAATACGTCGCCGGCGTCTCGACGCAGGTGCAGGTTCCTCGCGATCTGAAGACCATCCGGGTCGACGTGAGTGTCGGAGGCGTCGGCAAGTTCTGTCGCGCGTACCGCGTCTACGACGGCCGTGTGCAGCTGCCGCGCAGCCTGGGCTCGTTCCCCACCACCGACAACAACCTCGGTGAGCCCATCACGGTCACCGTCGTCGGCTTCACGGACGACGTCGGCGATCCGGCGCGCTCGGCCGAATACGATTGCTTCAAGGCGATCAACGTCGGCGACAACGCGCGCATCCTGCGTCGTAGCCGCCAGCCCTACGTGAAGGACGAGATCCTCTTCCTTCCGATGGCCCTCAAGTACTCGTGCTTCGACAAGGACTGCGAGACGAGCGGTCAGGACCGCACGTGCAAGGCGGGTCGATGTGTCGATGCCGCGACCGACCAGACGAAGCTCCCCAAGTTCAGCGAAGACCTCGTCGACGGGACGGGCGGCGCGTGCTTCCACGCGAGCGATTGCTTCGCCTCCGCGGTCCCGGCCGTGGTCGTCGATTCGAACGACTGCACGTACGCCCTCCCCAACACGCCGAGCTCACCTCCGCAGGTCGAAGGGGCTCCGCCGAATCCGATCACCACGGTGGGCGACGGCGTCAACGTCGAGGTCACCTACGACGGTGGCTACACGCGCGAGATCCTCGACAAGGACGAGGCCGAAGGGTTCATCATTCCCGACGGGACGAAGCCGCAGCGCTTCCGCCTCGCCGCTGGCCTTTGCGACATGGTCAAAGGCATCGATCCGGACGGCAACCCGACGAAGCACCGCATCACTGCGGTTCGCGCCACCGGACTCTGCCAGGCGAAGTCGCAGCTTCAGCCGCTCTGCGCCGCCGATCAGCTCGCGGCCATGGGTGCCGACGGGAACGGCGTGTCGTCGAACCCCGACGCGCCGAGTGCATGCAACCCCGTCGAGCTCAAGCCGCCGAAAGCGGTCCTGATGGTCCTCGCGGACGACACCCACAACAGCGACCTCTTCTACACGCAGGCCGGTCAGGCCACGGTCGGACTGTCGCTCAGCGATCCGGCATTCTCGAAGACCGAGATCGGTCTCGAGCTCTTCCCGGGCAACGGGCTCTCGGGCGGCGCGTGCGGACCGGCCGGGTCGTTCTCGCCGGCCGTCACGCCGCGCATCGCGAGCCAGGCCAAAGCCGATGTTCAAGCCGCCTTCGAGCAGCGCGATCCGACGAAGGCCGGTAACGAGGGCGCGCTCAAGCCGCTCGACACGCCCGTGCTCCTCGACGGCGCGCTCGGTGACGCCTACACGCTGCTCGGTAGCCCGCAGTACGCGGACTACTTCCGCCGAGCCGTGCTCGTCCTCGGTAACCGCGGCTTCGATTCGAACACGTGTGCGGGCAACAAGACTCCGGCCGATCGCGCCGCCGCGGCCCACGCCGCGAGCAAGATCGACACGTACGTCCTCATGCTCGCGCGCGACAACCAGCTGCCGGTGGATACGTTTCTGCCGGGCGTGAACGAGCTCGCCGTCGCCGGTGGAACCGACTTCGCGTACGACGCTCGCTCTGCCAAGTCGAACGCGCAAGATGCCTTCCAGCGCATCGTGAACGACCTCGCAACGTGCGTGTACGACGTGGCTTCGGCGGCCGAGCGTCCAGCAGCCGGTCAGAGCCTCAGCTACTCCGACCCCGTTGCGGGCAGCACGGTCGTCCTGCCGTTCAATGCATCCTGCAACAGTCAGACGGCCAACGTTTCGGGCTGGGGTGTCGACCCGACGAACGACAAGCGCGTCTACATCTGTGGCGATTCGTGCAGCGGCTACCGAAGCGTCGTTCGGACGGCCTCGCTCTACGCGGCGCAGAACTTCCAGCCCGCGCTTGCCGTCCCCGTCTTCGCTCACAAGCAGGGCTGCGCGCCGGTCGCCTCGGGCACGCAACCGAGCGGCGGAAGCAATGGGAATGACGCCGGCACGAACACCGACGCGAGCGTGAGCTCCGATTCCGGCGCGGACGCCGGCGACGGCGGCTGAGCGCCAGCGTCAACGACGAGGCGCAGTCGTGTGAGCTCAGGCCCTCACGACTGCGCGCTCACGAGTGCGCGTTACGAGTGCGCGCTCACGAATCAGGGGCCGAACATCACGCCGATGAAGGGCCCGATGAAGATCTGCGTGCCGGTCGCGAGCTCGTACGACGGCGTGGTGAGGCCGCTCGGTCCGAGGCGCCGTGAGCCGTCCTCCGGCGTCGTTGGAATCGCATTGAAGGCACGCGGGCTTTCGACGAGCAGCGCGGCGCCGACCGCCAAGGCGGTCGTGGGCGTGAAGCGCCATTGGATGGTGGGCTCGAGCGAAACGACCGGCGACACGTAGCTCTGAGCGTCGGGCACGAAGACGTCGCGGACCTGCGCGTTCGACGCGAGCGTGGTGTCGCGGTCGAGGAACATGGCGCGGTACGAGAGACCGACGCCACCGGCGACGCTGAAGCGGATCTTCTCGCTCTGGAACGTCAGGCGCACGCGCGCGATGGCGAAACCACCGACGCGACGCACCTTGAAGTCCTCGGTGCGCGCCGGGTCGGGACCGATGCCCGGATCGACGCTCGACGCGTTCCAGACGAGCGTAGGCGCCGAGCTGTCGTACTGCGCACCGGCGTAGAGCTCCACGCCGACCGGGTCCCAGTGGTATCCGAAGAAGCCGGCCAGTCCGGCGCCGCTTCCACTCCCCTCGCCGCTGCACGACGCGAGCTCGACGGGCCGATCGCTCGCCTCGCAGGTCTTCTGCATCGAGCTCTTCATGCCACCGATGAGAACGGTCCCGAGCAAGCCCACGCCGCCGTAGATGCCCTCGACGCGGCGACCTTCTTTCACGACGGGGCCCGTCTCGATCTTCGAGTTGAGCGTCATCGTGACGGAGACGGCCTTGTTCTCCTTGTCTTTGAGATCGATCGGCTCTTCGTACGTGTCGTAGCCCTCGCGCGTGATGCGGATCGCGTGAGGGCCCGACGGAATGTCCGCGAGGAACGTGCCTTCGCCGACGAGCTTACCGTCGAGGTAGATGATGCCCTTGCCGTCGCTCGTCGCCACCTTGAGCGTGGCCGTGGTCGACGACGCAATGAGCTCGACGTCGCGCGTCTTGCCTCGCTCGACCTCGACCTTCTCGGGAGCCGCCGCCATTTGCGAGCTCCGGCCGTCGACCGTGTGCTGGCCCGCTTCGACCTCGCCCGACCACGGGGCCTCGCCCATGTCGACGCCGTCGACGAGAACGCGAATCGGCTTGCCGTTCTTCTCGCGCACCGAGAGTCGTCCCTTGCTCGACACCGCTTCGAGCTTCGCCGTGACGGTGACGGCGCCGTTGGCCGTGACGCTCGGAGCCTGATCGACGGGCGCAAAGCCCTCCTTCGTGATCCGCACGCGATGAGGACCGACCGAGACACGAATCGGCGCTGCGAGGGGCGCCGTGCCAACCGGCTTGTCGTCGATCGTGATCTGCGCGCCAGGCTCCGACGACGAGACCGCGATGGTCCCCGTGCGCTCTCCGAGTTCCTTGAGGCGCGTTTCGGCGAGCGTCTTCTTCGCCTTCGGCGCCGACGCTCCGTACTTCTTCAGGTACTCGTCGTACGCCGCATGGGCCTCGGCATCTTGCTTGAGCTGGAAGTGCGCGTTGGCGAGGCCTTCGAGCGCGTCGGCGCTCGGCTGCGCCTTGTTGGCGGCGTCGAACTCGATGAGCGCCTTGCTCCAGTCCTTGGCCTGCGCGGCCTTGGTCCCTGCCGTGAGGTGCGTCTTGGCTTCCGTCGCATTCGGGGCGCTTTGGCCGAACGCCGACGCCGGCACGAGCGTCACGCTCTCCACCGCAAGAGCCGCCACGAAAGTTAGCGGGACAACCCGGCGCGGGAGACGAGCAATCGAGCTGAAAAGGCGCGACATCGCCGCCCCAGGCTACATCAGAAAGCTCGGCCGCCGCGGCGCAAAACCGCCTTGTTTCGAGGCCTGGGCGGGTCGGACTAGACGCTGGCGCGGGCCGGAGGATCGACGTACGCGACCTCCTCGCCTCGGAACGTCCGAAGCACCGTCGTGCCGTCGTGTTTCGAGACGACCCAGTCCGGCGAGAGAGGCACCTTCCCTTTGCCGCCCGGGGTATCGCAGATGAGCTTGGGAAGCGCGATGCTCGTGAGTCGCCCCTGCAAGCGCTCCATGATCTCGATGCCCTTCGAGAGCGGCGTTCGCAGGTGACCCGTGCCCCGAACCGGGTCGGCCTGGAGCAGGTAGTACGGACGAACGCGGGCCCGAATGAGCCCTCGATAGAGCGTCTCGAGCACATCGGCATCGTCGTTGATGCCTGCGAGGAGCACGCTCTGGTTCATCACCGGGAAGCCCGCATCGGCCAGGCGCTCGCACGCCGCGATCGAGTCGCGCGAGAGCTCCTTGGGGTGATTGAAGTGCGTCATCACCCAGATCGGGTGGTGCTTGCGCAGCGTGCGTACGAGCTCGCTCGTGATGCGCATCGGCAGCGTGACCGGAACGCGCGTCGCGAGGCGGATGGTTTCGACCGTGGGGATCTGGCGAATGCGCGTGAGCAGCCGGTCGATGCGCTCGGTCGCCATGGCGAGAGGATCCCCTCCGCTGACGATGACGTCGCGAACCTCGGGATGCGCCGCGATGTAGGCGAACGCGGGCTCGAGCCGTTCGAGCGAGACGGGCCCGCCGCCGTCGCCGACCATGCGCGAGCGCGTACAGAAACGGCAGTACACCGCGCAGCGATCGGTCGCGAGAAGGAGAACGCGATCCGGATAGCGCTGCACCAGGTGCGGCGCGACCTCGTGCGCAACTTCGCCGAGCGGGTCGGCCAGGTCGCCGGGAACGGTGTCGCCCTCTTCGATCCGCGGCACGCACTGCAGTCGAACCGGGCACCGCGGATCGTGAGGATCGCACAGCGAGAGGTAGTACGGCGTGATCGCGAGCGGCAGGCCTTCGAGCTCGGCGCGACGCGCGCCCTCGAGCTCTTCGGGCGTCAGCGAGAGGGCCTTCGAGAGGTCTTCGACCGTACGCACCGATTCGCGCAGCTGGCCAGGCCAGTCACGCGGCCCCTTGCCGAGTTTGCCCGATTTTCCAGACTTACGCGGCTTGCGCGACGCGCGTTCGCTCTCATCGCGAACGTCGCGACCTCGACGCAAAAGGGACGGCGGAGAGACCAATGCTGCCACGTAAAACCTCTCGTCTCGCAGGAGCGCTCAGTGGGCGCCTGCATCCTTCGGACCGCCCGTGTTCGGCGCGCCCGCGTCATCGGTGTCGACCTTCACGGTCGCGAGTGCCGCTTCGTCGACCTCGACCTTCACGCTCTTGCGGAGGTCGGCGATGAGCTCGTCTTCCTTGGCGCGAAGCTTGTCCTGCGCGAGCTTCACGCGGATTGCGCGCTCGGATTCTTCGTAGGTTCGCTCGTGCGGCGCGAGCTTCTGCGTCAGGCGCACGACGTAGAACTTCCCTGCGGCCGGAACGACCTTGTCGGCGACGCCACCGATCTCGGGAATCGTGTACGCCGCGGCGCGCACGGGCTCGGGAACGCGCGTGTTCTCTCCGCGCGGATCCCCCGGCGGCGAGACGATGCCGAGGTCGCCAGCAAGATCGACAGGGACGTTGGCGCGTGCCTGCGGATCGATCGACTTCTGGCGGACGAGCTCTCCCCACTGCGTGGGCCCTTCGGCCTTCTTCGCCGCCGCGAGCGTCGCCTGCGCTTGGGCGTCGTCTTTCAGGACGATGACCGCCAAGCGACGGCGCTCGGGATCCTTGTAATCTGCACGATGCGCTTCGAAGTACGCCCGGACCTCGCTCTCCGGAACGTCGGCCGGGGAGGGCGCGCCCTTGCGAGCTTCGGCGAGCATCGCATCGCGCAAGATGGCGCGGAGCTCCTGCTGAGCGAGCGGATCCTTGTCGTAGCCCTTCGCCGTGGCTTCCTTGGCGAGGAGCTCGACGTTGATCATCTCCTCGAGCAGCTCTTTGCGGCGCTCGGGCGACTGGTAACGGAGACGATCGAACGGGTCCATGTGCTCGAGGGCAGCCGCGTAGTCACCGAGGGTGATGGTCTCATCGCCGATCTTGGCGATGGGCTTCTGCGCCTGCTCGGGGGTCAGCGTCGTCTGCTGGGCCGCGTTGCCCGCGTCGACCGAACCTTCGCCGGCCCCGCGGTCGCATCCCTTACAGCCGCCCAAGGCAGAGGCCGCAAGCACCAGCGCGCCTGCGAGTAGCCCGAGCCGCCCACACTCAAGGACGAGCTGAGACGCGCGCTCTCCGCGGGCTGAAATGCGAAAAGATCGGCCTTTCACGGCCGCGAAAGCTAGCACCGTGCCCGCCTCCCTTGCACGCACAGCGTGCCGCGACTATTGACGGGCCCATGCGAGATTCGCGTTCCGCTGGCTCGGGCCCTCTCTCCGGACCTCGGCTCGACACGGTGGCCCCGCCCGCTCGCCATCCGAACCTCCGCTATCGTCGAATCGTCCTCAAGCTGAGCGGCGAGGCCCTTTGTGGCTCGACCGGCGGCTTCGGCATTCAGCCCGAGGTGCTTCGCACGACGGCTGCGGAACTGGCGGACGTGTACGCGGCCGGAGTCCAGGTCGGCATCGTCGTCGGCGGCGGTAACATCTTCCGAGGCCTCAAGGGCGCCAGCGCAGGCATGGACCGCGCGCAGAGCGACTACATGGGCATGCTCGCGACGGTGATCAACTCGCTCGCGCTGCAAGACGCCCTCGAAAAAGAAGGCGTTCCCACCCGCGTTCAGACGGCGATCGACATCCGCCAGATTGCCGAGCCGTACATCCGCCGTCGCGCCATCCGCCACTTCGAGAAGGGCCGCTTCGTCATCTTCGCGGCGGGCACGGGCAACCCGTACTTCTCGACGGACACGGCCGCGGCCCTCCGCGCGATGGAAATCCACGCCGAGGCGCTCTTCAAGGCGACGAAGGTCGAAGGGATCTACGACAAGGACCCCGTCTCGAACCCCGACGCCACGATGTACAAGAAGATGACGTTCGATCGCTTCATCAACGATCGTATCGGCGTCATGGACGCGACCGCCGCCACGCTCTGCCGCGACAACAACATGCCCATCCGCGTGTTCAAGCTGACGGAGCCGGGCAACATCAAGCGCGTCGTCTTCGGCGAGCAAATCGGCACGACCGTCGAGAAGTAGCGTCGAAAGTAGCCGGCTCGAGACATCCCTCTGCCGGCTCGACGGACTCTCACCAGAGAGCTCCGCCTTAGGATCGAGTCGAACGATTAAGGCCGCGGAAGCTTCGAGCATCCGCGGCTTTTTCGTGCTCGCTTCGTCCTCGCGTGATTCACGAGTCGGAGCGCGATCAGCGCACGTTGAGCTGACGGGTCGTCGCGTCGAGATCGGCGAGATCGGTGAACGGCGAGACCGTCCGGATCGTCTCCGACGCAATCGCGCGGTGTGCACGCTGGCGGCGCAGCGACGTGCGAGCCTCGAGCAGATCGTGCAGGAACTCTCCAGCCGTCGCGTAGCGTGCACGAGGATCGCGCTCGGTGGCGCGGACGATGACGCGCTCGAGCGCGAACGGGATGTTCGGGTCGATCGAACGAAGCGGCGGAATCTTCTTGGTAAGCACGGCCACGAGCACCGAGCGCGGGTCGCTCCCCTGGAAGGCGCGCGTTCCCGAGAGAGCCTCGTAGAGCATGATGCCCACCGAGTAGAGGTCGACGCGCTGATCGAAGTCGCGGCGTCCGCCCGCCTGCTCGGGCGACATGTACTCGGGCGTCCCGACGACGGTGCCCGCGACGGTGAGCGTGCGGTCGTCGAGCGGAATGCTCGCGGTGCCGCGGCACATTCCGAAGTCGAGAATCTTCACCGTGAACGGCCCGGTCTCTTGCGGGACGATGAACACGTTCTCGGGCTTCATGTCCCGGTGGAGCACGCCGAGATCGTGCGCGGCCTCGAGGCCGGAGAGCATCTGCACGCCGAGCTCGATGCAATCTTCGGGGTCCATCCGACGAAGACGCGCGAGGCGAGCGCGGAGGGTCTCTCCGTAGAGGCGCTCCATCACGAGAAACGGCGAGCCGTCTTCGTGGCGTCCGGCGTCGAGCACGGGGCAAACGTTCGGGTGCAGGATGCGCGCGGCAAGGCGAGCTTCGCGCGCGAGGCGCTCGGCGGGGGCGGCGTCGCGCCCCTTCTGGTGGAGGACCTTGATGGCCACCACGCGACGGTGAACGAGATCGACTGCCTCATGGACCGTCGCACATCCACCGCGGGCAATCTCACCCCGGAGCTCGTACCGACCCGCCACGATGGGCAGCGAGTGAGGCCGTTCCGAGTAATGGCTCCTAGCGGCGGAGTGCATATCACTTGACTTTGCAACGCCCATACCGGGCCCCCTCCCCTGAAAATCAGGCAAAACCCGCAAAATTCGGGCTGGATTGCAGACGCCCCGGGTCATCGGGGAGCCGGCGACTGACCCCCGAACGATCCAGGGTCAGGCGCTGACGGCGCCCTCGGCTTCGAGGGCCGACTTGATGAGGCTCGCCACCTGAATTGCGCTCGTCTCCTCGAATGCGCCGAAGATCGCCCGCGCATCGAGGATAGGAACACTCACGCTCGTACATGCTTCTTCGAGCGACTGCGACGCTGCTTCGTCGAGACGAACGAGCACGGCAGCACCCGCGAGAGCGAGCGGCCAGAGCGGTGCATAGACGGGAACGAGGGGAAGCGCGACCACGTCGAGCTCGACGCCATCGCCGAGCTTCATCGTCGCGATCGCATACGGAACCGGCACGGTAGGAATCGGCTCTTGGGGCACGAACGCGTCGGCGAGCGACATGACCGTGTGTCCGAAGACCGCGAGCCGCGCAGGCGTCGCCGCGAACACGAGTCGCGCGGGGCCGGCATATCCCGGCAACTTCGAACGGGCGGCGGCCGCACGAACGAGGTGAAGCTGGTCGGCACCGCAGAGCTGCACGCGAGCTTCACTCGCATGGAGGCTCCGGATCCGGCCTTGTTCGTGGAGGCGAAGCACCGACTCGATGAGGGCACCATCCGTCTCGGGCAACTCGTCGAGCAGCTCGTCGAGCCCGGCCGGAACGCGCAGGCGCGTGAGCACGTGACCGTCGATGTCGGGCACGTCTTCGACCATCGCTCCCTCGACCGAGAGAAGGATGCTCGTCGCGAGCTGACCGGCGCGCTCGCGAAGCGCCGCCGCGCGCGCGTACTGCTCGCGAGCCTCGGCCACGAGCGCACGCGTGCCCACGTGAATGCGACGCATGATGGCCGGCGCGCCGGGCGTGAACGTGGCCGTTCCATCGGGCAGACCGATCATCCGGCAGAGCGCCTTTTTGCCTTCGAGGCGCACGAACACGGCGTCGACGACGTCGCCATCGACGAGCCGCACTTCACCCGAACCGCTCGGCGTCGTGATGGTGAGGGTCCCCGAACGGCGCTCGGTGGCGAGCAGAACGAGGAGATCTCCCAGTGCTCCATGGTCGAGCGAGTGCGCCGACGGAACGAAGCTCGGCGTCGGCGGGCGCTCCGAGGAGCGCGAGAACGACTGGATGCGCAGGACGATCGAGTCGATGTCGTGCCGAGGAACGCGAAGGTCGCCCGTGGCATCGCCGTCGACGAGCACGAGCATCGGAGGAACATCGGGCAGCTCGATGCTCATCGCGTCGAGCACGCCCATGGCACCGTCGTCGGGTTCGGCCACGTTCCTCGCGGCGAGGACCACGTCGTAACCGCCGGTCTTCGCGCGCTCGCACGCCATCTGCGATCCGTTCGCGAGAGACACTCGGATGCCTCGCTCTCGCAGCTGCCCAGCGAGAGACGACAGCGAGTCGACGTCCTGGTCGACGAGCAAAACTCGGCTAGAGGGCATGGGTGATCCTCGAGGGGAGCTCAGCCTGCACGCGATCCTCCCATGGCCAACATCTGACGTCCGAGGACGTCGGCAAGGAGCGGGTCGGCCGCGTGCACGCCGCGAAAGCGCTCACCCACGACGCGACCACAACACACCCAATGCCCATGTTCGGCCTCGACCACGATGGCCTCGACGTCGGAGCAACCCGCCTCGCCACGTACGTCGAGCACCTTCGGCGTCACGACCTGGCGAGCCGCGGCGGCCACACCGAGTCCGGGCTGTAGCGTGGTGAGCACGCTGGCCTCCCCTCCCCTCAGGGCTTCGCGACACGCGCGCCCGACGAGCGAGAACAGCGCCGTGCATGCAATGTCGAGCGGGTACGGAGAGCGCGGTCCGGCGTCGAGCATGGGGCGCGCGATGAGCGCATCCACCACCTCGCGCAGTCCCAAGCTATCGAGAGAGAGCGTGTGTACGGGCGAACGAGCATCGTCGTCGGCACGAACGCGCGCGGCCTTCACGAGGCGCTTGAGCGAGGTTCCGTCGTGAGGGAACGTCGCGACACCGATCGCGATCGGCGGCGCCTTGCTCCGAGGATCCTGCGTGCGAACGACGTTGCCCTTCGGGCGCGCGCGGCGCTCTCCGCTCAGGCGAGCAAGAATCCTGCGGCGACACGCGTGCGCCCCGATCCCGTTCGTTTCGGGGAGGAAGACGAGAAGATCCCCATCTTCGCTTCCGCACAGCGCGTCGGTGTTGCGGACGATGTCCGAGATCTCGAGGGTGGCTTCTTCACGGCGCCCTGGTCGGTCCCCGTCGGGCAGCGAGATGGCCAGAACCGCCGAGCGACGATCGTGACGGCCCGCGAGTGACAGCATGCGCTCCGCGACGCTACGGAACTGGCGAGACGAGAAGACCCGCACGCTCTCGTCGACGTGATCGTGCCTGTCGACGAGCGAAAGCATGGCTGCCGCGAGATCGGCGAGGTTCGAAAGCTCCCCCTCGTGGGCGGTGCTCGGCTGATCGAGGACGAGAAAACCGAGCTCCCCCGCGACCGTGACGAGCGGGAGCACGCGCGCGTGGCGGACTTGCACGAAGCGCGCGAGATCGGCGGGCGCCGACGACGCAGGCCAATCGGCGGCGCTGCCGAGTGCGGCGAGACGAACGCGCTCGTTCTCTCCTCCACCGAACGTCGCGTACAATGCAACGCCCTTGGCGCCACTCAGCTGGGCGACTCCGTCGACGATGGTTCGAACCGCATCGGACGGCGTGGCTCCGCGTGCGAAGCGAACCAGTCGGTCGTAGGTCTCGAGTCGCTTTCGTTCGCGTGCGAGCTTCTGTTCGAGGAGATTGACCTCGTTCCGTCGCTCGCTCTCGACCTTCACGTCGGAGAGTGCTCGTGCGATTGCGTCGCCCGTGGGCGGCGAAACCATGACGCCGGTTGCGCCAAGCGAGAGAGCTTCGGCTCCGCGATCGAGATCGTTCTTGTGAACGATGCCATGCACGACGAGGCCCGGGCTCAGGCTCGGGAGATGACTGCAGAGTGCAAGGGCAGCGCCGCCCTCGGCAGCCAGCTCCACGAACGCGACGTCCACGCGGTGGGACGACGCCGCAGAAACGGCGTGTTCGATGCTCGGAGCTCGCTCGAGCACGTCACCCTCTTCACCGACCACGTGCTCGATGGCGCGAGCGACGTCGGGATCGTCGACCAGAGCGATGACGCGGAGCGGCGATCGTTTCATCCGGGCGGGAGCTCCGTGAGTGTACCCGAGAAGACGTGGCGAGCAGGTCCACGCATGATGGCATGACCATCATCTCGTAGTTTGATGGAGAGCGGGCCGCCGGGCAGATTCACCGCCACCTCCTCGTTCACGGAGATGAGACCTTTTCTCACGCCGACGGCGACGGTCGCACACGCGCCGGTTCCGCAAGCCAGCGTGAGGCCGACGCCGCGTTCCCACACGACGAGGTCGACCGCGCCTTTGCGATAGACGGCGAACTCGACGTTGGTGCCGGCCGGAAAGCGCGAATGCGTTGCCACGCGAGGACCGACGGCGTCGATGTCTGCACGCGAGGCCGCGCGCGTGGTGATGACGTGCGGATTGCCTGCATCCGCCGGGGTGAAGGTCCAGGGCTCGCCATCGCCGAGGTCGAGCGTGATGTCGTCATCGACGCGGATGGGTCCCATGTCGACCGTCACGAGGCCCCGGCCATCGCGGTCGTCGATGAGACACGGCTTCTTCCCTGCATCGGTGTCGAAGAGGATCTCGCCCTCGGCAACGCCCTGCACGCGGGCGGCATAAAGGACCGCGCAACGAAGACCGTTGCCGCACATCTCCGGAACCGAGCCATCGGCGTTGATGACGCGCATGCGCCCCCGAGCTCCACTCGAGGTGGGGGGCAACAAGAGGAGGATGCCGTCTCCCCCGATTCCGAACCGGCGATCGCAAAGGGCTTTGGCAACCGCCGCGGGCACGGCGTCGTCACGATCGGCTTCGACGATGATGAAGTCGTTGCCCAGCCCTTCGTACTTGTGGAACGCGAAGGCCTCCATGAGACGAGCTAGCCTACCATGCTCACACGACGACCCGCACGGCGCCGTTCCTCAGTTCACACAAGAGAAGAGGAGCGAGCGCGGTCACGACTCCGTCGCACGGGTCAGCTTGAGAGCAATCTCGTCGGCCGAAAGACCGGTCACACTCAGCAGCTTCGTTCGTGATCCTTCCCCGCGAACGAACTGAATCTGGCGTTTGGCGACATCGAGCACCTTGGCGAGCGTGCGGACGAGCTCCTCATTCGCCGCGCCGTCGACCGGCGGTGCCGCGAGGCTGACCTCGACAGCGTCTCCTCGAATACCCACGATTCGGCTCTTCTTCGCACGCGGCTTGGCGTGGACTTCGATCCGAACGGCACCGTCTTTCTCCACGAGCTTCATCGGCGGGCTACCTCGAGCGACCACAGTCGCCTGACGACGTGGCACAGTACGCAGCCATGTCTCACTTTCGGTGGCTAACGGCGGGAGAATCGCACGGACCGCGCCTCGTAGCGATCATCGAGGCGTCCCGGCCGGGCTTCCCCTCCTCGCGAACGATCGCAAACTCGATGGCCGTCTCGCCCAGGCGCTGATGAGCATTCAAGCGATCAAGGGCGTCGAAATCGGTGACGGATTCCATGCGGCCGCCACGCGTGGTTCGAACGTGCACGACGCCATCCACTACGACGCGCGCAAGCTCACACGCCCCACCAACCGAGCAGGTGGACTCGAAGGCGGCATCACCAACGGCGAACCGGTCGTTTGCCGCGCGGCAATGAAACCCATCGCGCCCCTGAAGAAGGGGCTCCCCAGCGTGGACGTCCGGAGCAAGGAGCCGTTCGATGCCGCCTTCGAGCGAAGCGACATCTGCGCTGTCGCGGCGGCGTCGATTGTCGGCGAAGCCATGGTCGCCATCACCCTGGCCGACGCCCTGCTCGAGAAGTTCGCGGGCGATTCGGTCAAAGAGCTTTCACGCAACGTGAAGACCTATCTCGATCACATTTCGGAGTTCGAATGACCACGCTTCGCCGGCCTCTCGTTCTCAGCGGCTTCATGGCGACGGGCAAAAGCACCGTCGGCCGCATCGTCGCCGAAGAGCTCCGCGTTCCGTTCGTCGATCTCGACGAGCACATCGCGGCCCAGGCCGGCAAGTCGGTGCCCGAGCTTTTTGCGAGCGAGGGCGAAGGACGCTTTCGCGATCGGGAGGCGCTCGCCGCGACCCCGATGCTTCGGGACCAACTGCCGAGGGTCATCTCGTTCGGGGGCGGAACGATGACCGTCGAGGCGGTCCGTCACCTTGCTCTCGAACGAGCGACCGTCGTGACCCTGACGGCGCGAGCAGAGACGATCGTCTCGCGCGTGGAATTGCTTTCGGGGCGGCCGAACCTCGTCGCCCAATCGCCCATGCAGCGCGTGCGCGACCTCCTCGCCCTCCGCCGCGAGGTCTATGCCGAGTGCCACGCGCAGATCTCGACCGAGGGGCAGACCCCCGACGCGCTCGCGAAGCGCATCGTCTCCATCGCCACGCGCGACGGGCTCGCCATGCCCCTCGGCGGGCGCAGCTACACGGTCGAGATGGCGGACGGCGAACCGGAGCTCCTGACCGAAACGCTCCGCGAGCTTCGGCCCTCCTCTCTCCTGATCGTCACCGACTCGAACGTTCGAACTGCACGTGGCGCGTGGCTCGAGGCAGCCCTCCGTCCCCTCGGCGCCCTGCCGCGCTCGATCGTGGAAATCGTACCGGGCGAGCCCTCGAAGAACCTGAGCACGGTCTCCCGCATCTGGGACCACGCGCTCGCCGAGGGTGTCGACCGCGATGCCGTGGTGGTGGCGTTCGGCGGAGGCGTCGTCGGCGACCTCGCGGGCTTCGCGGCGTCGACGCTCTTGCGTGGTGTCCGATGCGTGCAGATTGCAACCACCTTACTTTCGATGGTGGACTCCTCGGTCGGCGGCAAGACGGGCTTCGACCACGTCGCTGGAAAGAACCTCATCGGGTCCTTCTTCCAACCGAACCGCGTCATCGTCGACCTCGAGCACCTTTCGACACTCCCCGCGAGGGAGCGTGCGGCGGGCCTCGCCGAGATCGTGAAGATTGCCTTGGTCGACGATGCCGAGCTGCTTCATGCGCTCGAGCGTGACGCGGAGCGACTCGCCAGCGGAGACCGCGCCGCGCTCCGCCCGATCGTGCGCGCTGCCATCCAGGCGAAGATTCGGATCGTGCGTGACGACGAGCGCGAGAGCGGCAAGCGCGCGCTTCTCAACTTGGGACACACCGTCGGTCACGCGCTCGAGGCCAACGGCGAGTACACGAGCCTGCTCCATGGAGAGGCCGTCGCCGTCGGGACTGTCCTCGAGATGAGAGCGACCGCTCGACTCGGACTCACGCCGGCCGACCTTCCGTCGCGCGCCGAGGCGCTCTTGCGAAGGTTGGGTCTTCCGGTGTCGTCGTCGGCGACCGAGGTCGAGGCGGCGTGGCCGTTCGTCCTCTCCGACAAGAAGCGTGCGGCCTCCTCGATGCGACTTCCCACCGTGACGGGTGTGGGGCGCGGCGAGGTCATCACGCTCACCATCGACGCACTGCGCGACGCCGTCCTCGCGACCTGCTCCTGACCGCATTCGAGAAGCGGCGACCGACGCCGTCCAAGTTCGCGATGGCCCGTCCCAGCCTCGCCGACCACACCAGCGTCTTTTAGGGACCCCGCTCTCTGAGCCGCACACCTCGGCGGAGCGAAGAAGGCGAGAACTTGGCGGTCACTCGCGCCGCCAGTTACCCTTTTCCTCAACATGAAACGGATTTGGGGCCACCTCGTCTCCTTGCTTGGTCTCGCCCTCGTCGGGAGCGCCGCCTTCCCGGCGTGCGCGACGAACGATCAGTCGATCTTCATCCGAGGCGCGCTCGCCCCGTCGACGAACCGACAGAACAACGTCTGCATCTACACCGACGACCCGTCCCAGGCCGAACTCTTCGAGGGCTCCGTCGATCTCGGCATCCGTGACGACTACTTCGGCATCCTGCTCATCGGCAACCAGATGACGCCCCGCGCCGACAACTTGAACAACCGAGCGGAGAGCAACCGCATTCACATCGACGGTGCCGTCGTTCAGGTGACGAACCCCGACGGGTCGCTCATCCGCGAGTTCACGTCGACCGCGACCGGCTTTGCCGACCCGTCGAGCAACAGCGCCCCCGACTACGGCACCATCGGCGTCACCCTCATCGACGCTCCGACCAAAGCGGCGCTGCTCCCGCTCCTCCCGAACCGCACCGCGTCGAAGATGGTGGTCGCCAAGGTCAAGGCGTTCGGCCGTACGCTCGGCGGCCTCGACCTCGAGAGCGGCGAGTTCCAGTTCCCCATCTCCGTTTGCAACGGATGTCTCGTCGACTTCTCGACGGGCACCGACCCGGCCCAGCCGCTCCCGAACTGCCGCAAGGCGCTCGACGCGGCGGCCGGCGGTACGGCCCTGCCTTGCTTCGTTGGACAGGACGAGCGCACGCCCTGCCAGTTGTGCCAGGGTCGTCCGGTGTGTGACCCGGCGACGCCCTGAGGCTTCGCAAGAGAACGTTCGCGAGACGCCGCGCGCCGTTGCCGTGCGGCGTTCTCGTTTTGTGGAGAGGCTGACGTCGATGAAGCACCCCCGATCGTTTCGCGTTTGGCCCCGGCTCGTGTTGCCGGTGCTCGTCGCGTCGTTGGCATTGCTCTCCCCCACCCTCGCGTCTGCCGACCCCCAGATGAGCGCCGCGCTCACGACCGGCCTCGCCTTCACCGACCTGCGCGCGGACAACGCTCCTCGTTACGCCTACCACCTCGGTGGACGCTTCGACGTGCTGCTCCTCCGGCAAGGCCCTCGGGACATGGCCCTCGGTCCGTACGTCGACGTGGCGACCGAGGCCTTCGACACCTTCCAGGCAGGCGGTGGACTCGAGTGGCTCGTCCCTGCCGGAGCCACCGCCTTCATCTTCTCCGGCGGTGGCTTCGGCCGGACGAGTCGCTTCGGTTGGCAGCCGGGCGTCGAGGCCACCATCTTCTGGGGCTCCCGCAGCTACAACTATCACTCCACCTACGGCCTCGGGGTTGGGCTCTTCGCCCAGGGCCGCTACGGCTTCGGCGACGGGAAGCAGACCGACGCCATCGTGGGCGTCCAGGTCGACCTCGCCTACTTCGCTCTCCCCTTCGTCTTCCTCTACGAGGCCGTCCGCCACTGAGGGAGCACCGGCCCAGGTCGCTCGCTCCTTGTAGCCCCGCGCTCTGGCGGCCTCCTCAGGCCGAACCGCGGCGAGCCGCTCAGGTGTCCGAGTTGGTATCCAGGGCGTGGTCGATGCGGACCAGGACCCGGCGGAGCATGTCCCGGGCGCGGCGCTCGAGCGACACACGGCGAGCCCTCTCCTCTTCCAGTTCATGCGCGAGGGCGATCGCCGCCAGGAGCACCGACTGGGAGGTCGCGATCTTTCCTCGCGGCGTGATCTCTTCGACCTTCGCGCTCACGGTTTGAGCGAGGCGCTGCAGCTCCTCCTCACTGGCGGAGCTGACGACCTTGTAGCTCTGCCCGGCAACACGGAGCTGAACGGCGCGAGGACCCATGGCCGGCGAAGCTAACACGCGCCCCATCGCCGAGCACGAGCCACGCTTCACCTTCCTCCGGCATCGGTGGTTCGTCTCGGCTCTTTCGACGCCGTGCTATGGCGCCCGACGTCTTCTCCTTCTCGCGGTTGGCCCTATCGCCTTCCGACAGGGAAGCGCACCAAGGCGCCTCTCTCCGTCCCCCTCCTCTCGGATCTGTTTCACGTGAAACACCCCATGCACTCCCCCTCCTCGAACCCGCTGGCGCACCTCGCCGAGGAGCTCGCCGAGCTCCAACGTCAGGGCCTCCATCGACGACCTCTCGAGCCCCGCTCTCCCAGCGACCGCTCCTTCTGCTCGAACGACTACCTCGGGCTCGCGGGCAACCCCTCCCCTCCCGCTCCGAGTGGCACAGGGTCATCTCGCCTGGTGGCCGGGGAGCGTGACGAACATCAGCGGCTGGAGCGTGCCTTGGCCGAGTGGCTCGGCATGGAGTCCGCCCTCCTCTTCACGAGCGGCTATGCGGCGAACGTCGGGGCGGTCGGCGCGCTTGCCCGGCCGGGGGACCTCCTCGTCAGTGACGCGCTGAACCACGCCTCTCTGATCGACGGCGCCCGCCTCTCCCGCGCCAGGGTGGCGGTCACGCCCCACCTCGACCTCGGCGCCATCGACCGCGAGCTCGCGAACCGCACCGAGCGGCGCGCCCTGGTGGTGGTCGAGAGCTACTACAGCATGGACGCAGACAGCCCCGACCTCGCCGCCCTCCGGGCCATCTGCGATGCCCGAGGGGCCGCTCTCTACGTCGACGACGCGCACGCCATCGGAGTGCTCGGTCCATCGGGGAGAGGTCTCTGCGCCGCGGCCGGCATCCAACCCGACATCCTCGTCGGGACCCTCGGCAAGTCGCTCGGCTCCCAGGGAGCGTTCGTGACGGGCCGGGCCGTCCTCCGCGACTGGCTCTGGAACCGGGCCCGCACCTTCGTCTTCTCGACCGGCCTAGCGCCGACGGCTGCGGCCGCCGCGCTGAAGAACCTCGAGCTCATCGTCCGTGACCCCTCGCTCGGGCACCGCGTGCTCTTCCTGACCGAGAGACTTCGGACCGGGCTCTCGGGCGTCCTCGCGGACCTCGGACGAAGCGACCTCCGCCTGCTCGGCTTCGGGCACATCGTCCCCCTCGTCGTCGGCGAGGCCCAGGCGGCCGTCACCCTCGCCGAGCACCTCAAGGAGGACGGCATCCACGTGCAGGCCATCCGGCCCCCCACGGTTGCCCCCGGCACATCGCGCCTCCGCTGGACCCTCAGTGCGAGCCACTCGGACGAAGACATCGACGCGGCCGTCGCCTCCTTCCGTCGCGCCCTCCTCGACCTCGCGAGGAACGCATGAGCCGCGCTCCGCTCGTCGTCGTCTCGGGCACCGGCACCGAGATAGGGAAGACCCATCTCTCGGCCTCTCTCCTCGGAGCCTGGCGCCGACACCTCGAGCGCCTCGGTCACCCGCACGCGCTCCTCGCCGGCCTCAAGCCCATCGAGAGCGGCGTCCCCGAAGGGGCGGCCGAAGGTGCCGACGGCGAGATCCTTGGACGCCTGTCCACGTTTCACGTGAAACGTTACCGCTCCCCCTACCTGCTCGTCCGTCCGGTTTCACCCCACCTCGCAGCCAGGGCCGAGGGCCTCACGCTCGAGCCCGAGGTCGTCCTCCGATGGGTCGAGGAGATCCGTGTGCAGGTGGACGGCGCGCTCGTCGAGCTGCCGGGAGGACTCTTCTCTCCCCTCGGCCCCGGTCTGACGAACGCCGACCTCGCGCGAGAGCTCCGCCCCGACGCGCTCATCCTCATCGCCCCCGATCGCCTTGGCGTGCTCCACGACATCGCCACCACGGTCCGGGCGGCCCGCGGCGCCGGACTTCATCCGGCGGGCATCCTTCTCTCGACACCCGATGTCCACGATGCCTCGACAGGCGCGAACGCGCCCGAGGTCCCCCTCGTCACCGACGTCCCCGTCCTGGCCACGCTCCCTCGCGCGCCCATCGACGAGCTCGCCCAGAGCGCGGAGCTCGCCGCTGTCATCGCGGCGCTCCTCCCCTGAGACGGCGCTCCTCTGAACGGAGGGACCGCTGTCCAGGCACTGCCCGCCAGCGGCCCCGCATCCGTTCAGCCCTCGACGATTCGCCCCCGCTCGAGGGAGAGCCAGTCGTCCCCGGCGCTCTTCGCGAACGGCTCGTCGTGGGTCACGACCACGACGATGGCTCCGCGGGCACTCTCGGCGCGCACCACCTCGCGAAGCCGCTCGACCCCCGCCGCATCGAGCCCCGTGGTCGGCTCGTCCAGGAGGAGTAAGCCGGGCTTCTGGACGAGAGCCCGAGCGAGCGCGACACGCTGGCGCTGACCACGCGAGTACGTGCGGAAGGGTCGCTCGGCGAAAGCGCCGAGGTCGAAGCGCTGGCGCGCCGCCTCGAAGGCGTGCGCTGGGTCGAGCCCGTGGAGCTTGGCGGAGAGCTCGATGTTCTCTCGCCCGGACAGATCGCCGTAGCAAAGCGAGTCGTGGCCCACCCACCCGAGGGCCGCACGCACCGCAGCACGCGTCTTGCCGAGCGAGCCGTGGGAGACGCGGCCGGAGGTCGGCCTCGTGAGCGTCCCCACGATGGAGAGGAGAGTCGACTTCCCCGACCCATTCGGACCGAGGACCATCGTGACGCGCCCGGCCTCGAACCGCGCACTCACGGACACGAGCGCGCGGACGGGACCGTACGTCTTGGTAACCGAGCGAAGCTCCACACGCGCCGAGTCGTCAGGCACGGACGCACACTGCCGCGGTCCGGCGCGGCGGACAAGATCGCTGCCGAAGGTCGTCATCCCCAAGGCCCGGAAACGAACACGCGCAGCAAAATCAAGTTTTCGGCAGGCCCTTCGAACCGCCGCCTGCGGACAAGGTGGGAAAGGGCGTCTCCCTGTCCGAAAACGTTGGCCTGCAGAACTCCGTGCTATTCTCGAGCCCATGACCGCAGCCGCCGCGCTCCTCGGCGAGGAGCTCCCGCTGATCCACAAGCTGCGGCAGGCCGTGGAAGGAGCGCTCGAAGGCAAACAGGAGGCGGTGGAGCTTTCGCTCGTCGCGCTCCTCGCCCGCGGGCACCTTCTGATCGAAGACGTTCCCGGCGTCGGCAAGACCACCCTCGCTCGCGCCCTGGCTCGTGCGGTCGGTGGCGAGCTGCGTCGAGTGCAGTTTACAAGCGACCTGCTGCCGAGCGACGTGGTCGGAGTCTCCGTCTACGACCAACGCAACGCCGAGTTCGTTCTGCGCCAGGGACCCATCTTCGCGAACGTCCTGCTCGCGGACGAGATCAACCGGGCGAGCCCCCGTACCCAGTCCGCCCTCCTCGAGGGAATGAACGAAGCTCAGGTCTCCATCGACGGACAGACGATCCCGCTTCCGGATCCGTTCTTCGTCATCGCCACGCAGAACCCTCAGGACTTCGCCGGAACGTTCCCCCTCCCCGAGTCGCAGCTCGACCGCTTCATCCTCCGGCTTCGGATCGGGTACCCGCCTCCTCAAGTAGAGATGAGGCTCTTGCTCGACGGACACTCGGACACCGCTCGAGACGTCCCTGTCATTCTCGACCCGCAACGGCTCGTGGCCCTCCAGCGCCAGGTCGACCGCGTCGTCCTCGACAACTCGCTCCTCAGCTACCTGCACGCGATCGTCAACGCGACGCGCACCTCCCCTGCCCTGTCGCTCGGCGCGTCGACACGCGGAGCGATGTCCCTCGGCAAGGCGGCCCGTGCTCGGGCCCTCGTTCGCGGTCGGAGCTACTGCATCGCGGACGACATCCACGATCTCGCCGTTCCGGTCCTCGCCCACCGCATTCGGTTGGCCACACAGGCCGACGGCTTCATGCCTTCACGCGACGAAGCGGAGAGCGCCGTGCGTGACCTCGTCGCGCGCGTGCCCATTCCGCTCTGAGGAGCGAATGAGCCAACCGGCGAAGCCTCGCAGCAGCGCGCCCGCCTCGCAGCCCGAGCGCTCGTCTGCCCCCAAGTCGTTCCTCGGTAAACGGTGGGCACGCATGCGCCCGCCTCGCCGGCTCAAGTTCACGCGCGAGGGGAAGTTCTTCGTCGGCATCACGCTCGGCGTCGGCTTCGCCGCCATCAACACCGGCAACAACCTTCTCTACTTGCTGCTCGGCATGCTGCTCGCGCTCATCATCGTGAGCGGACTCATGAGCGAGCTTAGCCTCCGCGACCTCACGGTCGTGCGACGCCTCCCCCTGCGCGCGCAAGTCGGCAGACCTCACCTCGTCGAAATCGAGGTGTTCAATCACAAGGGTCGCGTTCCGTCGTACGCCATCGAGGTCGAAGACCTCCGCGCCGGACAGCCCGCAGACAAGCGCTGCTTCTTCCTCAAGATAAGTCCCAAGAGCGCGCAGGTCGCGGCCTACCGCCGGACGCCCGCCAAGCGCGGTCGTGATCGCCATATCGGCTTCCGAATCGCGACTCGCTTTCCATTCGGACTCTTCGAGAAGTCGCGCGAGGTGCCGGCCGAGGGAGAGCTGATCATCTATCCGGCTGTCGACGCCGTGCAGCTTCCCCCTCTCCCTCCCGGACGTCACGCCGGCGGCGACACTGCCTTCGGTCGCGGACACGGCGACGACTACATCGGCATGAAGCTCCTTCGCCACGGAGAGGATCCTCGCGACGTCCATTGGCGCAAGAGCGCGGCCGTCGGCCAACTCGTCACGCGCGAGCGCGCCCGCGAAGCGCGCCCCGACATCGTGCTTCCTCTCGACGTCGTCCGCCCCGAGGGCGCCAAGGAAGACTGGGCGAACACCTTCGAACGGAAAATACGAGACGTTGCGTCTCGTTCGGTCGCACATATCAAGCGCCACGACGCAATCACCATCAAGACGACCTCCGGCGAATCCGTGAGGGGTACACGTATGTCCGGCGCCGATCCGATCCTGCGCTTCCTCGCCTTGCTCAAGGCCGTCCCCACGACCAAGAATGACGACGCGCCCAACAAGGCGAAGGCAACCGGCCCGGCCAAACCGAGCTCCGATACCGAGAAGGTCGCCGAATGAGGTTCGGTCTCGTTCACCGCATCATGACCGACGCGCTGGCGGCGCTCGGCGTGATCGCCGTCGTGAACACCGCGTCGATGCCTCCCTGGACGACAGCCTTCGTGCTCGTCGGTCTCGCCCTAGCGCTCGCCGTTCCGGAGTCGTGGCAGAACCGGCCATCACTTCGCCATCTGTCGACGATCGGTCCCCTCACCCTCTTCGTCGTCCAGATCGTTCGCTTCCTCGCGGGGCACCCTGCCCTCGACATCGCGATCGAGTTCGCGGCCATCCTGCAGATCATCCGAATGGCCACGCGACGAGGCGCGGCCCACGACCAGCAGATCATCGTCCTCGCACTCCTCCACTTCGTCGCGGGCACGGTGCTCGGCGGTGGCCTCTCATACGGACTCTGTTTCGTAGGCTTCCTCATCGTTGCCCCTGGCGCACTCGTCCTCAGTCATCTGAGGCGCGAAGTCGAAGGCAACTATCGCCAAGGTGCGCGAGACCGCACGGGCCTCCCGGTCGACGTCCCTCGCATCTTGCGAAGTCGACGTGTCGTCGGCCGCGGCTTCCTCGCCACGACCTGCCTCCTCTCCGTTCCGATCTTCCTCTTCACCGCGGCGCTCTTCGTGATGTTCCCGCGCGTGGGGCTGTCGCTGCTCCTGCTGAATCACCCGCGTTCGAGTGGACGCATGATTGGCTTCAGCGACCGCGTCGATCTCGGTGAAGTCGGCATTCTCCGAAACGATCCGGCCATCGCGCTCCGCTTCGACGTCCCCGATCTTCCCGAGCCGCGTCCGACCAAACTCACGCTTCGCCTTCGAGGAGCCGCGTTCGATCGCTACGACGGGCGCGCCTGGAACCGCACCCAGAAGGAGCGACCGCATGGCGGCGACAGCACCGGACTCGATCTGGTTCGCAATCCCAAGGAGCAGGACCGCAAGGTCTCGATTGATCTCGAGCCAATCGATCCCGCCGTCGTGTTCCTGCCGCCGCGCACCATCGCTCTGCGGCTTCGTACGCAACAGCAGGCATTGCTCGGCGACCCCCTCCTGATGACGAAGGGTCCCGAAGGCGAAGTCCGATACAGCGGTTCAGAGTCGAGCGGCATTCGCTACGACGCGTACATCGCCGGGGATCGCGACCAGCTCACCGAGACACTTCCGCAGCAAGACCGAGGACGCTACCTCGACATGCCTCAGGGCATGCCTGCACGTATCGCGGAGCTCGCACACGAATGGGCGGATGCCCAGCCCACGCCGTACCTCAAGGCCAAAGCCATCGAGGATCACCTCAAGCGCGATTATCGCTACGACACGAGCTCTCCGTCAGGCGGCAAACCGCAACCGGTCGACCACTTCCTCTTCGACTCACGCCGCGGCCATTGCGAGTTCTTCTCCACGGCGATGGCGCTGATGCTGCGCGAAGTCGGCATTCCCTCGCGCAACGTCACGGGCTTCGTCGGCGGAACGTACAACCGCTTCGGTCACTACTACGCCGTTCGTCAGGGCGACGCCCACTCCTGGGTCGAGGCGTACATCGACGATCCGATCCGCGGCTGGGTCACCTTCGATCCGACGCCGACCTCCGGCGCACAGCCGCTGCAGGAAACGAGCGGCGCCTACGTCTACCTGCGCGACTTGATCGAGGCGCTCTCGCAGCGCTGGAACCGCTACATCATCGGCTACGACCTCAAGACGCAAATCCATCTCTTCGAAGACGTGAGCCGCGGCTACGAGAAGCTCCGCGTGAAGACGCACACGAACACGGGCGCGATGGAGCGCATCACGCGTGGACCCGTCGTCGCCGGAGTGCTCCTCACGTTCGCTCTCGTCGGATACGTAGGATGGAAGCGCCGACGCAAACCGCAGTCCGAAGCCCCTGACGCCAAGGACGCTCACAAGCTCGACCCCAAGCTGGAAGCGGCCTCGACCTTGTACCGAAACCTGGAGGCCGCACTCGCGCTTCACGGCCTCGCGCGGCCCGCGTCATTGCCTCCACTCCGCTACGCCGAAGAGCTCCTCGCCAAGGCGCACCCCCTGGCCGACGACGTCATGGCGCTCACGAGTCGTTACATCGAAGTCCGCTTCGGGGGCGTCGCCATGTCCGCCGAGGACGAGCGCGACTTCGAACGCCGCATCAAAGACATCCGCACGCACCGTCCGCCGCGCCCCACCGAGCACCCCGGCGCCTAACAACCGTACGACGCGCTATCGACCGGGGCGAGCGCCGCATATTAATGCATTACATAAACATGTATAGCACACACATGTACATGCATCAAGCAACGACTGCACAATACAATACAAACCTCCCCTCCCCCACGCCGAGCGACAATCGAAGTCCGGATGTGACACCGGGAGATCGGGAGACCGGAATAGGAGATAGGACGCTCTCCTCAAGGGGCATCGGGAGTTGTGCCCTGGCGAATCGAGTCTACGTGAGTTCCGGCTAGTGCCTCGACGTTGTCGTCGAGCTCGTCGAACTCAAGGCTTGCGGCAAACGTAATACCCTCGCCTCGAGCAACCTAATTCATTGAGAGGGCACAGGAAGCGCAGAAGACCGGAAGGGTTTAGGGGGATGTGAGCCGTCACAAGGCAGTTCGCAGTACGGCCTCGTACGTCAACTCCGGGAGTCCTGGGCCAAGAGAACGATGAACCTCGAAGAGTCTGCGGTGCGCCGATGCTTGCTCTTTACCCTCCTCGAAGCTTCCGCCCTTGCGCCCTTCCTGCGCGATTACCTCTCATCGACCGGCACTGCACGACGCTCGTGGTCAGAGGGCTTATGTTCCCGCTTCCCCTATCCGAACGGCAGTGACTCAAGAGTGCGCCTTGGCGTCTCACGCCTCACCACGAGAACAAATCCCGATCTTCCGACGTCCCAGTCCAATCCTTCCCAATTCAATCGCCCTGCAAAAGGAGGGAGGTCTCAGGACGAAGAGGCAGCCACAAAACGCAGACGGCCAGAGGATCTCTCCTCTGACCGTCGTGCGAAGTCGTCCGTCGATTAGTTCGTGAGTTGCGGGGTGAACGTCAGGCCGTCCGTACCTCGATCGACCTTGAGAATCGTGCCAGGCGGATAAGCACCGCTGAGAACCTGCTTGGCGAGCGAGTCTTCGAGATAACGTTGAATCGCTCGCTTCAGCGGGCGAGCTCCGTATTGCGGATCCCAGCCGACCTCGGCGATGAAGTCTTTCGCGGCCGGCGTGAGCTCCACCGAGATGTCGCGCTTCGCGAGACGTTCGGCGAAACGTTTGAGCTGGATATCGATGATGCGATGCAGCTGCGTGCGCTCGAGCCGGTGGAAGACGACAATCTCGTCGAGCCGGTTCAAGAACTCGGGTCGGAACGCCTTGCGGACGTCCTCGAGTACCGCCGTCTGAATCAGATCCTTCTTGTCCGCTTCGGGCAGGTTCTTCTCGTCGATCGCAGCGATGTGCTGCGAGCCGATGTTGCTCGTCAGGATGAGCACGGTGTTCTTGAAGTCGACCGTACGCCCCTGCCCGTCCGTGAGGCGGCCGTCGTCGAGCACCTGAAGCAGAACGTTGTAGACGTCGGGGTGAGCCTTCTCGACTTCGTCGAAGAGGATGACGGAGTACGGGCGACGGCGAACCGGTTCGGTCAGCTGGCCACCCTCCTCGTAACCGACGTACCCCGGCGGCGCACCGATGAGGCGGCTGACGGTGTACTTGTCGTGGAACTCGCTCATGTCGAGTCGCACCATCGCGCGCTCGTCGTCGAAGAGGAACTCCGCGAGCGCACGAGCGAGCTCGGTCTTGCCGACGCCCGTGGGACCGAGGAACAGGAAGCTTCCGATCGGACGCTTCTCGTCACCGAGCCCGGCGCGCGAACGACGAACCGCGTTGGCCACGGCCTCGATCGCCTCGTCTTGCCCGACGACGCGCGTGTGAATCGAGTCCTCCATGTGGAGGAGCTTCTGCATCTCGCCTTCGAGCATCTTGGTGACCGGCACGCCGGTCCACTTGGCGACGATCTCGGCGACGTCGACGTCGGTGACTTCCTCCTTGAGGAACGAGGTCTTCTCCTGGACCTTGGTGAGGTCCTTGCGCTTCGCCTCGATCTTCTTGTCGAGCTCGGGGATCGCGCCGTAACGAATCTCCGCGGCTTTGCCGAGGTCACCTCGTCGCTGCGCGGTGTCGGCATCGTTGCGGAGCTCCTCGAGCTTCGAGGCAGCCTTGCGGATGTCGTCGATGATCTCCTTCTCGCGGAGCCATTGCGCCTTCATCCCGCCGATCTTCTCTTCGAGGTCGGCGATCTCGCTCTGGATGTCACCGAGGCGAGCCTTGCTGGCCGCGTCGCGTTCCTTCTTGAGCGCCTCTTGTTCGATCTGTAGCTGCGTGAGTCGACGCTGCACGACGTCGATGTCGGCCGGCATGCTGTCGACCTCCATCTTGATCTTGGCCGCGGCCTCGTCGACGAGGTCGATGGCCTTGTCGGGCAAGAAGCGATCGGTGATGTACCGATCCGAGAGCGTGGCCGCCGCCACGAGCGCCGCGTCTTGAATGCGGATACCGTGGTGGACCTCGTAGCGTTCCTTCAGGCCGCGCAGAATCGCGATCGTGTCGGGCACGGTCGGCTGCGAGACGTAGACGGGTTGGAAGCGACGCTCGAGGGCAGGGTCCTTCTCGATGCGCTTCTTGTATTCGTCGAGCGTGGTCGCGCCGATACACCGGAGCTCACCACGGGCGAGAGCAGGCTTGAGCAGGTTCGCCGCGTCCATCGATCCTTCGGCAGCGCCAGCGCCGACGATCGTGTGGATCTCGTCGATGAAGAGAATGATCTGACCCGCCGCACTGGTGACCTCTTTGAGGACCGCCTTCAGGCGATCTTCGAACTCACCGCGGAACTTCGCACCGGCAACGAGCGCGCCCATGTCGAGCGCGAGCAGGCGCTTGTTCTTCAGCGACTCGGGTACGTCACCGCGAATGATGCGATGAGCAATGCCTTCGACGATGGCGGTCTTACCGACGCCAGGCTCGCCGATCAGAATCGGGTTGTTCTTCGTGCGCCTCGAGAGGACCTGGATGACGCGACGAATCTCTTCGTCACGGCCAATGACCGGGTCGATCTTTCCTTTGCGAGCATCCTGCGTGAGATCACGCGTGTACTTGTCGAGCGCCTGGAACTTTCCTTCCGGATCGCGGTCGGTGACGCGCTGAGATCCGCGCACGCTCGCCAGCGCCTTCAAAAGCTTGTCGTACGTGACGCCGCCGGCGAGCTCGAACGCCGCCGAGATCTCACGATCGTGCTTCGCGAGGGCGAGCAAGAAATGCTCGACCGACACGAAGTCGTCTTTCAGGTTCTTCGCCTCGTCTTCCGCACGGCGCAACGCTTCGAGCGTTCGGCGCGAAAGCCCGGGCTCACCACCGCCGGTCACCCGGGGAAGTTTTTCTACGTAATCGTCGAGCCGGCGCTCGAGCACGGAGGCATCGCCCCCGGCTTTCTGGAAGAGCGGGAGGGCAATCCCATCGTCTTGCCCGAGCATCGCGCGCACGAGGTGTTCGGGCACGAGCTCGGGATTTCCACGGCGGCTCGCGAGATCGAGCGCATCACGCAGCGCCTCCTGGCTCTTCGTCGTCATACGGTCAGGTCGCATCGCAGACAGCTCCCTTCTGCCTGACCCGCATTTCGGGTCGGCGGCGGCGAGTACGACACACTCTCAACACGCCTCTTCGGCACACGCCCGAGTTGCCCCGGGGGTTGTTGGCGTCTTCGCCACAGCCCACGTTAAGCATGGGCATAAGCCGTGCAACTCCCAGACCTCGCGTCCGCAGCGGTTCTCCAACAAATGAGCTCGAAATAGCGAAAGCCGCCCTCATCCCCGGCTTTCGCCAGAGGACGGGACGGCTCTTGAATCCCAACCGTAGGAGACGCCCTCCCCAGCAGGGAGGGGGCCAGCAGGGAGGGGCCTGCCTACCTCAGATGTCGAGGTTGCGGACGTTCAGGGCGTTTTGCTCGATGAAGTCGCGGCGCGGCTCGACCTGGTCTCCCATGAGGATGGTGAAGACCTGGTCGGTCTGGACGGCGTCGTCGAGGCGGACCTGGAGCATGACGCGCGCGTTCGGATCGAGCGTGGTCTCCCAGAGCTGCTCGGGGTTCATCTCGCCGAGACCCTTGTAGCGCTGCAGGTTCCAGCCCTTGCGGCCGCGCTGCTCGACGAAGTCCCAAAGCGCGTCGGCGTCTTCGAGCTCGGTCTCCTTCGCCTCAGCGTCGTCGGCCTTCGTGGTCTTGGCGAAGTACGGCGCGGGGCCGATCGAGCGCACGTCCTGCTCGATCGAGAAGAGCTCCTCGTACTCGGCCGATTCGACGAGCGCCCAGTCCACCGTGACCTCGCGCGCGGCCGAGCCGGGGCGGGGCGTGATCTGGATCTTGGCGGCGCCGTGCTCCGTCTCCCAACCGATGTCGATCGAGAGCGGGAAGATGTCCGGGTACTTCTTCTCGAGGCGCTCTCGGATGAGCGGAACGGCCGCCTCGACCTTCGCGCGGTCGCGGAGCTCGTTTTTGCCGAGGCCCGTGGCGCGGAGAACCGCCGAGACGATCTTCGCGTCGGCGCGGCGATCGATCTTAGAGAGAGCCTTGCGGAACATGCGGAGGCGCTCCGAGAGGTGCATGAGCGGCGTGCCCGAGATGTTCGGCCCCTTCGAGGCACGCACCGAGAGGCTGTCGACGCCCTGCTCGAGGAAGAAGCGGTCAAGGGCCGCCTGATCCTTCATGTAGAGCCCCTTCTTGCCCTTCCACACGCGGTAGAGCGGCGGCTGAGCGATGTAGAGGTAGCCCTTCTCGAGGATCTCCGGCATCTGCCGGTAGAAGAACGTCAGGAGCAGCGTGCGGATGTGGCTGCCGTCGACGTCGGCGTCGGTCATCAGCACGATCTGGTGGTAGCGGAGCTTGTTGATGTCGAAGCTGCCGCCCTGCTCCGGATCGCCGATACCGCAGCCTAGCGCGGTGATGAGCGTGCCGATTTCGGCCGACGAAAGCATCTTGTCGAGGCGTGCGCGCTCGACGTTGAGGATCTTGCCCTTGAGCGGGAGGATCGCCTGGAACTTGCGGTCGCGGCCCTGCTTGGCCGAGCCACCTGCGGAATCTCCCTCGACGATGTACAGCTCGCACTGCTGCGGATCGCGCGACTGACAGTCGGCGAGCTTGCCGGAGAGGCTCGTGTAATCCATCGCGCCCTTACGCACGACTTCACGCGCCTTGCGTGCGGCCTCGCGAGCCTTCGCCGCAAGGATGCTCTTTTCGACGATCTTGCGCGCCGTCGACGGGTTCTCTTCGAAGAACGTTCCGAGCTTGTCAACGACGACGTTCTCGACCGCCGTCTTCGCTTCGCTGGTGACGAGCTTGTCCTTCGTCTGCGAGGAGAACGAAGGGTCGGGAAGCTTCACGCTGATGACGGCCGTGAGGCCTTCGCGAATGTCCTCTCCGGAGAGGCCGTTCTTCACGTCCTTGAAGAGGTTCGCGTTGGTGCCGTACGCGTTGAACACACGCGTGAGCGCACCCTTGAAGCCCGTAAGGTGAGTGCCGCCGTCCTTGTTGTGGATGTTGTTCGTGTACGGGAAGATCTGCTCCGCGTACGTCGAGTTCCACTGCAAGGCGACTTCGACCTGGATCGACAGACCGGACTCGGCGGGCGTCTCGGCGAGGATGTGCACGACCTTCTCGTGCACCGGCTCCTTGGTCTTGTTGAGGTGCTCGATGAACTCGCGAATGCCGCCCTTGTACTCGAACGTCTCGCTGCGACCTTCGCCGCGCTCGTCGGTCAGGGAGATGAGGAAGCCCGCGTTGAGGAACGAGAGCTCACGGAGGCGGCTGGCCAGGATGTCGTAGCTGAACTCCGTGCTCGAGAAGATCTCGGCATCCGGTTTGAACGAGACCTTGGTCCCCGTCTTGTCGGTGTCGCCGATGACGTCGAGCGCCGTGGCCGGAGCGCCGCGACGGTACTCCTGGAAGTACACGTGGCCTTCGCGCTTGATCTCCAGCTTGAGCCATTCGCTGACGGCGTTGACGGCGCTGACGCCGACGCCGTGGAGGCCTGCCGAGACCTTGTAGTTCGAGTGGTCGAACTTGCCGCCGGCGTGGAGGACGGTCATGACGACCTCCGCCGCGCTCACGTCGCGCCCGATCTTCTTCGAGTGCTCGACGTGCTTGCCGACGGGGATGCCACGCCCGTTGTCTTCGATCGTCACCGACCCGTCGAAGTGGACCGTGACGTCCATCCGCGTGCAGTAGCCACCGAGGTGCTCGTCGACCGCGTTGTCGACGGCCTCCCAGACGAGGTGGTGCAACCCCTCGCCGCTGTGCACGTCACCGATGTACATGCCCGGCCGCTTGCGCACGGCCTCGAGCCCTTCGAGAACGGTGATGCTCTCGCTGCCGTAGTTCGACGGAGGGGTGCTCTGAACGGGAACGTCGGTCGTCATCGTGGGTGAATCTTCTCGGGGTGATTGCCGGTGGGCGTGATTGCCGGACAACGTGGATTGATTGACCGGATTGAAAGCGGGCTCAGCTTCGAGGGTTTCTCGATTGAGTCCCCCCCGGAGAATGGCGCCCTCGCGGGAGCGTTCCGGGGCCGGCTGCCGAGGGGCGACCTTCGAGAATTCCGAGGGCGTTCCGAGAGCCGGTTTTCCATGCCTTCCGACAGGCTTTTAGGGCACGTGGCAGTATAGGTCCGCCCCCCTACACCCGCAAGCTCAAACGCTGTCAATTCGGGCCAGTTTTCAGGCACTTAGGAGCGCTACAGGAGAACAATTTCGGGTCGCGAGATCATCCCGATCTGCAACGCGATTAGCGCTCCGTTCGGACCCCGTCGGGACCATGGAGATGCCGCACGTCAGAGCGTCGCGTGAGGCCTCGAACGCGGGGTCGCGCCCCCGGTTTGGCATGAACCTCGAGCGCTGCGCCTTCAAATCACCAATGCCGAGGACCCGGCGCCTCCGCCCGGGATGAAAAGCGCCGTAGCAGGCGGACGAGAATGCCCTCAGACCGCCGGGCGCGACGCCGTAGCGAGAACGCCTCGCTCGATGCGGAAATCGCGCCGCGTGGAGGGATCTTCCCCCGTATCGATGAGCTCCGGGCGCGTCGTCGTAAGGAAGACCTGTCCGCGCTGATCGCGAAGGAACGAGAACAGTGCGGCCGTTCGCTCACGATCGAGCTCACTCGAGACGTCGTCGAGGAGCAAGATCGGACGAACACCTCGCGCACGCCCGATGACCTCGATTTCGGCCGACTTCAGCGAGAGCGTCACCGCACGATGCTGGCCCTGCGAGGCGAAGCCGCGTGCCGCCCGCTCGTCGAGAACCAGCGCGAGATCGTCGCGATGCGGACCAATCGATGCACTGCCGCGCGCGAGATCGCGGGTGCGGAGCCGAACGAGCGAAGAGCGATACTCGTCTTCCGTTCGCGGAGCCGACGGCACGTACGACACTTCGAGCCGCAACTCGGGAGCAGCGATGCGTCCAAACGCGATCTTCGTGTGCATCGCGAGAAGCTCGGCGGCGTGCGCACGATGTTGCATCACCGCGAGAGCATGACGCACGGCGAGGGTCTCCCAGTCGGCGAGCTCCGGTGCGTCTATGCCTCGCAGTTCGAGCGTCTTTTGCCGAGCCTTGATCGCCCGCGAGTACGACTCGAGCTCCGTCATCGACTGCGGCGCGAGATAGAGCGCGGTTCGGTCGAGGAGCCGACGCCGACCGTCACTCGCTCCCATCGACAGCGCGATCTCGCCCGGATGAAAGACGACGATCGGCGTTCGCACCGCATACGACGCCAGCGTCTGCGGTCGCTTGTCGTCGATCTTCACCATGCGCGAGCCAGGCTTGAGGCCCACCGATTGACTGCGCGCGTCGCCGTCTTGCCGGATCGTGGCTCGAACGCTGGCGAGCTCCGACTCGTGCCCTACGAGCTCACCGAGCTTCGCGGTCCGAAAGCTCTTCGATGTGGCGACGACGTAAAGCGCCTCGAGGAGGTTCGTCTTTCCTTGGCCGTTGTCCCCGGCGATGACGTTGAACCGTTCGCCCGGCTCGCAATCGACGCGCACCAAGTTGCGGAACGAACGAACTTGGAGCGACTCGACGAAGAGCGAGCCAATCGATGAATGAAGATCGTCCAAGCCGGCCCCGTGCTTCGTCAGGCCCGTTCGTACGAACTCAGATGCGCATCGGCATGATGACGGCGAGGAACTGACGGTCCGAAGACGTCGTCGCTCCAGCCGGGCGCAGCACCGCCGGATCGAGCTCGCCCGAAAGGCTCAGCGACACTTCGTCGTCCGAGACGGAGGCGAGCACGTCGAGGAAGTACTTCGCGTTGAAGCCGATGCTCATGTTCGGCCCCGCGTATTCGACCGGAATCTCGTCGAAGCCGTCACCGCTTTCGGGCGACTCGCTCGTGATGCGCATCGAGCCGTTGGTCAGCGAGAGCTTCACGCCGCCGGTTCGCTCACTCGCGGCAACCGACACGGCCTTGAGTGCGTCGGCGAAGGCCGTGCGCGGTGCACGGACGATCTTGTCACTCGCGGCGGGAATGACCTGCGAGTACGGCGGGAACTGAGCGTCGACCAGCTTCACGCTGAACGTCATGCCCGCGCCCTGGAAGAATGCGCTCGAGCCGCTCTGCGTGATGAGCAGCTCGGGGGTGCGCTTTTCGCCGTCACCGTGGGGCTCCGCCATCATCTCGTCGCACAAGCGACGGAGCTCCTGAATGGCCTTGAGCGGAATGAGCATCGTGGCCGACGCCTGACGGCCGGAGACCTTCACGTCGACCTTGGAGAGTCGGTGACCGTCGGTGGTGACCATGCGGACGATGTCGCCGTCCCACTCGAAGAGCGCCGAGTTCAGGTGCGCGCGGGTCTCGTCCGTCGAGATCGAAAAGTGCGTCTTGGCGATGAGCTCGGCGAGGACGTCGACCGCCAGAGCCAGCGTGGGCGAGCCTTCGGCGGGCTGCGGCAAGGGAGGGAAGTCATCGCCGGGCATGCCGCGCAGCGTGTACCGACGCGCGCTGCCGCTCGCCTTGAGCGTGGTGGTGGCGTTGTCCTGCGTGGTGATCACGACAGGACCGTCGGGCATCATTTTGATGCGCTCGAAGAGATCCTTCGCCGACACGGCCACGCTGCCGGGCTTGGCCACATCCGCGTTCACGCGGCCAAGGAGCGACAGATACAGGTCCGTCGCCGCGAGCCGCAGCGCGTTCGGACCGTCAACTGCAAGCAGGACATTGGCGAGCACGGGCATCGTGCTCTTGCGCTCCGCCACGCCCTGCATGCGCGCGACGATCTTGAGCAAATCCTTCTTGGCTACCGTGAGCTCCATGGGCCTCCTCGAAGTGCCCAAGATCCCGCGCGGGGTCAAGGGACACCGGCCCGTTTCCTTGGGCTTTCTGAGCCGGCTTTCCGGGGGCGATTCGCGACCCAGTTCGGCTCAGGCTTGCCGGTCGTCCCGGTACTTCCGGAAGTACCCCGTCAGGACCATGGGGCCGGGTTTCGGTCTGCAACAGGAAGAGGAAATTAATAGATCGGTCGCAGTACTAGGGCCTGTGGATTGCGGGGACAAACCGATTTCCTGACCAGATCTCGACGGTTACGGAGCTCCGAGCAGGGGATGACTCGGGGTAGAACTTCCGGGTGGGTAGTGGATGATATTGTCCCACACCCACTCCTCAGGCTCCCCCACATCGGATCCCCAGGCCCTGTAGGCATCTTTCCCACAGGGCCAAATGGGTAGAGAACGGCCTTAGGCTGTTTCCTTCCCCTTCCTCGACCCGCGAACGGTCGAGTTAGGCCGTTCGTTTGCCCTTCTTCGACGCGCGAACGGCAGAGTTTGGCTGCTTCGTCGCCTCGGCGAACGTCCGAGCAAGGTCATCCATGAGCTCGCGCCGTGCTCGCTCGTAGGTCTTCGGACCGATGTCTCCGGCGGCTCGACCCTTCTCGAGGGCTTCGAGCTCCAGGAGGAGGCGTTCCCGCTCCGCCTTGGGGTCGTGGGCGATGGGCTTGCGGGTGCCGAGGACCAGGCCAACGACCACCGCTCCAAAGGCCAGCAGCGTGGCCAGCACCTTGCCGTTGCCTTCGGTGGGCAGGCCACTGAGCACGACCGTGAGGTTCTTGACCGGCGGCTCCTCCCGGCGGAACTGCCGCTCGGTGACGAGGGCGCGCTGGCCCTGGCCGTCAGCGCTGGCCTGCGCCTGGGGGAAGCCGGAGACCTCGAGCTTCATCGACCTCGCGGCGGGCGCGATGACGCGCGAGGCTGCGAGGTTCGGCGACATGCCCACGTCGAAACGGACCTCGGACTCGCCGGCGTAAGGGAGTTGCCACCGGAACTCGATGACGTGCTGACCTGGTGAGAACGTGCCGCGAAGGCGAATGCCTCGATCGGGAACCGCGTCGACGCCAACGTCGGTCATGCCCTGCTGCGAAGTGAAGGCCGTGTACCCGGGCGGGAGGGGAATCTCGACGTTGCTCGGTACCCAGGCGTTGCGTCCGAAGTTGTAGATCTTGAACGCTTCCTGGACCTGGATGCGGTCGTCTTTGACCTCGGTGTAGAGCATCGACTGCGTGACGATCATCGTCTGGGCGATGTCGTTCACGACCGGGTAGACGTGGAGAAGCGCGCGGGCGCCGCTCTTCGGCGTGAGTCGGAACGGAGGGACCGAGAACGTCGCGCCATCCTTGAGGACCATCGCGCGATACGCGATGCCGCTCCCGCTCTCGAGATGATCGAAGGTTGCGTCACCCTGATCGTTGGCCGCTCCCGTCACGCGCTTGCGGCTCTCGCCTTGGGCGACCGTGTTGTGCAGGATGCCGAGCGTGACCTCGGCGCGCGGGATCGGCTGACCGTTCGCATCGACGACATGCACCGTGATGCGCCCGGGAGGGATCGTAGGATCGTCGACGGCGCCGTCTTCCGGCTCTTGATTCATGCCCGCGCCGGCATGCGAATGCCCGTCGCCCGCCGCGTGACCGTGCGGGTCGTCTTCCTCGTCGGGATCGACGACCGGATGACCCGCCGGAAGCGGTGCGCTCGTATCTACCGGGCCGGCCTTGGCTCCCGCGTTGGCCGCGTTCTTGGTGGCGCCCACGTCTTGCGCGCCCGCCGAGCTCACCGAAAGAAGGCCCGCGAGCAGTACGCACCCGACGAGGCTCGTCTTCACCCGAATCATTGACCTGACTCCTTGATCGCAACGACCTCGGCAGGCTCCGCCTTGCTCGCTGCGCCGAGCGATGCTCCGCAGCCCTTGCAGAACTTCGCGTCGGTTTCGTTCGACGCTTCGCACGCTCCGCACGTCACGCGTGAGGGACGCTCGCTGCTCTCCTCGGGGACGTCCGTCTCGTCGTTGTCGCCGTCGACGGCGCGCTCTTCGCTCTTCGGCGCGGGCGAATTCTTCTCGATGCCGGCCTTCTCGAGGTGCGCCTTCACCAGCGCTTCGGCCTTTTCACGGTGCGGCGCGAGGCTCGCGTCGATGCGCTTGAGGACGTCCTTCAGGTCGTCGCGGTACGTCGCCGAGATCTGCGCGTAGTCCTCGTCGTCGAGCTTGCCGAGGCTCTTCTCGTTGTCGAGATCCTTCAGGGCGCGAAGGAGCATCTTCCTGCGGCTACCGAGCACGTCGGTGGTCTGTCGGCTCGCTTCGAGAGCTTCGAGCTCGGGCGTCAGCGGAGCATCGCCGCTGAGTACCCGAAGGCTCGCCCAGAAGAGCGCGATGACCCCGAGCAGAACGCCCGCGGCGAGGACGAGAATTCCCAAGGCGATGCCGCCCATCGCTCCCGCGACGAGCGCACCGCCGATCGAAAGAACCGGCAGTACGAGAGTCATGGCGCGCGCGAGCTTCAGCTCGTCGACGTCCGCGCGCGTCGTATCCTTCTGCTTCACGTCAGCCATCGAGGTCCTTCAGCTCCGCATCGATACGGTCGTCATAGTCGTCGCGACGCGCGCTCTCGTCCAAGGCCACCGTGGAGGCCTTGGGCTTGGCGGCGTCGGCATTCGCGCGCCACTTCTTCAGCGCGATGGTGAGGCCCACGCCCGTGCCGATGAGCGCGACGATCGGAACGATGTAGATCGAGCGCATCGCGCCCGTGTTGGGCGGGATGGCGAGCGACGCCGTTCCGTACTCGGCCGTGTAGTCGGAAATGATCTGGTCCGGCGTGTCGCCGTGCTGGAGGCGCATGCGGAGCCGTTCGCGCGTGGCGTCGGCCGTGGAGCATGCGCAGGAGGAGAGAAGTTCGCGCGGGCACGTTCCGCACATGCAGCGAAGTTGGCTGAAGACCTGCTTTTCGGCGAAGTTGTCCATCTGGACGCTGCCGGCATGTTGCGTGGCGGTGGTTTGTGCGAACGCCTGTACCGGCAAGAGTGCGAGGACGAAGCCAAGCGTGATGCTCGCCGCCACCGCACCTGCGCCACGAGCGGCATGCCAGACGCGTGATTCCTCCGGTTCGAGTTCCGGCCACATGCACACGAAGCTGCCGAAAATCAGGACGATCGCGCCGAACCAGATCCATCCGACGAGCGGATTGAGGTGGATCTGGAGCGAGGCCACCTTGGTCTCCGGGTTGATGCTGCCGACGACGAGGTACAGGTCGTCGCGGATCGAGTGGAGCATCGAGACTTCGCTCGTCGGCGACTCGGGCATCTTCTTGTAGATGAACTTCGCCGGCGAGAGCTTGCCTAGCTCCTTGCCGTTCTCGAGCACGCGGATGTCGGCGAAGACCATGCGCTTCGAGGTGTCGACCTCCATGCGCGGGCCCACGTACTGAACCGTGAGGTGCTCGATCTGGTAGGTCTGGCCCGGCGCGAGCGAGGTCTCCTTGTCGACCGTCCACGACTTGCCCGTGAAGCCGAGGAACATGAGGACGATGCCGAGGTGGACGACGTAGCCGCCGTAACGACGACGGCCCGCCGGCGCGAGCGAGATGACCCACGCCGGGAAGCCGACGATCGCCGCGAAGATGCGCGAGGCGCCGGAGAAGTGGCGGAGGAACGTGCGCGAGGTCTCCGTGGCCTTCGCTTGCGAGCGGTACAGGTAGACGAACTCCTGCACGATGACGACGATGTTGAAGATCGCCAGGGAGAACCCGAGCACCGGCGTGATCGCGTTGAAGGCCTGGAACGCCGAGCCCATGATTCCGCCGTAGAGCGGGGGGCTCCACGCGACGGCCGGGAAGCCGAGCTTCTTGCCGAAGAGGAAGTGCACCGCCACCGCGAGGAGCCCCGCGACGGAGGGAGCAAAGAACGCCTTCTTCAGCGCCTCGGGGCTCGTCTTCTTCCAGCCGAAGAGCGTTCCGACGCCCATGAGGAAGAAGACCGTGAGGCCGAGCGGCTGCAGCCACGCGTTGAAGTGGAGCGGGCCGACGGTGACCTTCTCCTTCCACACCGCCTCGCTCAGCATGGGGAACGTCGTCCCGAAGAGGACGAAGAACATGATGATGAGCAGGCCGAAGTTGTTGAGGAGGAAGGTGAACTCGCGCGAGAGCACCGACTCGAAGCGCGGGCGCGCATTCTTCAGCGAGAGGCCCGTGGTCATGCGGCGGAACACGAGCTCGACGGCCGCGTAGACCGCCGCGCCGGCGAGGCAGCTGAAAGCCACCACCAGGATGAGCGTGCGCTTGAGCTCCGCGGCGGCGAGCCCTTCGGCGCCGAGCGCGTCTTTCATCGCGGTGGGATCGGCTGCCTTGGGCGCGACGAGCGTGGAAATCCACCACGCGAGGCCGAGGCCGACGACCGTCACCCAGCCGGTGGTGATCGACGCGCGGCGAAGGCGCGAGGTGGGCTGGAGATCACGGAGCTCCGGCCAGCGGTAGAGCACCAGCGTGAAGCAGAACGCGACCACGATCGCGAGGAAGTAGAGGAAGTAGTCGCCGATCGACGACTGCGCGAACGAGTGGACGCTCGCGATGACGCCCGAGCGCGTGAGGAACGTGCCGAAGATCGTCATGAAGAACGTCAGGCACATCAAGAAGACGTTCCAGACCTTCAGCATGCCGCGGCGCTCCTGGATCATGACGGAGTGCGCGAACGCGGCGAGCGTGAAGAGCGGCATGATCGCCGCGTTTTCGACGGGGTCCCAGGCCCAGTAGCCGCCCCAGCCGAGCTCCTCGTACGCCCAGAGCATGCCGAGCGTGTTGCCGATGGCGAGGAACATCAGCGCGAAGAGCGTGAACTTGCGGCTCGCCTGGATCCACTCGGCGTCGAGGCGACCGGTCACGAGCGCGGCGATGCAGAACGCGAACGGGATCGAGCAACCGACGAAGCCCGTGTAGAGGCTCGGCGGGTGGATGATCATGTAGAAGTTCTGCAGAAGCGGGTTCAGTCCTTCGCCATCGGGGCGAGCGCCCGAGACGCCCGTCGCGAACGGATTCGCGGCGAAGGCCATGAGGACGCAGAAAAATAGGACGATCCCCATCAGCGTCGCGAGGATGTACGGCTGCAGCTCGAGGTACTTGTGACCGAGCTGCCAGACGCAGACGCCGATGTAGAGGCTCAACAAGAAGAGCCACCACAAGAGCGAGCCGTCTTGGCCGCCCCATAGGGCCGTCAGCAGGTACCAGATCGACATGCTTCGATCCGAGTAGTGCGCGACGTAGCGGAGCCGGAAATCGTGGCTCACGAAGGCGTACGCCAGGCAGAGGACCGTGACGCCGATCAGGGCCACGGTGCCGTAGGCGCCGAAGCGGGCGGCCTGCAGCGTTTTGATCCGTCCCGTCGCTCCAGCGGAGAGCGAGACGGCGAACGTGTAACTGGCCGAAACCATCACCGCGAGGAGCAGCAGCAGCCCGAACGACGGGAAGTCGGAGGGCGCGATGTTCGCGATGGCGAGGCTTGTATTGAACATAGGGGTCTCCGCGAGAGCGGCAGAGCTCGAGCCGCGGAAGTTTAGCCGCTTCTCGGGTCTAAGAGCCACACGCGAGGCTGCTCGGGCTCGCCAATGGAGGCGGCTCGAGCGCCCCCGTCGTGTTCCCGAGGCAGCGGGCGCAGGGCGGTCCTCACCTAGGACCACCTTTCCCGTCCGGCCAGGGTCCGGCCAGGTCGAAAGTCAGCCTGCGACGAGCGGTTCGAGTCGCTCGAGGCCCTTTTTGAACTCTTCCGCAGGGAGCGTTGCCCAGGAAAGGCGGAAGCCGTTCGGAATGCCGAAGAAGCTTCCCGGGCCGACGAGCACGCCGTGCTCGCGGATGTTCGTTTCGATGCGCGGCAGCAGATTGTCGGCGCCGTCGATGGTCACGAGGCCGAAAAGCCCGTCTTTGGGAGCACTCCAGCGTGCGCGAGGGAACTGGCTCACCCACTGCTCGGCGAGCTCACGCTTGCCGACAAGAAGAGCTTTGGCGCGCTTCGCGAGGGAGCCCACCGCCTCGAGCGCGGTGACACCGAGATGCGCATGCGAGAGCGGCAGGTGCCCGACGGTGGCGATGGTCGTGGCCTCGGCTTCGGCGATGAGGTGCTCGGGCGCGAGCATCCAGCCAACGCGGTAGGTGCCGAGCCCGTAGCACTTCGTCAGGCTCGAGACGGCCATCACGTTCGGACCGAGCTTTCGCGCGCTACGCCTGAAAATCCCGTCTTCCGGGAGATCGTCGAAGGGCGCGTAGACCTCGTCGACCAACAGGTAGGCCGAGTGCGCTTCGGCGATTTTCGCGAGCTCGCGCAGTGTCTCGTCGGGAACGCGCACGCCCGTCGGGTTGTGTAGGTTCGTGACGACGATGAGGCGCGTGCGTGGCGTCATTTGCGCGGCGATGCGCTCGGGATCGACGCGGAAGCCTTCGTCCGCGCGTCGCTCATAGGTGCGGATGACGGCGCCGACGCCCTCGCCGATGCGCACGAGTGGCTCGTAGACGGGGTGCTCGAGCAGCACTTCGTCGCCAGGGGAGAGGACCGCGGTGTACGCGAGATGGAGCGCTTGCGCCGTGCCGAGCGCGGGAATGACCTCGCTCGCGGGCACGTCGTTGTGGCGCGCGATTCCGGCGACGAGCTTGCCGTAGCCGGACGTGTCGTCGATGGGCGGAAGCGTCGCGCCGGCGGACATCTCTCCCCAGCTCACGTTGGGGATGCCGCTCGTGCCGAGATCGTAGGGCACATGCCCGTAGAACTTCCGCACCCAGGAGATGTAGCGCGACGGGCCGAACATCTACTTCGCCGCCTTTTGCGCGGTGAATTTCGCTTCGCGGACGACGGCGGCGTTCGACTCGGCGAGCTTCATATCGCCCTCGAGCTTGTCGCCCTCGCGCTTCGCGAAAAGCGTTCCCGTGAGGCCTTCGTCGCTCGGATCTTTGCGGCGGATCGTGGCGGAGAGCGCGTCGCCGTCGAGTCGTCCGTCGATGATCGCCGCGCCGAGTGCGCCGCCTTCGCTCGTGCCCGAGACGGTGCCGTGTTCGTCGATCGCGAGATTGAAGGTGCCCTCGCCGAGCATCTTCGACTCGTCGTTCTTGAACTTCACCGCCGACCAGTCCTTCTCCTTCGGGACGTACATCGTGGCCGCCGTCATCGCGTACTTGGCGGAGAACGAGGACGCTTCACCCTTGTCACCCTTGCCCGCTTCGGCAGACTTGGTGGATGCAGCCGAGCCCGACGCCGCGGCACTTGCCGCGCTCGGCGTCTCGTTTTTCGCGCTGGCTGCGGGAGGAGCGGCCGCGTCCGCTGCGCTCGGCGTCTCGTTCTTCGAGCACGCGGCGATCGCGAGTGACAACGCGAGGGCCCCGAGCGTCTTTGCTGCGTTCATCGTCCTTCTCCCAAGCGCTTCAAGACGCGTACTCCGTATTCGCCGTCCACCTGGACGAGCTCTCCCTGCGCGACCTCTACGCCGCCGACACGGAGAATGGCGGGAGCACCGACTTTCCGTCCGAGAGAAACGACGTCACCTGGCGCGAGCTCGGCCCACTTGCGGGCCGTGAGCTCCACCGAACCGAGCTCGACGCGAACGACGACCGGCACATCGTCGAGCACTTCCATCGTGGCTGTCTCGTTCGAGGCCATGCTGTTCGATTGCGCCATGCCCGCCATGCCAGTCTCCTCGGGTGATCCTTCCGCGCGTGTCGTGCCCGAGCTCCGCGCAGGCGGTTCCCAGGGGTGATCTTCGACGAGCTCTCGTACCACGAGGCGACCATCTTCCGCGAGATGCGCGCCGATTCCGCGCTCGGCGCGCGCAGGCACGAGAGCGACCGATCCCACGAGACAATCGCCCGGACCGAGCGACAGCCCAAGCTTGGCGGGCACGAACGCATCGCCCTCGGTGAGCGCCGCCACGTCCGAGCGAAGGGCGAGCGCTTCGCACACGACGAGCGGGATCGCGAGCGGAGCATCGCCGAGACGGACGAGAGCTTCGCGAATCGAGGTGGCATCGCCGGCGCCTTCTTCGCGTCCAAGAGCCGACATGACGACGTCGTCGGGGACGCTGACACGCGCCTCGAACGCGTCGGCGCCGAGCAGAATCGTGAGCCACGCGGTGGTCACGCGCCGCTCCGTCGACACGAGATCACGCGCAAGGGCCGCGCCTGGCCCCGCCGCGAGGATGCGTGGAGCTGCGGACGCGCCTTTGCGCAGACACGTGACGAGCACGGCGGCAACGGCTCCCGCGAGCGTGGGCGATGCGGACTTCGACGAATCGACGACCTTCGGTGCGCGCTGGCGCAGAGCCTTCGCCACGATCGAGGCGGCGAGGGCGCCTTCGAGCTCGACGAGCACGCGAGGCGACGACTCGCGTGCCGTGAGCAGCACGCCGACGGCATCGTCGGCACCGCGAGGCGGGTCGGCTTGTCGGATGCGTCGAACGAGGATCTCGACGGGCTCGCCCAGGAGCTCGGAGAGCGTGGAGGCCACCGATTCGGCATGCGCATGCTGACGTGCGAGGCGACGCATGCGCGCGGCGGCGTCGACGCCTTCGCGCGAGAGGGCCTCGACCGAGCCCCACGGAAACGGGGCTACGCGCACGTTCACGGCTTCTGCCACGTGAGCGTCCAGTGACGATCGCTCGTCACGCGCACGGCCGTATCCGTGACCTCGGGTTCGAGAACCCGCTGTAGCTTGCCCTGGCCCGACATGGCGCTCGCGAGGATGGCACAGGATGGGGATTCTCACGTCGTGAAAGGACTCTGGTAGGCTGAGCCCATGCCGCGGCGTCCGTTTTCCGGCCTTCGAGCGTTCGTTTTTGCTGGTCTCGTTGCGGCCATTCCCGTCGTGGTGATGTTGCCCGGCGCAGCGTCGGGCCAGAAGGCTGCGCCGGCCAAGGGAGCCGACGCAGGCGAGAAGCGCTACGACCCGGAGAACGTCACGGGCATCAGCGAGTCGATGGAGACGATCGCGAAGGGAACCGAGCGCTATCTCGCAAAGGACTTCGCGGGCGCGACGGATCTCTACAAGCGAGCGATCCAGCTCAATCCGCGGAATCCTCTCGGGCCGTATTTGCTCGGCGAAGCGCACCTAGGCATGGGCAACCTCGGCGAGGCCGAAGCCGCTTTCAAGCAGGCCGAGTCGCTCTCCGATTCGAAGAACCCCACGCTCCGCTCGCACGTCCTTTTCGCGGTGGCGGACATCTCCGAGCGACGGAAGAACTGGCCGGCCGCGAAGACGGCCTGGCAGGCGTACAACGAGCATGCCGCGCTCATCGGCGTCGACGGCGGTGCCTTCCCGCAATCCGGCGCCGAGCGCCTGAAGATGGTCGAGACCATCGCGAAGCTCCAAGAGGACTACGCCAAGGTCCGGGCGCGCATCGCCGCGGAGAAGCTCGACTCGGGAGCTCCTCCGGCGGCGTCTTCGTCTTCGCCTGCGAAGAAAAAGTAGGTTGTCTGGTTCGGGGAGCCCCCTCGAGCTCCCCAACAGTCCTTGAACGGCTCTTCAGCGCCCGAGCGAGATTTCTCGCTCGAGCAGCTGGTCGGCGCTGCGCGTGAAGTTCACGAAGCGCGCGTACTCGGATCCGGGCTGAACGCGTCCGGCCGGGATGTCGACCAGGCGGTGCAGCACGATCGAGTGCTGCGTGGCCGTGTCTTTGACCATGACCGTGCGGTCGCCGTCTTTGAGCTCGCCGCCCGGCAAGAGCTCGGGGACGTGCACGTCCTTCGGCGCCACGACCTCGAACTTCACCTCGACGTGCGAGGAGCTTCCGAGGAGCAGCGGCGTCTGGCGCTCGGCGAGCGACGCAATCTGCGCGATGTTCACCGGGAAGAGCGACTTGAGGACCATCTTCTGGCCCACGGTGCGTGCGAGCTGCGGGGCTTCGGCACGAACGCGGAGGACGAGCGGCGCGGCCAGATCGTCGACGTGTTCGAGCTTCAGATCGCGCAGACGAGCTCCGGGGATGTTCGTCGCGAGCAGCTGCGTCTCGACGAGCTCGCGATGGCGGTTCTGCGGGACCTTGTCGAAGATCTCGCGGAGGCGAATGCCCATGCGACCGGAGTAGCTCTGGACGAGGTCGATCGTCGCCGACCCGTCGGCGGCGAGCATCGCCTTGCCTTCGAGCTGCACGCCGTCGGAATCACCGAGCTCGGGCGTCGTGTCCTTCGGCGTTCCCGCCACGAGGCGGATGGCCGGCTGACCGCGAAGCTCCGCGGGCACGTACGCATAGGGCGCGAACTTGTCGCGGATCGACATCCAGCGCGGGCCCTTGTCGGTGTCGAGGCGGGCCAAGACGTTGTCGTACATCTCGACCTCGCTCATCTTGCCGAGCGGGGGCATCGCGATGCGGCTCTTCACGAGGGCGAGCTGCACCGGGATGTCGAGCAGGCGCACGAGATAGAGGAACGCCGCCTGGCGCGAGCCGGAGCGACCCGTGATGGCGCGGCGGCCATCGGTCTCGTTGCTCTCCTGGAGCTCGCTGCCGATGTACTTGTAGAGTGCACGAGCCTGGTCGTCCTTGTTGGCGGCCGGGATCTTGGCGACGATCTCGCGCGCGGCCTTCCGGAGGCGCGGATCGAGCGGGGTCTCTTCACTCGCCGCGTCGACGTAGCGGACGAGCGTGTCGTTCAGGTTGATGCCCCAGCCGACGCGCACGCTCGGCAAGAACTCGCGCGGGTTCGGGCTGTCGGCCTCTTCGGGTGCCGGCGGGCTCTCGTCGACGCGCCAGCGGCGTTCAACGAGCATGCCGCGCTCGCTCTGGCTGGGCGAGGGAACCTTGCCGACCGTCTCGACCTCGAGCGGCTTGTCCTTGGGGGTGAGAACGACGAACTCGCTCCGCCAGTAGCCCTTGTCCGCCTCGCGGAAGAACCAGTGCGGTCCGCGGTAGCGGCGGCCCTTGGCCTCGCTCGGGCTTTGCGTGATGTGCTCGATCTCGACGTAGTCGCCGACCGAGAGGTGCGGCATCGTCAAGGTCGGCTTGCCGGCGACGGGCTCCGGTTCGAGGATCGAGCCATCGGGCTTGATCACGCGAATGCGCAGGACGAGGCCGGCCGGAGGCTGCTGCTCGGACTCTTTGCCGACGGCCTCCTGCGACTGGATCCGGATGATCTCGTGCTCGAGCATCTCGCTCGAGCCGTCCGGATGGACCCACGTTGCCGCGTAGTCGAGGACGCGCGCAGCGGTGCCGTCCATGTGCTTGCCGGCCTTCTCCCAGGCCTCGAACTCCTTGATGACCTTGCGGCCATCCATGCGGTACGGCTCGAGGAGGCTCGCGCCCTCGACGAGCTCGATGGCATCGCGGATTTCGTTGCCCTTCGAGCCGACCTGCAACGCTTCGGCGAGTGCCTTCTGCAGCGCGGAGGTGTCGCCCTTGGCGTACGCATGATCGGCGAGACGCAGGCGCGTGGCCGAGTCCTGCGGGTTCTTCGCGAGAGCCTTGCGAAGCTGTTCGGCCGCGGCGCTGGGATCGCCTGCGCGCATGAGGACGTCGGCGACCTTGCCGGCGATCTCGCGACGATCGGGGCGACGCTTCTCGAGACGGCGGAGCTCGGCGATCGCGGCCTTCCAGTCGTGGCGGGCGATGGCGCGATCGAGGTCGACCTCCGAATCGGGATCGAGCTGCTTCAGGCGCGCGCCAACCTTGTCGGCCTCGGCGAGCGAGCCGTCTTCTTCGAGCGCGCTTGCGTAGAGACCGAGCGCGACGCGATCGTCGGGGAAGCGCTCCGCCAGCTCCTTGATGGTCTTCATGCGCTCGGCGCGCCAGCCGAGGCGGCCGTAGAGGCGCACGAGCTGTTCGGTGACCTCGGGGACCTGCGGCACGTCCGCGGCGATCTTGCGGAGCGAGTCGACGGCCTCGACGAGACCGCGCTGCTCGGCGTCGTCGAGAACGAGCCAGCCGCGTGCGTACCAGAGCTTCGGATCGGCGCTGGAGGCTCGTTCGTAGAGCGACTTCTCCGTGGCGCGCCGGTTCTGCTCCGGATAGGCGATGTCGCCGTGCGCAAAGCGAGCGGCGGCGAGCAGCATCTCGGGCGCGGCGTCTTTCGGCGTCACGAACGGAGCGAGCGCCGTCGAGGCCACGTCGTTGAGGCCGTCGATGTGCGCAGCCTCGGCGGAGAGCGTAGCGACGAGCGGCGTGGTCTTGGCCGACTCCGCGTCCGGATCGGCGGAGAGCGCGGCGACGTACTTCTGGATCGGATTCGGATCGGGCAGGATTTGCGGCCTTGCGAGGCCATACGGCTTGCTCGCGTCGCCGTCCGTCGCGATCTTCGCGGCGGTGCCGTCGAGGTTCATGAGGCGGATCGAGCCCGCGTCGTTGAGGATGCGCGCCGACACGCGATGGCGGCCCTTCGGAACACGGACGGCGGCGCCGAAGCGCTGCCAGATGCCCCAGTTGCGGAGGTCGCGTTCACCGACGAGCACGTCGTCGACCCACACGGCCACCGAGCCTTGCACCGCGATGAGGAGGTCCTTGTCTTCGGGCGCGTCGAAGTACGTCTCCGCGTAGAAGATGCCGTCCTCGGTCTGCTCGACGCTCGCCGTGAGGCAGCGATTGCGCTCCGTCTTGAGAACGTGGGGAGTCGTGCCTCGCGAGGGATCTTCAGGCCACGACGGCGGCCAGGGCGCGCGCTCCGCCGCGAAGCTGCGACGGCGATCGGGCGCGGTGCCATGCCCGAACGGGCCGGCGATGCGTACGTTCAGCGCGCAGCCCATGCGCCCGGTGACGAGCGCGTCGTAGGCATCACCAGTGACCTCGGCGCGATCGAAGGCTTCGGCCGTGGACCACTCGTGCAGCTCGGCGAGCGCGCGCCAACCCACGTTTCCGGGCGCATCGATGATCGGGTTGAGCGATGCCTTCGTCTGCTCCCAGAGGCCCGCGACGCTTCCGCGCAGGCCGACGAGATGGTGCGTGGCGTACCACGCGGCGAGCGGCGCGGCGGGGTCGGTGCTCGGCTTGGCGGCGCGGATGGTCTCCACGTACTCCTTCGCCGCGCGCTTCGGATCACCGTGCGTCTCGTCGTAGATTGCCGCGCCGAGCGAAGCGTAGAGCCCCTTGTCCTTCGCCTTGTCGAGCGTGGCGCGCGCCTCCTCGGCGTTCTTGGCCGTGCCGCCGGGGGCGAACATCTCGTCGAGGAGCCAGCGGCCGACCGTCTCGCCGTCGGTCGAGCCCTTGGCGTTCGAGCGAAGCTTGCCGAGATCCACCGGCGTGTTCGAAGACGGGACTGCACCACCGCACGCGCTCGCGAGAACGAGTACGCCGAGGCCGAGGACGTTTCGCAGAGGACGCTTCATGATCGAAGCCATGGTTCCGTTCTGGTTCGTGGTCACTTGGCCACCGTGTACGTGATCGATTGCCCGAGCTCGCGATCCGCGCGCTCGCAGAAGGCGCGGAAAGCGGGGTATTCGGCGGCGGGAATGCGCGAACGCGTGATGGCCACCGTGGTCTTCACGCGGACCACGCCGCCGGCGTTGTCCACTTCGACCTTGTAGGTACCGTAGGGCGACTGGCCTTCGGTCGGGTGCGGAGCCGAGAGCACCTTGGTTCCCTGCGGGAGACGAATGACGGTTTCGTTCTCGCGCGTGGTCTGCGCGAAGATGCGGATGTCACGACGCCGCTGCGAGAGCGGAGCCCAGGTCGACACCACGTACTCCTTGGAGCCCGTCGGTACGCGCCAGGTTTCACCGTCTTTGCGCGCGAAGTTCGGAGCCTTGCCCTTGGCCTGGACTTCGACCTTCTGCTCGATGTCGTCGAGGTCGTTCGTGCTGATCTGCGAGAGCTCGATGCCCGGAAGCTCCGAGGACAGGTCCTCTTGCAGGCGCTGCTTCTGCGTGGCCTTCGCCTGGTAGTGCTGGCGCCACGAGCTTGCCGACGTCCCCGTTGCTCCGAGCTTGAGCGAAAGCAGCGCGGTGCCGTCGCCCTGAATCGTCGCGTCGACGTGCTTGGACGTCACGCTCTCCGACGCGGGCGGATCGGGGAGGTGGACGAGCTTCGGCTTGCCTTCGTTGAGCTGCATCGCGAGCGCGCCGCGGTCCATCGAGGGCAGTTCGGTCGAGCCGGTCCACTCGGCGGTGCCGTCGAGGTACAGATCCATCGAAGGCACGTAGGCGATGGCGTGATCGAACGGCGCGAGGCTTGCCGGCTCGGTCTCGAAGTCGCCGCGCATTCCCGTGCGAACGACGACGAACGTGGCCGGGATGCCCAGCTCCTTGAGCATGGTGACGATGAGCGTCGCCTTGTCTTTGCAGTCGCCGAAGCCGCGCGCGAAGATCTGCGCGCAGCGATACGGCTTGAAGCCGTGGATGCCGAACTCCAACGCGACGTAGCGCGTCTTCTGCACCACGTAGTTGTAGACGGCGCGAACCTTCGCCTTGTCGTCGGTGAGGCCCTTCGTGATCTCGGCGACGCGGCGGCGAACCTCGTCGTCGGCCGTGAACTGGTCCTTCACGAGGCCCCAGTACCAGCGGCCCATGTCGTCCAAGTTCTTGTAGGTCGACACGTGCACGTGCGCGAGCGCCTCGGCGAGCGGGGGCTGGAGCGGCTCGCTCTCCATCGCCGGAACGTTCTCGGCGACGTAGTGATAGATGCGCTCGTTGCCCTTCTCTTCGACCTTCTGCGTGAGGCCCGGCAAGTTCGGCTTGTTGAAGTAGAACTGACGCGACTTGGGCGTGATGAGCACGTACTCCGAGCGCGCGATCGGCTCGGTCGACTGCATGTACGTGACCTCGCCGAAGTAGTCGGCGAACGCGTTGCGCGGGGCGATGTCTTCGACGCGGTAGAGGAGCTCGACGACGTCACCCGGGTTGAGGCGAGGGAAGTGCACGTAGAACGCGCGGCCGCTCGTGTACATCGCCATGCCCGGGTCGTCGGTCGAGCCTTCGCCGCTCTCGATCGCTTCGTCGATCTGCCCGCCCTTGCGATAGATGCGGGCGCCGCGGAGCTGGACGGTCTCGGTGTCGGCGGCGAACGAGAAGCCGTACTCGCGGCCTTCCGCGGCGGCCGCCTCGGTCAGGGGCTGGAAGACGATCTGGTGGAAGCGGCTCGACAGGCCGTTCGGGAAGACCGTGGAGACCTGGAGATCGACGAGCGTGCGGCGATGCTTGCCGTCCGCCGGCTTGTCGCGCAGCTTCAGGAATTCGGCCGAGGGTCGCGCATAGGCCTCGTCGGCGCGAGCACGCGAGGGCTCGGTGTGCGCGACGTATTCGCGGACGTCTTTGTCCTGCGGTCGAATCTCGAGAACCTTCTTGAGAAGGCGGATCTGCTCGTCGGTCTGGCCTCCGAGGGCGTAGACGTCGGCGAGGGCCCGCATCGAGGTAACGTCTTCGGGCGCGAGGTCGAGCGCGCGGCGATGCATGGCGACGGCTTTGGCGCGATCGCCGAGACCGATGTACGCCTTTGCAGCCGTCGCGAGTGCACGCGGGCTGTCCGGGTTGGTCTCGACGAGACGCTCGATCCAGCGCGCCGCGGCTTTCTCGTCACGACGAGCGAGGGCGAGCTCGATGCGATCGCTCACGACCGACGAGTCGTCGAAGCGGAGCTGCGAGTAGCGTTCGGTGAGCTCGTCGGCTTCGGTCGTGCGCTCGATTTCACGGAGCGCTCCGGCCGTGGCGCGAAGGAGCGCGATACTGCGAGGACGACGATCGAGCGTGCGGGTGAGTGAGGCGAGCGCCGTCTCGCGGAGCCCGGCCTCGGAGTAAAGCTCCACGCGCGCGAGGTTGCCGGCGACGTTGTCGGGATCGAGCGCGAGCACCTTGTCGTAGTAGGGGATGGCGTCGCGGAAGTGAGCGCCGCTTCGCGTGTGTCCGGCACGGGCAAGGAGCGCGGCGATGCGGTCGTCGAGCGAGGCGCCCCGCTTCGCGATCTCTTCGGCCTTGTCGATCCAGAGCGCGTGCTGGTTGCGATTCTCGGCGAGCTCGCCTGCGAGCAAGCAACGCGGAACCGTGGGGGCCTTCTCGGCCGCACGACGTGCGAGGTTGCGTGCGAGGTTCTCGGCCGGATCGTCCGACTGCGTGAGCACGAGCCAACGCGCGTAGGCTTCGAGCGCCGCGGCATCTTCGCGTGCTGCGAGCTTCTCGAACGCGGGCGCGGGGCCGCCGACGATGGTCTTGGCCGCGGGCGCCTCGCCCTTCTTGAAACGGCTGGCGGCCGCTTCCTTGGCGTGGACGGGGTCGGGATCGATCTCGATGTTCGAGTCCGGCGCTCCGCTCGGATCGGCGAGGCGGAGCGAGAACATCGGGGCGTCGTCGTCGCCGCAGACCTTCACGGTCAGGCGGTGCCAACCGTCCTTCATCGTCAGGTTCGTCGAGAACCTGTCGGCGTCGAGCCCCCGGTACTTGGTGTCGCGAAGTACCTCGGTCCCGTCGAAGTAGACCTTCGCGGCGCCCGCGCTGCCGAACCAGATCGAGAAGGGCCGCGGACCGGACTTGGCGCGCGGGTCACGCACGAACGTCGTGGCGAAGGCACAGACGTTCTCCTGGGGCCGCACCATGGAGCCGAGGTCGACCCATCCGTACGGGAAGGTGTCGGGCGCGAGACGATTCTGTACCGGCCGCTCCTTGCCGTCGTACGTCCGCATCATGCTGAGCGGTTCGTGGATCTCCTCCTCGGGCCCGAAGGCACGATCGAGGCCCGCCTTGCCTTCGTTGTCGAATGGACCCGTGACGATCCACCGGCTGACGAACCCGAGGTCGTGGATGCGCGCTTTGGCGCCTGCGAGATCCCCGCGTCGGCGACGGGCATAGCCTTCGAGGAGACCCGCGTATGCGCGAAGAGGCGGCGCCACGCGCGTATCGGCGGCCACCGCGCGAATGGCCTCCTCGATCTCGTTCGGATCCCCCTGGTCCCATTCGGACCAGAGCTGCCGGAGGGGCACGTACCCGAGCGGCATCCCGCCCCGTGCGACCTCGTCTTGCAGCTTCGTCAGCTTCGGGAGCCGCTGACCCACGTCGGCCGAAGCGACCAAAGGCCCCGAGGGGCCGAGGACGACGGCGGAAACGAGCAGCAGGAAGCCCGCGAAACCTCTTCTACGAGAGGGAGAAAAGGGGGCGTTCGACACGCCACGGTTGTCCGCCGCACGCGGCCCCGAGTCAAGCAGCCCGTACCCGCTCGAGGTGCCCGGAACCTCGAGCGCGCTCGGCACTTCGCGCATTCGGGCTCGTGGTGTATCTACGTGTCGTGCCTCCCGACGGTCGTGATTCCCCCGGTTCCAAGCCTGCCCACGCCGACGCTGTCGCAGCCGACGGCGTCGCGAGCGTTGGAGCCCTGAAGAAAAGCTCCGTCATCCGTGGGCTCGTCAAGACGATCCGCCCGCACCAATGGGTGAAAAACCTGTTCGTGATGGCGCCGATGTTCTTCCACAAGGACCTCTTTTCCTCGACGGTCCAGGGCGATCCCTCGCTCAACCTGCGAGTCACGGGCCAGGCGATCCTCGGAACGGGCGTTTTTTGCCTGCTCGCCGGCGCCGTCTACACGATCAACGACCTCGTCGACGTCGAGGCCGACCGCGTCCACCCGGTGAAGCGCCACCGCCCGATCGCGAGCGGCGCGGTGCCCGAGAATTTCGCGTGGCCGTTCGCCATTTCGCTCGTCTTCGTCGCGCTCGCGATCTCGTACTTCAAACTGAACCTGGCGTTCGCAGGCGTCGCGCTCCTCTATTTCGTCGAGAACCTCGCTTACAGCTTCAAGCTGAAGAAGGTCGCTTACCTCGACGTCGGCCTCATCGCCTTCGGCTTCGTCTTGCGCGTCGTGGCGGGAGGTCTCGCCACGAACACGCAGGTCAGCTGGTACATGATCGCGTGCACCGCGCTCCTCGCGCTCTTCCTCGGCTTCGGTAAGCGCCGTCACGAGCTCGAGGGTGAGCACGCGGGGAAGCAGCGTTCGGCGCTCGAGGCGTACGGCAAGCGCTCGCTCACCATCGCGCTCGCGGTGACGGGCCTCGCCACGGCCGCCACGTACATCGCCTACACGCTCGACCCCTCGACCGAAGCGTTCTTCCAGAGCAAGTACCTCTGGCTCACGGCGCCGTTCACGGTCTTCGGCATCGTCCGCTTCCTCTTCCTCGTCTCCGGTCGCGCCGGTCGCGGTCTCAAGGCCGAGAGCCCCACGCAGGAGATGCTCAGCGACGTCCTCTTCGTCCTGAACCTCGTCCTCTGGGTTCTCGTCGTCGTCGCGATCGTCTACCGCCTGCGCCCGGGCTGATCGCCGTTCAGGGGGTGCGTCGAAGGATGACGTTGTCGAACGTCACCTTCATTCCGTAGGCCTCGTTGCTCGTGTGGTAGATGCCGAGCAATCCGCGGGCAACCGCGCCGGCGCGGATGCTGACCGTGGGGTTCCCGGACGAGACGTCCTGGTCCTTCACGAAGAACTTGCCGCTGAAGCTCGAGGTGCTCGATCCCGTCACCGTCGTCTTGAGCGCCTTCCAGTCCGCCCCGTTCACCGTGGGAAGCCCCGCCGAGGCGGGTGGAGCCACGGTTCCGAAGACGCCGGCGTACGACGCGCCACCGTATCCATTGACGATCGACGTGTCGCTCGACACGGGGAATGTCAGCTGGAAGACCTCGGCGTATTCGACCTTGTTCGTCTCGAGCTCGAGCAAGACGTCTGCGGTCAGCTCGAAGCCCGTGAAGTTCTTGGCGTCGTCCACGGTCTCGTAGCCGACGAAGAGCTCGCGCTGGGCCTTGAGCGGCGCGAGCGAGAAGACGAGGGCGCGCGACCCGTCCGGGCCAGCGTTGTCTTTCACCTCGATGTTGCCGGCGGGGTTGCCTCCGACCGTGCTGATGCTCTTCGTGATCCGAACGGCGGCCGACTTCCACGCGAGCGGATCATCGCTCTCGAAGTCGCTGCAGGCGATGACGCTCGCCTCCTTGAAGGCCTCTTCGCAGAAGCTGCCGTCGTAGGTGCGGCCCGAGTCGGTGCCGCCGTCGTTCGGAGTCACGACGTCGTTGGTGCTCGAGTCGGTGGGGCTCGTGCCGTCGGGGCCTGGTGGAACGGCGCCGTCGGCCGAGTCGAGCTGGCCGAGGCGGTAGTCGTCGCTCAGGCCCGTGAGCGCGTTGCAGGCCACGAGCCCGCCGCAGGTGGCGAGCGAGATGCAAAGCAGCCGCTTTCGATGCGTGCGCACGATCAGAAGCTCCCTCGAATACCGCAGCCCGTGGGCCCGACGGTCAGCCCGACGGTCGCCGAGCTCTTCGACGATCCGCCTGCAAGCAAGCCATAGATCCCGACAGCCGCGCCGACGCCGGCGACGGCGAAGCCAATCGTCGAGATCGTGCCGAGCGTGCGTCCGGAGTCGACGGCGTCGAGCTCGGCGTTGTTCGGGCACGTGAGGTTCGGGCAGTTGTCCTTCGCGGTGCTTGCCTTGCCGAAGGCCATGATGCCCGTGACCGCGCCTACAGCAACGCCCGCGACCGCGGTTCCGAAGCCGACGTAGACGAGCGGATTCGTGCCCTTCGGGGCGGCCTTTTCCGGTGTGGTCGTCGCCTGCGCCACGGTCTTCACTTCGGGCTTCTTCTTGCCGACGCCGACGTCGATGCGCTTGTTCTCACCCTCGGCGAGGTCGATCTTTTTGGTCGTCTCTTCGTAACCGGGGGCGCGCACCACGATCGTATGCGGACCGGGGTTCACCGGCAGAGCGACACCGACGGAGACGGAGCCGAGCACGACGCCGTCACGGACGATCTCCAGGTCTTTCGGGCTCTCGCCCGTCATCACGACGGTAAGCGCGATCGTGAGTCTGGGAAGGCGTGGTTCGAGCGCTTTGGCTCGCTTCTCGGCCTCTTCCTCGATCGCGGCGTTGCCCTCGCTTTGCGCCCGCGCGCGAGCGTCGACCCAGTGGCCAAGCGCATCGGCGAGCTTTTGCGTCCGCTCTTCGCACTGCGCGAGGTTGATGAGCGTGATGGCCTTGGCGTCGAGCTTCAGGCTCTCCTGGAAGCGCGGAATGGCTTCGGCGCAGCGGCCGTCCTGGGCGAGCGTGTAGCCGGCCTTGAGCTGTTCACGCGCCGCTGCGGGATCACCAGCGTAGGCGGCGGCCGGCAAGAGCATCGTCACGACGGTCGCCACACCAAAGGCGTAAGCCCTCGCCGGGCGCCTCACTCGCATGGGACGATTGTACAGGGACCGCAGGCCGGCGCGGAAATTCGTCAAAACGGCTTGTAGAGATCGGCGCTGCTTCCCGAGCCGGTGGTCGCCTTCGGTTTGGCCGCGGCCGTCGCCCTCGGAGCGCTGGTCGTCGCTGTGACCGGAGATGTCGTCAGGGTTTTTCCTGCGGCCGCCGTCGCGTTCGTGTGCTTCCTACCGCTCTCGACTGGCGGAGTAGGCGTTGTCGAGGCCGTCGTGGTCGTCGTGGTCGCGGGGCGTGCCGCCGGCAGATCCGCGACGGGCGTGGGCGGAGGAACGGCGGGTGCCGTGACCGTCACGGGGGCGGGCGGCCGTTGGACGGTCGCCGCGGCGGCCGTTCGGTCGAGCGTCTTGTCCTTCGCCAGCATCAGGGTGCCGACGGCGCCGAACAAGAGCACGGCGCCGATCGCGGCCGACGCGAAAATGGCCGTTCGACGCGGAGGCGGCAGCGGAATGTCCCCCGAGAGAGACATCCCGGTCTTCGCGAGCAGCGCGTCGCGGCTGTGCGGGCCATCCGAGTCCTTGCGGCGGTTGGTGACGACCGTCGGGAACTCGCTCGTCGGCGAGGCCGGCGGAGGCACCGAGACGATCGATCCGACGGGGCGCCCCGGCTCGATCCGTGCGCGCCACAGCTCGCGGCGCATCTCTTCGGCCGTGGTCCAGCGGTCCTTCTTGTGGAACGCGAGTGCTTTCGCGATGAGCGCTTCGACGTTCTCGGGAATGCCCGGGAACACCTTCGCGATCGAGCGCGCCTGCATCGTGGCGGCCTTCACGAGGTGCTCCGAGGAGCTCTCGGCGACGTGCACGAGATGTCCGGAGAGCAGCGTGAACATCGTCGCGCCGACGGCCCAGAGGTCACTCTGCGAATCGATTTCGCGCGGACGCGACAGCGCCTGCTCGGGCGGCATGAAGGCGGGCGTACCGATCATGGTGCCGGTCTTCGTGACGGTGGCCGAGCCGTCGTCGACGATGCGCGCGATGCCGAAGTCGAGAACCTTGAGCACGTTGTCGTGCGTGACGAACAGGTTCGACGGCTTGATGTCGCGATGGACGATGCTCTTGTGGTGCGCGATCTGCAGCACGCCGAGGAGCTGGTCGCAGTAGTTCATCACCTCGTCGAGCGGCAGCGTTCCGCCGAGGCGAACGCGACGTTCTTCGAGCGTCTCGCCTTCGAGCAACTCGAGCACGAGGAAGGCGATGCCGTCTTTGGTCGCGTCGTCGTCGAGAACCCGAACCGTGCCCGGATGGTCGAGGATGTTCGCGAGGTAGCCTTCGCGCATGAAGCGGCGGCTCACGTCGCGCGACTTGCAGAGATGCTCGTGGAGCATCTTCACCGCAACCTTGTGACCGTTGCGATGTGTCGCACGGTAGACGACGGCCGTCCCGCCGACGCCGAGCACCGTCTCGAGCTGGTACTTGCCGCAGAGCGTCTGCCCGAGTCGATCCCGAGCGGAAGCGAAGGCGACGTCCATCGTAGGAAGCTTAACAGGTCAGCCTTTCCGGCCAGCAGAAACTCGCTATCCACGAGTCATTTTGCGCGGAGCTTTGCGCCGGCCTGGGCTTGTTTCCATCCGATCGAGGCGCCTGTCAGCACATGTGTTCCGAGCGTGCATTCGGTAACGCGCACTCCCGTACGCTCCGGCCTCTCGGCGTCGCGCCGCCGTCGCCTCCCCGTCGACAGGCCCGAGCTTCGCCGCAACGAGTCACAACGAGTCACGTCAGGCGCCGCGCGTTTCGCCGGGGAATGGGCCAGCGCGCCACTCCGTTGCTAGGTTCGAGCCGCGTCGCCATGAGCCCCAGCGCTGAACGCTTGTCCTCCCAGCATTCTCCTCCGCGTCCACTCGCGCGTCCTGGCGCATGGGTCGACCTGGGGCTCACGCTGCCCATCTTCCTCGTCTACCAGGTCGCCGTCGTCTTCCTCGGCGTGCAGAACGCGACGGACATGGTGACGGGGGAGCTCCTCCGGTTGAGCCAGGGGGATCGCACGACCTACCTCCTCGCGACGCTCGCGATCGGCGTGATCTTCGTCGGCACCTTCGCGCTCCTCGGACGAGGCCAGGCCTTCCGGCCACAAAAATTCTTGCAGATTGCAATCGAAGGCTTCGTCTACGCCGTGCTCATGCGACTCGTCGCGGGGTACGTCGTCGGGCGGGTCTTCGCCGGCACGATCCAAGACGAAGGTCGCTTCGTCGGCTTCATCATGTCGCTCGGCGCGGGCTTTTACGAGGAGCTCACGTTCCGCGTCATTCTGTTCGGTCTCGGCGCGAAGATCCTCGTGTGGCTCTTCGCTCGCGAGCGCGTGGAGCTCACGGGCACCTCGGCTCTGATCGCCAGCGCGGGCCGCGGCGCGATGCAGAAGTCGAAGCTCGGCTCGGCGATGATCATGCTGGCGTGGGCCGTCGTCTGCGCCATCGTCTTCAGCGGCGTGCACTACTTCGGCCCCATGGCCGACAACTTTCAGATGCCGTCGTTCCTCTTCCGGGCCGTGCTGGGCCTCGTGCTCACGCTCATCTTCGTGACCCGGGGCTTCGCCGCCGCGGTCTGGACGCACATGATCTACGACGTCTGGGTGCTCGTGTTCCGCTGAGCCGCTTCGGCCTTGGCCTCGAACTCGCGCGTCGAGCGGAGCGAGAGGGCCACGACACTCGCCACGGTCATGCCGATGGCGCCGCAAACGTAGGGTGAACGCGGGCCGAACTCGCCATAGACCCAGCCACCGAAGGCCGGCCCGAACATGCGAGCGAGGCTGGCGAAGGACTGGTTCGTGCCGAGCGTTCCGCCCTGGGCGCGTGGGTCGGCGCGCTTCGAAACGTAGGCCGCCACGCTCGGTTGGGTCAGGCCGTTGCCGAGCGCGAGGAGGCAGGCGGAGACGATGAGCGCCGAGCGGCCGATGCTCGGCGAGATGGCAAAGCCTGCGAAGGCGAGCGCTTGAATCACGGTTCCGAAGCGCGTGAGCACGGCTTCGTCGTACCTGCGCGCGAGGGGCCGGATGAGCCCTCCTTGGACTCCCGCGGCCACGATGCCGACCATCGCGAGCACGAGACCGGTGCTCGTCGCGGACATGTCGAACATGTCCTTGTTGAAGAAGCGGAATGTCTGATCGAGCACCGTGAACGAAAGCACGATGACGAAGTTCACGAGGATTGCCTGGGCCACGCCTGGGCGCGCCAGCGCCTCACGCGCCGCGGCGACGTTGAGTGGCGAGAGGCTGCGCTTCTCCTTCGAGCGGCGCTCGGCGGGCAGCGATTCCTTCAGCCCGAAGTAGGCCCAGGCGAAGTTGACGAGCGAAAGACTCGCCGCCACGAAGCAGGGAACCGCGCCGGTGCGGCCGCCGATGGCGATCGACGAGAGCGCCCCGCCCACGCCCGGTCCCAAGATGAAGCCGAGGCCGAAGGCCATGCCGATGAGGCCCATGCCCTTGGCGCGGTCCTCGGGTTTCGTGACGTCGGCGATGTACGCGCTCGCCGTGCCGAGGTTCGCGGTGGCGATGCCGCTCCACGCACGGGCGATGAAGAGCCAGGTCACGCTGGAGCCGTGGATGAGGCCCATGCCGAGCCCGATCATCCCGACCGAGGTGGCGAGTACGCTCCAGAGCAGAACGGGGCGGCGCCCGACGCGGTCCGACACGCGGCCCCACACCGGCACGAACAGGAACTGCATCAGCGAGTAAATCGCGGCGAGCAGCGTTCCGACGAAGGCCGTCGTGTGAAAGGTGTCCCGCGCCTCTTCCGCGAGGAATGGCAGCACGAGGCTGAAGCCGAGCAGGTCGAGGAAAACGATGAGAAAGATCGCGCCGAGGCCGGGCGCGAAGCTCTTCTTCGAAGGGCTCTCCGTCGTTGCCGTCGTTGACTGGGGCGGGGGCGACGCCATCGATGCCCCTTCGACTAGCAGAGTTTTTTGCGCGCGTGCACGAAGGCCTCGAGATTCCCCTTCGGACCCGGTAGCGAGCTGTCACAGGTCCCGAGAACCTCGAGCCCGGCCGCCTTGACGTCGTCGATGGCGTCGCCGATGGCTCGCGCTCGAACTTCGGGATCGCGGACCACGCCGCGGGATTTCGAGGCCTCTTCACGGCCGACCTCGAACTGGGGTTTCACCAGTGCCACGAGCTCGCCACCCGGCAATAAGCAGCGCGCGATGGCCTCCGTGAGCTTGCCCAGGCCGATGAACGAGGCGTCGACCACGACCAGATCGGCCAGGCCCCCGACCTGCGCGGGCTCGAGCGTGCGTGCGTTCGTGCGCTCGAGGCAAAGGACGCGGGGATCGACACGCAGTTTGTGCGCGAGCTGACCGTAGCCGACGTCGACGGCCGCCACGTACACGGCGCCGCGCTGGAGGAGGCAATCGGTGAAGCCTCCGGTCGAGGCGCCGAGATCGATGCAGCGCTTGCCCTGGGGATCGACGCCGAAGGTGTCGAGCGCCCCGGCGAGCTTCACCCCGCCGCGCGAGACGTACGGATGGTCCTCGCCGCGCACGACGATGTTCGCGTCTTCGGGCAGCGTGGTTCCAGCCTTGTCGATGCGCGTTTCTCCGACGTGGACCTTGCCGGCGAGGATGAGCGCTTGGGCCTTCGCACGCGTGGGGGCGAGGCCTCGCGTGACGAGGAGCTGATCGGCGCGAACCTTCACGGCGGGCTCGTACGGCCGGCGGCCGCCGCGTCGAGCGGAACGTCGGGATGAATGGCCTTGGCCAGTGTGGCGAGGCCGTCGGCGATGCGGGGCCCAGGACGGAGCACGCTCTCGTCGGTGATGGAGACGACGTGGTCCGTCTTCACGGCGCGTACGTTACTCCATCCCGGCGCGTCCTTCGTGATGCGCTCGTTGCCGTGCGACTCGGCCATCGCGGCGTTGACGATGACGTCGGGATCGAGCGACATGACGCGCTCCACTCCGATCGTCGGATACGCGCCGCCTCCGGTGACGACATTGATGCCTCCGGCGTGACGGATCATCTCGTCGGCGAAACCCTCCGGGCCGGCCACGCTGAGCGGTGCGAGGCCGAACACGAGCAAGACGCGCACGGGCGGCTTCTGACCAACGGCCTTTTCGATGTCGGCGATCCGGCGGTGCATCGAACCGAGCTGGGCGCTTGCTTGCTCGACGTGCCCCGTTCGCTCACCGAGGCCGCGGATCATGGTGTCGATCTCCGCGAAATTCTCGGTCTTCGGAAAGTACGTGGCGATGCCTCGCTGCTCGAGCCGCTCGGTGATGGCGGCGCCCGCCGGGCCTCGTGCACCGGTGACCAGATCGGGCTTGAGCGCGAGGATCGCCTCCAGACTCGGATCGACGTACCCGCCGACCTGGGGGAGCGCGAGGACCTCCTTCGGCCAATCGCAGTACCGCGAGCGACCGACCACTTCCTTGCCGGCGCCGATGACGAACAGAGCTTCGGTCGTCGATGGCGAGAGCGAAACGATGCGCTTCGGCGCTCCCTTCGAACCCGCGTCGTCGTGCGCGGCCGGCTCCTGCGATTTGCCTCGGCAACCCGTCGCCAGAAAGAGAAACGCGAGGACGACGAGGAGTACTCCGCGCGAGCTGGTCGCACGGGCACCGTTCTTCGGACGTGCTGCGCTCATCCGCGCTCGAGCAGGCCGTACTTGTGGAGCTTCTCGATGAGCGCCGGACGCGAGACGCCGAGTCGACGTGCGGTCTCGCTCTGGTTCTTGTGCGCTGTTTCGAACTCGGAAGCGATGATCGAGCGCTCGAACGCTTCGACGCGCGCACGGAGCGGATGGCTCGGCCCCGGGTCGCCGTCGGAGAGCGAAATGCGCGACGTACTCTGGGGCGTAGCGTCGAGCGAGCGCCAGAGAGCGAGCGTCAGGTGGTCCTCGGCCGTGAGCGCGAGGAGGCGCGCGACCGTGTTTTCGAGCTCGCGGACGTTGCCCGGCCAGTTGTGCGCTTTGAAGGCCTCGATGAGTGCCTGGTCGATCGTGACCTGGCCCATGCCATAGCGATCGGCGTAAGTGCGGACGAACGCCGTGACGAGCGGCTCGATGTCTTCCGGGCGCTCGCGAAGCGGCGGCACGCGGATGGGAACGACGTTGAGCCGGTAATACAGGTCTTCGCGGAAACGCCCGGCCTTGGCCTCGGCGGCGAGATCGCGATTCGTGGCGACGACGAGGCGAACGTCGACGATCTCCGCGCGACCACCGACCGGCTGCACTTCGCCCGACTGCAGCGTGCGCAGCACCTTGGCCTGCATGCCGAGGGGCAGCTCACCGATTTCGTCGATGAACAGCGTGCCCTTGTCGGCCTGCTGGAAGTAGCCGTTGCGCGCGGCGTGGGCGCCGGTGAATGCGCCCTTCGTGTGACCGAACAGCTCGGACTCTGCCAGCTCGGCGGGGATCGCCGCGGCGTTGAAGCGGACGAGCGGCTTGTCGGCGCGCTTCGAGTGCGCGTGCAGCGTGGCCGCGAGGACGTCTTTGCCGACGCCGCTCTCGCCCGTGAGAAGGACGGTGACGTCTTTCGGCGCCACGCGAGCCACGAGATCGAGCACGCGACGAAGGGCAGGGCTCTCGGCGATGATCGGACGGCCGAGGGCGGCCTGCGTGCGGAGTCGCGCGTTTTCGAGCTTGAGGCGGCGCGTTTCGATCGCGCGCGTGACCGAAAGGATGAGCTCGTCGGGATCGAACGGCTTCGGCAGGTAGTCGAATGCACCGGCCTTCATCGCGGCCACGGCCACGCGCTCGGAGCCGTGCGCCGTGAGCATCATCACGGGGACGCTCGGATCCTGGACGCGGATCGCCTCGAGCACCTTCATGCCGTCCACGTCGGGCATGGCCAGGTCGGTCAAGACGACGTCTGCACCGTGCGCCTCGAACGCGGCAATTCCGCTTGCGCCGCCGTCGGCGCTTTCGACCTCGATACCTGCGTCCCCAAGGACTGCCTCGAGGGTGAAGCGCATCGACGCTTCGTCATCGACTACCAGGACCCGTGCCATCGGCCCGAAGCTAGCATGCGTGCCGTTCGGTTCCTGGTCCCTCATGGCGCCCGTCGTTCCGTCCATTGGTCGCCTAGGATTTCCCGTCAGGACGGGACTTTCTCCGGCTCGCCCGTGAGCGTCGAGGCCGACGACGGCCGTGCCTCGGGGAGCTTCGTGGCGGCTTCCTTCGCCTTGGCGAGCACTTCGTGGCGGCACGGGTTCGGAAGCTTGGCCTTGAGCGCCTGCGCGAAGCTGGCGCACGCGGGCAGGACGACGGTGGCCGTGGTGCCGCGGCCGATGGAGCTGTCGAAGCGGAGCGTTCCGCCGTGCTGCTCGATAATGCCTCGTGCGACGGCGATGCCGAGGCCCGAACCGCCTTCCTTCGTGGTGAAGTAGGGCTTGCGGATGCGCTCGATGACCTCGGGGGCCATGCCCGCGCCGTGGTCGATCACCTTGATGTGGGCCGCGCCGTCGGCATAGCTCTTCGCGATCTCGAGCGTCACGCTGGCGCCGCGGGCCGAGGCCTGCATCGCGTTGAGCACGAGGTTCAGGAGTGCCTGGCGGAGCTTGCGCGTATCCGCGTTCAACGAGAGCTCGCGCGAACCGCGGACCTCGATGCTGACGCCCGCGTCGGCGGCACGCGTTTCGAGGAGCAGCCCGAGCTCGCGTGCGATGTCGTAGGGCTTCGTAGGGCCGATAGCCAGGTCATCGAGGCCGCGCGAGAAGGAGAGGAAGCCGTCGACGATGTCCTGGAGGCGCTCCGCCTCGCCCGCGACGATGGTGAGGCGCTCTTTGACCTTGGGGTCGTTCGAGCTGCGCGCCATGTGGGTCGAGAGGCCCTTGATGGCGGCGAGGGGGTTCTTCACTTCGTGCGCGAGACGCGCCGCGATGCCCTCGAGCGCGCGGGTCCGGCCTTCGCTCTCGTCGCAGAGCTCTTCGCGGCGGGCGTCGAGCTCGAGGGCGATGCGCTCGTAGGCTCGGCTGATGCCCATGCCGATCTTCACGCACGCGATGGTGGAGACGACGCCAGCGACGAGCGCGAGGGTGATGAACTCACTGCTCGCCCGTCCGTCGATGCGTCCGAGCGGGGCATAGATCTCTCCGATCGGCGAATGGGACGCAGCCGCCATGAAGCCGAGGCCACCGAGGAACCCCGCGAGCATCGCGTACCGTGAGCCCTCGAGCTCCGGGTTCATCGAGACCGAGAACAGGTACGGCACCGCCATCAGGAGAAGCGGGCTGGCGAGACCACCCGTGTTGGCGATCGAAGCGAGCATGCCGACGAGAGAGAGCGTCAGGCCGATGCGAATGCGCGTAGCGAACGCGCCCGCCGACTTCTCGATGAGCACGTAGCCGCACGTCGAGAGCCCATAGGCTGCAATCTGCAACCAAACGCGGGCGCCGGGCGCTCCACGGAAAAGCATGATGCCGAGGACGATGGCCTGGAACGGCATCACCATCGCGAAGCGCTTTCGCGACGTGACGTCGTGCATCTCGGCGAAGACGCGACGGCGGACCGCGATGAAGCGCGCCTTCTGGCGATCGGTGGCCGTGCTCGCGGCGCTGGCCTTGGGCTCGAGCGACGGCAAGGCGGCAGCGCTCGGCGCAGCCTCGCGATCGACTCGCGCAGTCGGAACGAGCTCCGTATCCATGATGTTTCCCGGAAGCATACCGCGCCGACCTTCCCTCTACGATGCCGCGCCGTTGGGAAGCGTTTCTCTCGTGAATCCTCGGGCGAAAGGGCGGTTCCGCACCGTCGCCCGAGCCACCTGCGCTCTTCAGCTATCGCGTGATTCCGAGGAGTTGCTGCGCCGACGCACGGCGAGAAGCCCGAGCGCGACCATGAGGCCGAGCTCGGCGCCGGCCCACGAGGTGCGCGTCTGTCCAGTGCTCGCCACCGCGCAACCCGACGTGGTCGTGGTGGTTGTCTGCGGCTTCGACGCTTCCGCCTTCTTCGGGAGGCACACGTCGCTCTCGCACACGTACCCGTCGGGACAGCTCGTCGCGTCCGTCGCGTCACACGCCGTCGAACAGGTGCTCTTGTCGTTGCTGTCCGTCGCGCAGACCGCGCTCTCGCACTCGCTGCCGTCCGTGCAGTCATCGCCGAAGCTTTTTGGCGCCGGAGTCGGGGGCGCTCCGCTGTCTTTTGCGCCCGCGTCCGCCTCCGGGGGAGCCGGCGCCGTCCAGGCGGGTTCGGGGTAGAGCTTCCAGTTGTTCGAGGCCTGCTTCACCGTGTTGATGATGAGATCGCGGTACGCGTCGAGGCGCGTGTAGATCGAGCCTACGCACTGGCCGTTCTCCTCGCCGCCGCGCGAGAGCACGCCGAACGACAAGGCACCGTTGCCGTCGGCCTTGGAGAACGTGTTGTCGTCGTAGGCGCTCGAACCGCTGTCGCCGCTGCACGTGCCGTCGCCGCCGATGAACTCGTTGTCGTTGATCACGCCGCCGCAATCGGCCTTCGGCGAGCCGGGAACGCAGAGCACCGGAATGCCCCGCTTGATGCGCCGCTGGCCGACGCCGGGCCCCTGGGGGCTCGTCACGCCGTAGCCGACGGCGGTGAACGAGTGAGAATAGATCGACTTCCACATCGGATACTGCACGCCGGGGACGATGGGCTTGGCCTCGGTCTCCTCGATCACATCGTCGAGAATGAGGAGCGCGATGTCGTGGCCGCAGATGTGGTCGTCGTCGGGGACGGCGTGGTCCATGACTTGGTGCCAACCGGTGGAGCCGCTCCACATCGACGCGTTCGTCGTGACGGAGAAGGTGCGGGCTTCCAGATCACCGAAGGTCGGGTTCTTGCTGCAATCGATGGTCTGCTCCGTCTTGTTGACGCAATGGCGCGCCGTCACGACGACGTTCGGCGCGATGAGCGCGCCGGAGCAGAATCCCTGGCACTGCCCGGGGCCGCTGCCGCCGATGCAGACGCCGACCGCGAACGGGTGCGCCGAGTCCAGCGTGCCACCTTGAATCGCCTGGGAGACCGCGGAGGCCTTGCCCTCTTTGGGCGCCGGGTCCGTCGACGAACACCCTGCTGCGAGAACCAACGAAAGCGCCCCCGCGCCGAGCCAAGCGAACCTCATCGAAGACGACCTTTCCGCGTAACTATGCAGACCGAAAGTACCCGCAGCCTCTGCGAATCAGGCAGGCCTGCGCGCGGGCGGGCACACTCTACGGGGACTTTGTTCAAGAGCAAACGACCGTGCGGTATGGCGCCCCGCGTCAGGCTAACTGCCGAATTGCGCCGCAAATTTGGCCGTTTCGAGGGTGCCGTGGCCTCCTAGCCCAGCAGCGAGCGAGCCGTCTTTTCGTGCACCGCGTTGCCGCAGATTTTTTTTCGAGGAGGCGATACGTGATGAGGTCTGCACTGTCGTTTGCGGTGGGTATCGCGCTGGCGCTGATGGCGCCTGCGGCGTTGGCGCAGGACAACCAGGGTGCCGCCGGTGCAGGCGTGTCGGGCTCCGTCAGTGGTGGCGCGCAGCTTCCGCCGCCGGCCGTGGCAGCCCCCGCCGCCGCGCCGGCTGCCGCGCCGGCTTCGGCCGCACGCGTCGACCCGGCGGACGACGCCATGTCGGATCACGAGAAGTACGCCGTTGGTCACTTCGCGGTCGGCTACCTCGGCTTCACGAGCATCCCGCTCGACGGCGTGCCCGCGGGCGTGTCGGCGCCGGTCATCGGCGCTCGTTACTGGCTCAACGAGAAGATCGGTATCGATTTCGGCGCCGGTCTCGGTCTCACGGGCGGCTCGACGGAGACGACGGCAGCCAACGTGACGACGACCAGGGACAAGGCCGGCGTCTTCGGTCTCGCCCTCCACGGTGGCGTGCCGATCGCTCTCGCGCACCAGAAGCACTACAAGTTCCTCATCGTTCCGGAGATCAACGTCGCCTTCGCGCACTCGAGCGAAGCGGTTCCGAACGCGAACGACATCTCGCACAATGGCTTCCACCTCGACGTGGGTGCGCGCGCCGGTGCGGAAGTCCACTTCGGCTTCATCGGCATCCCGCAGCTCGCTCTCCAGGCGACCATCGGCGCATTCCTCCGCACCGACCACACGTCGCGCTCGCAGGACTTGCCCGGCGGCACGGCCAAGGCCTCGGATACGACGACGGCGCTCGGAACGAGCGTTCAGAGCGATCCCTGGGCGCTGTTCGTGAACAACATCTCGGCGCTCTACTACTTCCCCTGAGAGGCGCGAGCGGTTCGCTCGAAGCAGCTCGACGAGCTACCGTTCTTGGCTGGGCGGGATCTTTCGCAAGGTCCCGTCCCGGCCCCTTTCTCGTAGAGATCATCATGCGAAAGAGCCTGAGCATCGTCTTCGCGAGTGGACTCGTCGCGAGCCTCGTGGCGTGTGGATCGGGATCGGTCGGAACGTACTCGTACGAACAAGCGTACGAAGGCCACCCCGGCGACTTCACTCCGCCGAGCGAGAGCAATCAGCAGCGGCCGCGGAACGGACAGCAGGCGAGCAACCCGCCGCGCACCTCGAGCGGCAGCAGCGTCGACGTGGCGCCGAGCGCAGGCTCGAGTGGCAGCAGCGGCTCCACGAACAGCAAGCCTGTCCTCGATGCGGGATCGAGCGGTACCAGTGGCACGACCAAGGGGGCCTGCAGCGTTTGCGGCGCTACGTATTCCTGTCAGGGGTTCGTGAGTGGTCAGGCCGGTGAGCCCCCCCTGCAGCAGACGTTCACCATCGGGCCCGCGAGCAACAACACCTGCGCCATCGCCGAGAGAGGCACCGCATCGCTGACGTGCGATGGCCGCGTGACGTCCTTGGATGGAAGCGTCTCCGGAAGTTGGACCGCGTCGAGCGGCGAGCTTCTCGTCACGCTCGACGAGTCAGGGACGACCACCACGTACGACTGTACGAAGCAGTAGCGAAATCACAGGTCGAGGCGTCATGCGCAGCAAGAGTTTCCTTCACGTCGTACTGGGTCTCGTCACGCTCCTCCCCGCCGCCGTCGCGTGCGGTTCGGGAACGTTCGGAACCGAATCAACGGGGTCGAACTGGGAAGATCATCCCGGTGACTTCAATGCGCCCACCCAGAGCAACCAGGAGCCCGCGCCCGGCAGTGGCTCGTGCCCCTGCGGCAACTCCTACGTCTGCACGATATCGGTGAATGGCAAATCGGTCTCGCAGACGGTCTCGTTCAACCCGAACGTCAACGGCCAATGCACGGTCGTCGGCGAAGAGAAGGATGGATCCCTCACGTGCAGCGGCCAGGTCCTCGACAAGGGCAAGTCCGTGGGCTCGTGGTCCGGCAACGCCAATCAATTCACCATCACGTCGACCGCTGGCAGCCAGACCGAGACGCTCTCGTGCGTGAGGACGTCCACTCCGTCGCCGAAGCCCACGGTCACGGACGACCCTCTCGTGACTCCGCCGTCGCCTCCGCCCTCACCGAGGACGACGGCGCTTCCCGCCGACGCCGGCTGAGAACTTCCCGCTCGCCCTTCAGGGAGCGAGCTCTGCGCGCGCGCCGTCGGGCAAAAGCCCTGCGGCGCGTCCGCGCGTGAAGAGCTCGTCGAGCGCACGGCGAACGTCTTCGGGGGCGTCGAGCGTGTCCGCGTTCGCGTACATCTCGAGGTAGCGATCGAGCGAAGCCGCATCGAGCCCGACGTCGCTGCGCGTCTCGGCGGCGAGGAGCGCCTTGGCCACTTCGTCTTTGTGTTCGAGCGCCCAACGGATCGACGTTCGGCAGATCCGCGAGACCTGTTCGACGAGCTCGGGCCCGAGCGCGCGACGAATCGCGTTGCCGCCGAGCGGAAGGGGAAGTCCCGACGTGACGCGGCTCCACTCTTCGCCGATGTCGATGACCTTCTGCGTGCCCTCACGCTCGTAAAAGAGCCGGCCTTCGTGGATGAGCAGAGCCGCTTCCACCTCGCCGTTCTTGAGCGCCTCGAACGAACGTGAATACGGCGCGATCGGCACGACGACCGGCTCGAACTCGCCGAGCAGCACGCGCAGCACCATGTACGCCGTGGTCCGCAGGCCCGGCACGCCGATGCGCTTGCCCTTGAGCGACTCGAGGGAACGCTGCCCGAGCGAGACCAGTACGGGCCCATAGCCGCGTCCGACGGACATGCCGTGTGGGAGAAGGAGATGTTCCTTCGCGACGCGCGCGTACTGGGCGACGGAAACCGCAATGACGTCGGCGCCGCCATGCTCGGCGCGCTCGTTGAGCGTCTCCGTGTCTGCGCGCTCGGCGGTGAAGGTCAGCCCTTCGCTGTCGACCTTGCCGTTCAGCAAAGGCCAGAACATGAAGATGTCGTCGCTGTCGGGTGAAAACGCGAGCTTGATGGTTCGGGTGGTCACTTGCACTCCATGCTTCGTAGGGCGTCGATCTCGGCCACGAGCGCCGCGTCGCTGACGAGCGTTTCGAGGGCTGCGTCGTCGATGCCGAGGGCGGACACGTCGTTGCTCGCGTTCAGGTAGAACCAGCCGCGATCCCAGACGCTCAGGATCGCCTGGCGCCAGCACTCCGAGCTCAACACCTCGTAGGCGTCCGGGTATTGCTCGTGCGCGATCTTCAGGTACCGCTCGATGTACCAGAGGAACGTGAGGATGCCGTCGCGTTCGGTCGCGCGCGTTCCGGCGTAGGCGTCGCGGAAGGCGTAGGCGCTGGCGAGCGAGTTGACGTACTGCGTTGCCTCCTCGAGCACCGAGTTGAAGCCCTGGTCGCCGCTCTCGAACGTGGCGTCGGTCGGGTCGCCGTCGAGATAGGTGTCCGCGTACATGTCGCAACCCTCGGCGGTCTTGTTCACGCACGCCGGTCGCGACGCGTAGTACCCATCCTTGCGGAGCAGGCTTCGGGCGAAGGTCTTGCCCTTGCGCGTGGTGGTGTCGCCGTCGCTGCAGGCGAACTCGAGATCGTCTCGAAGGACGTAGGCCCCGGTCTTCCCCGAGCCCTTGTCGAGGTCGAAGAAGTGGCCGCATTCGTGCACGATCGTGCTCGCCTGCTTGAGGACCGCAGGGCCGCTCGACGTGTCGTCGATGAAGCGATCGAAACAGCTGCCTTGCTGCGCGGGGAGGGTGCTCGAGAGACCGCCTTCCAGGATGTACTTGCCGAGCGGGAAACGAATGGCGAGCGCATCGAGCATGTACTGCTGCGCCTGCGTCTTCGAATAGGTGAGCGAGCTCAGATCGTCCGACGTGGGAAGGGCCTCCGTGTAGGCGGTGCCTTCACAGCCAACCTTGCCCGCCGTGCCAGCTCCCGATGTCGGCTTCTCCGACGACCCTCCGCCGTCGCTGCTGCTGCATCCTCCCAGCGCTCCGGCGAGGGAGAGGACCACGAAGGCAAAGAGGCTTTTCATGCCGATCATGCAAGCGCGGTCATGACACGGCCATCCTGGAATTCAAAGCCTGGCGTGCGTCCAGCCGCGTCTCTTTCTGCTACGGTCGCGCGCATGCGGATCGCGGCGCTGGAGAAAAACGGGAACACGGCTTTTTACGCGCTCGAAGGAGACCTTGCGCGTCGCATCGGTCCCATCGGTGGCAGCGCGCTCTCTCCGTTCGAAGGTGGCAAGCCCGAAGGGGAAGCCGTGCCGTGGTCGCCCGCCGAGTTGCGTGCGCCCGTGCGTCCCTCGAAGATCGTGTGCATTGGCCGCAACTACGCGGCCCACGCAAAAGAGCTCGGCAACGAAGTTCCGAAGGAGCCGATGCTGTTCTTCAAGCCGCCGTCATCGATCATCGGTCCCGGCGAGAGCATCGAGCTTCCGGTGGAGAGCGAGCGCGTCGATCACGAGGCGGAGCTCGGCGTCGTCATCTCGAAGCGCGTTCGGCGCATCTCTCGCGAAGACGCGATGAGCGCTGTCTTCGGTTACACGTGCGTGTGTGACGTCTCCGCGCGTGATCTGCAGAAGAAAGACGGTCAGTGGGCGCGTGCGAAGGGCTTCGACACGTTCTGTCCGGTCGGTCCCTGGGTGGAGACGGACATCGACCCGAGCGACCTCGCCGTCGAGTGCCGCGTCGACGGCCAGGTTCGTCAGCACGGGCGCACCTCGCAGATGATCTTCGACATCCCGGCCATCGTCGCGTACGTCAGCAACGCGTTCACCCTCGAGCCGGGCGATCTCATCGTGACGGGAACGCCCGAAGGCGTCGGTCCGCTCGCGGCCGGCAACGAGCTCACGATCGCCATCGAGCGCATCGGCGAGCTGACGGTGCGCGTGAAGAACGCTCCCCGCGTCTGATTTCAGGCTCGCGTGCGCCCAGCCGTCAAAGTCGTCACGGCCGCCGCCCTCGTCGTGGCGGTGCTCGGTGGGTTGCGCCTCGTCTCGACGCGCCTTTCGCCGGGCGAGAAGCCGTGCGGTCCCGGCTTTCACCGTGCGGGCCCACGGTGCTGCGCGGTCGCCTCGACGATGGCCGACGGGCTCTGTCCTGTCGGTCCCGTCGCCGAGTGTCCGGCCCCGCTCGTCGCGACGGCTCGCGGCTGCGATGCGCCCGACAGCGTCGTCGACGTTCCGGCGGTGAAGGTGCTCATCGGTCCGTCGGACTGGGAAGCCGAAGGGCGCGTGAAACCGCGCATTGTCGAAGCCGGGCCGCTTCGAATGGACCGCTTCGAGGTCTCCGTAGGCCATGCGTTCTGCCCGACGTGCCCGCTGCCGCGCCCTGCGATCTTCGAAAAGGTCGACCCGGCGCGCGCGGCCTCCGACGTCTCACGCGCCGAAGCTCGAGCCTACTGCAAGGCCAAAGGCGGTCGCCTTCCGACCGAGGACGAGTGGATCGTGGCGGCCGCCGGCGACAAGCCCCGACGCTACCCATGGGGTGACACCGGCGCGGTTTGCCGTCGTGGAGCTTGGGGTCTGACGACCGGACCGTGCGGGACGGGCGCGGTCGGACCGGACACCGTGGGGGCGCACGCGGATGGCGCCACGCCCTCGGGCATTCACGATCTGGCTGGAAACGTGGCCGAATGGGTGGAGTCCGAGAAGGACGCACGAACGGCTGTGGTTCGAGGCGGGGCTTACGACAGCGCTCTCGCCACCGACCTCAGGACCTGGAGGCGGAGCGAGGTCGCCGAAGACATCCGTTCGCCGTCGATAGGTTTCCGTTGCGCCTACGACGTTGCTGTACGCTGATCCATCCCATGACATGCGCCGTTCTTTCGATCGGGACCGAGCTCACACGCGGCGAGCTCGTCAACACGAACGCCTCGTGGCTCTCGGCGGCGCTGACCGACCTTGGTTTCGAGGTGATCGAGCAAGCGGTCGTCGACGACGAGAAGGAACGGATCGTCGCGACGGTCGAGCGTCTCTCGCGGTTGGTTCCGGTGATCGTGTGCACGGGCGGTCTTGGTCCGACGACCGACGACCTCACCACCGTCGCCGTCGCCTCGGCGCTCGGCGTCGGCCTCGAACGTGACGAGGCATCGCTCGAGCTCATTCGGCGTCGTCTGGAGAAGTTCGGTCGCACGATGAGCGATTCCAACGCCAAGCAGGCCGATTTCCCTGCGGGCGCCGCCATTCTCGCGAATCCGATCGGCACCGCGCCGGGCTTTGGGGTGACCTTGAACGGCACGCGTGCGTTCTTCATGCCGGGCGTGCCGCGCGAGATGAAGCGGATGTACGAAGAGCAGGTCGTTCCGCGCATCCGTGATCTCGCGCAGAAGGTGAGCCATCAGATCCACTTCCGAACCTTCGGCCTCCCCGAGAGCGTCGTGGGCGAGCGGCTCGCGGGCGTCGAGGAAGCGTTCCCCGGCGTCACGATCGGCTATCGCGCGCACTTCCCCGAGATCGAAGTGAAGGTTCTCGCGCGAGCGGCGCTCGGAGCGGACAAGAAGTCCACCGAAGATGCCGCTCGTGATCTCGCCGAGCGCGCCGCCGCCGAGGTGAAAACGCGCCTTGCGGACGTGATCTACGGCGACGGCGACGACACGTTTGCAGGCGTGGTGGGCCGTGCACTCCGCACGCGCGGCCTCACGCTCGCGATCGCCGAGTCGTGCACGGGCGGGCTCGTTGGCCACATGCTCACGAAGGAACCAGGCGCGAGCGACTACCTGCTTCTCGACGCGGTGACCTACGCCAACTCCGCCAAGCAGACGGTTCTCGGTGTCGACGAAGAGGTGCTTCGCGGCCACGGAGCCGTGAGCCCCGAAGTGGCGTGTCGAATGGCGGAAGGCGCGCGTCGCGTTGCGGGCTCCGACGTTGCACTATCCATCACCGGCGTCGCTGGGCCGACAGGTGGTACCGACGCAAAACCCGTCGGGCTCGTCTACCTCGCCGTCGCGACCGCGAAGGGCACCGTCGTGAAGGAGCGCCGTTTCCCCGGCGAGCGTTTCAACATCCAGACGCTCGCCGCGTACGTTGGTCTCGCGATGGTTCGCGACGCGGCCAACGAAGGTCGCTGACTCAGGCGACGGAGAGCTTCACCTCGACGTTGCCTCGCGTGGCGTTCGAATACGGGCAAACGCCGTGCGCCGCGTGCATGAGCTCGAGCGCTTGCTCCTTGCCGATCTCGGGCATCTTGCCTTCGAGCTCCACGGCGAGGCCAAAGCCCGAGTCTCCCTTGCCGATCGAGACCTTCGCGGTGATGTGAACCGGGCCCGTCACGATCTTCTGCTGGCTCGCGACGAGCTTCAGCGCGCTGCCGAAACAAGCGGCATAGCCTGCCGCGAAGAGCTGCTCGGGGTTCGTGCCCGCGCCGCCCGGCCCGCCGAGTCCCTTGGGGACGGCGAGCGCGAGATCGAGCTGTCCGTCGTCGCTCGAGACCTTGCCGTCTCGTCCTGCCGTTGCCGTTGCGACCGCCGTGTAGAGCACGTTCATGGATTGGATTCCTTTCGTGAATCGAGAAGGTTCTGCGTGAGTTTTCGGACCGTCTTCTGAAGGCGCACCAAGTCTTCCGCCGGCCCCCCGGTCTTGCAGAGCAGGGCCTTGGGGATCTCCGCTGCCGCCTTTCGGAGCCGTTTTCCAGCGGCGGTGAGGTGGACTTCGACGACACGCTCGTCCCCCGCGCTGCGCCGCCGTTCGATGACGCCCTGCGTTTCGAGGCGCTTCAGCAGCGGCGTGAGCGTGCCCGAGTCGAGATGTAGGCGCTCACCGATCTGTGACACACGGATGCCATCTGTCTCCCAGAGAACGAGAAGCACCAGGTACTGCGGGTAGGTAAGGCCGAGAGGTTCGAGCAGCGGTTGATAGGCCGCGGTCATCGCTCGTGACGCGGCGTAGAGCGCGAAGCAGACCTGGTTGTCGAGGAGCAGGCTGTCTTCGCCCATGCCTCGAAGGTAGCAACTGAAACGTTGCGCGCAATTGAGTTGTGCACAATTTAATTCGGAGGTCGCGGTTGAGCTGGCGAAGCTCGCCATGCTCGTGGACTCGAACATTCGAGATAGGGCACAGTAGGAGTTCCCCCATGAGTTCCGCCGAGCGCCGTCGTCATGTACGCGTGAAGCCCACGCCCGAGTTGCCTGCCCGCGCCGTGCTCGCCTCCGATGGGCCGGTTCGTGAAGCCATCGACGTCGTCGACGTCAGTGCCTCTGGTCTCGCTTTGAGCTCGTCTCGTTTGGCGACCGTCGCCACGGGCTCGCGTCTGGATCTGCGCCTCTCGCTCGACCGCTATGGCGATCACGACCTGCGTGTCGACGTTCGATGGAAGGCCGGCGAGCTCGTCGGCGTCGAGGTCGTCGAGCCGACCGACGAGGCCGCTCAGGCCATTCGTCGCTATGTCGGCGAGCTGCTCGAGCGCGGCGGCGCTTCCTAGTCACTCGGCAAGTCAACTCGCACGCGGCCGGTAGGCTCCGTGGAAACGATCCGTGTCGGCGGGGCCGTCGTCGGCCGTCTGGAACTTGGGCGGGGAGACCTGACGATCGACGTAGCCCCAGCGTGACGTGCTCTCGTCGTAGAACCAGGTGTCGCGCCGGTAGCCTCCGTAGCTGGCACCGTGCGGGCCGGCTCCCCACGACGAGTCGACCGCGATGACGTGAACCGGGCCGGGGCCGCTCATGAAGCTGCGAGCCTCGTCGCCGTAACGCTCGGCGAAGCGGTTCGCCATCGTCGGACCGACGACGTCGCGGCTGCGGACGATGACGTTGTGACCCCAGACCTCCGGCGGCTTCGGGTCGAGCGTCACGATGTCGCCAGGGCGCACTTCGGCAGGAGAAACCTTGGTGAAGGCTTTGTTGCGATCGAGACCGCGGAACGCTTCGAACCCCGCCTCTCCGATGTGCAGCTGCTTCGACGTGGCGCCCGTTGCGGCGAGCAGGGCCGTGCGCGTGTAGTTCGCGCAGTCGACGCCGATCCCCCATTCCCACTGCATCTGACGGATCCTCGAAGCCACGTCACCCGAGCCGGGCGGTAGCTTGCCGGCATTGATGAGGGCTTGGGTCACCTTGACGAGCTCGTCGGGGCTGGCGATTCCCATACGCACCTTGAAGCCACTCACGTGTGCCCCCGCCGCGAGGGCGTCGAGCTCGCTGGCGTGGCGCTCCATCGAGGCTTGGTTGGCTCCGCCGTTCATGCGGAACATCGGCGGCGCCGCCACCTGTTGGCCATCCACGAGATAAGGACCCGCATACGCGTCTCGCACCTCGTCGAGGCGGCGCGCGGCCGTCGTGTCGCTCGGGCGCTGGCCAGGATCGGCGGCACGCGCGCTCTCGCGAAGGCTCGCGTAGAACGCGTCGTGGTGCGGCGTGCTGGCGTTTCGCGCGAGAAGCTCGGCGCGTCGAGGTTCGGGCCTCGACGCTGCCGGTCGCTCGAGCTCTTCGTCACGGATTCGTTCGCTGCGGATGCCGTCGATACGCATGCCGGCCTTGTCGGCCGCGGTGCGTTCGAAGTTGTGTCAGCGAGAGGCTACTTCAGAACTTCGGTTGCCCAGGTCTTGGCCGTCGCGCACGTCGCGGTCGACGACCAGTTGGCGCCCGACGCTTTGGCAGGGCCGGCGAGCAGGACGACGTCGCGGTCTTTGCGCGCGAAGAGAAGCGGGCCCGTCTCTTTGCGGTCGAAGCAGATCGAGCTCGCATCCGCAAAGCTGGGATTGCCGAGCTTCTTCTTCAATGCCGGGAGGATCTTGCTCATCGCCCGCTCGGCGTAGCGTGCGTCGCTTTGGCCCTTGGCCTTGTCCGTCGCCGGGTCGTAGCGAAGGTGGACGGCGTAGGCGATTTCGTCGCCCTTGGTCCACGTGGACGTTCGATCGCCGCCCCAACCGGAGGCTGCGATCCGCGCGTCCGACGTGTCCATCCACTCGGCGAAGGTGAGCGCCAGGCCGAGCTCGCCGAAGGTGTCTTCGTCGTTCATCGTCCATCCCTCACCCAGCGTGCGCCCAGGCGGTGCCACGACGGAGAGGGCGGGTTCGGCGGCTTCCCACTTGTCGAGGTGGAGGATCTGCTCGGTGGTGGTCGGCACCTTCTCCCAGGCCTTGTCGACGAGGGCCCATCCACCCTTGCGGCGCAGGCCGTGGATGAACCCGAGCCCTTCGACGTACGGCGCGAGGAGCGACGTCCGGAGGATGTGCGGGACCGTTTTCACGTCACCGGTGTTCACGCCGCTCCTCATGAGCTCTTGGAGCGCGTTGTCCGGCATGTCGAGCGCGCTCTTCTGCGGCTTCATCAAGAAGTCCAGCATGAGGCTCGTCGCGTCGCCCTCGGCCAGGCACGCCGTGGCCATGGTCTCGTCGCCTCGGCCCGGCTTGTACACCGAGCGGGATTTGAGGTCCCAGCGCTGATCTTGGAGCGCATGCACGAGCTCGTGCGCGAGCGTTGCTTGCGCTTCGGGACCGTGCAGATCGGCTGCAAGATACATGGTTCCGTTCTTGGGCTCGTAGAAGCCCTCGAGCTGGGCCTCGAGGAGCTTCATCATCTCGCCGAGGTAGTCGAAGCTCGCGGGCGCGAAGCCCATGAGCTGGAGGGTCTGTCCCTCACGACGCAAAGCCTCGGGCGGGTATTCGCGAAGCGCCTTCTCTTTGACGGCGGCGACGAGCTCGTTGCGATCGAGTTTGACGCCCGGCACGCTGCGCACCGCAGCCACGCCTCGGAGCTCACTCACCTTCACGAGCGTCTTCGCGACGGCCTTCGAATCCTTCGATTCGAGCGAGGGCAGATTCGGCTTGGTTGCGCTCGAGTTCTCGTTCGTAGTCGGTGCCGACGCGTCTTTGGTTGCGGCGGCGACGGGAGCTTGCACCGGTTCGGCGGCGCTCGGGGTGGGCGAGCCGGAGCACGACAGGAGGCCGAGAATCGCGGCGATGCCGCCCACCTTCCGGACCGTCACGCGCGCTCACCCGCGGCGCGGAGCTTGGCGATCGCTCCTGCGTAATCCTTCGTGTTGAAGACGGCGTTGCCGGCGACGAGAACGCGAGCTCCTGCGGCAATCGCTTCCGGCGCGGTGTCCGGCGTGATTCCGCCGTCGATTTCGAGGTCGATGTCGCGCCCCGTGGCGTCGATCATCGAACGAATCGCGCGCACCTTCGGCAGCACCTCGCGGATGAACGATTGCCCGCCGAAGCCGGGGTTCACGCTCATCACGAGGACCTGATCGACGACGTCCATCACGTACTTGATGGTGTCCTCGTTGGTGCCGGGGTTCAACGTCACGCCGGCCCGCTTTCCGAGCGAACGGATGTGGCAGAGCGTGCGATGCAAGTGAACGCTCGCTTCGACGTGGACGGTGATCGTGTCGGCGCCCGCTGCGGCGAAGTCTTCGACGTAGCGCTCGGGCTCGACGATCATGAGATGCACGTCGAGCGGAAGCTTCGTGACCTTGCGGATGGCTTTGACGACGGGCGGTCCGATCGTGATGTTCGGGACGAAGCGGCCGTCCATCACGTCGACGTGCAACCAGTCCGCACCCGCTTTCTCCACAGCGGCAATCTCCTCCGCGAGCCGGACGAAGTCCGCCGAGAGGATCGAGGGGGCGATGAGAATACGAGGCTCTTTGGTCGTTTGAGTCATGGCACAGGTTCGGGCTTGCAGGCCGCGCCCTGCTCTTACCACACGGGGCTCGCGCGAGGCGGTGGGCGGGTGGCCGTGGATGGCGCTGGGGCCGCTGTGAGGGGTTGCGCTCCAACTGCTTCTGCGGAAGGCTTGGCGTTGAGATGCAGACCCGCAAGATCACCAAGGCCGACTTCGACCAAATCGTCGAGGTCATCGACCGATGGTGGGGCGGCCCAATCAGCACCTTTGCTCATCCGATCTTCTTCTACGAGCTGGGCGATCACGCGCTCGTGGTCGAGGATGAGGGCCGTCTCATCGGGTTTTTGCTGGGGTTCGTTCATTCCAAAGCCCCGAAGACGGGCTACGTGCACCTCGTGGGCATCCATCCGGACTACCGGCGCAAGGGCGTCGGCCGGCTGCTTTACGAACAGTTCACGGAGCGCTGCCGTTCGGCCGGCTGTGAGCGGATGAAAGCCATCACGACGACCGGCAACGACGGGTCGATTCGCTTCCACCAAGCGGTGGGGTGGACCGCGACCGAGGTCGAAGACTACGCGGGGCCTGGACGCCGTCGCATCGTCTTCACGCGTGACCTCGGTCCGGCACCGAACTGACCGCTCGCTCGCGGAAGACGAGCGAGACTCCATCCCGACAGGGACTTTGTAGGAGTCCCGCGTTCGTCTCTCGCCGCTCCGGATCGCCCAGAGCCGTGCCGGGCACCACGTGATGGTGCTACAAATTTCGCGGCTCGCATGATGTCGTCGCGATCACGAGTCGGTTTTGGGTTGGTCGCGTTGTCGAGAGCGTTTCTCACGAGCGCCAGTCGCGCCACGAGCGTGACCAGCGCCGCGACCGTGATCAGCGCCGTGCTCGTCGGGGTGTCGGCCTGCTCGTCGAGCGATCGTGCCCCGTTCGAGGACCCCGACGCCGGCGCGACTCCCAGCGAACAGCCGCAGCAGGCCGCGCCGTCGAAGAGCTCGCAAGACGAACCGGTGAACACCGAATCGGACGCCGGACCGGCGGTCGTGCCCTGCGCGGACCTCACGCCGGGTGCGGCATGCGGCCTGTTCCCTCAATGCGGGTGCGCAGCCAACGAAACGTGTGACGTCGCCGATCTCTCGGGAGCCGTCCGCTGCATTGCCGCCGGGCGAGCCCCGATGGGCTCACCGTGCACTTCGACGGCGGGCTGCGTGCGTGGGACGTCGTGTGTCTTCGGAACGTGTCATGCCCTTTGCGGGAATGCGGGCGCCACCTGCACCGAAGCGAAGACGGGGACCTGCTTCCAGGTCAAAGGCACGAACGCTGCGCCCATTCCGAACTTCCAAGTCTGCTCGGTGAAGTGTGATCCACGCGACGCGACCGCGTGTGGCGGTTCGACGGCCGCGGGCACGGGCGTCTGTGTCGTCGGCGACGACGGTTCGACCGACTGTCAGAAGGGTGGCACCCGTGCTGACCATCAAAGCTGCTCGGCGACGGACGATTGCGGGCCGGGACTGGTCTGCACCACGGTCACCTCGGGTGGCACCACGACGAATACGTGCCGGCGCTGGTGTCAGGTCGGCAAGTCGGATTGCGGTTCAGGCAAAACCTGCAGCGGCTTCGGGACCGCGGTCAAGATCGACGGGATCGAATACGGCGTGTGTCCCTGACGTAGCGCCAGGGTTCCCTGTGACCGCTCGGCGCCGAAATTGGCCGGATCGCGTGGCAGATCGATGCTCTCGCGCTGGACACCGGCCTCGTTCGGCGCGATGTCTGTGAACACGATGTCTTCCGTCAAACCGCCGCGACGAGACGAGCCCGGGGTGACCATCGCGCAGCTGCGAGAGGTCGGTCTTTTCGGTGCGCTTTCGGACGAGTTTCTCGATCACCTCGTGGCCACGCTAACCGTCCAGCGCGTCATGCCGGGGGACACGATCTTCCGCGAGGGCGATCCGGCGCGCGAGATGTACGTGGTGCTCGACGGCGAGATGGAAGTCCTCAAGCGCAGCCGTCGCGGACGCGAGACGCGCGTGGCGATCCTTGGTCCGAACGACAGCTTTGGCGAGATGTCGATCATCGACATGCAGCCGCGATCGGCGACCGTGCGCGCCCTTGGTGCAGCGCGCCTTCTGAAGATCTCGACCGAGGAGATGGACGCGCTCTACCGGCACGACCTCAAGTCGTACTCGCTGATCGTGCTGAACCTTGCGCGCGACCTCTCGCGGCGCCTTCGCGTGACCGACGGTCTGCTCGCGGACATCACCGCGAACGTGCTCGAAGAGTACGTGCAGACGCCCGCCGGCAAGCGCTGACCGCCGTTCAGCCGGCGTCATCGTCGTCGAGGCGAGCGCTGACCCGCGTTCAGCCGGCGTCGTCGTCGTCGGTGATGCCGCCGTCGTCACCCGCGTCGACGTCGGCGTCGCCCGCGTCCGAACCCGCATCGCCAGCGTCGTCGTTGCTCGGCCCCTCGACGCCGCTATCGCTGGAAGTAGGGGCCCCCGAGTCCTCCATCGTCGTCGGCGGCGGAAGCCCGTTCTCGCCGCCGGAGGGGCCCGTCGTGGTGCCGTTGCCGTCAATGGGTGGCAAAGGCTGAGGGTTCAAGTCGCAGGCCGCCGCGCTGGCGAGTACCAGCAAGGTGGCCAGCGCGATGAGCCAAAAGCGACGCATCAGCCGCCGTCTCCGCAGGAGGCGTCGGGATCGACGAGGGGACCGGCCTCTTCGCCACCGTCGGTATCGAGCGTCTGGCCCGCGTCAGGGCAGTCCGCTTCGGCGTCGGCGGGTTCCCCGGTGGCTGTCCCTGCGTCTACCGACGCGCCTGGCGACGACGGATCGGCACCGAAGTCGCCACTGCCTCCGTTCTTGTCGCCTCCGCCGGGCGGCAGCGGTTGCGGATTGAGCTCTCCGTCCGTCGCACACGCCTGCACGCCGACGAAGGCGGCGAGGCACACGGACAGTAGGAAAACGCGACGCGAGCTCATCGAAGACCGGGGCTGGATGGAAGCATTGCCGATGCCAGCAAGAAACTCCAAAGGAAATGCTTGTCGGACCTCCTCGATCCACGACAGCTTGCCGGTTCGTGGCTCACGTTGGCACAATCGCGCGCGTGTCCTCTCTGGCAGCCGCCGCTCCTTCGGTCAAAGCGCTGAGCGTCACGGATGTCGTCAAACGCATCTGGGACGGTCACGAGAAACGCACGATCCTCGACGGGGTCTCCTTCGATCTTGCCCGCGGCGAGCTCGTGATCGTTCGCGGCCCGAGCGGCAGCGGTAAGACGACGCTGCTTGCCATCGTGGGGGCCATGCTTTCCCCGACGAGCGGAGAGGTCCACATCGACGGGGAGGCGACCTCGCGGCTTCGCGAGGGACATCGCGCCGAGATTCGACGGCGGAAAGTGGGCTTCGTTTTCCAGGATCTCCAGCTCGTCGATGGGCTGACGGCGCGCGACAACGTACTTCTGCCGTGCGTACCGGACGGCGTTCGCAAAGCGGACGAGGTCCGGGCCGACGCTTTGCTTGAACGGTTCGGGCTGACGAGTGTTGCCCACGGTCGAGCACGCAGCTTGTCCGGCGGCGAACGCCAGCGCGTGGCGCTCGCGCGGGCGCTCATCAACGATCCCGCGCTTCTGGTGCTGGACGAGCCGACGGCCCACCTCGACGACGAGCGCGCGACGACGATTGCAGCAGAGCTCTCTGCCGTTGCGCGCGACGGTCGAGCCGTTCTGGTCGCGACCCACGACGCCCGCGTGACCAACAGTAAGGGCGTCACCCGTGTTCTCGACCTTGCCGGGGGGCGCGTGAAGCCCCAGTCTTGAGGCCGATGTTTCGCCGGGGCACGCCGTGAATCTCCTCGAGCCGTGGGTGCTTTTGCGCCTCGTGGCCGGCGTCGTGGCGTGCGTCCTGTTCGGGCGAGGGGCCATGACGGCCCAGAAGGTCCTTCGCCACTTCGACGTGCGGCGGGCTACCGAGGGCCAGCTTGCACTCGAGAAGCGCATCGAGCTGGCCTCGACGTTCGTGCGCGTCGGCGCGGTCATCCAAGTGCTCGCGCTCGTGCTCAGCGTGCTTGGTGCGGATCGAATGAGTCGCGGCGTTCGCGGCGCGATGTGCGCCTATGGTGTCTTCGGGGCCAACGAGTGGGGCTTCCGTTCGCTCGCCGTGACCGGCATTGCGGCCCTCGCCGGTGGCGTGCTTGCCCAGATCTACGCGTTCGACGGGCGCGTCCGAGCCCTCGATCTGGCTCGCCCGCTTTCGCTCCTGACGCTGGCGATGTTTCCGCTTTCGATCGTCGACCTCGCCCTGTCGTCGACCTTCCTCGGCAAGCTCGACCTCACGGTGGTCGCATCGTGCTGCTCCGTGCAGCTCGATCCGGTGGCGGCGGCGGGCGAGGGGTTCGCGTCTGGCCCACGCATTCTGGCGACGGTCCTGGCCATCGTCGGAACGGTCGCCTCCGCGGCCGTCGCTCTTCTCGCGGCGAAGGTGCCGACGAAAGGCCGTATTGCCCTCGCGGGAGGCATTTCGCTTCTCACGTTGCCTGTCGCGCTCGCCGCTTCGGTGCTCGAAGTGGCGCCACATGCCTTCGAGGTTCCGCATCACGTTTGCCCGTTCTGTCTCTTGCGGAGCGACGTTTTTGCGATTGGTTATCCGCTCTTCGGTGCGCTGTTTTTGGCTGCCGTCTGGGCGGTGGGGGCGGGCGTCAGCGCGCTCCTCTCGCGAACCTCAGCCGCAACGGACGCTCTTTTCCCCTTCGCGCGCGAGAAGCTCCGCCGCGGCGCATTCGCCTGGGCACTTGCCTTCGCCCTCGGCGCACTTCCCGTCGCACGCTACTTCGTGGTCAGCGGCGGCGCCTCGCTCTTCCACTGAAACAGGTCGTTTGACGAGTCCCTGCGAATGAACCGACGCTCCTTCGTTCTCTCCGCCGCCAGCGCCATTCTCGGCGCTTCACTCTCCTTTGCGTGCAAGCGCGAGGAGCGCTGCAAGAACTGCGGCATGCGCATCGACCCGACGAGCGCCTGGCGCACCGAGCTCATTTCGGAGGATGGAAAAGTCACCTCCTTCGACACCCCGCGCTGCGCCTTCCAATCGTGGCGAAGTGGCGTTTCCCCCGCAAAAACGCTGCGAGTTCAGGACTATTACGACCGGCAATGGCGTGAGGGCAGCAGCCTTCGCTTCATGATCGGGGGCGACGTGACCGGGCCGATGGGGCCCGACCTGGTGCCGGTCGATCCCTCCCGCGCGTCGAAGTTCATTCAGGATCACGGAGCCGAACGCGCGCTCCGGGAAGACGAAGTCACCACGTCTCTGCTCGCCAACCTCAAGTGACTGCCGAATCGACCGGGCTCTAGCGGGGGCTCCCTTGAAGGTTCGCGATTCCGCGTTAGCGTTAGGGACTCGCATCATGACCCGCCCCGCGATTCCCGAAGCCGTCACGACTCCTCCCCCGCCACTGCCTCCACGCATCCGGCGAACTCTCGAGCTCGTCTACGGCGTGGAAGGCGTCACTGCCGCGCGCGTGTGGCACTGGCCGGGCCGCGTTTCCGTGGGCGTTCGTCCCGCGATGCTCTCGGCCCCATCGGAGCTTCTCCGTCGCGTCGAGTCGGCCGTCGCCGGACTCCGCGAACCGGACGAGACGTGGGACTTCGGGTTGCTCGACTCGGACTGACATCGAACTTCGAAGTTCGGATTTTCGAAGAGGAATTTCGAAATGCGAAAACGCGCGCTGGCGAGATTGCCGGCGCGCGTTTCTTCGTTCTTTCTTCGGTTCTCGACGGATCGAGATGCGCGCGAATCCTCGATGCTTCGCGCGCGTTTTGCCGAATCAGTTGCTGATGAAGATCGACTCGATCTCCGTCTTCACTTGCTCTTCGGTCTGCTCGCGGGCAATCGCGATTTCCTTCACGATGAGCGTGCGAGCCGTATCGAGCATGCGGCGCTCGCCGAACGAGAGCTGCTTGTCGGTCTTGAGACGGTAGAGATCGCGCAGCACCTCGGCCACGTCGTAAATCGAGCCCGTCTTGATCTTGTCCATGAACCCGCGATAGCGACGGTTCCAGGTCTGGTTGTCGAACGCGATCGTGCGTTCCTTCAGAATGTCGAAGATCTCGCGGATCTCCTGCTCGCTGATGACCTGACGGAGACCAACGGCGCTGGCATTCGAGACCGGAACCATGATCTTGCGGTCGGTGTCGAGGATGCGGAGAACGTAGAACCGCTGGCGGTTGCCGGCGATGTCCTTCTCCTCGATCTTGATGACCTCAGCCACGCCCTGTGCGGGGTAGACAGCCTTGTCACCAACCTTGAACTTGATGTCCGTTCCAGCCTGCATAGCGTCTCCTTCGCGTCGAATTCGTCCTGGTGCTCGTTCCAACCAACCGCTTCTATTTGTTCGGTCTGCCGGAGGGCCCGGACCCGTTCGCATGCAGAGTGCACACGAAACGCCTCACCTAGAAGGCCACTGCGATAAGCAACGCCGCCTGCTTCGCTTTCGAACGATTCTTTGATGAGAAAGATCCGAGAACGAGACCGGCAAGCTCTGCCGAGAGTCCAAACGTAACAAGCAGCGCGAGTGCAATGGCACACTCGCTCGCTTACAAGACCGAGACTCTGTTAGAGTCTCAGCAACGTTTCGCGCCTTCGAATATTCCCGAAGTGAGCCTGATCTGGATAGCGGCTGTGTACTGAGGTAACACAGGGGCGCGGTCCGCCAACCGCAGGTCATAACTTCAGGCGGGCGTACTCTAATTCCAGACCCCCGCTCTTGTCAAATAGTTTGTGGTTTGAGAGCGCCGAGAGACCTCTGCCCTTTCACCGAGACGCGTTCTCCCGGAGCTCTCCGTGCGACGGAGCGAGCGCTCGAATTGATGAAAATCCTCGAGATTCTGAGGGATAGCTCCTTCGAGTTCGCCCTCAAGACACACGCCCCGCCAACCTAGTAGGAGTGTGTAGGAGATTGGGGGATCTGCAAGCTGAAATCGGCCGAAAACGACACGCGTGTGACGAACACTCGTGCAAGGCACACCTAAGTCGTGGCCGCTCTCTCCTTTAATGAAGAGAGAGCTCCGGGTTTCTCATCTTCGTGATTGCTCAGCGTTTGCTGGAGTTTGCGGCCCACGTGGCGGGGGCCTCTGCAGCGAGCGTCAGCGTGCGGTCTTCGTGAGCTCTTCGGCCAAGCCCCATCGTACGCCGCGGTCGGAGATCCGAACCTCACGGGCACCCACGTGCTGGAGGAAAGCGAGTGCGATCAGACCGCCGGCAATGATGACGTCGGCGCGCTTCGGCTCGAGGCCCGGCATGCGCTGGCGCTCGGCAAGCGTCACGCAGGAGAGCTCGGTGATGACCTGCTCGAGCGCGGGAACCGTCATCGTCAGGCCATGAACGCGCTTGGCGTCGTACGTCTCCATGCGGAGATACACGGCTGCGAGCGTGGTCATCGTTCCTGCGATGCCGATGGGCGGCGTGCCCGTGTCGAGTGCAGGGACCGCGCGGAAGGCGTCTCGAGCGGCCGCGAGCACGGCATCGCGCTCGTCTTTCGACGGAGGATCGCCGGAGACGAGGCGCTCGGTGAGCCTGACGCTACCGACGTCGAAGCTGTGGACGAAGGAGAGCTCGCCGGTGTCGCGTCGCCCGTGGACGACCTCTGTGCTGCCTCCTCCGATGTCGAACACGATGACGGGGCTCGCTCCAGGATCGGGCAGGCCGCTCAGCGCACCTTCGAACGTCAGGCGAGCCTCTTCCTGACCCGAGATCGTTCTCGCCTCGACTCCGAAGCGCTCTTTGACGTGGGCGCGGACGGCTTCGCCCCCACCTGCGTCACGCATGGCGCTCGTTCCGACGACGGCTACCCGCTCGGCACCCAATCGGTGAACGATGGCAGCGTACTGGTCGAGGCAAGCATTCGTGCGCTCGATGGCCTCGTGCGCGAGCTTCTTCGTCTTGTCGACGCCCTGACCGAGCCGCGTGATCGTGGCGTGCTCCTCGACGGGAACGAGCTCACCCCCAGCGCTCTTCTCGGCGACGAGCAAAAGGACCGTGTTCGTTCCGATATCGATGGTCGCGACGCGCATGCTCGATTCTCCTCGATGACGTTGGGCGCCCCATCTCTTCCTCAGAAGAACGGAGGCCGGAGCTCTGTCGTAGCCGGCGCGTTGGCTGCGGTGGCCAAAAAGTCGCCACAAAAGAGCGAGAGCCCCGACACATGGTGTCCGAGGCCCTCGACGTCTTGTTGCTCTTCACGCGCCTGAGGCGCGCGAGCTCAGCGGATGTTGTTCAGGTTGAGCATCTCTTCGACGTTCGGCTGAACGACGAGCTCGACGCGGCGGTTCTTCTTGCGGTCGTCGTCCGACTGCTGCGCCACCGTGCCCGCAACGGGGTCGGTCTCGCCGTAACCAGCCGCCGCCCAACGCGCGGGGTTGAGACCGCCGCCCGTGGCCTTCGCACCCTTCGCGTCACCCTTGTTCTCGCCGACGAGGAAGATGAGGACCTGGCGCGCGCGCGCGAGCGAGAGGCCCCAGTTGTCCTTGAAGGCGCCGCCCACCGGGTACTTCACGTTGTCGGTGTGCCCGGCGACGAGGAAGTAGCGGTTCATGAGGTCCTTGTCGCCGCGAATGACTTCAGCGACCTGCGCGAGGACGTCCTTACCGGTGCCCTTGAGGTCGTCCTTGCCCGAGTCGAAGAGGATGTCGCCCGGGAGCTGGATGACGAGGCGGTTGTTACGCGGAACCACCTTGACGCCGATCTGATTGAGCTTGTCGAGCTTCGAGCGCAGCTCGCGGAAGCGCTGCTCGATGACCGCGAGCTGGTCGGCGCGCTGCTTGTACTCGGAGAGCGCCTGCTGGAGGCGGGCGGTGTCTTCCTTCGACTTGTCGAGGTTGAGGCCCGCAGCCTTGAGCTGCTCCTTCATCTTGTCGATCGAGTTCTGCGCCTCGCTGAACTTGGCCTGGTCGTCGGCGATCTGCGCCTTCGCCGCCTTCAAGTCCGCGGACAGCTTGTCGATCTCGCGCTGCTTCGCAGCCATCTCTTCGTCGGTGTGACCACATCCGACGAGGACCATCGCGCTCATCGAGAGCGCGACGACACACATCCAAAGCCAGACCTTCTTCATCGTCTCGACCCTTTCTTGGAGCGGCTAGCGACGGTATCGGGCAGTCAAACTCGCCGTCAAGGACACCTCTCCCAGGCGCGCAGGGACGTCGACGAAGGGTTGTCTCGCGTCGACGTCGGTGCGCGACGCGCGATCGATGTCCGAAGTGAACGTTGGAGGTCGATCGGAGCAAAAAAAAATTCGATCGCCGGATTCCTCGCTTCTGAAGGCACCTCGGAGCGATCGGCACAGACTCCAGATCTGATTGCGAATATGGAGTCTGCCAACATCGCCATTCGGTCCCTAAATTTATGGGTCGACGTGAGGTGGAATGGAGAATTTGGAGAAGCGCAAGGCGAAAACTTCTTCCCGGTCAACCCTGACCGGAGCGCCCTTTCAGCCTGCTCGCGCGTCAAGTTTTTTTGTTTGACACCTAACGTAGGTGACCATATACGTCATGTAGATCACCTCTGCAGGAGGACTCGATATGGCTGCTAAGAAGAAGGCCGGCGCGAAGGCTGGCGCCAAGGCTGCTGCGAAGAAGACCACCAAGACCACCAAGACCACCAAGAAGGCGGCTGGTAAGACGGTCAAGAAGACGGCGGGCAAGAAGCGCGCCGCTGCGAAGAAGCCGGCCAAGAAGGCCGGTGCAAAGAAGGCTGCCAAGAAGCCAGCTAGGAAAGCCGCCCCCAAGGCGGCGAAAACTGGGCGGTCTGCGGCAAAGCGTTCGTCGGGCGCGCGTGGCGGAAGCCGCGGCTCGAAGGCTGCTCCGCCGGCCGGGTCACCGTCGATGTTGGGCGGTTCGTCTTCGTCGGGCGCTGGCCACGACGAAGGCGAGGAGTAAGCTACTCCACCAGGTTTCGTAGTAGTTTTACCGCCTCTTCCTCGGCAGACGTCGGGAAGAGGCAAGGGACGAGAGGGCGCACTCCAACGGGTGTCGCCCTCTCGCCTTTTTGTACTCGCGCAGCCCTTCGGGCTGCGCTCGCTCCGTTGCCCCCGAAGGTCCCCGGTCATCGATCCGGTGAAATTTCACGAGGATGAGAGGCCGTCGATTATCGGTCGAGCCGTTGTGCCAAGGTCGCCGGTCATCGATCCGGTGAAATTTCACGGGGATGAGAGGCCGTCGGGGCCCCGACGAATGTAGACCGACCGGTAGATAATTTGCCGATGGGGAGAGACGAGCTCGAGAGCAGGGGTGAGAGCACATCCATAAGAAATGGATGAGGTTATTGCCCCTGCCAGTACGCGATGGGGGGCTGCACTTCGGTTCAGAGGAATGCAGGCGATCACCCCTACGTTCGGGAGGTAGGTGTCAGACGTACAGGCCAGCGAGGGCTCAGTCGCCGAGGTAGAGGCGCAACGCTTCGGCGGCCGCTCGACGATCGAACGGCACGCCGCGAAGCTCGTCGCGCTGCCCGATCTGATCGAAGAGATCCGAGAGGAACGTGTAGAAGCGCTCGGCTTCCGTCACGGCGCGATCGAGCCGCTCCGGATCGAGGAGGTCGGTCTCTTCGAGCGCGTTGAGCGCGGCGATGAAGGTGTCGAACCGCGGGTAGTCCGCTGCGCGAAGCAGCGGGTAGCCCATCGCATTGAAGTACGAGAGGAACTCGCGCACGAACTGAAGCGACGAAGGGCCGCTCCACCGATCTTCTCGCGTCGGAACGACCCGCGCCTTGGCTCCGAAGGCCCGGATGATCTGCGCGAACATCCACACGTCGCGCCGAAGGCGATTCGAGAGCGAACGACGTTCGACCATGTCGTCGAACACGCCGTGCTCGTCGAGCCGCGTGCCCAGCGACTTGCCGAGCACGAGCACCGCATTCTGCAATGCCGGCCGCAGGTTCGCCCCAATCTTGCCCACCGCGGCGCGCAGCTGGTCGGGGGTAGCCGTTCCATCGGGGGCCGGAAGGTCGTGTTCGAACGCGCGACGAAGCTCGAGGCGAACGTTCGCCGCGATCCCTCCGAGCGTCGCCTTGATGGCGAGCAAGCGGTGCGCCTCCGAGAGCATCTCCTCGTAACGAGCGCCGATTTGGGAGGCGGGAACCTTGAAGAGCTCACGCTCGTAGCTGTCCGCTAGCTGCTCGCCCGCCTGCTTCCGCAAGTAGCCCGTGAGCGCGCGCGCGTCGGACCGCAGCACGCTGAGCACGAGATAGACGAGCCCGGCGGAGCGCGGTTCGCGCACCACGTGATCGAGTAGCGCCAGGTACCGCAACATGCGGAAAAGCGACAGGAAGGTCAGCGCCACGAGGCGTCGCGCACGTTCCCCCGGCACCCGCTGCATCAGCTCGAGCAGGCGCACGTTCGTGATCCGATCGAACTCCGGTCGGAACTCGAGCGCCGCGAGCGGATTGAAAAAGGCCGACTGCGAAACCTCGCGGAGCGCGACCGAGAGCGTGGCGTAGAAAAGGCGGAACGGGACCCGAGGCAGGCGCGTCACGCCGCCGGTCACCTCCACGAGGTTCGTTAGGGCGTGCCGAAGCAGGAAGAGCGATTCTTCCGGCGTGTCCTGGCTGCTCGCTCCCCGAACGAGGCGCGTTCGCGCGTTGTCGTCGGGAAGGAGCATCTCCAGGTAGCGCTGGAAGACGAACGCGCGCTCGCCCTCGCCGAGCAGGTTCCGGCAAAGCTGCACGATGCGGTGCATGCCGTCGCGCGCGAGAACGAGGTTCTCCCGGAAATCCTGGGCCACGACTGCGGTGCGACGCGGCGGACCGGGATGATTCCGAGGGTTCGCGAAGCACGCGAGGCCCTTGAGCAGGATCTCGAGCTCGAAGAGGACGTCGTCTCGGCGGTCCGCCGGAAGCTTGGCGAGCCACTGCTCGCGTGCCTGGGCCTGCTCGCGACGCAGGCCGCGGGTGTCGCGGAGTAGATCGGCGTAGGCGTCCGCCCCCGGAGGGATCGAGAAGGCCCCCTTGGAAAACATGGGCGCCACCGAGCGAGGTGGCATCGATCGACGGCTCATCGTTCGGCTCGAGGACGCGACTTCGGCATGGCAGGTGACGACGCTCGGTCAGCGCGGTCGGCTCGCTCACCATTGCGCTTCGAAAGAAGCGTGTCGAGACGCCCGACGCGTGCGCCGAGCATCTTGGCCATCACGCCTTCGACGCTCTTTCCGAGGCGCTGGGAGAGCAGCGTGATGTCGAGCGCCACCTGGCTCGTCGCGATCTCGGCAATGGCCGTCGTTTCGCTGATGACCGCGGCGTCGTCTTCCTTGGTTTCCGTGGCGCCAATGAGTGTGCGCCGATCGTCCGACACGACCACGAGCCGGTGCTTCCAGAATTCTTCGAGCGAGGCTTCTTCGAGCCCGTAGCTGAAGACTTCGCCGGGCAGCGCAGGGAGCTCGGCGTGCGAGAAGACGACGATGTAGACCTTTCGCTTCGCCGCGCGCTTCAGCTCTGCCGAGAGCTGTTCGATCTCACGCGGCCACCCGCTGATGACCAGGCGGCTCTGCGCGCCTCGAATCAGGCGCTCCGCCTCTTCGAGAACCCGCTGGTAACCGCGGACGCTGAAGGCGTCGGGTGCGGGCGGAGACTTGTCGAGGCTGCGAATCGCCTCTTCCAGCTGGCCGGTCGACGTGTCGAACCGTTTTCGGAGGAGCGCCAGAAGCTCGTCCGCGGCCGCGGGTGCGAACCGCTCGGGCGTCCCTGCGATCGAGCGCGCGGCGCCGGCTTTCACGAGTCGGCGAAGGACGCCATACACGGCGGATCGCGGGATTTGCGCGCGAACGCCGACTTCGTAGCCCGTTGCGGGGCTCTCTTGGAGGAGTGCAGCGTACGCGCGCGATTCGTTCAGGCTGAATCCCAGCGCGACGAGGGCTGGCACGACGTCCGGCTCGGCCATGGCCCTTTCTCCCACAAATTCCGTCGCGCCGACAGCCCGCTTGGGCCCCGGCCCGGCCAGCATGGGGCTGGCGAGGCCGGTCGACCCGTCGGGAGAGGCCTTACTTGGCGGTTCCGGGCTTCGTGCCGGGGTTGTTTCGCGGGTGGAAGTCGAACGGGTAGTGCGCGTGCGTCTCGAACCCCTTCGAGCTCGGCGCGAACTTGATCTTCTTGATGACCTCGACGACGCAGTTGCCGACGCTCGGGTCGAGGATTTGCGACTTCGAGGTGTCGACCGAGGCGTCGGTGACGGCGCCCTGCGGGTCGATGGTCCACTTGATGTCGAGTTTGCCCTCGATGCCCGGGTGGTCCTTCAGGCCCTTGTCGTAGCAAGCGCGGGCATCATCGCGGTGCGTCTGGATGATGGTCTGGATGTCTTCACTACGGCGACCAGGCTCCTGCGAAGGGCCCGGAGCCGGCTTGGCGCCCGCGTCGCCCTTCGTTTCGACCTCCTTGTGGGTCGAGGATTCGAGCTTGGCGCCTTGGAGATCGCCGCCGTCACCGAGCGCGGTCGTGGTCGTCGGCGTGGCGCCCCCGCTGGTCGGTGCCGCGGGGCCTGCGCCCGCGCCGCCCGCATTGGACGCCGAGCCCGGCGCGCCGCTGGCGGCCGACGTATCCGACGGGGACTTTGCTTCGCTTCCACCTCCGCCGCACGCCACCACGAAGGCGAGCGCAACGGCCGATGCGATGGCACCCGAGGCGAGCGGACGGAACGAAAAACAGGCAGGTTTGTTCGGCATGCGCATGTCTCGGACGGTACCTGATTTCGGGGGGCTTGGGAGCCGGGGGTGACGTATCGTCCAGGGACTCCGTGGCACGGGCGTTTCCATTCGTTGGCTCCCCCAAGGAGACTCGACGGGAGCGCGCTGCGGTGCTTTGTTGATTGAGACCGGTGGCGCACGTGTCCAGCGACGACAAGAGCCCTGCCGCGAGCTTCGTGCACACCAAGCACAGCAAGCTCACCAGGCGGCCTTGCGGCAATTTCGAGCTCCTCGTCGAGCTCGCCGCCGGAGGTATGGCCACGGTTTTCCTGGCGCGCGCGGCCGACGGGCGTGACGCGCCGCTCGTCGCCATCAAGCGGCCCCACCGTCACCTCGCCAGCGACAAGACATTCCTCTCGATGCTCGTCGACGAGGCACGTCTCGCGTCGGCGATCCGCCACGACAATGTGGTCAAGGTCCGCGAGCTCGGCTTCGACAACGGCGAGCCGTTCATCGTCATGGACTACGTCGAAGGTGCGTCTCTCTCCGACATCCGAAAGGAGTTGAGTGAGATGGGGCGTGCCCTCGATCCGCGCTTTGCGGTTCGAATCACGCTCGACGCGCTCGCCGGTCTCGAGGCTGCTCACCAGCTCTGCGACGAGCAGGGCAAGCACATCGGGATCATCCATCGCGACGTATCCCCTCACAACGTCCTCATCGGTTGTGACGGCCGGGCGTGCCTCACCGACTTCGGCATCGCGAAAGCGGCGGACCGCGTGCAGACGACGCGCACCCACGAGGTGAAGGGCAAGCTGGCCTACCTCGCGCCGGAGCGCATCGACAAACGGCGTCTCTGCACTGTCCAGAGCGACGTGTTCTCGATGGCCGTCGTCCTCTGGGAGTGCATCGCCGGACGGCGCCTTTTCCGAGGCGACGAAGCGATCGAAACGCTCCAGGAAGTGATGACGGGGCCTATCCCGTCGCTTCGGCAGATTGGTGCGCCGATCTCCGTCGAGCTCGACGACGCCATCCTGCGAGGCCTCTCGCGCGATCTCGATACGCGCTGGAAAACGGCCGCCAATTTCGCCGATGGCCTGAAACAGGCTAGCGGCGCGAACCTCGCGGCGCCTGCCGAGATCGCCTCACTCATCGAAGCGCTCTTCGGCGAACGCCTGCGTGTCCGTCACGAGAGCATTCGTGAAGCGCTCGACGTCCCCGACCTCGGGCGGGTGCTCGAAGTCTCGGGCCTCAACGTGCGCCCCGCACCGACGCCGGAAATGCGGGAGCGAGAGCGAAGCCGCGTCGCGACCATTGCTCCGCCGGCCCCGAGCGAGCGCTACGCCTTCGATGCCGGTGCTGCGGACGGCGGCAGCATCCGCGGTCGCCTCTCTTCGCCGCGCGCTCGCATGTTCGCCGCCGCGGGCGTGGCGTTCGTCGCCTTCGTCGTCGCGTTCGGCGTCTTCGCCACGCGCTCGCGCACGCAGACGGCCCAGGCCGCCGACCTTCTGCAGAGCCGTCGCGTGGTCGTTCCACTGCCTTTCGTCGCCACGCGTGTGACCTTCGATGAACAAGCCAGGGACACCACGCCGCCGTCGGACACCGTGGCTTTCGACGTTCCCCGCGAGAGCGGCCTGCTGCATCGCGTGACGGCCGTCGCCGTCGACGGTTCCCGTGCCGAAGCTTACGTGCGCGAGCTCGACGGTGTTGCGCGTCCCGAGGGGGGAGCCTACGCGATCGAAGCGTTCGAGACCGTCGATGCCCAGCCGGACGAGCCGGCAGCAGCGGCGATCGAGCTGCCGCCCACGCCGTCGGCGATGCCCGTAATCAGCCGAACGCGACGTCCTCGTACGGCAAATCCGCGCCCCAAGCCCCAGGCGCAATCTGCGTTGTCTCCGTCGTCCGTCGCTTCGTCGACGAAGCCGGTGGGCACCCTCAAAGATGGCTTCACGAAGTTGAAATGATGTCTCGTCGTTCGTCGCCTTTCGTTCTCGTCGGCCTTGGAGTGCTCGCGAGTCTGGCCATCGTCACCGCGTGCAGCGGAGACGCTCCCACGGCCTCGGCTTGCACGAACATTCCTGCTGGAGGCTGCCCGCTTTCGCGCGGGGTCGCCTGCGAGGACCTGTCCTGTGAAGCGGTCTATCGCTGCCTCGACGGCAATCAGTGGGTGCTCGATCACGCTTGCCCCGCGCACGACGCGAGTTCCGTCGAACACGACGCAGAGGCGGACGCGGCCGATGCTTCGGACGGGGGCGCGTCCGTTCGTGACGCCGCCATCGACGCTCCGCCTGGTGCGAGCGGCGGACCCGGATGCGATACACTCCAGGTTCCCGATTGCTCACTGGGCTTCGCGCTCGCGTGCCCCAGTGGATGCTGCGAGTGCGAAGATCTCTTCGTTTGCCAGAACGGTGGCTGGGAGTACTGGGGCTCGTGCGTCGACGGCCAGATTCAGCAGTGAGCGGACGTCAGCTCGCCTTGAGGAACGGCTCCCACTCTCGGTACTTCGTTCCGGAACCGAGAAGAAGCTGCGCCGTCATGGTCCACTTCGGTCGGAAGGGTCGGCGGGCGAGGCGCATGTTCGCCTCCTCCGGCGTCTTCCAGCCCTTGCGCAGATTGCATATCCGGCAGGCCGTCACGAGGTTCTCCCACGAGTCCGGCCCGCCGCGCGAACGCGGAAGCACGTGGTCGATGTTCAGCTCCCGGAGCGGTGGCTGCTTCCCGCAGTACTGGCACTGATGCTGGTCCCGGAACATCAGATTGCGACGGGTGAGTCGCACACTGACCTTCGGGGTCCGATCGTACCGGTGCAAATGCAGGACGCGTGGCACGCGGAGCGCACTTCCTATGATGGGAAGTGCATCGTCCGAACGCCGCACGGGCAACGTGCGCCAGAGAGCGAAATCGTATTCTTCGCCGTCTTCGTCGAGCGCGTTCGCGGAGCCCCCGTACAGGAGTACGAAAGCCCGCTTCGCGGTCGTCAGCTGGACTGGCTGGAACACGCGATTGAGAACGAGTACCGGCTTCGAAAGAACTTCCGTCATGAGCAACCTGCGTGAGCAAGCAGGTTGAATGAAAGCGTAGCACTCGGATTTCGAACTGCTTGCGATCGCCAAAAATCGGGTCGCACGTGAGCGATTCCGCGGAAGAAATGTGCACCTTTCATGGTTCTGCTCGAACGATGACGTTGACCCAGCATGGGCTCGGACTACATTTTTCCCGCACATGAGCGACGCCGCTTCCCACCAGAATCAGGACTTCTCCACGGAAGACGCGATCGCGCACGATTCCCCGCACGATTCCCGCGGCGACGATTCTCGCAGCGCTGTCGCGCTCGAGGTTCCCGCACGGCGTCGTCGTGGGAGCGAGGGTGAGGAAGAGGGAGAGGATGCCGCACGAAAGCGCCTTCTCCTCCTGATCCCGCTCGTCATGGCTGCGGCCGCCATCGTCGCGCTCGTCCTCGTCGGAATGCAGGACAAGGGCATGTACTCGAAGCCGGTCGACGAGCTCGTCGCCCAAAAGGTGAAGTTCCTCGGCAAGCCCGTTCGCGCCGAGGGCAACCTCGTTCACGGCACGCTCGTGAAGCGCGATACGCCCTGCGAATATCGCTTCACCATCGAGAAGAACGGCGTGCAGGTCCCCGTGCGTTTCGCGAAGTGCGTCGTGCCCGACACCTTCCGCGACGTTCCGGGGATGGATGTGGCCGTCACCGTCGAAGGTGAGCTCGGAAATGACAACACGCTCGAGGCTAGCCAGGTCCTCGCCAAGTGCCCGAGCAAGTACGAGATGAAGCAGAAAGCGGCGAACGGCGAGAAGGCCCCGCACGCCGCCATGCAGATGGAGTGACGCGCAGCGAGCGGGCCGAAGCCTGGTAGGCTGGCGTCGTGGCTTCGGTGTTCTGGATCGAATCGTTCGCGACGCAGCGAGGACTTCGTTACGAGCCTGAGGCCGACGAGCGCTGGCTCCGCGCGTGGGAGCCATACACCACGCTGAAGACGCCCATTCGCTACGAGCACGCCTTGCACGCGACGGGGGGGGCGGGGTCGCTATCGCTCGCGCGGGCCGTCGTGGAAGTTCCGCTTCCCAGTACCCCGCCGTCGGACCGTCCCGGCGCTGTCGCGCGTCAGGTCGCGACGTGGATCGCGATCGTCCAGGACGTTCGGGTCGCGGTGAAGTGTGCCGTCACGAACGATTTCAGTGGGATCTTCAGCGAACAGCTCGACCTCGTCCCGCTCGCCCGTCGAGCGACGCGGGATGCGACGTTCGACCATTCCTTTGCGACGTACGCGGGGAGCGACGAGGACGTGGCGAAGGGCGTCACCCCGAGTTTGCGCCGCCTTCTCCTCTCGTGGCGGACTCCAGTGCACGCGGAATTGCGACCGGGCGGCTTCGTCCTCGCGCCGATTGCGGTCCCCGCCGACCAGCAGGGCCTTGCATGGCTCCTCTCGGCGATCACGCTCTTCGGGGAAAAAGCCACGAAGCTCACGACATGACGCGGCCTTTCCCGTATGATCCGAGGCACCTTCGGAACGTCATGCGCGCTCGCAAGCTTGCACTCGGAATCGGTCTTTCCCTTGGTCTTGGACTCGGGGTCGCGTCGGCACCTGCCCATGCGCAATCAGGCACGGCGGCCTCGTCGAGCTACCCCTCCTGTACGGGTCGCACGATCTCGCAGTCCGAGAGCGACGCGGCGCACACGATCTATCTCGCGGGGCGCGTCCAGTACGACGACAGCAACTGGGACGCGGCGATCGCCCAGTTCCGCGAGGCCTATCGTCGGGATTGCACGAAGCATGAGCTGCTCGTGATCATCTCGCGCGCCTACGAGTCGAAGGGCGACAAGCAAGAGGCCATCAACGCGCTGCAGACGTACCTCGAGCGCGTGCCCGCCAACAGCCCGGACGCGCCGGCGCTTCGCACGCGCCTCGAGAACATCAAGCGTCAGCTGGCCGAAGAGAACAAGAAGAAGGAACAGGCGGCAGCGGCTGCAGCGGCATCGACGCCTCCGCCGGCCACCACGACCACCACCACGACCACGACACCTCCGCCGGCCACGGAACGTCGCGAGCACACGGTGCTTCCGTGGATCGTCGTCGGTGTCGGCGGCGCGGCGGTCGTGGCCGGAGCCGTGCTTCTCCTCGCGGCCCCCAAAATGCCGCCCAGCTGCGACGAGTCAACCGGCAACTGCACCTATCCGCCGACCGTCAACAGCAGCAACGCCACGCAGCTCCAGAAGGACGAGTTCGATCAGAATCGCGAAACGGCGGGCCGCGCCGTCGGCATGAAGCAGGCCGGAACCATCACGCTCATCGGCGGCGGTGTTCTCGTCGTCGGCGGCCTCGTCTGGCACTTCCTCGAGCCAACGGGATCGGCCGAGACGGGAGCGACCGCAAAGCGACCGAAGATCACGCCGGCCGTCAGCCCGACCTTCGCCGGTGTTTCGCTCGGCGGCTCGTTCTAAGGAGCGTCGAGGATGGTCGTGCAGTCGAACGCAACCCTCGCCGCCCGAAGGGACGCGGGTGCCGACATGCTCCTCGTCGGCATCGAGGTCGCGGGCGAGCTAGCCGACGGATACGTGGCGCCCGGTCAGTACGTCGAGGTCGATACGGGCCGCGGGAAAGGCTACTTCGTGCTGGCCGGCGGGGTGGGTGAGTCTCGGTGGGAGCTCCTTGTCCGCAACGCGGGCGATGCTGCCGATGCGCTGCATTTGCTGCCCCTCGGCAGTGCGCTCCGTGTGTCGATGCCGCTTGGGCACGGCTTTCCGCTGTCCAACGCGCGCGGCCGCCCGCTGGTCGTGGCGGTGGTCGGAAGCGCTCTGGCGGTTGCCCGCCCGGTGATGCGCTTTCGCATCGAGAGCGGTGACGCCCGTACCACGCACCTTTTCATGGGGGTGCGTGCGGCACGCGATGTTCCCCTCTCGGACGAGGTGTCGGCCTGGCGCGAGGCCGGCGTGAACGAGGTTCTTTGCCTGTCTCGAACCGAGCTCGACCACGATCGAGCGGTTCTCCCCGGCGCCATACGAGCTGAGGGCTACGTGCAGCAGGAGCTCGAACGAGCCATCGATACCTTGCGGGTTCCCGCAGGTGCGCTGGTGGTAGCGGCAGGTCCGGAGGCCATGCTCGCGGAGTTGCGAAGCTTCGGCGCTGCCCGACATCGCGAGATCGAAGTCATCACGAACGTGTGAGGCGGGCCCTTCTCGGGCGCAAAAGCGTCAGGTACGCTCTTCGGTAGGCATGGGAACCGTGTCCGAGCTGCCGAAAGGCGGCGTGCGCCAGAGCGGGAAAGAGGAGCTTCGAGCTTCGCTGCTCAAGACCTACCTCCTTCGCATTCGTGCGGAGAAGGGGGAACGCGCCGTGCGCACGATCCTCGAGAACGCCGGGATCGATCCCGCCATGGTCGACAACGAGACCGGGTGGGTCAGCACGCAAGCCGCGAAGCGCGCGCTTCGTGGGATTTGCGAAGCGCTCGGGATGGACGCGCTCCGTCGTCGCGGCCCTTGGGTGACGAACGCCGAAGCGCTCGGCACGCACGTTCGCATGTTGCGAACGGCCGAGCACCCCGTCGACGCGTACGAATACCTCGCCGACAACGCTCGTGAGGTCACGCGCGTCGGCACGTGGGAGCTGCATTACCCCTCGGACGATGCCGCGAAGAGCGGCGTGAAGACCGCCTCGTCCAAGGGCGGCGGAGATGCAGCGGCCACGCTCGAACTCGACGGTCCCGCGCCCACGAAGGACAAGGCGCGCGTCCACGAGGTCAAGCTCACCTACCGTCCGCGCAGCGACGGCTACGACGAGCAGGACAAGGTCGACACGTCGACCGAGGTGCTCTTCTGCGCCGCGCGAGAAGGCGAGCTCTCCGGCATCCCGCGCATCTGGGGCCTTCCCGATGCCGAGATCACCCACGAGAGCTGCCTCGCAAAAGGCAACGACTGCTGCACCTATCGCGTCGTCTGGCAGCTGCCGACGACGAAGAACGGCATGGTCCTCGGGGCCGTCGCTTCGGGCGCCGTGTGTGGCCTCGCGGTGGGCGTGGCGGGCGGTCCGATCGCCGGTGTGCTCGGCGGTGTGCTCGCCGGTGCGCTCGGCGCCGGTGCGGGTCGCCTCTGGGAGAACAGCAAGCGCGAGGCGGCTTCGCGTGTGTTCGAGAAGAACCGCATCGCGGCTCTCGAACGCGGTCTCGACCTGAAGGGCGAAGCCACGAGCACCGCCGTTCCTGGTGAACTCACCGGTACGGTTCTGGGCGGCAAATACCGCATCGGAAAGAAGATCGGCTCGGGCGGCATCGGCGTCGTCTACGCCGCGGAACACACTACGCTCGGCCACGAAGTCGCCGTGAAGGTGCTCCGCGGAGCGGCCGCACGTGACGGCGGAGAAATCGCGCGTCTACGTCGCGAGGCGTACATCCAGGTCCACGTCGACCATCCGAACGTGGCGCGCGTGCATGACCTCGATCAGATGCCCGACGGCTCGATGTACGTCGTCATGGAGCGCCTCCATGGGCGCTCGCTCGCCGACAAGCTCTCGCGCGAGCACATCGTCGCGCCTGGCTTCGCGCTCCCGGTCTTCATCGGCGTGTGTCGCGCGCTCTCGGCGGCGCACAAGAAGGGCGTCGTTCACCGCGATCTCAAGCCTGGCAACGTCTTCTTGTGCGAAGGGGGCGGCGCGAAGGTCCTCGACTTCGGCATGAGCAAGCTGACGAGCGCCGAGTCTCTGACGCAGGCCGGCTACACGCTCGGAACGCCGGAATACATGGCCCCGGAGCAGTGCATCGGCGCCAACGTCGTCGCCCAGACCGACCTCTACGCGTTCGGCGTGCTCATGTACGAAGCGCTCACCGGCGAGCTGCCGATCGTCGCGCAGAGCCGCCGCGAGCTTCTCGATCTCCACCAGCGTCAGATCCCGGTGCCGATGCGCCAGCGCAGGCCCGATCTCGGCATCCCCGAGGCGCTCGATCTGGTCGTGATGAAGTGCCTGAAAAAGCGCATCAACGACCGCCCCAAGACCGCCGACGATCTCGAGGGCATGCTCTCGGCGATTCCCCTCGAGGGCCTTCCGACGAGCTACTCGCCGCGCGGTCGCCGTGGATCCATTCCGCAGGCACACGAAGAGTCCGGCGCGACCGTGCCGGCCATCGCGAGTGAGCCGCCGCCTCCTCCTCCAGGCGCGGCCGCGGCGACCGAGCCGCACAAGTTCTGACGGGCTACTTCAGTACCCAGACGAGCCCCGCGAGGCTCACCGCAATGACGGCGATGGCGACGCCCGCGACGGCGAAGTCGGTGGTGGTCCAGCCGCGTGCACGCCGCGATCGTTTGGGCGCCGGCGGCTCGGGCGCAGCCACCACAGGGGCCGCCGGAGCGTCGGCGAGGTGTGCCGACGGAGCTCCTGCGGAGGCGGGCGGGGCGGCGGACGCAGGAGCCGCCGACGGGGCCGTGCTGCGCGGCCCGACGCTCGGGGGCACCGAGGGCATGCCGCGCGAAGGCGCCGGAGCCGGCGGCGCATCTTCCTCCGGGAGTGGTTCGTCCTTCGCGGCTTCGAGGGCCGCGAGCGCGATGCACACGGGCTCGTCGAGCGCGAGAACGGAGCGCCCGATGCGCGCCATCGTGGGCGGACGCCAGAGCGTGTCACGGTTCGGCTCCACGGGCATTTCGCCGAGCAAGACGCCGTTACGCGAAGCGAGATCGCGCAGGAAAACCTGGGTTCCACGACGCGTGATGGCGGCGTGCTCGCGCGACGCGTCTTCGTCGGCCAAGGGTAGATCGCAGCGCTCGGCGCGGCCGATGAGATAGGTTCGCCCGTCGTCGAGGAGGCCGAGCTCGACGCCGAGATCGGGGCCTTCCGCGATACGCACTTTGACGACGGTGTCGTCGCCCACCGCTTCCATCGCGTTGCGGACGAGCGCGAAGGCGAGGTCTCGCGTGGCGAGGCCCAGATCGGGGGTCGCTGCCTTGTGACCGATCGCCACTTCGAGCCACACGCGGCCTACGCGGATCAGATCGCCGGTTTTCACGACGCGCGGCGTCTGCGGGAGCAGGCGAATTCCGCCGACCCACGTTCCGTTCGTGCTCCCTTCGTCGACGATCGCGTACTCGGTCCCTGTCGCGCGGATCGTCGCGTGGCGGAGGCTCACGCTCGGATCGGGCAGACGCACGTCGCTGCCCGCCCCACGTCCGAGGACGATTCGTGGGCCGTCGAAGGTGAGCGAGGGCGGCTCCGTCGCCCCCTCGCTCGAGCTGCGAACGAGGACCGTAACCGGCATCAGCGCGAAGCGGCGCTCTTGAGAGCGGTCGACGCGCGCTCCATCCAGGTGATGACGTCGTCCGCCACTTCGCGGTTCACGTGCTGGCTGAGCTGCTGGATGCCGGTGGGGGAGGTGACGTTGACCTCGGTGAGCTTGCCGCCGATCACGTCGAGGCCGACGAAGATCAGCCCGTCTTTCTTGAGGCGCGGTGCGATGTCAGCCACGAGCGCGCGCTCTTCGGCCGTGACCTCGCACGCCTCGACGCTGCCTCCGACGTGGATGTTCGAACGGAGATCGTCGCTGCGGGGAACGCGGTTGATGGCGCCGAGCACCTCGCCGTCGAGCAGCAAGATGCGTTTGTCGCCTTTCACCACGTTGGGCAAGTACTCCTGCACCATCGCCAGGCGACGACCCTCCTCGGTGAGGAGCTGGACGATCGCACGCGCGTTCTTGTCGTCCGGCGAGAGCATCATGACGCCGCTGCCGCCCGCGAGATCGAGCGGCTTGATGACACCGCGCCCGCCGACTTCCTTCACGAACGCGAAGATCTGATCTTCGTTCGACGTGACCATCGTACGCGGCATCCACTTCGAGAAATGCAGCGTGTAGAGCTTCTCGTTGCTGTCGCGAAGACCGCGCGGGTCGTTCATCAGCACGGTTTTGCCGCGCGCGAGCTCGAGGAGCAGCGTCGAATAGAGGTACATCGCGTCGAACGGCGGGTCTTTGCGGATGAAGACGCCGTCCGTGTCCGCGATTTTCACCTCTTCACGGGTCCCGAAGACCGCATACGGAGGCGTGTTGCTCACGGTAAGATGCTGGACCCGCGCGAAGACTTCGCCGCCCTTCGCGAACAGATCGCGAGGCTCGCAGTGGAGAGCCTCATGGCCTCGCGCTTGTGCAGCGCGCAGAAACGCGAAGGTCGTATCCTTGTCGGGAAGAACACGATCCATCGGATCCATCACGTAGACGAATCGCATGCGAAAAACCTCGGTCCGCAGCCTAGTGCATCGAGTGGGGCGAAGCGACGGGAACTTGGATGCCCCGCGAGGGTGGACGGGGTCGCATCGGCTCCGTTTGGCGGCCATCGGTGCAGCCGCGCTCACCGCGCTCGGGCTCTTGCTGCCGAAGGCTTCGACCGCAGCATACCCGCCGAGCGCCGAGGGGCGGTCGTATGCGGCCGCGGCGGACCACGCGGAAGCGAGTCGGGCGGCGCTCGACGTCATGGCGCAAGGTGGGAACGCGGTCGATGGCGCGATTGCAGCATCGCTCGTGCTGGGCGTCGTGAACCCGTCGGCAAGCGGCATCGGCGGCGGCGGCTTCGCCATGGTGTACACGGCGAAAGATCAGAAGGTCTCGGTCGTCGACTTTCGCGAGACCGCGCCATCGAGTTACTCGGGTGACGTTCTCTGGGCGAAGAAGATGGATCGCTCGCGCTGGTCCGGTCCGCGCGGAGGAAGCGTCGGTGTTCCCGGCGAGCCGGCAGGCCTCGAGATGCTCTCTCGCAAGTGGGGAAGGAAGTCTCTCGCCGACGACGCGGCCCCCGCTGTCGCCCTCGCGCAGAACGGCTTCTATCTCGCCAAGCACACGGCCGAAGTCGTCGCCGCGTTCAAAGAGCGCCTGCAGACGATGCCGGACTTCGCGTCGTCGTTCTTGCCGGGCGGAAATCCCGCCGGCCATGCCGCGCGCATCAAGCGGCCGGAGCTCGCCAAGACGCTCGTGCGCTTCGGAGCCGAGGGCAAGAAGTCGATCTACGAAGGCCCCACGGCCAAGAAGATCGCCGACGCCGTGCGCGCGGCCGGCGGGACGATGACCACGGACGATCTCGCCGCCTACAAGCCTCAAGAGCGCGCTCCGCTCACGCGTACGATCGACGGGCGCACCATCTACACCATGCCTGCGCCGTCGGCCGGTGGCCTCATGCTCCTCGAGACCATGACCATGTTCGGTGCGAGCAAGAACTCCCCGCTCGCCACGATGGGGTTCGGCTCGAGCGCGTACTTGCACACGCTCGCGGAGGCGATGCGCGGCGCCTTCGCCGACCGCGCGCGCGTGGCCGGCGATCCGGATCTCGACCCGCAGGTTCTCAAGGCCTACGACGCTGCGCTCGATCCCGCGCAGCTGATGGCGCGCCGCAAGCGTATCGAAGCCACGAAGACGCACGCTCCGACCGACTTCAAGACCAAGGAGCAGGGCACGAGTCACGTGGTCGTGGCCGACCAGGAGGGCAACGTGGTGGCGCTCACCACGACGGTCAACGGTCCGTTCGGCGCGAGCATCGTCGCAGGTGACACTGGAATCCTGCTGAACAACGAGCTCGACGACTTCTCCTCCCCCGACGACGTGAAGCCCTTCGGCGTGACGGGCGGCGGGCCGAATGCGCCGCGGCCGCGTGCGCGTCCGGTATCGAGCATGACGCCCACCATCGTCGTGGAGAACGGCGCACCCATCCTGGCGCTCGGCGGGTCGGGCGGCGCGCGCATCGCGACCGGCACCACGCAGGCCGCCCTTGCACGCCTGGTGTTCGGCCTCGACCCGACCGTTTGCGTGTCGCAGCCGCGCATCCACACACAGGGCCCGACGCTCCTCGTCGACCCCGAGGTTCCCCTCGACGTGCGTGAAGGCCTCAGGGCCCGCGGCGAGAACGTGGACGACGACCCGTTCCTCGGCTCGGCCATCCAGATGATCGCCTGGGACCGCTCGGGCCCGGCGACGGGCCGGCCCAAGATTCTCGCGGCGGCCGACCCGCGAAAGGCCGGTTTCGCCGTCGCGCGCTGAGCGTTTTCAGCCGCGCGGTCGGAGGAACTCGGCGATGCGAATCAGTCCGTCCTGCTCGGTGTAGCGGACCACGACGGTGCCCGACACGCGCTCGCCGGTGTCTTTGCGAACACGCGACCAGTGCTCGAGCTCGACGACGTGCTCGCCGAGGACGATGCGCTCGTCGACACGCCCGTGCACGTCACGATGCGCGTCGAACATCGTGCGGTAACGCTCGCGGAACGCGTCCATGCCGCGCGTGGTGCACGTGCCCTCGTGGTCGAGCACCATCACGTCGGCGTGGTAGCAGGCGCAGAACGCGTCGAGATCGGCTCGGTTGTAGGCCTCGAGCTGGCGCTTCGAGAGCGCTACGACCAGCGGCTCGCTCATCGCTTGCGCGTCGTCTTCTTGGGCGCGGCCTTCGCGGGCGCCTTCTTTGCGGGGGCGTTCTTCGAGGCCGTCTTCTTGGTCGCGACCTTCTTGGCGCTCGGCTTCTTCGTCTCGACCTTCTTCGGAGCCGCGACCTTCTTGGCCGTCTTCTTGGCGCTCGGCCTCTTCGTCACGACCTTCTTGGTGGCCGCCTTCTTCGGGGCCTTGGCGCCCTTCGCGGTGAGCACGAGCGTCCACGCGCCGCCGCCTTCACTGCCCGCATACTCGGCGACGAAGCCCGAAGCTCCAGCCCACCAGCGTGCGAAGCTGTCCGACGCCTGCTTCACGGGTGCGAGCTTGCGCTCCTTGGCGAGCTTCGCGCCGTGCTTGCCCTTCGAGGTCTTCGACGTATACGTCGCCGAATCCGCCGCGCGTTCGAGCAGGATGCGCGCGAGCATCGTGGCCCCATCGTCGGCGCAGGGCTGAGCGTGCGACTGCTCGACGGTGTCCTGGCCCCAGCCGAGCCCGTCCGCACCGATGAAGTAAACGACGCCGTCGGGGCTGTACACGACCGGAATGAGCTGCTCGTGCTCGAGGCCTTCGCCGCCGCGAAGCGGCTCGTGCAGGCCGCTCTGGAGGCAGTTTTCGGCGCCGATGAGCCAGATGTCGTCGTCCTCTTGGTTTGCCGCGCTCTCGTGGTCGGGCACGTCGAGTCCGCCGAAGGTGGCGTCGAACTTCGCCACCGTCGCGGTGAGTGTGTACTCGTTGTCCTTGAGAAGGGTTGCCAGCTCCTTCTTGCTGCCCGGCGTGCGCTGCGCGTCGTGCTGGGTGAGGATGGCGAAAGCTTCGGCGGGGAGGTGAGCGCGGAGCGACTCGAGCGGACTCTTCATGGCCGGCTCCCTACTAGCGCGAAGCGGCGTCCGCGGGCGTCAAATCGCGCGTTCAAGGGCGCGTGCGCAGCCCATCCTGTGGGAAGGTCGGCTCCGAAGTCGGCTCCGCGAGGCAGCCGCGCTGGTCGTCGCTCGAGAGCAGGTCGCCGAACAGTCGCGCGGCGTCGGTTCCCATGCCTTCGCCGAAGGCGACGTCGACCGGGTTGATGACGTTCAGGTAGCAAGGAAACGTCGGGTGATCGACGGCCTTGCCCTCGTCACGCCACCAGTAGAAGAGCCGGCGGACACTCCAGAGGTAGCCGTACTCGTAGGCCGTCGGGTTGTCTCGCCACGCCGCGATCCGATCGGCGGGCACGCGGTAGCGCTTCTCGCGCTCGGTCACGATCGTCTGCGCCGTGTCGAGCGCGTGGCGAGCCTCCGTGAGTCGCGCGCGGCGCGTGGCGTCGGGTGTATCCCAGTAACCGTCGACGTAGTCGTAGAGCCCATGCACCTGCTTGGCGCGCAGGGCGGTCATGCGCATCGCGTCGGCGAGGTCGTCGTAGAGATCGCGCGCGTGCGCGGGGATCTTGGCGCGGAGCGCATCGCCGCGATCGGCGAGGGCTCCGAAGCGCGTTTCCATCGCGGCGAGGAGCGGCCCGACCTCCGCCGAATAACCCGGTCCGCCATGCAGCGGATTGCGCATGTCGACGAGGCCGAGCTTGTCGGGCTGGGTCATGGCGAAGGCTTTGGCGGGCGTACCCTGCGCGAGCTTGGCGACGTCGTCCCACGTCTCCCAGCCCTGGAGGTACGCCTGGCCATTGCGCATGGCGATGGTTTTGGGCGGATTGCCGTTCACGCGCCCTTCGATCAGGAGCTCCTGCTCGGCCTTCACCACGTCGACGACGAAATCGACGACGTCGTTCTGCGCGGCCCCGAACACGCGGAAGCGGGCACCGAGCGCACTCCGAAGCGCGGCTTCTTGCGAGGCGGCGTTCGGCTCCGGTTGCCACGCAGCGCGCGCCGCGACGACGTCGTTGAGCCAATAGCCCCATTCCCAGCCGCTCGAGAAGACGAGCTGGCCGTCGATGTGTTTGCCTGCGTTCGGGCCGAGGCCCAGTTTCCCGGCATCTTCGTCGGCGGCGATGAGGCGTAGGTCGGAGAGACGCCGATCCGCGTAGAGCGGCAAGAAGAGCGGAACGTCGATGTCGAAGCTCACCCAGTACGCCGACTCCGGGTACCAGATCACGCGGCGTGAACCGGCTTCGGCGCGGATGAAGTCGCGCATGTATCCGAAGTCCGTGTTGCCGTAGGTCGGGGCTGGATCGGTCAGACCGTAGTGCTGGACGGTGTGGGGCAACACGCCGAGCCGCGGATCGGCATGATGCGGCAGCATGTTGAAGTTGATCGGCTTGCCCGTGATGGGATCGGGGTAGCCGTCGGCGACCTGGCCTTGCGAGCAATGCACCTTGATGGCCGAGGTCGTGCCCGAATAGTGGGCGTCGAGGTACTTCGGCACCTCGTTCATCCACGCGAGCATGCGCTCGGGCGCCGGATGGGTGAACTCGCTCGTTCCGGCCTCGATGTTCACGAAGTCCCAGTGCGCGCGCATGAGCCAGTCGATGCTCTTGTCGATCTGCGCGAGCTCTTCGTTCACGTCACCGTCGCCGCCGCCGTTCGGGAGCATGCGGTAGCTGTGCTGCTGCGCGAACGCGATCGGCGCGTCGATGCCCGCCTGGATGCCGAACGCGTGCGCCCGCTCGACGAGCTTCGCGAGACGTTCGAGGCGCACATCGGAATCGGCGAACGCCGCCCACGACTTCGCGGTCAGGAGGAACCACTCGACCGCGTTTTCGCCGTTCGCGATGCACCACTCGAGAAAGCGATCCCACTCGGGGAGCATCGCTTCGAAGCCGGCCGCGTCGTCAGGGCCCGCGCTGCCCCACCCCTGGAGCATCTCGGTGAGCTCGAGGGGGTGCTGCGTGTGGAGATGGATGATGCGCTCGTCCCAGCGCGGCGATTCGCGACGATCGATGGCCTTCGAAGGAATGCCGAGCGTCGGAGGAACGGTGGGGGCGAGCGGATGAAGGAACGCGAAGCCGAGCTCCTCGAGCAGCGCATAAGCGCCGTGGAGCGCGCCGAGGTTGCCGTGAGGTCGGATCTTCGCTGGAACGCCGTCGGCCACGAGCAGCATGCCGTCGCCTCGCTTCGCCGAACGAAGGACGTAGCTCTCGGCGGGGAGAGAGCCGAGGTCCGACGCGGGGATCACCGAGCGCGCGACACTCGAGTTGCCGATCGCAAGGGCGAGCGAATCCGCCGCGAGCGAAATCGGAAGGGCGTCGGCGGCGATCTCCTGCGGGGCCCTTCCCAGGGCACTTCCGACGAGCGAAGTGATGCGTGCGCGGACGGCTGCGTCGACGTCGTCACCGTAGACGAGGAAGACGCCGGACGCAGGCGTGGTGCCATCGGCTCCCGGACCGGTCTGCTGCTCCGTGCCGGGACCTCGTGCGTTCGCATCGCTGTCCGAGCCGCACGCGGCTGACGCAGGCGCGAGAGCCAAGACGAGCAGACCAGCGAGAGCGAGCCCCGAACACGCTGAAAGCCTCGTTCGCACGGCTAAGCACTACGATCTCGCGTGCGGCCGCGCCCGTGCAAAACGCGTCTCGCGCGTGCGCGACGCCGAAATCCGAGGGGCCCGATGCGGGACCGACACGACGTGTGACGAATCCGCAACGGGAAGGGCGTATGTCGCCCTTCAGTTCAATCCGAGTCGAGAGGCGAGGAACGTGTAGACGAGCGCGTCGACGTACGCCCGCTGCTTGAGATCGGCCGCGCCTCCATGACCACCCTCGATGTTTTCGTAATAGAGCGGCTTGTAACCTTCGGCCTCGAGGCGGGCGACCATCTTGCGCGCGTGTCCAGGGTGCACGCGATCGTCCTTGGTGGACGTGGTGTAGAGCACCGGTGGGTAGGCCGCGCCGCGCTTCGTGTTGTGGAGCGGGGAGAACTTGGCGAGCGCGGCCCAGTCCTGGGCGTTGTCCGGATCTCCGTATTCGCTCATCCACGAGGCTCCGGCGAGAAGCTTGTGGTACCGCTTCATGTCGGTGAGGGGCACCATGCTCACGACAGCCCCGAACAGCTCGGGGCGCTGCGTGAGCATCACGCTCGTGAGGAGACCGCCGTTGCTTCCGCCCATGACGCCCAGCGTCTTCGCCGTGGCCACGCCGCGATGGACGAGGTCCTCGGCCACGGCCGCCAGGTCGTCGTAGGCGTTCTGACGCTTTTCCTTGATGGCCGCCTTGTGCCATTCGGGGCCGTACTCGCCACCGCCGCGGAGGTTTGCGAGGACGAACGTGCCTCCGCGCTCGAGCCATGCCACGCCGCGCGCAGCGCCGTAACTCGGCGTCTGGGAGATCTCGAACCCACCGTAGGCCGAGAGCAACGTCGGACCCGGCTTGGTCTCGCCCTTCTTGCGGACCTCGAAGTAGGGAATCTTGGTGCCGTCTTTCGACGTCGCGAAGTGCTGGCTGACCTCCAGGCCGGACGCCTCGAAGAACGACGGATTACGCTTGATGACCTCGCGCTTGCCGGTCGTCGTGTTCCAGTACGAGAGGGTGTTGGGGACCGTGAAATCTTCGGTCCAGAGCCACACGTCGTCGGTGCTGTCGTCGTCGACGGGTCCGACGTGAATGGAGCCGGCGTTCTCGTCGAGTGGGCTCGCTACCCACGGGCTCGTCGGGCTCTTGCGCGCGAAGATGGAGATCTTGCTCTTCACGTCGGAGAGGACGTTGATGACGAGCTTGTTTTTCAGGGTGGTGAGCGTCTTGAGCGACGTCCCGGCCGTGGGCTCGAAGAGCACCTGGAACTCGCGCTTCCCTGCCAGGAACGGCGTGAGCTTCGCGGCGAGCAAGCTGCCCTTCGCGTAGGTCTTGTCACCAACGCGCCAGTCCGAGCGGAGGCGCACGAAGAGATCTTCGTCCCACGGAACCACGTTCGCGTCTTCCGGCACGTCGAGGCGAATGAGCTTTCCGCCTTGGAGAAGGGACACCTCGTGGCGCTCGAAGTCGATGGCGCGCGAACACTCGTCCTGCGCGTGCCCGTGCGTGAAGCTGCGCGAACAACCTCCGCCGAGGTCCGACTCGTGCGCCTCGAAGATCGTCTTGGCGCTCGCGAGCGGCGTGCCGCGCTTCCATTCCTTGGAGATGCGCGGGTAGCCCGCCTTGGACATCGAGCCCGGGCCGAAGTCCGTGCCGACGTAGATCGTGTTCTCGTCCTTCCAGGATACGTTCAACTTCGCCTGCGGAAGCTCGAAGCCGCCCTTCACGAAGGCCTTCTTCTCGACGTCGAACTCGCGCACGATCTCGGCGTCGCCACCGCCGCGTGACAGCCGCACGAGGCACTTGACCTCGCGCGGATAGAGGCACGTCATGCCGTGGTAGACGAAGCTCTCGTTCTCGGCCTTGTTGAGCGCGTCGATGTCGAGGAGCGTCGTCCACGTGGGGGACGGCTTCTTGAAATCCGCGAAGCTCGTCGTTCGCAAGATCCCGCGCGGGTGATCGCCGTCGGTCCAGAAGTTCCGGACGGTGCTGCCGACGACCCACGGCGCGGGGATTTTGTCCTTCGAGCCGTGGACGGCGAGCAAGCGCGCTTCCAGCGCACGAAAGCCCGGAGCGGCGGTGAGCTCGCCCTCGGACACCGTGTTGTGAGCCCGTGCGAACGCGAGCGAGCGTTCTCCGTCGACCTGTTCGAGGTAGAGCAGGTCGTCGTCAGTGGGCTCGCTCGCGACGGGCTTCGGCGGGACGGGCGGTGCACTCGTCGGCATCGAGGGCGCCTGCGCGGTGGGGCTGGGGGAGCTCCCGCATCCGGCGGTGAGGAAGGCCGCCGTGATGACCAGGCTTCCACCTACGAGGCGCAACCGCGCGTTGGTGCTTGCTCGAGCTTCCGTGTCCGTCGCCTTCATGGCGCCGAACGTTACTACCAACCCCTCCGCCAAGGCAGCGTGACGGCGTGGTCGGGCTCCCGCGAGTCAGCGTTTGGTGAAATGGTCGACCATGGCGCGGGTTACGGTCGCAATCGCCCGGTCGCGCGTGTCGTCGTCGCCCTTCGAGTTCGAGAGAAACGCGGCAATCACGACGTGCCCGGCATTGCCCGGCAAGGTGATGATGCCGACGTCGTTCGTCGCCGCCGTCACGCCATCGGTGGTGTCGGACATGCCCGTCTTGTGGGCCACCACCGTTTCGGGCGGCAAGAGCCCACGAAGCCGCTTTTTCCCCGTCGTCGTGCGTTCGAGAATCGAGACGAGGCGCTCTCCGCTCTCGGGCTTCAGCACCTTGCGCTGGTGCACGCGGAGCAGGAGATCGACCATCGCGTTGGGCTTCGCCGTGTCGCGCGGATCGGCGAGGTAGGTGGCGAGGGCGCTCCTACGGACGGCGGGCGGCGTGTTCGTCACCTCGTGCAGCTTGGCGAGGGTCCACGTGTCGCGCGGCGGCCTTTGCGTGACGCCCGTGAAATCGAAGTGGAGATCGGCCTCCGAGCGGCTCACGTCGACGCCCTCGATGCCGAGCGCGTGCAGTCGATCGGTCACCTTGCGAGGTCCGCCGACGCGTTCGAGAAGAATGTCGGCCGCGGTGTTGTCACTCGCGATGACCATGCGTTCGAGCAGTGCGAGCATCGAGCGCGTTCCACCGTTCGGGAGCTCGTCGGCGAGGGCGCCTCCAGGGCCGGGTCGAAGATCGCTCGGCCGGATGGTCACTTCATCGTCGAGCCGCAGATCCCCCGCGTCGACGTGCGCGAGGAGCTCGATCGCGAGCGGAAGCTTGAAGACGCTCTGCATGGGGAAGCGCTCTTCCCCGTGGAATGCGAAGCGCTCGCCGCTCTCGACGTGGAGTGCCGCGATGCCGAGATGGCCTTGACCCTCGTGCTCGGCGCGCTCGCAGACGGTCTGCAGATCGCGCGTATCGGCGTGTGACGCCTGGCTGGCGTCACGAGGCGCCGGTGAGCCGCAGGCTGCCGTGGCGAGAAGGCTGCCGACGAAAATGCAGGTCGTGAGAAGGGAAGTTCGCAGCTTCATGGTCGGGACCGTACGCCCGAGGCGCACGACCTAGTCCCGACCCATGGCGCTTTCTTCGAGGGGCCGTGTCAGTCGCTGGCGGCAGCGGCCACCATCTTCGCGCTGGTCTCGGGGTCGAGATCGCTCGCGTAGGTGTAGCCGACTCCGCCCTGCTCGCGGACGACGACCGAGTAACCGTCGGTCTGACCGACCCGCACTTCGGCGGTGCCGATGGCCCGCGGCGCGAGGTGCGCACCGCCGACCTGCACGTTGCGCGGGTTGTAGACGAAGACCGTGACGCGCTGGACGTTGCTGCCCTGCGAGAGCTCGTACTGCAGCATCGCTGCGCGCTCGCTGCCGTGAACCGGCACGACGCGACCACCAACGAAGCGCGCGTTCTGGTTCTGCGAGAAGGGCGCGAACTGCTGAACGTGGACCGGAACACCGACGTAGCGTTCGAGCTGCCTGACCTGCTTCGGGTCGGTCTGCTCGGGAGGAAGCGGACGCGAGTGCTGCGCGACGAACTCGCGGAGCAGCTCGTCGTTGCCGAACCCGGCGCTCGTGAGGCCCGTCGAACCCAGGGTGACCGGCTGCTTGGATGCCGAGCCCCACGCGAGGGCGAGAGCCGCGGCGCTGGCCAGCGGAAGCATCGTGCGCCAGTGGCGGAGCATGCCGCGCCCCGGCTTGGCCGGGCTGCCCTGGTTTAGCGGCCGATCCAACGCGAGGGACGAGCGGGCTTCTTCGGCCTCGTTTTCTTCGAGACGACCGACTTCGCGCGCCGTCTCCGCAGTCATCGCGGCCAACATGCGGGCCCGGACGTCTTGCGGCGTCGCCGTCTTCACGGCCTTCTTCAGCGAGCCTCGAAGCGCGCGATCGAGCGCGAGGCGCTCACGACAGACTTCACACGCACTGAGATGGTCTTCGACCTCGAGGGTCTTCACGGCGTCGAGCTGACCATCGAGGTGAGCTCCGAGCAGATGCGCCGTTGATTTGCAGCCTTCAGACGGGGACGACATGACTACGCCGCTCCCCTCTTACGTGCACGGAACGCGGCCAAGTCGGCAGGTTGCTCGTCTTTGATCATCGGCTCGTGCTTGGCTTCTGACACAGGTTCGCCCTTCACGATACCGAGAGCGAGGGCGTGGTTGTAGAGGGAACGCTGGAGCAGTTTACGGCCGCGGTGCAGGCGGCTCATCACGGTGCCGATCGGGCAGCCCATGATCTGCGCAATCTCCTCGTAGCTGAACTCTTCGACGTCGCAGAGGACGACGGCGAGCTTGAATTCCGCCGGGAGTGAATCGAGCGCGCGCTGCACTTCGCCCTCGACGATGGGCAACAGGGCTTGCTGCTCCGGATCGCGAAGTTGGCGCATGGTCGCGGCGCTGACCCAGCCATCGACGAGCGGATCGGCATCCGGCCCCTCGAGCACCGAGCGTTCGAGCCCGCCGCGGCGATACTTGTTGATGAAGGTGTTCGTCAGGATGCGGAACAGCCACGCCTTCAGGTTCGTGCCGGCGTTGAACTGGTCACGCGCCCGCATCGCCTTGAGCAGGGTGTCCTGAACGAGGTCCTCGGCTTCCGAGGGATTCCGGGTCAGCTTGCACGCCACCGCGTACAGGGCGTCCAGATGACCGACGGCCTCTTCGGCGAACCCGTCGACGACCTTCTTCTTTTCCATAAGAGTAGAGGACCTCATGCGCGTCGACTGCCTTCTCTGTCCGACGCAACAGGGAGGTTAAGCGCCCTATTCCAAAGGTCTAGCGACGCGATGCAGAGAGTCGCATGAGCTCACGTTCGGAGCTCCGGCGCCGGTGCCTAACTGCACGGCTTGCTTGAGATCTTCCGGAGCTGGCACAGCACGGTCGAGCCCGGGCTCGCAGGGCCGGTTGCGGTGGCACATTGGCGCAGGCTGGCGCACGTGGCTCAGCTTGTCGCTTGACCGGCCGAGGCGTGCTCGGTGGCGCGCCGCAATCGTAGACTCGCTATCGTCGATCCCCGATCGTCTGCGGGCGTCTGCTCGGCCGCGTGTGGAATCGCCGCGCGGGCGCGAGGCCCACGCGCGGCCCACGCCAACGACTGCGCACGTGTCAGCGCCGAGAGCGCCGAGAGCGAGAGGACCGGCCTAACGCTTCTGGAGCGTTTTCACTTTTTCTTCGAGCTCTTCGATCCGCGCGTTCAGGCGCTTGATCTCGAGCTGAAGCTGCTGCCACGGAAGAAGATTCGGAACGACCGCCTTCACGCGTTCGTCGATCTTGTGCTGCCAGTCTTCCAGGGTCTCTTTCGCCTGGTCGACGAGGCTCGGCTTGGCGCCGCCCGTTGTCGGCGTCGTCACGGTGCCGGGCGGTACAACCGGAGCAGCCGCTTGCATCGTCGCGGAGGACGGTGCGGTGCCGTTTTCCTGAACTTGCGGGGGCGTCGGCGTCCCACCTTCACCAGGCTTGCCGGGTTCGCCCTTGGCGCCCGGAATGAGGCGGCCGATGGGGCCCTCGCGAAGGTCGCTGAGGACCTTCTCGGTGCGCTGGTGAATGAGTTCCTTGAGCGTCTGGAGCGGAACGTTGCGGCTCGTGGACGCCTTCTGCTTCTGCTCTTCGTAGATGATCTGCGCGAGGGTGACCTCGGTGAGGTCTTCCTTCGTGTTGTTGTCGATGATCTGCACCTCTTCACCGGTGCGAACCATCTCCGCGATCTGAAGCAGCGTGACGTAGCGGCTGTCCTTGGTGTCGTACAGCTTTCGGTTCGAATACCGCTTGATGATGCGGCGCGGTCGATCCGAGCCCGAGCCCGTTCCTGCGCCGCCTGCGCCGCCGCTCGTTCCTGCTGCTGCTGCGCTATCGGGTTGGGGCTTGCTGTCCACGGGAGCTCCTATAGCCAACGATACACGAAGGCGAGGACATGGGGGGCCTGAACGACGCAGCAACCCACAGGTAGTTCGGGTCCGAACGCCCAGACCGAATTGTTGCGCTGCCGCATTTTGGTCGAACCAGCGCGAGCGAGCGCGAGCGGGGTGCGGTCGGTACGTCGTTCGGCACGGCTCGGGGCAGAGAAGGCCCGCTTCGTCGGTCTGCGTCGCGGGACGCGACAGCCTTTTACGAGCCCGTGATCACGTCGAGCTCGCGACGGAGCTTCTCTCCCTTTTCGCGATCGATCATCGAGACGTAGGCGATCTTGCCTCGCACGTAGGCTTCGAACGCCGGGTGCCCCTGCCGGTTCTGTCCTTCGAGGCCTGTTCGTTTGGCGCCGTGGAGGATCGCCCGCAAGCGACGGATCTCCTCGCGCGGCGTCGCCGGCTTGTCGTTGACGACGACGCCCGTGACGTCCTGCCGGCGTGCGTTGCGCTGCACGCGCGTCTTCTTCGCGTTGAGCGCGAATCCTTCGTTCTGCGCGATGTGGCGCACGCGCGCGAGTAGCCACCCGATGCGCTCGCGCTGTCCGCTCTCGGCGCTGAACGTCAGGTCGTCCGCATAGCGCGTGTACGACCAACCGATCTTCTTGCAGACGCCTTCGAGCCTCTGATCGAGCTTGCGGGCAATCTGGTTCGAGAGGGCGGGGCTCGTCGGGGCGCCTTGCGGGAGCGCGCGTTCACCGACCGCGACCCAGAACTCGCGACCCTCGTGCACGACCTTCGTGCGCGGAGCTTCCGTGCACAAGAGCGCGAGGATCGTCGAGACCGCGGGCGAGTAGCCGATGACCTCGAAGACACCGCGCACACGCTTGAACGTGATCGAGGGAAAGAAGTCCTTGAGGTCGCAATTGACCACCACGTCGCGCCCCACGTGCATACGCGCGTTGGTGACCGTGCTGCGACCGGGCACGAAGCCGTGCGCGGCCTCCGTCACCGGGAGCTTCGAGAGAATGAACTCGAGGATCCAGTGCTGCGCCTTCTTCAGATCGTCGTGCGGGGCGGAGAGCAGGCGTGTGCCGCCGCTCCGCTTCGGAATCTCGAAGTGGACGTAGTGCGTGCGCGCGGGCGCTTCCGCGTGGAACGCGAGCCAGCGGAGGCGCGGTACGTCGAGGCCGAGTGCTTTCGCGACGTCTTGCGGCGTCGACAGGATCGGCAGCCCCCGGCGTGCGAGCTCCTCGATGTGCGTGCGGCGGTCGGCGAGGCCGGCGGAGACGCCGCGGCCGAGGAACACGATGTCGGTCGCGCGCCGCTGGGCGATCTCCGCCTTCCGCTTGGCCCGCCGCTCGTCGGCCTCGCGCTTCTTTTGCTCCTTGAGCGCAGCTTTCTCGGCGCGGCGTGCCTCGAGGAACGCGTCGGCGTTCTTCTGCGCGGCGATCTCCGCGATCCTCATCGCGTCGTGGTGCTTGAGCCACAGATCGCCCACGCGATGGATCTCGGTGATCTGCTCGGGCTTGAGCATGCCGCGGAGGATGAGGCCGCGATCGATGAGGGCCGTGCGCTCGTCGCTCTGCGGAGGGATCGTGTCGACGCGTCCGATCCAGGCCGTGCGGTACGGATTGATCTTCAGCGCGCGCTTGCGGAAGTCCTCGGCGGAGAGCCCGAGGATGTCGCCGCCGTCGAGCGGGTCCTTGGCGTCGGCCTGGCGGACGGCCGAGACCGGCGCTGGCTGCGCGACGGGAGCGGGGCGTGGTGCAGGCGCGGGAGGCGACCCGAGCGCAGCGGCGCGCGGACGGACGTACGAGTCCGGGCTCGCGCCCACCGGGTGATAGACGGCATCGGTGCGCGTGTAGCCGAGGGCATCGAAGCGGCCCG